>NZ_JAMXMB010000036.1 GCF_024055635.1 Microbacterium yannicii
AGGCCGCACCCGATCCGGGTGCGGCCTCGCGCACGCCCGGCCCACGGTGTGGCCGGTCCGGCGTCGCGACGCGCGGCGTGTCCGGGGGTCGCGACGCGCGCTTACGTCCGACGGGCTTCCACGTTTCGTGACACCCGGACGGATGCCGCCGCCGTGCCCGCGGTGTAGCATGGCCGTAGAACGCACAGGTGTTCGCAGAGCGAACAGAGGCCATGCCAACCAGGAGGTCGCATGATCGACAAGACCGTGGGCTCGGTCGCGGACGCCGTGGCCGGCATCCGCGACGGAGCGACCGTCATGATCGGCGGCTTCGGGCGTGCCGGGCAGCCGGTCGAGCTGATCGACGCCCTCATCGCGCACGGCGCCAAGGATCTCACCGTCGTGAACAACAACGCCGGCAACGGCGATCTCGGCCTGGCCGCGCTCCTGGCCAAGAAGCGGGTGCGCAAGATCCTCTGCTCGTTCCCGCGCCAGCACGACTCGTGGGTTTTCGACGGTCTCTATCGTGCCGGCGAGATCGAGCTCGAGCTCGTGCCGCAGGGCAACCTCGCCGAGCGGATCCGCGCCGCGGGGGCGGGCATCGGTGCGTTCTTCTCGCCGACGGGTGTGGGCACCGAATTGGCCGAGGGTAAGGAGCTCCGCGAGATCGACGGGCGCACGTACGCGCTCGAGTACCCCATCCGGGCGGATGTCGCCCTCGTGAGCGCCTACCGCGGCGACCGCTGGGGCAACCTCGTCTACCGTGAGACCGCGCGCAACTTCGGCCCCATCATGGCGGCCGCCGCGACGACCACGATCGTGCAGGTCGACGAGATCGTGCCTCTCGGATCGCTCGATCCCGAGTCGATCGTGACGCCCGGCATCTTCGTCGACCGCGTCGTCGCCGTCGGCGAGCGGGACTGGCTGCGCGACGGCGCATTCGTCGGGGGAGTGGACATTGAAGGTCGTCCGCTCGTGAGCGCTTCGACAGGCTCAGCGACCGGGCCACGGACGAAGGCGGACCAGTGAGCACACTCATCAGCCGCGAGCAGCTCGCGGCGCGCATCGCGCAGGACATCCCGGAGGGCTCGTACGTCAACCTCGGCATCGGGGCACCGACTCTGGTGGCGAACTTCCTGCCGGAGACGCTCGAGATCATCCTGCACACGGAGAACGGGCTGCTCGGCATGGGACCGGCCCCCGAGCCGGACCGCATCGATCCCGACCTCATCAACGCCGGCAAGCAGCCGGTCACCGCGCTGCCGGGCGCGGCGTACTTCCACCATGCCGACTCGTTCGCCATGATGCGCGGCGGGCATCTCGACGTCTGCGTGCTCGGCGCGTTCCAGGTCTCCGAGCGCGGTGACCTGGCGAACTGGTCCACCGGTGCGCCCGGCGCGATCCCCGCCGTCGGCGGCGCCATGGACCTCGCGATCGGCGCGAAGAACGTCTACGTCATGACCGATCTGCTCACCAAGACCGGCGAGTCCAAGCTGGTCGCGGCGTGCACGTACCCGCTCACCGGTGTCGCGTGCGTGACCCGCGTCTACACCGACCACGCGATCTTCGATGTCACACCCGAGGGCTTCGCCGTCCGCGAGGCGTTCGGCGACAACACCGTCGCCTCGCTCGCCGAACTCACGGGGTTGGAGCTTCGAGAAGCGGCCCCCGTCGAAGGGAACTGACATGTCGTCCACCTACATCTATGACGCCGTGCGCACGCCGTTCGGACGCGCCGGCGGTGCGCTGTCGGGCGTCCGTCCCGATGATCTCGCCGCCGTCGTCATGAAGGCGACGATCGAGCGCACCGGCCTCGACCCCGCGCGGATCGACGATGTGATCTTCGGCGACGCCAACCAGGCGGGCGAAGACAACCGCAACGTCGCGCGCATGGCCGCGCTTCTCGCCGGATTCCCGACGTCGGTGACCGGCGTCACGGTCAACCGGCTGTGCGCGTCGTCGGTCGAGGCGGTCATCCAGGGATCCCGCGCGATCGAGGCGGGCGACGCGGACATCGTGCTGGCGGGAGGCGTGGAGTCCATGAGCCGCGCGCCGTTCGTCGTCGAGAAGTCGGCGCGCCCGTGGCCGAGCGTGGGCAACCAGACGCTGTGGAACACGTCCATCGGCTGGCGCATGACGAATCCGAAGCTGCCGAAGCACTGGACGATCTCGAATGGCGAGTCGGCCGAGAAGATCGCGCGCGAACAGGGCATCTCGCGCCACGAGCAGGACGAGTTCGCCGTGCGCTCGCACCGCCTCGCCGCCGCGGCCTGGGCCGCCGGTGTCTACGACGGCGAGATCGTGCAGGTGCCGGGCGCAGAGCTTGCGCGCGACGAGGGCATCCGCGATGACACTTCGGTGGAGAAGCTCGCCGGGCTCAAGGCGCTGTTCGCCGCCGACGGCGACGGCTCGGTGACCGCGGGCAACTCGTCGCCGATCAACGATGGCGCCTCGGCGGTGCTGCTGGGCCGTGAGGGCGCGCTGTCCGCGGAGCCGCTCGCGCGCATCACCGCCCGCGCCGCGCACGGCGTCGATCCCGACGTGTTCCCCCTGGCACCGATCGAGGCGGCCAACAAGGCGCTCGCGAGGGCCGGCCGCACGTGGGCCGACGTCGACCTCGTCGAGCTGAACGAGGCGTTCGCGTCGCAGTCGCTCGCCGACATCCGCGGCTGGGGCGATCTCGACCCCGAACGCGTCAACATCCACGGCGGTGCGCTCGCCATCGGCCACCCCCTGGGCGCGTCGGGCGGGCGCATCATCGGCCACGCCGCGCACGAGCTTCGCCGCCGCGGGGGAGGCGTCGCCGTGGCCGCGATCTGCATCGGCGTCGGCCAGGGCCTCGCCGTCGTGCTCGAGCGGTGACTCGGAGGGATGGTGGCACGAGCGCTGCAGTTTCCTGCGAGCGCCGCGTCGTTCGGCGCAGCGCTCGCACGAAACTGCAGCCCTCGCGTCGCCGTCGCCCGAGGCGCGGCGGGGTGACGGATAGGGTGAGCCGGTGACCGTGACCAGCGACCCCGTCTCGGGCCGCGACACGGTGCAGTCCCTCGCCCGTGGTCTCGCCGTGATCCGCGCGTTCGATGCCGACCACCCGCAGCTCACGCTCAGCGAGGTCGCGCGACGCGCGGACATCACGCGGGCGGCGGCCGGGCGATTCCTCCGCACGCTGGAGGAACTGGGCTACGTGCGCGGCCACGACAGGCTCTTCGCGCTCACCCCGCGGGTGCTCGAGCTGGGCTTCAGCTACCTGTCGGCGCTGTCGATCCCCGAGATCGTGCAGCCCCATCTCGAGCGGCTGTCCCGCGAGGTGGACGAGAGCGTCTCGTCCGCAGTGCTCGACGGCGACGAGATCGTCTACATCGCCCGCGTGCCCACGCGCCGCATCATGAGCGTGCGCATCACGATCGGCACCAGGTTCCCCGCCTTCGCGACGTCGATGGGACGCGTCCTGCTGGCCGGGATGCCGGCTGCCGCGCGCGACGCGATGCTCGAGGCATCCGCTCTCCCCGCCCTCACCGACCGCACGCTCACCGACCCCACGGAGCTGCGGGCCGAGCTCGCGCGCGTGCGCGAACAGGGGTGGTCGCTGGTGGACGGCGAACTCGAGCCGGGGCTGCGCTCGGTGGCCGTGCCCCTGCACGGCCGGCGCGGCGAGGTGGTCGCCGCCGTCAACGTCTCGACCAGTGCGACGCGCGACAGCGTCGACCACGTCGTCGAGCGCTACCTGCCGCCGCTGCGTGCCGCGGCCGCCGCGATCGACGCCGAGCTGCGGCTGGTCTGACGCGAGGCGCGGTCGCCTGCCGTCGAGGATTCAGGAAAGTCCGCGTCGGCGAGGGCCCGCACGTCCGAAGCGACGGCGTGTTTCCTGAATCCTCGACGTCGCCGAGCGAGGCTGGCAACGGCCGCCCGCGGCATCCGTCCTCAGAAGACGATCGTGTGATTGCCGTGGCGGATCACGCGGTCCTCGGCATGCCACAGCACCGCGCGGGAGAGCACCTGCCGCTCCACATCGGCGCCGCGGCGGGCGAGCTCGGCGGCCGAGTCGGCGTGGGTCACGCGGACGGTGTCCTGCTCGATGATGGGGCCCTCGTCGAGGTCGTCGGTGACGTAGTGCGAAGTCGCGCCGATGAGCTTGACGCCGCGCTCCTTGGCCTTCTTGTACGGCTCCGCGCCGATGAAGGCGGGCAGGAACGAGTGGTGGATGTTGATCACCGGCACGCCGAGCTGCTGGAGGAAGTCGCCGGACAGGATCTGCATGTACCGCGCCAGCACCACGACGTCGACGTTGCCGCGGAGCAGCTCCAGGATCTTCGCCTCGGACGCCGACTTGTCGGGGCCGGGCACACCCGGCACATGGAAGAAGGGGACGCCGAACGAGCGCACGTCCTCGGCCGACGTCGTGTGGTTCGAGATGACCATGGGAATCGTCACCGGAAGATCGCCGCGGCGGTGACGCCACAGCAGGTCGAGCAGGCAGTGGTCCTGCTTCGACGCGAGGATGGCCATGCGCTTGGGCACCGATTGGTCGGTCAGCGACCACTCCAGCTCGAATCCGGCGAGGGTCTGTGCGATCTCGGTCTCGATCACCGGCCGCTCCGCGGCGAAGCCGGGCCGGTGGAAGACGACGCGCTGGAAGTACGCGCCCCCGATGGGGTCGTCGGAGTACTGGTCGAACGCGACGATGTTGCCGCCGATGCGCGTGATCATCGCCGACACGGCGGCGACGATTCCGGGCTGGTCGCTGCCGTGGACGATGAGGCAGGCGTGGTCGGGCTTCAGATTCGGCGAGGCGGGCACCGTTCGATTCTGCCGTGTCGCGGCGCGACGCGAAGAGTCCGGCCGGAGATGACGCCCCGTGATGGCCCCGCGGCGGGCGGCGTATTGCGCGACGGCTCCGGCTTCTGGCTCGGTGAGGGATGGCGAACGGATGCCGGGGAACCGGCGCCTGCGGCCGCGTCGATGGGCAATTCGCCCCATGGGACCGCCGAGACACCCGCTGCTACGCTCCCGAGTGCACGCTCACGTGCCGACCCGGGGGAGAGCATGGCGTACTACGGCGCTGACATCGGCGAGCTGCGCGAGTTCGCCCGACAGCTCTCGGCCGGATCGGACTCGCTCGAGAACGCACGGCGAGCGCTGCAGTCTTCGGTCACGAGCGCGCCATGGCGCGGGCCCGACGGCGAAGAGCTGCGCAGCCGCTGGTCGAGCGAGCTGGCGCCGGCGCTGGTGGAGGTGGCCGGCAGCCTGCGCACCGCGGCCCAGCGGATCCGCGCGAACGCCGACGACCAGGAGCGCACCAGCACCGACAGCGGCGGCCCGCACGGCGGCGGCTCGCAGGGTGGCGGCTCGCACGGCGGCGGCGGCTCCCAGGGTGGCGGTTCGCACAGCGGTGGCTCGGGCGCCGGGAGCTCGGGCGCCGGCGGCTCGGACGCCGGCGGCGACGATGCCCAGGGTGGCCCGAAGGTCACGATCAAGGGCGGCAGCGAGTCCGGCTCCGACAACGGCCTGCCCGGCAGCCCGGCGACGGAGGGCAGCGGCTCGAAGATCGGCGGCGGGGTCACGTACGATCCCGAGACGGGTGAAACGACCTCCTCGGGCTCCGGCTCGCTCCAGGACTGGATGAAGACCACCGACGGCTCGAAGATCTCGTTCGGCGTCAAGGGCGGCGCCGAGTACACGACGGGCGAGAAGTCTGGCGACGGCTTCACCACGTACACGTCGAAGTCGGACGTCTCCATCGGCGTCGAGGGCGGCATCTCGAAGAATGGCACCGGCGTCAGCGGGGGCTACAGCACCGGTCTCACCTCGGAGTACCAGGTGAAGATTCCCGACAGCGCGGGCGACGTGGATCCCGGTTCGATCAACCCGTTCGACCCGCGCAGCATGCCGGTCGGCTCGTCGGTGACCATGAACGGCGGCGACTACACGAAGACCGACCTGAACGCGGCGTACCACCACATCGCGATCGAGTCGTCGGTCAAGGATGCGAGCGGCGTGAGCAGCGTCATCGAGCGCGTCGACGACAGCACGGTGCGCGTCACCGCGGGCCCGACCGAGGCCCTGACGAACAGTGCGGGTCTCGGCGTCGACTTCGACGCGATCAAGGCCATGCTGAGCGGATCGACGACGATGGGCGGCCAGTCGCTGCGCACCGCCGACTTCGACCTGTCCACCACCGAGGGACAGGCGGCGTACGACCGCTACCTCGTCACGGGCGAGCTGCCGAGCGACCCGTCGGCGGGCGTCTCGGGCACCACCCGCATCGAGCGACTCGACTACGACTCGACCGCGAAGGCCGGGTTCGACACGCCCGTCGGCGGTGCCGAGGTGCAGCTGGGGCAGAACACCGGCTCGAAGGTCATGACGACCTACCCCGACGGCACCTCCGAGCAGCTCACCACGGCGAACTACGGCGAGACCGGCGACTTCCGCATGCAGCAGACCTACGACTCCTCGGGCGCCGAAGACATGTCGGCCCGCACGTACACATACGAGGTCACGGCGAACGACCTGACCGCGCAGTACCTCAACAGCGGCGACTGGTTCCCGCAGAGCGCGGTCCCGGGTCAGGTCTCGGCCGGAGACACCGTCGCGCTGACGTTCACCGAGGCCCAGATGGACCGCCTCGCGCAATACGCGGCGGGAGCCGACCCCCTGGGCGACGCGTACGGCCTCAGCGGTGAGAAGGTCAGCGCCTTCGAGCTGGCGGCGATCCTCGCGCGCACCTCGAGCGACGAGCAGCGGCTCATCGAGAACATCTCGCAGATCTACCAGTCGCGCTGAGGCGGGCGATGACGGATGCCGCGGCCCGCGGCATCCGTTCGCTTCTCTGTCCGCAGTGACCGCCGCGTTCATCTATGCGCATATCAGGCATTCTTATGCTCGAAATCGTCATAACTTCGATACTCTGGTCGAACCGCAACCACGTGCGCCACCGCCGGCGCACAGACCAGAGAGCGAGCGTCGATGCTTCTCGAGCGTGACCTGATCCAGTCCACGGGCTTCCGCAACGTGCGCGAAGGCGGCGTGATCACCGGCTTCCAGCTGCGCGTGCGGATCCCGAACTACCGCGGGCTGTACGCCTCGCTGATCGACGGCATCTCGGTGCGCGTAGGCGACCTCGTCGATGTCGGGCCCGACGTGCCGCTGTGGAGTTTCGGCGGCCAGACCTACACGCTCGCGCAGCTCTGGGACTCCGACGACGTGCGCTGGCCGCTCGAGGAGGCCGCCGTCGTGACGGTCCCCTTCCCGGGAGGGCTTCGCGACGGCACGCACGAGGTGTCTGTCGAGATCCTCCTCCGTGCTTCGTACATCCCGATCGAGCACCAGCCGACCCGCACGCAGGCGACGCGCTGGGTCACACTCACGTCCGAGAACGATGGCGGGCCCTTCCAGTACGGCGTGAGCCTCTACAGCTACACCGGCGACTTCAGCACGGTTCTCGACCTCGAGACGTCGATGGCCGCCATCGCCGACCTCGGCGCCACCGGCATCGAGATCCTCGGCGAGGGGCACGTCGCAGGCTACCCGAACCCGTCCACGACGTGGATCGATGAGTGGTTCCGCCTGCTCGACGTGTACGGGCTCGAGCCGACGAACCTGGGCTCGTGGATCGACACGCGTCTGCACTCGAGCGGACCGAACGCCCGGGACATGACAGCCCAGGAGGGTGCCGCTGCGCTGCAACGCGACATCCGCCTCGCCAAGCAGCTCGGGTTCCGGTTCGTGCGCCCGAAGATCGGTGTCGTGTCGAGCGACCTCGTGCCGCACCCGATCTGGACCGAGTCGGTCGAGCGGAGCCTCGACCTCGCCGCGGAACTCGATGTGGTGATTGCACCCGAGATCCACTCGCCCACGCCGATCAAGCACCCCGTCGTCGACGACTACATCGCGCTGATCCAGCGCACGGGCACGAAGCACTTCGGACTGCTGATCGACACCGGCATCTTCCAGGACAGGCCCATCCCGCTGCGCCCGGGCGAGACGCGCGAGACGCGCCCCGCCTTCCTCGACGGGATCGGCGTGGATCCGGCTGACCTGAAGGACATCGGCGAGTACGTCGTGTTCGTGCAGGCGAAGTTCCACGACATCGACGAGAACCGCGTCGACCAGCAGATCCCGTGGCGTCCGGTGCTGCAGGGGCTGAAGGATGCCGGCTACACCGGGTACCTGTCGAGCGAGTACGAGGGTGAGCGAGAGCCGTGGCGCTCGCTCGAGCAGGTGCGCCGGCAGCACTCGATCATGCGCGAGATCGCGTCGGACCTGGACTGAGAGGAAAGTCGGATGCCGAACGGACTGATCACCGAAAACTCGCTGCGCGTGCACCCCGACGGGTTCGCGCTCGCACTGACACTGCCCTGGTACCGCAGTCTGTGGCTCTCGTCGGTGTCGACGATCCGCGTCGCGATCGACGGCGTCGACGTGCCCGAGGCCGACCTGACACTGGACTTCGGCGGCACGCGCTACGCGATCGCCGACCTGCCGCAGCAGAGCGACGTGCTCTGGTACCTCCAGGAGCACCCGCTCCTGGTCGTGCGCCGCGACGTGCCGATCGCACTCGGCGAGACGCACGACGTTCTCGTGCACGGCGAACTGCGCCTGCCCTACATGCAGATCGCGCCCGGCCAGGACGGCGGACCGGGGATGTACGTGCCCAACGTCGTGCACCAGGAGCTGGCACTGACGGTGACGGAGGGTGCGGCATCCCCTCCCGCCCTCGTTTCGGAGGTGCCGCCCGCGCCGCCCGCGACCGCCGCCGATCCCTTCCAGCTGGGTCTCACGCTGTACTCGGCGAGCGCCGAGTTCCGTGCCGGCTGGTACGACTTCGACGGTCTTCTGGATCGCGTGGCCGAGCTCGGGATCGGTCCCGGCATCGAGATCGTCGCCTCCCAGATGGTGCCGACCTACCCGGTCGTGTCGGACGATTTCGTGCGCGCCTGGCGTGCGGCCTTCGACCGGCATGGATTCGTCCCGAGCTCGTTCGGCGCGAACCTCGACATGGGGAAGCGCCGCGACCGCGACATGACGCCGGACGAGGAGTTCGAATTCAGCGAGCTGATGTTCCAGGGCGCCAAGAAGCTCGGGTTCCCGCTCGTGCGCATCCAGTCGGCCAAGCCCGCGCTGCTGCGCCGGCTGCTGCCGGTGGCCGAGCGCCTGGACCTCGAGCTCGCCTACGAGATCCACGCGCCGATGGGGCCGAACGCGGAGCCGATCCTCCGCGTGCGTGAGACGTACGCCGAGCTCGACTCGCCGCTGCTCGGGTTCGTCACCGACTTCTCCTCGACGATGCACGCGATGTCGCCGACGCTGCTGCGCGCGGTCCAGCGCGCGGGACTGGACGACGACGCGCTCACCGAGCTGCAGCGCATCTGGGCGACCGACGCGACGATGCAGGAGCGGCAGCAGGAGTTCATCGGGTATCTGCGCCGTCGCGACTTCGACCCCGGCCGCCTCGGCTCATTCGCCCACCTCGCCTTCAACATGCACGGCCATGTCGACCCGCGAGAGTGGGCCGACATCATGCCGCAGATCCTGCACGTGCACGCGAAGTTCTACGACATCGACGACGACGGTGAAGAGCCCGCGATCGACTACCCGGAACATGTCCGCGTGTTCGTCGAGGGCGGGTACCGCGGCTACTGGTCGAGCGAATGGGAGGGCCACGCCTTCGCCGAGCTGGGTGAGGTCGACCCGCTGCTGCTCGTGCGCACGCAGCACGACCTGATCCGCTCCGCCATGCGCTCGCTGCAGACCGCGTGATCCCAGGGACTCAGACGACGTGCGCGTCGGCCTCGACGATGCGTCCGGCCTCGACGAATAGTGCGCGCATCCAGGCGTGCTCCGGGTCGCGGCCGTGCACGGGATGCCACCACAGCGCGTTCGTGAGGGGCGTCGCGTCGAAGGGCAGGCCGACGACGCGGAGGCCGCCGATCCGCTGGACGATCGGAGCGAGCGCGGCCTGCACGAGGCCGATGCGGCTGGTGCCGGCCACGAACAGCGGCAGCGACATGAAGCTCTCGACCACGACTTCCACGCGGGGCTCGACACCCACCTGCTGCACCTGTCGCTCGGCCGACGTGAACGCCGAGCGTGATTGATAGTGCATGGCCCAGGGCAGCGTGGAGATGTTCTCCATGGTGAGCGCGTCGCCGACCGCCGCGTTCTCCTCAGCGACGATCCCCACCCAGCGGTCGTGCCACAGATCTGCGAAGGGCAGCTCGGTGAGGATGCCGTGCGGGATCACCATGGCGTCCGCCGCACGCAGCCGATTCGCGGCGTCTTCGACGATGAGGGGATTGTGCAGCGCGAATCTGAAGCGCACGCCGGGGGCGCGTTCGGCGGCGAGTTCCGAGACCACCCGGCCGATCGTGGTGAAGCCGTAGTCCGACCCGTAGATCAGGAACTCGCGGGCCGACTCCGAGGGCTCCCACGTGGCCTGGCTCTCGAACACGCGGCGTGCGGCGTCGAGGGCGGTGGTGGTGTGCTCCGCCAGCCGCAGCGCGAACGGCGTGAGCTCATAGGTGTTGCCGCGCCGCGCGAGGATCGGGTCGTTGAAGTGCGTGCGCAGTCGCGCGAGCGACGCCGAGAGGGCGGGCTGGCTCAGATGCAGCCGCTCAGCCGCTCGCGTGACGCTGCGCTCGGTGAGCAGCGCGTCGAGGGAGACGAGCAGATTCAGATCGAGCCGCGAGAGCAGCGCGTGGTCGGTCACGGCGGTGTGATCCTTCGGGTGAGGGTCGGTGGTGCGATTCTATCGAGGCAGTCGATGCCCGCGCGAGAGCGCATAGGTGTCATCGATGGCATGGCGGTGGCGCGAGGGCAAGGACGGGCGACGCATCATCGGTGATAATCGCCTGAATCAGCCGAACTAATGCATGAATAGAACATAAGGTCTGGAATGATGGGGGCAGCAGTATGAGCAAAGGCGGTCATCCATGTCCACATCCACGTCCACCGATCTCCTCATCGTGGGGAGCGGCCCGGTCGGGTCGGCGTTCGCGCGCCTGATCTCGGAGCAGCGGCCAGGCACGGCCATCACGATGATCGAGCTGGGCCCGCAGGTCTCCGCGCCTCCCGGTGCGAACGTGCGCAACCTGCCCGTCGACGAACGCGACGCCGCACGCGCGCGCTCCCAGGGTCCCCAGGGTGCGCCCAGCGGCGACTCGGCCCGCGGGCTGCGGGTCGAGGGGACCGTCATCTCGCCGGGCGGAACGTACCTCGCCTCGCCGGGCCACCAGCCGGGCATGCCCGCGGCGGCCCTGTCCAGCTGTGTCGGGGGCATGGGTGTGCACTGGACCTGCGCCACCCCGCGACCCAACGACGACGAGAGAATCGACTTCATCCCGTCGGCCGAGCTGGATGCGGCGCTCGACGACGCGGAGCGGCTCATGCGGGTGACGACCCTCCCTGAGAATCCCTACGGCTCCGCCATCAAGACGCTGCTGCGCGAGCACTTCGGCGACACGCTGCCGGAGGGCCGTCGGCCGGATGGCCTCCCGATGTCGGCCCTCCCGCAGCCGGACGGGTCCGTCCGCTGGGGTGGCGCCGACACGATCCTGGGGGACGCGCCGGTCGACCTGCGGGTGGAGACCATCGCCCGCAGGCTGATCCTCGACGGCGATCGCGTCACCGGCGTGGAGGTGGAGCACCTGCCGAGCGGGGAGGTCGCCACCATCCTGGCCAAGGTCGTGGTCGTCGCCGCGAACGCCTTCCAGACTCCGCAACTGCTCTGGGCCTCCGGCATCCGTCCCGACGCCCTCGGCCGCTATCTCACCGAGCATGTGCTGGTCTACAGCGTCGTCGCGCTGAGCGACGAGGTCGTCGCCCGCGCCGGCATCGACACGCCGGTGAGGGAACTGGTGAAGGATCCGACGGCCTCGACCTTCGGCATCCCCTACACCGCCGGAGTGCACCCGTACCGCACTCAGGTGATGCACATGGCGGATGCCCCGTTCCCCGTCGATGAGGCGGCCGTGAAGGTGGGATCGGCGCGGTTCGTCGCGATGGGCAACGGCGTCCGCAAGTTCCCGCGCGCCGAGGACCGTGTCGTGTTCTCCGACACTGAGGTCGATGGGTGGGGGATGCCGCAGCTGTCGATCGAGTACGAGGTGACCGAGCGCGAGCTGTCCGAGGTCGAGGCGGCGATGGCTGATCTGCGAGCGGTCGCCGCGAGCATCGGAGCGTTCGTGCCGGGCGGTGAGCCGCGGCTCATGCCCGCCGGGACGTCCCTGCACTACAAGGGCACGGTGCGGATGGGCGACGACGGGGGCGAGGCGTCCGTCGTCGACGAGCACTCCCGCGTGTGGGGATTCGAGAACCTGTTCCTCGGTGGCAACGGACTCATTCCGACGGCGACCGTGACCAACCCGACCCTGACGAGCGTGGCGCTCGCTGTGCGCGCCGCGCCCGTCGTCGTCGAGCAGCTGAACGCCTGATCCCCGCGGTCGGATGAGGGTCGGAGCGCGAGGCGTTCCGGCCCTCTCCCGTTGGTGCGGGAGTGCTTATGTCGGGTATCGAAACAACTTATGTGCAAATCAGGCACATGGCGGTCATACTGAAACCACAGCGGGCGCCTCGATGAACGAGTCGCCGACAACGAAGTCAGAAAGGCTGGACATGACACAGCACCGTCACTCCGCTCTGCGCCGAGGAGCGATCATCGCGATCCCCGTCGTCGGAGCGCTGCTCCTCGCCGGCTGCTCCGGCTCCGGCGGCGATGCCGGAGATTCGGGTGAGGCGGAGTTCTCGTTCACCTTCGCCACCTCGAACAACCTCGAGAGCCCGTACGAGACGCTCGCCAAGGCGTACATGGACGCCAACCCCGACGTGACCATCACGACGAACCCGACGCCGAACGACAAGTACGGCGAGACCATCCGCACGCAGTTCCAGGCGGGCAACGCTGCCGACGTCGTGCAGACGACGCCCGGCTCGGGCGACGCGCGCGGCATCATCCCGCTCGCCGAGGCGGGCTTCCTCGAGCCGCTCGGCGACACCGCGGAGTCGCTCGTTCCGGCCGGCAGCGAGTCGATCTTCGAGATCGACGGCGACACCTACGGGCAGCCGATGGACTTCACGATCGCCGGAGTCGTCGCCAGCATGGGCACGGCCGCCATGAACGGGATCGACGAGTGGCCCACGACGGAGGCCGACCTCTACGACGCCTGCTCCGCACTCTCCGCCGACGGAAAGTCGCTGCTCGCGCTCGCCGGCGCCGCCGGCCCGAACGCCGGTCTGACCGCACAGGGCATCGCCGCCACCCGCGTCTATGCCGAAGACCCCGACTGGAACGAGCAGCGCGCCGCGGGCGACACGACCTTCGCCGAGAGCGAGGGCTGGGCCGACACCCTGCAGACGATCATCGATCTGAAGGAGGGCGGCTGCTTCCAGCCCGGCGCCGAGGGCGGTGGCTTCGATGCCATCACCAACGGGCTCTCGCAGGGCACGTCCGTCGGCAGCTTCATCCCGTCCGGCTCCGCTGTCGAGATCGCGACCGCCGCACCGCCGGAGGCCGACTTCAAGGTGCAGCCCTTCCCGGCGGCTGACGGAGGCGACCCCTACATCATCGCGAGCTCCAACTACACGATCTCGATCAACGCCGCGTCCGAGAAGAAGGATGCCGCCGCCGACTTCGTCGAGTGGCTGGCGACGCCGGAGGCGCAGGAGATCTACTACGAGGCATCCGGTCTGCTGCCGATCTCGTCGTACCAGGATCTCGACCTCAGCGACACCATCTACTCGCCGGTGGTCGACCTCCTCGCCGACGGGTCGTACGCGCCGTTGCCGAACAACATCTGGCCGAACCCCGCTGTGTACGAAGCGCTGCAGGTTGGCGTGCAGGGCCTGCTGACCGGACAGAGCACCGTCGACCAGGTGCTGGAGAACATGGACGCAGCCTGGGGCGAGTGAGCTGGACGCGGCCGCCCGGGTCCACATTCCCGGGCGGCCGCGCACTCCGCCCGTGCCGCACGAACGCGAGGGAACATGACCGCCACACTGAACTCCGAGACCGAAGCGCTGATCGTCCCGAAACGCGATCGTCGAGGTCGGCGTCGCGATGCCGCGCCGCGCCGCCCTGGACTGCTGAAGTTCGGGTACTGGTGGTGGGCGCTCCCCGGGATCCTCCTGGTGCTCGCGATCCACTACGTCGCGACGACGATCGGCGGCTTCTTCGCCTTCACCGACTGGTCGGGCATCGGCGACTTCAGCTGGATCGGCCTCGACAACTTCATCGCGATCTTCAACGACCCGACCCAGATCGGCGCGGTCACCAACACGCTGTTCCTCGCCTTCGCGTCGGTGATCCTCAGCAACGTCGTCGGCCTCGCGCTCGCGCTGGGCCTCAACCGCGGACTCAAGACGAGGTACGCGCTGCGCGTCCTGTTCTTCATGCCCGTGGTCCTGAGCCCGCTGGCCGTGTCCTACGTGTGGAAGTTCATCTTCGACTACAACGGACCGATCAACGGCGTGCTGCGGGCGATGGGACTCGGAGAGTTCGCCAAGGCGTGGGTGGCCGATCCGACCTGGGCGATCTGGACGGTGCTGGTCGTCATCGTCTGGCAGAACATCGGATTCGCGATGGTGATCTACATGGCGGGCCTCGCCGCTGTTCCCATCGAGATCGAAGAGGCGGCGGCGATCGACGGAGCGAACCTCTGGCAGCGCTTCTGGAACGTGACGCTGCCGGCGATCCGCCCCGCCGTCGCGATCGCGACCACCCTCGGCCTCGTCAACGGACTGCGGGTCTTCGACCAGATCATGGCGCTCACCGGCGGCGGCCCCGCCGGCGTCACCGAGACGCTGGCGACGCAGGTCTACAAGGAGTCCTTCGCGCTCGGCAACTTCGGCTACGGCGCCGCGCTCGCGCTCGTGCTCACCCTCATCATCCTGGTGTTCGCCGTCATCCAGCAGCGTGTGACCACCGGTCGCCCCGAGGAGGCCTGACATGTTCCGCTACACCAAGTTCACCGCCCTGCGCGAGGTCGTCTTCTGGGTGCTCGCCATCCTCTTCCTCGCGCCGTTCTACTTCCTCGTCACCACGGCGCTGAAGTCCGACGAGGAGGTCCTCACCACCTCCAACCTCGCTCCTCCCTCGAGCGTCGACTTCAGCAACTTCACCGAGGTGCTCACCGCACAGGGCAACTCGAACGTGCTGCTGGGCCTCGTCAACAGCATCCTCATCACCGCGGGCAGCATCCTCGGCCTCGTGCTGCTGGGCGCGCTCACCGGCTACGTCATCGCCCGCAGCACGCGGCGCTGGAGTCGCGCGGTGTTCTACCTCTTCCTCATCGCCATCGTCCTGCCCACGCAGCTGGGCACCGTGCCTCTCTACATCGGCGCACGGGCGGTCGGGCTCACGGGCTCGGTCTGGGGGATGATCGTCCTCTTCACCGGGATGCTGCTGCCGCTGTCGATCTTCCTCTACGCGGGCTTCTTCCGAGGGCTGGGCACCGAGTACGAAGAGGCGGCGACCATCGACGGTGCCTCGCGGACGCAGATCTTCTTCCGCATCGTGCTGCCGCTGATGTCGCCCGCGACCGGAACCGTGGCGATCCTCGCCGGGCTGATCGTGTGGAACGACTTCTTCACCTCGCTGATCTTCCTCGGCGGGTCCGAGAACCAGACGCTCCCTGTCGCCATGTACTACTACATCGGCTCCCTGGTGTCGTCGTGGAACAAGATCTTCGCCATCGTCATCGTCTCGATGATCCCCATCCTCGCTTTCTACCTGTTCGCCCAGAAGCGCTTCATCCAGGGCTTCGCGGGCGGGCTCAAAGGCTGACCCGCACACCATTCGGACGGAGGATGCCGCGGACGCGGCCTCCGTCTCGACCGAACGATCTTCGACCCCAAGGAGCACCATGTACCAGCTCGCCCCGAACATCGAACTGCTCTTCACCGAGGCCGGCGACTATCACGATCGTGTCCGCGCCGCCGCTGCGGCAGGCTTCGACGCCGTCGAGATGTGGGGTCCGACCGGAGTCGACGCCCCCGCGACGCCGAAGGACCTTCCCGCACTGAAGGCCGCGCTGGACGAGACGGGGACCCAGCTGACGGCACAGCTGGCCGAGCCGCGGACGCAGTTCATGATCCCGCCGTGGGACCACTCGGAGTTCTACCGCAAGCTCGACGAGGGGGTCGAGATCGCCCACTTCCTGGGCACGCCCCGCATGGTGGTGGGAAGCGGGACCGGATTCGGCGGCTGGAAGCGTCAGGTGCAGCTGGACAAGCTCGTCGAGATCTATCAGAAGGCCATCGCCCAGATCGAGGGGTCCGGCATCACGCTCGTGCTCGAGCCCGTCAACGTGCGGGTCGACCACCCCGGTTCGCTGCTGGACCGCACCAGCGAGGCCGTCTACGTCGCGCGCGGGGTGGACTCGCCGTTCTTCGGCGTGCTCTACGACCTCTACCACTCGACAGTCGAAGGGGAGGATGTCGCCGCCGAGCTCGCGAACGCGGGCGATCTGATCCGGTACGTGCAGCTCGCCGACGCCCCCGGGCGTGGCGAGCCCGGCACCGGCAACATCGACTGGACGGCGCGTCTGGGAGATCTGCGTGCGTCCGGCTATGACGGGCCCATCGGCCTCGAGTACTACCCGCAGACGCCGTCGGCCGAGTCGGTGAAGCGGATCGTCGAGTTGGCGGCCACCGCATGAGCGAGCGGCCCTACCCGGACGCCGTCGACGTCGTCATCGTCGGCAGCGGCCCGACCGGGGCGGCGTACGCCCGCATCCTCGGCGAGCGGGCGCCGGATGCCGTCATCGCGATGTTCGAGGTCGGCCCGACGGTGTCGGACCCGCCCGGTGCCCACGTCAAGAACATCGAGGACTCCGCGCGGCGCACCGCCGCGCAGCTGGCCTCGCAGGGGCCCGCCGCGTCGGCCGAGACCGTCAGCAACCCGGGAGCGGTCAAGAGCGGTCAGCGACTCGCGCGCGCGGGCACGTTCCTCCTCGAGGAGGGGTACCAGTATCCGGACGAGGATGGCCTGCCCGTCGCGGCGATGTCGAGCAACGTCGGCGGGATGGCCGCGCACTGGACGGCGGCGTGTCCTCGTCCGGGGGGCGCCGAGCGCATCCCGTTCCTTCCCGACCTCGACGAGCTGCTCGACGACGCCGAGCGGCTGCTCGGGGTGACGACGAACGCATTCGACGGCTCGCCGTTCGGCGATCTGGTGCGTGAGCGCCTCGCGAAGGCCGTCGACGCCGGGCGCATCGACGCCACCCGGGTGCAGCGGATGCCGCTGGCGGTGCATCGTCGCGAGGACGGCCGGCTGGTCTGGTCGGGCTCGGACGTGGTGCTCGGCGACGTCAGTCGTGACAACCCGAATTTCGCCCTCTACGACGAGTCGCTCGTCACCCGCGTCCTCGTCGACGACGGGCGGGCCGTCGGCGTCGAGGTGCGCGACATGCACAGCGGTGCCGTCCACACGGTGACGGCGTCGTTCGTGGTGGTCGCCGGTGACGCCCTGCGGACCCCGCAGCTGCTCTGGGCATCGGGCATCCGCCCCGCCGCGCTGGGCCGCTACCTGAACGACCAGGCGCAGATCGTCTTCGCGGTGCGGCTTCGCGATGTGCCGTCGCTCGCCGCCGAGGTGCCGGCCGATGGGACGCTCGCGGAGTACAGCGGAGTGAGCTGGGTCCCGTTCACGGACGACGTTCCGTTCCACGGGCAGGTCATGCAGCTCGACGCGTCGCCGGTGCCCCTCGCCGAGGACGACCCGGTTCAGCCGGGCTCGATCGTCGGCCTCGGCCTGTTCTGCGCCAAAGACCTGCAGCGCGACGACCGCGTCGAGTTCGACGACGCACGACGGGACGCTTACGGACTGCCGGCGATCGGCATCCACTACCGCCTCACCGACGCGGACCGAGCCGTGCTGGCCCGCGCGCAGCAGGAGATCGTGCGGCTCGGCGTCGCCGTCGGAGACCCGCTGGACCCGCGGCCGTTCACCATGCCGCTGGGTGCGTCGCTGCACTACCAGGGCACGACCCGCATGGGGCAGCGCGACGACGGCGAGAGTGTCTGCGATGCCGACAGTCAGGTGTGGGGCACTCGCGGTCTGTTCGTCGCCGGCAACGGAGTGATCCCGACGGCGACCGCGTGCAACCCGACCTTGACCAGCGTGGCGCTGGCGGTACGGGGCGCCCGTCGCATCGCCGCCGCACTGGCGGCAGGCATGCCCGTCCATGCCGAAGATGTTGCTTATGTTGAAAACCAGCATTAGACTGTACGAATCAAGACAAAGATGTCGGCGGGATGGCCCGCCCACGAAGACGAGGAGGTCCCGGTGATACCGGACCGCATCATCGAACAGGGCACGCTGACCAGCGACGGTGCACGCACCGCGGTCGAAGTGCGCATCCCCTGGTATCGGGCCCTTCCCGGGTCGTGCATCGCGGGCGCCGCGCTGAAGGTCGACGGCGTCGCGGCAGACCCCGCGTCCCTGCGGTGGACCATGAACGGCCGGGAGTTCACCTTCGCCGAGCTCGCGACCAACACCGAGGAGTGGTGGTTCCCGCTGGACTCGGCCGTGCTCGCGGGCGACGTGGGGGTGGTTCCGGATGCCGAGCACGAGGTCGAGGTCGACCTCACCCTCTACATCCCCTACATCGTCATCTCCGATTCCGAGGTGCTGCACATCGAAGAGCACGACAAGAAGACGATGACCCTTCGACAGGCTCAGGGACCGGAGGTGGCGGCATGACCGGTCTCGGAACTCCGATCCAGGGCGTCACGCTCTACAGCTTCACGCGCGCCTTCCACGGGCGCGAGTACGACCTCGAGGGTCTCATCCGAAAAGTCGCGGCGGACGGCTACGGCCCCGGGCTCGAGATCATCGGCTTCTCCAGTTTCCGCGGGTTCCCCGAGATCGACGACGCGTTCGCGGGGTGGTTCCGGGATCTGGTCGCCGAGACCGGTCTCGTCACGACGAGCCTCGCGGTCAACGCCGACATCGGCATCCACCGCGATCGCCTGCTGAGCCAGGACGAACTCCTCGAGTACATGCGCCGTCAGATCGCCGCCGCGGCGAAGCTCGGCTTCCCCATCGCGCGGGTGCAGATCTCGATCACCCCCGACTCGATGGAGGCCCTCGCGCCGATCGCCGAGGAGCACGGTGTGACGCTCGCGCTCGAGGTCCACGCCGACCAGTACGCGTCGCATCCGCGCATCCTCGCCCTTCGCGACCGCTACGACAAGGTCGGTTCGCCCTTCCTCGGATTCACGATGGACTGGGGAGCAACGGTGACGGGCTTCGCACCCTCGCTGCTCGAGGCCTATCGCCGTCGCGGAGCGTCGGAGGAGCTGCTCGCGCAGGTCACCGACCTCTGGAACCAGTTCTACGAGCAGGGTCCGCCGGCCGACCAGGCCGAGCACGGTCAGCGCTTCGGCCGGTTCATCGGACTCGCTGCGCAGAACGGCCGTCCCGACCTCGGGATCGACTTCGGCATCAACGGCACGGGCCTGTTCGGCCCGGCGCGCGTCGACGACTGGCTCGAGATCATGCCCTGGATCAAGCACGTGCACGGCAAGTTCTTCGGCATCGACGAGAACGGTGAAGAGCCCTCGGTGCCCGTACGCGAGCTCGTCCGGCTGCTGGTCGAGAACGGCTACTCGGGCGCGATCTCCAGCGAGTACGAGGGCTGGCACTGGAACCACTGGCAGTCGCCGTTCGAGATCATCGCCGGCGAGCAGGCCGTGCAGCGCTCGGCTGCGGAGGCGGCCGGCTCGCGCATGGTGACGGATGCCGCGGAGGCACGGTCGCAGCTGGCCGCCTGGCTGCCCCACACGACAGGAGCACACGCATGACCCTTCGACAGGCTCAGGGACCGGTGGACGCGGCCAAGGGACCCGTTCCCGGCGCCGCCGGCACCGGGAACGGAATCGCCGGCACCGGCATCCAGCTCGGAACGACCCTCTATTCGATGACCAGCGAGTTCGCCGCAGGCGTCTATACGCCCGAGAGTCTCATCAAGGTCGTCGCCGACGAGGGCATCGGGCCCGGCGTCGAGTTCAACATCGCCCAGCTGCTGCGCACCTACCCAGACGTCGACGCCGAGTTCACGAAGCTCTGGTTCGACAGCATCGAGAAGTACGGCCTCGAGCCCAGCGCGATCGGCACGAACCTCGACATGGGTCGCCGCAAGGACCGCGACATGACACCCGACGAGGAGCACGACTTCCTCGCTCGCCAGTTGAAGACGGCGCACACCCTCGGGTTCAAGAGGGTCGTCATCCGCTCGCACGGCCGGGAGCTGCTCCGCAGTCTCCTGCCACTCGCCGAGAAGTACGACCAGAAGCTCGGCTACGAGATCCACGCGCCGTCCGGGCCGAACGACCCCCAGGTGCTGCGGATGCGCGAGATGTACGACGAGCTTCAGTCCGACCGGCTCGGGTTCACCGCGGACTTCAGCTCGACCATGCACAGCCTCTCGCCGACCCTGCTGCGCACGCTCAGTCAGATGGGGATGGACGAGAAGCACTTCGCCGTCATGGACGAGATCTGGCACGAGCCCACGCCGATGCACGTGCGCAACCAGAAGTTCGAGGACTACCTCACCGGCGAGGGCGTCGACCCGCTGCGCTTCGGCCCGTTCACACGCCTCGCGTTCAATATGCACGGACTCGTGCCGCCCGAGGAGTGGCTCGACATCATGCCGCAGATCTTCCACGTGCACGCGAAGTTCTACGACATCGGCGCCGACGGGGAGGAGCCGGCGATGGACATCCCGCGCATCGTGCGACAGTTCGTCGAGGGCGGTTACCAGGGCTACCTCTCCAGCGAGTGGGAGGGGCACGCGTTCTCCGACCTCGGCGAGTCCGACCCGATCGACCTCGTGAAGAAGCAGCACGCGCTCATGCGACGTGCGATCGAAGAGACCGTGGCGGCGCGCGCCGGCGCGACGGCGTAGGAGAAGCATCATGGCAACCCACAATTCGCTGTTCTCCGAGAACGACGTCCGCCGCACCGACGACGGCATCGCCGTGTCGGTGCAGCTGCCCTGGTACCGGAGCCTGTGGCTCTCGGCTGTCGACGATGTCGCGGCATCCGTCAACGGCGTCGAGATCCCGCGCGACGAGCTGCGGTTCGTGCTCGAGGGGCGCACCTACCGCGTCGATGAGCTGCCCGAGCAGTCCGAGACGCTGTGGTTCGTGGCCGACCGGCCCGATGTCGTCATCCCGCTCGCGCACGCGCCCGCCGCCGGCGAGAGGCTCACGGTCGAGATCGTCCTCACCATGCGCCTGCTCTACATGCAGATCATGCCGGGCGCCGACGGCGGTCCGGGCCGGTATGTCACCAACCGCGTGCCGGTCGAGCGCGAGGTGGTGCTGGCATGACGGGGCGGCCGCTGCGGGTGGCCATGATCGGCTACGGCTTCATGGGCTCCGCCCACTCGGTGGGCTGGCGTCAGGCGCCGCGCATGTTCGACCTTCCCGAGGCGGTCGAGATGGCCGTCGTCGTGGGGCGCAACGCTCAGGCGGTGGCGGATGCCGCGGACCGCTGGGGCTGGGCCGAGTCGGCGACGGATTGGCGCGAGGTGATCGCCCGCGACGACATCGACATCGTCGACATCGTGACCCCCGGCGACTCGCATGCCGAGATCGCGATCGCGGCACTCGACGCCGGCAAGCACGTGCTGTGCGAGAAGCCCCTCGCCAACACCGTCGACGAGGCGGAGCGGATGGCGGATGCCGCGGCCCGCGCCGCGGCGCGCGGCATCCGATCGATGGTGGGCTTCACCTACCGCCGGGTCCCGGCAGTGACCTTCCTGCGCGATCTCATCGCGCAGGGCGCCGTGGGCAAGATCGCGCAGGTGCGCGCCGCGTATCGGCAGGACTGGCTGGTGGACCCCGAGACGCCGCTCGGCTGGCGCCTGCAGAAGGAGCACGCGGGATCCGGCGCGCTGGGAGACATCGGCGCGCACATCGTCGACATGACGCAGTTCGTCACCGGGCTCGAGGTCACCGCCGTCTCCGGCGTCGTCGACACCATCGTCAAGGAGCGGCCGCTTCTGGGATCGGGCAGCGGACTGACGGGCACCGCCGCGGAAGGGTACGGGGAGGTCACCGTCGACGACGTCGCGATCTTCACCGGGCGCCTCTCCACCGGTGCACTGGTGGCGTTCGAGGCGACGCGGTTCGCCACGGGGCGCAAGAACGACCTGTCGATCGAGGTGTCGGGCGACAAGGGCGCCCTGCGGTTCGACCTGGAAGACCTCAACACCCTGTGGTTCTACGACCGCTCCGCGCCCGCGCAGACTCAGGGCTTCACACGGATCCTCGTGACCGAGGCATCCCATCCCTATGTCAGTGCCTGGTGGCCGGCGGGACACATGCTCGGCTACGAGCACGGGTTCAGCCACCAGGTCGTCGACCTGGTGACCGCGATCGCGGAGGGCACCGACCCGGAGCCGGGCTTCGCCGAGGGGCTCTCGGTGCAGCGGGTGCTCGCCGGGGTGGAGCGGAGCTCGGCGGACGGCTCCGCTTGGGTCCGCATCGATGCCGGCGCCCTGACGCCCGGCGTGTGAGTTCAGGGCCTGTTTGCCCGAGAATGGGTTTCTCGACGAAGGAGTTCCGAGATGACGCGTCCGATCACGTTGTTCACCGGCCAGTGGGCCGACCTGCCGTTCGAGGAGGTCGCGCGACTCGCAGGCGAGTGGGGCTATGACGGCCTCGAGATCGCCTGCTGGGGCGATCATCTCGACGTGTCGCGCTGGAACGACGACGCGTACGTGCAGAGCCGCCTCGACATCCTCGAGCGCAACGGACTTCGGGTCTACGCGATCTCGAACCACCTGACCGGTCAAGCAGTGTGCGACGACCCGATCGATGCGCGCCACCGCGACATCCTGTCCGATCGCGTGTGGGGCGACGGAGATCCGGAAGGCGTGCGGCGTCGCGCCGCCGACGACATGAAGGACACGGCCCGCTTCGCCGCGAAGCTGGGTGTGGCCACGGTGAACGGCTTCAGCGGATCGTCGATCTGGAAGGGCGTGGCCATGTTCCCGCCGGCCTCCGATGAGTGGATCGACGCCGGCTACCGCGACTTCGCGGACCGGTGGAACCCGATCCTCGACGTGTTCGAAGAGGTCGGCGTGCGGTTCGCCCTCGAGGTGCATCCGAGCGAGATCGCCTACGACTACTGGACGGCCAAGCGGACGCTCGAGGCGATCGGCCACCGCAAGAGCTTCGGGATCAACTTCGACCCCTCGCATTTCATGTGGCAACAGCTGGATCCGGTCGCTTTCGTGCTCGACTTCGCCGACCACATCTTCCACGTGCACGTGAAGGAGTCGATCACCAACCTCGACGGCCGCAACGGCGTGCTCGGGTCGCACCTGCCGTGGGCGAATCCGCGTCGCGGCTGGACGTTCGTCTCGACCGGGCACGGCGCCGTGCCGTGGGAACCGCTCTTCCGCGCGCTCAACGCCATCGGCTACGACGGTCCGACGAGCGTGGAGTGGGAGGACGCCGGCATGGATCGCCTGATGGGCGCACCCGAAGCCGTGGAGTTCGTGCGGAAGCTCAACGCGATCACGCCGCCCGCGGCCGCGTTCGACGCCGCTTTCTCGACCAAGTCCGACTAGCAGCATCCAGATCCCGACCTCGGACTGGAGGTCGTCGTTCGGCGTGCCCGGCGTACGCCATCGCAGAGGGAGATTCCGCATGACCGACGTCCTCGATGTGCTCATCCTCTCGGGTCACATGACCCGTGAGCACGACAACGAGTTCCGCAGCTTCCGCCAGCACAACCAGTGGCTCACTGCTCTGCTCGAAGACACCGGGCGATTCCGCGTCCGCGTCATCGAGGACCCGCGCGGGCTGGGCGCCGAGATCATCGACAAGTACGACGTCGTGATCGTCGTCTTCGAGGGGCGCGACGGCTACCACGAGAAGGCCATCGGCTTCGGTGCGGAGACGGATGCCGCGCTGCTGGCGTTCGTGCATGACGGCGGCAAGGGCATCGTGTGGTTCCACGGCTCCGCCGCGCAGGAGGACGACTGGGGCTATCCCGAGGAGTACAACGTCATGCGCGGCTCGAGGCTGACGGTCGCCGGCGGGCTGCGGCCGCGGCCGTGGGGCGAGGCGCGGCTCGACACCGTGGAACCGCGCCATCCGATCACCGAGGGCATCAGCGCGCACTGGACCGTCACGGGCGACGACATCCTCACCGGCGTGGAGATCCTCGACGATGCGCAGGTGCTGGTCACGACGTTCGACGACCTCGAGTCGTACGAGAACGCGCCGGTGTGGCCGATGTCGCACTATCCGGTGGCGATCCCACCCGAAGGCATCCCGGCGCTGCCCGGCATGAACACCGACCAGCCCATCGCGTGGATCAACGAGTACGGCGAGGGCCGCTCGTTCACGATCACGATCGGTCACGACATCGACACGTTCCGGCGCATCGAGTTCATCCGCATGTTTCCCCGCGGCGTCGAATGGGCGGCGACCGGCGAGGTCACGCTCACCGGACCGGACCGCCGCGGCGAGCGCCGCTTCCTGCCCTGGCCGTACTACAGCCACGAGGGCTGAGACGCGGGTGTTCTCAGCCTTCGGTAATAGAACATATCAACGATAGGTCGTACTTTTCGACCCGGTGAGCGCTGTCGGCTTGGATTGACATACCGATGGACGTGTGGGCAGTCACGGGTGCGATCGACGACGCGAGTGGCTGGCAGTCACTGGGAATCAACCGTTGTGAGCATCGTATATATGTACTAATCTGTCACCATGGCGGATGACACTCGGGAGTTCGAGCCTCCTCCGGACCCGCGGGGTTCAGGTGAGGGGATCCCGGACGCTGCGGAGTGGGTCTTCGTGCCGGACGCGTTGGATCTGGTGACCGAGACGGCGACGATGATGTCCGTGCTCGCGGCGCAACGGCTACTCCGCATTCAGGGGATGCGGCAGGAACAGCTGGCCGAGACCGTGGGTCGTGGGGTCGGGGTGCGGGATCTGGTGGAACGGTCGATCCGGTTGGAGCTGGCCGCGGCCATGCGGATCACCGAGTACGCGGCGGGCCGGTTGATCCTCCTCGCCGACGCTCTGACCTGCCGGTACCCGGCCATGTGGGACGCGCTGTCGGCGGGGCGGATCACCGAGAAGCACGCGGAAGTGTTCGTCGAGGCGATCGACCAGGTCCCCGCTGAGTTCCACGACCAGATCATCGATCGGGCGGTCGTCCTGGCGGGTAGCGAACCGGTGGGGTCGTTCCGGCGCGCGCTGCGCACCCTGATCGACACCGTGCAGGCCGCCACGTTGGAGGCACGCCACCAGGACGCGGTGAAGACCCGGCGGATCTGGGTGGAGCCGGGGGTCGACGGGATGGGCACCCTGAGTGTGTACGCGCCGCTGGTGGAGCTCCATGCCATCCACGGTCGCGCCACCGCGATCGCCCAGACCATCGCCGGTCGCGAAGGGGAGACCCGGACGTTGGACCAAGTGCGCGCGGACGTCGTGTGCGATCTGCTCATCGACGGCACCACCGACGCGATACCTCCCGAGGCGCGCGGCATCCGCGCGACCGTCGTCGTCACCGTCCCCGCGCTCGCGCTGCTCGACGAAGGCGCGGCGAAGGGGTGCGATCCGCCGGTGGTGGAAGGTATCGGCCCGATCCCGCTGTCCCGGGCGCGGGCACTCTGCGGCGGTGACGCGAAGTGGATGCGGGTACTCACCCACCCCGAAACCGGGATGGTCCTCTCCGTCGGCCGGGACCGCTACAACGCTCCGTCAGGATTGCGGAAGCTGGTGAAGTGGCGCGCCGACCGGTGCATGGCACCCGGCTGCGGCATACCCGCCTCGCGGTGCGAGATCGATCATCAGATCCGGTGGGCGGACGGCGGCCACACCTGCCTCGACAACAACGCCCCGTTCTGCAAAGGCCACCACCTCGTCAAAGACAACAGCGACTGGATCGTCACGCAGATCGCCGGCTCGGGCGGCGCGATTCAATGGGCCTCACCCACAGGACGCGTGTACATCGTGAAACCCGAGCGCAAGGTCCCCGTGTTCCGCATCGAGACGCCCGCCGCCCCGGAACCGGTCCCGACCTTCTGAGCGCGCGAACGCGGTTGTTCAGAGCGCGAGAACGGATGCCGCGCCCTGCGCGAGCGCGGACCGCGCGAGTGCGAGGTGGGCCGAGGTCATGACTGCGGGGTCGTCATCGAGCCACTCGTGGCCGCCCCACTCGCTGCAGAGCGTGCCGGAGAAACCCGTCGGCGCGAGTTCGCGCGCGAGCTCGTGGATCGGGCGCGAGACCCGCCCGTCGACGTCATCGAGGTCCCAGAACTTCAGGTGAACGGCACCGACCAGGGGCAGCATCCCGCGCAGGTCGGCGGCATCCGACCGACCGAATCTCACCAGCAGGTTCATGTAGAGCGTCTGAACGGTCGGAGGCACCCCGCCCGTTCGCAGCAGCGTCACGACGGCTGCGTGCGTCGCCGGATCCCGCCAGTCGTCGCGGAGCCGCGCGACGAGCTCGGACGGGATGCCGCCCGCCTCGAGCCGCTCGAGGTACGACACGGGCAGTGCCGGCATCAGCATGCTGATGTCGAGGAGCAGCCGCACGCGCGCATCGCCGACTTCAACGACGGCGTCGTACGCCGCGGCGTGCTCCGGCGAGGACGGCGTCTGCTGACCCTGCACCTCTTCGTACAGGGTCAGGCCGAGGTCGTGCAGGTGTGGCAGCAGGCGTCCGAGCAGCGCCGGACCTGCCTGGCCTGCCGGCAGTCGCACGCCCTCCGCGCCCACGCGCTGCGCGGCATGCAGCTGCGGCAGCAGGAAGTCCAGGCGCTCGGTGTCGGGGCGCCGTCGCGTCGGCGACGCCCAGTCATCGAGGCTCGCACCCACGATGCTCACCCTGCCTCCGGCGGCGGCCAGGCGATCGCGCAGCTCTTCCGCCTCCGCATCCGTCGTCTGTGGGAAGGACCGCCACAACTGTCCGGGCTCGAGCTCGACCACCTCGGCGATGCCGTCTGCCACGATGTCGACGGCGATGTCGGTCGCGGGGCGATCAGCGCGGACGACCTCGGGTGTCCAGTTGAAGGCACTCGCCGCGAGGGTCCACTCGGGGTCGAGGCCGGGCTGCGGGGGAGAAGCCGGGCGATCGGCGGTCTTCGCGCCGGTGGTCGGCATGTCCCCGTGCTCCGGACCGGCATCGAGCTCCAGCGCCCGTTCGATGCGGAACGGCAGCGTCAGCGGTCCGTCGGGACCTGCCTGCAGGTACGGCACCGCGAGCGAGAAGGAGACGGCGACCCTGTGGGAGCCGGAGGCGAGCATCGTCGGTGCTTCGAGCGTGAGACGATCCTGCAGGAACCACCAGCCCTGCTCCGCCGACAGCTCGCAGCGCGGCACCGACCGCTCGCCGAGTACGCACGTCAGCCCCTGGACCGGCAAGCCGTCCACGGCGACATCGAGGTCGCGCACGCTCCACAGCGGCAGCGAGCGGATCCACGGAAGCGACAGGCGCACGCGGAACCCGCCAGGCGTCGTGGTCAGCGCATCATCGCGCAGCGTGCCAAGTGTCATCGGTGCTCTTCCGTCTCGAGGACTTTTGAGCCGACCTTACACGCTTATGTCGAATATCGAAATAAGTCAGCCAACCGTACCGCGGATGCTCTCGATCGTCGGTCGTCCCCCCGCGAACCAGCGCGGGAAGGTGACGTCGAACAGCTGCTCGCGCGCGAGCTCTGCGCCACCGCGCATCGGCTCCCGCACGTCGTTGGCGGAGTTGACGATCGTCAGATCGCGGGTCGCAAGGGGCAGCGACAGCTCGTACACGCGCTGGCGGACCTCCGCCAGGAACAGTTCGCCCGCGGACGCCACCGCGCCGCCGATGACGATGAAGCTGGGGTTGAACACGTTGACCAGCGTCGCCGCCGACTCGCCGATCACGCGCGCGGAGCGCTGGATCAGAGAGATCGCGAGCGCGTCCCCGTTCTCCGCGGCGATCGAGATGCGCTCCGGGTTCACCGGCTCTCCCGCGTCCGCGGCACGCGCGAGGGCGCCGGTCGCGCCGTCGGCGATCGCCGCCTCGGCATCGCGGACCAGGGCCCAGCCGCCGGCCACCGCTTCAAGGCAGCCGATCTTGCCGCACCGGCATTGCTCCTCGGAATCGCGGACGCGCACGTGGCCGATGTCGCCGGCGGCGCCGTTGGCGCCCCGGTGGACGTGTCCCTGCGAGAGCAGGCCTGCGCCGATACCTGTGCCGACCTTGACGTAGATGAGGTCCAGTCGGTCATCGCCTCGGCGCGCCCGCTCGCTGAACGCCAGCAGATTGACGTCGTTGTCGACCCAGACCGGCGCGTCGAAGCGCTGCTCGAACCGCCGCCGCACGTCGAAGCCGTTCCAGCCGGGCATGATCGGCGGGGCCACGGGCCGGCCGCTGTCGAAGTCCACCGGCCCCGGAACTCCGACGGTCACCGCCCACACCGGCACTTCGGCGTTGCGGCCCAGCAGTTCGTCGACCATCGCCATGACCGTGTCGAGCGTCTCCGCCGGCCCGCGGGCGATGTCCCACTCCTGATCGATATGGTCCTCGACATCGCCGTCGAGCGCGGCGATGCCGATGTGGATGTGGAGCGCGCCGAGCGCGCACACCAGGATCCGTCCCTGCTCGGCGCGGAAGCGAAGGGTGCGCGGTGCGCGTCCGCCTGAAGACGGCCCGAACTCGCCGTCCTGCAGGTAGCCCATCGCGATGGCCTGATCGACCCGCTGTGTGACCACGCCGCGACCCAGACCGGTGACGCGTCCGATCTCGGGACGGGTCGACGCCTCACCGCGACGCACCATGTTGACGATTCGCAGGAGGCTGGTGACTTCGTCGGTCTGCGCGCCGAAACGGAGGGTGGATTCGCTGGCCATGGTCGATCTTGACACAACTCAGTGCCTTGAATGCGTACATAAACCGCCTCTATGGTCGGACATGGCAAGACTTAGGTACGCTTGATGCGTAAGTGCCGAAGCCGAGCGGGAATCGCCGGGCAGCACTTCGGATCAAGGGAGATCGGATGCGCAGCGGCGTCGGCGTCATCGGAGCGGGACCGGGAGTGTCGGCCCTGCACCTGCCGACGCTGGCGCGCCTCGCGGACCGGTTCGAAGTCGTCCACGTCTCGGACGGCGGCAGCGGCAGCGCGTCGGCACTCGCGGCGCGCACCGGGGCGGCCCATTCCGTCGGCGATGCGGACCTGCTCGCCGACCCCAGGGTGGAGACCGTGGCGATCTGCAGCCCGCCTCACCTGCACGCTGCGCAGGTGCGCGCGGCCGTCGCGGCCGGCAAGCGGGCGATCCTCTGCGAGAAGCCCCTCGCGCTCACTCACGACGACGCAGAGGCGGTGATCGAGGAGTGCCGCGCTGCCGGCACGGCGCTGATCGTCGGCACCAACCACCTCTTCGATCCGGGGTGGATCAGCGCGAAGCACCATCTCGTCGCACACGGCGGCCGGGTCCGCACCGTGGCGATCACGGTCGCGCTGCCGCCGAACAGCCGCTACCACGAACTCGTCACCGAACTGACGCCCGCCGGCAGACCCCCGGCGCGGCCGCGTCCGGATGGGCGGGACCCGGAGGTCGCGGCATCCGTCGTACGACAGCTGGTCATCGGTCTCGGCGTGCACGACCTGCCGATCGTCCGGGATCTGGCGCCGCGGTTCGAGGAGGTCGTCTACGCACGCCCGATCGCGCCGATCGGCTATGCGGTCGGGTTCGTCGCCGGTGGGGTGCTGGTGCAGCTGAACGCCGTGATGCTGCCGGGCGGCGCCGACGCCCTGTGGCGCATGACGATCGGCACCTCGCTCGACGAGCTCGAGGTGGAGTTCCGGCCCGCGTTCACCCACGACGGCAGCGCGCTCGTGCGCGTCCGCGACATCGAGGGGCGCGTGATCGAGTATCCGCGCTTCGCGGGGGACGGGTACGTCGCCGAGTGGGAGGCGCTCGCTGCGACCCTCGACGGGGTCGAGGTGGTCGAGTACGACGAGCTGCTGGCGGATGCACGCTATGCGATCGATCTGGCGGATGCCGCGGCCGACGCCGTGCGAGAGGCGATGGCAGCGTGATCGGGGTGTGGACAGACCTCGCGCCCTACCGGGTCGCGATCGCCGAGCTGCCGTTGCGCGCTCGCGCGGCCCCTGCGGCGGACGCAGCGATCGCGGTGATCGGCGGCGGGCGCTGGCGGGAAGGCGGCGTGCTGCCGCCTGCGGCGGCCGTCGTGCTCGCGGACCCGCCGTCCGGCGCCGGCACCTCGATCCCGCCCGGGACTCCTGTGATCGTCGACCGGGAGCGGCTTTGTCCCGACGACATGCCCGGTGATGTCGCCGTCGATGCCGCGCTCTTCACGGTCGAGTGCTCGGCGACCGCGGCCGATCTGGCCGAGGCGGTGCGGGACGCGGTCGGCTGGCTGCGCGTGCTGAGCGGCGGTGAACTGTCCATCGACGCCGTGCGCGCGGGCGAGCACGGCGTCATCGCGCTGATGCGCACCGACGACCGATCTCCGGCGGGCGCGCGTGCTGCCACACTCGTCGCCACCGTCTTGGCGGATGCGTCCGCTGCGCCGCGACTGCGGGCACTGGCGGTCGGCCCCGAGCGCACCGAGGTGGTCGTGGACGGGTCCGGTGCAACAGCGGTCGTGATCAGCTCCGCGTCGGGAGCGCGCCGCCTGCCCGCGCGGTACGAATCGCGCCGTCGTGTCGCGCTGCGCCGGGCGATCGACACCGTCGGCGGAGCCGAGAGCAGCGATCTCACCGACCTCCGTCACGACGATGCGCTCGCCGCAGTGCTCGTCGGCGCCATAAACGGTGCTGATTCCCTGCATAGCCAGAATCGGCTTCCTGGATAAGCGCCGCCACGCGAAAGTAGAGTGCGGGGCAGTTCCCAGATGGACACCGGCCCCTTGAGAAAGGAACCGATCGAAGATGATCAAGCTGCTGTCCCACCTGTCCTATGTGGCGATCACCTCGCCCGACGTCGAAGCCTCGGTCAGGTTCTACGAAGAACAGGTCGGCCTCACGGTCGTCGACCGGATCGATGGAGCCGTCTACCTCCGCTGCTGGGGCGACTACTACGCCTACTCGGTCGTCGTGCTGCCCGGCGACGAGCCGTCGCTGGCGACGATGGCCTGGCGCACCTCGAGCGCCGAGGCGCTCGACGAGGCCGCCAAGCGCGTCGAGGCCGCCGGCATCGAGGGCGAATGGCTCGACGATGTGCCCCACATCGGCCGCGCCTACCGGTTCACCGGCCCGTTCGGCCACTCGATGACGCTGCACTGGGACGTCACCCGTCACCAGGCGGCGGGCCAGACCGCCTCGATCTACCCGGATCGTCCCGAGAAGCGTTCGAAGGTCGCCGGCGCCCCGCGTCAGCTCGACCACGTCACCGTCGCGACGAGCGACGTCGACGCGTTCGTGAAGTGGTACGTCGATGTGCTCGGCTTCCGCTTCATGGCCCGCACCGTGCTCGACGAGGCGCCGATCTCGGTGTTCTCGGTGCTCACCACGAACGAGAAGTCGCACGACCTCGGTGTCGTGCTCGACGGCTCGAGCCGGGCCGGCCGCGTCAACCACTACGCCTTCTGGGTCGACACGCGTGAGGAGCTGCTCATCGCGGCGGACGTGCTCATGGAGAACGGCATCCCGATCGAGTACGGCCCGTCGATCCATGGCATCGGCGAGCAGAACTTCCTGTACTACCGGGAGCCCTCGAGCCTGCGCATCGAGCTCAACACCGGCGGCTACCGCAACTACGTGCCCGACTGGGAGGCGAACACCTGGAAGCCGTCGCAGGGTTCGAACAACTTCTACCGCAACAGCGCGATGCCGATGTCGATGACAGAGTCGTTCCCGCCGGCCGACGGCCCGTCCGCGACCGAAGAGGGCGTGCCCGACGAGATCAAGGACGCCCTGCTGAACCCCTACGCCCGGCACGGCCAGGGCTGAGACCCGACCGGGGCGGCGCAGCCGACTGCGCCGCCCCGGTCGCACCATCCGATCCACCAGGAAGCAGATATGACGACGACGTCGCACGGCCCGACCGCCCCCTTCGCCCTCGCCCGCTACCGGCAGGGCGAATCCGTGCGTCTGGGCCTTGTCGCCCACGACCGCATCCGTCCGCTCACGCCCGAACAGCTGGGCGCGGCATCCCTCAACGATTTCCTCGCCGCGCCCGACTGGGACCGGCTCGCTGCTCTCGCGGAGTCAGCCTCGTCGCCCGAGCCTGTCGACGGATGGATGCCGCTGGCCGACGTCACGCTGACGGCTCCGGTCGAGCCGCGTCAGGTGCTGCAGACCGGCGCGAACTACCGGCAGCACGTCATCGAGCTGGTGGCGGCCGGGCTCACGAACAACTCGGACCGCACGCCGGACGAAGCGCGCGAATTCGCGGCGAAGATGATGGACGACCGCGCAGCGAACGGCGAGCCGTACTTCTTCATCGGACTGCCCGCATGCGTGGTCGGCGACGACGTGCCGCTCGCGCTGCCCGCCTACAGCGACGTGCACGACTGGGAGCTCGAGCTCGCCGTCGTGATCGGCCGCGAGGCGTTCCGCGTCTCGCGCGAGGACGCCCTCGACCACGTCGCCGGCTACACGATCGCCAACGACATCACGACCCGGGACCTGGTCTTCCGCAAGGACATGAAGGAGATCGGCACCGACTGGTACCGCGCCAAGAACGCGCCCGGCTTCCTGCCGACCGGCCCGTTCCTGGTGCCGGCTCGCTTCGTCGACGGCGCCGACCTGGACGTGCGGCTCGAACTGAACGGCGAGGTGATGCAGGATGCCTCGACCAGCGACCTGCTGTTCGACATCCCCGCACTGGTCTCGGGCGCCTCGCAGACCATGCCGCTGCTGCCCGGCGACATCCTGCTCACAGGCAGCCCCGCCGGCAACGGGCAGCACTGGAAGCGGTTCCTCCGGGACGGCGACGTCATGACCGGCACGATCCAGGGTCTCGGCGCCCAGGTGGTGCGCTGCATCGCGGATCCCGTCCCCCTCCTCTAGACCCACCCGAACACCCTCAAGAACAGAGAGGTTCTTTCATGACCGCAGTACGGAAGGTCGCCGTCGCCGGCGCCGGAGTGACCGGGCTCGCCGCCGCCATCCAGCTCGCCAAGGCCGGCGTGCACGTCGACCTCTACGAGGCGAAGCCCGAGCTGAGCGCTCTGGGCTCGGGCATCTCGCTGCAGGGCAACGCCCTGCGCGTCTTCGATGCCCTCGGCGCGTGGGACGACATCCGTGCCGCCGGCTATCCCTTCGAGGGGCTGAATCTGCGGGCGCCCGGTCCCGACGCCCCGATCGTCGCGGAGCTGCCCGACGTCAAGACGGGTGGGCCGGACTATCCGGCGGCGATGGGGATGCCGCGCCCCGCGCTCGCGCAGATCCTCCTGGCGCACGCGCAGCGGGCCGGCGTGAACCTCCGGTTCGGAACGAAGGTCACGGCCATCGACGAGCGCGAGAGCGGCGTCGAGGTGTCGGTCGACGGCGAGAGCGCGGGGGAGTACGACATTCTCATCGGCGCCGACGGGCTCCACTCCACGGTGCGCGATCTGATCGGCATCGACGAGAAGCCGCAGCCGACGGGCATGGGCATCTGGCGCACCTTCGTCTCGCGCCCGGCCGATGTCCAGCGCAGCGAGCTCTACTACGGCGGTCCGGTCTACATCGCGGGCTACACGCCCACCGGTGACGACACGATGTACGCATTCCTCGTCGAGAAGGCCCAGGACCGCTTCGGGGTGTCCGACGAGGAGGCCACCCGCATCATGCTCGACGAGTCGCGGGCCTACGGCGGCCCGTGGAACAGCATCCGTGCCGACCTCGAGAAGGGCGCGCACGCCAACTACACGTGGTTCACGAAGCACGTCGTGACGGCTCCCTGGAACCGCGGCCGGGTCGTCATCATCGGGGATGCCGCGCACTCGTGCCCGCCGACGATCGCCCAAGGCGCGGCACAGGGGCTGGAGGACGCGTTCGTCCTCACCGAGCTGCTGGTCGGACGGGATGCCGTCGACCAGACGCTGTGGGACGAGTTCCACGCACGACGGCTGCCGCGTGCGACGGCCGTGGTCGAGGCATCCGTGCAGCTCGGCCAGTGGCAGATCGACGGCGACCGCGACGCGGACGCCGGCGGCCTGATCTTCGGCATCGCGCAGAAGATGGCGGAGCCGGCATGAGCGCCACCGACGTCCACGCGCACCTGCTGCTGCCGTCGGTGCAGGCCGAGGTCGAGCGGCGCGCGCCCGAGCTCGTCGCCGAAGCGGCAGACCTCGAGCGTCGTCGCAACGGCATCGAGAGCCTGAAGGCTTCCGGCGCCATGGTCGGCGCACGGATCCCGAAGCTCACCGACGTGCACGCGCGGCTGGCCGCGATGGACGAACAGGGCGTCGACAGGCAGTGGGTCAGCGTGTCGCCGAACCACTTCTACCCGTGGGCGCCCGAAGGCCTGGCGGTGTGGGTCGCCATGGAGACCAACCGCCTCATCGCCGAGCACGTCGCGCAGGCGCCGGACCGGCTCACGGGCCTCGGCGTCGTGCCGCTGCAGCACCCGTCGCGCATCGTCGAGTACCTCGACGACGCGGTGCTCGGGCGCGGACTCGCCGGCGTGGAGATCTCGTCGTTCGCCGGCGACGTCGAACTGTCGGACGAGCGCCTCGAGCCGTTCTGGGCACGGGCCGCCGAGCTCGGCTGCGTCGTGTTCCTGCATCCGTTCGGCTGCTCGCTCGACGAGCGGCTCGACCGGTTCTACCTATCGAACACGGTGGGCCAGCCGACCGAGAACGCGGTCGCGCTGTCGCACCTGATCTTCGCCGGCGTCCTCGATCGCCACCCCGGCCTCAAGATCGTCGCGGCCCACGGCGGCGGTTATCTGCCGTTCGCGATCGGCCGCTCCGACCGCGCATGGCGCGTGCGCCCCGAGGCGCACGGCTGCGCGCACGAGCCGTCGAGCTACCTGAAGAAGCTGTGGTTCGACACCGTCGTGCACGATCCGGTGGCGCTCCGGCACCTTGTCGAGGCCGCCGGCGGCGGGCGCGTGCTGCTGGGCAGCGACTTCCCGTTCGACATGGGCCTCGACGACCCCGTCGCGTTCGTGCGCGACGCCGGCCTGCCGGCCGAGATCACCGCCCGCATCCTCAGCGGCAACGCCGAGGCGCTCCTGGCCGCCAAGGTGCCGGCATGAGGATCGCCGGGCACGCGAACGGCTCCCAGCGGCACGGGGCCGCCACACCACACCTCTGAACACCAGGGATCGCCGCCGGCCTCGGGCCGCGGCATCCGTCTTCACCGTCGAAGGAAGCACCGCACTCATGGCAGAGACCATCACTTCAGACCACACGGGCACGGCGGCAGCGACCGGCGAATTCCGGCGCGGATGGCCGACGCTCGTCTTCAGCACCATCGGCGCAGCCGTAGGGCTCAGCTCGCTGGGCTACATCCTCGGCACGATGGTCGTGCCGCTGCAGGCGGAGTTCGGGTGGGGCCGAGGTGAGATCAACCTCGCCTCGCTCATGAGCTCGCTGGGCCTCGCCGCGGCCCTTCCGTTCGTGGGCCGATTCCTCGACCGCTTCGGCGTCAAGCGCGTCGCGGTCATCTCCATCCCGCTCTTCGTGCTCATGCTCGTCCTGCTGGGCCTGTTCACCACGAGCCTGCCGACGTTCCTGGTGTTCTACGCGCTCGCGGGCATCCTGGGCGCGGGAACCTCGGCGGTGACCTACTCCAAGGCCGTCGTCGAGAAGTTCGACCGGCGCCGCGGCATCGCGCTCGGCATCGTCGCCGGCGGCCTGGGCGCGGCCGGCCTCTTCCTCCCGCCGCTCATGGGCGTCGTCATCGCCGACAGCGGCTGGCGTGCCGCGTACCTGACGATGGCTCTGCTCGGCGCGCTGCCGTTCGTGCTGGTGTTCTTCGCCCGGCTCAGCGCACCGGCCGCCGTGCAGGCGGTCGATCGCTCGACGCTTCCGGGCCTCACCGTCGCGGCAGCCCTGCGCAACCGGGCGTTCTGGAGCCTCTGCGTCGTCTTCTTCCTGCTCGGCTGGGCGCTGCTGACGATGGTGCCCCACTTCGTCCCGCTGCTCATCGACTCGGGCGTCGACCCCGTGCAGGCCGCGTTCCTGTCCTCGCTGGTCGGGGTGGGTACCGTCATCGCGCGGCCGCTCATCGGCTGGCTCTTCGACCGGTTCTACGCCACGTACGTCGCCGTGCCGCTCTTCCTCGCCGCCGCGCTCGGCTGCCTCCTGCTGCTGTGGGCGGGCCCGAGCGCCGCACCGCTGACCGCGCTGCTCATCGGCATCGGGTTCGGCGCCGAGATCGACCTCATGGGCTTCCTCAGCTCGCGGTACTTCGGCCCCCGCGCGTTCGGCACGCTGTACAGCATCGTCTACAGCGTGTTCATGATCGGCAGCGCCTTCGGTCCCGTCACGGCGGGTTTCGCATACGACGCCACCGGCAGCTACAGCGTGCCGCTCATCACGGCGGCGTCGATGATGGTGGTGGCCACGATCATCCTGCTCACGTTGCCCCGTTTCTCGAAGGAGAGTGCCGCATGACCGACTCACCGCAGCTGCAGCGGCTTGCCGACGGCGTGTGGGCGTACGTCCAGCCGGACGGCGGCTGGATGATCAACAACACGGGGCTGGTGGATGACGCGAGCGGTGCCACGAGCATCGACGTCGCCTCGACCGCCGCCCGGACGCAGGCCTATCTCGACGCCGCGGCGCACGCGGCATCGTCGCCGATCCGCCGGGTGGTGTTCACGCACTCCCACCCCGATCACTGCAACGGCGCGTCGCTGCTGACGGATGCCGAGATCATCGCGCACCGTCGGGTCGCCGACGACCTGCGCGCCCCGCACCGGCTCGCTCCGCACATCTTCGAGCCGTTCGTGCAGGGCGACGTCAGCCCGCGGATCCCGACCGTCGTGTTCGACGACGCCCTGACGATCGCGCCCGAAGGGCGACGGATCGAGGTGCGGCATCCGGGCACCCCCGCCCACACCACGGGCGACTCGTACGTGTGGCTTCCCGAAGAGCGGGTGCTCTTCACCGGCGATCTGGTGTTCCACGGCGGCACGCCGTTCGCGCTCTCCGGGTCGCCTGCCGGCTGGCTGCGCGCCCTCGAGCAGATGGCGGCGCTCGAGCCGGAGACCGTCGTCCCCGGGCACGGGCCGGTCGGCGGACCCGAACTGTTCGCTCCGGTGGCCGACTACCTGCGGTTCCTCATCGACGTCGCCGCCGATGCCCGCGCGCGGGGCCTCTCGCCACTCGAAGCGGCGCGCGGGCTGGATCTCGGCCGCTTCTCGGGGCTCGCTGAGCGCGAGCGGATCGTGGGCAACCTGCACCGCGCCCTCGCCGAGGCGGAGGGCGGCCAGCCCGACATCCCCTCGGCCTGGCAGGACATGTACGAGTACAACGGCGCACGGCCGTTGGAGTGCCACGCCTGACCGGCGGACGGCAGGAGAGGAGCGTCATGAGAATCGCCCGCTGGAGTCATGAGAACATCGTCGGCGAGGGCTTCGTCATCGACGACCGTGTCGTCGCCTTCCCGGAGGGCGCCACCGTCGCGGACATCCTCGCCGGGGGACGGGATGCCGCGCACGCGGCATTCGGGCGCGTCCACGGCGAGGCCGGCACCCCGCTCGACAGTGTGCGGCTGCTTGCGCCGGTGGTCCCGGCATCCGTCCGCGATTTCGTCGCCTTCGAGGAGCACGTCGAGGGTGTGAGCGCCGGAGTGGAAGGCAAGAGCCACGTCGCCGACGAATGGTACGAGGCACCGACGTTCTACTTCACGAACCCGCACACGATCCTGGGTCCCGACGACGTGCTGCAGCCGCCCGTCACCGAGCGCCTGGACTTCGAGCTCGAGGTCGCGGTGGTGATCGGCGCTTCGACAGGCTCAGCGACCGGGGAGCCGGGCTCAGCGACCGGGGAGCCGGGCTCAGCGACCGGGGAGCCGGGCTCAGCGACCGGGGAGCCGGGCTCAGCGACCGGGGAGCCGGGCTCGGCGACCGGCTGGTCGAACCTCACGGTCGAGGACGCGGCATCCGTCATCTTCGGCTACACGATCATGAACGACTGGTCCGCGCGCGACCTGCAGGGTCGCGAGATGAAGGTGCGCCTCGGGCCGGCGAAGGGCAAGGACTTCGGCACCGCCCTCGGCCCGTGGATCGTCACGGCCGATGAGCTGGAGCCCTACCTCGACGCCGACGGGTTCCTCGCGATCCGCGCCGAGGTGTACATCAACGGCGAGCTGACCGGCGAAGACCTGGTGTCGAACGCCGGCTGGCCCTTCCCGGAGTTCGTCGCCTACGCGTCGCGCAACTCGCGGGTCGTGCCCGGCGACGTGCTGGGCAGCGGCACCGTCGGCAACGGCGGATGCCTCGGCGAGCTGTGGGGCCGCAACGGCGGCCTGGTGCCGCCGCCGCTCGCAGAGGGTGACGAGGTGCGCATGGTCGTCGAGGGCATCGGCGAGCTCGTCGGCGTCGTGGGTGCCGCGGTGCCCGCGCCCGTCGTGCCGCCGGCGCGCCCGCGCCCGCGGTTGCGGCGTCGCGAGGAGCAGTGACGCACTGAGGCAGCGACCGTTCCCCGACCCCGGCGACGCGGTCGGTTCGCAGCGCTTTTGTCGGAAAAGCGCTGAAGTGTGCGTAGAATGGATGTGGCGTCGGGGTTCTGCCGAACTCGTTCTCGTCCGTGAAGCTGCGGACGGGGCACACCAGGTCGCGTCGACGGCCCGATCGGTCGGGCACCCCGCGCATGCCACTCTCTCCCGCCAGAACACGGCTCCTCGTCGCCTCCCTGCTCGCCGCCGGCTTCCTCGGCGCGCTCGATCACACCGTCGTCTCGACGTCGCTCGCGACGATCGCCGGTGAGCTCGGCGCCCTCGAGCACATGAGCTGGGTCGTCGTGGGCTACACGCTCGCCAGCACCGTGCTGCTCCCCGTCTTCGGCAAGCTCGGCGACGTCGTCGGCCCGCGTGCCGTCTTCCATACGTCGCTCGTCGCGTTCCTGATCGCATCGCTGTTGTGCGGCTTCGCCACGGACATGACGTGGCTCGTCGTCGCGCGCATGATCCAGGGCGCGAGCTCGGCCGGCGTGCAACTGATGTCGCAGACGATCGTCGCCAAGGTGACCACGCCCCGCGAGCGGCCGAAGTACATGGCCGTGATCGGTGCGGCGTTCCCGATCGCGATCCTGGTGGGCCCGCTGGTCGGAGGACTCATCACCGACTACTGGGGCTGGCCGTGGGTGTTCTGGATCAACGTCCCGGTGGGCGTCGCCGCGCTCGTGCTCGCCCTCATCGCCGTGCCGCACATCGAGGGCGGCGCGCGCGGCCGATTCGACGTGGCGGGTGCCGCGACCTTCAGCGTCGCGCTCGTCGCGGTCGTACTGGCCGTCACCTGGTTCGCCGATCCGGCCGCGCGGATCGCGGCGGTCGGTTCCCTCGTCGTCGCGGTGCTGTCGTTGGCGGCGTTCTTCTTCGTCGAGCGGCGGGCCGCGGAGCCGATCGTGCCGCTGCGGCTCTTCTCCGACCGCACGATCGCGGCGGGAACGGCGCTCTCGGCGATCATCGGCATCGGCCTGTTCTCGATCACGGCGTACCTGCCGACGTACGTCCAGATGGCGTACCGCACCACCGCGACGGTCTCGGGGCTCGTCCCGATCGCGACCGTCTTCGGGATGCTCGTGAGCAACCTGCTGAGCGGTTTCCTCGCGAGCCGCACCGGCCGCTACCGCGTGTACCCCATCCTCGGCACGACGCTCGGCGCCGTCGGCCTGCTGGTAATGGCCGTCCTTCCGGGAGGCATGCCGCTGTGGGTCCCGATGGTCGTCATGGCCGTCGTCGGCCTCGGGACGGGCGCGTTCATGAGCCTCATCGTCGCCGTCGTGCAGAGCGCGGCACCGGCGAGCGACGTCGGGGCGGTCACGGCGAGCGTCAACATCGTCCGTCAGGTCGGCTCCACCGTGACGACCGCGATCATCGGCGGGGTCATCGGCTTCGGCGTGGCCGCACTGCTGCCTTCGGCGATGGATGCCGCGACCCTGACGCCCGCACTGGTGCAGGCCGCGTCGCCCGCGGTCCAGAACGTCGTCGCGGGCATCTACCGCGACGTGTTCGCACCCGTCTTCTTCGCGCTCGCGGCCGTGTATGCGCTCGGCATCATCGCCGCTGTGCTGCTGCCGCAGGGTCGCCTGTCCGACGAGCCCGCGGGTGCGGTCGAGACTCGGCCGGCCATCGCCTGAGGGTGCACCGCGCTGGGCGTGGCCTCCGCTCCCTGCAATCTTCGAGCCGCCACGCCGTCGCCACCGCCTGACGAACGAAAGAGGGAGGGCCGGATCGTCCACGGACGATCCGGCCCTCTCGCGTCGATCAGGCGGCCGGCGCGGGCGCGGGCTGCTGCCGGCGCAGGGCGACGGCGAGGATCACGGCGACGATCGCAGCCGCGATGCCGACGATGCCCACGGCGACGGGAAGGGGCGCGTGGGCGCCCCCCGTGAGCGCGCCCATGAGCAGCGGCGTGACGAACTGCCCGAAGAAGAAGGCGGCGGTCCACCAGCCGGTCGCGCGGCCGCGTTCCTCGAAGCGTGTCCGCGAGACCACCCACGTGACGAGCGTGGGGAGCAGGATGCCGGAGCCGTAGCCCGCGACGATCGCGCCGACAAGGACGCCGGGGAAGCCGCCGAAGATCCACACGATGATCATGCCCGCGGCTTGCAGTCCGAACGCCAGGGGCAGCTGGAGCCGGGTGCCGGCCTTCGCGATCCGCGGGAACGTGAAGGCGCCGGCGGCCGTGGCGAGCGAGGCGATCGCGGCGACCAGGCCGATCGTGGCAGTGTCGTCGGCCGAGACGCCCGTGCCGACGACGAGGTAGCTCACCTCGATCACCATGACATAGAACGTGAAACCGCCGAAGACGGTGACCACGAGCGGCAGGCCGAGGATGCGCCACGGCACCCGTGCCTTCTCGCCGGTGGGCACGTGCAGATCCGTCGAGTCGCCGCGGCCGGGCTCCCACAGCGAGAACACCATGGCTACGGCGATCGGGATCGCGATCGCGTAGATCCAGAACGGGGCATGCCAGCCCGCCGAGCCGACCGCGCCGCCCAGGGCGATGAACACCGTCGCGCCGAGGGTGGTGGCGACGGTCTGCAGGCTGAGGTACCGGTTGCGGCGGTGCTCCTCGTGGAAGTAGTCCACGATGAGCGTCGTGCAGACCGTCATGATGGCCGCCTCGAACAGGCCCACGAAGGCGCGACTGATGAGGATGCCGGTCAGGTTGTCGAGCCACGCCGGCACCGTGCCGGCCACGGCGTAGGCGAACATCGCCACGACGAGCAGGGTCTTGCGACCGGTGCGGTCGATGATCTGCCCCGCGAACGGCGCGAAGATCGCGATCATCAGCGCCGGGATCGCGACGATCATCGGCACCAGCACGTCGGCACCCGGCTGGTCGCCGAAATGCTCCGACAGCTGGGGCAGGACGGGTGTGATGAGGACGGACCCCATCACGGGCATGCAGCTGCCGGCCAGCAGGAGGGTTGCCTGCCAGGCTCCGGCGCGTCGAGAAGTCGTCTGGGCGACCTCGAGGTTGGGCTTCGTCATTGAAATCTCCTTTGACTCCACCTTCATTGAAGGGCGTCGGCGGAGATCAGTGAAGATCTATTCGGTGATCGAGGGCATCGATGGCGTTGATGCCCCACCGAAGGGGCGGTTCGCGGTCCGATGCCGGGGCGCAGGACCGGCACCGGACGCGCTCAGTCCGCAGAGCGGAACCGCTCCACGAGCCGGCGGTACACGTCGGCGCTGGGCTTGGCCGTGCGCTCGAAGGTCTCGCGGTCGACACTGTGCAGGCCGAGCTGGGGGCCGTAGCCGAAGATCCACTCGAAGTTGTCCATCAGCGTCCAGTGGCAGTAGCCGATCACCGGCACGCCGTCGGCGATCGCCTGCGCGAGTCCCCCGAGCGAGGGCTCCAGGAAGGCGGCGCGGATGCTGTCATCCGGCGTGCCGACGCCGTGCTCGCTGACGAGGATCGGAACGCCGGCGACCGAGTAGGCGTATTCGACGGCACCGCGCAGCGAGTCGGGCTCGACGGCGGTGCCCATGCCGTTGAGGTTCGCGCCGGGTTCGGGCGGAAGCTGGCCGTCGGGGCCGTAGACGATGCGCTCGTAGTTCTGGACGCCGACGAAGTCGTCGTCCCGGGCGAGCTCGAGCCAGTGCTCGTACACCTCGGAGCGCTTGCGGTCGCGCATAGCCTCTCCGCCCGGCCCGGCGACGTCGTCGACCATCGCGAGCGAGAGCCCGACGCGCAGGTCGGGGCGACGGGCCTTGATGGCCGCCTTGCCGGCGCGGTGGGCGGATGTCATGCCGGCGCGCATGCCGGCGAAGTCCTCGCGCAGCATCACGTTGCCGGCGCGGTACGTCTCGACGCCGGCCTCCCGCCCGGCGGCCTCGAGCGTCTGACGCTCCAGCTCGGCGACGAATTCGGGGAGGTGGGCCCACGTCAGCATCTCGGGGAGGTCGGGCTCGTTGAAGGTGACGGCGAGGGCGATGCGATCTCCGAAGCGGTCCATGACGACTCCGCAGTACCGGGCGAACAGCTCCGGCGCCTCGGGGTCGAGCCACGCGCCGCGTGCTGCGAACCAGTGGGGCGACGTGAAGTGGTTGAACGTCACGATCGGCGCGAGCCCGCGGGCGCGGCATCCGTCGATCACATCCTCGTAGTGGGCGAGAGCGTCCTGCGAGAACTCACCCTCGGCCGGCTCGATGCGTGCCCACTCGACGGAGAAGCGGTAGGCGTTCAGGCCCAGCCCGGCGACGAGGTCGAGGTCGGACTCCCACAGCTCCCACCCGTTGGTGGCCTTGCCGGAGCGCTCCTGGAAGACGGTGGGCGTCACGTTCTCGAGGAACCAGGTGTCGCTGTGGACGTTGTCGCCCTCGTTCTGATGTCCGGCGGTGGCGACGCCCCAGAGGAAGCCTTCGGGAAAAGTGTCTGCGGTCATGATGCGCCTTTCGGTTCAGCGAGGTGGGCGCGGAGGAACTCCACCGCGATGGATGTCGATTCCTGACCGCTCACTCCGCCTCCTTGCGTCCTGCACGTCCTGGTCGGCCGGTCGGCCTCGGTAAAGTGCTTCGCTCCATGAAAGCATGTTTCACTGAGTTAACGCCACCGCCGGGGTGGACGTTAGGCGCTCGCTAATGCGTCGGCGTCCGAATCCGAATGGCCAAACAGCCCCTCGCGGGTCACTCTGAACACAGGACCGGTTTCCCGACCACGGTCCGCGACAGCGAAGTCCGCACCACCACACCGATCACAGGAGATCCGATGTCCCGATTCATCACAGCACGCGGCGCCGGGGCGGTTGCCGCCGTCGCCGTCACAGCGCTTGCCCTCAGTGCCTGCTCGGGCGGTGGCAGCAGCACGTCGGAGAGCGGCGCGGCCGCCGACACGGCGAAGCTCATCATCGCCACCGACTCGGATCAGGCCGCCTTCGGCTACGACCCCATCCGCTACGGCAGCGGCCAACGCATGTTCTTCGAGGGCATCTACGACTCGCTGTTCGTGCTCGACCAGGAGGGCAAGGTCGTTCCGCAGCTGGTGACGAACTTCGAGTACAGTGAGGACCAGACGCAGCTGACTCTCGATCTCGACACGAGCGCCACCTTCACCGACGGAACCACGCTCAGCGCAGATCTCGTGAAGCAGAACCTCGACTCGCGGGGCGATCCCGACCTCAGCGGCTACTCGGCCTTCGCGACAGGTGGCCAGAACGAGATCACCGACGTCGTCGTCGTGGACGAGGACACGGTCACGCTGCAGTTCGCGGCTCCCAAGCCCGGCTTCGAGTCGAACCTCGTCTCCCCCGCCGGCATGATCGTCGGCCCGACGGGTGCGGCAGATCGGGGCAGCCTCGATTCCGCCCCCGACGGCTCCGGTCCCCTGACGGTGGATTCCGATGCCACCGTCAAGGGCAACTCCTACCTGCTCGTCAAGAAGGAGGACGATCCGGATGCCGACGACTACCCCTTCGACTCCTACGAGTTCAAGCCGATCCTCGACTCTCAGGCGCGCGTGAACGCCGCCATCTCGGGTGAGGTCGACCTTGCGCTCCTCGCCGCCGAAACGCAGCCGCAGGTCGAGTCCGCGGGCGTGGGTCTCGTGACCAACGGCGGAACCGTCCAGAACATCATCGCCTTCGACAAGGCGGGCGCCCTCGGACCCCAGTGGGCCGAACCACTCGTGTACCAGGCGCTGTCCACGGCCATCGACCGCGAGGCGTTCGTCGCCGCCATCCACCCGGGCGAGGTTCCGACGGCGAACGCGCTGCCGGCCGACAGCCCCGGCTATGTTCCCGAGCTGGAAGAGCAGTACGCCTACGACCCCGACGCGGCGAAGGACCTGCTCGCCGAGGCGGGATACCCCGACGGCTTCTCGTTCGACTTCACCATCAGTCAGGGCAGCCAGCGCGACATGGAGGCGCTCCAGCCGTACTGGGAGGCCATCGGGGTGACGATGAACCTCAAGAACGCGGCATCCACCGAGGAGCTGTTCACCGTGGTGCAGACCGAGCCCCTCGGCGGCCCGATCCCGTTCCAGTGGACGAACCCGCTCGGCCCGGTCTACGGCGCGCTGTTCGGATTCGCGAACTTCCACAAGGCGGAGAACCCCGAGATCCAGGCCGCCGCGGGCGCCGTCGGTGCGTCGCTGGGATCCGGTGACGTCGACGCGCAGGCCACCGCACTGCAGGACCTCAACTCCGCGATCGTCGATTCCGGCTGGCTCATCCCGCTCTTCGAGCAGCTCGCCCCGTGGGCGTACGACGAGGCCAAGCTCGCCGAGCCGACCTTCCCCGGCGCAGAGGCGTTCCCGCTCCTGGCGTCGCTCCAGCCCGCGTCCTGATCTGATCCCGGTGCCGGCGGTCACCACCGCCGGCACCGGTTCGCAAGGGAGTGATGATGCTCTTCTTCGTTCTGAAGCGGGTCGCCTGGGCGATCGTGACGCTGTTGATCGCGTCGTGGATCGCCTTCGTGCTCGTGCACGTCTCCGGCTCGACGCCGGGTGGTGTGGCCCTCGGGCAGTCAGCGACTGCCGAGCAGGTGTTCGCCTACAACGAGTCGATCGGCTGGTACGAACCGTGGCTCCAGCAGTACTTCGCGTGGGTGGGACAGGTGCTGCAGGGCAACCTGGGCGTCTCGCTGATCGACGGTCGCCCGATCGGGCCCGACATCGCCAAGCGGCTTCCGGTGACGGCGGCACTCGCGCTGTTCGGGACACTGCTCAGCGCCGTGGTCGGCATCGTCCTCGGCGTCACAGCCGCCGTCCGCGGCGGGGCCGCTGACCGGTTCATCACCGCACTCTCGGGCGTCCTGCTCTCCGTTCCCGCGTTCTGGGTCGGCGTCCTGCTGGTCTTCGTCTTCGCCGTGCAGCTGCGGCTGCTTCCCGCCACCGGGTTCGTCCCCTTCGCCACCGACCCGGCGGCGTGGGCGAAATCCCTCGTGCTGCCCGTCGTGACGATCGCGATCACCTCGGCGGCGGGCATCGCACGCCAGACGCGCGCTTCGATGTCGGAGACGCTCACCCAGGAGCACATGCGCACGCTGCGCGCCATCGGCACGCCCACGACCCGCATCATCTACGTGCATGCGCTGCGCGGGGCGAGCCTGCCGATCATCGCGACCATCGCCATCCAGTTCATCGTCCTGTTCAGCGGCTCGGTCATCATCGAGGTCCTCTTCGCCCTCCCGGGCATCGGGCAGGCGATGCAGGCGGCGGTCGGGTCGGCCGACCTGCCCTTCGTCCAGGCGCTCGTGCTCGTTGCGACTCTGGTCGTCGTTCTCGTCAACCTCGGTCTGGAAGTGCTCAACCGGACTCTCGATCCGAAGCTGCGTGCCTCATGACCGTCTCCACCACCTCCATCGTCCGCCCCCGCCGCACGGAGCGCCGCCTCGGCATCCGCGTCTTCCGCTCGCCTGCAGCCGTGATCTCGCTCGTCTGGCTCATCGGTCTCGTCCTGGCCTCGCTGACCGGACCGCTGTGGCTGCGGTACGGCCCCCTCGAGCAGGATCTGACCGCTGTGCTGCAGGGCCCCTCGCTCGCGCACCTGCTCGGGACGGACGAACTCGGTCGCGACCTGCTGTCGCGCCTGGTCACCGCGGCCGCACCGACGATCTTCACCGCGATCATCGTGCCGATCGTCGCCATCGGCGTCACCGTCCCGATCACATTGTGGGCGGCGCGCAGCCTTCGGGGCGAGGGCGTGGTGAACCGGATCAGCGAGATCGTCCTGTCGCTGCCGGGCACCGTCATCATCCTCGCCTTCATCGCCGCGGTGGGCACGAACATGCCGCTCGTCATGATCGCGTTCGGTCTGCTCCTCTTCGGCGCGATGTACAAGGTGCTCTTCGGCCAGGCGAAGTCGCTGCACAAGCAGCTGTTCGTGGAGGCGGCGGCGGTGGACGGCGTGCGGCCCATGACCGCCAGCATCCGGCACGTCCTGCCGAACATGTCGACGACCGTCATCGTGCAGTTCGTGCTGCTCTTCGGCGTCGGCATCGGGTTCCAGGCGGGCCTGGCGTTCATCGGACTCGGCCCCCAGCCGCCCGAGCCGACCTGGGGCGGGATGATCCAGACCGCGTCGCGGTTCATCTTCCAGCAGCCGTGGATGATGGTGCCCACCGGTGCGATCCTCGCCCTGACGATCATCGCGGCGAACTCTCTGGCCGACGTCCTCGCCGGCGGAACGGCGGTGCCGCCGCCTCTGGTGGCGCTGCGCCGCAAGAAGAGCAAGACGCCCGTGACCCAGATCTCGGCATCCGCTCTCTCCGACGACCTGCCCGCCGAGGAGCGGACCGACGGGGAGGCGCCCGAGGCGTTCGGCATGATGGGGGACGCCTCCATCCCCTCGAGCAACGTCGACCCGATGCGCAGCGCGCACGCGATGCCCGACGTGGTCTCGATCGCCGACATCGGCGATGCCGCAACGCCGCTGGTCGTGGAATCGGCGACGGGGTCGGGCGATCCCGGGCGCGATGGAGCGCCGCCGGTCAAGGGCGAACTGGTCGTGCGAGATCTGGTGATCGGCGTCGAGGGAGGCCCCGCGCTCGTCACCGGTGTGTCGCTGCGGGTGCGTCCCGGATCGGTCATGGGCCTCGTCGGTGAGTCGGGGTGCGGCAAGAGCGTCACGTCGTACGCGCTGCTCGGACTGCTCTCGCCGGGCCTGTCGGTCCGCTCCGGAAGGATCGACTGGAACGGCGCCGACCTGGCCCACGCGTCGGAGAAGACGATGCAGCGCGTGCGCGGCCACGAGATCGCCTTCATCTCGCAGGAGCCCAGTCGGGCCCTCGACCCGATGTTCACGGTGCGCTCGCAGCTGTCGACGGCCGTGAAGCGGCTGCGCGGAGTCAGCGGGCCCGAGGCCAAGCGCATCGCAGGTGAGCTGCTGGGCGACGTCGGCATCAACGATGTGCCACGCGTGCTCAAGAGCTACCCGCACCAGCTCTCCGGGGGCATGGCGCAGCGTGTCGCGATCGCGCTCGCTCTCGCCGGCCGACCCAGCCTTCTCATCGCCGACGAGCCCACGACCGCTCTCGATGTGACGATCCAGGCGGAGATCCTGGACCTGCTGCGCGGGCTCATCGCCGAGCGAGGGATGTCGATCATCCTCGTCACGCATGACCTCGGCGTGGTCGCCGACATCTGCGACGATGTCTCGGTCATGTACGCCGGCGAGATCGTCGAGACCGGCTCGGTGCGCGACGTGCTCGTGCGACCGGAGCATCCCTACACGATGGCGCTGCTGGCGGCCGACCCGCACGCGATCCCCGACCTCGACAGCACCACGAGGCTGGCGTCGATCCCCGGTCAGGTGCCGCTGCCCGGGTCGTGGACGAGTGGATGCCGCTTCGCTCCGCGGTGCCGGTTCGCGAAGGACGAATGCCTCGTGACGGTCCCGCTCGAAGCCCGGGTGGTCGGTCGAGGCGCCGTGCGGTGCGTGCGCCACGACGAGGTGCGAGGTCGCCAGGAGGAGTGGCGGATGCCCGTCGCCACGGGAGGAGAACGATGAGAATCGCTGAGCCCGCGTCGCGGCAGCCGGTGGCCGCACCGCTGCTGGAAGTGCGCAATCTGGTCGTCCGGTACGGCAAGAAGGGAGCCGCCGCGGTCGACGACGTGTCGTTCACCATCGCGCGGGGCGAGACGCTCGGGCTGGTCGGCGAGTCGGGGTCCGGCAAGACCACCATCGGCCGCGCCATCCTGGGTCTGCAGCCGGTCACGAGCGGGGAGATCTGGTTCGACGGGAAGAACATCACCCGGGCGAGCGTGGCCGAGCGTCGTTCCCTGCAGGGTGATCTGCGGGCGGTGTTCCAGGACCCGTACTCATCGCTGAATCCCCGACGCCCGATCGGCGAAGCGCTGGCGGAGCCGCTTCGAGTGGCCGGCGTGCCCCGCGCCGAGCGCAGCCTGCGCGCCGATGAGGCGCTGGCGGCGGTCGGGCTCCCGCTGGGGTCGGGCGCCCGCTATCCCCGCCAGTTCTCGGGCGGCCAGCGGCAGCGCATCGCGATCGCGCGGGCGCTGGTGACGGATCCGCGGCTCGTGGTCTGCGACGAGGCGGTGAGCGCACTCGACTTGTCCACGCAGGCCCAGGTGCTGAACCTGCTGGCCGAACTGCGGACGGGCGCCGACCTCGGCTACCTCTTCATCGCCCACGACATGGCGGTCGTGGAGTTCCTCGCCCAGCGCGTCGTCGTGCTCAACCGCGGGCGGATCGTCGAGCAGGGAACCACAGCCGAGGTCCTGCAGAACCCGCAGAACCACTACACCCGGGTGCTCATGGCGGCGTCTCCCGTCCCCGACCCCGACGAGCAGGCTCGTCGCCGTGAGGCGTGGCAGGCGCTGAAGGCGACGGCTCCCGCGGCCTGACCCCAGATCAGGTCGCTTCCGTTCAGTGAAAGGTCGCCTGCACGAGCGGCGACAGCGACTGAGCGGTCTCGCGGAACGACGCGACCATCGGGTTCGGGCTGTCGCTGAGGCTGCACAGGACGATCGTCGCGGGCTCGATGTCGGTGATCGGTATGAACGCCAGTTCGTCGCGTCGGTAGTGCTGACTGGCCGACTGTCCCGCGATGTTGACTCCGGCGCCGGCGGCGACGAGCTCGAGCAGTCCCTCGACGCTGTCGGCGGTGGGTCCGCGCTTGGGTCGGCTGCCATCGGGTCGTGGGTCGACCAGCCACCAGTTCACGACCTCGGTCGGGCCGTTGGCCACGGAGAGGAACATCTCGTCCGCGGTCTCCAGAATCGAGATCGCCTCAAGGCCGGCGAAGGGATGATCGGCGCGCACCACGAGCACACGCGCCTCCCGCCACAGCGGTTCGGCGCGCACCCGCGGCGGCATCACCATCGGCCACGGAGCGAAGACCACGTCGACGCGTCCGCCCTCCAGCTCGTCGGCGACGTCGAAGAAGCCGAGTCTGCGCATCTCGATGCGCGCTTGGGGAATCGCCTGCATCGTGGCGGCGATCGCGGCGGTGGTCAGCGTTCCCGCCCCGGCAGCGACGACCCCGACTCTGAGCACGGGAGCGTCCCTATCCCGGCGAACGGACCGACCCCAGCTGAGCAGCTGATCGTGGTCGTCCTGCACGCGCCGCGCGAGCGGGAGGAGGTCGCGCCCGTAGGCGGTCAGCTCGACCTTGCGCGGGCTGCGATCGAACAGCTTGACGTCGAGCTGCTGCTCGAGCCGGCTGATCTGCTGACTCAGCGACGGGGGCGTGATGCTGAGGCGTTCCGCGGCGCGACCGAAGTGCAGCTCCTCGGCGAGCACGCAGAAATACCGGATCACGTGGATGGGGACATCCATGCCCCGATCTTAGTCTCCGGCTAACGCCGAGTAGGTAGCTCGAACTTCCCCATGCCCGGCATCCTGCGGACACTTGAGGAAGCGGAGCGAATCACCCGGAACGACCGACGCTCCATCTGCCTAACGGCACCCGTGTTCTTACGAGGAGGTAAGCATGACCACTTTCCCAGCCGACGACCCCGACAAGGCGCCCTTCGCCGGAGTCCTGCCCGCGGCACCCAGGCCCTTCGTCCTCGGCAACGGGGAGGGCGAGAAGTCCCTGGTCTTCGACCAGCTGTTCAACATCCTGCTCTCGGCGGACGAGACCGACGACCAGTACGGCGCCTTCACGATGGTGGGCCCGAAGGGCGACCGCATCCCCGCGCACAAGCACTTCAAGACGCACGAGATCTTCTATGTCGTCGACGGCGAGATCAGCGTCTGGATGGACGACCAGGCCGATTACCACAGCAAGACCACGCTCACCACCGGCGACTTCGCGTACATCCCCGCCAACGTCGTGCACGCGTTCCAGATCCACAACACGACGAAGGTGTTCGGCGTCGGGACGGCGGGCTTCGAGCGCTTCTTCCACGCGATGGGCCAGAAGACCGACGCGACCGAGCCGCAGGGTATCTACGTGCCGGACTATCCGACCATGCGCGCGGCGGGCGAGAAGTACTGGACGCAGTTCATGCCCGAGTTCCAGTTCCGCGACTGACGCATGCGCTCCATCCTCGAGGTCGACTTCGCGCAGCCGGTCGGCTTCCGTCCGCTGTCGCTCGATCTGCGAACACCGGATGCCGAGGGCGTGCCCGTCGTGGTGTTCCTGCACGGCGGGGGATGGCTGCGCGGCAGCCGCAAGGTCTTCACTCCCGGCCTCAGCGACGCCCAGTCCTTCGATCGCATCGTGGGCGCGGGCCTCGCGGTCGCGTCGTGCGAGTACCGGCTGAGCGGCGAGGCGCGCTTTCCGGCGCAGCTCGACGATGTGGATGCCGCGCTGGCCTGGCTTCAGGCGAACGGCGCCGAGCACGGAGTAGACGCCTCGCGCATCGTGCTGTGGGGCGTCTCGGCCGGTGCGACCCTGGCCGCCCTCACGGCGCTGCGCCGCGACGACATCCGGGGAGTCGTGGACTGGTTCGGCCCCGCCGATCTGTTCGGGATGGCGGAGCACGACAGTGCCGGATCAGACGGTGGCGAGCCGCCCGAGCAGACGCGTGAGGCGCGCTGGCTGGGCGCCACGGCGGCAGCACTGCCGGATGCCGCTCGCCGGGCCTCGCCCGCGCTGCAAGTACACGCGGCCTCACCTCCGTTCCATATCGCGCACGGCACCGCTGACGTACACGTACCCGTCACACAGGGCGAAGAGCTCGCGGCGGCACTTCGCGGTGCGGGCGCGGATGTCGAGTTCCACCCGGTGCCCGAAGGCCGGCACTTCTGGCAGGGACTGAGCGAGCCCGCCGACGTGTTCGACCCGGCCATCCGGTTCGTTCGGCGCGTGACAGCCCTGACCGCTGAGTGACCGGAAGACTCCGATGCAGAGCATCCACTCCCGCATGACAACAGAAGGAACGATCGCATGACAACAACCCACGACGTCGCGCTCAGAGGCGGCGACCACGACTTCCGGGTGCGGGTCTATCCCGCATCGGAGCCCAACGGCGCACTGCTGGTGTGGCTGCACGGCGGGGCCTTCATGTTCGGAACGCTCGAGATGCCCGAGGCCGACCAGGTCGGCCGGCGGCTCAGCGCCGCCGGAATCACCGTCGTCTCGGTCGACTACACGCTGGCGCCCCTCGACGCCCTCGAAGTGCTCGGCCCACCCGATCCGGACGCCGACATCCCCTCTCCCGAGGAGATCCGGGCGGACATGGAGGCAGCCGGGCCGAGAGCGAGATTCCCGGTTGCCGGCCTGCAGATCGTCGCCGCATTCGACTGGGCGGTCGAGAATGCCGGCACCTATGGCGCGGACCCCCGACGCGTCTCGCTGGGCGGAGCGAGCGCCGGGGCCAACCTCTCCGCCGGCGCGGCGATGCGGCTGCGCGACCGGGCGACGACGACACCACGGGTTCTCGTCCTGGTGTACCCGTCGCTGCACGACGGCATCCTCGAGCCCAACGAGGAGACCGCCGTGCTGCTGCGCAGCGTCCCTCCCGCCCGGCTGTTCACACCCGAGAGCCGGGACGCGATCAACCGCAACTACCTGCCCGACGGCGACGATCCTGAGGGATATGCCTTTGCAGGCGGCCACGATCTCGCCGGGCTTCCCGAGGTGCTGATCGTGAACGCCGAGCTCGACAGCCTCCGGCCATCGGGCGAGGCCTTCGCGGCGGAACTCGCGGTGGCGAGCGTCGATGTCCGCGTGGTGCGCGAGCACGGCGCCATGCACGGCTACCTCAACGAGATCGGCCACCCGGCCGCGGAGCACACGCTCTCGCTCCTCGAGGGAGCCGTTGGGGCGCGGTGAGGCCGGCGATCGGCGCTGCCGAGCGTCAGGTCGCGCGCAGCCGTCGCGAGATGTCGTCGGCGGTCGCGCCCAGGCGCTCGAGCAGCGGCCCGCGGAGCGAGGCCACGTCGTGCCGCGACGAAGCGACCGCGATGTTGATCGCCGCCGCAGGCCGGGAGGCGTCGCGCCCGAACACCGGCACCGACACCGAGCGCAGCCCGGCGGCGACCTCCTGATCCTGCAGCGAGTATCCCTGCTCGCGGATCACGGCGAGGCGCTCGCGCAGGTCCGCGAGCGACGTCGCGGCGTTGGGGCCGGCATCCGCCCCGAAATCGTGCTTCGCGAGGGTGGCCTTCAGCTCCGCGTCGTTCAGGTACGCCAGCAGCAGCTTGCCCATCGAGGTGTACGCGGCGGGCAGCGTCGATCCGACCTGGATGTTGGCCGTGACGAGATCGGAGTTGCGCAGCCGCGCAAGGTAGAGAACCTGGTCGCCGACCAGCACGCCGAGGTTCACCGTCTCGCCCGAGGACTCGGCGAGGTGGCGCAGCGGCTGCTCGCTGAGCTGCACGAGGCTCGAGCCCCGCAGCGCGGCGGAGCCGAGCAGCAGCACGGCGACGCCGGGACGGATGCCGCCATCCGGCAGTCGCTCGAGATAGCCGCCCTCTTCGAGGGTTGCGACCACGCGGAACGCGGTCGGCATGGGGATGCCGGTGCGGTCGCAGATCTCACGCAGCTTGAGCGAGGTCACCGACTCGTCGAACAGGCGCAGCACATCCAGCCCCTTTGCAAGGGCTTCGATGCGGTAGCGGCTGCCGCTCTTGGCCTCGCTCGGGGCCGCATCGCTGGTGTCATCCGCTTTCATGGAGTGAAACCGTATCACTCAGCCGACCCGGAACACCCGCAGCTGCAGGGCCAGGGTGGCGTAGTACCCGACGAGCGCCGTGAGTTCGAAGACGCCGTCGACGCCGAGAACGGCGGATGCCGCATCCCAGTCCTCATCGGAGAGGTCGCCGTTCAGCAGCGCGAGCGTCGCACGGCCGACCGCGCGCTCCGCTCCTTCGAACACGGACACATCGAGCGCGCGGATCGCGGCGAGTTCGTCGTCACGGAAGCGGAGCGCCCGCGCGATCGCCTCGTGCGACTCCCGCTCGAACGCACTGTCCCACCGGGCGGCGACGAGAAGAATCGCGAGTTCCCGGGCGCGATCTGCGAAGCCGGTGCGATACCGGATCGCCGCGCCGAGCTCCTGCTGGGCCGTGCCGACGGCGGGGGACCGAAGCATCGCATCGAACGGTCCGCGCAGCGAGCCGTCCTTCGAAGTCAGGGCGAAGTGCTGGGGACCGTGGGCGCGAGGGCCGCCGGTGATGGCGTCATAGAGCGCCGACTGCTGGGTCGTCAGTTCGTCAGGCGTGAGGGGCTGGATGCGGGCAGTCATCGTCCTGGTTTCGTGAGGTGGTCCCGGACGAGCCGGATTGACTCCTCTCAGCGTATCGGTTACATTCACTTAGCGAAAGCAACTTTTGCTGTATGAACTTGGACCGAGGACCTTCATGACGACGACGCCCGACACCGCCCTCGCAGTCGAGACGCCCGCGGATGTCGTCAACGCCGACTGGCTCGGCCTGCACGGCGCTCGCGTGCTGGTCGCGGGGGCCGGCGGAATCGGGGGCGCGTGCGCGCTCGCCTACGCCCGGGCCGGGGCATCCGTCGCCGTCGTCGATCGCGACCAGCGGGCACTCGACGCCATCGGAGCGGAACTCGCCGCGGCCGACGCCCGTCACGAGTTGATCCGAGCCGATCTCACCGAGCACGGCTCGGGCGAGCGGGTCGTCGCCGAGGTCGTCGAGCAGCTCGGCGGTCTCGACGTCCTGCTGCACGCGGTGGGGATCAACGACCGTCGCCCGATCCTCGAGTTCACCGAGGACGAGTGGGATCACATCCTGCGCGTCAACCTGTCGTCGGTCTTCGGGCTCGCACAGGCCGCCGGCCGCCGCATGGTCGCTCAGGGCTTCGGCCGCGTGCTCGCTCTCTCCAGCGTGTCGGGACTGCTCGCACACCACTCCCACGGCCCGTACGCGGCGTCCAAGGGCGGGATCAACCAGCTGCTGCGCGTCATGGCACGCGAGTGGGCGGCATCCGGCGTCACCGTCAACGCACTGGCTCCCGGCTACATCGAGACCCCGCTGACGGCGGGCGAACTAGCCAAGCCCGGCAAGCGTGCCGACCTCGAGAGCCTCGTGCCGGCCGGACGCCTGGGCACCCCCGACGAACTGACCGGCCCCGCGCTGTTCCTGTCTTCACGCCACGCCGGCTTCATCACCGGCCATGTGATGTACATCGACGGCGGACGCACGCTGGTCTGAGACCCACCGAGACGACAGGAGACCGACCATGGCCCAGATCTTCCCCCGCTTCGCCGGCAAGACGGTGCTCGTCACCGGTGCCGGCACCGGCTTCGGCGCCGAGGTCGCCGTCCGCGCCGCGCAGGAGGGCGCGAAGGTCGCCGTGCACTACCGCTCGTCGCGGGCCGGTGCCGAAGCCACCCTCGAACGCATCCGCGCGGCCGGCAGCGACGGCATCCTCGTGCAGGCCGACATCGGCTCGTGGGACCAGATCAAGCGCATGGCCGACGAGGTCTGGGAGGCGTTCGGCGCCCTCGACGTGCTGGTCAACAACGTGGGCGACGTCTCGAGCGAGCAGATGAACTGGGACGAGCTCACGCAGGAGGCGCTGGACGCCGTCATCGACATCGACGTCAAGGGGACGCTCCTCATGACTCATGAGTTCGGCGAGCGGATGCTGCGGCAGGGCCACGGCAGCATCGTGCAGGTCGGCTCGACCGTGATCGTCCGCGGCTCCGCGCGCGCGCCGCAGTACGCGGCCGCCAAGTACGCGATCCTCGGCATCACCAAGTCGTACGCCAAGGCGTTCGCGCCCGCAGTGCGCGTCAACACCTTCGCGCCGGGCTTCATGGAGACCGAGCGGCTGCTGAACCGCGAGGACTGGAAGAACGGCCGCCGCGAGGTGCTGCTCTCGCAGACGCCGATGGGCGTCATCCCGCCGCCCGAGTTCGTGACCGGCGCGTGCCTGTGGCTCGCGACCGACGAGGCGGCTCACCTGACCGGCGGCTACATGCTCGCCGACGGCGGCTTCAACATGGTCGGCGCGTAGGCGCGTCGGCATCGATTCGATACAGGAGACCAAGACTCATGAAGCTCATCACCTTCGACGGCGGCCGCGTCGGCCGGCTGGAACTCGAGGAGGGCGTCGTCATCGAACTGGACGTCCCCTCGACGCGCGAGTACTTCGAGCGCGGCGGCGACGTGCGCGAGACCGGCGAGCGCCTGGCCTTCGACGACGTGAAGCTCGAGGCGCCGATCCGGCCCAAGAAGTTCTTCCACACCGCGGGCAACTTCGCCGACCACCACAACGAGCTCGCCGCCGTCGACTGGTCGCACCCCGTCCACAAGGGCATCGTCTTCTTCCAGAACGTCGACGCGATCATCGGCTCGGGCGACGACATCGTCTATCCGGAGGGGCTCACGAAGGAGCTCGACTACGAGCTGGAGCTCGCGATCGTCATCGGCAAGTCGGGCAAGTTCTTCGGCCCCGACGAGGCCGACGACTACATCGCCGGGTTCACGGTGTTCAACGACATCTCGGCGCGCGACATCCAGCGCAAGGAGATGGAGTCGGGCGTCTTCTCGTTCTCGAAGGCCATCGACACGTTCTGCCCGATCGGCCCCTGGATCGTCACGCGCGACGAGGTGCCCGACATGCACGAGCTGCCGATGCAGCTGCGGGTGAACGGCGAGGTGCGCCAGCAGGGCAACACCAACCAGACGCGCATCAAGTTCCCGCACCTGGTGGCGTACCACTCGCCGCAGACCTACAGCGCGGGCGACCTCATCACGACCGGCACCATCTCGGGTGTGGCCGCCGTGCAGCCGAACCCGTTCGACTTCTATCTGCAGCCCGGCGACGAGATCGAGGCCGAGATCACCGGCATCGGCACGCTCCGCAACCGCGTGATCTCGTGGGAGGACCGCTACGGCGAGCCCGCCCCGCAGCGGGTCGACTGGTGAAGATCGCCAACCTCGCGGGACGCGCCGTCCTCGTCCACCCCTCGACGGGCTCCGGGACCGGGGAAGCGATCGACATCGCCGGAGCATCCGACGGACGATTCGGCCCCGACCCCCAGCAGCTGTTCGAGAACTGGGAGCCCTTCGTCGAGTGGGCGGCAGCCCTGGAGAGAGCGGATGCCGCAGCCGACGTGTCGTTCGAGGCCGCTGAGCTCGGCGCTCCGGTGCCGCGTCCCCGCCAGGTGTTCGCCATCGGCCTGAACTACGCGGAGCACGCCGCAGAGGCGGGCTATCCGCCGGACGCCCTGCCCGTGACGTTCACGAAGTTCCCGTCGTCGATCGTCGGGCAGGATGCCGTCGTCGAGCTGCCCGAGGGCAACGTCGACTGGGAGGTCGAGCTCGTCGTCGTGATCGGGCGCGCGGCGCACCGGCTGGAGCGGGAGCAGGCCTGGGATCACGTGGCGGGCCTGACGGTCGGCCAGGACCTGTCGGAGCGGATCACCCAGTTGCAGGGCGCGGCGCCCCAGTTCAGCCTGGGCAAGTCGTTCCCGGGTTTCGGTCCGACCGGGCCGTGGCTGGTGACCCCCGACGAGTTCGCCGATCGCGACGACCTGGCGATCTCGTGCCGCCTGTCGGACGAGACCCTCCAGTCCTCACGGACGTCGATGATGCTCTACGACGTGCCGGAGCTGCTCGTGCGGCTCTCGGCCGTCTGCCCGCTGCTGCCCGGCGACATCATCTTCTCGGGGACGCCGGCCGGCATCGGCAACCGCCGGACGCCGCCGCGCTTCCTCACGCCCGACGATGTGCTGGTGAGCGAGATCGAGGGCATCGGCACGCTCACCACCCGGTTTCGCGCTGCCGGCTAGCCCCGGTCGCTGAGCCTGTCGAAGCGCCCCACCACCCGGTCGCTGAGCCTGTCGAAGCGCCCCCCACCCGGTCGCTGAGCCTGTCGAAGCGCCCCCCGCCCGGTCGCTGAGCCTGTCGAGGCGCCCCACCACCCGGTCGCTGAGCCTGTCGAAGCGCGCCCACCCGGTCGCTGAGCCTGTCGAGGCGCCCCACCACCCGGTCGCTGAGCCTGTCGAAGCGCGCCCACCCGGTCGCTGAGCCTGTCGAAGCGCCCCCCACCCGGTCGCTGAGCCTGTCGAAGCGCCCCCATCCCCCTGCGAGGAACCATGACCCCGTACGACCTGCGCGTCGAGTACCGCCGCACGCCTCTCGGGGTCGGCACCCGCGACCCTCGGTTCTCATGGCTCGTCGACCATCTCCAGGAGGCCTTCGAACTGGAGGTGTCCGCCGGCGGACGCGTCCTGTGGGCGAGCGGCCCGGTGCAGGCCCCGAACGGCGGGCTCGTCGCCTATGCGGGGGAGCGGCTCGCGTCGAACAGCGCCTACCGCTGGCGTGTGCGCAGCCGATCGGCCGAGGACGGCTGGTCGGAGTGGGCGGCCTCGACGTTCGAGACGTCGCTGCTCGACGCCTCCGACTGGGTCTCGCAGTGGATCGAGCCCGCGCAGCAGGACGCCGTCGTCGAGCGCTGGAGCATCGTCGACTGGGTCCGCGGGCTCGGCCCCGATTCTCCGCCCGACGAGCGGCTGCGGCCGCCGCAGCTGCTGCGCCAGCGGTTCGAGGTCGGCCCCGGCGTGCTCCGCGCCCGGCTGTTCGCCACCGCCCGCGGCGTGTACTCGGCGTTCGTCAACGGTCGTCGCGCGGACGACCAGGCGCTCGCACCGGGCTTCGACAGCTACGAGCATCGCATCTCGTTCTCCGCTGCAGACGTGACCGCCGCGCTGGCGGAGGGGGAGAACGTCCTCTGTCTGGTGCTGGCCGACGGCTGGTGGGCCGGACGCCTCGGCCTCACCGGATCGAGCGCGCAGTTCGGCACGCGCACATCCGCCATCTGGCAGCTGCACGTCGACTATGCCGACGGGACGACCCAGATCGTGACATCCGGCTCCGACGTGCGCAGCACGACCGGGCCCTGGGCGTACGCCGACCTCTTCGTCGGCGCGAGCTTCGACCGCCGCGCAGTGCCATCGGGCTGGGATCGCCCGGGTTTCGATGACGCCGACTGGATGCCGGTGACCGAAGTCGGCGCCGACCACCGGCTTCTCGTGCCGTTCCGCGGCGAACCAGTGCGCCGGGTGCTCGAGGTGGCGCCGGTCGCGCTCGTCGAGACGGCGGGCGGCACCATCGTGGACTTCGGCCAGGTGCTCGTCGGACGCCTGCGGCTGCGGCTGCGCGACGCGACGCCCGGCCAGCGGATCGTGATCGAGCACACCGAGACGCTCGCCGCCGACGGCTCGTGGTTCACGAACATCGTCGGCATCAACAAGGAGCAGACCGACGTGTACGTCACCGCGGGCGGTCCCGCCCGGGATGGCGGAGAGGGCGTCGAGGAGTGGGAGCCGGAGTTCACGTTCCACGGCTTCCGGTACGCGAGGATCAGCGGACTGACCGCCCCGCTGGCCGCGGACGACGTGGTCGCGGTGGTGCTCGCCAGCGATCTGGAGCAGACCGGCTCGTTCGCGTCATCCGATCTCCGCCTGAATCGCCTGCACGAGAACGTGGTGTGGAGTCAGCGCGGCAACTTCCTCACGGTGCCCACCGACTGCCCGCAGCGGGAGAGGGCCGGGTGGACCGGCGACATCCAGGCATTCGTCGGTGCGGCCGCGAACAATGCGCAGGTCGTGCCGTTCCTCTCACGCTGGCTCGACAACCTGCGCGCCGACCAGCTGCCCGACGGGCGCATCCCGATCTTCTCGCCACGCTCGCCGTTCGACGCCGAGGCGGCCGCGACAGCGCAGGGCATCGGTTCGATCGTCGCCGCGGCCGGCTGGAGCGATGCCATCGCCGTCGTGCCGTGGACCCTCTACGAGCGCACCGGCGATCGCCGCGTGCTCGAGGAGAACTACGACGCGATGCTCCGGTGGATCGAGTACCAGCGTCAGACCGCCGCCGCGGAGCTGCCCCCGGCGCTCGTCGGCGCTGAACTGCCCGCCGCGCGCCGGCGTGCGCAGTCGCTGCTCTACAACACCGGCCTGCACTTCGGCGACTGGCTGACGCCGAGCACGATGGAGGGCCGCCCGACGCACGAGGCGATCGGCATCGCGCCGGCGCTCACGAGCGAGTACCTGGCGCCGATGTTCCAGGCGCAGACCCTGACGATCGCCGCGCAGGCGGCGGCGGTTCTCGGACGGGACGCGGATGCCGCAGCGTTCGCCGCGCGTGCCGCCGAGGTGCGGGCGGCATTCGCGGCCGAGTACACCGACGCAGCGGGCGACCTGCCCGTGCGCCTGCAGGGCGTCTACGTGCTGGCCCTCGCCTTCGACATGGTGCCGGCCGAGCTGCGCGCCCGCACCGCGGCCCGGCTCGTGGAACTGATCCGGGAGCGGGGCGACCGGCTCGACACCGGCTTCCTCGCCACGCCGTATCTGCTCGACGTGCTGTGCGACAACGGTCACCCGGATGTCGCGAGGACGCTCCTGTGGCAGTCACAGATGCCGTCGTGGCTCTACGAGGTCGACCGCGGAGCCACGACGATCTGGGAGGCGTGGGATGCGATCTCGCCGGACGGTGAGATCCGGCCGATGTCGTTCAACCACTACGCGCCGGGCAGCGTCGACGACTGGCTGTACCGCCGGGTCGCCGGCATCCGCTCCACCTCACCGGGCTATCGCACCGCCGTGATCGAGCCCGACTTCGACGCGGGCGTGGACGAGGCCCGAGCGCACGTCGGAACGCCCTTCGGCCGGTTCGCCGTGGAGTGGACGCGCACGGATGAGGTGGCGACCGTGACCGCCGAGGTGCCGTACGGCATGACCGCTCACCTCCGTGCCGGAGGGGTGGACGTCGCACTCGAGCCGGGTCGCAGTACCCACGCGATCCGGCTCCCCGTCTCCTGACCGGCCGCGGACGACCGCCGAACCTCAGCGCACTCCGCGCATCAGCTTGAGGACGGGTCGCACCGACGCGAGCAGGGCGAGGCCCAGGAGGATCGCGATGACGCCGAGGATCGTGAAGTACGGCACTTCGTTCGTGGGGTCGTAGAACTGCGCGAGCCAGCCGGCGATCGCGGTGCCGAGGGCGACCGACAGGAAGTACAGCGCCACCATCTGCGTGTGGAATCGCTCGGGCGCGAGCTTCGTCGTCACCGACAGGCCCGGGGGAGAGATGAAGAGCTCGGCGATCGTGAACACGAGCAGGATCAGCACGATGGCCAGCAGCGGCGTCGAGTTGGGGGCGCCGTTCGCCCACGGGAGGAACAGCAGGAACGCGACGCCCATGATCATCGCGCCGAGCGAGAACTTCACGGGAGCCGAGGGCGCTCGGGTACCCAGCTTCGTCCAGATCGCAGCGAAGACGCCGGAGAGGATGATCACGAAGATCGGGTTGATGGAGTTGACCCACGACACCGGCATCTCCCAGCCCAGGATCGAACGGTTCAGGCGCTGGTCGGAGTAGATGGTCAGCACCGTGAACTGCTGCTGATACAGCGACCAGAACCCGACGTTGACGATGAACAGCGGGATGAAGCCGATGACGCGCGAGCGCTCGTCGCCGCTGATGTGGCGCGACGCGATGATGACGCAGAAGTAGGCGATCGCCGCCCCGAGCGTCACGATGATCACGACCCCTGCCAGGTTGTCCGCGCGGATCACGCCCGTCAGCACCAGCACGACGATCACCAGCAGCCCCGCGATGCCGACGCCGATCGCGACCAGCCGCCGGTTCGCCGGGAGCGGGTTGGCGACGACGCGCGACGACGCGGGCAGCTGCTTGCGTCCGAACGAGTACTGGATGAGGCCGATCGCCATGCCGATCGCGGCCGCGGCGAAGCCCCAGTGGAAGCCGACGTTGCTCTGCAGGAACCCCGTGACGATGGGGCCCAGGAATGCGCCGAGGTTGATGCCGAGGTAGAAGAGCGAGAAGCCGGCGTCGCGGCGCGGGTCCTTGGGGGTGTACAGCGTCCCGACGACGGCCGTCGCGTTCGCCTTCAAGCCGCCGGACCCGATCGCGACGAGGACCAGCCCGACGCCCAGGCCCCAGATGTTGGGGAGGACGGCGAGCGCGATGTGGCCGCCCATGATGACCCAGGCGCTGAAGAACAGCACCCGCTCCGAGCCCAGCAGGCGGTCCGCGACCCAGGCGCCCAGGATCGTCGAGAGGTAGACGGTGCCGCCGTAGGCACCGACGATGCCGGTCGCCGTCGCCTCGGGGATCCCGAGCCCGCCGTCGGCGATCGAGTAGTACATGTAGATGAGCAGGATGCCCTGCATGCCGTAGAAGCTGAACCGCTCCCACATCTCGACGCCGAAGATGTGCGCGAGCGCCCACGGCTGCCCGAAGAATCGCGCGTCATGGTCGGCCCCGTCGTCGGGAGCGGTCGTCCCGGCCGCGTCCGTGCCGCTCGCCGCGGCGACGGTGCCGGTCCTGGTCGCGTCGCTCGCGGCGGTCGCGCCGTCCGGTGGCCCTACGGGCACCTGGTCGGGCTCGCCACGTCCGCGTCGAGTCCTGTCGCCGTCCTGAAAGCCCTGATCACGCCCATCCATGGTCCGCTCCCGTCGCCCCGGTTGACGTCAGGCTAGCGAGCGGGCGCACGAGCCGATAGACCTGTCGACAGAAGCCCGGTCCGGAGCCCGGCTCGGACGACGGGCGAACATGCGGATCGGAATCATCGGCGGCGGCGCGGCCGGCCTCGCGAGTGCGTGGCTGCTGGAACGCGACCACGACGTCACCCTCTTCGAGCAGGACGACCGGCTGGGCGGCCACGCGCACACGGTCGACATCCAGGTCGACGGGCAGGCGCTCGCCGTCGATGCCGGCTTCCAGTTCTTCGCCCCGAGCGCCGCGTACGCGACCTTCAACCGGCTGCTCGACGCGCTCGAAGTGACCCGCGTGGCATACCCGGCGACCCTCACGGTCGCCGGCGCCGACGGCACCCGTCCGATCGCGATGCCGCCGTTCCGGCGTGGCCGCCCGGTCTGGTCGTCGCTCACACCCCGTGCGCTCGGGCACCTCGTGCGATTCCGATCCTTCCTCTCCGACCTTCCGGCGTTCCTCGCCGAACACGACACCACCGTCACCATCGCGGAGTACGTCGAGCGGAGACAACTGCCGCGCTCGTTCGTCGTCGACTTCCTCTTCCCGATGCTCCTCGCGTTCTGGTGCGTCGAGCTCGCCGACTTCCGTCGCTTCGCCGCCTACAACGCGCTCTACTACCTCGGCGCCAACCTCCCGGAGGGCCTCCGGCCGCCGGAGCAGAGCCAGATCACCGGCGGGCTACGGGTCTATGTCGAAGCGCTCGCCGCCTCCCTCGAGCGGGCCACCCTGCGCACCGGCGCCCACGTCGACTCCGTCACGCGGGAGGCCGACGGCGGCCTGTCGCTCGAGGTGGGCGGGATGCGGCATCCGTTCGACCATCTCGTGTTCGCGTGCAACGCGCGCCAGGCGCATGCGCTTCTCGCGCACCGCCCCGAGCTCGCGGAGCTGACGGAGCAGCTCGCGAGGTTCGAGTACTTCCCGACGACGATCGCGATCCACGGTGATCGCCGGCTCATGCCGCGTGACCAGGCCGCGTGGTCGGTCGTGAACATCCGCGCCGATGCGGCGCACAGCTCGCTGTCGATCTGGGACCCCGCACGCGGCCTGCCCGTCTTCAAGAGCTGGGTGACCTACGACGACGTCCTGCCGGAGCCGCTCTACGCCACGGCGACCTACGAGCACGGTCTGATCGACACCGCCTATTTCGACGCGCAGCGACGGCTGCGCCCGCTGCAGGGGCGGCACGGCATCTCGCTCGCGGGCCTCTACACCGCCGACGCCGACTCCCACGAGAGCGCGATCCTGTCGGCGGTCGCCGTCGCCGAACGCCTCGCGCCCGATTCGCCGCGTCTCGCCCTGCTGAGAACGTGACGCACGCCCCCCTGTAGCGGGCGCGGCAGTTTCGTGCGAGCGCGCCATCGTGTGTCGCAGCGGTCGCAGCGAAGTGCCGCGCTCGCTACTCGCGCAGGGACGGATGCTGCTCCTGGGGCGCGTGATGGCGCGGGATGAACAGGGCCACCATGAGGGCGACGATCGCGGCGGCCCCGCCGAGGATCAGCGACAGCGTGAAGCCGGTGGTGGTAGGGACCGGCATCCCCTCGAAGTCGACGGTGTAGGTGGCGAGCACCGCGCCGATCACGGCGGCCGCCGTGCTGGTGCCGAGGGAGCGGAACAGGGCGTTGAGACCGTTCGACGCGCCGGTCTCGCTCTGCGGCACCGAGCGCATGATCAGCATCGGCATCGAGGCGTATCCGAAGCCGATGCCGGCGCCGATGAGGATGTTCGCGACGAGGATGTGCCACACCTCGGAGGAGAACAGCAGCGTGAAGCCGTACGCGGCGATCAGCGAGAGCGCGCCGAGCAGCAGCAGGAGCTTCGGTCCGGTGCGGAACGCGATGCGACCGGCGATGGGCGACAGCACCATCATGACCAGCCCCGACGGCATGACGATCAGACTGGCGACCAGCAGAGACAGCCCGAACCCCGCCCCCGTCGCGACCGGCAGCTCGAGCATCTGCGGGTACACGACGTTCGAGGCGAACAGCGAGAACCCCATCGCCACCGACGCGATGTTCGTGAGCAGCACCGCGGGCCGGGCGGCGACGCGCAGGTCGAGCAGCGGCTCGTCGATGCGCAGCTCGAACCAGCCCCAGAGCAGGAGAACGACCAGGCCGCCGAGCCCGCACACCAGCACCGGCGGCGATCCCCAGCCCCATTCGTTGCCGCGCGAGATCGCCAGCAGGAGGCCGATGAGGCCGACCGCGAGTCCTGAGGCGCCGACGTAGTCGAACCGGCCGGCGGTGCGCAGGACGCTCACCGGCACGATCCAGAGGACGAGCGCGAACACGACGACGCCGAGCCCCGCCGCCATCCAGAACAGCAGATGCCAGTCGCTCCGCTCGGTGATGAGCGCGCTGATCGGCAGGCCGAGCGCACCGCCGACCCCGAGCGTCGCGCTCATGAAGGCGATCGCGGAATCGACGCGGTCCTCGTGCAGCACGTCGCGCATGATCGAGATGCCCAGCGGCACCACGCCGACGATGGCGCCCTGCAGTGTGCGCCCCACGATGATCCCGACGATGCCCGGCGACAGCGCCGCGACGACGGAGCCGGCGACCATCACCGCGACGAGCACGAGCACGATGCGGCGCTTGCCGTACATGTCGCCGAGTCGCCCCGAGATCGGGGTGATCACCGCCGCCGCGAGCAGCGTCGACGTGACCACCCACGCGGTGTCCTCGCGGCTCGAGTTCAGCAGCTCCGGCAGCTTCGACTGGATCGGCACCATGAGCGTGAACATGAACGACGAGCACAGGCCCGCGACCGCCAGCACGGCCACGATGGCGCCCTGACGCGGCATCCGGGTGAGTCGTCTTCTCGCGTCCTCATCACCCGTGCCCATCGCTTCAGGCTATCGGCGCTCCGGCCTTCGGGATCCGGGCCGCGAAGGTGCAGCCGGACGGACGCGCCGGAGTACCGTGATGGCATGGCCGAGACCGCGACGCCGCCGGGCATCCACATCCGCCCGCTCGACACCGTCGAGGAGGTCCACCGCGCCTCCGACGTCCTCGCCGAGGTCTGGGGCGGCGACCGCGGCGGGATGCCGCCGAACCTGCTGCGGGCATTGGCGCACTCCGGCAACTACGCGGTCGGCCTGTACGACGGGGATCACATGGTCGGGGCATCCGTCGCGTTCTTCGCGGTTCCGGCCGCGCGCTCGATGCACAGCCACATCACCGGGGTGCTGCCCGGCCACCAGTCGCACGGCCTCGGCCGCGTGCTCAAGCAGCACCAGCGGGAGTGGGCGCTCGCCCGCGAGGTGGGGAACATCACCTGGACGTTCGACCCGCTGGTCGCCCGCAACGCGCACTTCAACCTGCGCGTGCTCGGCACGCGGGTCACCGAGTACCTCGTGAACCACTACGGACCCATGGACGACGGCGTCAACCGCGGCGACGAGACCGACCGCATCATGGTGTCGTGGGCGCTCGCCGCGCCGCCGGTGCCCACGCCCGACGACGAGCGGGTGGTCGCGTCGGTCGAGATCCCGCGCGACATCGAGACCCTGCGCCGGGAGACGCCAGTGGATGCCGCGGTCTGGCGCTCACACGTGCGCAACCAGCTGGTCGGGCACCTGGCCGACGGTCTGGTGATCGGCGGCTTCGACGATGCGCGCGGGTACCTGCTCGTCCGGCCCGACCGCTGATCCCGCGCGCTCTACCCACGCTCGTTGAGCAAGTGAGGCGGCCCCGCCCACCGGTCGTTGAGCGAGTGAGCGCCAGCGAGCGAGACGAAACGCCTCGAGCACACCGAAGACGCTTCGTCTCGCTTCGCTCCTTCACCGATCGGATGGCTCCTTCGTCGGGTCGCCGGGCCGCACGTCGGCGTCGTCGCGGATGTCGATGCGCGTGACGCCGTCGCGGTGCGTCACGTCGATCCGCGGGTCGGCGTCGGACTCGACCGCGTCCGGCGCGGACGTGAGCTGATCGCGCCGCTTCTCTTCGTCGGTCATGCCGGTCGAATCGGTCTGCTCGTGCTCGTCGTTGTGCTCGTCCATGGTCATCCCTCTCGCCATTCGTCGCTCTTCAGATGCGAACCGGCCTGTGGGCCCATCTGCAGCATCCCGCCGTCGACGGTCCAGCTCGCCCCCGTCACATAGCTCGCGCTCGGCGAGGCGAGGAACGCCACCACCGCCGCGATCTCGTCGGGCTTTCCGGGTCGGCCCAGCGGGATGCCGGGGCGACGGGTGTTCTCGGCGTCCTCGGGGTCCTGGTTGGTCAGCGGCGTCGCGATCTCACCCGGGGCGACGGCGTTGACGGTGATCGCGTGCTGCCCGAGCTCCTGGGCCATCGTCTCGATGAGACCGCCCAGGCCGTGCTTGGCGGCGACGTAGGCGGCCGATCCGACGCGCGGCTGGGTCTCGTGCACGCTCGTGATCGCCACCAGGCGCCCGCCTCGGCCGGAGCGCACCATATGCCGCGCCGTCGCCTGCAGCCCGGCGAAGGCGCCGTCAAGGTTGAGCGCGACGACCTGACGCCAGTCATCGATCGAGAGGTCCAGGAACGGCCCGCCCGATCCGCCTCCGGCATTGTTGACGAAGACGTCCAGGCCGCCGAGCCGCTCGACGAGGCCGTCGATGGTGCCGGCGACCTCGTCCAGCGCGGTGGCGTCGAAGCGGGCGACCTCGGCGCGGCGACCGCGTTCGCGCACGCCGGCGGCGGTGCGCTGCGCCCCCTCCTCGTCGCTGTGCCACGTGATGCCGACGTCCAGTCCGGCATCCGCCAGTGCCAGCGCGGTCGCCTGTCCGATGCCGGAGTCCGATGCGGTCACGATCGCGTGCCGCGGTGCGAAGTCGAAAGTGTCCATGTGCCCGACGGTACGAGGACCGCACCGCTCCGGGCACGGGGTTGCATGCCCCGAGCGGCCCCGCTAGAGGCACCGTCGGTTCGACCGGAATCCGACGGACGATGGCGGTCGCAAGCGACGACCGGCGGATGCCCCGGCCCTAGGCTCGCTCGCATGCCCGAGTATCGCGCCCACTTCGATTTCGACATCAGCTTCGCCAACGGGGGCGGCCTCGCCGGCACCGGATTCCGGCTGGACCTGCCCACCGGCGACGTCTCCGAGGACGAAATCGCGCGCCTGCTGGTCGCGCATCTCGGGCTCGCACTCGTCGACGAGGTCGCGCTGCGCGGACTGCGCGTCGTCGAGGAGCCGCATCGCGGCAGCCGCGGCGTCGAGAAGGCGGCGGACGCCGAGGCTCCGAGCAGGCGCATCATCGACCTCAGCCACACCATCCGGGCCGGGCTGGTGACCTACCCCGGGCTGCCCGCGCCGACGATCACGCCGCATCTGACCCGCGAGGACTCACGCGCGCGCTACGCTCCCGGCACCGAGTTCGCGATGGATGTCATCCACATGATCGGCAACACCGGCACCTACCTCGACTCCCCGTTCCACCGGTACGCCGACGGACGCGACCTCGCGGGGCTCGACCTGTCGTCGCTGGTGGGCCTTCGCGCCGAGGTCTTCCACCTCGAGGATGCATGGGATGGCTCGCGCCGCGGCATCCGTTCGGCCACGCTCGCCGATCACGACGTGCGCGGAGCGGCAGTGCTGCTGCACACCGGCTGGGACCGCTGGTTCGGCCGTCCGGAGTACGGTGCCGGCGCGCCGTTCCTGACCGGCGAGGCGGCGCAGTGGCTCATCGATGCGGGTGCGGTGCTGGTGGGCATCGACTCGCTCAACATCGACGACACCGAGTCGGGAGGCGAGCGGCCGGCGCACAGCCTGCTGCTGGATGCCGGAGTGCATGTCGTCGAGCACCTCACCCGCCTGGAAGAGCTGCCGCCGCGCGGCGCGCGCTTCACGGCGGCCCCGCCTGCCGTCGAGGGCTTCGGCACGTTCCCCGTGCGCGCCTTCGCCGAGATCCCCGCCTGACGACGGCTGCGGCGGGGCGCGGCACGGCGGCCACGACGGCGTCCGTTCTCTCCCCCCGCCGCGGCCCGGAATCGCCGCGGGACAGCCCCCACCGAACGTGGATCCGCCGGGGGGCTGCCCCCCGATTCCGATGTCGGACCCTGCGCCTAGCGTGAGGTCATGGACGGGTTCGAGGGAGAGCGCATCGACGGCGTGAAAGTGACGCCGGTCGTCCACGAACTTGTGCCCGTGGCTGAGCCCGCGCTGTATCAGCGGCACCCTCGCCATCTCTTCTCCTTCGAACGAGGAGAGAGCATGCGCGAGCACATCGAGACCCTGATCGTCGCCCTGGGCGACCTGATGCGAAACCCCCCACAGCACGCCGCCCCGGCAGAGCCGCGCAGCCGCCGCCCGCGGCGCGCACGGTCGACCTATGTCGCCGTGCGACGCGAGATCCCCGACGCGCGCTTCGCCCACTGACGCCTGGCCACGACGGCGGCCGGGCGTACGCTGAGCGCATGCCCATCGCCCGGCCGGCGGCATCCGTCGCCCTCGAAGGATTCGAGCTGCGGGTGCTGCACCTGCCGCTCGTCGCCCCGTTCACGACGTCGTTCGGCACCGAGACCGTGCGAGAGGTCATCCTGGTCCGCGCGCTCACGGGCGATGGGGACGGCTGGGGCGAGATCGTCACGCAGGCCGATCCGCTGTACTCCAGCGAGTACACGCAGGGCGCGTGGGATGTCGCTCTGCGCTTCCTCGTGCCGGCGCTGCTGGATCGGGGAAGCCTTGCGCCGGAGGAGGTCGCGGGTGCGCTCGAGCCCTTCAAGGGCCACCGCATGGCGAAGGCGGGGCTCGAGCTGGCGGTGCTCGACGCCGCCCTGCGCGCGGAGGGGCGCAGCTTCGGCGAGTACGTCGGCGCGGTGCGCGACCGCGTGCCCAGTGGGGTGTCCGTGGGCATCCAGCGCGATCCCGCGGCCCTTGTGGACACGGTGCGCGGCTACCTCGACGAGGGGTACGTGCGCATCAAGATCAAGATCAAGCCCGGCCGCGACGTCGCCGATACGGCCGCGGTGCGCGACGCCTTCGGCACGATCCCGCTGCAGGTCGATGCGAATTCGGCCTACACGCTGGCGGATGCCGACACCCTGGCCGAGCTCGACCGCTTCGACCTGCTGCTGATCGAGCAGCCGCTGCAGGAGGACGACCTCGTCGACCACGCGACGCTCGCCCGGCGGCTGCGCACCCCGGTGTGCCTGGACGAGTCCGTCGTCTCCGACAAGGCGGCGGCCGACGCGCTCGCGCTGGGCTCGGCATCCGTCATCAACATCAAGGCCGGCCGCGTCGGCGGCTACCTCGAGGCCGTGCGCATCCACGACCGCTGCCTCGCCGCGGGCGTGCCGGTGTGGTGCGGCGGCATGCTCGAGACCGGCATCGGCCGTGCGGCGAACGCCGCGCTGGCCGCGTTGCCGGGCTTCACGCTGCCCGGCGACGTGTCGGCGTCGAGCCGGTTCTATACGCGCGACATCGTGACCGAGCCGGCCGTGCTCGACGACGGCCACGTGCGTGTGCCGACGGGCCACGGCTTGGGAGTCGAGATCGACCCTGTCGCGCTCGACGACTTCACCGTCGTCCGCGAGACCCTCACCCGCTAGGCCGCGGGAGTCCGACCCATGCCCGTCATGCGTACCGATCTCAGGAGCGATGGGCGACGGATGCCGCGCCCCGCCGACTCTGCGGGCGCGCAGCCTGCGCCGGTCCTGAGAACGGTACGGGGCACGAGGTCGATCCGGGCCGCAGTGGCCGGGGCGGTGGTCGCCGCGGGGCTCGTGTTCTCGGGCTGCGCCGGACCGCCCGCACCGGTCCCCGACCCGGCGCCGACCCTGCCGGCGGGCGTCACCGTCGAGCTCGCGCAGCTCCGCGCCGATGTGGGACCGCGGCAGGCGCAGGTGCGCGTGACGAACGGATCCGACACCGCGATCGCGGTGGGGGAGGTGCGGGTCGAGGATCCTCGGCTCGCCGGCCCGGCGACACGGGTGGTCGCCGATCGCACGAGCACGATCCCCGCGGGCGGTTCCGTGGACATCCGCGTGCAGCTGCCGCCCGTCGCGTGCCCGGCGGCCGACGAGGGCGAGGGGACGGTGGCGCTCGAGATCGTCTCGGACTCACGCACGGCCGAGGCGACGGCATCCGCTCCCGATGCGCTCGGGTTCCTCGAGCGCCTGCATGCCCGCGAGTGCCTGATGGAGCGGGTGATGGATGCCGCGACACTCTCGTTCACCGGGTTCGAGCCGTCGCCGCCGGGCCAGCCCGCCGCGCTGGCGCTGACCGTCACTCCCACGGGGAGGGGTGCGGTCACCGTCGTCGGGGTGGAGGGCACGAACCTCCTCAGCTTCGCGGGGGTGCCCCCCGAGGAGGATCTCTACTCGCTCGACCTGGACATCGCCGCCGCGAAGGCCGATCCCATCGTGCTCGAGCTTCCGCTCGCGCCGTTCCGCTGCGATCCCCACGCCGTGCTGGAGGACAAGCGCGGCACGATCTTCGACGTGCGGGTCCGTCTCGACGGCGAACCCGGCGAGTTCGAGCTGTTCGTCGGGGAGGAGATGCGCGCGCGGATCCTCACCTGGGTCGGCGACTGGTGCCGGTTCGGCAGCTGACCAGCGCGAAGGGATGCGATGCGCACCCGTGGCCAGGCCTTCGCCGGGGGCGGCGGGCTCGGGGCGCAGCATCGGGTTCGGGGCGCGTGGTATCCGTTCGGGGCGCTTCGTGTCCGCCCCGAGGAAACGGCATCCGCCCCGAACCCGCGGGGGCGCTGCGTGCACCGGTGCGTAGGCTGACCGCATGGCCCAAGGAAGCGCCGCTCCCCCCGACGACCCGGCCGCCGCCTCGCGCGGCATCTCGCGCCGGGCTCAGTCCGACATCTACCGCGCCGGCATCAGCGGCACCCGTCCGCGCGTTCCCGTCGACGCCGCGGCGCTCGAAGCCTCCGCCCGCAAGGCGCTGAGCGCGGAGGCATTCGCGTACCTCGCCGGGGGCGCCGGCGCCGAGCGCACGGTCGCCGCCAACCGCGCCGCCTTCGGCCGCTGGCAGGTCTGGCCGAGACCGCTGAGGGACGTGTCGTCGCGCGACCTGTCGATCGAGTTCCTCGGCGTCCGCCGCCCGACGCCGCTCCTGCTCGCCCCGCTCGGCGTCATGGAGCTCGCCCATCCCGACGCCGACCTCGCCGTGGCGCGGGGCGCGGCATCCCACGGCGTTCCGTACACCCTCTCGAACCAGGCGTCCTTCTCGATGGAGGAGGTGCGAGACGCGGTGCCGACCGCACCCCGGCTGTTCCAGCTCTACTGGTCGGCCTCCGACGAGCTGAACGCGTCGCTGCTGCGGCGGGCCGAGGCATCCGGCTGCGAAGCGATCGTCGTGACGCTCGACACCCACCTGCTCGGCTGGCGCACCCGCGACCTGGACCTCGCGTACCTGCCGTTCACGCGTGCCATGGGCATCGCGCAGTACACGAGCGACCCCGTGTTCCGGCAGCTGGTGCGCGAGCGCTCGCGTGCTGCGGCGGCGGCCACTTCGACAGGCTCAGCCATCGCGAGGGACGGAACGGATGCCGCGGCCGGCGCCGCCCCGGCGGTCAGGCTCACTCCGAAAGCCGTGGCCGCCGGGGTGCGCATCGCCCGCAAGGGCGCCGCGCTGACGGGCTCGACCAGCATGCGCGAGAACCTGCGCTCGCCGCTGCCGCGCGCCGCGGTCGAGACGTTCCTCGACGTCTTCTCGACACCCGCGCTGACGTGGGACGATCTGGCCAAGGCTCGGCGGTGGACGTCGCTGCCGATCATCCTGAAGGGCATCGTCCACCCGGACGACGCGATCCGCGCCCTCGATGCGGGGATGGACGGCATCTGGATCTCGAACCACGGCGGACGCCAGATCGACCAGTCGGTGCCGACACTCGAGGTGCTGCCGACGATCGCCGAGCGCGTGGCGGGCCGGGTGCCGATCGTCTTCGACTCGGGCGTGCGCCAGGGCTCCGACGTCTTCATCGCGCTGGCTCTCGGTGCGACCGCCGTCGCCCTCGGCCGTCCGTACGCGTACGGGCTCGGCATCGCCGGCGAGGCGGGTGTGGCCGAGGTGCTGCGCAACGTCCTCGCCGAGCTGGACATCACGCTCGGCCTTGCCGGGTTCACCTCGATCGCCGATGTCGACCGGCGGGCGCTGCGCGAGGTCTGAGCCGCGGTCCGGTCAGCGCGGGCGGCCGTCCGCCGTGAAGCCGAAGACCGGCACGGCGCCCGCGGGCTCGGCGACGGGCAGCGCGTCGTGCGCCGCGTCGGGTGATCCGGGGAAGAGGATCGCGGTCAGCGCATCGGCGTCGCCGTCCTGACACGCCGTCTCGGCGTGCACGCCGATCGCGTCGGCGGCGGCCTCTCCATCCCGCACCTCGACGACGAGCGAGGCGATGGCGAAGGCGGGACTGGATGCCTCGACCACGACGATCCCGTCGCCGGAGGCTTCCGCATCCGTCGTGGTCCAGCCCCGCGCGGTCAGCCAGCGCGCGAGGTGGTGCGCGGTCGACATCGCGTCGGCGTCGAGGGTCCAGCCCTCCGGTGTGGTGCGGCCCATGATGAAGGAGTACCCGCTGCCGCAGTCGACCGGGGCGTCGCCGTACTCCTGCACCTGCCAGTCGCCGTCGTAGAGATGCAGCTGCACGGTGCCGACGGCCGACTTGAAGAGCAGGTTGGTCTGGCGCGCGGCGTCGTAGAGGTCGTCGTCCGTCGCGCCGCTCGTCGTACAGCCCGCCAGGGCGCCCACCAGGGCGAGTCCCGCGGCGACGGCGGCCCACCGCTGGCCGCACCTCGGCGTGCGCCGCTGCCCGCACCTCGGCGTGCGCCGCTGCCCGCACCTCGGCGTGCGCCGCAACGGGGTGGGAGTCTGCTCGATCATCGCTGTTCCTCCGATCGACGGGTCCAGGCTATGCCGCGGCCGTCGCGGCCGGGGGTCGGCGTCTGTGCGGGCGGGGTGCGGGGCCGTAGGCTTCTGCCATGCCTGCACGAGCCCGGCGTTCGTCCGCCGACAGCACCCCGTTCGCCCGGACTCGACCGCGTGCACTGGCCGCGACAGCGGTGCTCATCGCCGCGACGATCGCGCTCGCCGCCTGCACCGCCAGCGCGCCCGACGGCGGCGACCTCGGCGAGGGCGACTTCGCCGACGACGGCTGCACGAGCGTGGTCGTCGCCACCTCGTCCGAGAAGGTCAACATGCTCGACGCGCTCGCCGACGCCTTCAAGGAGTCGCCGCAGCACGAGCAGCTCGACGAGTGCGCCACGGTGCACCCCGTCAACGTCTCGTCGGGCGACGCGACGCGGTTCCTCACCTCGGGCGCGGACTGGCCCGACGAGAACCAGCGCCGCTGGCCCACGATGTGGTCGCCGGCGTCCACGGTCTGGACCGACCGGGTCGCGGCCGCGGCATCCCCATCCCTCGTCGGTGAACCCGAATCGTTCACCCACACGCCCGTGGTCTTCGGGGTGCCCGAGACGATGGCCAAGGCCCTGGGCTGGCCCGGCACCGAGATCGGCATCGCCGACTTCGAGGCGCTCTGCCAGGACCCGCAGGGCTGGGCGAGCGTCGGCAAGCCGTTGTGGGGATCGTTCAAGATCTCGAAGACCAACCCGAACACCTCGACCACCGGGCTCTCGGCGATCCTGATGCAGTCGTACGAGGCATCCGGCAAGACGTCCGATCTGACGGCCGCCGATGTGGCGGCCGCGTCGGAGTTCTCGCGTGTCTTCGAGGAGTGCGTGATCCACTACGGCGACACCACCGGCAAGGTGCTGACGCGGCTCTACGACGAGACGCAGAACGGCGCCGGGGGATCGGGCTACGTCTCGGCCGTGGCGCTGGAAGAGACATCGCTCCTCAACTACAACCAGGGCAACCCCGACTCGCACACGGTGCAACCCGGCGAGACGCTGACGCCGCCGAAGGAGAAGCTGGTCGCGGTCTACCCGTCGGGCGGCTCGATGTGGTCCGACAACCCGATCACCGTGCTCGGCGCCGACTGGGTGACAGACGTGCAGGCCGCCGCGGGTGCGGCCTTCGCCGCCTTCCTGCAGACGGATGCCGCGCAGAAGATCCTGCCCGAGTACGGGTTCCGGCCGCTGGATGCCGCCGCCCCGCTCGGCGACCTGTTCACCGCCGAGTACGGGGTCGACCCGGCCGGCCCGGCGGTCACGCTGCCCAAGCCCGCCGTCGACGTGGTCTCGGCGGCGATCGATCAGTGGACCCAGATCCGCAAGCCGTCGTCGGTGCTCGAGGTGATCGACATCTCGGGCTCGATGGACGAGGGCATCGGCGACGGCCGCTCCAAGCTCGACGGCGCCATCGAGGGCGCGCAGTCCACGCTCGGGCACTTCCGCTCGTCCGACGAGGTCGGGGTCTGGGCCTTCACGACGGGGGTGGAGTCGGAGGCGGGGCAGAACCTCGTGGTGCTGCGCGATGTCGAGCCGCTCGCCTCGGATCGCGAGTCGGTGGATGCTTCGCTCGACGACCTGCGGTACGCCCACCGCGACGGCACGCCGCTGTACGACGCGATCGCCGCTGCCTACGACGAGATGACGGCGCGTGCCGAGCCCGGCCGCATCAACGCGATCGTGGTGCTGTCGGACGGGCAGGACACCGACTCGTCGATCTCGCTCGACTCCCTCGTCGCCAGGATCGGCGCCGCGTCGAAGGAGGGCGGCGACGAGGCGCCGGTGCGCATCTTCCCGATCGCCTACGGCGAGGGCGCCGACACTGCCGCGCTGCAGCGCATCGCCGAGGCGACCGGCGGGCAGTGGTTCGACGCGTCGGACGCGGCGAAGATCGACCTGGTGTTCGCGTCCGTGATCAACAACTTCTAGGCGCGACCGCATGATCGTGGTGACGGACGGGCAGGGCTACGTCGACGATGCCGTCGACGGCATCGGGGCGGATGGCGTGTACGTCTCGGCCGAGGTGCCGGGTGCGGCGGCTCTGGAGGACCAGCTGCAGGCGCAGATCGGCGAGGAGTCGATCGGTGTCGCGGTGTTCTCCGACAACGCGGCCTTCGAGGCATCCGGTCCCGAGATCGTCGCCCAGCTCGCCGCCGCCCATCCCGAGTGCGACACGATCATCGTCGCGGTGGGGGACGACCTCTCGGCGGGTTCGCGGGTGCTCGAGCAGGGCGAGGCGATGCGGATCGCCAACCAGGCGGAGACGCCGGCGGGCGACCTCGATGCGGCACTCACCGAGACGATCCAGGGGGTCATCGCGGCGTCGCCCGCGCCGGCCGGATCGGCGGACGCGGGGCCGTTCCTCGGCATCGCGATCGGCGCTGCGGTGCTGGTGGCGGCAGCCGGTGCGGCGTGGGGCGTCCTGCGGGCTCGCCGCCGCAACCGGCCGGCGCCCGCTCGCCACGCCCTCCCCGAGCCGGTGCGCACGCACGTCCACACCCTGCAGGCGCTGACCGCCGAGTACGCGCGCGCGGGCTCGGGCGGCGTCGCCCAGGCGGGCGAGGTCGCCGCGCAGGTCGGGCTCATCGCCCAGAACACCACAGAGCTGTTCGGCCGCCTGGACCGCAAGGGCGAAGAGGGCCAGCGGTCGATCGCGGCGGTGGAGTACGGGGAGACCCTCCGCAAGCTCACGGGTGCGCTCGACCGGGACTACCTGCTCGACATCCTGAAGCACCCGGATCTGTGGGACGACCCCGAGGAGCGCGTCCGAGAAGTCCGCACCGCGCTCTCGTCGTTCTCCACGGAGCTGGTCGAGAACATCAAACAGGTCAACGCACGCCGCGGGCTCCACTTCCAGGTGTCGCTCGACGGGCTCATGGGCCGGCGCAAGGAGCTCCAGGACTGGGACCGCGCGTTCGAGAGCGCGGACGGCGAGACCGGCCCGTCTCCGCGCGGCGACTAGCCCCGGAGCGACCTCCGCAGCATCCGCGGCATCAGCCGACGCCGGCGCCGTCGCGCCGGAGCTCCGCCCAGGCTCCGTTCGCGACGACCGGCTCGCACACGGCCAGCACATCGGCGACGCGCTCGGGCTGCGGCGAGCCGAAGCGCACGCGGCAGACGCCCTTCGCGTCGGGGAACGGCAGCCAGTAGTCCACCATGACCCCGCGGCCTCCCGGGACACCCGGTGCGGGAAGGGGATGGATGCCGCGCACGCCCGGCATCGCCCCGCCCGCGTCGAACCGCGCGAAGCCCTCCCCGTGAGCGGCGAGGGCTCGACCGGCCGCGCTGTCCGGGTCGATCCGCCCGACGTGCCAGGAGCGGGAGGCGAGCACGACGAGGGCGTCGCCGCCGCGACCGCTCACGTGCAGATCGACCTCTCGGGCGGCGGGGAGCGCCGCCCACTCGCGCGCGGTGTCCGAGACCCACGCGGCCACGAGGTCACGTGCCGGAGGCGCCGCCTTGCGCACTCGCTTGACGAACTGGGCGGCAGCACGCGACCTCGCGGGGAGCAGGTCGGCCGGCACCGCGCGCTCCCACGCTCCGAGCGACATGGCGAGCCGGAAGTCGACGACCTCGCCCGCACCCCGGTCGGCGCCGGCGATCCAGGCGAGGTCGTCGTCGTCGGCCCGCGGTCGCAACGCGTCGATGACGGCGTCGACCGGGGCGGCGACCGGATGGGGGCCGGCGGGATCGAACACCACGCGCGTGAGGGTCGCCTGATGCTGCGCGAGGAAGGGGGCGAGCTCGACGCCTCGCCGCACGTCGAACTCGCGCTGTCCGTCGCCGGCGAGGAACTGGGCCAGAGCCGTGGAGGACGAGAACAGCGCGAGGTCGGTGCCGCCCCCCTCCGGCTGGAACACGCGGATCTGGGCCGTGCCGTCGGCGCCGCGGAGCAGCGGCACCACGACGATGTCGTGGCGGAGGGCCCGGCCGATCTCGTCGGCATCTCCGCTGGCCAGCGCAGCGGCCAGGCGGGCAGAGGTGACCGCCGAAGCGGGCGTCACCGGAATCGACTCGGGATCGGTCATCGCGTCTCCGGATCCGTGCCCGCGATCACCCACGACGACGCGACCACGATCTCATCGGTGAGCTCGCTGATCGCCTCGCGCAGCGTGCTGTGCGGCGTCGAGAAGCTCACCAGGCACAGGCCGCGGCGGTCCGGGAACTCCAGCCAGTAGTCGATCGTCAGCACGGGGATCGACTGGGCTCGAAGTTCGGCGCTGCCCTCGGACTCGTGCGTTCGCCGAAGAAGCCGGCCGGTGGGCGTCTGGGCCATGACCAGCTCGTCCTCGCCGGGCTGGGCACGCAGGCGATCGGCGAGCGCGTCGAGGTGGTCGCGCCCCCCGAGCGCAGGACCCAGCGGCTGCCAGTAGCGCGTCATCGACAGGGCGAGCGCGGCAGTGTCGCTGCGGCGTGTCAGGAACGCCGTCTCGCGACCGCGGCCGCCGTCGGCCACGCGGATCATACGGCGCAACCACTGCGACAGCTGGGTCCGAAGCACCGGTCCGGCATCCAGCCCCGCGAGCTGGCGGTCGATCAGCTCGCCGATCCGCTCCTCACGCCCTGCCGTGTCGGTCAGATCGATGCGGAACCAGTCCTCGCCCAGCGGAAGCTCGAGATCCAGTGCACGGTCCGTGTCGGCGATGCCGCGCGCCAACGGCCGGGGCTCGTCGGCGGGGTCGCTGATCGCGTCGAGGATGTCGTCGACGGATGCCGCGACCGCATGCGGGCTCGCCGGGTCGAACACGACGCGGGCGATCGTCTCGCGCGCCGATTCCAGGAACCCGGCGAGCGATGCCGCCCGCACGAAGTCGAACTCGCGCGCCGGATCGTCTGCGAGGAAGTCGCGAAGCGCGGCGGTGGTCGAGAACAGCGGCAGCTCCCAGCCCGGGCGTTCAGGATCGAGGCCGTCGAACAGCCGGATGTCGGTGCGGTCGTCGTGGCGGGTCACGGCGACGATCACCCACCCTGATTGCAGTGCGCGACCGACCGCCACCGGGTCGGATGCGGCCAGCGCGGCCGCGAGCTCGGGCGATCCGACGTCCGCGGACGCGGCGACCGGCCGGGCGCTGATCACTCGGCACCCTCGGCAGGTTCCTCCGCCGGGCCCAGCGTGAGCTGCACCGTGCTCGCGCGTCGCCCCGTCCCGAACCCGAAGCGGCGGTTCACCATCTCGGTCGCCTCGATGGGCACCGTCGTCGTCCGCGCCTGCTCGAGCCGCTCGCGCGGCGCCGTCGTGTCCATCAGGCGCACGTCGCCGGCGTCGCTCCGCAGGACGAGCTGCGTGCTGCTCCCCACCGCGGGGCCGATCTCCACCGACCAGCGTCGGCCGTCGGCGTGCGCGGTGACGACGAAGGTGGCCGCTCGGATCGCCGCGAGGTCTGCACGACGCTTCGCACCGCTCGCGCTGTCGGAGCGACGCGCCTCGTCGGCGTCAGCCGATTCGAAGTACTCGCCCAGTGCGCGCAGTCGAGGATCGAGCTGCGTCTGCGCGGGAGGTTCGTCGGACGCCGTTCCGTCGACCGCGAAGACGGCGACATCCCCGCTGTGGTACTGCAGGTACACGAAGCCCGGCCCGATCCCGCCTCCCGGCTCGATCACCTTCGCCCAGGACGGGCCGGCGTCGATCGCGACCTGCCGGTGGACGACCGCGACACCGCTGCCGTCGCCGCGGTACAGGGCCGCGGGATACGGGAAGGTCAGCCGGTCGATGCGCGTCATGGGATCACGAAGGGCACGTCGTTCACGACGCTGACGCCCGAGGCGCGGGGAAAGACGTACTCCGCCGCTCCGCCGAGCGTGCCCTCGTAGGGCAGCGCGTGCCGCTGGAGCGCGAGCTGTCCGATGTCGTCGATCTGGAACGTGGCCATGCGCTCCATCGTGTTCGCGGCGGGGAGCCCCAGCGAGTTGTGGGGGAATCGCAGCGTCGTCGGCGGCACGCTGCCGAAGGACGAGCCCAGCTGGTTGCTCCCGCTGTAGAGGCGGTAGAGGGGCGTGTCGGCGGCGAGCTCGGTGACGGGCGACCGCCACAGCGCTTCGGACTCGCGCAGCGAGGCGACCGAGTAGCGATTGGCGTTGCGCAGCGGGACCAGCATCATCGTCTCGCCCTGGCGCAGCGGCTGGAGTCGGGCGACGCTGTTGATCCGCGCGACGCTGGCCACCTTGCCGAGCGACCGGGCGACTGCGCCCAGTCCGACGACGGACAGCGCCGCTGCGGCGATGCTGATGACCGCCTCGGTCCAGCTGCGTTCACCGCTCGCGGCCAGGATGACGTTGCCGATCGCATTGATCACCGCGGCGACACCGGCGACGATCAGCAGGACGCCGGCGAGCGCCTGGCCGATCACGGGGATCCACGACACGCACAGTGCCAGGACGCCGGCGATGGTGGCCACCCAGCCGGCGATGTCGGTGATGGCGGCGAGCAGATCCGCTCCCCAGTCGTCCCACCACGAGTCGTTGAGGCCGTCGCCGTCGATGACGTCGCGGATGCGGTCGATCGCGTCCTGCGCGGCACCGTCCCGTTCGTCGATCGCGTCCTCCAGCAGGGCGCGGGCGCTCCGCAGCGCGCCGGCGGCGTCGTCGCCGGCCTCCTCGTATCCCCGCGCGCGATCGCGGTAGTCGGAGGCGCCGTCGGCGCTCTCGGAGTCGGCGGCGAGGTCGAGGTAGTGCTGGCGCGACTGCTGAGCTTCCTCGGCCGCCTCACGAGCCGACTCGGCCATCGTGAGCGCCCGGAGCGACGTCTGCTGCGCGCTCGCGAGGCGTGGTGCGTACGCGAGCAGCGCGAGCCCGGTCTCGCGGTAGCGCTCCTGCGCACGCTCGATGTCGTCCGCGACGTCGCCGGCGTTGGTGATGAGCTCATCGGTCGCGTCGGATCGATCGCCGTCGAGCTCCATCGTTCGCAGGGCGCGCACGGCGCGGCCGATGGCACCGGCGACGTCGACGTAGTCACGGCCGCCGTCGCGGACGCGATCCGGCTCGCCGGGAATGGGGTCCGAGCCGCGGTCGAGCGGCGTCCAGTCGAAGGGGCGGGACATCACAGCACCTCCGGCCGATGTCCGCCGGCGGGCGGCGCCGCGCCGTCGCCCGAGAGGGCGTTCGCGTACTCGGAGTCGAGCTGCCCGAACGCCTCGGCGATGCCGGTCGAGGCCTCGGCCAGGGTCCCGATGTTCGCCACCATGTCTTTGCGCGTGTCGTCCCACTTGTCGGCGAAGTCGATGAGGGCGTCCGCGAGTCCGTCGTGGCCGACGGCGTCCGCGAGTCCCCGCGCGTTCGCCGACGCGTTCTCGAACTCGCTCTTCACCGAGGTGAGTCTCGACCCGGCTTCCAGGAGCCGTGCGAGATTGAGCTGGACACCGTCCACTGTGACTCCGATCGACGTGAATCATCCTAGGTCGGCCCGTCCTGGCGCTCGATGGGGAGAGTTCCCCATGCTGCGCTCGGGACGGCCAACGACGTGGTTCCGCTCGATAGAATCGACGGATGCCGCGGTCCGTGGCATCCGCACCCTCGTGCATCCCCACCCGACCATTGGAGCCACCGTGGCCGAGCAGTCTCGCCTCGACAAAGTCATCGCCCTCGCCCGTCACCGCGGGTTCGTGTTCCAGGCGGGTGAGATCTACGGCGGATCCCGGTCGGCGTGGGATTACGGGCCCCTCGGCACCGAGCTCAAGGAGAACATCCGCCGCCAGTGGTGGCAGACGTTCGTGCGCGGCCGCGGCGACATGGTCGGCCTCGACTCGTCGATCATCCTCCCCAAGCGCGTGTGGGAGGCATCCGGTCACGTCGCGACCTTCACCGACCCGCTGGTCGAGTGCCTGCACTGCCACAAGCGGTTCCGCGCCGACAACCTCCTCGAGGACTTCGAGGCGCGCAAGGGCCGCAAGGCCGAGAACGGGCTCGCCGACGTGCCGTGCCCCCACTGCGGCACGAAGGGGCAGTACACCGAGCCCAAGGAGTTCTCGGGTCTGGTGAAGACGTACCTCGGCGTCGTCGACGACGAGAGCGGCCTGTACTACCTTCGCCCCGAGACCGCCCAGGGCATCTTCGTGAACTTCGCGAACGTGCTCACCGCGAGCCGCAAGAAGCCGCCGTTCGGCATCGGCCAGGTCGGCAAGGCGTTCCGCAACGAGATCACCCCCGGCAACTTCATCTTCCGCACCCGCGAGTTCGAGCAGATGGAGATCGAGTACTTCGTGCCGCCGGCCGACGCGCAGGAGTGGTTCGACCACTGGGTCGAGGAGTGCTGGAACTGGTTCATCGACCTGGGCATCGATGCCGCCAACATGCGCCGGTTCGACGTGCCCGAAGAGGATCGCGCGCACTACTCCGACGGAACGATCGACGTCGAGTACCGCTTCGGCTTCGCCGGCAAGGAATGGGGCGAGCTCATGGGCGTCGCCAACCGCACCGACTACGACCTCGGCTCGCATGCGGAGGCCTCCGGTCAGTCGCTGTCGTACTTCGACCAGGCGTCGGGCGAGAAGTACATCCCCTACGTCATCGAGCCCTCGTTCGGTCTCACGCGCGCCATGATGGCGTTCCTCGTCGACGCGTACCACGAGGAGGAGGCGCCCAACGCGAAGGGCGGCACGGACACCCGCACGGTGCTCAAGCTCGACCCGCGCCTCGCCCCCGTCAAGGCCGCGGTGCTGCCGCTGTCGCGCAACGAGCAGCTGTCGCCGATCGCCCGCGAGGTGGCCGAAGACCTCCGCGGCGAGTGGAACATCGACTTCGACGACGCCGGGGCCATCGGCCGCCGCTACCGTCGCCAGGACGAGATCGGCACCCCGTTCTGCGTGACCGTCGACTTCGACTCGCTCGAGGACCGCGCCGTCACCGTGCGCGACCGCGACACGATGGGCCAGGAGCGCGTGCCCCTCGAGGGGCTGCACGCCTACCTCGCCGAGCGCCTGCGCGGCGCCTGACCGCAGAACGACGGATGCCGCGACCTCGCCGGGTCGCGGCATCCGTCGCCTGCGCTGCCGTGTCTACATTGGCTTCATGACGATCACCTACTCCGGCACGACCGCCCTCATCACCGGTGCCAGCGCTGGACTCGGCGCCGAGTTCGCCGAACAGCTCGCCGCTCGCGGTGCCGACCTCGTGCTCGTGGCCCGGCGCGAGCAGCGCCTGCGCGAGCTGTCGCAGCGCCTCGAAGCGGCCCACGGCGTGCGCGCGACGGTGATCCCGCTCGACCTCTCGCGAACGGATGCCGCCACCGCCCTCCGCGCGGCACTGGACGAGCGCGGCATCCGCGTCCAGACGCTCGTCAACAACGCCGGCTTCGGCATGAAGGGCGCCTTCGCCGACGCCGATCCGGGCCGGATCGCCGGGATGGTGCAGGTGAACGTCGCGAACCTCGTGGCGGTGACGCGCGAGCTCCTGCCCGCTCTCATCGCCGACGGCCGAGGGGCGCTGGTGAACATCGCAAGCACCGCCGCGTACCAGCCGTGCCCGAACATGGCGGTGTACGGCGCCACGAAGGCCTTCGTGCTGAGCTTCACCGAAGCGCTCGCGTACGAGACCAGGGAGAGCGGACTGCGCGTGCTGGCGCTGAGCCCGGGGGCCACGCGCACGGAGTTCTTCGACGTGGTCGGCACCCGGGACGCCGCGGTCGGGCGCTTCCAGACGCCGGCCGAGGTGGTCGCACTCGCGCTGCGCGAGCTCGATCGCGGCCGACGCGCGAGCGTCGTGTCGGGCTGGCTCAATGCGGTCAGTGCGAAGCTCGCGGGCCTCATGCCGCGGCGATTGACGCTGGCCGTGAGCGGGCGCGTGTTGCGCTGAGGTGCACGGGAGGCCGGCGCCAGGCACCGGCGGGTGGCTGCCCGCCGGTCGTGACAGCGGCGTGACAGCGCGGCGGCAGCGAGCGGGCGAGCACGACAGGGATGCGACAGTGCGCGAGGCGCACTCTGGGTGACGTCGAAAGGCGACTCCCATGACCATCACCACTTCCACCTCCCGCACCCCCGCGGTCCGCGCCGAAGGCCTCGTCAAGACCTTCGGCAGCAACCGGGCGGTCGACGGCGTCGACCTGACCGTCGAAGCCGGCACCGTCTACGGTGTGCTCGGGCCGAACGGCGCGGGCAAGACCACCACCATCAGCATGCTGGGCACGCTCCTCAAGCCCGACGCCGGCCGCGCCGAGATCTTCGGCTACGACGTCGTGCGCCACCCGCAGATCGTGCGCCAGCTGATCGGCCTCACCGGCCAGTTCGCGTCCGTCGACGAGACGCTCTCGGCCACCGAGAACCTCGTGATCTTCGCGCGTCTCCTCGGGCTGTCGCGCGGCGATGCGAAGCGCAAGGCCGCCGAGCTCCTCGAGGAGTTCTCGCTCACCGAGGCGGCCACCCGTCCGCTGGCCAAGTTCTCCGGCGGCATGCGCCGTCGCCTCGACCTCGCGGCATCCCTCATCGCACAGCCTCCGCTCATCTTCCTCGACGAGCCGACCACCGGCCTCGACCCGCGCACCCGCGGGCAGATGTGGGACACGATCCGTCGTCTGGTGGCGACGGGCTCGACGGTGCTGCTGACGACGCAGTACCTCGACGAGGCCGACCAGCTCGCCGATCGCATCGCCGTGATCGATCGGGGCACCGTGGTGGCCGAGGGCACCGCCCTCGAGCTCAAGTCGTCGGTCGGCCAGGCGTCGCTGCTGCTGCGCCTGCGTGCCGGCTCCGACATCGCCGCCGCGCAGCGCGAGATCGTGCGCCTGCTCGGCGTCTCGGCCATCGTGTCGCCGGAGGCGGCGCGCCTCACGGTGCCGATGAGCGATCCCGACCGGGTCGCCGACCTGCTCGTCGCGTTCCGCGACGCCGATCTGCACCTCGAAGAGCTCAGCGTCCAGCAGCCGACGCTCGACGAGGTGTTCCTCACCCTCACCGGCAAGGGCGTGCCGGAAGACGACGCGGCCGCCCACGCGACGGCCGACCAGCTCGAAGGAGTCCGCGCATGACCGCGCTCGCCACCCCCATCGTCCCGGTCGCCGACCGGCACCTCTCCAACCGCACGAGCCTCGCGCTCACGGTTCAGAACACGCTCACCATGGCGTGGCGGGGCATCCTCAAGATCCGCCGCACGCCCGAGCAGCTCATCGATGTGACGGTCCAGCCGATCATCTTCACGCTGATGTTCACGTACATCTTCGGCGGCGCGATCGCCGGCGACGTGCAGAGCTATCTGCCGATCATCATCCCGGGCATCCTTGTGCAGACCGTCATCACGACCTCCGTCGTCACCGGCGTGCAGCTGCGTGAAGACATGGACAAAGGCGTGTTCGACCGGTTCCGCTCGCTCCCGATCGCGCGCATCGCGCCGCTGTCGGGCGCGCTGCTGGCCGACACGCTGCGCTACACGATCGCCACGACGCTCACCTTCACGATGGGCTTCATCATGGGCTTCCGTCCCGGCGGCGGGCTCGGCGGCGTCATCGCGGCCGGCCTCCTCGTGATCGCCTGCTCGTGGGCGATGAGCTGGATCTTCGCCTTCTTCGGCGTGATCGCGCGTACAGCCTCGAGTGTGCAGGGCATCTCGATGCTCATCCTGTTCCCGCTGACGTTCCTCTCGAACGCCTTCGTGCCCGCCGACACCATGCCCGACTGGCTGCAGTGGTTCGTCGACATCAACCCGGTCTCGCACCTGGTCACCGCGGTGCGCGGCCTGGTCAACGAGGGCGCCGTCACCACTGACGTCTTCACCGCCCTGCTCGGGGCCGCCGTGATCGTGGCCGTGTTCGCGCCGCTCACGGTGCGCGCCTACATGCGCAAGGCATGATCGGATGCCGCGACCCGCGGCCGCGATGAGGAGCCGGGGTGGCAGGAGCCGCCCCGGCTCTTTCGTGCCCCCGAGGATCACGGAGCCGCGGCGCGGTCAGCCGAGGAGCGCCGCCAGCACGGCGAGCTCGTCGGCGCCGTCGGCGCCGAGCTCCACTGCCTCGGCGGCCTCCGGCGCGAGGGCGTCGCTGTCCAGCCGGGCACGCATGACGCGCAGGAACGGGTCGGTGGTGTCGACGCCGCCTCGCAGGCGCGCTCCCGCGACGAGGGCGCGCCGGGCGTCGGCATCCCTTCCCGTCAGAGCGAGCCAGCCCGCGATCGAAACGGCGACATCCGACACGATCGGGTGGTCCCCGCTGCGCGTGGCCGAGGGATATGCCCGGCGCAATGCGTCGTGGGCCTCGTCGGCCCGCCCCTCCAGGAGCAGCGCCTGCGCACGGCGGGACTGCGACCACGCGGTCAGCTGGTCGGGGAAGGCCGGCAGCATCTCGGCGTCGATCGCGTCGAGACTGCGGAGCGCCTCGGCGCCGTCTCCGACGGCGATCTCGATCATCGCCGCGTCCATGTCGGTCTGCGCGAGAGCGCGCGGCGACTCGAGCGAACGCGCGAGCTCGCGGCTGCCGGTCAGCCGCTCGCGCGCTTCGTGGATGCGGCCGAGGCGCAGCAGCAGGCCGATGCTCTGCGAGCGCTGCTGCACCAGGTCCGTCGTCGAGGTGAGCCCGGCGAGCCCCTCGGTGGATGCGTCCGCGACGGCGAGGGCCTCCTCGAGCCGCCCCGCGAGCTGCAGCCACTCCGAGCGCATCTGGCTCGCGAACGCCGTTCCCCACACGTCCCCGAGCTCGAGGAACATCGACAGCGCCCGGTCGCTCTCCGCCCCGAGCGTCTCGGTGTCGCCGGTGTTCTGGGCGAGGGCCGAGCGCATCATGCTCAGGAACGCGTGGGTCCACGCGGGGGCGTCCTCGAGACCGTCGTCCCGGATGGTGAAGCTGCGCGTCCAGGGGGCACCGGGCACGTGCCGCCGCGCCTCCTCGAGGAGCCCGTGGAGGAGCGGAGGGACGGCGGCCGAGAGCTCGCTGCGGTGCACCTGCGCGGCCGCGACGACAGCCGGTGCCTCCCGCTCGAGACGTGCGAGACCGCTCGGCGTCGGCTCGCCGGGTCGGGCGGCGGAGTCACCGGCCGCTGCGCGGGCGGTCGGGGTGGCGGCATCCCGCGCGCCGCCGTGGACCGACACCGTCGCGGGGGCCGACGCCGGCGCCGCGGCGTCAGGTGCGAAGGCGAATCCGAGGATCGCGATCGCCCGCACGACCACGGCCGGCTCGGAGTCGAGCGACGCGGCAGCTTCGCCGAACCGTCGGATGCCGGACTGCAGCTCGGTGAAGCGCTCGCGCATGATCCACGTCCAGAAGCACGCACGCACGAGCCGGATGCCGACGTCTTCCAGGCCCGGCTGCTCGGCACATGTGCGCAGAGCTGCGCTGAGGTTCTCCTCGTCGGCGTCGAACCAGGCGAGCCCCTCGCGCACGCGCGGGCCGCGCAGCAGCGCGTCCTGGCGAGCGGCGAGCTCGCACATCGCTCGCGCCTCACGCGCACGGAACTCCGCCTCGCGACCTTCGTTGCGCAGGCGGTCGATGCCGTACTCGCGCACCGTCTCGAGCATGCGCAGGCGCCCCTCCGACCGCCGCAGCAGCGACTTGTCGACGAGGGTCTCGAACGATCCGCCGTCGACCTCGAACGCGGCGGCCACCGCCGGCACATCACGCGCGTCGACGCCGTCGGGGAAGACCGCAGCGGCACGGAGGGCGGTGCGCTCGGCATCCGTCAGCGTCTCCCAGCTCCAGTCGATCAGTGCGCGCAGTGTCTGATGGCGTGCCTCGAGCGCACGCGGGCCCGTGGCGAGGAGAGCGAAACGGTCGTCGAGGCCGCTGTCGATCTCGGCGATCGTGAGCGTGCGGGACTTCGCCGCGGCGAGCTCGAGCGCCAGCGGCAGGCCGTCGAGCCGGCTGACGATGCGGTCGACAGCGGCCGCCTCGTCGGCGGTGGGGGCAGTGCCGCGCGCTGCCCGGACGCGGCGGGTGAAGAGCTCGCGGGCGTCGTCGCCGGGAAGCGGCCCCAGATCCACGAACGCCTCGCCGGCGAGACCCAGCGGCTCGCGACTTGTCGCGAGGATGCGGGATCCCGGCGCGCTGCCGAGCAGATCGAGCGCGACCTCCGCGGCCTCCGTCGAGACGTGCTCGCAGTTGTCGAGGACGACCAGCACCGACCGTCCGGCGAGCGCCTCGACGACCCGGTCGCGCGCGCTCGTCGACACGAGTTCACCGACACGGATGCTGCGGCCCACGGACCCCGCGACGGCCGCCCACACCTCGCCCGGCGCGGCCGGCGCGAGTTCGACGACGATCGACCCCGGCGTGCGCCGCGCGGTCTCGAACGCGAGGGTGGTCTTGCCGGCGCCGCCGGGTCCGATGAGCGTGACGAGACGCTCCGCGCGCAACTGGGCCACGATCAGCTCCAGCTCCCGGGTGCGGCCGATCAGCGGTGTGAGGCTCGCAGGGACGGTCGGTGCCGGCCCCGGGGCGGGCGTCACGTCTTCGGGTGCTGCGGGTGCTGGCGCCGCCACAGCCGCCGCAGCCGCGCCGCGGGCGAGCCGCGCCTGGGCGGCGCCGACGCCCGGGTCTCCGGCGCGGGCGCCGGCGATCCGCTCCGCATGCGCGCGGTCCTCGAGCAGGTCGCGGACGACCCAGTCGAAGCCGTCGCCCGGCGTCCAGGGTTCGCCGCGCCACAGGGCCAGCGCGGCTCGGGCGTCCGCGACCGCGACCGCCGGGTCTTCGGCGTGCCGGGCGCGCGCCACGAGGTCCTGGAACAGCGTGACGTCGACGTCCTCGCGTGCGACCGCGAGCCGGTATCCGCCCGGCACCGCTTCGAGCGTCCCGGCGGGAACGACGCGGCGCAGGCGCGAGGCGAGCGACTGCAGCGAGGCGCGCGGATCGTCCGGCAGGTCATCCGGCCACACGTCCTCCGCGAGCGAGCGGTATGCGACGGTCGTGCCCGCGTCCAGCGCCAGGCGGAAGAGGAGAGCCCCCTGGCCGCGACCGCGGATCTCGATCGGGGCGTCATCCGCCTCCGCCTCGAGTCCACCGAAGAACCTCAGCCGCACGTCGTCAACCTTAGGACCCGTCCCCGCCCGTCCCGCGGATCAGGAACCCGCCACCCGGCGCGTCAGCCGGTGACGGTGAGCGTCGCCGAGCCGGTGTCTCCGTCGATCACGCGCCGGTAGTCCTCGGCCACGATCTCTCGCAGCACTTCGGCGTCGATCGCCTCGAGGTCCTTGACGTACAGGCAGCCGGCGCCGATCTCGTGGGGGCCCAGCCTCGCCAGCCGCTCCCCATGCGCCCCGGCGTCGAGCAGGTAGACCGTCGTCGCCTGGCGACGCGGGGCGAACGCGCTGATGGGGGCGTCGCCTTCCGTGCCGGTGGGGTAGTGGTAATGGCACGACCCGAAGCCGACGATCGTGCCCCACAGCTCGGGTTCGCGCCCGGTGACATCGCGCATCAGAGAGACCATGGTCGCGGCATCCCGTCGGCGCTTGGGCGAGGTCACCGCGGCGAGGAACTCGTCGACGTCACCGCCGGACTTCTTCATCAGGCGCCGCCGGCCCCGGACTTGGCCGCGGCCTTCATGGCCCGCTTGTGCTCGCGCACCTTCGTCAGGGATTCCGGCGAGACGATGTCGGCGACGCTGCGGAACGACCCGTCCTCCCCATAGGGGGCGGATGCCTCGCGCCACCCCTCGCCGGCGAACCCGTACTGCTTGCCCAGCAACGCCAGGAAGATCTTCGCCTTCTGCTCGCCGAACCCCGGCAGGGCCTTGAGGCGCTTGAGGACGGTGGCTCCGTCGGGTGCGTCGCGGGTCCAGATCGCCGAGGCGTCGCCGTCCCAGTCCTGACCGACGGCCGCGCACAGCGCCTGCACGCGGGCCGCCATGGATCCCGGGAACCGGTGCACCGCGGGGGTCGCCGAGAACAGCCCCGCGAACGCCTCGGGGTCGAAGCTCGCCAGCGCCGCGGCATCCAGCGTCCCGGCGCGCTCTGCGATCTTGAGCGGGCCCGCGAACGCGGTCTCCATCGCGACCTGCTGGTCGAGCAGCATGCCGATGAGCAGGGCGAGCGGGTCATCGGTCAGCAGGCGATCGGCTTCGTCGTCTCCGGTGATGTGGAGCGTCATGGATTCAGTCTGGCACCCGCGGACCGCGGGCGCGGCAGAGGCCGAATGGGAGGATGGATGCCGTGAGCAACGCCACGCCCCCTGCAGACGCCGACGTGCCGCCGGGAGTCGCCCGCCGGGTGAGCCCGGCCGCCGAACCGCTCCAGGACCTCGTCGACCACGCGCAGCACACCCGCGTGGTGGTGATCGGCGGGGGGATCGCAGGGCTCGTCGCCGCGTGGGAGTGCGCGAAGGTGGGGATGAGCGTCACGCTGGTCGAGGCATCCGATCGCCTCGGCGGCACGATCGGTTCGGCCCGCCTCGCCGGCTTCGATGTCGAGACGGGCGTCACCTGCTGGTCGACCCGCGGCGGCGCCGTGCGGCGACTCGTGGACGAGGTGCTCCCCGGCGCCGCGATCGTGACGCCGCGCGATGACCGCGAGTGGATCGCCGGCCTGCCGAAGGGCGCCGCTGCGCCGCTCCCGCCCGAGCAGGTGCTCGGCATCCCGGCGAACCCGTGGGATGAGAGCGTCCGCCGCATCATCGGCTGGGACGGCACCTGGCGGGCGTATGTGGATCGCCTGCGACCGCCGCTGACGATCGGCGCCCAGCGCAGCCTCGGCCGCCTCGTGCGCAGCCGCATGGGCGCGAAGGTGCGTGACCGGCTTGTCGCACCGCTCACGGTGGACCGGTTCGGTCTCGGCCCCGACGAGGTCGACGTCGAGATCGCGGCGCCCGGGCTCAGCAACGCCCTCACGCGCACCGGGTGGCTGGGCGGCGCGGTCGCCGATGTGCGTGTCGGCGCCGGCGGGCCTGCGATCGAAGGGCTGGACGGGGGGATGCCGCAGCTCGTGGCCGCGCTGGCACAGCGGCTCGTCGAGCGCGGGGCTGCGGTGCACACCGGCGCGCGGGCCACGGCGCTGGTGCGCGGGGGCGACGGATGGACCGTCGGGCTTGCGACCCCGAAGGCCGCTGCTGTGAGCGGAGCGCAGCCGAGCACTGGGGAGCCGGACACTGCGGAGCCGGACACCGCGGAGCCGGCAGGCGCCCCGTCGAGCGCGGCGGCGCCGGGGGAGCTCCAAGCCGATGCCGTCATCGTCGCGACGGACGAAGCCGTCGCGCGTGCGCTGCTCGCGTCGGCGCTCGACGCTCCCGCGTTCGCCGACGCGGTGCCCGCGGGGATCGCCCGCGAGGTGGTGACGCTCGTCGTCGACGCACCGGAACTCGACGCCGCGCCCCGGGGTGCGCAGGTGCACGCCGTGCCCGGAGCGCTCCGCGCGACGGGACTCGTACATGAGACCGCGCGCTGGGCGTGGCTCGCCCGCGCCGTCGGTGCCGGGCGCCACATCCTCCGCGTCTCCTTCGGAGGGCCGGGCGTCGCCCCCGCCACCGCGGCGCTCTCGGACGCCGACGCCACCGCACTCGCGGTGGCGGAGGCATCCGCTCTCCTCGGCGTCCGCCTCGATCGTGCGGGATCAGCTGCGGCTGGATCCGGTGGCGCTGGATCGGGTGGCGCGCGGGTCGTCGACGCCCATCGAGACGCGTTCACCCTCGCGCCCCCCGCGTCGGCTCTCGGGCACGGCGAGCGCACGTCCGCGGTCCGTGCCGCGGTCACCCGCGAACACGGCATCGCGGCGGTCGGCGCGTGGCTCTCGGGAAGCGGGCTCGCACAGGTCGTCGGCGACGCCCGCGAAGAGACCGACCGGCTGCGCCGCCGGGTGCTCTGGGGTGCATCGGCACCGGAATGAGCACGCGGCCGCGATCCGTGTCAAGGGTGGATGCCGGAATCGGCATACAGGGCTACCCTGGGGATGATCGTCAGGTGCACACCAAGCGTGAGGAGGCCTCATGAGGGGCAAGGCAGGACTCGTCCTCGGACTTGCAGTCGGATACGTCCTCGGTACGCGGGCGGGCCGACAGCGGTACGAGCAGATCAAGACTCAGTGGCTCAAGGTGTGGAACGCCGAGCCCGTCCAGGCGCAGGTCGACAAGGTGAAGGACTTCGCCAAATCGCAGGCGATGGCTCTGCCGTCGACGCTCTGGGAGTCGGCCGTCAAGGTCACCCAGGCCGCGGGCGCCAAGGGCACCCCCGGGCAGAAGCTGGACGCGGCGCTCAAGGTCGGGCAGGACTCGGCCGACGACGTGCAGAAGGCTGCGCGCACCTCCACAGAGGCGGTGAAGGACGCGGTCGACGACGTGGTCGACGACGTGTCGGAGAACGGACGCGGCGGGGCCTGACGTGATGACCACGCCGCGTGGCTTCCGCGACCGCTCCGACGACAGCCTGCTCACCCTCGTCGGCGAGATCCCGGAGCTCATCCGCAACCTCGTCATCGCGGAGGTCGACGCAGCGAAGGCCTGGCTCTCCCGGACGGCGAAGGACGGCGGGTGGGGAGCGCTGTGGGCGTTCGCCGCGCTGTTCGTGCTGTTCTGGTCGGTGCCGGTCCTCGGCACCTTCGTGATCGCCGGACTGTCGTCCTGGTGGCCGGTCTGGCTCTCGGCGCTCGTCGTGTTCTTCGCCATGCTCCTCATCGCGGCGGTGCTGGCATGGCTCGGCATCCTCCGCTTCAAGAAGATCGGCGAGCGGCAGAACCCCGTGCAGTCGATCGCCCTGGACGTGAAAGAGGTGCGCGATGAGCTCTGACGCCGTCGTACCCGTGCCGCGCACGGCGGTTCCGCTCGGCATCGCCGATCCCGTCGTGCAGGCGAGGACCGAACTGAAGGCCGCGCTCGCCGCCATCGAGGAGAAGGCGAACGTGCCTCGGCGCGTCGGCCGCGCGGTCGACGACGGCGTGGAGCAGGCGCGTGCCTTCCAGCGGCGCAACCCTGCGCTCGCCGCGGTGGCCGTCGTCGTCGGCGCTGTTGCGATCGGCGCCGCCGTCTGGGGTTTCGTCCGCCTCTACACGCGCTGAGGCCGCCTCGGAGCATGCTCTCCACAGGGGAGGGACACCGCTTCCGAGATGAGGGGTATGCTCGGGAGACAAGGCAGTGCAACGGTGCGTATGCTGCCGATCGCGCGAACCCGATTCCCATCGCGCATCGGCTGCTCGAACGTGGTGGGCGGCCGGCTGAGCACCATCGAGAGTCGACCCCCTTATGAACACCGCCGCAGCACAGCACCAGTCCGTCAAACCTCTGACCGGCTGGCGCGTTCTCGTCCCCCGGGGCGGTCCCTGGGGCGACGGCGTCGCGGCCACTCTGCGCCGTCAGGGCGCCACCCCGGTCATCGCCCCCCTCATCAACTTCGCTCCCACGAACGATCAGGCGGCGCTCGAGCAGTCGCTCGCCGATCTGGCGGCCGGCCGGTTCGACTGGCTGACCGTCACGAGCGCCACGACCGTCGACGTGCTGTACGCCTACCGGGCTGTCGTCCCTGCGAGCACGAAGATCGCGGCCGTGGGTGAGACCACAGCGGCAGCGCTTCTCGCGGTGGGCTACCACGTGGATCTCGTGCCGGACCGGGACAACTCGGCGGCCGGCATGGCCGAGCAGATGATCAGCCTCGAACCGCAGCCCCGCGACATCCTCACCCTCCGCAGCGAGATCGCGAAGCCGGTGCTCACGCGCATGCTGACCGATGCCGGGCACCGGGTCCGCAGTGTCGTCGCCTACCGCACCGTCGGGGTGCCCGTGACCGATCGCATCGCCGAAGACGTCCGATCCGGTCGCATCAACGCCATCCTCGTGACCAGCGGCTCGGTCGCAGAGCAGGTCCACGAGCAGTTCGCGCACATCCCGGCCACCACTCTGATCGCCGCGATCGGCCCTCGCACCGCCAAGGACGCGCGTCGAGCCGGCCTCGACGTCGATGTCGTCGCCGAGGCCCAGACGGTGGATGCCCTCATCGACGCCGTCGCCAAGTTCTCGCTGCCCCACGCGGCCGATGAGTTCGCGCCGCGCACCGGCGCGCTGCCGCGGCTCGGCATGGACACCCGGGGCTGACGCGGGATGACCGGCACGCCCCGCATCGTCGTGCTCGCGGGCGGCGTCGGCGGCTCCCGCTTCGTGCTGAGCATCCGCGCGGCCCTGCGCGCCCGCGGCCTCGACGACACCGCATCGACGCTCACCGTCGTCGTCAACACCGGCGATGATCTGTGGCTGTCCGGCGTCCGGCTGCAGCCCGACGTCGACTCGATCACCTACGCGCTCGCGGGCGTGAACGACGCCGAACGAGGCTGGGGTCGTCAGGGCGACAGTGAGCGCGTGAACGAGGAGCTGCAGGCGTGGGGCGCCGGGTGGCCGTGGTTCACCCTCGGCGACCTCGACCTCGGCACGCACCTCGCCCGCACCGGCTGGCTGCGCGACGGCCTCACTCCCACGCAGGTGCTCGAGCGGATGTCGCACCGCTGGGACCTCGGCGCGCGCCTGCTGCCGATGACCGACGCCGAGGTCGACACGGTCGTCGTCCTCGAGGACGATTCGCGCCTGCACTTCCAGGAATGGTGGACGCGTCACCGCGCGACCCTCACGCCGGCGCGGTTCGAGAACCCCGGCATAGAGCGCGCCGCCGCGGCGCCGGGTGTGGTGGAGGCGATCGCGGAGGCCGACGTGGTGCTCCTCGCTCCGTCGAATCCCGTCGTGTCGATCGGCCCGATCCTCGCCGTTCCCGGCGTGCGCGAGGCGCTCCGTGCGACGGCCGCGCCGATCGTCGGGGTCTCGCCGATCATCGGCGGGAAGGTCGTGCGCGGCATGGCCGACGTGTGTCTCACGGCGATCGGGGTCGCGACCTCGGCCGCGGCGGTCGCCGGCCTCTACGGCGCCCGCGCGGACGGCGGCCTGCTCGACGCCTGGCTGATCGCCGAGGAGGACGAGGCCATCGCCGCCGAAGTGGCGGGGCTCGGCATCCGTGCGCTCGTCCGTCCGCTGTGGATGACCGACGACGCGCGCCGGACCGCGCTCGGCGAGGCGGCGCTCACCGCTGCCACGGCCGACGGTCGAGCCGGCTGACGTGCCCGACCTCGCCTGGTGGGCCTGGGCGCTGCTGGGGATCGGCGCCCTCGTCGTCGGTCTCTCGAAGACGGCCGTGCCCGGAGCCGGCACCATCGCGGTCGCGATCTTCGCGGCCGTCCTGCCCGCGAAGCAGTCGACCGGGGTGCTGCTGCTGCTCCTGATCGTCGCCGACATCTTCGCGGTCACGATGTATCGCCGCCATGCGGACTGGCGGACACTCGCGCGACTCGCGCCGGCGGTCGTCATCGGGGTGCTGCTCGGCGTCGTCTTCCTGTGGTTCGCCGACGACATCTGGGTGAAGAAGACGATCGGCGTGATCCTCCTCGCCGTCATCGCCATCACGCTGCTGCGCCGCCGGTTCATGTCGCAGGTCGACACCGCCGGACCGCATCGGGTCGCGGCGGCGACCTACGGGTCGCTCGGCGGATTCACGACGATGGTCGCCAACGCGGCCGGTCCGGTGATGTCGATGTACTTCCTCGCTGCACGGTTCGAGGTGAAGGCGTTCCTCGGCACCGCGGCGTGGTTCTTCGCGATCGTCAACCTCTTCAAGGTGCCGTTCTCGATCGGCATCGGCATCATCACGGTGCCCGGGCTGCTCATCGACCTGGTCCTGGTGCCCCTCGTCGTCGTCGCCGCCTTCCTCGGCCGCTGGCTGGCCGACCGCATGCCGCAGTCCGTGTTCGAGAAGCTCGTGATCGTCTTCACGATCGTCGGCGCGGTCTACCTGCTGCTGGCCTGAGCGAAGAGGGTGGCGTCCTCGGGGTTCACGTCCAGGGGGACGGGCGCTCGGGAGCACGCCGACTGTCGTCGGGGAGGTGCGGCAGCTCGCGCCCACCCGCACGGATGCAGAGCCAGCGCAGCTCCTCCGGGCTGTCGGGCAGCGCGCGCCACGTGCGCAGCACCCCCTGGCCGACGCGCACCGCGGTACCTGGGCCGACGTCGACGATGTCGTCGTCGAGCGCCATCTGGCCGCGCCCGGCGAGGAACACGTAGACCTCCTCGACCTCCGAGTGGACGTGCCAGTAGCCCGCTTCCTCACCCGGCTCGTACGCGTTGGCCGTCATGCCGATGTACTGCATGGTCAGCTCGTGGTCTACGACGCGGCGTCCGTCACGGGAACTGTCGGGCCGGAACCCGCCGTAGTGCCCCCGCCACTCGTCGAGTCCGCCCATCTCCAGCACCTGGTAGTCGCTCATCCCGCCAGGCTAGCGACGTGTGGCCGCGGGCTCGATGCCTCGATGCCCGCCTCCGTGCGAGCCTAGTCTCGCGGCGATGTCAGGCGCCCGGCGCGCCGATCGACTCGCGCCAGATGATCCGCTGAAGGCCGGTCGGTCGCTCCGGCGGCTCTTCGCCTCGTACTGCGGCGATGAGTCGGCGCATCGAGTAGTCGCCGAGGCGCTCGCGGTCCTGCACGACGCTGGTGAGAGAGGGGACGAGGAAGGCGCTGAGCCCGACATCGTCCCACCCGGTCACGCTCATGTCTCCAGGCATGGACCAGCCGCGGAGCGTCGCGGCACGGATCGCGCCGGCGGCGACGTAGTCGTTGGCGGCGATCAGGGCGAACGGCGGCGCCTCCTCCGACAGGGAGCCCACGACCGCCATACCGAGTTCGCCCGTCCATTCGCCTTCGATGGCGCCGAGGGACTCCAATCCGAGGCGCTCGACGGTGTCGAGGTAGGCGTCGCGTCGTGCGACCGCCGCGGGATACTCGAGCGGACCCGTGATGTGCAGGAAACGGCGATGGCCGAGCTCGACGAGGCGTTGCATCATCAGGACGATGGGCTGCGCGTCCGTGAGGTGACCCGTCGCGTGCATCTCATCATCGAACTCCGACACGGAGAGCACCGTCGGGGCGTCCTCCCCCGTGACTTCCGGCACCTGCAAGGGCGTGAAGGAGAGGATCCCCTCGTGCTGACGCGCGTCGACCATCTCCGCGACGCGAGCGGCACGCTCGATCGGGTCGTCGGGAAGGCTCACGACCTCCACCACATAGCCGGTCTCCTGTGCGGCCGCCGTAGCTCCGCGCAGCATGCTGAGCGGGTTCAGCGCGCTGACAGGGATCACCACGGCGAGGCGGCCGGTCCGCCGCGTGCGCATGGCGCGCGCAGCGAGATTGGGTCGGTAGCCGAGCTCTGACGCCGCCAGGAGCACACGCTTGCGCGTCGCCTCGGAGATGCCGTCGCGCCCGGTGTAGACGAAAGACACCGTGGACTGCGACACCCCCGCCAGCGCCGCCACATCCCGGCTGGTCGGCCGCCTCTCCATCCTCGACTCCTCACTTCCCCCAGAAAGCGTTTGGAAAACGCTTGACGGGGGATGGCCCCACATCGATACTACCTACTACGTCTTAGTCATACGTATTAATCGCTGCGAGGAAGCAATGCTCAGAATCGGGATCATCGGCACAGGCAGCATCGCGACTGCCCACATCAACGGGTATCGCGCGTTCCCCGATCAGTGCGAGATCGTCGCGCTCGCCGATGTCGTGCCGGGCAAGGCCGCGGCCACGGCCGAGAATCTCGGATTGACGGACGCGGCAGGCTACGACGATCCCCTCCGGATGATCGCCGAGGCGCGCCTTGACCTGGTGAGCATCGCCACGCCGCCGTCCACGCACGCGGCGCTGTCGATCGCCGCCCTCGACGCCGGCATCCACGTCCTCGTCGAGAAGCCGATGGCCCCGTCGCTCGAGGAGTGCGATGCGATGCTCGCGGCGCAGCAGCGCTCGGGCCGACTGCTGTCCGTCGTCGCACAGAACCGCTTCCGCGAAGACCTCGCCGCCCTCAAGGCCGTGGTCGACTCCGGCCTGCTGGGCAGCATCGCGCACGTCCGGGTGGATTCCGCGTGGTGGCGCGGTCTGCCGTACTACGACCTCTGGTGGCGCGGCACGTGGGAGAAGGAAGGCGGCGGCTGCACGCTGAACCACGCGATCCACCACATCGACCTGCTCCTGTGGCTGCTGGGAAGCCCGACCGAGATCGCCGCCATGCTCGCCAACGCGCTGCACGACAACAGCGAGGTCGAAGACATCTCGGTCGCGGTGTTCCGGTATGAGCGGGGCCTCGCACAGCTGACGAGTTCTGTCGTGCACCACGGCGAGGAGCAGGAGATCGTCATCCAGGGCGAATACGCCCGCGTCTCGCAGCCATGGAAGGTCGTGGCGGAGCGGTCGGACGCGGGCGGCTTCCCCGCCAAGGGTGGGGATCCGGAGCGGGTCGCAGCCATCGAGGAGATCATTGCGGCACGAGAGCCGCTGGTTCACGTCGGCCACCAGGGCCAGATCGGCGACCTGCTCGCTGCCATCAGGGACGGTCGTGCGCCGGTCGCCGACGGGCGGGACGGCCGCGACGCGATCGAGGTGGTCACCGCGATCTACAAGGCGGGCATCGAGCACCAGCTGGTGTCTCTGCCGCTCGCTGTCGACGACCCGTACTATCGCGCGGGCCATCTCGTCGCCCACGCGCCGCACCTCAACGCGGAGCAGCTCTCGCTCGCCGAGGTCGCGGCCTGATGAGCGCATCCTCGTTCCCCGGCGGCACCTCGCTGTCGCATCTCGACATCTACGGCGACGCCGCCCCCGACGGCGTCTGCGGCGGCAGCCCCCACATGCACCTCGTGTCCACCGAGGCGTATGTCGTCGTCTCGGGCACCGGCGCGCTCCACACCATCGACGGCGAGGGATTCCACGAGACGCCGCTCTCCGCCGGATCGGTGGTGTGGTTCACGCCCGGCACCATTCACCGCGCAGTCAACCACGACGAGCTCAAGGTCGTCGTGCTGATGAGCAACGCCGGGCTCCCCGAAGCGGGCGACGCGGTGATGACATTTCCCGCAGACATCGTGACGGATGCTGCGGCCTACGCGCAGGCGGCATCGCTGGGTGAGCCCGAAGGGCGCGCAGAGCGGGCATCGCGTCGCCGCGACCTTGCGGTCGCCGGGTTCGAGGTGCTGCGCGACGCGGTGCTCGCGGGCGACCCGTCCCCGCTCGAAGCGTTCCGGGCCGCAGCCGGCGCACTGGTACGCGATCGCGCAGCCGCCTGGAGCGACCTCATCCGCGAGCGGCCCCTCGCGCAGGCCGAGCGTTCGCTGGCTCTCGCCCAGGCGGTCGCAGGCGGCGACGTCGCCCACCTCGGGGAAGCGAGAGTGCAGCAGGCCGCGGCATCCACCGGCGAGCGCAGCTTCGGAATGTGCGGCCGCCTCCGCACCTATGACGTGACCGACCAGGAGAACCAGAAGTGAACCACCCCTACACCTTCGACCCGCTTCCCGAGCCCGTCGTGGCATCGGGCGAGTTCTGCTTCGCCGCGGTCGGTCTCGACCACGGCCACATCTATGGCATGACGGACGGCCTTCTCGACGCTGGTGCGACCGTCACGTGGGTGTTCGACCGGGATGCCGCGAAGGCGGCCGAATTCGCGAAGCGCTACCCGACGGCCCGCGTCGCGTCCTCCGAGCAGGAGATCCTCGACGACCCCGACGTGCGTCTCGTGGCGACCGCCGCCATCGCGTCCGAACGCGCGCCGATCGGCCTGCGCGCCATCGAAGCAGGCAAAGACGCGTTCGTCGACAAGGCACCCCTCACGAGCTTCGACCAGCTCGAGGCCGCGAGGGAGGCGACCGCTCGCACCGGGCGGAAGTACGCCGTCTACTATGGCGAGCGCCTGCACACCGAGTCGGCCATCCTCGCCGGTCAGCTGATCGGGCAGGGCGCGATCGGGCGGGCGCTGCAGGTGGCTTCGTTCGGTCCGCACCGGGTCGGCACGGGACGACCCGACTGGTTCTACGATCCCGCCCAGTACGGCGGCATCCTCTGCGACATCGGCAGCCACAACTTCGACCAGATCCTTTCGTATACCGGCGCCTCCGACGGTCGGATCGTCAGCTCGACGGTCGCGAACTACGCGCACGCCGACACCCCCGGCCTGCAGGACTTCGGAGACGCGCACGTCGTGCTCGACAACGGCACATCGGGGTATGTGCGCGTCGACTGGTTCACCCCGGACGGGCTGGACGTCTTCGGCGACGGACGCACGATCATCCTGGGCACCGATGGCTATCTCGAGCTGCGCAAGTACACCGACATCGGCACCGACAACGGCGGCGGGCAGGTCCTGTTGGTCAACCACGACGGTCAGTACCGATTCAACGCGAACGGGATGACCGGCTTCCCGTACTTCGGTCAGCTCATCCGTGACTGCCTCGACCGGACCGAGAACGCGATGACCCAGGCGCATGCCTTCAAGGCCGCCGAATTGAGCCTGCAGGCCCAGGCGCTCGCGGAAGTGCTCACGCCCTGACAAGAGATGGCCGGCGCTGAACGCCGACCCGCACAGAACCCACGAGGAGGTGGAGCTGAATGCCTGAAACCGTCGAAGCGCCCCCGTTGCTGAGAGACACTGCTCAGCCGACCGGCGAGACGCGGCTGATCACGACGGCGCGACCCCCGCGCCGCCCGTTCCGACGCGACCGCACCCCGCGTGCCCGACAGTCGTGGCGCCGGGCGCTGGCCAGGGACTGGCGCATCTACACGTTCCTGATCGCCCCGATCCTGTTCCTGCTGATCTTCCGCTACATCCCGATGCTGGGGAACATCATCGCGTTCCGGAGGTTCCGCCCGGGCGGGTCGATCTTCGGCGACGAGTGGGTGGGCTTCTACTACTTCGAGGCGTTCATCACGAATCAGCAGTTCTGGACGGTGTTCTGGAACACAGTGATCCTCGGTGCCTTCACCCTGCTGATCTGCTTCCCGCTGCCGATCATCCTTGCGCTGATGCTGAACGAGCTCCGCTCCCGGCGATTCAAGCGGCTGGTGCAGACGGTGTCCTACCTGCCGCACTTCATGTCCATCGTCATCGTCGCGGGCCTGGTGCTGCAGCTGACGTCGCTGAACGGGACGATCAACCAGGTGGTCGAGGCATTCGGGGGCGATCCCGTGCCGTTCATGCAGCGACCGGAGTGGTTCCGCACCATCTACGTGACCTCCGAGGCCTGGCAGACCGTCGGCTGGGGCACGATCCTCTACCTTGCGGCGCTCACCACGATCGACGACCAGCTGTACGAGGCCGCGCGCATCGACGGTGCCGACCGCTGGCAGCAGACGTGGCACATCACCCTGCCCGGCATCCGCCCGACCATGATGGTGCTCCTCATCCTGAACATCGGCTCATTCATGTCGGTCGGGTTCGAGAAGGTGCTGCTGCTCCAGAATCCGCTGATCTATTCGACGGCCGACGTCATCTCGACGTACCTCTACCGCGTCGGCATCCAATCCGCGCAGTTCTCCTACGGAACCGCGATCGGACTGTTCGAGGCCCTGATCGGTCTGGTCCTCGTGCTCTTCGCGAACCTCATCTCACGCCGACTGGTTGGAGCCTCGCTGTGGTGACCGAAGCCCTGCCCCCGACGCCCGACGTGGCGCACGTCCGCCGCCAGACCGGCGTGATCCGAGAGTCACGTGGCCACCGGACCTTCCGGGTCGTCAATGCGATCGCGCTCGTGCTGATCTGCGTGGTCACGCTCTACCCGTTCGTGAACCTCGTCGCCAAGGCCTTCTCCTCCGAGGGCTACATCGCGGCCGGCGAGGTGACCCTGATCCCGCGCGGGTTCAACATCGACACCTTCCGTGCGGTGATGGGCGACGGGCTGTTCTGGACGAACTACGGGAACACGTTCCTGTACACGATCGTCGGCACGATCATCGCGATGATCATCACGACCACGTATGCCTATGCCCTCAGCAAGCCCTATCTCAAAGGACGCACGTTCTTCGTCGGGATCGCGGTCTTCACGATGTTCTTCGGCGGGGGACTGATCCCGAACTACATCCTGATCGCGAACTACCTCGGCTGGCGCAACAGCATCTGGGCCGTCGTGGTCCCCGGCGCGTTGAGCGTGTTCAACCTGCTGGTGATGAAGTCCTTCTTCGAGAGCTTCCCTGTCGAGCTCGAGGAGGCCGCCGCGATCGACGGTCTGTCCACGTACGGGATCTTCTTCCGCATCGTGCTGCCGCTGTCGAAGGCCGTGCTCGCGACGATGACCCTGTTCTATGCGGTGGCTCTGTGGAACTCATGGTTCAACGCCTTCCTGTTCATGGACGACAAGTCGCTGTTCCCCGTGACGATCTACCTGCGCAACCTGATCGCCGCGGCCACCGGAACGTCTGAGATCTCCGGCGGCGAATCGGTCCAGATCGCATCGAACATCCAGGCCGTGACGATGCTGCTCACCGTGCTCCCGATCATCTGCTTGTACCCGTTCATCCAGCGGTTCTTCGTCTCGGGCGTGATGCTCGGGTCGGTCAAAGGCTGAACATCCCCCCGCACACACCCACGTCGAACGACGACGTTCACACGAAGGAGACAACAATGACCATCACTCGCCATCGCCTCGCGGGCCTCGCAGGCCTCGCGGGCGTCGCGGCTTTCGCCGTCGCGCTGACGGCGTGCTCGTCCGCACCGACCGGCGGCACCGACGCCACCGACGCCGTCACCATCGACGACGCGCAGTCGGTCGGCGCCATGGAGGACTTCGACGCCGGAACGACCTTCAAGGCGACAGAACCGGTCGAGTTCTCGTTGATGTACCGCGACCACCCCGGCTACCCGGTGAAGAACGACTGGTCCGTCTTCCAGCACCTGGCGGACGACAACAACGTGTCGTTCTCGCGTACCGACATCCCCATGTCGGACTTCGAGCAGAAGAAGTCGCTGCTGATCGGCAGCGGCGAGGCGAGCGACATCATCTCGGTGTCGTACTCCGGCAGCGAGACGAAGTTCGTCTCGGGCGGGGCGATCCTGCCGGTCTCGGACTACTTCGCGTACATGCCGAATTTCAGCGAGAAGGTCGAGAAGTGGGGCCTGAAGGACGAACTCGACAACCGCCGCCAGGCCGATGAGAAGATCTACCTTCTTCCCGGCCTGCGCGAGACGCCGAACGTCGAGTACAGCGTCGCGATCCGCGAGGACCTCTGGGAGAAGGCCGGGATCACCGAGGACCCCGAGACCTGGGAGGAGTTCGCCGAGCAGCTCGCCAAGGTGCAGGAGGCCAACCCCGAGCTGGCCTACGCGATGTCGGATCGCTGGACCGATTCGACGCCGCTCGGCTCGCTGCTCAACGTGATGGGCCCCAACTACGGCACCGCCGCCGGCTGGCAGTACGCCAACACCTGGTACGACGAGGATGCTGAGGAGTACGTCTTCACCGGCACCACCGACGAGTACCGGGACCTCGTCTCCGACGTCGCCGGGCTCGTCGAGGACGGCCTCCTCGACCCCGAGATCACGCAGAGCGACGACCAGGCGACCCAGAAGTTCATCTCGGGCCAGTCGGCCGCGATCTCCAGCAACACCCAGACGCTCACCGAGTACCGCACGAAGTTCGCGGACGCCGGGCAGCCGGACGTGCCGATCCGCCTGATCTCGATCCCTGCGGGGCCTGCCGGGTCGAACCTCGCGAGCGGACGCTTCACCTCTGGACTCATGCTCAGCAGCGATGCTGCCGACAAGCCGTACTTCAAGGCGCTGCTGCAGTTCGTCGACTGGCTGTACTACTCCGACGAGGGCATCGAGTTCGCACAGTGGGGCGTCGAGGGTGAGACGTACACGAAGGATGCCGACGGCACCCGCACGCTCAAGGAGGACATCGGCTGGAGCGCCGTCAACTCCGGCGCACCGAAGAAGCTGAACGCCGACTTCGGCTACAGCAACGGCGTCTTCCTGCCCGCGAACGGCTCATCGAAGGAGCTGCTGCTCTCGCTGATGACGGAGGAGGTCGCCGCGTGGACCGCGGAGCAGCTCGACTCCAAGAAGCAGCTGCCGGTCCCTCCCGCCCCGCTGCTCGACGAGATCGAGCTGGAGCAGACGTCGCTGCTGCAGACCCAGCTGACCGACGCCGTGCATGCGGCGACGGCTGCGTTCATCACCGGCCAGCGCTCGATCGACACGGACTGGGACGCGTACGTCGCTGAGATCGAGGGGCTCGGGTCCACCCAGCTCATCGACACCATCAACACGGCACTGAACAGGTGACACCCGCCGAGACTTCGCAGGTGTCGCGTTGTCACACCGATCTCGTGACATCTGCGAAGTCTCGCGAGCGGGAGGAGGACACGCATGACTGAGACGAAGAACGATGCGGCCACGGAGATCGGACGCGGGCCGCTGTCGCGCGGTGCCGCGGTGATCTACCGGATGCTGGTGCTCGAGGCGCAGCTGCTGCTCGCGCTGCTCCCCACGGCACTCGTCGTCGTGCTGCTGGACCGCGACGCGTCCAACCTTCCGCTGTTCCTGCTCGCCCTCATCCCCGTCGCTCCGGCACTGGTCGCCGGCGTCGCCGCCGTCCGTGCGGCAGCGGCGAGTCCCGATCTCGCGCCGGCGCGGCACTTCCTCCGCGCGTACCGACGGGATCTGGTGCCCACGCTGCGCTGGGCCGTGCCCGCGGCGGTCGCCCTCGCCGTGCTGAGCTTCAACCTCACCCATCTCGGGGACGTCGACGGCGGAGCGGCGCTCCGGCCGGTCATGCTCCTCGTCGCCGCGAGCATCGTGGTCTGGTGCGGGCACATGGTGGTCCTCACCGCCGCCTTCCGGTTCCGGACCCGCGATGCCGCCCGCATCGCCCTCGTCCAGCTGCTGCCGGGCTGGCGCTTCTCCGTCGGCATCCTCGCTCTGCTGGTGGTCGCCGCCTTCGTCGTCCTCGCCGCATCCGAGCTCGTCCTGCTCGTGCTCCTGTGGGCGTTCACCGTCCTTCTCGCGCTCATGGCCCGGCCGGTCATCGACGAGGTCGCGAACAGGTTCACGCGTGAGGGTGCCGCCCCTTCCCGGCCCTGAACGCCGGCGAAGGAGATATCGAGATGGCCGCGCTGTCTGGCGCGTGGAAGAGGGCCGGCTGTAGAAGCCGTACAAAGAAACTGCGGACCCCGCGGTGGATCGGGATAGCCTCACCGGATGGCGTCCGCATCCGGTCCGGAATCGACCACGACCGCAACGACCACCGCCGCAACGACCACCGCCGTGCCGGGTGGCCGCGGACCGACGGTCGCCGCGACCCAGCCGGGCTGGCGCTTCTGGGTGGCGCTCGGCGCCTGGACCGCGGTGGTCGCGGGCTTCGTCCTCGGCCTCATGAACTTCTGGCACCTCCTCGCGCTGGCCCTCGGACTGGCGCTCGGCGGCGGGCCGTCGGTCGACGATCAGGTCACGGTGTGGTGGACGTTCGTCGGCATCGTGATCGGTCTCACGGTCGCCGCCGTCGCGGCGGTCGTCGCCCGACGATGGGTCGCCTTCTTCCTCGCGCTGATCATCGCTGCGGCGTGCGGGTTCTTCGCGCTCGTGCTCTTTCCGAACGTGCGTCCGATGGTGGCTCCCGTGGCGCCGGTCGAGCACGTCGATCCCGGTCCGCCGCCGTGCGCGTGCTACAGCGGAGGCATCTGCGACTGTCCGGGTGGCTGATCAGGCGGTGGCGCTCGCGAGGAGCGCCGCGGTGCGCGGGCCGAGACCCAGCACCCGCGCGGCTTCGAGCTGGGCGGCGGTGTCGACGTCGCGGCGCAGGGTCGAGGCATCCGGAATCTGCAGCGCCACGAACCCCCGCGCGACGTGACGCGCGAACGAGCCTTCGCCGAACGACGACGTCCACGCCACGCCCGCACCCGCGGTGACCAGCGTCGAGCCGGTGCGCTCCGCGTCGGGCACGACGGCGCGGGGGAGGGATGCCGCGGCCCGCAGCGCCTCGCCCAGATCGTCCGGCCGCAGCGACGGCAGGTCGCCGAGCAGGGCCGCGCGCGGCATCCGTCCCTCCGGATCGATCGCGGCCACGCCGACCGCGACGGCGGCGTCGAGCCCGCCCGCGTCGCCCTCGGGCACGAACCGGAGCGCCGGGATCAGCGCGGCCTCACGGGCGAGGGTCGCGTCGTCGGTCACGACGACGACCTGCGCGACGACGTCGCACGCGGTGGCCGCTTCGAGGGTGTCGAGCGCGATGGCTCGGGCGAGGTCCTTGCGGGCGACTCCCGGCACGTCGAGCCGGGACTTGCCGTGCGCCGAGGGCTTGACCGGCACCACGACGACCCAGCGGGGCGATCGCAACTCCTCAGAACCGGAGCCGTGCGAGCCCGCCGGTCCGGAAGAAGCCGCGCGCGCCGCCGTGTCTGAGGAGTTCGCGCGACGCCGTCCGAACAGCGGGGTCACGCGCCGAACCGCGCGCGCAGGCGCGGCAGGATCTCCTCGCCGTACAGCCCCAGGAAGGCGCTCTGGTCGTGTCCGGGGTCGTGGAAGACCAGGTGCCGGAAGCCGAGCTCGATGTACCAGGCGATGCGCTCGACGTGCTCGTCGGGGTCGTCCGACACGATGAACCGCGATGCGGCGCGCTCGATCGGCAGCTGCTCGCCCAGGCGCTGCATCTCGATCGGGTCGTCGACGCCCATCTTCTCCTCGGGAGTCAGCGCGAGCGGCGCCCAGAATCGCGTCTTCTCCTGGGCGGCTTCGAGCGTCGCGTCGAGCGAGACCTTGACCTCGATGAGCGTGTCGATCCCGTCGGCGGGGCGGCCGGCCTTCTCAAGGCCCTCGTGCAGCGCCGGCAGCAGGGTGTCGGTGTAGAGCTCGCGCTTCTTGCCGGATGTCGTGATGAAGCCGTCGGCGATGCGGCCGGCGAGGCGGGTGGCGGCAGGCCCGGCGGCTCCGATGTAGATCGGCACCGGCTCGGGCAGCTTGTCGTAGATCGTGATGTTGCGCGCGTGGTAGTAGGTGCCGTCGAAGTTGACGCGGTCCACCGACCACAGTCGCCGGATGAGGCCGATGGCCTCCTTCAGCCGCTGGAACCGCTCGGGCGGGTCGGGCCATGCGATGCCCAGGTTCGCCTCGTTCAGCGCCTCGCCGGTGCCGACACCGAGGATCACGCGTCCCGGATACATCACGCCGAGCGTCGCGAAGTCCTGAGCGACGACGGTCGGGTTGTACCGGAACGTCGGCGTCAGCACCGAGGTGCCGATCAGCACGCGCGAGGTCTTGGCGCCGAGCGCGCCGAGCCACGGGACGGATGCCGGGGCATGCCCGCCTTCGTGCAGCCAGGGCTGCAGGTGGTCCGAGATGAACACCGAGTCGAACCCGGCCTCCTCGGCCTGAACGGCATAGTCGAGCAGTTCGGCGGGGCCGAACTGCTCGGCGGACGCCTTGTATCCGAAGCGCAGCATCGGTCCCTGAGCCTGTCGAAGGGCGGTCATGCGATTCCTCTCAGCGGGTAAGGGGGGCGGGTTCGGGCAGGAACTCCGAGCCGTCGGCGCGGGCGAGCCGCGCACGGAAGGCGTCGACGGTGCCCGGCCACAGCAGCGTGAGCCGGCCGGAGCGCTCGTCGACGTACCAGTTGCGGCATCCGCCGGTCATCCAGCGGGTGGATGCCGCGGCACGGGCGATCTCGTCGGTGTACGCCTGCTCGGCAGCGGGGTCCACTCGCAGCACGCGGCCGCCGCGGGCGTCGAGGACGCGCGCGACGTAGCCGGCCTGCTCCTCGATCATGAGCACGGACGAGGAGTGGCCGAGCGAGGCATTGGGGCCGTTGAGCACGAAGAGACCGGGGAACCCCGCGACGACCGTCGAGGCGTACGCCGTCATCCCACCGGACCAGTGCTGGGCGAGCGTCGTGCCCGCTTCGCCGGTGATGAGCTCGGCGTAGGGCTGACGAGTCGAGGCGAAGCCGGTCGCGAGAACGAGTGCGTCGGCCTCGTGGCGCGAGCCGTCCGCGGCGACGAGCGTCGACCCCTCCACGGAGGAGAGCGCGGTGGTCACCAGCGAGACCGCGTCGGACGCGACGGCAGGGTAGAAGTCGTCCGAGAGCAGCACCCGCTTGCAGCCGAACGCGTAGTCGGGCGTCAGCGCGGCGCGCAGCTCGGGATCGCGGACCTGGCGCTCCAGGTGCGCCCGGGCGACCGCCTCCGCCTCCGCCGCCGCGTCGGAATCTCCGGCGCGCGACGCGAAGCGCGCCTCGCCCTCGGCGTAGAGCTCGGCGCGCAGAGCCTCCAGCGAGGCGGGATCGGCGGTGAAACCGGCGCGGTCCGCGTCGGAGTATTCGCTGCCGTCGCGCGGCACGATCCAGGCCGGGGTGCGCTGGAACAGCGTGACGTGGGATGCCGTGCGTGCGAGTTCGGGCACGATCTGGACCGCGCTGGCACCGGTGCCGACCACGGCGACGCGTGCGCCCGCGAGTTCGGCGGAGTGATCCCACCGTGCCGAGTGGAACATCGGCCCGGGGAACGTCTCGAGCCCGGCGACGCGCGGGATGGTCGGCTCGGTGAGGCGCCCGCACGCGAGCACGAGCACGTCGGCGAGGAGGACGTCCTCGCCGGGGAGGCCGTCGGCGGAGCCGCCGTCGGCGGAGCCGGTGTGGCGCCCGTCGGCCCCTGGCGCGGCCGGCCACGACGACGCGCCGGACGCGCCGATGCCGATGCGCCAGACCTCGTGCTCGGCATCCCACTGGGCCCATCTCATCGGGGTGCGAAGGCGCAGCCGGTCGCCCAGGTCCTCGGCGTCGACGACGTGCTGGAGGTAGGCGTGGATCTCCGCGCCCTTCGCGTAGGTGCCCGACCACGACGGGTTCGGATAGGCCGCGAAGCCGTAGAGGTGCGACGGCACATCGCATGCGACGCCCGGGTACGTGTTGTCGCGCCAGGTTCCGCCGACGGATGCCGCGCGCTCGAGCACGACGAAATCCTCGCGGCCCGCTCGGCGCAGCGCCATCGCCATGCCGATCCCTGCGAATCCGGCGCCGATGATCGCGACCTCGACGCGCGTCATCCGTTCGACCCCGGAGGCTGCCGGACGGCGCCGTACACTGTGGTGCGCCGGCGGAACGGCCGGAACATGCGGGCGACCATGGCCGCGGCATCCGTCACCGGCAGTTCGAGGCCGTGCTCGATGCCCGCCTCCGGCTTGACGCGGCCGTCGAGCAGCGTGCCGCCGAGATCGTCGCCGCCCGACTGCAGGAGCACGACGGACGCGTCGCGCCCGACGCGCGTCCACGGGATCTGCACGTGCGGGATGCTGCCCGAGAGCATCAGGCGCGACACCGCCACCATCGCGCGGTGCTCGTCCGGCGTCGCGCGGCCGGGAACGAGGGGTACTCCGCCGGCCGGGCCGGGGAGGGGGATCGGCACGAACTCGGTGAAGCCGCCCGCGCCGCCGGTGGCTGCGCTTCGGCCGGTCGCCGTGCTTCCACCGCTCGCCGAGCTTCCACCGGTCGCTGAGCTCGTCGAAGCGCCCTGGATCTCCCGCAGCAGCCGCAGGTGCGCGACGCGCTCGCCGGCGGTCTCGACGTGCCCGTAGAAGAGCACGCTCGTCGAGCGGAAGCCGGCGCGATGCGCGGCGGTGATGCCCTCGATCCAGCGGTCGATCTCGAGGTCGCCCGGGGCGACGAGGCGGCGGACGCGCTCGCTCAGGACCTTCACGCCCGTGCCGGGGACGGTGTCGACGCCCGCGTCGCGCAGCGCCGCCAGGGCGGCGTCGAGTCCGAGGCCCGTGCGTTCCGCGAGGTCACGCACATCCTGCGGGCGGTAGGCATGGAGGTGGATGCCGGGTGCCGCCGCCTTCACCGCGCGCGCGATGTCGAGATAGCCCGACGGGTCCTGCTCCGGCGGCAGGAGCCCCTGCACGCAGAGCTCGGTGGCGCCGAGGTCCCACGCGTCGGCGGCGATCGCGCCGACGTCGTCGAGCGTGAACGTCGACGGGTCGCCGGTCGGCGCGGTGCGGAGCCCCGAAGACGTGAGGTTCCGGTTCACGACGAGCGTGACGGCCTCGCCCACGGTGTAGCGGCGCACGTCGTCGGCCGTGGCCGCGAGCGCGTCCACGTCATCGCCCGTCGCCTCCAGGAGCGCCACCCACTCGGCGTCGTCGAGCGACAGCGGGTCGGCCGCCGCGGCCTCCGCCAGGCGGCGGATGTCCGCCGGCTCGCGTCGAGAATTCAGGAGATCGGACGGTGCCGAGTCTCCGACGCCGGAGTCTGCCCGCGAGTCTCCTGAATCCTTGACGCCATCGCGTGAAGAATCCGGGCGGGATCGACCCGAATCGGCTCCGCGCGGACCGAAAGCGGCGATCTCGCCCGGATTCTTCACCGCCGTCGCGGCGAGACCGGTCGCGGGGTCGGCCAGCGCCGCGACAGCAGGACGCAATCCCGGGTCGATCCACGTCTCGGCGTCGACGACGAACTCGGGCTGGGCGGTCAGGCGCTCGCGCAGCTCGAAGCCGAGCTCCGCGGTCATGCGCGCAAGGTCGTCGAGGTGCGGCCAGGGGCGCTCGGGGTTCACGTGGTCGACCGTCAGGGGCGAGACCCCGCCCCAGTCGTCGGCGCCGGCGCGCACGAGCAGGTCGAACTCCGTCGGATCCGAGAGGTTCGGCGGCACCTGTATCCGCATGCGCGGTCCCATCACCAGCCGCGCTACCGCGACCGCGGCGACGTACTCGAGCAGATCGGCGTCCGCCACTGCCTGCATCGCGGTGCGGGGCTTCGCGCGGAAGTTCTGCACGATCACCTCCTGCACGTGACCCTGCCGGTCGCCCGCGGACGGGCCGTCGACCATGTGCCGCTCGTGCGCGTCGCGGATCGCGATCAGCGACGCGGCGCGGTCGCTCGCGGTCTCGCCGATGCCGACCAGGATGCCGGTGGTGAAGGGCACGCGCTCTCGCCCCGCGGCGTCGATCACGGCGAGCCGCACGGCCGGGTCCTTGTCGGGCGAGCCGAAATGCACCTGCCCCGGTTCCTCGAACAGCCGGCGCGACGTCGTCTCGAGCATCATGCCCATCGACGGGGCGGTGGGCCGCAGCATCCGCAGTTCTTCCGCGCTCATGACGCCCGGGTTCGCGTGCGCGAGCAGGCCGGTCTCGGCCGTCACCAGGCGGGCGATGTGCGCGACGTACTCGATGGTCGACGCGAACCCGTGCTCGTCGAGCCAGGCGCGTGCCTCGGGCCAGCGGTCCTCGGGCCGGTCGCCCAGGGTCAGCAGCACCTCTTTGCAGCCCATCGCCTGACCCTGCCGCACGACGGCGAGCACCTGTTCGGGCGACATGTAGGCGGGCTTGTGCTTCTTGAGCAGCTGCCCGGGGGTGTCGACGAACACGCAGTAGTGGCAGCGGTCGCGGCAGAGCGTGGTCAACGGCACGAACACCTTGCGGGAGTACGTGATCACACCGGGACGACCGGATGCCGCGAGCCCGGCATCCCGCACCTCGCCGGCGATCGCGAGCAGGCGATCGAATCGCTCGCCCTGGGCTGACAGCAGCGTCTCGGCGTCGGTCGCATCGAGCCGCTCGCCCGCAGCGGCGCGCGCGAGCGCTGCGTCGACGGCGGCGGGAGAGGCAGCTGCAGAGGGCGCGGTGACGGAGGGGGACGCGACGGTCACCGATCCAGTCTCGCACCGAGCGGGGGCGCCGGGGTCGCGGATCGTTGCCCTCCCGTAAGCAAATGAGCCCGGTTCCCGGTGAAGCCGCTGGCAGACTAGTCGCATGGTGACGCTGCTGCTCGACTCGACGCAGCTCGAAGTCGTGCTGTCGATGTCGGAGCGCGCCCTGTCGTTCCGCAAGAGCAACGTCGTCATCGAGCGGTCGACGATCACCCGCGTTCAGCTCACCGACGACGCGTGGACGTGGCTGCGCGGCATCCCGAACCCCGGCACCCACGTGCGCGGCATCATCGCGATGGGCACCTGGCGGTCGGCGGGCGGCGACGACTTCGCCCTGATCCGCCGTCACCGGCCGAGCGTCGTGATCGACCTCGAGGGGCACCCGGACTTCCAGCGGATCATCCTGACCACGCGCCACGGCCTTGCTCTCGTGCAGGCGCTGCGCGTCGAGCTGGCCGCGGAACCCGCCGACGTCGTCGAGATCGCCGCCGAGACCGGCACCATCCCGGTCGTGCCCGAGAAGAAGCCGCGCAAGCGCAAGACTCCGGCCCCCGCTCCCGCCGTCTGAGCAGCCAGCGGGACGCGGAGTCGGTCGAGGCTCGGCGAAACGTCCTCAGCTGACGTCGCGTCGCCAGCTCACCAGGTGGCCGAGCACCACGAAGACGACGGCGTAGCCGAGCAGGACCAGGCCGCCTGCCCACCACTCGAGCGGTTCGGCCGACCCCTGCGGCATGCTCGCTGACAGCACGCTGGCTCCGACGAGGGTGTCGCTCGCGGCGCCCGGGAGGAAGCGCGTGTAGTTCGAGAGGCCTTCGACGAAGGCCGCGGCCGTGCGGCCGATCGGCTCGACGAACTGTGTGAAGACCAGCACGCCGACGATGGCGCCGACCTGGTTGCGCACCAGCGCGCCGACCCCGACGCCGATGAGCGTCCAGAGGACGTAGGCCAGCAGCATCCGTCCCAGCATCGCCCAGGTGTCCGCCGAGGTGAACTCGGTGCTGAGGCCGAAGCCCGCGAGGAACGCCGCCGAGGTGCCGACGGCGGCGACGGTGCCGATCACGCCGAGCACCACGCCGATGAGCACGCCGACGGCGAGCTTCGCCGCGAGCACCCGGCCGCGCCGCGGCGTCGCCAGGAACGTGGGAGTCAGTGTCTTGTGCCGGAACTCCGCGGTCACCATGAGCGTGCCCACCAGGAGGGGGAAGACGTACCCGACCGCGGTGCCCGTGCTGTACAGCGTCGCCGCGAGTCCGTCCTCGGGCAGGGGCGGCGCGTCACCGGGCAAGGAGCCTGTCGCCGCCGCGGCGAAGACGAAGCCGAGGGCCGCTGCGGTGAAGGCGACGTAGACGAAGAGGACGATGGCGAGGATCCACCAGATGCTCGTCGAGAACAGCTTCGTGGTCTCGGAGCGTGTCGCCGCGGTCAGGCTCATCGGTCGCTGCCTTCCTGGTCGACGGCCTCATGGTGGTCATCGGCCGCGTTCTCGTCGGCGGCGCGAGCTGCGTCATTCTCAGGCGAGGGGACGGATGCCGCGTCCTCCGCCATCGCGTCGGGCCCGGGTGCGTCGGGTTGCGGGTCGGTGTCTGGTTCCGGTCCGGCGTCGGGCACGGGGCTCGGCTCGGGCTCGGATTCGGGTTCCGGGTCGTTGCCCGGGTCGGGCGCTGGGCTCGGCTCGGATTCGGATTCGGGTTCGGGGTCGTTGCCCGGGTCGGTCTGCGGTTCGGATGCGGCGCCCGGCTCCGGCGCGACGCGCGGGTTGCCATCGGCGTCGAACGCCGCGAAGAAGGCGTCGGCCTCGACGTCGGACTCCGTCTTGACGTAGTGCTCCCACGGACGGTCGTCGTCCGCGTCGGCGGGCTCGGGCTCCGAGAGTTCGTCGTCGATCTCGCCGAGCGCGTCGACGTCGGGGTTCGCGTCCTCGGGCGCCCAGGGGTCGTCGGCGGGTGAGGCAGCAGGCTCGTCGTCGCCCTCGGTGTCCGCGGGTTCCGGCTCGCTCGGCCGGCCGGCCGCGTGAACGATGTCGATCACACCTGTTCCGGCGACCGCGTACCACGACGGCGCAGACGCGGACTCGGGGGACTCGATCGCGCCGAGGCCCTCCTGCGCCTCGCCGCTCGGCACCGCGGCGGGCTCCGGCGTTTCGGCCGGGCGCGCGGTCTCCACGGAGGAGAGGCCCAGCCCGGCGGAGGGCTCCTCGCTCGAGACGTCCCTCGCCTCCAAGGTCTCGGCCGGGACGCCCGACGCGGCGAACGGCTCTTCGTGGCGCTCGTGCTCGTCGCGCTCCTCCTGGGGCTCGGCCGCCCACGCCGCACCGGCGGCGGCGGCCAGCGCGGCCGCAGCGCCGGGCGCTCCCGTCGCCTCGGCATCCAGCGCCGCGGCGCTGAGCGCCGACTCGTCGGCCTCGTCCGCCTCCGAGCGGGCGTCTGCGCGAGACCCTGGGTCGCCGGGCGACTCTTCCGAGGCCACAGCCGCGGCGGCACCGGCGGCCGCAACACCGGCGGGTGCGGCATCCGCCCCCTCCACCGGCGAAAGCGAACCGACCGCCCCCGTCGCGCTCGCATGCACGCGGCTGCCGTTCACGAGGTCGAGGAAGACCTCCTCGAGCGCGGGGCCGCGGCGGTGCAGTGACGACAGCGCGACGCCGCCGGCGGCGGCCGCGGCACCCACGGCGGCCGGTTCGAGGCCGCGCACGGTGAGTCCGGAGCGGAGGACTTCGAACGGCACGCCCGCCGCCCGCAGCGCTCCGACGAGCGCGGCGCGATCCGGGGCGTCGACGACGGTGGCGTGCTCGTCGGGGTCGGTGAGCTCGTCGATCGAGCCCTGGAACACGAGGCGTCCGCGCGAGATGATCAGCAGCGCGTCGACGGTCTGCTGGACTTCGGCGAGCAGGTGCGACGACACGAGCACCGTGCGGCCCTCGCCCGCGAGTTGCCGCAGGAAGCCGCGCATCCAGCGGATCCCCTCGGGATCGAGGCCGTTCGCCGGCTCGTCGAGCACCAGCACGCCCGGGTCGCCCAGCAGCGCATAGGCCAGTCCGAGGCGCTGGCGCATGCCCAGCGAGAATCCGCCGACCTTGCGGTTCGCGGCATCCGTGAGCCCGACGAGGTCGAGCACCTCGTCCACCCGCGACCGGGCGATGCTCGCCGCCTGCGCGTAGATGGTGAGGTGCGCCGCAGCCGTGCGGCCCGGATGGAAGCTGGATGCCTCGAGCACGGCCCCCACCGTCTGCAGCGGGTGATCGAGCTCGGCGTAGCGCCGGCCGTCGATCGTCGCGTGGCCGTCCGTGGCGCGGACGAGGCCCAGGAGGATCCGCAGCGTGGTGGTCTTGCCGGCGCCGTTGGGGCCGAGGAATCCGGTCACCTGCCCTGGCTCCACGCGGGCGGTGAACCCGGCGACGGCAGTGACGGCGCCGAAGCGCTTGGTGACTCCTGAGAACTCCAGCGAATGGCCGTGGGGCATGCCGAACCCTTCCCGTGGACGTGAGCGAGACACCCCGGGGGGCATAGGTCGGGGCCGCGTCATTGCGGATTCCTTGCGGAACCGAGTCCCATCCTGGCGGAAATCCGGCGTCAGCGTGGGAGAACTTCGCCCGGCCGGTAACGTTGCGCTCGTGACCGACCTCGCCGACGCCGCTGCCGAGCCCACCGTCCTCGTGAGCACCAGCGGAGGGCTCGGCCGGCTCACGCTGAACCGTCCCCGTGCGATCAACGCGCTCGATCTCGACATGGTCCGGCAGCTGCAGGCGACCCTCGACGGCTGGGAGCACGACACCGAGGTCGACGTCGTGCTGCTCGACGGGGCGGGCGAGCGGGGGCTCTGCGCCGGGGGCGACGTGCGCGGCCTCGCCGAGCAGGTCACGAGCGGCCGCGCCGAAGACGCCGGTGTCTTCTTCCGCGAGGAGTACGCGATCAACGCCCGCATCGCCGAGTACCCCAAGCCCTTCGTCGCCTTCGCCGACGGCATCACGATGGGTGGCGGCATCGGCGTCGCGGGGCACGCGGCGATCCGCATCGTCACCGACCGGTCGCAACTGGCGATGCCCGAGACGCGCATCGGCTTCACGCCCGACGTCGGCGGTACCTGGCTGCTCGCACACGCGCCGGGACGCCTGGGCGAGTACCTCGGCCTGACCGGGGCGGTGATGGATGCCTCGGACGCGATCTACGCCGGATTCGCCGACCATTACGTGCCCCACGAGAATCTCGACGCGGTCCGCGACGCGCTCGAGACCCGCGCCGACCCCTCCTCTCCGACCGAGCTGGTGCTCCTGTTCGACGAGACGCCCGCTCGGTCGAAGCTCGAGGCGGCACGGACGTGGATCGATGACGCCTTCGCCGCCGACACCGTTCCCGAGATCGTCGAGCGGCTGCGGGGGCGCGCCGAGCCCGAGGCATCCGCCACCGCCGATCTGCTCGGCGAGCTCTCACCCACCGGGCTCGCGGTGACCCTCGCCGCCATCCGCCGGGCGCGCGAGCTGCCGAGCCTGCGCGACGCGCTCGATCAGGAGTACGGGCTCGTGATGTGGTTCGCCACGACGCAGCCCGATCTCGCCGAGGGGATCCGGGCGCAGGTCATCGACAAGGACCGGTCGCCCCGCTGGCAGCCCGCCACGCTCGCCGACCTGCCGCCCGACGTCGGTGAGACCGCCCTCGCCCACCGCCCCGGCATCCCGCTCTGGGGCTGAATCCCCACTGCACGAGGAGGGATCATGAGCAACCGGCGCCGCGCCTACTCGATCGGGGTCGCGATCGACTGGTTCTTCTTCGTGTTCGCAGGGGCGGCCGCGCTGTGGCTGGCCTACCTCAGCTTCACCGAGACCTTCCACGTCGGATGGTGGGGCATCCCCTTCTTCCTGGCCTTCTGGCTGCTGCTCGCCTACCTCGTGCTGCCGCGCCTGCACCGCATCCTCACCACCGTCTACGTGCCCGAGTACTTCATCGGACGTACCCGGACGAGCGACGGACTCCTCGGCGATCCGGTCAACCTGGCGTTCCAAGGCAGCGGCGAGCAGATCCGCGCCGCGCTCGAGGCCGCGGGGTGGACCCGCGCCCAACCCGTCACGCTCGGGTCCTCGTGGCACATCGTCGCGTCGACGCTGTCGCGGCGCAGCTACGACGAGGCGCCGGTGAGCCCGCTCTTCCTCTTCGGCCGGCAGCAGGACTTCGCGTACCAGCAGGAGGTCGACGGCAACCCGGCCCAGCGTCACCACGTGCGGTTCTGGCGCTGCCCCGACGAGTGGCTGCTGCCCGGCGGCCGCCGCGTCGAGTGGCTCGCGGCGGGCACCTTCGACACGAGTGTCGGCCTGTCGCTGTTCACGCTGCAGGTGACGCACAAGATCGACGCCGACACCGATGTCGAGCGTGACCACATCGTCGGGACGGTGACGGATGCCGATCCCCGCGTCGTGGTCGACGTCATCGCCGACTTCGCCACCGGGTACCACGCCCGCAACGGCGGCGGCGACAGCATCCGCACCGACGGCGACCTGCCGATCGTCGACGTGCGGGCGGTCGCGCCCCGCGTCGGCGCGTCCGGGGAGGTGACGGCGTGAGCGCAGAGACGCCCGCCCCGCAGAAGCGTGCCGCGTACGAGCCGGCCGCGCGACTGCTGAAGCCGCCGCGGTACGACCCGCACATGAAGCGGCCGATCTCGACGATCGCCGGCGCCGCCCTGATCCTGCTGCGCGTCCTCGCCGGTGTCGCCGTGCTCGTCGGCATCGCGGCGGGGTGGAATGACATCCTCGCGGACCCCGACTCCGTGCTCGAGGGCTTCGACCCGAGTCCCGAGGGGACGCAGGCGGCGCTGTGGCTGGTGCTCGGCACGGGCGCGGTGGTGCTGCTGCTCGACCTCGCGCTGGCGTTCCTCGTATACCGGGGGATCAACTGGGCGCGCGTGGTCGTGATGCTCATCTCGGTGCTCTCGATCAGCACGTCCTTCACCGCATGGTGGGCGCAGGGACAGGAGATCGAGATCGACGGCACATACGTGTCGCTGAGTCTCGACATCCTGGTCCTCCTCGCCCTGTCCAGCCGCAGCGCCGCCGCCTATGCGCGACGCAACGAGCGGCGCGACGAGCCCGACGGTCCGGCGGTGACGTAGCCTGATCTGCGGTGTTCCGCACGGCCGGTCCGGGCGGCAGAGGCTCCCGGGGAGGGTGCGTGTTCGACAGTCCGCTCTCGGCGTCGGCGTACGAGGTGCTCGCGGTCGACCCCGCCGTCGACGAGGAGACCCTGCGCAAGGCCTACCGCCTGCGCCTGCGGCAGACCCACCCCGACACCGGCGGCGACGCCGCGGTGTTCATCCAGGTGCAGCGCGCCTGGGAACTCGTCGGCAGCCCCGACGCCCGGGCCGCCTACGATCGGGGCCACGGCTTCGGCGAGGCGGCGGCACCGGAATGGTCGGGGTGGCGGCCGCCGTCGGCCCGCACCGACACCCGCCCCCGCGCGCGCTCGTACGGTCACCCCGGCGGCTGGCGCCGCGAGCGCTATCTGACCCTGATGCGCGAGTGGGCCGGCCGTGGCGTCACCCTCGATGACCCGTACGACCCGGCGCTCGTGCGCTCTGCTCCCGTGGGACTGCGGCGCCTGCTCGCGGACGCGCTCGCCGAGGAGGCGACGGCCCGCATCGTGGCCGACCTCGGCATGGGGTACACGGTGTGGCACGACGTCGCGGCATCGGGACGGGATGCCGACCCCGACGCCAAGATCGACCACATCGTGCTCGGTCCGAGCGGCCTGTACGGCCTGCTGTCGGAGGACTTCGGCGGTCCGGCGCGGCTGCGCCGCGGCGAGTTCGTGGGCGACGGAGTACCCGGCGCGCCGCTCGCGGAGCTGCTCGCGCGCATGCGCGTCATCGCGCGCGCGGCCGGCGTCCGCTTCAGCGGCGCGATCGTCGTGCTCCCCGACGAGGACGTCGTCGACCCCATCCAGGAGCTCGGACGCGTACGCGGCGTGCGGGTCGCGGTGACCTCGCGCAGCGCCCTGGCCACCGTGCTGCGCCGCGGCATCACCGGCGCGCGCGACATCGGCGGCAACGAGGTCTTCGACATCCGCACCCGGCTCCAGCAGACCGTCCGCTTCGCGTAGGTCCTGCGCCGGCTCCCGTCGGATGCCGGCGACCGCGGCACGCGCGAGGACCGGCGCGGCGCGCTGTCGGCGCTCGTCGTTCACGCACGGTCGGCGGGCGATGCGGAAATCCCAGACATCGGATGTCCAGTAGCGGAATCGCGATCGAGGACATAACATTACGTCGTAAAGTAATCCCTGGAGGATCCGGATGACGCTCGACGTTGAGCACGCAAGACCCGCCGCGGCGGTGATTCCGCCGTCACGAAGGCTCACCACCCGCGCACGGTTCTCCCGGAGCGTGCGGCGGTACTGGCAGCTCTACCTGCTCCTGCTGCTGCCCATCGTGTGGTTCATCGTGTTCCGCTACGTGCCGATGGCGAACGCCATCATCGCGTTCAAGAACTACAACCCGATCGACGGCGTGTGGGGGAGCCCCTGGGTCGGCTTCGACAACTTCGAGCGGCTCTTCCGCAACCCCGTGTTCCCTCGGCTGGTCGCCAACACGTTCATCCTCGCCGCGTACACGCTCATCGCCAGCCTGCCGCTGCCGATCATCCTGGCGCTGGCGCTCAACGAGGTGCGGCTGCGCTTCTTCAAGCGCACGGTGCAGCTCATGACGTACGCCCCCTACTTCATCTCGACGGTCGTGATCGTGTCGATGACGATCCTGCTGCTGTCACCTCGCGTCGGCCTGCTGGGGCGCACGTTCAGCTTCTTCGGCGCCGGTCAGGTGGATCTGCTGGCCGACGCCGACTTCTTCCGCCACATCTACGTGGCGACCGACCTGTGGACGACGACGGGGTACTCCGCGGTGATCTACCTCGCGGCGCTCGCGTCCGTCGACGTCTCGCTGTACGAAGCGGCGAAGATCGACGGCGCCTCGCGTCTGCAGAAGATCCGGCACGTCGATCTGCCGGCGCTCATGCCGACGGCGACGATCATCCTCATCCTGGGCGTCGGCAACATCATGGCCATCGGGTTCGAGAAGGCGTTCCTGCTGCAGAACGCGCTCAACCTCTCCACGTCGGAGATCATCCCGACGTACGTCTACAAGACGGGCATCCTCAACGCGAACTTCAGCCTCGGAGCGACGATCGGCCTCTTCAACGCCGTGATCAGCCTGGTGCTGCTGCTGGTCGTCAACGCGGTGTCCAAGCGGGTCACGGGAAGCGGGCTGTGGTGAGCAACGTCATCAGCAAGGAGGCCGTCCTCGCCGAAGAGGCCGCCGTCGGCGCCGTCGCGGCGCGATCCCTCCCCAGCGTCCGGCGCCGGCGGTCGGAGCCGCGCGGCGTGAAGATCCGAGAGACGAGGGGAGACCGCGCCTTCGTCGCGGTGGCCTACGTGCTGCTCGCGATCTTCCTGCTGGTGGTGCTGCTGCCGCTCCTGAACATCGTGGCCAGCTCGCTGTCGAGCCCGCACGCCGTCTCGTCCGGCCAGGTGCTGTTCTGGCCGGTGGACATCACGTTCCGCGGCTACGTCGAGGCGCTCGGCAATCCGGCCATCGTGCGCGGGTTCGCGAACTCCGTCTTCTACACCGTGATCGGCACACTCATCAGCGTGGCCGGCACGGTCGCGATCGCCTACCCGCTGTCACGCCAGAACCTGTTCGGCCGCAAGGTCATCACCGGCGCCGTCGTCTTCACGATGCTCTTCAGCGGCGGCGTGATCCCGATGTACCTCGTCGTGCAGTCGCTGGGGCTTCTCGACACCCGCTGGTCGATGCTGCTGCCGAACGCGATCGGCGTCTGGCAGGTCATCATCGCGATGGTGTTCTTCCGCGCCTCGATCCCTGACGAGGTGTACGAGGCGGCGCAGCTCGACGGCGCCAGCGAACTGCGCATCCTCTGGTCGATCGTGCTGCCGCTGGCGAAGCCGCTGATCGCCGTCATCGCGCTCATGTACGCGATCATGCAGTGGAACTCGTACTTCGACGCCCTGCTCTACCTCCGCAACGCAGACCTGCAGCCGCTGCAGCTCGTGCTCCGCGGCCTTCTCGTGCTCAACGACGCCGGCGGCGGCGGCGATGTCGGCGAGCAGCTCCGGCGACGCGAGCTGGCCGATCTGCTCCGGTACTCGACGGTCGTCATCGCGACCGTGCCGATGCTCGTCGTGTACCCGTTCGTCGCCAAGTACTTCAACAAGGGGATCATGGTCGGCGCCGTCAAGGGCTGATCATGCTTCCCGCTACAGACCCACCACCACGCAGAATGACCCGGGCAAAGGAGATTCCGGCAATGAGACACAGCTTGATGAGGGGAGCCGTCGCAGCGATCGCGATCGCGGCGACCACGCTCGCGATGGCGGCGTGTACGCCCTCGGCCGACAACGACAACGGCCAGCTCGTCGCCTTCGGTCCGCAGGGCGACAACGGCACGCTCGAGGACAACAGCTTCACCAAGGAGGTCGAGAAGAAGTTCGACATCGACTTCGACTGGCAGACCACCACGTACGACGGCAGCGTCGCGGGCGAGAAGCGGCAGGTCTCGCTCGCCAGCGGCGACTACCCCGACGCGTACTTCCTCGTGCCGTGGGTCGACGCGTTCTCGCGCAGCGAGATCCTCAAGTACGGCCAGCAGGGGGTGCTGCTGCCGCTCGAGGATCTCATCGATGAGTACGCGCCGACGCTCAAGGAGCGCTTCGAGGAGAAGCCGGATTGGAAGGAGTCGGTCACGGCTCCTGACGGACACATCTACGCGATCACGCAGTGGAGCGAGTGCTACCACTGCAGCTTCCCGTCGAAGCTGTGGATGAACACGACGTGGCTGGACAACCTCGGCCTCGAGCAGCCGACCACCACGGAGGAGCTGCGCACGGTGCTGCGGGCGTTCAAGAACGACGACCCGAACGGCAACGGTGTGCAGGACGAGGTGCCGCTGAGCGGTTCGGCCACGCAGCCGATCATCAACTACCTCATGAACGCGTTCGCCTACGCGCCGGTCGCCGGGCCGTCCAGCCCGCCGCCGATGGTCATGCAGGACGGCGAAGTGCAGCTCGCCGCCGCCTCGGACGAGTGGCGTGATGGCCTCGCGTACATCAACTCCCTCGCGTCGGAGGGCCTGCTCGACACCGCGGCGTTCACCCAGAACGGCGACGCGCTGAAGGCGCTGGGCGACAACTCCGGTACCGAGATCCTCGGCTCCGCGGTCGACCTGCATCCGTACGACTTCGTGACGGCCGAGTCCCCGGACGGCCGTGACAAGAACTACGACGCCGTCGCGCCGGTCGCCGGTCCCGACGGCACGCAGCTGGCGACGTGGCGGTCACCCGTGAACCCGCTCGGCATCTTCGCCCTGACCAACAAGTCCACCGAGGACGAGCGCATCAAGGCGATCAAGCTGATCGACTACCTGGTGACGGACGAGGGCGACAAGCGCGGCGCCATGGGCCCGGAGGGCGAGGCGTGGGTGCCGGCGGAAGACGGCGACGTGGCGCTCGATCCGGAGCTGGAGCCCACCTTCAAGCCGCTCACGTACGACGAGACCTCCAACGCCGCCTGGCGCTCGATGGCGCAGTACTGGGACTCGCTGGAGTACCGCAACTCGCAGGTCGTGCCCGAGGACGTCTACTCGCCGGACGGCTACGAGAGGCGCCTGCTCATCGCGTCCAAGGAGTACGAGCCCTACATGCCCGACGAGAGCATCGTGTTCCCCGCCGAGAAGCTGTGGCCCGACGCCGACACGTCGGCCGAGCTCGCCGACCTGCAGACGAACATCGCGAACTACGTCACGCAGGCGCAGGCCGAGTTCGTCACCGGCCAGCGTGACATCGAGGACGACGCCGCCTGGCAGGCGTACCTCGACGACCTGGACGGCCTCGGTCTCGCGCAGTTCCTCCAGATGGAGCAGGACCTGTACGACGCGCTGAAGTAGGCAGGATCGGGCGCCAGTCCACGAAGATGCCCGGCGGTCGCGAGACCGCCGGGCATCTTCGCGTCGCGGCTCGGTGCATGGCGCGAGCGAGGGCTGACGAACCTTGCGGCGCCGGGAGGACGGATGCCGCGGCGCGGCGTCAGCGGACGAGCGACTGGATGGCGGCCGCGGCGGCGCCGCGGGCCCAGTCCTGGAAGGTGTGGGGGCGCGTCACGATGCGGCAGCGGGCCGCGGCGCCGAAGGCGTGGGCCTCGAAGGCGTCGCGCAGGTTCGTCTCGAAGAGGTCGAAGTTCGACACGCCCTCGCCGCCGATGATGACGAGCTCCGGTCCGGCGAGGTTGACGAGCGTGGCGATCGCGGTGCCGATGAGCCCGGCGGCCTCCCGGAAGGCGGCCTCGGCGGCGGGGTCGCCCGCGTGCGCGAGGTGCACCGCCTCCTCGATGTCCACGTCTCGGCCGAGTGCGGCCGAGACGGTCGCCGCGATCGCTGCCGTCGAGGCGACGGCCTCGACGCAGCCGCGGCGGCCGCACGAGCAGATGCGCGACGGATCGGCGAGCGGCAGGTGGCCGATCTCGCCCGAGACCCCGAAGGCGCCGCTCACGACCTGCCCGTTCAGGTGCAGGCCGCTGCCGATGCCGCGTCCGATGGTCACGATGGCGAACGATTCCATGCCGAGGCCGATGCCGAACCAGTGTTCGCCGACCGTGAGGGCGTGCACGTCGTTCTCCAGCGTCACGGGCCGGCCGAGCCGCTCCTGCAGCTGCCCGCCGAAGTCCTCGTCCGCCCACCCCATGATCGCCGACTCCCGGACCACGCCGGTGGACGTGTCGACGTCGCCCGACACGGAGACGCCGACGCCGGCGATGGCGTCGCGCTTGTCGCCGAGGCGTTCTTCGAGCCGGCGCACCACCTCGATGATCGCGTCGGCCGCCGACACCGGATCGTGCGCGGCCAGCGGCTGGTTCTCGGCGGCGAGCACCGTGGTGGCGAGGTCGGTGGCGACCCCGATCACCTCGTCGACGTTCACCTTGATGCCCAGCAGCACCATCGCGTCGGGGACGATCGAGACCGGCGCCGCCGGGCGACCGGGGTTGCCGTCGCGGTGCGTCGCAGGCGGCGCGTCGACGAGCCCGGCGGCGACGAGCGGCGAGACCGCCTTGGTGACGGCGGCCTGCGACAGCCCGGTCTGGCGGGCGATGTCGATGCGGCTGATGGGGCTGCGGGTCAGGATGGTGGCGAACACCTTCGATCCTGCTTCCGACGCCGAACGGATGAGCGTCGTGCGCGCAGCGGTGTCGTGATCCATCGGTTCCTTCGGTCTCAGTCGATACGGTAGCGAGTCCGCGGGTCAGGCGCTGGGGCGGCCGGCGGTGAGTCGGTGCGGGGCCAGGTGTGCGGCGGCGAACTCGAGGGCGTTCTCCTCGTCGAGGTCGCCGCCGGCTTCGTGGCCGTTGTACGGCCACAGCACGACCTGCTTGGGCCCGGCGTAGGCCGTGAAGGCGGGGAGGACGGATGCCGGCGGTGCGATGCCGTCGCGCAGTCCGGTGCTGAGCAGGGCCGGTGCCGTGGCGCGTTTGGCGTGGTTGACGCCGTCGAAGTACCGCAGCGTCTCGAGCGCCGTGGCCGTGTCGAGGCGCCGGTCGGCGAAGTGCTGGGTCAGCAGGGCGTACGGGTGCTCATCGCTGAGCCGGGCGGCGCGGTTCAGCTCGCACAGGAACGGCGCCTGGACGATCGTGACCGCGAGGTCGGGCACGAGCCCCGCGATCGCCAGCGCGATTCCGCCGCCCTGGCTCGCGCCGACGGCTCCGACGCGGGCCGGATCGACGCCGTCGAGAGAGCGCAGCGCCTCGACGGCCCGCACGGCGTCGGCGTACACCCGCCGGTAGTAGTACTCGTACGGCGAGCGGATGCCGCGGGTGAGGAACCCGCCGGCCGAAGGCCCGCCGTCCGCGTGGTCGTCGTCGGTGTCGCCGTGGCCCTGGCCGCGGGCATCCACCACGAGGTGTGCGTAGCCGGCCGCCGCCCAGCGCAGATCGCGCAGCGCGTGGCCGCGGCCGTTCCCGTAGCCGAAGAACTGCACCAGCCCGGGAAGCGGAGCGCTCACGCCGCGGGGGACCCGCAGCCACGCGTGGATCCGTGTGCCCCCGAAGCCGCGGAACGTGACGTCGAACACGTCGATGACCGCGAGGCCGGTCTCCCGCGGCTCGACAGCGACGTCCAGCGGGTGGCGCCATGTCTCGGCGAGGGTGTCGGCCCAGAAGCGGTCGAAGTCGGCCGGCTCGGTCTGGGTGGTGGGCTCGTCGACGAGGCTGAGCTCACCGCGCACGGGAAGCACCGATCGCAGCACCGGCGGCATCGACGAGAGCGGCCGCCGGCACATCGGCACTCCCGCCGGCCGGCACAGGGAGCACCACGCGGTGGCCCGCGTACTCGACGATCACGTCGCGCTCGCCGCCACGGATGCTGCGCAACGTCGCCGACGACAGCGCGCCGTCACGCCACACCAGGTCGACCGCGAGGCCGGTCCGAGCGCCGAGGCCCTGTGCGTCGCCGTCGGTCCAGGAGGATGGCAGAGCGGGAAGCAGCCGCACCACGCCGCCGTGGCTCTGCACCAGCAGCTCGGCGATGCCCGCGGGGAAGCCCAGATTTCCGTCGATCTGGAACGGCGGGTGCGTGCTGAAGAGGTTGGGCAGCAGTCCGCCCCATTCCGAGCCGTCGACGGGCCCGTGGCGGGTGGCGTCGCCCTCGAACGGGGCGAGCGCCTCGTCCAGCAGCGCCGCGGCGGCATCGCCGTCGCCGATGCGGGCGCGCAGCGCGATCTTCCACGCCCACGACCAGCCCATCGCTCCGGAACCGCGGGCGTCGAGCAGGCGGACGCCGGCGTCGAAGAGCTCGGGGTCGCGGTCGGGCGTGAGCGTGTCGAGCGGATACATCCCGACGAGAGGCGACAGGTGCCGGTGCAGCGGTTCGACCTCGACGACGTCCGCCGACCATTCGCTCAGTCGACCGTCGGCGCGGATCCCCACCGGGGCGAGCGCGGCCAGTGCGCGGTCGATCTCGGCTGCGAGCGGGTCGTCGACACCGAGCGCATCGATGGCGGTGAGGGCGCGTTCGAAGAGCGCCTGGATGAGGAAGACATCGGATGCCGCAGTCAGGCCGATCGCGGTGGAGGTGCCGTCGGGCCGCACGAAGGAGTTCTCGGGCGCCGTCGAGGGTGAGGTGCGCAGCATGCCGTCCGGTCCCGGAACCAGCCAGTCGAGGCAGAACTCGACGGCGCCGCGCATGACGGGCCAGATCCGCGACCGGAGCAGGTCGAGGTCGCCGCCGAATTCGTACTCGTCCCACAGGTTGTGGGTGAGCCACACGCCGCCCATCATCCAGATCGCCCAGCTGGGCGCGCCGTGGCCGCCGCCGACGGGAAGGCTCCAGCCCCACATGTCGGCATTGTGGTGAGCCACCCAGCCCCGGGCACCGTAGAGATCGCGCGCGACATCGGCACCCGTGCGGGCCAGACGCTCGACGAGCGCGAGCAGCGGCTCGGCGGCGTCGTCGAGGCCGAGCACGGGCGCTGCCCAGTAGTTCATCTGCGTGTTGATGTTGATCGTGTAGTTGGACGACCACGCGGGACGCAGCTGGTCGTTCCAGATGCCCTGGAGGTTCGCAGCCGGCGCGCCCGCCCGCGACGACGAGGCGAGCAGATACGCCCCGAACTCCGCGGCGACGGTCGCCTTCAACTGCGCGTCGTCGCCGTGCAGGACGTCGCGGTCGACGTTCCACGTGCCTTCCCGTCGACCGCCGATCGCGAACCGAGTCCGAGCGTGACGCCGACGATCGGCGAGGTGCTCGGCGAGCAGCGCGGACGGTGCGCGGTGTGCCGCGGCATCCGCCCGCTCTCTGGCCCGGTCCCGGATCGCCTCGCGGGAGGCGGTCCGCCACTCCCCGTCCGCGTCGGCCCACCAAAACTCGGCGCGGGACGATGTGGAGAGGGCGATCAGCAGCCGGCGAGCCCCGTGAACTGCCGCGCGTGCAGGCGCGGCATCCACGAAACCGTCGGTGTCCAGCGCGACCGCGACGGCCGCGAAGGCGTCGAAGTCGGTGTCGGCCTCGGCATACCGCAGAGGCGGCTCGACCGAGGTCTCGTGCAAGGGTGCCCCATCGACGGGGATCTCGATGTCGAGGCCGAGACCGTCGGCCGTGCCGCGGAGCGGCGTCGAGAGCGAGACGGATGCCGCGAACTCGACGTCCGCGGTGAGCTCGACGATCAGCGCCTGTGCGGGCGCCGACACCCAGGAGCGCCGGCGGACGGTGCCGCCGGGGACCTGCAGGGTCTCGGTCAGCACGGCTTCGTCGAGATCGAGGATGCGCGCCGGGGTGAGCGCGGTCGCGCCGGCGATCTCGACCACGAGGTCGCCGAGGGGGAGGAACTCCTGCGAGTAGGGGCCCTCGAACGACATGAGCAGGTCCTCGGCGGTGCGGATGTCGCCGTCATCGAGCGCCGCGCGGATCTCCTCGAGCCGCTCCGGTCCGGCGCCGCCGGCGAGCACATCGCGGAGGGCCGCGGCCGGACCGTCGGGGGTGCCCGACCACACGGTGGCGTCGTTGAGCGCGTATCGTCCGGTCGCGCCGCCGAACGCCATCGCGCCGATACGGCCGTTGCCCAAGGGCGCGGCCTCTTCCCACCGGGCGGCGGGTGCTGTCCACGACAGTCGCAGGGTGTCGCTCATCTCGATCCTCGGTCGGCGGTGTCCGAGATCTCGAGTGTCCGCAGCGACGACGCCTGCAGACCTCGGATCTTTGCTTGCGACGCCAGCGTAAACGTGATTAATTACCAATGTCAAGAAACTCTATGGAGGAGTTCGAATGGTCAACGGTGAAGGCGCCGTCCAGACGTTGTCGGCCACGAAAGTCGTGCCGGCAGCCGTCCATACGCTGCGAGCGGCAGGGGCGGCGCTGGTCGTGGATCTCGGGGGCGCCATGCCTCGAGTGCTGCACTGGGGCGCCGATCTCGGCGCGCTGGACGCGCCGGGGATCGAGGCGCTGCGTGCGACATCCGTGCCGGCCGTGCTCAACAACGCGCCCGACGTCCCGCGACTCTTCTCGGTGTGGCCGACGGAGCAGGACGGCTGGGCCGGGACGCCCGCACAGGCCGGTCACCGCGGCGGCACCGCGACCACCCCGCGTCCGCGCCTCGTGGACGCTGACACCGAGACCGCATCCGACGGCGGTGGACGCATCGCGCTCCGCTTCGACGATGAGGTGGCCGGCACCCGCGCCCACCTGACCTACCGATTGGATGCTGCGGGCGTGCTGTCGGTCGACCTGTCGGTGGAGAATCCGGCGGAGGCGGCATCCGCGTATCTCGTGGATGGGCTGCGTGCGCTCGTGCCGGTGCCGGACCGTGCCGGGGAGCTGCTGGATTTCACCGGCAAGTGGTGCCGGGAGCGCGCGCCGCAGCGGCTGCCGTTCTCGTTCGGCACGCACGCCCGTCGCGCACGCCGGGGAAAGCCCGGCCACGACACGCCGTTCCTGCTGGTCGCCGGCACGCCGGCCTTCGGCTTCGCGCACGGCGAGCTGTGGGGCGTCCACCTCGCCTGGAGCGGCGACGGCGAGTACCTCGTCGAGCGGCTTCCGGAGGGCGCAGGGGCGCAGTCCCGTGTCATCGGCGCGGGCGAGCTGCTGCGCTCGGGCGAGGTGGTGCTGCAGCCCGGTGAGCGCTATGACGCCCCGACCGTGCTGTTCACATGGTCGGACCGCGGGCTCGACGGGCTCTCGGCCCGGTTCCACCGCCGGCTCCGCGCTCGCCGCGGTCACCCCTCGACCCCGCGACCGCTGGTGCTCAACACCTGGGAGGCGGTGTACTTCGACCACGACCTCGATCGCCTGGTCGAGATCGCCGATCGCGCCGCCGAGGTCGGCGTCGAGCGGATCGTGCTCGACGACGGGTGGTTCCGCGGCCGCCGCGACGCGAACGCCGGGCTCGGCGACTGGCTCGTCGACGAGCGGGTGTGGCCCGACGGGCTGGGGCCGTTCGTCGAGGCCGTGCGCGAGCGCGGCATGCAGTTCGGACTCTGGTTCGAGCCGGAGATGATCAGCCCCGACTCCGAGCTCGCCCGCGATCACCCCGACTGGGTGCTCGCGCCGGGCCAGGGCGCCGGAGCCACCGCCCGCAACCAGCACGTCCTCGACATCGCCAACCCCGACGCCTACGCGCTCGTGCTCGAGCGCATCAGCGCGCTCGTCGCCGAGTACGACATCGACTACCTCAAATGGGACCACAACCGCGACCTCGTCGAGCCCGTCGCGCGTCGCGACGGCGGCGACCGGCCCCTGGTTCGCGAGCAGACCCTCGCCCTGTACCGCCTCCTGGATGAGCTGCGCACCCGCCATCCGCGGCTCGAGATCGAGACGTGCTCGGGCGGCGGCGGTCGCGTCGACCTCGGCATCCTCGACCGCACCGACCGGGTGTGGGCGTCGGACTGCAACGACCCGGTCGAACGCGCCCGCATCGAGCGCTGGACGCGCCTGCTGGTGCCGCCCGAGCTCATCGGCTCGCACCTGGGGGCCCGCCGCTCCCACACCACTTCCCGAGAGACCGACCTGTCGTTCCGGCTCGCGGTGGCCCTCACCGCGCACGCGGGCATCGAGACCGACCTGACGGTGTCGAGCGCCGAAGACCTGCACACCATCACCGCCTGGGCGGCGCTGTACCGGGAGCTGCGCGAGCTCATCCACACCGGCGACGTCGTCAACGCCGACCTCGCCGACGACGCGACCATGCTCACGGGCATCGTCGCGGCGGGCGGGGAGCGGGCGCTGTTCACCTGGACCCGTCTTGCGACGTCCGCCGACGGCCAGAGCGGCCGGGTGCGCTTCCCCGGGCTCGACGCCGGAGCGGTCTACCGCGTGCGCGTGAGGTCCGAGCTCGGCCCGGCCAGCAGGCACGAGGTGTCGGATCCCGACTGGATGCGACTGGCCCTCGACGGTGGCATCGAGCTTCCCGGGTCGGTGCTCGGCGTCGCCGGTGTGCCGCTTCCGACCCTCAATCCGCAGCAGGCGCTGCTGTTCGACGTCGAGAGGCTCGCATGAGCCGCTGACGTCCCCTCCACCTTCTGGGAACCTGCGCGTACAGCGGCCACTGGGGCCTGGGCACGCGCGCGGGGTTCACCGTCGAACCCACCGCAGAGAGGAAACCATGGACACCTACGATCGCCATGCCCGCCGGCCACGCTGGCTCGCGGCATTCGCTGTCAGCGCGCTGACCCTCGGGGTCGGCGCCACGGCGGCGTACGCAGCGCCGCCGGCGGAGGCATCCGTCTCCCCGGCGACGACCGCACCCGCCGCCACGACGCCCGCCGCGACGAAGCCCGCGCCCGACGGAGAGCTCGGCGCCCGCCCCTACATGGGCTGGAGCAGCTACAGCATGCAGGTGTACTCGGGCAGCGGATCCACCTGGATCACCGCCGACCAGATCATCGCCCAGTCCGACGCCATGCACGAGAAGCTGCAGTCGGCGGGGTACGAGTACATCAACATCGACGCCGCGTGGAACGGGGGCACCGACGAGTACGGCCGCCCGACGCCCAGCACGACGCTGTTCCCGAACGGGCTGCAGGCCGTCATCGACCACATCCACGGCAACGGACAGAAGGTCGGGCTCTACGCGATCCCCGGCATCTCGCCCGGCGTGTACGAGGCCGACCTGCCGATCTACGGCGCCCCCGACTGCTCGACGGCCGACATCGTCACGCAGCCGATCCAGCAGGCGGACTACTGGAACATCGGCTACCGCCTCGACTTCGCGAACCCGTGCGCGCAGGCCTACGTGGACTCGATCGCCGACATGTTCGGCGAGTGGGGGATCGACTTCCTCAAGTTCGACAGCGTCACGCCGGGGTCGGGAATCGGCGACCTCTCCCTCGACGCCCGCGACGACGTCGCGGCCTGGTCGCAGGCGCTCAAGCGCAACGGCATCTGGTTCGAGCTCTCCTGGGCGCTCGACATCCGCTATGCCGACTACTGGGCCGAGCACGCCAACGGCTGGCGCGTCGAATGGGACGTCGAGTGCTACTGCGGTGACGAAGCCCTCACCACGTGGGACAACATCGCCCGCCTCTTCCCGCGCGCGGCCGACTGGTGGCGCTTCGCGGGGCCCGACCGCGGCTGGAACGACTTCGATTCGCTCAATGTGGGCAACGGCTCGATGGACGGGCTGACCCGCGACGAGCGGCGCACGGCGACGACCCTCTGGGCGGTCGCGGCCGCGCCGATGTACGTGGGCAACGACCTGACGCGGCTCGACGACTACGGCATCGAGCTGCTGACGAACCCCGAGGTCATCGCGGTGAACCAGGCGGGCCGCCCGGCCCACCCGGTGTCGACGGCGACGAAGCAGCAGACCTGGTACGCGATGAACCCCGACGGCTCGATCACTGTCGCGCTGTTCAACCTCGGTCGCACCGACGCCGACATGAAGGTGTCGTTCGCCGACCTGGGTCTCCAGGGATCCGCGAAGGTGCGCGACCTCTGGGCGCAGAAGAACCTCGGCAGCTTCGACGGCGAGTTCACCGCCGACGACGTCCCGGTGCACGGCACGCGCCTGTTCACCGTCACGCCCGCGAGGGGCGGCGAGATCGCGTTGAACGACGACGATGCCCGCCTGTCGTATGAGGGTGACTGGTCGCGCAACGGCGGCAAGGAGGTCGTTGCGGCCTCGCAGGCGCTGACCGTGTCGTCGTACGACTCGTCGCAGGGCGGGACGGCACCCGAGCCGGGTGCGTCGAACGTGGTGGCCGTCAACGACAGCGACTCGGCGATCGCCTACAGCGGCAACTGGGGGCACAGCACGGGCCGCGGGCTGGGCGATCACCAGGACGACGTGCACTACGGCGAGGCGGACGGCGCGGCGTTCGAGTACACATTCGTCGGGACCGGGATCGACTGGGTGACCGAGACCCACTCGTCGCAGGGAGAGGCCGAGGTCTATCTCGACGGCGTGCTGGTCGACACCGTCGACACGTATCTCGATCCGGCACAGGGTCGTGGCGTGCAGCAGGTGGTGTACAGCGTGCGCGACCTCGCCGACGGCAGCCACACCCTCCGGGTGGTCAAGAAGTCGGGGCAGTTCATGCTGCTGGACCGCCTCGACGTGGTGCAGCAGAGTCTGATCGACGTCGGCGCAGTCGTGTTCGACCGTGCGACGCCCGCGGATGCGACAGTCCACATCCTGCGCGACCCGGGCGAGCTCGACAGCATCTCCCGCGACGGCACCGCCCTGAAGAGCGGGACCGACTACACAGTGGAGGAGGATGCCGTCACCCTCAGCGCGTCGTACCTGTCGACGCTTCCCGACGGCGACACGTCCCTCGAGGTCCGGTTCCGCGGCGACCGGCGCGACGACGTCCACTGGACCGAGGACGACGGCGCGGCTGTCGAGCTGACCTTCCGGGGGACGGCCGTCACGGTGACGGGCCCGGCCGCACCCGACCAGGGCGAGGTCGAGGTCTATCTCGACGGTGCGCTGGTCGAGACCGTCGACCTGCACAGTGCCGCACGGCTCACGCAGCGTGAGGTCTTCTCGCAGGACGGCCTCGGCAAGGGCGAGCACACCCTGCGGCTCGTGAAGGCGTCGGGCGACGTGCTGCGCGTCGACGCCCTGTCATACGTGACCCGCTGACACCGGCCCACGTGAGCCCGGGCGACAGCCTCGCCGCCCGGGCTCACCTGCGGGCACCGCTCACGGGCTCAGCTGCGCCTCCCGCAGCGCGCCGCTCGTCGACATCACGTGCTCTCGGCGAGGGGAGGCAGCCGAACCGCCTCAGGCGCGCTCGCGCGCCTGTCGCAGCCAGCGCTCGATGCCCGCGATGTGCACCTGGGCGATCGAGGTGGCGAGCTCCGTGTCGTGGTCGGCGATCGCGTCCAGGATCGCGCGGTGCTCCGCGAGGGTGCGCTCGACCGCGCCCGCCTGGGTGAGCCCGCGCCACACCCGGGCCCGCACGGTCTGACTGGTCAGGCTGTCCAGCAGGCTCGCGAGGTAGTCGTTGCCGGCGAGCCGGGCGATGGCGCTGTGGAAGCGCACGTCGTGCTCGACCAGGGACTCGATGTCGGTGTCGGGCGCGACACCGCTGATCTCGGCATCCAGCCGTTCGATGTCGTCGTCGCCGGCCTGCTGCGCCGCCAGGCCCGTCGCGTGCGACTCGAGCACGCGGCGCACGGCGAAGATCTCGAGCAGCGAGTCGTCGTCGTGGAGATCGACGACGAACGAGATGGCCTCGAGCAGCAGCTTGGGCTCGAGGCTCGTGACGTACGTGCCGTCGCCGCGCCGCACATCGAGCACCCGGATGACCTCGAGCGCCTTGACGGCCTCGCGCATCGAGCTGCGTGAGAGCCCGAGGCGCTCGGCCAGATCCTTCTCCGGGGGAAGGCGCGAGCCGGGAACCAGCTCGCCGCGCACGATCATGCCCTTGATCTTCTCGATCGCTTCGTCGGTGACGGCCACGCGCCCATCATAGACATCGGATGTCAGGCGCGAACGGATGCTGCCACCGCCGCGCGTCCGCAGAACGATCCGGACCCGCCGGTCCTGGAGGCGACGCGACCTCCGCGCGGCCGGCAGATGTCGCCCACGAAGCGGGACCCGGTCCGCCGCTCCGACCTTTCGGCCGTCGGCGGACCGAGCCCCGGCATCCCTGATGTGCTCGTCGGGGCTAGGAGCCGGCGGGGCGGAGGCGCAGCGGCGACATCCCGCCGTCCACCTCGACGTAGGTGCCCGTCGTCGATCCGGCGCGCGGGCTGACGAGGTAGAGCACGGCGCCGGCGACCTCGTCGGCGGACACCAGGCGCCCGTGCGGCTGACGGGCCTCGAGGGCCGCCCGCTCGGCGGCCGGATCCGGCGCGCTGGCGAGCAGACGCCCGATCCACGGGGTGTCGGCGGTACCCGGGTTGACGGCGTTGACGCGGATGCCCTCGCGCAGGTGGTCGGCCGCCATCGCCCTCGTGAGCGACAGCACCGCCCCCTTCGACGCGCTGTACAGCGCGCGCTGCGGCAGGCCCGCGGTCGCGGCGATCGACGAGGTGTTGCAGATCGCTGCGGCCGGCGACTGCCGCAACCATGGCAGCGCGGCGGCGCTCACGCGCGCGATGCCGGTGACGTTGATCGACAGCACACGCGCCCACTCGTCGTCGTCGTTCGCGGCGACGTCGCCCTGGGCGCCGATGCCGGCGTTGTTGACGAGGATGTCCATGCGCCCGAACCGCTCGGCGACCGCGGCGATCGCGGCGTCGACGCCGGCGCGATCCGACACGTCGGCGGCGAAGGCGGCGAACCGGGGGTCGGCGCCCGAGGTGTCGCGATCGAGCACAGCGACGTCGGCGCCCTCATCGGCCAGCGCGTTCGCGATCGCGGCGCCGATGCCCGATGCGCCGCCGGTGACGACGGCGACGAGTCCGTCGAGCTGTCCGCTCATCGTCCTGCCTCCCACGCCACGAACTCCTGGCGCTGCGCACCCAGGCCGCCGATCTCGATGTCGACGATGTCGCCGGCCCGGAGATACGGGAACCTGCCGCCGAACGCCACGCCCTGCGGAGTGCCCGTCAGGATGAGATCGCCGGGCTCGAGGGTCACGAACTGGGAGAGGTGGTGCACGATCGTGCGCACGTCGAAGATCATGTCGCTCGTGTTCGAGTGCTGACGGGGCTCGCCGTTCACGAAGCTCTTCAGCTCGAGATTCTGCGCGTCGACCTCGTCGGGGGTGACCAGCCAGGGTCCCGTGGGATTGAAGCCGTACGCGATCTTGCCCTTCGACCACTGCCCGCCCGAGACCTCCATCTGGAACGTGCGCTCCGAGACGTCGTTGGCGACGACGTAGCCGGCGATGTGCGCGTCGACCTCGTCGACGCTGTCGAGGTACGCGGTACGGCGACCGATCACGACGCCGAGCTCCACCTCCCAGTCCGTCTTCTCGCTGCCCCGAGGGATCGTCACGGTGTCGTTCGGCCCGACGACGGTGTTCGGGGTCTTCAAGAAGATGATGGGCACGGTCGGGGGCTCGGCGCCGGACTCGCGCGCGTGCGCCGCGTAGTTCTGGCCGATGCAGATGACCGCGCTCGGCCGCGCGATGGGGGCGCCGATGCGGAGGCCGTCGGCGTCGGGCAGCTCGGGCAGCAGTCCTGCGGCGATGGCGGCGGACGTGCGGCCGACGGGATCGTCCGCGAGGAACCGGCCGTCGACGTCGGATGTGAGCGGGCGCAGATCGAGGCGACGATCGCCGTCGAGGACGACAGGGATCTCGCTACCGGACTCGCCGAGGCGCGCGAACTTCATTGCTCTCCTGGATTCTCCATGCGGGGTGGCGTCGATGCCGCCGCGGCCCGCGGGCGTGATTGACAGTATAGACATCGGATGTTTACACTGCGAGCGGTTCCACTTCGGACCGCGAAACTGCAGGAGACCGCCCCGTGAGCCGCATCGTCGCCCTCGAGACGACAGACATCCGATTCCCCACGTCGCTCAGCCTGGACGGCTCGGACGCGATGAATCCCGATCCCGACTACTCCGCCGCCTACGTGCGCATCGTGACCAGCAGCGCCGACGGCATCGACGGGCATGCCTTCGTCTTCACCATCGGCCGGGGCAACGACGTGCAGGTCGCAGCCCTCGACGCCCTTGCGGGGCACCTCGTCGGCCGTGAGCTGGAGCCGCTCCTCGACGATATGGGTGCGACGAACCGCGAGCTCATCGGCGACTCGCAGCTGCGCTGGCTCGGCCCGGAGAAGGGCGTCATGCACATGGCGATCGGTGCGGTGGTGAACGCCTTGTGGGATATCAAGGCCAAGCGCGCCGGGCTGCCGCTCTGGCAGCTGCTCTCGCGCATGAGCCCCGAAGAGATCGTCGCCCTCGTCGACTTCCGCTACCTCACCAACGCCCTCACACCCGAGGACGCGCTGCAGATCCTCCGGGACGCAGAGCCTGGCCGAGCGGTCAGGGAGCAGGAGCTCCTCGCCACGGGCTTCCCGGCTTACACGACCAGCCCCGGCTGGCTCGGCTACTCGGACGAGAAGCTCGCGCGGCTGTGCCGCGAGGCGATCGCCGACGGCTTCGGTCAGATCAAGCTCAAGGTGGGCGCCGACCTCGATGACGACATCCGCCGCCTCCGCGTCGCCCGCGAGGTGTGCGGTCCTGACTTCCCGATCGCGATCGACGCGAATCAGCGCTGGGAGGTGTCGGAGGCGATCGCGTGGGTCAACGCGCTCGCAGAGTTCGGCATCGCCTGGATCGAGGAGCCCACGAGCCCCGACGACGTGCTCGGCCACGCCGAGATCGCCCGGGGTGTCGCGCCGGTGCGCGTGGCGACGGGCGAGCACGCGCAGAACCGCGTGATCTTCAAGCAGCTGCTGCAGGCGGACGCCCTGGCGGTCATGCAGATCGACGCCGCGCGCGTCGGCGGAGTCAACGAGAACATCGCGAACCTGCTGCTCGCGGCCAAGTTCGGCGTGCCGGTGTGCCCACACGCCGGCGGCGTGGGGCTGTGCGAGGCGGTGCAGCACCTGTCGATGTTCGACTTCGTGGCGGTCAGCGGCAGCCTCGACGGTCGCATGATCGAGTACGTCGACCACCTGCACGAGCATTTCGTCGTGCCGACCGACGTGCAGGGCGGCGCCTATCGTGCCCCGCTCGCGCCGGGGATCGGCATGGAGATGAAGGCGGCCAGCCGTGCCGCGTACCAGTTCGGGAGCTCGGATGCCGCTGCCTGACGCCCGCGGTGGCCACACCCCTGCCCTGACGCGCCTCGGCTACGGCGCGGCCAACGTCGGCAACCTGTTCCGGGAACTCACCGACGATCAGGCCTGGGCCATCCTCGATGCGGCCTGGGACAGCGGCATCCGCTACTTCGACACCGCCCCCCACTACGGGCTCGGCCTCTCGGAGCGGCGGCTCGGCGCGTTCCTGCAGACCAAGCCCCGCGACGAGTTCGTGATCTCCACGAAGGCCGGGCGCCTGCTTCGTCCGAACCCCGACGACGACGGCGGTCTCGACCTCGCCGCGGACTTCCACGTCCGCACGACGCTGCGCCGTGAGTGGGACTTCTCGGCCGACGGCATCCGCGCGAGCCTCGACGCGTCGCTCGAGCGCCTCGGGCTCGACAGGGTCGACATCCTCTATCTCCACGACCCGGAGCGGCACGACCTCGACCTCGCCCTGCGGGAGGCGTTCCCGGCGCTCGAGCAGCTTCGCGCGGACGGCGCGCTCGACGCGGTCGGCATCGGCTCGATGACCGCGGACGCACTCGCCGCCGCCGTGCGCGGCGCCGACCTCGACCTCATCATGATCGCGGGCCGCTACACGCTGCTCGAGCAGCCCGCCGCCGACGAGGTGCTGCCGGCGTGCCATGCGCGCGGCACCGGGGTGGTCGCCGCATCCGTCTTCAATTCCGGGCTGCTGGCGAAGGACGAGCCTTCGCGCGACGACCGGTACGAGTACGGACGGATGCCGGAGCCGCTGTGGGAGCGGCTGCAGCGCGTCGTCGCGGTGTGTCGTGCCCACGACGTGCCGCTGCCGGCGGCGGCGGTGCAGTTCGCGCTGCGCGAGACGGCCGTGCGCTCGGTCGTCGTGGGCGGGAGCCGCCCCGAGCAGCTGCGCCGGAACGGCGAGCTGATGGCGCTCCCCATTCCCGACGCGATGTGGGACGACCTGGCCGCGGAGGGCCTCATCCGCTGACCGAGCGGCGTGGCGTCAGTCGTTGAGACCGAACAGGTCCAGCGGGTGCGTGAGGCGCCACCAGGGCGACGGGTCGGTGATGTCGTCGGCGAGCTGCAGGTCGACGACGGTGTCGTCGAGGGGGCCGGTGACGCTGAGCGAGCCGACGACGTCGCCGGCGTCACGGTGGTCGCCGAGGTCGTAGGTCGTGGCCACGGTGCCCGAGCCGCCGTTCCACAGGATCACCGCGGCGTCGCCGGAGGTGACGATGTCGACCTCGTCGCCCCACAGGGTCTCCACCTGGCCGGCGACGGTGTTCGCCGTCACCGAGGGCTTCAGCTGCAGCTCGGCCTCGAGCTGTGCGTAGATCGCACGCGACGCCGCGAGCCGCGCCTCGTCGTCGGGCTGCCCGAGCACTGAGGCGTACAGGCGCACCGTCGTGTCGCCGATCGTGACGTCTTTCGCGGACAGCACGTTCCAGGCATCCAGCGTCCCGGTCTTCACTCCCACGACGCCCGGGTCGGCGAGCAGTCCGTTGGTGTTCTCGACGTGCCCGGCACCGGGCAGATCGATCGACTGCTTCGCGACGACCTCGGCGATGACCGGGTTCGCGAGGGCCTTCTGCGCCAGCACCACGAGCGCCTCGGGACTCGCGGCGTTGCGCGGGTCCATTCCGGTCGGCTCGTAGACCGTGACGCCGGGCACGCCGTGCCCCGAGAGCCAGGCCGCGGCCGCCGACGCGTACACCGCGTCGGACGGCCAGAGGCTCTGCGCGAGACGGTCGGCGTAGTTGTTCGCCGAGCCGACGAGCATGCCCTCGAGCATCTGGTACTCGGTGAGCGAGCCGCCGGCGGGCACGTTCATGGCCGACTCGCCGTTGCTGAGGTACTGCCAGTAGCGGGAGCGGTCGGCAGAGGTGAAGCGGAACTCGGGGCCCTGCTCGCCCACCGCGAGGGGCATCTCCTCGAGGACGACCAGCGCGGTCACGACCTTGGTGATGCTGGCGATCGAGTCGGGATCGGCCGTGGTCGCGAGCGTGCCCGGGATGCCGGCGACCGCCTCGGCCGCACTGCCCTGTGCCGGCCACACCGGCGCGGCAGCCGGCGCCGCGACCGGCTGCACCTCCATGGCGGTGACCGTGGGCGCGACGGCGTGGAGCGGCCAGAGCAGCGTGGTCGCGGCATACGCGCCGAGCACGGCTGCGATCGCGACGGTGGGAACGATGACGCCGGCACGCAGCGGCGAGCGCCGAGGAGCGTCGGAGAGCAGGTCCGCGTCGACGGTGACGTAGGAGGTGGCGGCGGCAGCGAGGTCGCCGGGTGCCGCGCCGAGTCCGATCGCGGTGTCGTCGAGCCAGCCCAGCGCGGTGCGTCCGCTGCTCGCCGGGGGCAGGGGGTCGTCGGCACCGGGGACCTCGGCGAGTGTGTCGAGGTTCGCGGGATCCCACGTGGCGACGGGGACCGATGGCTCAGGGAGCAACCCCGGGATCACGGGTGCGCGCTGCGGTGCGGCGTCGAACGACGGCATCGTCGGCGCGATCGCGGCGGGACCGTCATGGAGCGGCACCGTGGCGATCGTCGGCGCGACGGCGGGCACATCCACGGGGGCGGTGCTGCTGGCCGGGTGGACGGTGTCGGTCTCGCCGGTGGCTACGGTGAGGATGCCGCCCTCCGACCCCTCGGCCGTGGCGGGGGTCGACACGGCACCGGTCTGCGCCCGACGCGCGCGGCGCGTGGGGACAGGGGTGTCGTCCGGAGTCACCCACCCAAAATACCCGCCTTCGCGGCGGTATACTGACGCCACAACCACGGGAGTCCGGTGAGCCGGGCTGAGAGGAAGCGATCCACGCTTCGACCGTCGAACCTGATCCGGATCATGCCGGCGCAGGGAGGAGTTCACATGCACACGTCCACGTCCGCATCCACCCCCGTTGCGGCCCCTTCGACGAGCACCCGCAGCCTGCGCTGGCGGGTCGTCGACATCGTCGTCGCCGCCGTCCTCGGTGTCGCCATCGGTCTCGTCTTCTGGGCCTGGAACACGGTGGGCTACGCCTGGTTCACCGCGATGGACGGCCTCACGCCCGGCCTCGGCGGTCTCGCCGTCGGCATCTGGCTGATCGGCGGCGTGATCGGCGGCCTCGTGATCCGCAAGCCCGGCGCCGCTCTGCTGGTCGAGGTGATCGCCGCGATCGTCTCGATGCTCATCGGCAATGTGTGGGGCGTGTCGACCCTGCTGTCCGGGCTGGTGCAGGGCCTCGGCGCCGAGCTGATCTTCGCGCTCTTCCTCTACCGCCGCTTCACGCTGCCGGTTGCGATGCTCGCCGGCGCGGGCGCGGCCGCCGGCGCCTGGGTGTTCGAGCTGTTCTACGGCAGCTCGCCCAACATCCTCAAGACGCTCGAGTTCAACACGATCTATCTCGTGTCGCTCATCGTCTCGGGCGCCCTGCTCGCCGGTGTCGTCGGCTGGCTCGCCGTGCGGGCGCTGGCAGCCACGGGCGCGCTCAACCGCTTCGCGGCAGGACGCGAAGCGCGCCGCGAGGTCTGACGATGCCGGCGACCGGTCCGGCCCGCATCACGGCGGCCGGCTGGGGGTGGCGCTACGCGGGGCGGCGCGCGCCCGCGATCCGCGACGTCTCGTTCACCATCGAGCCGGGGGAGCGCGTGCTGCTGCTCGGCGCCTCGGGCGCCGGCAAGTCGACCCTCCTCGCCGGCATGGCGGGCCTGCTCGGCGGCGCCGACGAAGGCGACGAGACCGGCTCGCTCCTCGTCGACGGCGCGCGTGCCGAGGCGCAGCGCGGGCGCGTCGGGCTCGTGCTGCAGGATCCCGACTCCGGGGTCGTGCTGTCGAAGGTCGGCGACGACGTGGCCTTCGGCTGCGAGAACCTCGGGGTGCCGGCCGCCGAGATCCCGGCGCGCGTCGCCGAGGCGCTCGACGCGGTGGGGCTCGCGGTGCCCCTCGCGCGGCCGACCAAGGCGCTCTCCGGCGGTCAGAAGCAGCGTCTCGCGCTCGCCGGGGTGCTGGCCATGCGCCCGGGCGTGCTGCTGCTCGATGAGCCGACGGCGAACCTCGACCCCGACGGCGTCCGCGAGGTGCGCGCGAGCATCGAGCACGCCGTCGCCGAGACCGGGGCGACCCTCGTGGTGATCGAGCACCGCACCGCCGTGTGGGCCGACCTGATGGACCGCGTGCTCGTCGTCGGCTCCGACGGCGGGCTGCTCGCCGACGGCCCTCCGGCCGAGGTGTTCGCGCGCCACGGCGCGGCGCTCGCCGCGGCGGGCGTGTGGGTGCCCGGTCGCCCGGTCGAGCTGCCGGCCCTGCCCGCGGCGCCGGCCGACGCCGTGGCGGCGGTGGCGGCATCCGCTCTCTCGATCTCTCGCGACGGACGCACTGTCGTGCGGGCCGGGCTCGACCTCACCGTGCCGCGCGGCGCGGCGACGGTGATCACGGGCCCGAACGGCGCCGGCAAGTCCACGCTCGCGCTCACCCTCGCCGGGCTGCTGCCCGAGGCGGCGGGCGAAGTGGTCGCTGCGGTCGAGCTCGCCGGCCGCGCGGGCCGCCGGCCGTCGCGCTGGACGTCCCGCGAGCTGCTCACGCGCATCGGGACGGTGTTCCAGGAGCCGGAGCACCAGTTCCTCGCCTCGACCGTGCGCGACGAGCTCGCGATCGGGCCGCGGTCGCGCGGTGTCGACGCCGCCGCGATCGACGCGATCGTCGGCGAACTGCTCGAGCGCCTGCACCTCGCACCGCTGGCAGGCGCCAACCCGTTCACGCTGTCGGGTGGGCAGAAGCGGCGGCTCTCGGTCGCGACCGTGCTCGCCGACGCGCCGCCGATCATCGTGCTCGACGAGCCCACGTTCGGACAGGACCGCCGCGGCTGGATCGAGCTCGTGCAGCTGCTGCAGTCCGAGATCGCCGCAGGCACCACCGTCGTCGCCGTCACACACGACGAGGACGTGCTGCACCACCTCGGCGGCCACCGCATCGACCTCGGCGCCGGTCCTTCGCTCCCCGCGACCCCCCTCGACGCGCCGGGGCGGGTGCGGCCGAGGCCGGTCCGGCCGGTGGGGGTGCGATCGTGACCGCCGTCGACGCGCGGGCCGGAGCTGAGGACGTCGAGACCGAGGGGTCGGCGTGGCTGGACGGCGTCAACCCCGTCACCAAGATCGTGCTCGCACTGCTGCTGTCGGTGCCGCTGCTCGCGTCGATCGACGTCACGAGCGCCCTGGTGGCCATCGCACTTCAGCTCCTGTGCATCCCGCTGACGGGCCTCGGTGCCCTGACGGTGCTGAAGCGGATGCTGCCCATCCTCGTCTTCGCGCCGATCGCGGGTGTCAGCATGCTGCTGTACGCCGAACCCGGCGGAACCGTCTACTGGTCGTTCTGGTACGCCACGATCAGCGACGACTCGATCGCGCTGGCGGTCGCGGTGTGCGTCCGTGTGCTCGCCCTCGCGCTGCCGACGATCCTGCTGTTCGGCCGCACCGACCCCACCGAGCTCGCCGATGCCCTGGCCCAGGTCGCCAAGCTGCCCAGCCGCTTCGTTCTCGGGGTGCTCGCCGGCACCCGCACGCTCGGGCTCTTCCTCGACGACTGGCGCAGCATGGGCCTCGCGCGCCGCGCGCGCGGAGTGGGCGACAGCGGTGCGATCCGGCGCTTCTTCTCGATGGCGTTCGTGCTGCTCGTGTTCGCCGTGCGACGCGGCACCAAGCTGGCGATGGCGATGGAGGCGCGCGGCTTCGGCTCCGGCATCCCGCGCACGTGGTCACGTCCCTCGCGGCTGCACCCTCGCGACCTGGTCGCCCTGCTGGGCGCCGCGGCGATCATGGCGCTGGCGATCGCCGCCGCGGTGGCAGCGGGCACCTTCCGCTTCGTCTGGTCCTGACTCCGGTCCGGCCGCCGCGTCAGTCGGCGGCGACGAGCCGCTCGTAGGCGGGCTGCAGGGCGGGGAAGTAGTCGTCCCACGCCACGGTGTCGGCAGCGAGACCCGCCTGGGCCGCGACGAGCCGGTCGAGGTAGTACTCCCAGCCCGGACCGATGGAGCCGACATCCTCACCGGGGTTCAGTCGCTGGCCGAAGGTGAGGACGGTGTCCCCGGGAACCTCCTCGGCGAGCTCGAACCACAGGTGCCACGCTCCGCCTGCCGCCGACGTGTCGCCCGCGAAGCGGCGGGGCCGGTCGCACTCGAGGATCGTGTACTCCTCGGGCGCGGCATCCTGGCTCTCCGACGTCATGTAGAACGTGACGTTCCCGCTCGCCGGATCGCCCTCCCACCGGCCGATCCAGCGCTCGAGCCGTGCCGACTCGGTGAGCTCCCGCCAGATCTCGTCCGCGGTCGCGCGGAAGCGCCGCAGGATCACGAGGTTCGGGTGCCCGTCGATCTTGCAGACGGTGCCGGTGATCGAGGGGCCGTTGTTCTCGGTCATGTCGCGTTCCAGAGGTCTCGGTAGTACGACAGGCGCTCGCGGTCGGGTTCGACCCCGTACGCCTCGATGAGCGCGTCCTCCCATCCCTCGCCATAGTTCCACGTCGTCGACATCGACGCCACGGCGATGTCGGCCCAGCGGTCGCCGAGGCCGAGGGCGCCGAAGTCGACGTGCCCGCTCCAGCGGCCGTCGTCGCCGATGAGCGTGTTGGGGCAGCAGGCGTCGGCGTGGCACACCACGAGCCGGTCGACGGAGGGCGGCTCGCGCAGCGCATCGGGAACACGGATGCCGCGGCCCTCCGCATTCGCGATGCGCGAGGGCACGCGCCAGTCGAACGGGCAGTCCTCGACCGGCAGCGCATCGTGCAGGGCCCGCAGCCCCTCGCCGACGGCGCGGACGGCGACGGCCGGTTCCGCCACCCACCGCGGATCGACCGCCGATGAGCCCGCGATCGCGGCGGTCGCCATCCACTCGTGGGTGTCGTCGCCACCCACCTCGAGCAGTGGCGGCACACGGGCGTACGGCGCTGCCCACGCCAGCCGCGCGGCCTCGCCGGCGAACGACGACTCGGCGTTGCGCGGACCGTGCTTGAGGAACCGGCCGTCGTCGGTGCGGAACGTCACGCCGCCGTAGTCGTTGCGCCAGACCGGCGTCAGAGCGGCGCCGCGCGCGAGATCGCGCACCTGCGGAGGGACCTCCACGTCATCGACCGGGATCGTCACCGTCCCATCCTGCCTGGACTCCGCGACCGGCGGCACGAACTCCTCAGATCTGGGGCGTCGCGCCGGACTCGGGCCAGGAGCGGGTCGCCGAGAGCCGAAGCTGAGGAGTTGACGCCGGTCGCCGTCAGGCTTCCAGCGCCTCGTGCAGGATCACCGCGTGATTGTGCTCCTCGTCGGCGACCGCGTGCAGGAGCGTGACCACCGGGTGCGATGCGAGCTCGGCACGCAGCGCCGCGACGGCGTCGCGGGCGGAACCCTCGAGCTCGGCGCGGTAGGCGGAGTCGAAGTCGGCCCACGACAGGCCGTCCTGGTGGAACGCCCGGCGCAGCTCCGTCGAGGGTGCGACTTCCTTCGCCCACAGGTCGAGCGCGGCGCGTTCCTTCGAGAGGCCGCGCGGCCACAGCCGGTCCACGAGAACGCGGAACCCGTCGTCGGGCGACGGCTCGTCGTACACGCGCTTCCCTCTGATCTCCATGCGCCCATCCAAGCCCGCTGACCGGGAGCGCGCCATGGTGCGTGGTGGGATGGATGCATGCCGACCGCACGTGCCGCGCGCCGCCAAGGACCCCTCACGGCCCTCGAAGGGGCGGAGCCGGCTCTCGCCATCGGCGATGTCGCCGTGCGCCATGTGAGGTTGACGCCCGATGGCCTCGCGCCCTACCTCGCCGACGCGCACGGAGGCTTCGTCCCCTGGAGTGCCGTGCGCACCCTCGCGGTGGGGCCCCCGAGCACGTGGTGGCCGTCGCCCGCGCTCGGCGACTCGATCGGGCCGCTGCTGGAGGGCGTCCTGGGCGGCGGGTTCGGCGACATGGAGCAGACCCCCACCTTCCCCGTCGGCATCGTCACGACGGCGGGCGACCGCCTCGAATGGCACGCGACCCAGCACTACCTGTCGGGTTACCGCCGCGGCGACGCGCGCGCGGCCACGCGGCTCGCCGAGTATCTCGTCGCGCACCCTGAAGCGCGGGTGCTGCTGGGACGGCCCACCGAGCTGCTGGAGCGCATCTCGCTGCTTCTCCGCGGACGCCCGAGGATCACGTAGTGACCGGCCGAGGCGGCCGCGACTAGCCTGGGTGAGGCGGGTGCGCCGCGGTGTCGTTGGGACTGAGTCCCGCGTATGCTGATACGCGGTTCCGCAGCATCCGGACTTCGAAGGAGAATCCATGGACCTCACCGGTGCCTCCGCGCTCGTCACCGGCGGTGCGAGCGGGCTGGGCCTCGCCACGGCCCGCCGCCTCGCCGCAGCCGGTGCGGCAGTCACGATCGTCGACCTCCCGACCTCCGCCGGCGCCGACATCGCCGCAGAACTCGGCGGCTCGTTCGCGCCCGCCGACGTCACCGATGCAGAGCAGGTGGCTGCCGCGGTCGCGACGGCTGCGGCATCCGGTCCCCTTCGTGTCGTGGTCAACTGCGCCGGCATCGCGCCGCCCGCCAAGGTCCTCGACCGCGACGGCAACCCGTCGCCGCTCGAGGGCTTCGAGCGCATCGTGCGCGTGAACCTCGTCGGCACCTACAACGTCATCGCCCAGGCCGCGGCCGCGATGGCGAAGACCGACGCGACTGCCGACGGCGATCGTGGCGTCATCGTCAGCACCGCGAGCGTCGCGGCGTTCGACGGCCAGATCGGCCAGCCCGCCTACGCCGCGAGCAAGGGCGGCGTGCACGCGATGACCCTGCCGATCGCGCGTGAGCTCGCGCGCTACGGCATCCGGGTCGTGACGATCGCCCCCGGCATCATGGAGACCCCGATGCTGATGGGCCTCCCGCAGGCCGCGCAGGACTCGCTCGGCGAGCAGGTGCCCTACCCGCAGCGGCTCGGCAAGCCCGACGAGTACGCGCGGCTGGTGATGTCGATCGTCGAGAACGGGTACCTCAACGGCGAGACCATCCGTCTCGACGGTGCGATCCGGATGGCTCCCCGCTGATCCCTCGTCTTGCCATTCGGATGGTTCCGACCTCAGCCCGAGCCATCCGGTGCCACCCACGCAGGCCCACGATCCAAGGAGACCAATGAGCGACTCGATCCTCGTCACGCGCGACGGCGCCCTCGCGCGCGTCACCTTCAACCGGCCCGCGTCCCTCAACGCGATGGGCTTCGAGATGGGACGCCGCTGGCGTGACGTCGCGCACGAGCTCACGTCCGACGACTCGGTCGGCGCGGTGATCCTGGATGCCGCGGGCCCGGCCTTCTGCGCCGGCGGCGACGTGCTCGAGATGGCGACGTCGGGCGCCTCGGGTGCCGACGTCACCGGAGCGGCGCACACGATCCATGACGGCATCCGCACGTTCGTCGAATCCGACAAGCCGATCGTCGCCGCGGTGCAGGGCGCGGTGGCGGGCGGCGGTCTGGGGCTCATGCTCACCGCCGACTACATCGTCGCGTCGGAGCAGTCGAGGTTCGTGAGCAAGTACGCCAACATCGGGCTGACGCCCGACCTCGGCGTCTCCACGCTGCTGCCGGCGGCGGTCGGCCAGCGCCGGGCGCTGCAGCTGCTGCTGCAGGACCTCACGATCGACGCCGAGACGGCGCTGGACTGGGGCCTCGTCACCGAAGTGGTGCCGTCGGCCGAGGTCGCCCCCCGTGCCGAAGCGGTCGCGCGGTTCTGGCTCGACAACGCCACCGGCGCGTTCGGCCAGGCGAAGCGGCTCGTCCGCACCGGCGGCGGGCGCTCGTTCGCCGAGAACCTCGACGACGAAGCCGCCTCGATCGGCGCCCGTTTCGACACCGACGACGCCCGGGCGCGCGTCGCGGCCTTCGCCGCGGCATCCGCCAAGTCCCGTTCCTGACCCGAGGAGAACCCGAGATGAGCGACACGTCCCTGGCCGGCAAGACCATCCTGATGTCCGGCGGCAGCCGCGGCATCGGCCTCGCGATCGCGCTGCGCGCGGCGCGCGACGGCGCGAACGTCGCGCTGCTGGCCAAGACCGATACGCCGCACCCGAAGCTCGAGGGCACCGTGCACTCGGCGGCCGAGCAGATCCGCGCCGCCGGCGGCAACGCGCTGCCCATCGTCGGCGACGTGCGCAACGACGACGACGTCACCGAGGCCGTGCTCAAGACGCAGGGCGAGTTCGGCGGCATCGACATCGTCGTGAACAACGCCTCGGTGATCGACCTGTCGCGCTCGCTCGAGCTCGATGCCAAGAAGTACGACCTGATGCAGGACGTCAACGTCCGCGGCACGTTCATGCTGTCGCGCGCCGCGATCCCGATCCTGAAGGATGCCGCGAACCCGCACATCCTCTCGCTCTCACCGCCGCTCAACCTGTCGCCGAAGTGGCTCGGCGGTCACACCGGCTACACGCTCGCGAAGTACGGCATGACGATGGCGACGCTGGGGCTCGCCGCGGAGTTCGCATCGGCCGGCATCGCCGCCAACACGCTCTGGCCGCGCACGACCATCGCGACCGCGGCGGTGCAGTTCGCGCTCGGCGGCGATCGCATGATGAAGGTGAGCCGCACGCCCGACATCTACGCCGACGCCGCGTACGAGGTGCTCACCCGGCCGGCGCGCGAGTACACCGGCCAGACGCTCATCGTGGAGGACGTGCTGGAAGCGGCCGGCGTGACCGACTTCTCGGCGTACGCGGCCGTCCCCGGAACCCCCGACTCGGCCCTGTTCCCCGACATCTTCCTGGACTGAGCACTCCCTTTCTCGACCTGCCGACGCGACGTAGGGTGGGCTCCATGGGAGTGCGGAGCCTGTTCCCGATCCTGCTGGCGCGAGACCTGCCGCGACTCGTGCGGTTCTACGAGAGCGCATTGGGCGCGACAGTGGCGTACCGGTTCGGCAGCGGCGGCGAGGACGACTACGTCTCGCTGAAGATCGGCGAGACGTCGCTGGGCATCGGCCGCGACCCCGATGCGCTCCCGCCGTCGGTGGGGGACCGCGTCGCGCTCTGGTTCTACGTCGACGACGTGGACGCGACGTACGCGGCATGGCTGGATGCCGGCGGCCGGGGCGATGAGGCGCCCGCCGACATGCCGTGGGGAGAGCGCGTCGCGCAGGTGCGCGACCCCGGCGGCACCCTCGTCAACCTCGGGATGGAAGCGCCCGCAGCTGCGTCCAGCTGACGACGCGAGAGCGCGCGGTCTCGGTGTCGGTCTGACGGCGCATGAGCGTCCCGCTGCGGTGTCCGTCTGACGGCGCGTGAGCGCCTCCGTGCGCGCCCGAGCCTGACGCCGCTGCCCGCCGCGCAGCGCGGCACGGTGCCGGTGCAAAGCACACGCGGAAAGTAACGAATCCGCGTGAACACTGGCGTGGTGACGTTACCAGTGTTACCGTTCCCTCGGACTCAGAAGCTGATGTGCTCACCGGAGAGCGCAGGGGATGCGATGTTGCATCCGCCAAGGATCTCCCGGAGCCATCTGCCTGTTCGGCGTGCGTTCCGACGTGCGCCGGCTGATCCGCCGACCCCCGTGCGGCACCATGCGCGGGCCACGTCGGACGCCGAGGCATCACTCGGCATCACGGAATCCACGGAAGGATCTGCACTCCATGAAACGCTCTGCGAAGCTCACCGCGGCGGCCCTCACCCTCACACTGCCCCTCGCCCTCTCACTGACGGCGTGCAGCGGGGGAGGCGACTCCGGCGGTGAAGGCGACGGTGACGAGAAGCTCACCGTCTGGACCTGGGACCCCGCGTTCAACATCTATGCGATGCAGGAGGCCGAGAAGGTCTACCAGGAGGATCACCCCGACTTCGAACTCGACATCGTCGAAGTGCCGTGGGACGACCTGCAGACCAAGCTCACGACCATCGCCCAGTCCCAGGCCTTCGACGAACTGCCCGACATCTTCCTGATGCAGAACAACGCATTCCAGAAGAACGGGCTGAACTATCCCGACCTGTTCTCGGACTTCAGCGACTCCGACATCGACTTCTCGGAGTTCCCGAAGTCGGTCGTCGACTACTCCACCATCGACGACGTCAACTACGGCGTGCCGTTCGACGCCGGCACGGCGGTCACCGCGCTGCGCACCGATGTCCTCGCCGAGGCCGGTTACACGGTCGACGACTTCACGGACATCACGTGGGACCAGTACCTCACGATCGGCAAGGACGTCCTCGCCAAGACGGGTCAGCCGCTGCTGTCGGGACAGGCCGGCTCGGCCGACATCCCGATGATGATGCTGCAGTCCGCCGGCGCCAGCCTGTTCGACGACGAGGGCAACCCCACCATCGTCGACAACGATGCGCTGGAGGCGGCGATCGACGTCTACACCCAGCTCGTCGACGCGGGTGTGCTCATCGAGGTCAACTCGTGGGACGAGTACATCGGCACGATCGTCAACGGCAACGTCGGAGGCACGATCAACGGCATCTGGATCGTGGGCTCGATCCAGACCGCTGACGACCAGGCCGGCAACTGGGGGATCACCAACCTCCCGAAGCTCGACACGATCTCCGGCGCGACGAACTACTCGGCCAACGGCGGCTCCTCGTGGGCGATCTCGTCGACCGCCGATGTCGACCTCGCGTCCGACTTCCTCGGCGCGACGTTCGCCGGCTCCACGGAGCTGTACGACACGATCCTGCCGAAGGCCGGCGCGGTCGCCAACTGGACCCCGGCGGGCGACAGCGACGTGTACAACGAGCCGAGCGAGTTCTTCGGCGGGCAGGCGATCTTCGCCGACGTCGTCTCGTTCGGCCCCGAGGTGCCGTCGAACAACACCGGTGCGTACTACTACGAGGCCCGCGACGCGGTGAGCACCGCCATGACGCAGATCATGGGCGGCACCGACACGGCCACGGCTCTCGCCGAGGCGCAGGCCAACGTCGAGTTCGCGATGGAGTAAGCGGGACGGATCGTCCGGCCGGGCGGCGGTGACGTCGCCCGGCCGGCGGTCAGCGATGCTTCCCACCGCCCGAGGAAAGAGATGACACCCGTGGCCTCCGACGCGAAGACGCGCACGAAGACACCGCGACGGAACGATCCGCCGCCCCTGCCCAACTACATCGGCGACCGCAAGCCCTGGCTGAATCCCGCGCGTCGCCGCAGCCTCACCGGCTGGGGCTTCCTGCTCCCGGCCGCCCTGCTCATCCTCTTCATGAGCTTCATCCCGATGGCGCAGGCGTTCGTCCTGTCGCTGCAGACCGGTCGCGGCACGCGGCTCGAGTTCGCGGATCCGCTCTGGTACAACTACCAGCGCATGCTGAGCGACGATGTCTTCAGGCTGACGCTCACCAACACCTTCCTGTACCTGATCATCCAGGTGCCGATCATGCTCGCGCTCGCACTGGTGCTGGCGAATCTTCTGAACAACCCCAAGCTGAAGTTCAAGGGACTGTGGCGGACGGCGATCTTCCTGCCGTGCGCCGTGTCGCTGGTGTCGTACTCGCTGGTGTTCCGCACCCTCTTCGCCGGCGACGGCTTCGTCAACGACATGCTGGCCGGCATCGGCCTCATCGACAGCCCGATCAACTGGCTCGGCCAGGCCGACACCGCCCGCTTCGTGATCATCCTCGGGCTGCTGTGGCGCTGGACCGGCTACAACATGGTCTTCTACCTCGCGGCGCTGCAGAACATCGACCATTCGAGCATCGAGGCAGCACGCATGGACGGCGCCAACGCGTTCCAGACGTTCTGGTACGTCACCATCCCGCAGCTGAAGCCCATGATCGTGCTCACCGCGATCCTGTCGATCAACGGCACCCTGCAGATGTTCGACGAGTCCTGGGCGCTCACGCAGGGCGGCCCCGCCCACCAGACCATGTCGATGGCGCACTACCTCTATGAGGTGTCGTTCCAGAAGAACCCGAACTTCGGCTACGCCGCGGCGATCTCGTACGTGATCCTGATGCTCGTCGCCATCCTCTCGTTCATCCAGATGAAGGTCGGTGACAAGCGTGACTAAGCTCCGCAGCCTTCCCGGATACGCCCTGCTGGCGGTCTGGGCCCTGTTCTCGGTGTTCCCGCTCTACTTCATGGTGGTCTCGGCCACCAACACGAGCAAGGACGTCCTCTCCTCGCGGATGCTGCCCGGCGCGGCGCTGCTGGAGAACCTCACCGTGCTGTTCTCGACGCAGAACGTCGTCGGCGCCATGACGAACTCGTTCCTCATCGCCGTGGGCACCACGCTGCTCGCGCTGACGGTGTGCTCGATCGCCGGATACGGGTTCGAGGTGTATCACTCCCGGGGCAAGGACGTCGTCATGGCGATCCTGCTGCTGGCGATTATGATCCCGTTCGCCGCGACGATGATCCCGCTGTTCCAGCTGTTCGCACGGGTCGGAATGGTCAACTCGCTCTGGGCGGTGGTCATCCCGATGATCTCGACGCCGTTCCTGATCCTGCTGTTCCGCCAGGCATCGCGGTCGTTCCCGCACGAGCTCATCGAGGCGGCGCGCATCGACGGCCTCAGCGAGCTCTCGATCTTCGCGCGCATCTACGTCCCCACGATGCGGTCGACCTTCGCGGCGGGCGCCGTGATCACGTTCATGATGGCGTGGAACAACTTCCTCTGGCCCAAGGTGATCCTCGTCAACAACAGCGTGCTCACGATGCCGATGCTCACGGCGAACATCAGCGCCGGCTACGTCACCGACTACGGGGTGCTCATGCTCGCGGTGCTGCTGTCGTCGCTGCCGACGATGATCATCTTCCTCCTGCTGCAGCGGCAGTTCGCGCAGGGGATCACGGGGGCGGTCAAGTGACGCTGGACACGATCGACAGGGCGGATGCCGGCTCCCGCGACGATGACGCCGCGTTCGACGCCGCACGCATCGCCGATCCCCGCTTCGTGCGGGAGAACCGCCGCCCCGCGCACTCGGATCACCGCTGGTTCCGCTCGGCGGAGGAGGCGGCCGACGGTCGCAGCGGATATGAGCAGTCGCTGAGCGGCCGGTGGAAGATCCACTACGCGAAGAATCCGGCCGCCGCGCCGGCGGGGTTCTTCGACCCGGGGTACGACTGCGAGAGCTGGGACGACATCCCCGTCCCGGCGCACATCCAGCTGCACGGCTACGACCGCCCTCAGTACGTCAACGTGCAGTACCCGTGGGACGGCGTGGAGGAGATCTCACCGGGACAGGTGCCCGAGCGCTACAACCCGGTGGCCTCGTACGTGAAGAGCTTCGTGCTGGATCGCCCTCTCGAGACGGGCGAGACGGTGAGCGTGAGCTTTCTCGGCGCCGAGAGCGCGATCGCCGTCTGGCTGAACGGCCGGTACCTCGGCTACGCGACCGACAGCTTCACGCCGTCGGAGTTCGACGTGACCGATGCGCTCGTCGAGGGCGAGAACAAGCTCGCGGCGCAGGTCTTCAAGTTCTCGAGCGGCTCGTGGCTCGAAGACCAGGACTTCTTCCGCTTCTCGGGCCTGTTCCGCGACGTCGTGCTCTCCCGCCGGCCGGTGGTGCACGTCGAGGACATCCGGGTCGATGTGGACCTCGCACCCGGCAACCAGGTCGCCGACGTGACCCTGCGCGTCGCCCTGCGCGGTGACGGACGCGTGCGCGCCCGCATCGACGGGGTCGGCGAGCTCGAGCATCGCGGAGACGGCGGCTTCGGCATCCGTCTTCAGAATCCCCTGCTGTGGAGCCCGGAGCATCCGGCGCTGTACGACGTCGAGATCGAGGTGCGCGACGGTGACGGAGCCCTCGTCGAGGTCATCATGCAGCGGGTCGGCGTGCGGCGTTTCGCGATCGAGGACGGGCTGCTCTCGCTCAACGGACGACGCGTGGTGTTCCTCGGCGTGAACCGTCACGAATTCGGCCTGGCCGGCCGCGTGCAGACGGCGGCCGAGATCGAGTCCGACATCCTGCTCCTCAAAGCCGCCGGCGTGAACGCGGTGCGCACGAGCCACTATCCGAACAGCACCGCGTTCTACCACCTCGCCGACCGGCACGGACTCATGGTCATCGACGAGATGAACCTCGAGAGCCACGGTGTGTGGGACCGCATCCGCAAGCTCGGCGCGCCGATCGACGAGGCCGTCCCCGGCGATCGCCCCGAGTGGCTGCCCGCCCTGCTCGACCGCGCGGCCAGCATGTACGAGCGCGACAAGAACCACCCCAGCATCGTGATGTGGTCGTGCGGCAACGAGTCCTACGGCGGCACCAACCTGCGCGACGTCGCGGCGTACTTCCGCGACGTCGACACGCGTCCCGTGCACTACGAAGGAGTGCACTGGGACCCGCGCCACGAGGAGACGACGGATGTCGTCAGCCAGATGTACACGCCCGCGGCCGAGGTCGAGGAGTTCCTGCGCGAGCACCGCGAGAAGCCGTTCATCCTCTGCGAGTACGCCCACGCGATGGGCAACTCGTTCGGCGCCGTCGACGAGTACATCGAGCTCGCCTACCGTGAGCCGCTGTTCCAGGGCGGGTTCATCTGGGACTTCGCCGACCAGGCGATCGCGCTGACCGACCGCTACGGCGAGGAGTACTTCGGCTACGGCGGAGACTTCGGCGATGCGCCGAACGACGGCGAGTTCTGCGGCAACGGCATCTTCTTCACCGACCACACGCCGACGCCCAAGCTGCAGGAGGTCGCCTACGTCTATCAGGGCCTGCGCATCCGCATCGACGACGACGCCATGACGGTGCACAACCGGCTGATGGCGACGTCCAGCGCGGCCTATCGTTGCGTCGTGACGCTCGCGCGCGAGGGCGAGGTGCTGCGTCAGGCCGAGGTCGAGACCGACATCGCGGCCGGCGAGACGGGCACTGTCGCCCTCCCGCTCGCCGTCCCGGCGGCGCCGGGGGAGTACACGATCGACGTCTCGTTCCGGCTGCGGTCGGCGACGGCGTGGGCACCGGAGGGCCATGAGGTCGCTCGCGAGCAGCGCGTCGTCCGGGTCGGGTCGCCGCCGGCGGTCGTGGCGGCGCCTGCGCCGGAGCTCGTCCGCGGTGCGCACAACATCGGCGTGCGCGGCGCCGGGTTCAGCGTCCTGTTCTCGACCCTGTACGGCGGACTGGCCTCGTACCGCTTCGGCATGACCTCGGACGGCGGGCGCGAGCTCTTGACGTCCATGCCGCGCCCGCACTTCTGGCACGCGCCCACCGCGAACGAACGCGGGTGGGAGGCGCCGTTCGAGGACGGCCAGTGGCTGCTCGCGAGCCGCTACGGCCGGGTGCGCGACCCGCTGACCACGACGCGGGTCGAGACGGATGAGACCTCGGTGACCGTGACGCTCTCGTACGAGCTGCCCACGCGACCGGCGACGACATGCGATGTCGCGTACCGCGTCGACGGTGCAGGCCGGGTCGAGGTGACCCAGACCCTGCAACTCGTCGACGGGCTGCCGAGCCTCCCCGAATTCGGGATGCTGCTGACGACGCTGCCCGAGTTCCGCAGGCTGCGGTGGTACGGCGACGGGCCCGAGGAATGCTACGTGGATCGCCGCGGCGGCGCGCGACTGGGCGTATACGATCGCGACGTGGCGACCGAACTCACCCCCTACCTGCGCCCACAGGAAGCGGGCAGCCGCACGGGCGTGCGCTGGGCCGAGGTCACCGATGGGCGCGGCGCGGGCCTCCGCGTCGAATCGCCCGAGGGCATGGAGTTCTCGGCCCTGCCCTGGACGCCCGACGAGGTGGAGAACGCCCTGCACCACACCGAGCTGCCCCCGATCCATCGCACCGTGCTGCGCCCGGCGCTCATGCGGCGCGGGGTCGGCGGCGACGACTCGTGGGGCGCGCGCACGCTGGCGCAGTACCACCTGCCGACGAGCGGCGACCTCGAGTTCCGCTTCGCCTTCCGAGGGGTGTGAATGGCTGAACGCCGCACATCGCTGCGGGATGTCGCGCAGGCTGTCGGCGTCTCGGTGCAGACCGTGTCCCGCGTGGCGAACGGCGAGCCCAACGTGGCGCCCGAGAAGCGCCAGCTGATCCTGAGCACCATGCGCGAGCTCGGCTACCGGCCGAACGCCGCGGCGCGGGCCATCCGTCGCGGGTCGTTCCGCACCGTGGGTGTCGTCTACTACAACCTGCACTCGGTCGGCACGCACCGCTCGCTCGAGGCGATCTCGGAGCGGGCCGCCGAGAGCGGCTATGCCACGACGCTGATGCCGTTGGCCGCCACCTCCGGGCGGGCGGCCAACGGCGCCTTCACACGGCTGGGCGAGATGGCCGTCGACGTGCTCATCGTCATCCTGCCCGCGCCCTTCGGCGTGGACGAGACGCTGCAGCTGCCGGAGGGCGTGCCGACGGTCGTCCTCGGCCCGCCGCTGGTCGACGGCGTCGCCTCCGTCGACTTCGAGCAGGACAGCGGCGCGCGCGAGGCGGTCGCTCACCTGCTGGACCTCGGGCACGAGACGGTCCATCACATCACCGGCCCGTCCGGCTCGTTCTCCGCGGCAGCCCGGCATCGCGCGTGGCACGACGTGCTGACCGAGCGCGGACGGGAGATCCCGCCGCCCCGGCCCGGCGACTGGACTCCGGGGTCGGGCTACGAGGCGACCAGACGCCTGCTGCGCGAGGAGCGCCCGACCGCGATCCTCGCCGCGAACGACCAGATGGCGCTCGGTGCCTACCGGGCGATCACCGAGGCGGGCCTGCGCATCCCCGAGGACATCTCGCTGGTCGGCTTCGACGACATCGACGAGGCCGAGATGTTCGCGCCGCCGCTGACCACCGTCCGCCAGGAATGGGGGCTCCTCGGTCGTGAGTCGCTCCGTGTCGCGTTGGACATGGAGCGCGGCGCTCCGCCCGAGAACGTCCAGCTGCCCACCTGGCTCGTCGTTCGCGACTCCACTGCGCCACCCCGCGCAGGCTGACGGCGGGCTGTCAGATCAGCCCGAGCCGGCGCAGGGCGTTGGCGACGCCGTGGTCGAGCACGTCGGTGGTGACGAAATCGGCGAGCTGCTTGAGCTCGGGCTGCGCGTTGCCCATGGCCACCGCGACGCCGCACACCTCGAACATCTCGACGTCGTTCCAGCTGTCGCCGATCGCGACGGCATCCGCGGCGTCCATTCCGAGATGTGCTAGCAGCAGCTCGATCGCCGAGCCCTTCGTCGTGCCGCGCTCGCTGATCTCGCCGTTCGATCCGCCCGGCAGCGGCATGCTCCCCGGCACGATGAGGAACTCGTCGCCGAGGTCGGCACGCAGCTCGTCGAGGCCCTCCTCGTGGTCGCTGACGAACACTGCCTTGTCGATGCGGCTGAGGTCCGCCTCGTCCGCACTCGGGAACGTCCGCTGTGCGAGGCCCACGAGCGAATCCTCGGGGCGCACCTCCTGGCCCGCCTGCACCCGTGCCTCGAGGGCGGCGGCATAGTCGCGCATCAGCTCGGCCATGTCATCGCTCGCGTAGACGCCGTCGCCGGTCTGGAGGAAATAGCGGATGCCGCGACTCCGCAGCGCGGTCAGCATGCGGTCGGCCGCCGCCGGCGACAGGGGGCGTTCGGCGATCACTTCGCCGCCGGAGGTGACGAGGGCGCCCGAGTTGGTGACCGCGCCGTCGAAGCCGATCTCGGCGACCACCGGATGGATGTCGGCGGCCGAGCGGCCGGTGCTCAGGTACACGAGGTGCCCCGCCGCGCGCGCGGCGCGGACGGCGGCCGGCGTCGAGGGGGAGATGTGGGCGCCGTGCTCGAGGATCGTCCCGTCCACGTCGAGGAAGACGATGCGCCGCCGGGCGGTTCGCGCGCTCGGTCCAGTCGCCTGCGCGCTCGGTCCGGTCGCCTGCGCGCTCGGTCCGGTCGCCTGCGCGCTCGGTCCGGTGGCTTCGGTCCCTGAGCCTGTCGAAGGGGTCATCAGTGTTTGTTCCCGGTGAAGAGGAGGATGCCGCCGAGGCCGATCATCAGGCCGCCCCCCGTGGCCGACAGCGTCGAGATGCGTTTCGGGGAGCGGCCGAACCAGGTGCGGGCGCCGGCGGCGACGAGCGCCCAGATGCCGTCCGAGATCAGCGCGATCACGAAGAACACGAGGCCGAGCTCGATCATCTGCAGCGGCACCATGCCGGCGTTCAGATCGACGAACTGGGGGAGCACCGCCACGAAGAAGGCGATGGTCTTCGGGTTGGTCACCCCGACGACGAACCCCTCACCGAGCTGACGCCAGGCCGAGCGCGGCAGTGCGGCGCCGGTCGCCTGGTCCGCCGCCCGGCGACGGTGGCGGATCGCCTGCACGCCGAGATACATCAGGTATACGGCGCCGGCGACCTTGACGATGGTGAAGAGCACGATCGACTGCGCGACGATGCCGCCGACGCCGATGGCCACGAGGCCGATGACCGGCAGCAGGCCCAGGGCGTTGCCGAGCACGCTGAGGAGCCCGCCGATCGGTCCGAGCGCGAGCGCGCGCCCGATCGTGAAGAGCACGCTCGGGCCCGGGATCACGATCAGCACCAGCGCGGCGAGCGTGAAGGCGAGGAGGTTCTCGAGCGGGACCACACCGCGAGCCTAGCCGCGGCGCCTCGCGTCGAGCCGCTTGCGCAGGAAGACCTGCTCGGTGCCGTCGCCTTCGGGCACGCGCTGGGTCTCGGCATAGCCGACGCGTTCGTAGAGGCGCTGGTTCGCCTCGCTCAGCGAGCCGGTGAACAGCTCGGCCTCGCTCGCACCGGCGGCGGCGCCGCGGCGTTCGACCGCCTCCAGCAGAGCACTGCCGATCCCCTCGCCGGCACGATCAGGCGCGATCGCGATGCGGCCGACCAGCAGCAGGTCGCCATCGACACGCGCGCGGAGTGCGCCGACCATGCGAGCGCCGTCGACGGCGACGACGCCGAGGTTCTCGGCCAGCTCGGCCTGGAGCTCCTCCAGCGTCTGGGTGAGGGGCGGCATATCGGGCGACCCATAGATCAGTGCCTCCTGCACGAACGCCGCGCGCTGCAGCGTCAGCACCTCGCCGGCGTCCGTGGGCTCGATCGGGCGGATCGTCAGGTCGGTGTCGTCGCTCATCGGGTCAGGCTAGCGGCGTCGCCCAACTGCCCGAGGGGGCTTGACCACGCGCGGGTGCGAGTGCGCGGGGCAGGCGGGAGGCGGCGGCATCGGCATCCGTCCAGGCGCGTCCCCTACCCTGGATTTCATGACCGATTCGCCCGTGCGCACGACCAAACCCAGGCAGGTGCGTCCGGCGACGGAGGGCTGGACCCAGAAGAAGGATGCCGAGGGCCGGCCTCTTCTGCAGTTCGCCAGCCCCAAGCGGGGCAAGCCGCCGGTGCATCTGGCCGACCTCACCCCCGAGCAGCGCGTCGAGAAGGTCAAGGAGCTCGGGCTTCCCGGCTTCCGGGCGAAGCAGCTCGAGAAGCACTACTTCCAGCACTGGACCCACAACCCCGCCGACATGACGGACCTCCCCGCCGAAGGGCGTGAGGAGTTCGTCCACGGCATGCTGCCGCCGCTGCTCACCGAGGTACGTCGCCTCGAGACCGACCGCGGCGACACCATCAAGTTCCTGTGGAAGCTGCACGACGGCGCCCTCGTCGAGTCGGTGCTCATGCGCTACCCGGGCCGCATCACACTGTGCGTGTCCAGCCAGGCCGGCTGCGGCATGAACTGCCCGTTCTGCGCGACCGGACAGGCGGGCCTCACCCGCAACATGTCGGCGGCCGAGATCATCGAGCAGATCGTGCGCGCCAACCGCCTCATCGCCGACGGCGGACTGGGCGGCAAGAAGAAGGACGACCACTCCGCCGAGCGGGTGTCGAACATCGTCTTCATGGGCATGGGCGAGCCGCTCGCGAACTACGCGCGGGTCATGCAGGCGGTGCGGGTGATGACGGACAAGCAGCACGGCCTCGGCATGAGCGCCCGCGGCATCACCGTGTCGACGGTCGGACTCGTGCCCGCGATCACGAAACTGGCGAACGAGGACATCCCGGTGACGTTCGCCCTCTCGCTGCACGCCCCCGACGACAAGCTCCGCGACGAGCTCATCCCGGTCAACTCGCGCTGGAAGGTCGACGAAGCGCTCGACGCCGCACGCGCCTACTTCGACAAGACCGGACGCCGCGTGTCGATCGAGTACGCGCTCATCAAGGACATGAACGACCACGGCTGGCGGGCCGACCTCCTGGCCGAGAAGCTCAACGCGCGCGGTCGCGGCTGGGTGCACGTCAACCCCATCCCGCTCAACCCGACCCCCGGCTCGATTTGGACGGCATCCGACGTGCCGGTGCAGAACGAGTTCGTCCGCCGGCTCAACGATGCCGGCATCCCGACGACCCTCCGCGACACCCGCGGCAAGGAGATCGACGGCGCCTGCGGTCAGCTGGTCGCCACCGAAGAGGACGAGGCGGTCGCCGCCGCCACGCCGCTCGAGGACTGACCTCACCGCCGCTCCGCGGTTGGAGACTCACCTGCCGCACAGGTTGCCCTGTCTAGGGTGTCGGGATGTCTTTCTCCGCACACCGACCGGGCCGGTTCGGCTCCGACGGCCGCATCGAGTTCGAGGCGGACGACGAGGCGCGCGCCGAGGATCTGTATCTCGACGATGTGCGGGCCCAGCAGGCGGCCGGCGAGCCGCGAGACGACCGGGAGGATGCCGGCGGCCCGGACGACCCGTACCCCGTGACGCGCGACCTGCTCGAGGACGCGCTGGCGATGAACCCGACGCAGCCGGTCGCGGTGGTCCGCGACGAGCCTGCGGTGGACGACAGGGCTGCACTGGATGACAGGGTGACGGAGCCGGCGATCACCGCGACCACGCCGATCGGGGAGTGGGGCGCTGCGGCGGAGCCCGATGCGACCGCCCACGTGCTGGTCGCGGAGGAGCCCGAGCCGGAACCCGCGCCGACGGAGCCCGCCCGCTCGGGTCGCTCGAAGCGCGCCGCGCGTCGGCGTGAACGCGGTGCGGGCTGGCGCCGGGTCGCGATCCTCGGCGGTGCCGACGGCACGGTGCTGGACGAGGTCCCCACCGAGACGCCGCGATTCGTGCAGATGTTCTTCGTGCTCGCCGGCACCGCCCTGGTCTCGGCGATCTCGATGATGTTCGCGCTGATGACCGGCGTGCGCGTCGGCGCCTGGGTCGCCGTGCCGCTCGCGATCGTGTGGGCGCTCATCATCTTCAATCTCGACCGCTTCCTCACCTCGACCATGCGCTCCACGCGCAACGTCTGGCGCCTCATCGGGCTGGCGATCCCGCGCGTGATCATGGCCGCGATCATCGGCATCGTGGTCGCCGAGCCGCTCGTGCTGCAGGTGTTCCACAACGACATCGCGCGCGAGGTGACCGCCACCAACCTCGTGCAGGCGCAGTCCGATCAGGACGCCGTGACCTCCGGCCCCGAGAAGCAGGCGCTGGATGCCGCGAGCGAACGCGTCTCGGCCCTCGAGAGCCAGGCGGCCAGTGGTGTGGTGGCGGGCGCCGACACGACCTCCGGTGCGACGGCGTCGGCGCAGGCGACCGTCGACGACCTCACGGCCAAGCTCGCCGCGCAGCAGACCGTCATCGATCAGGCGCGCGCCATCTATGAGTGCGAGCTCACCGGCCAGGGTGCCGGGGAGGTCGCGGGGTGCAGCGGCGTCGCCGGCGAGGGAGCGAGCTCCGGCGCTGCCCAGGATCAGCTGGCCGCGGCCCAGTCGGCATACGACGATCTGGCCGCTCAGCTGACCACCGCGCAGTCGGATCTCGCTGCCGCGCAGGCGGCCGGCACGGCCGACGCGGGCGCATCGGAAGCCCAGAACAAGAAGCAGGCGAAGGACGAGCTGCCCGCCGCTCGCGAGCAGTACGACGCGGCGCTTGCGGCGTACAACGCGCGTGCCGCCGAGGTCGCGGGCGGCAACGCCGGCGCGACCGGGCTGCTGAGCCAGATCAGCGGTCTGGAGCGCCTGTCGCAGCGCGAGCCGACGCTGCTGTGGGCGCACGGGCTGATCGCCGCGCTGTTCTTCATGATCGAGCTGCTCCCGGTGCTCGTGAAGGTGCTGACCAGCTACGGCGACCCCACGCTGTACGAGAAGGCCGACGCGCTGCGCCGCCAGGTCGCCCTCGATCGCGTCACCGCCCGCAGCTGGCGGGAGCGCGCCGACATCGCACAGGGCGGCCAGGCCTAGCCCGAGGCATCCCCCGCCTTCCCTGCCAGGAATCGCGAGAGGATATTTCCGCAGTCGGATGCGCGGAAACGTGCCCTTTCGCGATTGCAGACGGGTCGGCCGCGACTCGCGCGCACGCGATATATCGTGTTAGAGTGACCGGCGGGCGTCCGGGAACGCCCTCAGCCTTCGTCGTTCGCCCTCCGTGAACGTGTCTGCCGCGATGTCGGCGGGGCGTGCAATGGTGGGTCGGCATCCATGGACACCGCATCAGGCGGTGCTTCGTCATGGCATCGTCACTTCTGGGAGAAGTCCGTGCTCGCCAAACTCCTCGTCCGCTATCTCAAACCATCCGGCTGGCTGCTGCTCGGTGTGCTGCTGTTCCAGTCCGCCTCCGCGCTCGCCTCGCTCTACCTGCCCAGCCTGAACGCCGACATCATCGACAACGGTGTGTCCAAGGGCGACACCGAGTACATCTGGCGCACCGGCACCATCATGTTGACGGTGTCGCTCGCGCAGATCGTCGCCTCGATCATCGCGACCTACTTCGCGGCGCGTGCCGCGATGAAGCTCGGCCGCGACGTCCGAGACGACATCTTCGAGCGCGTCTCGGGCTTCTCGGAGCGCGAGGTCACGGGATTCGGCGCCGGCTCGCTGATCACCCGCAACACGAACGACGTGCAGCAGGTGCAGATGCTCACGATGATGGCCGCCACCTTCCTCGTGACGGCGCCGCTGCTCGCGATCGGCGGTATCGTCCTCGCCATCGAGCAGGCCGCGAGCCTCGCCTGGATCATCGCGGTCGCCGTGCCCGTCCTGCTCGTGGTCGCGGGACTGGTGATCGCGCGCATGGTGCCGCTGTTCCGCAGCCTTCAGGCGAAGCTCGACGGCGTGAACCGGGTGATGCGCGAGCAGCTGACCGGCATCCGCGTCATCAGGGCCTTCGTCCGCGAGCCTCTCGAAGAGGAGCGCTTCCGCGTGGCCAACACCGAGATCATGGTCGTCGGGCGCAAGGTCGGCTCGCTCTTCGTGGTGCTGTTCCCGGCCGTCATGCTCATCCTCAACGTCACCGTCATCGGAGTCATCTGGTTCGGCGGCATGCAGGTCGACGCCGGCGAGATCCAGATCGGCACGCTGTTCGCCTTCATGCAGTACGCCATGATCATCCTCTCCGGCGTCATGATGGCGAGCTTCATGACGCTGATGATCCCCCGCGCCGCCGTGTCGGCCGAGCGCATCGGAGAGGTGCTCGACACGGCGTCGTCGCTCGAGCGGCCCGCGGGTGCACCCGCCGAGTTCCCCGCGCCGGGCGCCGTCGAGTTCAAGGACGTCACCTTCACCTACCCCGGTGCCGAGCACCCCATCCTCTCCGGCATCAGCTTCCGCGCCGAGCCGGGCGAGACCGTCGCCGTCGTCGGCTCGACCGGCGCCGGCAAGACCACGCTGATCTCGCTGATCCCGCGCCTGTTCGATGTGACGCACGGCGCCGTCGAGGTGGGCGGCCTGGACGTCCGTCGCGCCGATCTCGACGCCCTCTGGGCCACGATCGGGCTGGTGCCGCAGCGTCCGTTCCTGTTCTCCGGCACGATCGCGTCGAACCTGCGATTCGGGCGGGAGGAGGCGACGGATGCCGAGCTGTGGCAGGCCCTCGAGATCGCCCAGGCGAGCGACTTCGTGAGCCAGATGGACGGCGGACTGGACGCGCCCATCTCGCAGGGCGGCACCAACGTCTCGGGCGGGCAGCGCCAGCGCCTCGCGATCGCGAGGGCCATCGTTCACCAGCCGCGCGTGCTCGTCTTCGACGACTCGTTCTCGGCGCTCGATCTCACCACCGACGCCAGACTGAGGCAGGCGCTGTGGCGCGAGCTGCCGGACGTCACGAAGATCGTCGTCGCCCAGCGCGTCTCGACGATCACCGACGCCGATCGCATCGTCGTCCTCGACGACGGCGGCATCGTCGGCCTCGGCACGCACGAGCAGCTGCTCGAGACGAGTCAGACCTACCGCGAGATCGTCGAATCCCAGCTCGGAGCGGAGGTGGCCCGATGAGCCCCGAACAGCAGTCCAGCCCCGAACAGCAGCCGAACACCGGCACGTCACCCCGCCGGGGTCGGGCCCGCGACGCCATCGCGGAGCTGAGCCCCGAGGAGAAGCTCGAGATCGAGCTCGGCGAGCAGGCCCGCATCTCGGCCGACGACTGGAGCGGCGCGGTAGCCCCAGGAAAGGCCGCGCACTTCGGGCCGTCGTTCCGCCGGCTCATCGGGCTGCTGCGTCCCAACGCGGTCGGCTTCATCTTCGTGTCGATCCTCGGCTCGATCGGTGTCGTGCTGGCCGTGCTGTCGCCCAAGGTGCTCGGCGAGGCCACCAATATCCTCTTCGAGGGCGTCGTGTCGTCGATGGCACCCGTGGGTGCCACGCAGGCGCAGGTCGTCCAGGGCCTCGAAGCATCCGGCGAGCAGGATCTCGCCAACATGGTGGCGGCGATGGAGCACTTCGTCCCCGGCGCCGGCGTCGACTTCCTTGCGCTCAGCCGCGTCCTGCTGATCGTGCTCGCGCTGTACTTCGCGTCGTCCCTGCTGATGTGGGTGCAGGGCTACGTCATCAACGTCATCATGGTGCGGGTCATGTGGCGCCTGCGCGAAGACGTCGAAGCCAAGATCAACCGTCTGCCCCTGCGCTACTTCGACCGGGTGCAGCGCGGCGAGCTGATCTCCCGCGTCACGAACGACATCGACAACATCACGCAGATGATGCAGCAGTCACTGTCGCAGGCGCTCACGAGCGTGCTCACCGTGATCGGCGTGCTCATCATGATGCTGACGATCTCGTGGCAGCTGACGCTCGTCGTGCTGGTGAGCTTCCCCCTCATGGCCGTGCTGTTCGGCGTCATCGGCCCGCGCTCGCAGAAGGCGTTCGGCATCCAGTGGCGCAAGGTCGGCCGCCTCAACGCACGCGTCGAGGAGTCCTTCTCCGGCCACGCGCTCGTCAAGGTGTTCGGTCGCGAGCAGGCGGCGCGCGAGGCGTTCCGGGCCGAGAACGAGGAGCTCTACCAGGCATCCTTCAAGGCGCAGTTCCTGTCGAACATCATGATGCCCGCGATGATGTTCATCGGGAACCTGACCTATGTCGGCATCGCCGTCTTCGGCGCGCTCATGGTCGCGAGCGGTCAGCTGCGCCTCGGCGACGTGCAGGCGTTCATCCAGTACTCGCAGCAGTTCACCCAGCCGCTGTCGGAGCTGGGCGGCATGGCCGCGGTCGTGCAGTCCGGCACCGCGTCGGCCGAGCGTGTGTTCGAGCTCCTGGACGAGAGCGAAGAAGAGCCCGACGCACCGGATGCCCCGGCACCGGTCGACGGCGACGGCACCATCGAGTTCCAGGACGTCGCCTTCTCGTATACGTCCGAGCGCCCGCTCATCCACGACTTGTCGTTCCGGGTGGAGCCCGGCCAGACGGTGGCGATCGTCGGTCCGACCGGCGCCGGCAAGACGACGCTCGTGAACCTGCTGATGCGCTTCTACGAGCTCGACGGCGGTCGCATCCTCCTGAACGGACAGGACATCGCGCTGCTGACGCGGCGCGACATCCGGGCCAAGACCGGTATGGTGCTGCAGGACCCGTGGCTGTTCGCGGGAACGATCCGCGAGAACATCCGCTACGGACGCGCCGACGCGACCGACGACGAGATCCTCGCTGCCGCGCGGGCCACGTACGTCGACCGCTTCGTGCACTCGCTGCCCGACGGCTACGACACGCTCCTCGACGAGGACGCGTCGAACATCTCGGCCGGCGAGAAGCAGCTCATCACGATCGCGCGCGCATTCGTCGCGCAGCCGTCGGTGCTCATCCTCGACGAGGCGACGAGCTCGGTCGACACCCGCACCGAGCTGCTGCTGCAGCACGCCATGGCAGCGCTGCGTGAAGGCCGCACGTCGTTCGTGATCGCGCACCGCCTGTCGACGATCCGCGACGCCGACCTCATCCTCGTGATGGAGAACGGCGGGATCGTCGAGAAGGGCACCCACGACGAGCTCATCGTCGCCCAGGGCGCGTACTTCCGGCTCTACAACTCGCAGTTCGAGCAGGCGGCGACCGATCTCGACGAGGAGGCGCGCGCACTGGCCGAGGCCGAGCACAGCGAGCCGCCGGCGGGGACCGCGGACGACGCGACCGAGGACGAGTCCGCGAGCGTGGTCTGACCCACCTCTGACGACGGATGCCGCGACCCGCGCTCACGCGCCGGGTCGCGGCATCCGTCGTTCCGGCCTGTCATCGCCCGCCGGCTTACGGCGTCGGCGGAGCGGGATCGCGCCGGCGACCCCGTTGAGGCAGGTAGCGTTTTCCCATGGTCAATTACCGGTACCTCGGAAACAGCGGTCTCAAAGTCAGTGAGATCACCTACGGCAACTGGGTCACGCACGGCTCGCAGGTCGACGACTCGGCCGCCATCGCCACCGTCCACGCGGCACTCGACGCCGGGATCACCACCTTCGACACCGCAGACGTGTACGCCAACACGGTGGCGGAAGAAGTCCTCGGCAAGGCGCTCACGGGTCAGCGTCGCGAATCGCTCGAGGTCTTCACCAAGGTCTACTTCCCGACCGGCCCCAAGGGCCCCAACGACACCGGCCTCAGCCGCAAGCACATCTTCGAGTCGATCAACGGGTCACTGAAGCGTCTCGGCACCGACTACGTCGACCTCTACCAGGCGCACCGCTTCGACTACGAGACGCCGCTCGAAGAGACGTTCCAGGCGTTCGCCGACGTCGTCCGCCAGGGTAAGGCGCTCTACATCGGCGTGTCGGAGTGGACGGCGGAGCAGCTGCGCGAGGGTCACGCGCTCGCCAAGAGCTACGGCATCCAGCTCATCTCGAACCAGCCGCAGTACTCGGCACTCTGGCGCGTCATCGAGGGCAAGGTCGTGCCGGCGTCGGAAGAGCTCGGCATCTCGCAGATCGTCTGGTCGCCGATGGCGCAGGGCGTGCTGTCGGGCAAGTACCTGCCCGGTCAGCCGGTGCCCGAAGGCTCGCGCGCCACGGACGAGAAGAGCGGCGCGGGATTCATCAAGTCCTTCCTGCGCGACGAGGTGCTCGAGGCGGTCCAGGCGCTCAAGCCGGTGGCCGAGCAGGCGGGCCTCTCGATGCCGCAGCTCGCCATCGCGTGGGTGCTGCAGAACAAGAATGTCGCCTCGGCGCTGGTGGGGGCATCACGTCCCGAGCAGCTCGCCGACACGGTCAAGGCCTCGGGCGTCGTGCTCGACGCCGATACCATGGCCGCCATCGACGCCGCCCTGTCGGGTGTCGTGTACGACGACGCCGAAGACACCTACACCGTCTCCCCGAAGACCCGCGTGGTCTGACGCTCCGGCAGACGACCGTGATCACCAGCGCCGGCATCCTGCTCTATCGGCTCGCGCCCGACCTCGAGGTGCTCCTTGCACACATGGGCGGGCCGTTCTGGGCGAGCAAGGATGCCGGCGCCTGGTCGATCCCGAAGGGCGAGTTCGCCGAAGGCGACGAGAGCGCGCTGGATGCCGCGCGCCGCGAGTTCCGCGAGGAGCTCGGCGTCGACCCGCCCGAGCCGCCGTACGCCGAGCTCGGCACGTTCGCCTACTCGTCAGGCAAGCGGGTGACGGTGTTCGTCGCCGATGGGACCGGCTTCTCGCTCGATGATCTCGTGTTCGGCGAGTTCGAGCTGGAGTGGCCGCCGCGGTCGGGGCGGACGGCGTCGTTCCCCGAGGTCGACCGCGTCGAGTGGACGAGCCCGGATGCCGCCCGCGAGCGCCTCGTGAAGGGCCAGCGTCCCGCCGTCGACGCGCTCGAGGCGCACCTCGCCGAGGCGTCCCCGCCGTCGTCCCCGTGATCCCGTCGACCTCGCCCCCCGTCCCCCCGCCGCACTCTCGCGGGCTCTTGTGGGTCGGGCGCGGGCGGCGGAGACTGACCGGGTCGGATCCGCACGAGAGGAACCACCATGGCTCACGGCGACATCACGCACATCGACATCCCCGTCACGGATCTCGGCAGAGCGTCCGAGTTCTACTCGGGACTGTTCGGCTGGCAGATCGCGGAGCTGCCCGGCTTCGAGGGCTACCCGATGTGGCGGGCGCCGAACCAGATCTCGGGCGGCGGCCTCGCGCCTCGCGAGGAGGGTTTCACCCAGCCTCGCTCGTACGTCGAGGTGGACTCCATCGATGAGACGGTCGCCGCGGCGCTGGATGCCGGCGGCACGGTGCTGATGGAGAAGAACCAGATCTCGCCCACGAGCTGGTGGGCGGTCATCGGCGACCCGGACGGCAACGCGATCGGGCTGTACGAGGGCACCACCGAGAGCTGACCCGCGGTCGCGCGCGCGCTCAGGTGAGCCGGAGCCGCGGGCGGCGGACGGATGCCGCGGCCGGCGTGGCGCCCGCGCTTAGTCGAGTCGCTGACGCGGTCGGCGAGCGAACGCGGCAGTTTACGGCGACCGCGCCATCGCGAGACGCCGCGCTCGCCGGGAACTGCAGCGCTCGCGCGTGTGCGCCGGCGCAGGTGAGTCGCAGGCCTGCCCGCCCGCGGGCTCAGGTGAGCCGCAGACGCGGGCGGTGGACGGATGCCGCGGCCGGCGTGGTGCCCGCGATCAGGCGAGTCGCTGACGCGGTCGGCGAGCGAACGCGGCAGTTTCCGGCGACCGCGCCATCGCGAGACGCCGCGGTCGCCGGGAACTGCAGCGCTCGCGCGTGTGCGCCGGCGCGGGTGAGCCGGAGGTCCGCGGGCTCAGGTGAGCCGGAGCCGCGGGCGGCGGACGGATGCCGCGGCCGGCGTGGGCGCGCGGCGGCCGGTGGTCGCCGGGCCGACGGGTCGAGGCGCGACAGCGATCGCGTCGCCCGCGACATCCCGGAGCCGGACATCACGCAGTGCCGGCGCCGCACGGAGGTGTGAGGCGACCGCGCGCACGAGCGCGACGGGGGAGCGGGGGGTCAGGGCCGACGCGGCGTCCGGTGCGAGGCCGGCCAAGACCGCGGTGAGCAGGGCCCTGAGCGCCTCGTCGTGTGAGCGGACGTCGTCGGCGCCGATCCACTCGACGAGCTGGTCGATGGTCCAATCCGGTGAAACTGGCCCGATCGTGACGGATGCGGTGGCGTCTGACGTGAACATTGGACCAGAATGCGATGCTATGACGACTGTTCACAGGGCCAATGAGCGGCTGGTGGACCATCGGGTGGCACTCGGCGGCGCCGTCGAGGCTTCCCGGCTGGCCGGTCGCCTCGGCCGATGGGCGCACGGCGATGGCACCCTCACGGTCCAGCTCGCGCAGGCGATCGCCGCGCTCATCCACGGCGGCGAACTGCGCTCCGGCGACCGCCTGCCGGCGGAGCGAGCGCTCGCCGCCGCCATCTCGGTCTCGCGCGGCACCGTGGTCGCGGCATACGCGCTGCTGAGCGAGGAGGAGCTCGTCGAGCGGCGGCAGGGCAGCGGCACCCGTGTCGCCGGGCACCTCGGCGGTCCGCTGCCGACGCGGGAGCGCACCGCCCGCGGGGAGAGCCTGTTCTCGGCCCTGCCGTCGGGCATCGACCTGCTCCGCGCCGTGCCGGCGATGCCGTCGCTGGCCCTCGACATCGTGCGTGCGCACGCCCCGACCCTCGATCCGGTGACGCTGGCCGAGACCGACCCCGCCGGGTTGCCGGTCCTCCGCGCGCGCTTGGCCACGCTGCTCGAGGAGGAGGGCACGCCGGCGACCGCCGCTCAGATCCTCGTGACGCACGGCGCCCAGCAGGCCATCAGCCTCGTCGTGGACGAACTCGTCTCACCCGGCGATGTCGTGCTCACCGAGTCGGTCACCTGGCCCGGTCTCGCCGACTCGGTGCGCCGGCGCGGGGGGCGCGTGCACGGCGTGACGATCGGCCCCGACGGCATCGACGTCGACGAGCTCGAGGCGGCGATCGTCGCGCTGCGTCCGGTGCTCGTCGCGGTGAACCCGCACCACCACAACCCGACGGGCACCCGCCTGCCGGCGGCGGGCCGGCAGCGGATCGCCGACCTGTCAGCGGAGTACGGCGTGCCGGTGCTCGAGGATCGCGTGCTGGCGCACGTCTCGTTCGACGGCGTCGTGCCGCCGACGCTCGCCGCCCTGCGCCCGGACGCCCCGATCATCGTCGCCGATTCGCTGTCGAAGTGGTGCTGGTCAGGGCTGCGCGTCGGCTGGCTGCGCGCCGATCCGGTGCTGGTGCGCCGGCTGCGGGCGCTGCGCCAGCTCGTGGACCAGTCGACCAGCGTTCCGGCTCAGCTCCTCGCCCTCGACCTCGTCGACGAGGCGCGGGCGCTGCGGCGCTCCGTGAGCGAGACGCACGCGGTCGCATCCGCGCAGCTGATCGCCGCGATGGCGGAGCACCTGCCGGAATGGGAGGTGACACCGCCGCGCGGCGGGCTGGCGGTCTGGGCGCGGCTGCCCAGGGGATCGGCGACCGCGCTCTCCCGCATCGCTTCGATGCGCGGCGTGGCGGTCGCGGGCGGCACCGAGTTCACGGCATCCATCACCTACGACGACCACATCCGCGTTCCCTACACGGCACCGGAGGCGCAGCTGCAGGAGGGCGTGCGACGGCTCGGCGTGGCGTGGCGGGAGTACCGGGCGCAGCTCTGAGCTCGATGCGGGCGTCGGTCGCGAGTCGCCCGCCGCCGCCGTGACTCGGATATCCGCCGGAATACGGGTTTGTCGGCCCGAAGCGTCCGATCGCGGGCAGATCGCCGACGTTCGGCAACTGTCGACGCGGCCCGGCAGGAGTGCCGCGGGCGGCTGCGAGCTCAGCGGCCGTTCTTGGGGCGCGTCGAGACGTCGATGCGGTCCTGCGCGCCCAGCGACGACCACGCGCTCGCCGTGCCCTTCGCCGCATGCTCCGAGGCTCGGACGGCGCGCTCGTCGGCCCACGCGTTGAGCACGTGGCCCGAATGCCCGCGGACGTGCTCGAGCACGACGTCGGGCAGACCGGCCGCGCGGCGGGCGTCGCGCGCGACGATCAGCTGCTCCAGGATGTCGACGTTCTTCGTCGGCGCGCCGGTCGAGGTCTTCCAGCCGCGGCGGCGGTGGCCGTCCATCCACTTCGTGTAGGTGTCGATGGCGTACTTCGAATCGGCCTGCACCACGAGGTTCTCGATGTCGGCGTGGTCCTCGATCGCCTTGAGAAGACCCATCAGCTCGCCGACGTTGTTCGTGCCGAGCGGGATGGCCCCGGCGGCCCAGTGCCCGTCCTCGCCGACCCACGCCCACCCCGTCGGCCCGGGGTTGCCCTTGCAGGCTCCGTCGGTGGCAACGATGTAGGGGGTCGTGTCAGTCACTCGGGCAAGGCTACCGTGCGCCCGAGGAGCGCTCGGCCCGCCATTCTGCCGCGAGGTGCGGCATCCGTTCCGCGAGATACCTCAGGAAGTCGGCGACGTCGCGCGCTCTCGCAACGGATGCCGGCGCGCCGTCGTTTGCATCGGCGATGCGGTCGATGTGGCCGGCGAGCGCGGAGTAGAGCGGAGCGTTCGCCGTGATCATCCCCGACCACGCGTCGTCGGTCAGGTCGTAACGGTCGCGCCGGTCACCGGGCCGCGACAGCCGCTGGATCAGCCGCATAGACACCAGGTATCGCACCGCCCCCGACACCGCCGCGGCCGACACTCCGAGGCGGTCGCCGAGCTCGGCCGCGGTGTAGCCCTCGTCGGGTGAGCCGACGAGGGCCATCATCACGCGTGCGGGCATGCGCGCCATGCCGGCGCCGGTCAGCATCGCGGCCGCCTGCTCGGCGGCGTCGACGCCGGGATGCTCGCTGGTCACATCGCCCCCTTCGATGACTATCCTCCCGCTTCCAGTTCGCGACGGCGCATCAGCCCGAGGGAGGCCACGGCGCCGGCGGCGGTCGCGAGCAGCAGCCACCACAGCCCGCGCACGTCGATGTCGTCCCCGTCCAGGAGGGGGGTGACGGCGATGGGCGAGAGGTGCACCAGCCAGTCAGGGAACTGGAACAGCGGGCCGAAGAGACCGAGCATCATGCCGATGACGACCAGCGTCCAGCCCACGGGGATCGTCAGCCGGGGGAGGAGGACGAACACGAGCGCCGTGAGGACGAGGAAGACGGATGCCGCGGCCACCTGCCCTGCCCCGGTCACGAGGACCGTGCGCATGAGGTCCATGTCGCCGTCCTGCGACGCGATGCCGATCGCCGCGCCGCCGATCGCGGCAAGGATCACGAGCACGATGGCGAGGACGGCCACGACGAGGTAGTCAGCGAGCCACCGCACCCTGCCGACCGGCGCGGCGAGCAGCGGCTCGGCCGTGCCGTGCGCCTCCTCCTGCCGGGCACGGCACACCACCTGCACCGCCGCACATGCGGCGAGGATGCCCAGCATGGTGAAGAAGGTGGCCACCGTCCCCTGCTCCAGGCTGCCCTCGCCGGAGATCTGCTGCAGGATCTCCTCGACCGACGGGTTGGCGGCGCCGATCTCCTGCACGATCGAGGCGAGCGAGGTCGAGAGGATGCCGACGAGCAGGCCGCCGACCGTCCAGCCGATGACCGCGCCCCGCGTGAGGCGCCAGACGAGGCCGGTCGGGGTCGAGAGGGCAGCGGAGGCATCCGCTCGTGCCGGCCGCTCCGCGATGAAGCTTCCGCCGAGGTCGCGGGCCGAGACCAGCACCGCCGAGACCGCTGCCAGCACGAGGCCTACGGCGAGGCAGAGCACGACGGGCCACCACAGGTTCTCGTCGAAGGCCCGCGTGTTCTCGCCCCATCCGAAGGGGGAGACCCAGGTGAGCCACGAGCTCTCCATGCGGGTGAGGTCGTCGCTCGGCGTGCCGATCGCGTTGCCCATCCCCGCGAGCACGAACGTGATGAGGAGCGTCCAGACGGCGAGCGAGTTCGCTCCGCGCGACGTGCGCATGAGCTGCGCCGCCACGAGCCCCACGCCGAGGAACGTCACGCCGACCGCGCCGACGGCCGCGCCCGCAAGGAGCGACCCTTCGACGCCGAGGCCGACGGCGACGAACGCCCCGGCGGTCAGCGCCCCGAGCAGCAGGTTGGCGAGCAGGCCGTGCACCGCGGTGGCGACGAACGGCAGCGTGCGCGAGGCCGGAGTCGCGGCGACCAGCTCGGCGCGGCCGGACTCCTCGTCGCCCCGGGTGTGCCGCACGGCGAGGAACGTGCTCATGAACGCCGCGAGCATGGCCAGCCACGGGAAGATCAGGAAGACCATGAAGGCGCCCTGATCGGCGCCCGAAGGCAGGCCGCGGAACAGCAGGATCACCGGGTTCGCGAGAGCGGCGGCGAGCAGCGAGGTGCGGTCCTGCTCGGTGCCGTAGGAGTCGGCCACGCCGACGTACGACGCGTAGGCCAGCAGGCCGGTGCCGACCGCCCACAGCAGCACCTGCACCCAGTCCCGCCGGATGCGCTGACCGAGCAGGGCGAGGAATCGCGTCATCGCCCGGTTCCGTCCATCTCGGCCAGTTCGTCGCCGTAGTGGCGCAGGAAGAGCTCCTCGAGCGAGGCCGGCGCGATGCGCAAGCCGGCCGCGTCACGTGCGGCGAGCGCGGGGAGCGTGGATGTCACGGCGTCGCTGTCGACCGTGAACCTGATGCGGCCCTCCTCGACCACGACGTCGTGGGCGCCCGGGATGCCGGCGATGGACGCGGCATCCGTCCCCTGGAACGAGACCTCGGTGCGAGTGAGGTGGCGGAGCTCCGCGAGCGTGCCCGCCTCGACGATGCGGCCGGAGCGGATGATCGACACGCGGTCGCAGAGCTGTTCGACCTCCGACAGGATGTGGCTCGAGAGCAGCACGGTGGCGCCTGCCGCCCGCACGCGCGCGATCTCGTGGCGGAACATGACCTCCATGAGGGGATCGAGGCCGCTCGTCGGCTCGTCGAGGATGTACAGATCCGCCGGCACCGCGAAGGCGGCGATGAGTGCGACCTTCTGGCGGTTGCCCTTCGAGTAGGCCCGGCCCTTCTTGCGCGGGTCGAACTGGAACGCCTCCATGAGACGCTCCTTCTGCGCCGCATAGGCCGGGTCGTGCCGCGAGGCGCCGCGAAGCCGTGCCATCAGGTCGATCGCCTCGCCGCCCGAGAGGTTGGGCCACACGCTGACATCGCCCGGCACATACGCGATGCGGCGATGCAGCGCCACGGCGTCGCGCCACGGATCCTGACCGAAGACGGATGCCTCGCCGTCCGTCTTGCGCGCGAGCCCCAGGAGCACGCGGATCGTGGTGGACTTGCCGGCTCCGTTGGGTCCGAGGAACCCGTGGATCTGACCCTCGTCGACACTGAGGTCGAGCCCGTCGAGGGCGTGGACGCGGCCGTAGTGCTTGGTGAGGCCGCTGGTGCGGATGATCGTGGACATGGCGCTGAGGCTACGCCGATTTCACAAATTCCTGAATATTCCTCACGCTTTCCTCACGATCGCGCCGACGTTGTATACCTTGGTGCCCGTAGTTCGCGTTGACGGTGCGCTGCGGCCCGCTTATGTATACACTGGCCGAGGTGTGGAACGAGGAGGTGATGCGGATGCGGGCCAGCGACCGCGCGTACGCGACCCTCCTCGACGAGATCCAGTCCGGAGTCCTGCGCCCCGGCGCCGTCCTCGGAGAGGTCGAGCAGGCCGCCCGGCTCGGCGTCAGCCGCACGCCGTTGCGCGAAGCGCTCGGCCGCCTCGCCGCCGACGGGCTCGTCGCCCAGCAGTCGCCGCGTGTGACCGTGGTGACGGCGATCGACGCGGGTGACATCCGCGAGATCTTCGAGGTGCGTCGCGCCCTCGAGGAGTCCGCCGCCCGTCTCGCCGCCGAGCGGGGCGATGCCGCCGCCTTCTCGGAGCTCGCTCACTCGTTCGCGCGCGTCGACCTCGCAACCGCGGAGACGGATGCCGCGGACGCCGCCGACCGTTCCCGCAGCGCGGACGGCACCGACGCCTACTACGCCCTCATCGAGCGCTTCGACCTCGCACTCGACGCGGCGGTCGCCAACGACTACCTGACGGCCGCACTGCGCACCGTGCGCACGCACCTCGTGCGCGTGCGACGGCTGGCGCGCGACAATCCCGCCCGGCTTGCCGCATCGGTCGCCGAGCACCGCTTGATCGCGGCCGCGATCGGCGCGCGCGACGCGGACCTCGCCGCCCACGCCACGCACGTGCACCTGCACAACGCGCTCCACAGCATCCTCGAGTCCCTCCGCGCTTCGACAGGCTCGGCGACCGGCACGGCCCCCGCGGCCGCGGCCGGCGCTGCGAACACCCCGGTCCCCGCGACCGATCGGTTCCCTGAGCCCGTCGAAGGCCTGCACCAGTGAAAGGCCGGTCATGACCGTCATCCACCACCTCCGCGTCCACCGCAGCGACGAGAACCTCGCGCGCGAGGGGCAGCTCGCCTGGCACATCGCCGAGATCGCCGCCGACCCGGTGGCGGTCGACGAGGACGTGGTCGACATGATCATCAACCGTGTGATCGACAACGCGGCGGTGGCCGCGGCATCCCTCACCCGTTCACCGGTGAGTGCCGCCCGCCAGCAGGCCCTCGACCACGCCGTGTCGGTCGGCGGCTCGGGCGCGACAGTGTTCGGGTGCGCGCTCGACCGCAAGACCAGCCCGGAATGGGCGGCGTGGGCGAACGGGGTCGCCGTGCGCGAGCTCGACTACCACGACACCTTCCTCGCGGCGGAGTACTCGCACCCGGGTGACAACATCCCGCCCATCGTGGCCGTCGCGCAGCACGTCGGCGCCGACGGTGCCGCGCTCGTGCGCGGGCTCGCGACGGGCTACGAGATCCAGATCGACCTGGTGCGCGCGATCAGCCTGCACAAGCACAAGATCGACCACGTCGCCCACCTCGGCCCGTCGGCCGCGGCCGGCATCGGCACGCTCCTGGGCCTCGACGTCGAGACGATCTACCAGGCCGTCGGCCAGGCCCTCCACACCACGACCGCGACGCGGCAGTCGCGCAAGGGCGAGATCTCGACGTGGAAGGCGCACGCGCCCGCGTTCGCCGGCAAGATGGCGGTCGAGGCCGTGGACCGGGCGATGCGCGGCGAGACGTCGCCGTCGCCGATCTACGAGGGCGAGGACGGCGTCATCGCGTGGCTGCTCGACGGACCCGACGCCACCTACGAGGTGCCGCTGCCGGGTGCGGGCGAGTCCAAGCGCGGCATCCTGGATTCGTACACGAAGGAGCACTCGGCCGAGTACCAGGCGCAGGCCTGGATCGACCTCGCCCGCAAGCTCCACGGCGAGCACCCCGTGCTTCGACAGGCTCAGCAACCGGGTTCTGAGGTCAACGTCGAGTCGATCGTGCTGCACACGTCGCACCACACGCACTACGTGATCGGCTCGGGCGCGAACGACCCGCAGAAGTACGACCCGACGGCCTCGCGCGAGACGCTCGACCACTCGATCCCGTACATCTTCGCGGTGGCGCTGCAGGACGGCGGCTGGCACCACGTCGACTCGTACCTGCCGTCGCGCGCGGGCCGCGAAGACACCGTCGCGCTGTGGCACACGATCACCACGGCGGAGGATCCCGAGTGGACGCGTCGCTACCACTCGGAGGACCCGAACGAGAAGGCGTTCGGCGGGCGCGTCGAGATCCGGCTGACGAATGGCGAGACCATCGTCGACGAGATCGCGGTCGCCGACGCCCACCCGCTCGGCGCGCGGCCGTTCGCGCGCGAGGACTACGTGCGCAAGTTCCGGCTGCTGGCCGAGCCGGTGCTCACAGCCGGCGAGATCGAGCGCTTCCTCGGCCTCGCCGAGCGGCTGCCCGAACTCACCCCCGAAGAGGTGCAGCAGTTGACGATCGTCGCCGACTTCGGCGTCCTCGCCGGCGCCCCTGCCCCGAAGGGGCTGTTCTGATGCGCGGCCCAGCAACAACTCCTCAAGATCAGGCGCGGATCGCGGCTCCGTCGCACGTCGCAGCGCTTTCGCCCGTGTCTATGAGGAGTTCCGGTCGGCTCGGAAAGGACGACTGATGCTGTATTCCGCCATCCCCGCGCACGAGAAGCGCCGGCTGTTCCGCGAGAGGCTCGCGACCGGGGAGCTGATGCGCTTCCCCGGGGCCTTCAACCCGCTGAGCGCCCGGCTCATCGAGCGCAAGGGCTTCGAGGGCGTCTACATCTCGGGCGCGGTGCTCAGCGCCGATCTCGGCCTGCCCGACATCGGTCTGACGACGCTGACCGAGGTCGCCGGGCGTGGGCAGCAGATCGCGCGGATGACCGACCTGCCGGCGATCATCGACGCCGACACGGGCTTCGGCGAGCCGATGAACGTGGCGCGCACGATCCAGACGCTCGAGGACGCCGGCCTCGCGGGCACCCACATCGAGGACCAGATCAACCCGAAGCGCTGCGGTCACCTCGACGGCAAGGCCGTCGTCGACGAGGACACCGCGATCAAGCGCATCCGAGCGGCGGCCGACGCGCGCCGCGACCCGAACTTCCTCATCATGGCGCGCACCGACATCCGCGCCGTGGAGGGGATGGATGCCGCCACCGACCGTGCAAAGGCGCTCGTCGACGCGGGGGCCGATGCCGTCTTCCCGGAGGCGATGCGGACGCTCGAGGAGTTCGCCGCCATCCGGGCGGCCGTCGACGTGCCGATCCTCGCCAACATGACCGAGTTCGGAAAATCCGACCTGTTCTCGGTCGACCAGCTGCGCGACGTCGGGGTGAACATCGTCATCTGGCCGGTGTCGCTGCTGCGGATCGCGACGGGCGCGGCATCCCGTGCACTCGATACGCTCATCGAGGACGGGCACCTCACCTCGAAGCTGGGGGAGATGCAGCACCGGGCCGACCTCTACGACCTCATCGACTACGAGCAGTACAACCACTTCGACCAGGACGTCTTCAACTTCCAGATTCAGCGCTGACCATGTCCCGAACTTCGCGTTGCATGTCCCGAGATCACTCGCTGCCGCACCTGCGGAACGACCGATTCCGGGACATGCCGCACCCCGAAGGAGAGCAGTCATCATGACCGAACCCGACATCAAGAAGGGGCTCGCGGGCGTCGTCGTCGACTACACGGCGGTCTCGAAGGTCAACCCCGAGACGAACTCGCTGCTGTACCGCGGGTATCCGGTGCAGGAGCTCGCCGCGACGCAGTCGTTCGAGGCCGTCGCGTACCTGCTGTGGCACGGCGACCTGCCGACCGACGTGCAGCTGGCGCAGCTGCGCGCCACCGAGCGGGCCTACCGTCACCTCCCGGCCGACGTGCGCGCCGCGATCGACCTCGTGCCGATCGACGCCCACCCGATGGACGAGGTGCGCACGGCCGTGAGCCTGATCGGGGCGCGCGACCTCGCCGGCACCGGCTCGGTGCTCGAGGTGAGCGGCAGCGCGGAGGAGAACCTGGCCCGCAGCGTCCGGCTGTTCGCCGTGATCCCCGCGATCGTCGCCTACGGTCAGCGTCGCCGTCGAGGGCAGCAGCCCGTCGCGCCGCGCGACGACCTCGACTACGCGGCGAACTTCCTCTGGATGACGTTCGGCGAGGAGGCCGACCCCGTCGTCGTCGACGCCTTCAACCGCTCGATGGTCCTGTACGCCGAGCACTCCTTCAACGCCTCGACCTTCACCGGCCGCGTCATCGCCTCGACGCTCAGCGACCTCTACTCGGCGGTCGTGGGAGCCATCGGCGCCCTCAAGGGACCGCTGCACGGCGGCGCCAACGAGGCGGTCCTGCACATCTTCGACGAGATCGGCACGGCCGAGAACGTGGGGCCCTGGCTCGACGAGGCGCTCGCCGAGAAGCGCAAGATCATGGGCTTCGGCCACCGCGTCTACAAGCGCGGCGACTCGCGCGTGCCGACGATGAAGGCGGCCCTCGACACCCTCGTCGAGCACTACGACCGGCCCGACGTGGCCGCGCTCTACGACACCCTCGAGTCGGAGTTCGTGTCGCGCAAGGGGATCTACCCGAACCTGGACTATCCCTCTGGCCCGGCATACAACCTCATGGGCTTCGACAGGCTCACGTTCACCCCGCTCTTCGTCGCGGCGCGCGTCACCGGCTGGACCGCGCACATCATGGAGCAGCTCGCCTCGAACGCGCTCATCCGCCCGCTGTCGGAGTACAACGGCCCCGACGAGCGCCACATCGAGGGCTATGTTCCGGATGCCGCGATCCTCGCCGTCGCCGACCGCGACGAGGAAGCGGCGGGCTGACCCGATGAGCCTGTGGCACGGTGCGGACGCCGTCGACCTCGGCGCGATGGCGGACGCAACCCTCATCGAGAACCTCGGCATCGAGATCGTCGAGATCCGCGACGACGCGCTGGTCGGACGCATGCCGGTGGACCACCGCACCGTGCAGCCGGCGGGCGTGCTGCACGGCGGGGCCTCCGTGGCGCTCGCGGAGACGCTGGCGTCGTGGGCCGGCTACCTCGCCGTGGATCGCGAGCGGTTCCACGTCGTCGGCCAGGAGATCAACGCCAACCACATCCGGCCGATCTCGTCGGGCTGGGTGACGGCTACCGTGACGCCCGTCAACATCGGTCGCCGTGTGCACGTGTGGGAGATCCGCATCGTCGACGAGGCCGGCAAGCTCGTCTGCATCTCGCGGTGCACGCTCGCGGTCATCGAGCAGCGCAGCACGTACGCGACGCCTGACACGCGCGGCTGATGACGGATGCCGCGGCCCGTGATGATCACGGATGCCGGGGCCGCGGCTGAACACGGATGCCGGGGCCCGCGGCATCCCGGGCCGTCTTAGGCTCTGAGGAGGAGGCCATCATGCGCAGCGCAGTCATCGTCGACGTCGTCCGCACCCCGTCCGGGCGCGGCAAGCCCGGGGGCGCGCTGAGCGCGGTGCACCCCGTCGACCTCGTCGCCGGAGTGCTCACATCGCTGCTCGAGCGCAGCGGCCTGGAGTCCCGGCAGATCGACGACGTGCTCATGGGGTGCGTCAGCCAGATCGGCGATCAGTCCCTCAACATCGCGCGGCAGGCCGTGCTCGCCGCCGGCTTCGACGAGACGGTGCCCGCGGTGACGATCGACCGCCAGTGCGGGTCGAGCCAGCAGGCGGCGCACTTCGCGGCGCAGGGCGTGATCGCCGGCGCGTACGACATCGTGATCGCTGCGGGCGTCGAGTCGATGAGCCGCGTGCCGCTGGGCTCGTCGGCACACGGCGGCACGGTCTCGCAGGGCGTGGCGCACCGCTACCCCGACGGCCTGGTGAACCAGGGAGTGTCGGCGGAGCTCATCGCGCAGCGCTGGGGATTCGACCGCGAGGAGCTCGACGCGTTCTCGGCCGAGTCGCATCGGCGGGCGGCGGATGCCTGGACCCGCGGCGCGTTCGATTCGCAGGTGATCCCGGTGCTCGCCGGTGATGCCGATGCTGTCGCGTTCGACGAGACGGTGCGCGCTGGGACGACCGTCGACTCGCTGGCCGGGCTGAAGTCCGCCTTCCGCACCGATGCGCTCGCCGCCCGGTTCCCCGACCTCGGCTGGCGCATCACCGCCGGCAATTCGTCACCGCTCACGGATGCCGCATCCGCCGTCCTCATCATGAGCGAGGAGAAGGCCGCCGAGCTCGGCCTGACGCCGCGGGCGCGCTTCCACTCGTTCGCGGTCGTCGGGGACGACCCGATGATGATGCTGACCGGTCCGATTCCCGCGACGCGGCGTATCCTCGAGCGCACGGGGCTGGGCGTCGACGACCTCGACGCCTACGAGGTGAACGAGGCGTTCGCCTCGGTGCCGCTCGCGTGGCTGCGCGAGCTCGGCGCCGATCCCGCGAAGCTCAACCCGTGGGGCGGCGCGATCGCCCTCGGCCACGCGGTCGGTGCATCGGGCACGCGCCTGCTCGGCACGCTCGTGTCGTACCTGGAGGCGACCGGCGGCCGCTACGGCCTGCAGACGATGTGCGAAGGCGGCGGCATGGCCAACGCCACTGTCATCGAACGGCTCTGAGATCGAACGGCTCTGAGGTCGACTGGCTCTGAGGTCGACTGGCTCTAAGGGCCTCGCCGTCGTCGTCCGGTCTACGATGGGCCTGACCTGACGACGACGGCGTCGCCTATCCCCATCGCTGATCCGCATATCGGGAGTGTCATGTCCGAGACCCGCGTCACGTCCGAGGCCACTGCCGCTCCGATCATGACCCACCGCATGATCATGTTCGTCATCTTCGGGTTGATGGCGGGCATGTTCCTGTCGGCACTCGACCAGACCGTCGTGGGCACGGCGATCCGGACGATCGGCGATGACCTGCACGGTCTCAGCCAGCAGGCCTGGGTGACCACGGCCTACCTGATCGTCTCGACGATCTCGACGCCGATCTACGGCAAGCTCTCCGACATCTTCGGCCGGCGGCCGCTGTTCATCATCGCCATCGTCATCTTCGTGATCGGGTCGATCCTGGCCGCGTTCGCCACCTCGATGCTCGAACTGGCGGCCTTCCGTGCCGTGCAGGGCTTGGGCGCCGGCGGCCTCATGTCGATGCCGCTCGCGATCATGGGCGACATCCTCGCGCCCCGCGAGCGCGCCAAGTACCAGGGTTACTTCCTGGCGGTCTTCGGCGTTTCGAGCCTCCTCGGGCCGCTCATCGGCGGACTGTTCGCCGGTGCCGACCAGATCCTCGGGATCGCCGGCTGGCGCTGGGTCTTCCTCATCAACGTGCCGATCGGCCTCGTGGCGCTGGGCATCGTGGTGCGGTTCCTGCACATCCCGAAGCGGCCCCCTCACTCGGTGCGCATCGACTGGTGGGGTGCCACCACCGTCATCATCGCGCTCGTGCCGCTCCTGCTGGTCGCCGAGCAGGGCCGCGAATGGGGCTGGGACTCGCCGCTCGCCTTCGGGTGCTACATCGTCGGCGGCCTCGGGGTCATCGCGTTCATCATCGTCGAGGCCGTCATGAAGGACGACGCGCTCATCCCCCTGAAGCTGTTCCGCTCGTCGACGTTCTCGATGGCGACAGTGATCGGCGTCTTCGTCGGGTTCGGCATGTTCGGAGCGATGCTGACGATCCCGCTGTACCTGCAGCTCGTGCTCGGCTCGACGCCGACCGAGAGCGGTCTGCAGATGCTGCCGATGATCCTCGGCATGATGATCGCCTCGATCGGCAGCGGCCAGATCATCTCCCGCACCGGGCGCTACCGCATCTTCCCGATCCTGGGCACGGCGTTCCTGTCGATCGGCTTCTTCTGGCTGACGCATCTGCAGTACGACACGTCGTACTGGTTCATGGCGGGCGGCATGCTGCTGATCGGCCTGGGGCTCGGCCAGCTGATGCAGACCCTCACCATTGCGAGCCAGAACTCGGTGGGCCTCCGCGACATGGGCGTGGCAACCAGCTCCTCGACGTTCTTCCGCCAGATCGGCGGCACCCTCGGCACCGCCGTCCTCCTGTCGCTGATGTTCGCGCTCATGCCGCAGAACATCCAGGTCTCCTTCGCCGACGAGGCGACCCTGACGTCGGCGCTCGACGCGGCGTTCGACCCCGAGGTCGCCGCGGCGCCCGAGAACGCCGACATCATGGCGAAGATCTACACGCCCATCGTCACGGAGACCACCGACGCGACCACGGCGAAGCTGCAGGAGGTCATGGATCAGGCGACGGATGCCGCCACCCAGGCGGTGGCGGACCAGGTCGAGGCCGGGCAGATCCCTGCGGAGCAACAGGCGGCGGCGACCGAGGCGGCCGTGGCTCAGGCCCAGCAGGCGGCGCTGACCGAGATGCAGAAGCAGGTGCCGGTCGCCCGCGTCTCGGATGACGGACAGGTGAGTCTGGACTTCTCCGACGCCGACGAGCGCGCCGAGTTCGTCGGCACGCTGGTGCCGACGCTGCTCGACCAGTTCGCCGACGGCGGCGGCGACTCGCAGATCGACAACAGCACGATCGACGACACCTCGTTCCTGGTGGGCGCCGACCCGCGACTGAGCAAGCCGCTGCTGGTGGCCTTCAACGACTCGGCGGTGTCGGTGTACTGGGTGGCGATGTGGGTGGTGATCATCGCCTTCGTGCTCTCGCTGTTCTTCAAGACGCCGCCGCTGCGTGCGAAGTCCGCACTGCAGGAGGCGGTCGACGACGACGCGGCGCTCTCGGCGCAGCGGGCCGCGAATCAGGCCGGAGCACCGGTCGACATCGACACCGGCGGCATCCGCGTGCCCGCCGGGGCCGGGGCCGGGGCCGCCCCGCTCACGCGCCGCGAGGCGCGCGAAGCCCGGCTGGCCGAGTGAGCGCAGCCCCGGTCGCTGGTCAGGCCGGCTCCGTCGTGCGGATCAGGCCGCAGTTCACACACGACCATGCGACGAGGAAGCGCTCGTCGTCGAGGATCTCGAACCTCAGGGGATCGCCGCACGTCGGGCACGCTCGCGGATCGGGTGCCTCCGTCATGACCTCAGCCTAGGCATCCCAGCGGCACCGCGGCCGTTCCCGGTGCGGTTTCCTTCGCGCAGCTGCGGGTCCTCGGCGCCGCCGCGCATTGCGGGGCCTGGGCAATGCAAGCGGTTGCGACAACAGTGGCCGAGCGGATGCTGCGAGCAGCGGCATCCGCCAGATGAAAGCGTTCTCATGGTGTAAGCGCTTGCAGTTCCTGCGATCTCGCTGTTAGTGTCGGCGGCACACTGCACCATGGGCACGCCGGCGTGCCCACCGCCCCACCCCAGGAGCTTCCGTGTCGAAGTCGACCCGTCCCCGTGCCCGCATCGCGGCCGCCGCCCTTGTCGCGGCCGCCCTCGTCCTCACCGGGGGAGCGGTCGCCATCGCCCCCGCCGCCGCGGCGGAGCGCACGTTCGCGCTCGTCGGAAGCCTGCAGTCCGAGCTCGGCTGCTCGGCCGACTGGCAGCCCGAATGCGCCGCCACCGACCTCGCGGCGACAGACGCGACCGGCGTTTACGCCGCCGAGTTCGAGGTGCCCGCCGGGACGTACGAGTACAAGGTGGCGGTCAACGACGCGTGGGACGAGTCGTACGGGCTGAACGGCGGCACCGACAACGTCCCGCTCACGGTCGCCGGCCCCGCGCACCTGCGGTTCCTCTTCGACGACGCCACGCATCGCGTGGGCGTCGCGGTGCAGAGCCTGCGCGCCGGCTACACCGCCGACGACGACGCGCTGGTCGCGCCGCCGGTGCGCCAGCCGGGCAGCCAGGAGCAGTTCTACTTCGTCATGACCGACCGTTTCGCGAACGGCGATGCCTCCAACGACGCAGGGGGACTGACCGGTGACCGCCTGACGACCGGCTTCGACCCGGCCGACAAGGGGTTCTACAACGGCGGTGACATCGCCGGCCTCCGCGAGAAGCTCGACTACATCGACGACCTCGGCACCACCGCCATCTGGCTCACGCCGAGCTTCAAGAACAAGCCGGTGCAGGGGGTCGGCGCCAACGTGAGCGCCGGCTATCACGGCTACTGGATCACCGACTTCACGCAGATCGACCCGCACCTGGGCACCAACGCCGAGCTCGAGGCGCTCATCGCCGAGGCGCACGCCAAGGGCATCAAGGTCTACTTCGACATCATCACGAACCACACCGCCGATGTGATCGACTACGCCGAGAAGCAGTACGGCTACATCGACCAGGCGACCTCGCCCTACACGGACGCCCAGGGCGCCGCGTTCGACCCGCACACCTACGCGGGCACCGGCACGTTCCCGGCGCTCGACCCGGCCACGTCGTTCCCGTACACACCGGTGGTCGCCGACGCCGACAAGGACCACAAGGTGCCGGCGTGGCTGAATGACCCGACGATCTACCACAACCGCGGCAACTCGACGTGGGCGGGCGAGTCGGTCACATACGGCGACTTCGACGGCCTCGACGACATCATGACCGAGAGCCCCACCGTCGTGAACGGGTTCGTCGACGTCTACGAGCAGTGGATCGACCTCGGCATCGACGGCTTCCGCATCGACACTGCGAAGCACGTGAACTTCGAGTTCTGGCAGCAGTGGTCGACCCAGGTGCTCGACTACGCCCGCACGGTGGCGAAGAAGCCCGACTTCTTCATGTTCGGCGAGGTCTACGACGCCGACCCGGTCAAGCTCTCGCCGTATGTGCGCCAGACCGACATGTCGAGCGTGCTCGACTTCACCTTCCAGAGCGGCGCCACCTCCTTCGCGAAGGGCGGCTCGGCCGCGCTGCTGCAGAACGTCTACGCCGGCGACGACCACTACACGACCCCGCACTCGTCGGCCACGGCGCTGCCGACGTTCCTCGGCAACCACGACATGGGCCGTGCGGGCTTCTTCCTCAAGGACGCCGACCACGCTGCCCAGCGCGACCTCCTGGCGCACGACCTGATGTTCCTCGGTCGCGGCCAGCCGGTGGTGTACTACGGCGACGAGCAGGGCTTCGCCGGAACCGGTGGCGACAAGGACGCCCGCCAGTCGCTCTTCGCGAGCGAGGTGCCGTCGTACCAGAGCCAGAGCCTCATCGACGGCACGACGGCCGGGTCGGTCGACCGCTACGACACCTCGGCGCCGATCTACACGCACATCGCCGAGCTCGCGGCCCTGCGCGAGGCGCACCCGACCCTCGTGACCGGTGCCCAGATCGAGCGCTACGCCGACGACGGCGCCGGCGTGTACGCCTTCTCGCGCGTCGACCGCGACGACAAGGTCGAATACCTCGTCGCCCTCAACAACACCACCGCCGACAAGACGGTCGACGTGACGACCCTCACCGCCGACGCGTCGTTCGCGCCTGTCTACGGCACCACCACGGCGATCTCGACGGATGCCGCGGCCGCGGCATCCGTCACCGTGCCGGCCCTCTCGGCCGTCGTGTATCGCGCCGACCGGATCGTCACCTCCCGCGCGGAGGCGTCCGCGATCAGCGTGTCGGTGCCGGCGGCCGGGGCCGGACTGACGGGCTCGGCGGCGATCGGGGTCGACATCGACGCGACCTCTGCGCAGCCCGCGACGTGGCAGGAGACGAGCTTCGCGTGGCGCGTCGTCGGATCCGACGAGTGGCACGCCCTCGGCACGGCCGAGGACACCGCGCCCGGCGTCTTCCACGATGTCGACGGCCTCGCCGCCGGCACGCTGGTCGAGTACCGCGCGGTGACGACGGATGCCGCGGGCCACCACGCCGCCGCCTCGACCTATGCGTCAGTGGGCAACCGCGTCAGCCTGGGCGTCGACGAGACGCCCGAGGAGCCGGAGGAGCCGGAGCCTCAGACGCCGACCGCGTACGGCGCGGTGAGCGTCGCCGGCAGCTTCAACGACGAGGCCGGGTGCCCCGGAGACTGGCAGCCGGACTGCGCCGCCGTGCAGATGACGAAGGTCGACGGCATCTGGACGCTCGCGCTCGAGAACCTTGCGCCCGGGACGTACGAGTACAAGGTCGCCACCGAGAAGAAGTGGGATGAGAACTACGGCGCCGGCGGCGCCCAAAACGGGTCCAACATCGTCCTCACCCATGCGGGCGGCCCGATCACGTTCTTCTTCGACCCCCGCACCAAGAACATCCGCTCGACGGCCGACGGCCCCGTCATCACGCTGCCCGGCTCGCTGCAGAGCGAGGTGGGGTGCGCGGGCGACTGGGCTCCGGACTGCCTCGCCACCATGATGTTCGACCGTGACGGCGACGGCGTCTTCCAGTTCACCACCGACGACCTCCCGACCGGTTCGTACGAGGTGAAGGTGATGCACAACCGCAGCTGGAGCGAGAACTACGGCGCCGGCGGCGCCCCCGGCGGAGCGAACATCTCGTTCAGTGCCAGCACCGGCAAGGTGGTGACGTTCCGCTATGACCTCGAGACGCACGTGCTGACCGTGAAGGCCAGCGACCCGCCGCTCGCCGGCACCGGCGAGCTGCGCGCGCAGTGGATCGATGCCGAGACCATCGCATGGCCGGCCGACCTCGGTGCCCCGGTGGCCGAGGCGACATGGCAGCTGTTCGGTGCCGCGGATGCCTCGCTCGGCCTCTCGGCTGACCGCGAGGTGACCGGCGGCTCCGACCCGATCACGCTGAGCCCCATCGACGGTGGGCTCACCGACGCGCAGAAGGAGCGGTTTCCGGCCCTCGCCGGCGCGGTGGCGCTGCACGTCGACGACGTCTCCCGAGAGGCGGCCGCCGACCTGCTGACCGGTCAGCTCATGGTCGCCCAGCGGGCGGCAGGTGGGGCGCTCGCCGCGTTCACCGGCGTGCAGACGGCCGGCGTGCTCGACGACCTGTACGCCGACGCCGTCGCCGACAGCGACCTCGGGGTGACGTTCGCCAAGGACAAGCCGAGGTTCCGCCTCTGGGCGCCGACGGCGCAGCGCGCGACGCTGCTCACGTGGGACGCGTCGACCGGGACCCCGGCTGCGGAACCGGTGCGCCACGAGGCGACGTGGGATGCGGCATCCGGAATCTGGACCGTGAAGGGCAGGAAGTCGCTCACGGGCGACGAGTACCTGTGGGAGGTCGTCGTCTACGCGCCGACCACCGGGAAGATCGAGACCAACCAGGTCACCGACCCGTACTCGGTCGCGCTGACGACCAACTCGGAGCGGTCGGTGGCGATCGACCTCGACGACAAGGACTGGCGCCCGAAGGCCTGGGAGAAGACCAGGGCGCCCGTCGTGGCCCGGCCGGTCGATCGCGCCATCTACGAGCTGCACGTGCGCGACTTCTCGATCGGCGACACCACGGTGCCCGAGGCGGAACGCGGCACCTATCGCGCCTTCACGCGCGCCAGCGCAGGCACCGCGCAGCTGCGCCAGCTCGCCGACGCCGGCATCAACACGGTGCACCTGCTGCCGACGTTCGACATCGCCACGATCGAGGAGGACCGCTCCCAGCAGCAGACGCCGGACTGCGACCTCGCGTCGCTGCCCGCCGACAGCGACCAGCAGCAGGCGTGCATCGCCGCCGTCGCCGACACGGACGGCTTCAACTGGGGCTACGACCCGTACCACTTCTCGGTGCCCGAGGGCTCGTACGCCGTCGATCCCGAGGGCGGCGCACGCGTCGCCGAGTTCCGGTCGATGGTCGGCGCGCTGCACGGCATGGGCCTGCAGGTCGTGCTCGACCAGGTGTTCAACCACACCTCCGCGTCGGGACGGGCCGACACCTCGGTGCTGGACCAAGTCGTGCCCGGCTACTACCAGCGCCTGAACGCCGCGGGCGCGGTCGAGACCTCGACCTGCTGCCAGAACGTGGCCACCGAGCACGAGGTGGCCCAGAAGCTCATGGTCGACTCGGTCGTGCTGTGGGCGCGCGAGTACAAGGTCGACGGCTTCCGCTTCGACCTCATGGGCCACCACTCGAAGGCCAACATGCTGGCGATCCGCCACGCCCTCGACAAGCTGACCCTCAAGAAGGACGGCGTCGACGGAAAGTCGATTTACCTCTATGGGGAGGGCTGGAACTTCGGCGAGGTGGCGAACAACGCCCTCTTCGAGCAGGCCACGCAGGGGCAGCTGGGCGGCACCGGCATCGGCACGTTCAGCGACCGGCTGCGCGACGCCGTGCACGGCGGCAGCCCTGTCGCCGGCGAGACGATCCAGCAGCAGGGCTTCGGCACCGGTCTCGGCACCGACCCGAACGGCGTGCCGATCAACGGGACCACCGAACAGGCTCTCGCGGATCTCGCGCATCAGACCGACCTGCTCAAGCTGGGTCTCGCGGGCAACCTGCGCGACTACACGCTGACCGCATCGGACGGCACCGTGAAGGCGGGCGACGAGCTCGACTACCGCGGCTCGCCGGCCGGCTACGCCGAGCAGCCCGACGAGATCATCACCTATGTCGACGCGCACGACAACGAGACGCTGTACGACCTGTCGGTGATGAAGCTGCCGGCCGACACACCGATGGCCGACCGAGTGCGCATGAACACCCTGTCGCTCGCGACGACGACCTACGCCCAGACGCCGTCGTTCTGGCACGCGGGCACCGAGCTGCTGCGCTCCAAGTCGCTCGACCGCAACAGCTACAACTCGGGCGACTGGTTCAACCGCATCGACTGGACCGGACAGCAGTCCACGTTCGGCTCGGGGCTGCCACCGGCCGCCGACAACGATGACAACTGGGGCATCATGAAGCCGCTGCTGGCGAACCCGGCCAACAAGCCCGGCGCCTCCGACATCGCCACGGCCGAGGCATCCGCTCTCGACCTGCTGCGGGTGCGCGACGAGGTGGGTCTCCTGCGTCTCGGGTCGGCGTCGCTGATCGAGCAGAAGGTCTCCTTCCCGAACAGCGGAACGGATGCCGCACCCGGCGTGGTCGTCATGCTCGTCGACGACCTCGTGGGCAAGGATGTCGACCCGAAGCTGAAGGGCGCACTGGTGGTGTTCAACGCGGGCACCGAGCCGACGACGCAGACGGTCGCCGAGCTCAGCGGCCGGAAGTTCTCGCTGACGCCGGCGCTCGCCCGCGGCTCCGACCCCGTCGCGAAGACCACGACGTGGGACGCGTCCACCGGCACGATCACGGTGCCGGCGCGCACTGCGGTGGTGCTGGTCGAGCCTCAGCGCCGCTGACGACTCCGGCGCTCGCTCGTCGCGCGGCGGGCGGGCGCCGGACCGGTGGCTACGGAAGCTCGAGCTCGTACATCTCGTCGTAGTCGGTGTAGGCGATCGTGACGGTGATGGGACGGTCGATCAGCTCCGCGGGCAGCGTGAAGACGTGGGTGGTGGGCGACATGTCCGCGGTGCAGACCTCGTTGGGTGATGGGCCGAACTCGATGCGCATCTCACCCGGACTCGTCACCTCCGGCTCGGAGGGGACGGGCGGGCAGCTGCCGCTGCCCATGGTGATGACCGCGAACTCGTCGTCGTCGATCCAGCCCGCGGCCGGTTGACCGGTGAGCGGATCGGGGACGGGGCCGTCCCAGTCATCGGGGATGCCTTGCTCTGTGTCCTGCGCTGCGGAGCCGTCGCTCCCCGAGCCGTCGCCGCATCCCGCGACCGCGAGCAGAGTCATCGCGGCCGAAGTGACGAGCCCGGCGGTCGCGAGCGAGCGGCGCAGCCTCACAGACTCAGACGGACGAGAAGCTGCTCGGCGGCGCTGGAGATCACGCCGAGTTCGTAGGGCACCACGAAGAGGGCGATCACGGCGAAGATCGCGATCGTCGAAACGGTCGCACGCCGGATGATGCGGTCGACCAGCAGTCCCAGCACCGTGGCGATGGCGAGAGTCGCCCCCGCCACGGCCGAGAAAGCCATGCGCACGTACGCCGCGTCATCGGGCGCCGACGAGCTGGTGTTGAGCAGGCTGAGCGCCGTCGGCACGATGATGAGACCGCCGATCAGCAGGATGGGGGCCGAGAAGCCTCTCAGGCTCGTTCCGGGCCGGGGCTTCGTCGCGACGTCCGTCATGGCGCGAGCATAGCGCCGGGGCGGAGTCAGAGCGGGCTGCCGACGCGGACCAGATTGCCGCTGCGGTCGACCACGGCGAACTCCCGCATGCCGTAGTCGGTGCTCACCGGGGCGACGATGCGGCTGCCGGTGGCCGGGTCGGGCACGACCTCCTTCTCCCACTCTTCGAACAGGCGCTGCGCGTCGTCGACATAGAGATAGCACATCGACGAGGTGCGCAGCGGGTCCACGGTGGCGTCTTCGGTGAAATGCAGTTCCGCGGTGCCGCGCCCGACGATGAGGTAGCCCCACTCCTCGGGAGGCGCTCCGCGATTCTCGAACCCCAGCCTCTCGAAGAAGCCGAGGGTCTCACGAAGGTCGCGGCTGAGGAGGATCGGGACGGCGCGCTCGGTCACATCGGCAGGCTAGCGCGGGGCGGACGCGTTCGACAGGTGGTCAGAGCGCGGCGAGAACGGCCGGACCGAACACCGCGACCGCGGCGACCGCGACGCCGGCCACCGCGACGGCGGCGATCCCGAGGACGAGGATGTTGCCGGCGATCGTGAGCAGCAGCGCTGCCGCGGGTGGCAGCTCGCGGCGCCGGGCGATGGGGACGGAGGTGGTGGTGCTGGCCATGCTTCGACGCTACGGACGCGCCCGTCGCGCCGCGTCCACCGCGGGTCGGATCACCGTCAGCCCAAAGGATGATGCTGGTGCGCCGAACGTCGGCGGCAACCCGAAAAAAGAATCTCGAGCGAAGTGTCGACATCGGGCGACCCCGTCCGACGACCCGAGTGAGGCTCGCGCCGGCCCGCCCGCAACGGAAGGATCAGACCATGAAGTACATGATGTTCGTCGTCACCTCGCTCGAGCCCGACGTCGAAACCGACGACTCCGACGTCGACCTCTGGGTCGACCCGCTCGACGCCAGCGGCAAGCGCGTCATCGGCGAGGTGCTGGCTCCGCAGACCGAGTCCACCGTCGTGAAGGTGCGCGGCGGCAAGGTGCTCACCGCGCGCGGCCCCTACGTGGAGACGTCCGAGGTGATCTGCGGCTTCGACATCCTCGAGGTCGAGGACCTCGACGAGGCGATCGAGATCGCCTCGCGGCACCCGATGGCACGCAACGGTCAGCTCGAGCTGCGACCGTTCATGGTCTGGCCCGACGCCGCCGCCGACGCCGACGCCGAGCCCGCCGAGACTCACGCGCACGCCGACGCCTGAGCCGCGGCATCCGGAATCGCGAAAGGGCGGCTCCCATGCGGGAGCCGCCCTTTCGATCGGTGCAGCCGGATCCCTCCGGCCTCAGTCGACCAGCGCGGTGATCTCGAACAGCGTGGTCGTGCCCGAGACCTCATTGCCGACGGCGAGCAGCGGCGTGCCGGTCGCCGAAGCGGCGGCGGGGATGAAGGCGACGCCCTCGGGTCCGAGATCGCCGGCAGCCGCCAGGTCGCCGCCGTCCTCGACCGAGACAGAGAAGTCGCGGTTGTTGACGTAGGTGACGAAACGGGATGCCGCGGGGTCGGTGACATCGAACACGGCGACGCCGCCGACGCGCTCGAAGCCGATGAAGGCGTACGTGCGGCCCTGCACCTTCCCGATCGCGACGCCCTCGGGCTCCGGGCCCTTGTCGTCGCTGCGCCCCTCGAAGTTCGACGCCGTGTGGTTCGAGTTCACGAAGCTGGGGATCGCCGCCGCAGTGAGCTGCTCGAACTGCGAGCCGGAGTCGAAGACGAGCGTGCCGTCGGTGCTCCAGATCGAGAAGGACCGGCCGCCGAACGCATACAGCTCGCTGTAGCAGCCGGCAGCGGCATCGAAGCCGTCCTCGATCGTGACGTTCAGGCGGCCGAGTGCGGCGTCGCCGAGCGACGCGGCGAGCGGGCTCGTGGCGCACACCGCACCTCGGCCGTTCTTCGCCAGGTCCTTCACACGCGAGACCTCGCTGTACTCGCCCCACTCGCGGGCGTCGCCCTCGTTCGCGGTGACCAGGTAGGTCTTGCCGCCCGCGGTGTAGGACTGGATGCCGTCGGGCATGAACAGCCCCTTGAGTCCGGGGTAGCTGCGCAGCGCGAACGCCTTGTCCTTGTCGCTGGGGTCGAGCGCGTTCTCGGCGAGGCCGAGGTCCTTCGCGCCGAGCGGCAGGATGTCGGTGACCCGTGCGCTGGGGATCTGCACGACGGCGATCGCATTCGCCTCCTGCAGTGCCACATAGGCGTTGTTGCCGTCCACGGCGATGTACTCCGGCTCCAGGTTGCGGCTCACCGGGTGGTCGTCGCCGTGCGGCTGCGGGCCGAAGACGCGCACATCCTGCGGCAGCGTCTTGCCGCCGCCGACCTCGTACGCATGGAAGTCCGCCGTCTTGACGTCCTTCTGCGTGGGCGCGGCGATGCGCTTCGGCAGTTTGACCACGCTGACCGACCCCTCGGGGTCGACCGAGAAGTCGTCGGCCGGCTCGCCCTCGTTGGCGATCAGCGCATACTTGCCGTCCGGCACGATCGTGACCATGTCGGGGAGCGCGCCCACCTGCACCGTGCCGAGCACGGCGGATGCGGCATCCGTCGCGCGCGCGTCGAAGAACAGCAGGTGACCCGCGTCGGTCTTCGTGGTCGACTCCACTGCCACGACGCCGAGGCCGTCGGCGCGGACGGCGACCGAGTTCGCGACGCCGGGGGAGCTCAGCGCGAACTCCTCGGTGATCGCGGCCGGGTCGGAGTAGTCGAGGACGCTGACCGAACCGGCGAGCGCGTTCACCACGAACAGGCGGTCGCCGTACGCGGCGACGATCTCTGCCGCGGACTGGTCGAATGCCCCGGTCTCATAGGTGCCGATCGGGGCGAGCGAGAGGGCCGCGTCGTCGGCGGAGAACGTGATGGGGTCGGGGACGACCGCTGCGGAGGCGGCGGCGAGCGGCGTGAACGCGACGGCGCAGGCGGCGGCCACGGCGGCGAGAGCGGCCAGGCGCCTCGTCGATCGGTCAGGGCGAGGTGCAGGCGAAGGCATCGGATTCCTCGTTCGAAGGGGCGGGCGGTGCGCAGAACGCGCAGGTCGTGACTATCGCGCCGCGGTGTCCGGCCGGTGAACGACGGGCGAACGCCGTGGTCGCCGGTGCATTCGATGGTTCACCTAGCAGATAGTTGGATGTCCATGTAAAATCGCCGATGTGCCAACGTCGGCACGATCGCGTTGATCAGGATGCCCACAAGGGCGACCTGCATCTCTGAAGGAGCAATGGTGTCCACGATCACCCCCGTCACATCGAGCCTCACGACCGAGGAGCGCGCCGCGATCCTCGACGCCGTGCGCGACTTCGCGCAGAACGAGCTCGCACCGCACGCGCTGGAGTGGGACGCACAGTCCTTCTTCCCTCGCGACACCCTGCGCAGCGCCGGCGAACTCGGGCTCGGCGGCATCTATGCCCGCGACGACCTCGGCGGGTCCGGCCTGTCGCGCTCCGACGCGGCTGCCATCTTCGAGGAGCTGGCGCAGGGCGATCCGGCGATCGCCGCCTACATCTCGATCCACAACATGGTCGTGTGGATGATCGACACCTACGGCAGCGACGCGCAGCGCACCGAGTGGCTGCCGCTCCTGACCTCGATGGCGGGCTTCGGCAGCTACTGCCTCACCGAGCCGGGTGCCGGATCGGATGCCGCGGCCATCGCCACGAGCGCCATCCGCGTCGCGGGTGACGACGGTGGCGACGAGTACGTGCTCACCGGCGTCAAGCAGTTCATCTCCGGCGCGGGCGAGGCATCCGTCTACATCGTCATGGCCCGCACGGGCGAACCGGGGGCGCGCGGCATCACGGCGTTCCTCGTGCCCGCTGACACCGCCGGCCTCTCATTCGGCGCGATCGAGCACAAGATGGGCTGGAACGCGCAGCCGACGCGTCAGGTGATCCTCGACGAGGTGCGCGTGCCGGCGGCGAACATCCTCGGTGCCGAGGGGCAGGGCTTCAAGATCGCGATGTCGGCCCTCGACGGCGGCCGCATCAACATCGCCGCCTGCTCGCTGGGCGGCGCGCAGTGGGCGCTCGACCGCGCCGTGCGCTACGTGCACGAGCGCTTCACATTCGGCGAGCCGCTGGCCGAGAGGCAGGCCGTCGTCTTCGCACTCGCCGACATGGCCACGGAGCTGCACGCCGCGCGTGCCCTCGTGCGCGGCGCCGCCGCCGCGCTCGACGAGAAGGCACCGGACGCCTCGATGCAGTGCGCGATGGCCAAGCGGTTCGCGACCGACGCGGGGTTCACCGTCGCCAACCAGGCACTGCAGCTCCACGGCGGCTACGGCTATCTTCACGACTACGGGATCGAGAAGGTGGTGCGCGACCTGCGCGTGCATCAGATCCTGGAGGGGACGAACGAGATCATGCGCGTCATCATCGGACGACAGCTGCTCGCCGGCTGACGTTCGTCGACCGTTCCCGAACACCGACGAGGAGATCCGAGATGAAGATCGCATTCCTGGGCCTCGGCCACATGGGTCTGCCGATGGCGAAGAATCTGGCGGCCGCCGGCCACGAGGTGACGGGCTTCGACGTCATGCCGGCCGCCGTCGACACCGCCCGTGGCGCGGGGCTGACCACCGCGGAGTCGGGAACGGATGCCGCCACCGGTGCCGACGTCGTCATCACGATGTTCCAGACCGGCGCGCAGGTGCTCGACGCCTATCGCGGCACCGACGGCGCTGCCGGGCTGCTCGAGGTCGCGGCATCCGGAGCACTGTTCATCGACTGCTCGACGATCGCGGTCGATGAGGCGCGCGCCGCGCACGCGCTCGCCGAAGCCGCGGGCCACCGCTCGCTCGATGCGCCGGTGTCGGGCGGCGTGGTCGGCGCCGAGAACGCGACGCTCGCCTTCATGGTCGGCGGGACCGATGAGGACTTCGAGGCCGCGCGTCCCCTGCTCGAGGCGATGGGCCGCCGCGTCGTGCACTGCGGCGGTGCGGGGCTGGGGCAGGCGGCCAAGGTCTGCAACAACATGATCCTGGCCGTGTCGCAGATCGCGGTCGCCGAGGCGTTCGTGCTGGGCGAGCGGCTCGGACTCTCGCACCAGGCGCTGTTCGACGTGGCGTCGAACGCATCCGGCCAGTGCTGGGCGCTCACGACGAACTGCCCGGTGCCGGGGCCCGTGCCCACCAGCCCCGCGAACCGCGACTACCAGCCGGGCTTCGCGGGCGCGCTCATGAACAAGGACCTCGGCCTCGCCGAGCACGCCATCTCGGCAACCGGCGTCGAGGCGAGGATGGGCATGCTCGCCCGCGAGATGTATGCGCAGTACGCGGCCGGTGAGGGTGCCTCGCAGGACTTCTCGGGCATCATCAACACGATCCGCGCCGACAGCGCCTGACGCGAATCGGCACCCCGTCACAAGGCGGGCTGTCACGAGGTGTCGTCGGAACGGACACAATGTGACAGCGGAGCAGCACACACGCACGCGGGACGGAGCAGAGATGACCGAATACGAGACGATCCTCACGGAGACGCGCGGCCGGGTCGGGTGGATCACGCTCAATCGCCCGGACGCGCTCAATGCGCTGAACACGCAGGTGTGCCGGGATGTCGTGGCCGCGGCATCCGCCTTCGATGCCGACGAGGCGATCGGCGCGATCGTCGTGACCGGCTCGGAGCGCGCGTTCGCGGCGGGCGCCGACATCAAGGAGATGGAGTCGAAGTCGGGACTCGACATGGTGATGAGCGACCATTTCGGCGGCTGGGCGCACTTCGCCGCCGTGCGCACGCCGGTGATCGCGGCCGTCTCCGGGTACGCCCTCGGCGGAGGATGCGAGCTGGCGATGATGTGTGACATCATCCTGGCCGCCGACACCGCGAAGTTCGGGCAGCCCGAGATCAACCTCGGCGTGATCCCCGGCATGGGCGGATCGCAGCGACTCGTGCGTGCGGTCGGGTACTACAAGGCCGCCGACCTGATCCTCACCGGACGGATGATGGATGCCGCCGAGGCCGAGCGCTCCGGACTCGTCTCGCGCGTCGTGCCCGCTGCCGACCTGCTCGCCGAGGCGCAGAAGACCGCTGAGACCATCGCTTCCAAGAGCCTGCCGTCGCTGTACGCCGCGAAGGCCGTGCTCGACGCCGGACTGGAGACGTCGCTCGCCGAGGGACTGCGCCTCGAGCGCCAAGTGTTCGCCGGCCTCTTCGACACCGAGGACCAGAAGGAGGGCATGGCCGCCTTCCGCGAGAAGCGCGCTCCGGAGTTCGAGGGCCGCTGACGCGCCGCGCCCGCCCGGTCGAGAGCCCCGTGTTTCGCCGAGACAGGGGGGTTGCGCCGAGACCGGGGGCGTTGCCCTGGGTTTCGCGGGGAACCCCCGGTTTCGCGAGGCGGCGGCGGTCGAGCCCGCAGGTCAGAGCGGCTCGGGCTGCGGACGCGGCTCGGTGAAGTCGCCCGCGTCCTTGCGGAACCGCGCGATGATCCGCACCAGCTCCGTCGTGTCGGCATCGCTCAGCCCGGGGTCCTCGAACACCTCGCCGTTGAGGGCGGCGGTCGCCCGCTCCACCAGGTCACGGCCGGCGTCGGTCAGCACGAGCATCGCGGCCCGCCCGTCGCCGGGATGCGGCTCGCGCGACACGAGCCCGTCGCGGGCCAGCCGGTCGACGGTGTTGGTGACGCTGGTCGGGTGCACCTGCAGGCGGGCGATGGCGCTGGCCATCGGCATCCGTCCCTCGCGTGTGAAGCCGAGCAGTCGCAGCATCTCGTACCGGGCGAACGAGAGTCCGAACGGCCTGAGCGTCGTGTCGATGCGTGCGAACAGCAGCTGCTGCGCGCGGATGATCGACGTCACGGCGGTCATGCCCGCGGCGGCGGGTTCCCAGCCGTGGGCGATCCACTGGCGCTTGGCTTCGGCGATCGGATCGACCGGAAGACGCTTGGGTGCTGCCATGACGACCTCCTCCTTTCACCGTACCGGTCCAGGGTGCAGACCACGGATCTCGGATGCCGCGCACCCGCGTTTATGTATACACACGGTGCGCCAGGCCGGGGTCTTCTCGGTGCATTTCCGGGGATTGGGTACATTGCGCGGGCGCGCCATAGACTCGTCCGCAGCGTGAGGAGATCGTGATGAAGATCGTCGTCCTGGTCAAGGAAGTCCCGGATACCTACGGGGATCGCAAGCTGTCGCTGGAGACCGGCCTGGCCGATCGCGCAGCGAGTGAGACCGTCCTCGACGAGATCGGCGAGCGGGCGCTCGAGGTCGCGCTGTCGTACGCCGACAAGACGCCGGGCACCGAGGTCGTCGTGCTCTCGATGACGCCCGAGTCCGCGTCGGCGACGGTGCGCAAGGGGCTCGCGATGGGCGCCGCGTCGGCGGTGCAGGTGGTCGACGACGCGCTCCTGGGCGCCGACCTGGGGCTGACGGCCGAGGTGCTCGCCGCGGCACTGCAGCGGACGGGTTTCGACCTGGTGATCGCCGGCAACCAGTCCACCGACGGCACGGGCGGGGTCATCCCGGCGATGGTCGCGGAGATCCTGGACGTGCCGAGCGCCACCTACCTCAGCTCTGTCGAGATCGGCGACGATGCCGTCTCGGGCACGCGCGCGTCGGACGGTGCGACGCTGCAGGTGAGCGCACCGCTTCCCGCCGTGATCTCGATCACCGAGGCGCTCCCCGACGCGCGGTTCCCCAACTTCAAGGGCATCATGGCGGCGAAGAAGAAGCCGTTCGAGACGCTGTCGCTCGCCGAGCTCGAGATCGAGCCGCACGACCCGACCGCGTCGCGGTCCATCGTCATCGCGCTGAGCGAGAAGCCGCCGCGCGAGGCCGGCGTGAAGATCGTCGACGAGGGCGACGCGGGCCAGAAGCTCGCGGAGTACCTGATCCAGAACCGGCTTGCGTGAGGGTGCGTGCGTGATGACGTTTGCAGATGACTCCATCCTGGTCTTCCTCGACACGACCCCCTCGGGCGGGCTCGCCAAGTCGGCGGCCGAGCTGCTGGGCGCGGCTGCGTCGGTGGGCACGCCGGTCGCGGTGGTGGTCGGCGACGCGGCGCTGGCAGCGGATGCCGCGGCCCTCGGCGCTGCGGCAGTGCTGGTCGCCGCTCCCGGCGACGGGCTCGGCGCCGCGGCGGTCGACGCGCTCACCTCGGCCGCCGACCAGGTGCGACCGGACGCCATCCTGGTCTCGCACTCGGTGGAGGGCCGCGAGGTCGCCGGCCGGTACGCCGCGCGCACCCGGTCGGGCCTCGCCGTCGATGCCGTCGGCGTCTCGCGCGACCCGGAGGGCGTGATCGCGCACCACTCCGTCTACGGCGGCGCCTACAACGTCGACGCCGCCGTCACGTGGGGCGCCCCGGTCATCACGATCCGTCAGGGATCGGTGGATGCCCGCGCCGATGCCGTCGCGGGTGTCGAGGCCGAACCGCTCGAGGTGCGCGCCTCGGGGCGCCGCGCGGCGACGGTGACCTCGGTCGATGAGACCGTGGTGTCGTCCACGCGTCCGGAGCTGCGCGGTGCCGCGAAGGTCGTCTCGGGTGGCCGCGGGCTCGGATCGGGCGAGAAGTTCGCGCTCGTCGAGCAGCTCGCCGATGCGCTCGGCGCGGCTGTCGGAGCGTCGCGTGCCGCGGTCGACGCCGGCTACGTGCCCTACTCGTACCAGGTCGGCCAGACCGGTGTCTCGGTGGCGCCGCAGCTGTACGTGGCGCTCGGCATCTCGGGCGCGATCCAGCACAAGGCCGGCATGCAGACTGCGAAGACCATCGTCGCGATCAACAAGGACGCGGACGCCCCGATCTTCGAGATCGCCGACTTCGGCATCGTCGGCGACCTCTTCACCGTCGTGCCGCAGCTGATCGCCGCGCTCGAGGCGAAGAAGGCGTAACCGGGTATGGCGACGTTCGGTTCTGCGGTGCGGCGAGGACTGCCCCGTGTGCCCGGCGGCGAGCCCTGGCCGCCCGCCGGCGCCGCGCCGGTGCCGAACGGTGCGGCCGCAGCGGCGACGACCGCGATCCTTCCCCCGGCAGAGCCTGGGACCTCAGCGACGGCGTCGGCTCAGAACGTGACGGCGGAGGCATCTGCTGCCGGTGTCGCTCCTGCTCCGGTCGCTGAGCTTGTCGAAGCGTCCGACGCGCGCGTCCCTTCGACAAGCTCAGGGACCGGGAGCGCCGATTCAGGGACCGGGAGCGCCGATTCAGGGACCGGGAGCGCCGATTCAGGGACCGGGAGCGCCGATTCAGGGACCGGGGGTGCCACTTCGGGTACCGGAGGTGTCACCGGCGGAGCCCGGCCCATCCGTCGTGGCCTGCCGCGTGTGCCCGGAGGCGAGCCGTGGCCCCCGGCGGGAACCGTGGTTCCGGATGCGGTCGTGGCCACCGTTGCGGCCACTCCCCAGACCCCGGCCCCGCAGCGATCGTCGCCCGCCCCCGCGGGGGCGGAGACCGCCGCGCCCACCGAGACCGCCGAGTCCAGCCCGGCCGCGTCCGGCCCCGTCGCTCCCGCCGCTGCGGCTGCAGCGGGCGCCGCCGGTGCCCAGGCGCTGCGCCGAGGCCTGCCGCGCGTGCCGGGCGGCGAGCCTTGGCCGCCCGCCGGCCTCGCTCCCGCAGCCACGCCGGCGCCGAATACGGCCGGAACGGCGACCGACACGTCCGTGACGGATGCCGCAGCTGCTCCGGCTGCGCCGGTCGCCGCCGAGGTCGTCCCCACGGAGCACGCGCCGGCGGCTCCCCGCACGCCGACCGGGCGGCCGCTGTCGGAGCCGCTGCCGTTCCCGCGCACCGTGTGGCCGGGTGCGGCGGCACGTGCTTCGGCCTCCTCGGCAGCCGCAGCCGAGCCGCAGCGGATCGGACCCTTCACCCGCGGGCAGTGGGCGGGCATCGTGATCGTCGGCGGAGCGGGCCTCCTGTACGCCGCGGCGATGGCCGTGCTCGCCGTGCGCTGGCTGCTGTCGACGTCGTGGGGCATCGACTTCCTCGAGACGTATCCGGGCGAGTACCACCTGCCCGCAGGCACACCGGTCGGATTCCCGGCGTGGCTCGGCTGGCAGCACTTCTTCAACGTGTTCCTGATGGTGCTCATCATCCGATCGGGTTTGCGCGTGCGCACCGAGAAGCGGCCGACCGCCTTCTGGTCGCCGCGGAACAACAACCGGCGCAAGATCAGCCTGAACCTGTGGTTCCACCAGTCGCTGGACATCCTGTGGCTGGTCAACGGCGTGGCGTTCGTCGTGCTGCTGTTCGTGACGGGCCAGTGGATGCGCATCGTGCCCACCTCGTGGGAGGTGTTCCCCAACGCCGTGTCGGCCGCGCTGCAGTACGTGTCGCTGGACTGGCCGACCGAGAACGGGTGGGTGAACTACAACGCGCTGCAGCAGCTGGCGTACTTCGCGACGGTGTTCATCGCCGCGCCGCTGGCCGCGATCACCGGCGTCCGCATGTCGGGGGTGTGGCCCAAGAACGCGGCGGGGCTCAACAAGGCGTACCCGGTGGAGTGGGCGCGTGCCGTGCACTTCCCGGTGATGCTGTACTTCGTGGCGTTCATCGCGGTGCACGTGTTCCTCGTGTTCGCGACCGGGGCGCTGCGCAACCTCAACCACATGTACGCGGCACAGGGCTCGGTCGATCCGAATGCCTATGCCGACAACTGGACGGGCTTCTGGTTCTTCGTCGCGTCGCTCGTGGTGATCGCGGCCGCCTGGATCGCCGCGCGGCCGCTCGTGCTGGCCCCGATCGCCCGTCTCTTCGGCAAGGTCTCCGGGCGCTGAGGCTTCACGGCGCGGAGGGTGGCGTTTCGTCTCGCTCGTTCCTCGCTCGCTCAACGACCGGGGGACCCGCCGCGGCGCGGCGGTCGTCAGTCGTCGACGCGGATGCCCGCGAGGGCGGCGAGCGCAGGTGCCATGAGCTGGAGCTGCTCGGACGAGATCGTCGCTCCCCGCAGCCCTTCGAGGCCCACCACCTGAGCGATGTCGGCGCCCCGCAGATCGACGTCGGTGAGCCGCGCCCCGCTCGCGTTCACCGTGCCGATGCGCGTGGACTCGAACGTGACGCGCCGGGCCGCAGCATCCAGCAGATCGATCTCGTCGATGGTGCAGTCGATGAAGGCGACGTCGAGCAGCTGCGCCGCGCGCACGTTGACGTAGCCGAGTTTGCAGCGGGTGAAGCGGATGCCGCGCCACGACGCGTCATACGCCTCGAAGGATCCGAACCGGCTGTCGCGCAGCTCGACGTCGCGCCAGCCGCTGCGTGCGCCGGAGACCGCGGGGATGTCGGCGCCGGCGATCACCGATTCGGCGAGGTGTGCGCCACGCAGCGTCCAGGTGCCGATTCCGAGGCCCTGGAAGCGGCAGGCCTCGACGGTGTCGCCGACCTTGAGCTCCCACGTGTCGCGGATCACGTCGCTGTACGCGACACCTTCGAACAGGGCGGAGTCGAACGACTCGGAGTCACCCGCGGCGAGGTCGGTAAGTGCCGTCTCGTCGAAGTCGAACTGGGGTGCCTGCGTGCCGCTGCCTCTGCGCGCCGCCTTCGTCCGTATCGCCACCACTGCACCCTAGCCCGTCGTCACGACACCGGCTGCCGCCGCGTGCCATCCTGAAACGCATGACCCTGCGCCGCATCAGTCTGGTGATCCCTCCCGTCGGCCCGTGGCGCGCGCAGGCGCGCTGGTATCGCTGGGCGGAGGAGGTCGGCTACGACGTCGCCTACACGTACGACCACCTCACCCATGCGACCGCCAAGGGCGAATGGCTCGGCGAGGCATTCACCACCCTGACCGCGGCCGCGGCCGTCACTGAGCGGATCCGGCTCGGGACCCTCGTCGCGTCCGCCGTCTTCCGACGGCCGGTCGCGCTCGCGCGGGCCGCGATGACCGTGCAGGACATCTCCGCGGGGCGCCTTGTGCTGGGGCTCGGTCTGGGAGCACCCCCGTGCGAGCTCGCCGATCGCGGAGAGAACTCGACAATGGGGGAGATGTCCGCCCGTTTCGCCGATGTCGTCGAGGGCTACCGGGCGGTGCTCGACGGCGCCACGCAGTGGCAGGGCAAGACGATGTCGTTCACCGGCATCGAGACGACCGGTCGCCCGGAGGGCGTCGACGCCCCCGAGCTGCTGCTCGCCGCGCACGGTCCGCGCGCGCTGAGGCTGGCCGCGCGCTACGCGGACACCTGGAACACCTACGGCGGACCGGGGTCGACGCAGCTCGACGCGGAGGACTACTGGCGGCTGATCGCGCAGCAGGCCGCCGGCTTCGCGACCGAGTGCGACCGGGTCGGACGAGACCCGTCGACGGTGCGGCGCTCGCTGCTGCTGGGCTTCGGCCGGGTGCGCCCGACCACCGATGTCGACGCCTTCCTCCAGGCAGCCGAGCAGGCGGAGAGCCTCGGCGTCGACGAGCTGGTGGTCTACAGCCCCGACTCGCCCGCCGGTATGGGCTCCGACCCGCGGGTGCACGAGCGGGCGCTCGCGCAGCTGCGCTGACCTCGCACGTGCCCCGCACCGCGGGCACGCTCGAGCTCAGTGCCCGGCCGCGTGGGGGATAACCCGAAGACAAGACTCCGGCTGCCTCGGGCGCGCCCGGCGGCCCGCACGCCTACCGTAAGGGGCATGACCTCCTCGGACTCTCCCGCCGTCCACCCGGTGACGCGGCCTGCCCAGGTGGCGGGCGCCATCGCACAGCTCGCCGCGCTCGGCGTGATCGGCGTCGCCGCGTTCACGCTCGTCCTCTCGCTGCTGAGCGTCGGCATCGCCCTCGTGTTCGTCGTCGGCATCGGCCTGCTGGTGCTCGCGGGGCTCGTCTACGTGCTCTTCGCGCTCGGATGGCTCGAGACGCAGCGGGTCGATGGTCTCTACGGTTTCGGCCTTCCCCTGCTCCGACTCCGCCGGAGCGGACGGCCCGGATTCGGCGGCGCCATGCGGACGCTCTGGCTGCAGGCGATCGACCCTCTCACCTGGCGGGCGATCGCGAACCTCGCGATCGCGACGATCCTCGGATGGGTGGTGGTGGCCCTCGCGGGACTCCTGGTCTCGGGCGCCGTCCTGGCCTTCACGCCGCTGTTCGCGGAAGCGAGCTCCGTGCGACTGGCCCGCACCGGCATCGAGGTTCCGCTCTCGTGGGCGGTGCCGGTCGGCATCCTCGCCGTGCTCGTCGGCGCCGCCGGCCTGGTCGGGCTCGGCGTGCTCCACGGCATCATGGCGCGGGCGATCATGGTGCCCTCGCGCGAGGCCCAGCTGGCGGCCGAGGCGCGCGTCTCGAGCCAGCAGCACGCCGGCGCAGTCCGCGCCGCAGACGTCGAGCGCACGCGCATCGAGCGCGACCTTCACGACGGGGTGCAGCCGCGGCTGGTGTCGGTCGGCATGACGCTGGGCCTGGCGCAGCAGAAGATCGAGACCGACCCCGAGGCGGCACGCGCACTCATCGCCGAGGCTCACACCTCGACCAAGGCGGCCATCACCGAGCTGCGACAGCTGGCCCGCGGCATCCACACGTCCGTCCTCGACGATCGGGGTCTCGACGCCGCCCTGTCGGCCCTCGTGGCCCGCTCGGTCGTGCCGGTGCACACCGACGTGCGGCTCGACGGTCGCTGCAGCCGCGAGACCGAGGCGGCGGCGTACTTCGTGATCGCCGAAGCACTCACCAACGCGGCGAAGCACTCCCGGGCCACCGAGGTGCGCGTCGTCGCGCGGCTGCGCGAACCGGGCACGCTGTGGGCGCGGGTGGAGGACAACGGCGTGGGCGGTGCGCGGGTGATCGCCGGCGGCGGGCTCGATGGCATCGTCAACCGCGTCCTCGCGGCCGGCGGCGAGGCCCGCATCGACAGTCCCGTCGGCGGACCGACGAGCGTGGAGGTGAGCATCCCATGCGCATCCTGATCTGCGAGGACTCGGCCCTGCTGCGGGCAGGCCTGGTGCGGGTGCTCGAGGATGCCGGCCACCAGGTGGTCGCCGCTCTGCCAGACGCGTCGCAGCTCGACGAGACCGTCGACCGGACCGCCCCCGAGCTGTGCATCCTCGACGTGCGCCTGCCGCCGAGATGGACGGACGAGGGCATCCGTGCGGCGCTGTCGCTGCGCGCGCGGCTGCCCGAGCTCGCCGTCCTCGTGCTGTCCCAGTACGTCGAGGAGCGGTACGCCGCCGACCTCATCTCGTCCAGCGGCGGCGCGCTCGGCTACCTCCTCAAGGACCGCGTCGCCGACGTCACTGACTTCCTCGAGGCGATCGAACGCATCGCTTCGGGCGCCACCGTGCTCGACCCGGAGGTCGTCGCGCAGCTGCTCAGCCGTCGCACCCGGGACGAGCGGATGCTGCGCCTCACGGATCGCGAGGCCACGGTGCTCGCCCTCATCGCGGAGGGCCGGTCCAACCAGGCCATCGCGAAGACGCTGCACGTCACCGAGGGCAGCGTCGAGAAGCACATCACGGCCGTGTTCCAGAAGCTCGACCTCGAACCCGATGAGTCCGGCAATCGCCGCGTGCTGGCGGCGATCGCCCACCTCGAGCACGGCGGGACGACGCCGCCGGCGCCGCCCGCTCCACCGACACCTCCTTCGCACACACGTCCTTCGCAGACACCGGGCGGCCGCGGGCCGCAGACAGGAACGAACCGATGAGCACGACCATGACGCCTCCTCCTGCCGCTCCCGAACGACTCCCCGACGCGCCGAAGCCGCCCGCGGGCGGATCACGCGTCGTCGCGATCGTCATCATCGTGCTGGGCGCGGTCGTGCTGCTGGGCGCGATGACATCGGCGGTGGTCGGGACCATCGCATCGGCATCGGTCCACACGTCGTCGCGTTCCCTCGACGTCGCCGGAGTCGGCGAGCTGGACATCGACGCGGCGGCAGGAACGCTGCGCGTCGAGTTCACCGAGGTGCAGGAGGCCCAGCTCGAGGTCACCAGCTCGTGGGGCGCCGAGAACTGGCGGTTCGAGCGCGACGGCGACACGCTCGAGGTGGCATCACCCGATCGGTTCGGATGGTTCGGGTGGCGCGGGTGGTTCGGCGACGGGGGAGCGGATGCCGTGCTGCTGCTGCCCGCCGCGCTCGAGGGCCTCGACGCGGACGTCTCGCTCGCGGCCGGCGACTTCGTGACCGACGGGGACTTCGGCGAGCTCGACCTGTCGCTCGCAGCCGGGTCGTTCGACGTGTCGGGCTCGGCGGAGTCGCTGAGCGCCGACGTCAGCGCCGGACGCGGCACGCTCGAGCTCGACGGTGTGGGCGAGGCCGAGCTGACGGTCAGTGCCGGCTCGCTGGACGCAGTGCTCACCGGCAGCAGGCCGGACGTGATCGAGGCCGACGTGAGCGCCGGCACACTGCGGATGACGGTGCCGGAGGGCGACTACGACGTCACATCCGACGTGTCGGCCGGAGAGTTCGAGAACGAGATCGGTTCGACGCCGGGGGCCTCGAGCGTGGTCCGGGTGCAGGTGTCGGCGGGTCAGGCCGTGCTCAAGGCAGGGCGCTGACGCGCCGGCAGTGCCGGCTCGGGCCGGGCTCGGCCTCGGAAGGGCTCGGGCTCTGCTTGGCTCTGCGGCGCCGTTCCGGGTCCGGTGATGAGCCCGGTCGAGGCGTTCAGGCCGAGGCAGCGGCCTTGCCGGCGGCGAACCCCTCGGCGTAGGCCTCGTCAGCACCCAGGCGGAACATGTCGCGCTCGAGCGGACGCACGATCGACCGGGCACCGGGGAGGTCCAGACCCCCGACGAGGTCGGCGCGTCCGCGCACCACGGCGACCGGGCGGCGCGCTGCCTTGCCCTTGACGAGATCGGCGGCTGCCGCCAGCTCGTCCGCGACGCACGGCATCGTGACGATGAGGGGACGGCCCTCGGCATCCGTCCCCCCGCGGAGGTCCTCGAAGACCTGCACGCCGCCCGCACCGATCGCGTGGTCGGTCTGGCCCTCGCGCCACGCCCTGCCCAGGGTGTCCGACACGATCACGCCGACCTGGACGCCCAGCCGCTCGCGCAGCCCGGCCGCGATCGCCCGGGCCGATGCGTCGGGGTCGACCGGAAGCAGCAGCACGGTTCCTGCGGGGGTGTTCGAGGCATCGACGCCTGCGGCCGCCGAGACCATGCCCAGGCGGTTCTCGACGATGCGGGTGGTGAATCCGGTGGGTGTCGTGCGGGATGCCACGACCCGCACCGACTCGGAGGTGATCGCGTCCTCGCGATCATCGGCCTCGACGAATCGGTCCTCCGCCTTCGACACGATCTTGGAGGTCACGACGAGGATGTCGCCGTCCGCGAGCTCCTGCCCCCCGGCGTGCACGATGATGTCGACGAGGTCGGCACCGGCCTCGATCTCGGGGATGCCTTCGAGAGGCCAGACGGTGAGCGCGGTGCGAGACGGCATGGGTCCAGTCTTCCGGAAACGACGAAGGGGCGCGTCCGGCGGAACCGGACACGCCCCTCGTGAAAAGCGGACAGCGGGCGATCAGCGCACGAAGCGGACTTCGGTGAGCGTCTCACCGAGGAACGGCTCGGTGTGCGTCGCGCCGTCGAGCGTGAAGCCGTTGCGCGCGTAGAAGCGGTGCGCGCGGGGGTTGTCTTCGGCGACCCAGAGGTACAGGCCCTCGGCGGGCTCGACGACCGCGTCGAAGAGGCGCTGTCCGATGCCGGTGCCGTGGAACGCGTCCAGCAGGTAGATGAAGTACAGCTCGCGGAACCGCGGCGCATCCTTGTCGCGGGCGGGGCCGGAGCCCGCGAACCCGACGATCTCGCCGTCCACGAGGGCGGCGAACATCTTGAACTCCGGGCCCTGGACGGCCCAGTGGGTCCAGAGCTCGGCGAGGCGCTTGGGTGAGACCGCCTCGAGCGCGGCCTTGCTGATCAGGTGGTCGTATGTCTCGTGCCAGGCGGTCGCGTGAACGCGGCCGAGGGCCTCCGCGTCGACGTCACGCACCGGACGGACGACGATGTCGGTCTGGGTTTCGGCTTCCATGGCCAGACTCTACGCGGCTCGGCGCGAGACCAGAAATCCGGAGAACACCCGGTGAACACCGTATGGCGAACGGATGCCGCGGCCCTGGCGTGACGCACTTCACGGCGCAGGCGGTGCGAGCGCCAGGTGTCCAGGAGCGCCCACATGTCAGGATTCGACAATCGAATGGGCGGATCCGTCGAGGATCGCTACCATCACACCTCGTGAACGTGATGTGGCGGACCCTGATCGTGATGCTCACCGCGCGCCGGCGCCTGCGCCGCGGAGGGCGACTCGAGCCCACCGGGATCAGCCGCATTCGGCTGACCACGCTGCTCACCGACATCGACCTGCTGCGCCATATGAACAACGGCCGCTACCTGTCCCTGTTCGATCTCGGCCGCTGGGACCTCCTCATCCGCACGGGTCTCTGGGATGTCATGAAGACCCACGGCTGGTACGCCGTCGTGTCGAGCGAGACCGTCACCTTCCGCAAGTCCCTCAACCTCTGGCAGCGCTTCGACGTCGAGTCGCGCATGATCGGCCACGACAACAAGGCCGTGTACCTCGAGCACCGCGCCGTGGTCGATGGCGAGGTCTACGCCCGCGCCATCATCCGGGCGCGGATGATGAAGCGAGCGGGCGGAACACTGCCGCACGAGGAGCTGTTCGCCGCCATCGGGCGCCCTGAGGGCGTGCCGGAGGTGGACGAGTGGGTGCACGAGTGGGCTGCGGCATCCGCTCTTCCACCGACGCGTGCGCAGGCGCCGAGCGTCTGGAGCTGACTTCCGGCCGGGCTACGTGGGATCGGCTAGGCGGGTGGGTCGGGCTCGGGCACCATCGTCAGACCGGCGGGGGAGTTGGCGGCCTTCGTGAGGGCCTCGATCCAGGCCGGGTTGAGGCGCGGCTGGCGTCCGCCGAAGTACTCGAACGTCAGCGTGACGTTCGGGCTCAGCCAGATCGACGTGCGGCCGAGGCCGCTGCGCATCGGGTCGGTCCAGGTGAAGGGGAATGCCTCGCCGCGCCGTAGCTTCGCCCAGATCACCTGCTGCAGGTGCGCGAGGATCCGGTCGTCGAACGAGACAGTGACCCGTGAATCGTAGGTGAGCGTTCCCATCGTCTCCACAGTAGTCGTCGGTCCGGCGGATTCACGCCTATCAGCGTGCGTCCGCAGACGGGGAATCGCATCATAGTCGTTTGGCGGCACTTTGTCTGGTGTTGCGCCGGAACACGAAGCTCGTTGACGCTGGGTGGATGGTCAGCTCGCCTCAACTCACTCGGGACCTGCGTTCGGCGCTCTCAGCCGGCGAGCTGTCCGTCGCATTCCAACCTCAGTTCGATCTCGTGGGACCGATCGCAACGACCGGTGCGGTGCTCCCCGAGCCGGTCGCCGTCGAAGCGCTCTGCCGCTGGAACCACGCCCTGCTGGGTGCGGTGTCGCCCGAGCTGTTCATCCCGCTCGCGGAAGCCGGCGAGTTCCTCGACGAGATGGACGCCCACGTGTTCGCCCGCGCCGCGGCGCAGCTCACGCAGTGGCGGGCCGAAGGTCACCTGCTCAGCCTCGCGGTGAACGCGTCTCCGGCGCACTTCTCGTCGAAGTACGCCCACGCGGTTCTCGCCGGGCTCGATGCGCTCGACCTCGATCCCGCCGCGGTGACGATCGAGATCACCGAGGCGCCCTCACCGCAGCTTCGACCGCCGATGCTGGCCGCGATCCAGTCGCTCCACGCCGTCGGCGTCGCGATCTCGGTCGATGACTACGCCGCCGGCGACACCACCGTCGCCATGCTCGAGGCGATCCCCATCGACGAGGTCAAGATCGACCGATCGCTCACCCAGCGCACGGACGCCGCCGCCGACGACGCGATCGCCGCGGTCGTGGAGAGCAGCGGCGCTCACGGCTGGCGCGTGGTCGCCGAAGGGATCGAGACCATCGCGGATCTGGAACGCTCGCGCGCGCGGGGGTGCCACCGCGGTCAGGGATACCTGTTGGGCATGCCCATGTCGGCTGACGACATGGATGTCCGACTCGCCAAGGTCTGACGACCCCGCGGCCTCCTTGGAGGTCGATCCGCCTCCGGGCCCGAGTGCTCAGGCCGTCAGTTCTGCGCGGATGCGCAGCGCCCGAGACTCAGAGCCCGTAGTCCGTCGCGTCGTCGGAGGACTCCTCGGCGGTGCCGGTCGCATCGCCCACCTCGAACTGGGACCACGTGACGGGCATCCCCGGTGAGAACAGGATGTCGACGCCCGGCCCACCCCGCAGCGGCGGGATGTTCACATAGCCGCCGCCGGCCTTGATCGCTTCGAGGATATTGCCCTTGAGCTCCGTCACCGGGTCGGGGAGGAAATAGTCGCGTCCGTCGACAGTCAGTCGGTTCACGATCGCCATGGCCCCACAGTACCCGCCCTTCGCCGCCGGTTAGGATCGAGCGGTGGGCACACTTCATTACGGCTCCCCGCCGGCCTCGTTCCAGATCGACGACCGCGCGCTCGCTCACATCGAACTCGTGGTGATGGCGAAGCTGCGCCGCCGCGAGAACCTGTCGTTCTCACTGGTCGACGAGCAGACCTCCGTGCGGCAGGCGATGTGGATCTCACCGGTCACCACGCTGCGCTTCTCCTACGACGGCCCGATGCCGGAGATCAACCGGCTGTGGCTCCAGGAGCTCGTCGACACCGCCAACTCCTCCAGCGGACTGCGGCTCGTGCCCGAGCCGGAGCTGCCCTCACGCTGAGACGCGTCCGCCGCCGTCACGCTTCGCCCGGTACATCGCCGCATCCGCGGCATCGATGAGCGCTCCGGGTGAACTGCCGCGCTCGGTGGCGACGACGCCGGCCGACGCGTTCACGGTGATCTGGGTTCCGCGAACGACGATCGGCTCCCTGATGGCGGCGACCGCGCGCCCGGCGATCGCGGCCGCCTCGGCCTGGCCTGCGCCGACGCATACCATCACGAACTCGTCGCCGCCCAGCCGCACGACGGCGTCCGAGCCGCGTGCCACGCCGCTCAGGCGCCGGCCGATCGCCGCGAGAACCGCATCCCCCATCTCGTGCCCGTGTGTGTCGTTGACCGCCTTGAAGTCGTCGAGATCGAGGAACACGACGGCGAGCGCCTTCTCGGAGCCCTCCAGGAGCTCCTCCAGGCGGTCGTCGAGGAAGCGGCGGTTGTGCAGGCCCGTGAGCGGGTCCCGCAGTGCCAGCTCGGCGAGTTCGGCTTGCGTGCGGGCCACCATGGCCGAACGGATCTCCTCACCGAGCTCGAACGCGTCCTGCGCGTGCTCGCCCCACGGCAGGCTCCGGCCGGTGACGCTCTCGCGCCAGGCCGAGAACGACCGCCGCGGCGAGAGGGTGTGGTCGCGGTTCGCGGCGCTCTGATCTCCGAGCCAATCGACGGATCGCGCCACCTCGCTGCGGACGAACACGAGCATGTCGCCTTCGCCGCCGAGCGGGACGATGAGCAGCCCCGTGACGTCCGGGATCTCGACGGCGAGCTCCGGCCGTTCGAGGGGAAGGGACTCCCACACGAACCGGCCCACCTCGAGTTCCTCGACCAGGGCGAACAGTCGGTCGGCCGGGGGGACGACGCCGACGGTGTGCACCAGATCGCCGATGCGCAGCAGGGCTCCGTCGGCAGGCACGACGTCGAGCACGGTGCGGGAACCCGTCATCAGCACCGTCCCCACGTCGGCGCGACTGTACAGCGGGGCGATGATCGACATCCGCCGCTCGCGGGATTCGAGCTGCCGACGCAGGCGATGGATCTGCTGGGCGGCGGTCAGCTGCGTGCCCACCTGCGTCGCCAGGACTTCGAGCGCACGCCGCAGGAGCACGGGCATCCGGCGGGGTGAACGGTGCGCGCAGGTGAACATGCCCACGAGGTGGTCGTCGATGACGATGCCGAACGACACCGTCGACGCCTGACCCATGTTCCGCATGAACTGCAGGTGATGCGGCGAGACGGCCCGAAGCTCTGCGGCGCCGAGATCCACGGGAGCCGCCTCGGGCAGCAGGGTGTGAAGAGCCAGGCCCCGGTCCTCCGTGTCGGCAATCACGCGCGAGCGCTTGTCGATGTAGAGGGCGCGCGCCTGCGAGGGGATGTCGGATGCCGGAAAGTGGAGTCCGAAGTACGGCTCCATGTCGGACTCGCGCTCGTCGGCGACGATCTGCCCGTGCCCGTCCTCGTGGAACTGGTAGCACATGACCCGGTCGAAGCCCGTGATGTCCTTGATCTCGCGGGCCGCGCGACGACGCAGCTCGTCGGGATCGGAGATCCCGGCCAGACGTTGGATCGCGCTGACCACACCGGTGCGCACGTAATCCAGGTCGGGCACGATGGGCTCGAGCTCGAGGAGCAGGGGACTCGTGCCGCGGTGTGCGATGACGTCGTACGCCCGGCCCTCGAACTCCGCGCGCACGGGGTCGACAGCGACCCCCTCGCTGATCGCCCGGATGAGCATCTCGCTGCCGGACTCGCGCAGGTCACGGCCGAGCCAGTGCTCGACGTTCTCGCTGGCCACGACGACGACACCCGTCGGCTCGTCGAGGCCGAAGAGGATCCCGTGGGACTGGATCCGGCCGATGGTGCGGATCGGCTCGGTCGCGCATTCCTGCAGGCGCAGATTCTCTGCGGCATCGCGTGCGCGGTCGCCGTCGAAGATCCGTGAAGAAAGGTCGGTCAACGCATGCCCTTCGGTACATGTGGGGGGACGGGGGGAACTGCGTTGGCGAGAGTCCCATCATAGGCGCGAGCCGAGTCGGCGTCGAAGAGCCCTCCCCGGCGGGTGGCCCGCTAGCGCACGGCGATGTGCGGCGCAAGCGGTTTGCCCGGGTGGTCTGCGTGCTGTTGCCTGGACGATCGGAGGCGCCGGCGATCCCGCCGGTGCGGGAGGGAAGGAGTGCGCCGTGGATACGAGCACCCTCATCTGGATCATCGTCGGCATCGCCATCGTCCTGGTCATCGTCGTCGTCGCCCTGCTGGTGACGGCGAAGGGGCGCCGCGCGCGCCGGATGGAGCAGCAGCACGGGCGCGCCGAGAAGCTTCGCGCCGACGCGCGGGAGACCGAGCTGCAGGCCCGTGAGCACGAGGCGGAAGCAGCCCGCGCCCGTGCCGACGCTGCGGCGGCCTCCGCGGCCGCCGAGGCCGCGAAGGCGCGCGCCGCCGAGGCGTCGATCGATGCCGAGCGCCGCGCCGGAACGATCGACGACCACAGCACGGAGGCCGAGAAGCTGCGCCAGCAGCAGGCGGAGACGTTGCGCAAGGCGGACGATGTCGACCCGTACGTCGGCGATGACGGGCGAGCGGCGGCGAGCACCGGCGCTGCGGTCACCGACGACCGCGCGGCGGTCCGTGACGGTGACACTGCCGGCGACCGCGCGGTCGTCCGCGACGCCGACACGGTCGACGACCGTACGCCGGCCGGCGAGACGAGCGGGGGCGACCGCGCCGCGGTGCGCGACGCCGACACGGTCGACGATCGCACCACGGTCGCCGACGAGCAGATCACCCGGCCGCCGGCCCCGCCGACGCGCAACGACCGCGCCTGACGCCCACGTCGAGCACGACGGCACGCGGCCCGCTAGCGTGGGGGCGTGATCGCCGTGCTCGACGTGCTCCGCACCGCGGGCCGCCTGCTGTGGCGGCACTGGCCGGCGCTGCTCGCGTGGTATGCGGCAGGGGTGCTCGGACGCTATGTCGTGATCGAGGCGGCCGGCTTCGTCGGCGCCTACAACGCCGTCGCCGGGTCCCTCCTGCTGCCCCTGGCGATCCTCTCGCGCCTGGTGGCGCTCGTCGCGATGCTCCTCGTCGTGCGGGACGGGATGCGGCAGCTGGATGCCATCTCCCCGCTGCCGGAGGACGCCGCCACGCGTCGCCGGCAGTTCGCGGACGCGCTCCTCGCCGGCATCCTGCCGTTCTTCGCCTTCTATGCGGCGTGGGGTCTCCTGCGCGAGGATGCCGCGGCGTACTCGGCGCGCGCGCTGGAGGTGAGCGCGGGGCTCAACTTCACCGCGATCGTGGACAAGACCGACCCGGCGGGCGACGGCTTGGCGGGCGCGCTGACGCTCACCCCGCTGACGTTCGCGATCGTGGTCGTCGCGTTCGCGCTGCGGTGGGTGCTGAAGCGCTATCGTCAGCGACTGCCGCGCTGGTTCGGCGTCATCGTGGTCTACCTCGAAGCGGTCTGGGTGTACTTCGCCGCCCTCGTCCTGTCTGTCGCGATCGAAGCCGTCACCGGGTGGGTGCAGACGCGGCAGGCGATGGTGTGGCTCGACGACCTCCGGGCCACCGTCTCCGCGGCGTTCGCACCGCTCGCCTGGATCTGGGAGGGCGTGGAGTGGTTGCTCGGCGAAGCCGGCGGCATCATCCTCCTTCCTCTCGCGTGGCTCGCGATCGCCGGCGTCGTGTACGGGCAGGCGGTCGCGCCCGAGCCGGTGCCCACGGATGCGCTCGGGGGCGCGGTGGCGGCGCGCGTTCGCAGCCGCTACCGCACGCTGCCGGCCCGGCTGCGTGCGCGCCTCCGTGACATCTGGGCGGACATCGCCTCGCGGTTCACCCCGATCGGCGAGGCGATCGTGCTGATGTGGCGAGCCGGCCCGGTGCTCATCGGCGGATTCGTGCTGCTCTACACCGTGCTGCTGGCCGTGCAGGGGTGGGCGGAATGGGGTCTGCTGCGCCTCATCGGCCCGCACGACCTCAACGACTTCTGGCTCGTGTTCGATCAGGCGATCTTCCTCGTCGTCCCGGTGCTCATCGAGCCCATCCGCATTGCGCTGGTGGCGGGCGGCTACGACGCCGTCATCGGCCGGCTGGTCTCGCGCCGCGCGGCCGCGGCCGCGCCCTCGAGTGCGGTCGCGCCCTCGACGGAGCAGGCGGTGCCTGCGGCACCCGCGGAATCAGAGAGCGATCACGGCTCGACGACGAAGCGGACGTTGTCGGGCCAGAGTTCGGACGAGATCACGTCCACCCCGAACGGGCCGACGGCGTCTCGCGGCACGACGTAGCGCACGTCGAGGGTGTACGGCTCGGTCAGATCCGACGAGCACGATGCCGGACGCAGCGGGTCCCAGTCCGTGGTGAGCGACGACGTGTCGGGGTCCCACTCGCGCTGCGCCCCTTCCAGCTCGCGGAGCATCGGCTCCGCGCAGGCGAGTCCCGATGCGCCGGGGTCGATATCGATCTGCACTCTGAGCACCCTGGCATTGCTCGGCGCGAGCGGGTCGTCGACGAAGTCCGCCACCGCGGGACCGACCTGCGCCTTCCCGTAGTGCGCGTCCTGCCCCGGTTCGACCACGACGGGCGCGGCCGGGACGCCGGAGTCCGCCTCGCTCCACTCGTGCCAGGCGACCGTCGCCCCCAGCGCCGGAAGGACGACTACCAGCGCGCCGAGCGCCACGGCATTCCTACGCCACCACCCGGTCACGGGTTCGCCCATCCCGTCTCGGGAAGCTCATCGCGAGGAGCCGTGGGAACCGCGTCGAGGTCGAATTCCACGACGATCATCGAATCGAGCCGCCGGTCGGAGGACAGCGCGAGCTCCAGTTCGGCGGTTCCCGAGTCCACGTCGGCCGGCAGCTCGAACGCGAGACCGCCACGCGTGGCGACGCCCGCCGACAGCGGCTGTCCGGACAGCGAGTCCGGACGTTCGCTGGCGCCGTAGCGCACGCCGTCGACAACGATCTCGGCGTGACGAAGACTCACGAGGTCCTCCGAGGTCACCGCCGCGACGTCGACATCGACGACGAGCCAGTTGCCCTCTGCCGACCAGTCGCCCGCGTGCAGTTCGGACGTCCGACGGACGTCGGTGACGGTGGCGGCGAGGTTGCGTCCGATGCCCTTCTCGCCGACGGCCACGGGCACCGGCATGGGGGCCTGGATCTGCTCTTCGCCGGGCGTGGCGAGGGCGACGAACCACGCGGCGATCACGAGACCCGCCCCGATGGACCAGGCCGCCCAACGCGGCAGTGTGCGATCAGCCCTGGCCATCGGCATCCTCCGCGTCCGCACCGGCTCCCACATCCTCGACCTCGACCATGACCACGGCGTCGCGCACCGGATCGGACCACTGCTGGCCGGTCAAGACGAACGAGCCGGTGTACAGCGACCGCGCGTAGAGCGTGACGGGCACGTCATCACCTGCCTCGAACGCGCCGCCCGGAACGACCCATGCGAAGACGATGCGCGCGGGCACATGCGGCTGCAGCCATGGTCCGAACGTCGTGTCGTCGTAGCGCACCGCACCCGTGTCGGCGGTTGCCTTGACGCCCTCGACGGTGAGTGTCGCGGCGATCCCTTCGCCGCTCGCCGCCACGGGGCGATCCCACTCGTTCTCGACGTCGACGATGATCGCGAGGACACGCTCCCACGTCTCGGGGTAGAGGCCGGCGTCAGGCAGCTCGTCGATGAGCACCGCCCGCTGCACCGTGAGCGAGCGCTCGTCCGTGACGTGCGTGTCACCCGGCTGAAGCTGGGCGATCTCGGGCGTGGCCGCGGTCGCCAGCCCGCCGAAGGCCGCCGTCGCGAGGAGGAACGCGCCCGTGGCGATGGCTGCGAACCATCGCGTCGGAACGCGATCGGTCGCGGCGCGTACCCAGGCGAACCGACGTTTCGGCTGCGCGGGGGCGGTCGGCGACTCGGACACGAGGCCAGCCTAGGGCGAGACGCGCCGGGTCTCGGATGCCGCGGGGAAGGCGTCGCGCAGTGCCCGCCGTACCTCGAGGATGCCCGCGCGAGCCCGTGAGGCCGTCCGCTGGGCGCTGAAGATCTCACGTGCGGGGTGGCCGGGCAGCTCCAGCAGGCGCACCGGAGCATGCGTGCCCGCCCAGAGCAGATCCGGCAGGACGGCGACCGCCTGCCCCGCGGCCACCAGTCGCGCGTGCGCCGACAGGTCGGCGAGCTCGTAGCGCACGTCGGGTTCGTAGCCGGCGGCTCGGCACTGCTGCACCGCCCAGAGCCGTGCCGCCGTGCCCGCGGGCTCCATCACCCAGGCCTTCTCCCGCAGGTCGATCAGCGACTGGGCGGGATCGGCGGGGCCGACGGCGAGACGGATCGGATCGGTGCCGAGCGTCTCGCGATCCAGCCCGTCGGCATGGGCGCGGGTGTGCCCTGGATACTGCTCGGCGATGACGAGGTCGACGCCCCGGGCGGTGAGCTCGAAGAGTCCGAGCTCGGGCGGCATCTCGACCAGCTCGACGCGGAGCCGTGGAGCTCTGGCGGCGACGAGGGCGAGCGCGGCGGGGACGATCGCGAGCGCCGCGGTCTGCATCACCGCGACGCGGACCGGCGCGAGACCGGGGTGCAGCGACTCGAGCTCGCCGCGGGCGTGCTCGTCGAGGTCGAGTGCGCGAGCCGCGTGGGCGGCGAGGATGCGCCCGTGCTCGGTGAGTCGCACCCGGCGGCCCTCCGGCTCGAGGAGGGTCACGCCTGCCTCCTTCTCGAGCAGCGCCAGCTGCTGCGAGATCGTCGACGGGCTGTATGACAGCGCGTCAGCCACGGCGGACAGGGTGCCGCGCAGCGCCAGCTCGTGCAGCAGCCGAAGGCGCCTCAGCTCGAACATGCCGATCCCATCGATGATCTCGAACGATACTGATCGTAGATCATCGCTATTCACGAATGAACGGATGCCGCACCCTGGAGTTCATGCAGCAAGTGGACCGCGCATCGCCTCCGGGCGCGCAGGCTGGGCACATCGAGGTGCAGGCTGGACTCACGGAGTCGATCGATGTGACGTCGGGAGTGCGAATGCGAGACGGAGCCGACCAGCGTCTGGCCGCCGAGGCGGTGGCGCTCGCGCAGCGCTGGGTGGCGGAGAGCGCCGAGGCCGAGGTGGACCCGGCGGCCGAACGGCTCGCCGGCGTGCTCAAGGATCCGAACGGCCTGCCGTTCACCATCGGCTTCGTGGACGGCGTCATGCGGCCCGAGAGCCTCTCGGCCGCGGCATCCCATCTGCACCGCGTCGCACCGCTCGTACCCGGCTTCCTGCCGTGGCACCTCCGCGGTGCCGTGCGGGTCGGCGGTGCGGTCGCCCCCGTGCTGCCGTCGCCGGTCGTGCCGATCGCACGGCGGGTGCTGCGCGGCATGGTCGGCCATCTCGTCGTCGACGCACGCCCCGACAAGCTCGGACCAGCCATTGCGGCGCTGCGCGAGAGCGGCGCGCGGCTGAACCTCAACCTGCTCGGCGAGGCCGTGCTCGGTGAGAAGGAGGCGCTGCGGCGGCTCGAGGGCATCCATGAGCTCATCCGCCGGCCCGACGTGGACTACGTCTCGGTCAAGGTCTCGGCCATCGCCAGCCACATCTCGATGTGGGCGTTCGACGAGGTCGTCGACAAGGTCGTCCAGCGACTGCTGCCGCTGTACCTCACCGCCGCGTCGGATCCTTCGGCAGGCTCAGGACAGGCCGGCTCGCAGAGCTCGCCGACCTTCATCAACCTCGACATGGAGGAGTACCGCGACCTCGACCTGACGATCGCGGTGTTCACGCGGCTGCTCGAAGATCCGAGGCTGCGTCTGCTCGAGGCGGGCATCGTGCTGCAGGCCTACCTGCCGGACGCGCTGCCGGCTCTCGAGCGGCTCACCGCATGGGCGCAGCAGCGCGTCGCGGGCGGCGGAGCACGCATCAAGGTGCGGCTCGTGAAGGGCGCGAACCTCGCGATGGAGCACGTCGACGCGATCATGCACGACTGGAGCCTCGCCACCTACGGCCAGAAGGTCGACTCGGACGCCAACTACATCCGCTGCCTGCGCTTCGCGCTGCAGCCGGCGCGCACCGCCGCCGTGCGCATCGGCGTCGCGGGCCACAACCTCTTCGACATCGCGTACGCCTGGCTGCTCGCCCGATCGCACGGGGTGAGCCTGTCGAGCGCCGCCGGCGCGTCGCCGGATGTGGAGTTCGAGATGCTTCTCGGCATGGCGCAGGGTCAGGTGCAGGCCGTCGCGCGCGAGGTCGGTCACGTGCTGCTGTACGTGCCGGTCGTGCGCCCCGACGAGTTCGACGTGGCGATCAGCTACCTCGTGCGGCGCTTGGAGGAGAACGCCTCCAGCGACAACTTCCTGTCGGCCGCGTTCGATCTGGCCGACGACCCCGCCATGTTCGAGCGGGAACGCGACCGCTTCCTCGCCTCGCTCGCGCGCGCCGACGACGACGGGCTCGCCACCGGCCCGAACCGCGCGCAGGACCGCGCCGCAGAGGCCGCCGCCGCGGCGACCGCGACCGACGCAGCGCAGGCCGTCGACCGGGCAGACTCGCCGCGCGCGCAGGCCCGCCTGCGCCGGGCTGCAGCCGCCGACGAGGCCGGCCTCACGCAGGCCGTGATCGGCATCGCCCGCTCGGCCGTGCCGGGCGACACTGCGCCGCTCGAACGAGCCGTCCCCGAGCAGGTCTTCGGCGCCGAGGCGTTCGTCGAGACCGCTGTCTTCGCACCGCGAGAGGGCGGCTTCCGGGCGTCCGGCGCCCCGGGTTTCCGGAACGCGGCAGACAGCGACCCGGCGCTGCCGGGCAACCGCGACTGGGCACGCGACATCCTGTCGCGCGTGGAGACCTCCCGCGCCGGTGACGCGACCATCGCGGCCGCCCGCGTCACCGACGAGCCGGCGCTGGAGGGGATCGTGGCGCGCGTGCGCGCCGCGGCCCCCGCCTGGGGCGCTCTGCCGGCCGCCGATCGCGCCGCCGTGCTGGCCGCCGCCGGGAAGGCCCTGGAGGCGCGGCGCGGCGAGCTCATCGAGGTCGCGGCCTCCGAGACCGGCAAGGTCTTCGCCGAGGCCGACGTCGAGGTGAGCGAGGCCGTCGACTTCGCCAACTACTACGCGGCGACGGCGCGCGAGCTCGACCGTGTGAGCGGGGCGGTCTTCGAGCCTGCGCGACTCACCGTGGTGACGCCCCCGTGGAACTTCCCGATCGCGATCCCCGCGGGCGGCGTCATCGCCGCGCTCGCCGCGGGGTCGGGGGTCGTGTTCAAGCCCGCACCGCAGGCTCGACGATGCGCCGCCGTCGTCGCCGAGGCGCTGTGGGACGCCGGCGTGCCGCGCGATGTGCTGGCGCTCGTCGACATCGACGAGGGCGGGCTCGGGCAGACGCTCCTGTCGCACCCGGACGTCGACCGGGTGATCCTCACCGGCGCATGGGAGACGGCCGCGCTGTTCCGCTCGTGGCGTCCTGACCTGCCGCTCCTCGCCGAGACCAGCGGCAAGAACGCGATGATCGTCATGCCGACCGCCGACCTAGACCTCGCCGCCGGCGACGTGATCAAGAGCGCGTTCGGACATGCGGGGCAGAAGTGCTCGGCGGCGTCGCTCGCGATCCTCGTCGGACCTGTCGGCCACTCGCAGCGCTTCGCGCGTCAGTTGGTGGATGCCGCGACCTCCCTCCGCGTGGGACCGCCGTCCGATCCGCTCAGCGAGGTCGGGCCCGTCGTCGAGGTGCCGCGCGGCAAGCTCGAGTGGGCGCTCACGACCCTCGGCGAGGGGGAGTCCTGGCTCGTCGAGCCTCGACGCGTGGACGGCCCACCGGAGTACGCCGGCCGGCTCTGGACCCCCGGCATCCGCACCGGCGTGCAGCCGGGGTCGCGCTTCCACCAGGAGGAGTTCTTCGGCCCCGTTCTCGGGATCATGCACGCCTCGTCGCTCGCGCAGGCCATCGAGCTGCAGAACGCCGTGTCGTACGGACTCACGGCCGGCCTCTACACGCAGCACCCCGACGACCTGGCCCTCTGGCTCGACCGCGTCGAAGCCGGAAACCTCTACGTCAACCGCGGCATCACCGGTGCCATCGTGCAGCGGCAGCCGTTCGGCGGCTGGAAGCGCTCGTCCGTCGGAGGCGGTGCGAAGGCCGGTGGACCCAACTACCTCGTCGGACTCGGCCGCTGGCGCGCCACCGCCGGAGTGCCGGCGTCGGCGACCCTGCACCTGCGCGGGCTCGACAGCCGCATCGCCGCGCTTATCGAGGCGGCTCAGCCGTCGCTCGGCTACGAGGCGTTCGAGTGGCTGCGCCGCGGCGCCCTCTCGGATGCGATCGCCTGGGACCGCGAGTTCGGGCAGGTCAAGGACGTCTCGGGTCTCGGCATCGAGCGCAACCTGTTCCGCTACCGGCCGATCCCGTCGGTCGCGCTGCGGGCCACGGGGGACGCCTCGTGGCAGGCGGTGCTGCGCGTGGTCGTCGCCGGCATCCGGGCGGGGTCGGCTCTGACGCTGAGCGCCCCCGTCGGGCTCCCGGCGGCCGTGCGCCGCGTGCTCGCCGACGAGGACGTCGCGGTGTACGTCGAGACGGACGAGCAGTGGCTGCAGCGCATCGCGCGGGGCGACGACCTCCTGGCGGCGGTCGCCGACGCGGACCCGGCTCCCCGGCCGTCGCGCGTGCGTCTCATCGGCCCGCCCGACTCCGTCGCGGCACTCCACGCCACGGTGGCGCGGGCGGTCGGGGGCGACCCCGACCTCGCGATCTACGACAACGAGGTCACCACCGCCGGGCGGCTCGAGCTGCTGCCGTTCCTGCGCGAGCAGTCGGTGACGATCACCGCGCACCGCTTCGGCAACCCCGACCCGTGGTCGGAGACCGTGATCTGACGGAGGGATCACGGATGCCGCGTGCCGCGGCATCCGTCCTCCTCCAGGCCTACTCGGGCGGAGTGTGGGCGAAACCTGTCGACTCGCGGCGCACGATGCGGAAGTCCGGCTTGACGGTGTCGGGCGGCCGGCGCTCGCCCTTCTCGTTGATGCGCGCGATGAGCCGGTCGACCGCGATGGCTGCGATCTCGGCGCGGCCGGTGTCGACCGTCGACATCGACGGAACCGAGTAGTTGCTCTCGTCGATGTTGTCGAAGCCGATGACGGCCACGTCGTCGGGCACACGCAGGCCCTCTTCGCGCAACGCGCGCAGCACGCCGAGGCCGAGCGTGTCGTTGAGGGCGAACACGGCGTCGAATTCGACGCCCTCACGGACCATGAGGTGGGTCGCCGCAGCGCCGCCGGCCCGGTTCCAGCGGAGCATCGCGGTCGGGCGGACCAGCGCCGGGTCGAGCGGGATGCCCGCCTGCTCGAGGGCACGGAGGTAGCCCTTCAGCCGCAGACTCGCCGAACTCGCCTCGTCGCGGCCGTGCAGGTCGGCGCCGACCAGCGCGATGCGGCGGCGGCCGATCTCGAGCAGGTGCTCGACGGCCGCCTGCGACGACGACGTGTTGTGCATGGTGACGTGATCGGTGGGTCCGCCGAAGATGCGCTCGCCGAGGAGCACGAGCGGCCCGTCGACGGCGAGCGCTTCGGCATCGTCCTGTCCGAGGCTCACGGGGCTGAACAGCAGGCCGTCGAGGAAGCGCGGGCGGTTGCCGGTGACGGCGCGCAGCTCGGCGTCGCGCTCGCCGCTCGTCTGCTCCACCATGACACCGAGGCCGCGCTTCTCGGCGGCACGGATCACCTCGTCCGCCAATTCGGCGAAGTAGTTCTCTCGCAGCGACGGCACCGCCAGCCCGATGACACCGGTGCGGCCGGACCGCAGCCCCCGCGCCGAGAGGTTGGGGCGGTAGTCGAGCTGCTCGATCGCCTCGTTGACGCGATCGCGCGTGCCGGGGCGGACGTGCGGGTAGTCGTTGATGACGTTCGACACCGTCTTGATGGAGACGCCGGCCACCCGGGCGACGTCATGCATCGTTGCCCCCATCGATGCTCCCGCCTTCCCATGTGCGATCACTGCACTCTACTGCGTTCCCGCGTCGGCGAGCGGCGTGCGCCGGGGAGCTGCGGAGTGGGTTGCAACGTCGAAATGCAACGTTGTAAAACTAGTGTATCGTGCCGGTGTGCGCGTCATGGAGGACCGACAATGCTGATGTCGAACGACTGGCCGATCGCTGCGGCGATGCTCCCGATGGGCGACGCCCATCCCGCGACCGGAGGGGCTGAGCCCAGCATCCGGTGGCTGGCGGATCTCACCGAGGTCGGCGATGCCGGCTTCACCCAGGTGGACCTGACCGACTCGTGGGTCCGCTACGGCGACCTGTCGCCCGCGCAGGCCGACGAGCTCGCCGGATGCCTGACCGCGACCGGGCTCACGGCGGCCTCGCTGTCGGCGATCCGGCGCAGCGTGATCGACGAGGAGCACGGCGCCGATCATCTGGCCTACGCGCACCGCTGCCTCGAGTTCGCGGCTCGCCTCGGGATCGGGGTGGTGTCGGTCGGGCTGCACCGGGCCCTCACCGACGCGCAGCGGGCGCAACTGTGGTTCTGGACCGTCGACGGCCATCGCGACCCGTTCGGCGATTCGGAGGCGTGGTCGCTGGCGGTGTCACGGCTGCGCGAACTGGGCCGACACGCACAGGACCTCGGCATCCTCCTCTCGCTCGAGCTCTACGAGCACACCTTCCTGGGCACGGCGGAGTCCGCCGTGCGGCTGGTCGAGGACATCGGCCTGGACGCCGTCGGCCTCAACCCCGACATCGGCAACCTCATCCGCCTCCACGAGCCCGTCGAGGACTGGCGCGTGATCGCCGAAGCGACCATGCCGTACGCCAACTTCTGGCACGTCAAGAACTACACGCGGGACGAGGATGCCGCGGGCGGCGTCATCTCGACGGTGCCGACGAGCCTGGAGCTGGGCGTCATCAACTACCGAGAAGCCGTCAAGATCGCGTTGCGCAACGGCTTCCAGGGCGTCATCTGCGTCGAGCACTACGGCGGCGACGGCCTGAGTGTCAGTGCGACGAACCGCGACTACCTTCGCGACCGCGTGCTGCCGCGTCGCGACTACGAAGCCGGACGCAGCCGGGTGCGGCAGCCGCAGCACGGGCGGGTCGCCTCATGACGCGCATCTTCGCGGACCCCGACGCCTTCGTCACCGATGCGCTCCGCGGCTTCGCCGCCGCCCACCCTGACGAGGTCGCCCTGGTCGACGGGGGCGTCGTCCGTGCCGCGCCGCTGGAGCCGGGTCGCGTGGCGGTTCTCATCGGCGGCGGCTCGGGGCATTACCCCGCGTTCGCGGGCTTCGTCGGTCGAGGACTCGCGGCCGGAGCCGTCTGCGGGAACGTCTTCACATCCCCGTCGACCGCTCAGGCCGTCCGCGTCGCCCACGCGGCCGATGCCGGCGGGGGAGTGCTCTTCACCTACGGCCGCTACGCGGGCGACGTCATCCACTTCGGCGAAGCGGAGCGGCGACTGCGCGCCGAGGGCGTGGACGCCCGCACCGTGCTCATCACCGACGATGTGGCGAGCGGTCCGCCGGATGCGCGGGACGAGCGTCGCGGCATCGCCGGGATCCTGTGCGTGTTCCACGTCGCCGGTGCGGCGGCCGACCGCGGGGATACGATCGACGAGGTGGAACGCCTCGCCGCACATGCCAACAGCCGCACGCGCAGTCACGGCGTCGCCTTCGCCGGCTGCACGCTGCCGGGTGCGACCCATCCGCTGTTCGAGGTGCCCGAGGGTCAGATGTCGATCGGGCTCGGCATCCACGGCGAGCCCGGCGTGCGGGACGTCCCCCTGCAGTCCGCGCCGGAACTCGCCGCGACCCTCGCCGAGCCGCTGCTCGCCGAACGCCCCGAGGGCTGCCGACGTGCCGCGGTCGTGCTGAACGGCCTCGGGTCGGTGAAGTACGAGGAGCTCTTCGTCCTCTTCGGCTACGTCTCCGACCACCTCGAGAGTCAGGGGATCGAGATCGTCGAGCCCGAATGCGGCGAGTTCGTGACGAGCCTCGACATGGCGGGGGTGTCGCTCACGATGCTCTGGCTCGACGACGAGCTCGAGGAGCTGTGGCGCGCACCCGCGGCGTCGCCGGCCTTCCGCAAGGGTGCGTCGGCGGCCGGCGCGCGTCCGGTGCAGCCGGCGACGCCGCCCACCATGGCCGGGACGGAGTTTCGCCGGGAGATCGTCCCGGCGACGCCCGCCTCACGTGCGGCCGCATCTACGGCCCGTCGTCTCCTCGGGGCCGCGCGCGACGCGATCGCCGTCGAGGCCGAGCATCTCGGAGAGCTCGACGCCGTCGCCGGTGACGGCGATCACGGCATCGGCATGCTGCGGGGCTTGAACGCCGCCGTCGGTGCGGCCGACGCCCTGGCCGACGCCGTCGGCGTGCGGGAGCTGTTGGAGACAGCGGGCGACGCGTGGTCGGAGACCGCCGGCGGCACCTCGGGCGCGCTCTGGGGCAGCGGACTGGCAGAGCTCGGACGAGCGCTGGGCGATCGCGAGCAGTTCCTGCCGGTGGATGCCGCGGCCGCCGTGACCGCGGCCTGCACCCGCATCGCCGAGCTCGGCGGGGCGGCACCCGGTGACAAGACGATGCTGGACGCGATGGTGCCGTTCCAGCACGCTCTCACCGCGCAGGTCGACAGCGGCGCGGACCTCGGATCCGCACTGGTCGTCGCCGCTGCGGCGGCGGAGGAAGGCGCCGCGGCCACCGCCGCGATGCTGCCGCGCCGCGGGCGGGCGAAACCGCTCGCGGAGCGCAGTCTCGGGCATCCGGACCCGGGTGCGACCTCCTTCCACGTCATCGTCGACACCGTCGCAGGCCTCGCGTCTGCGCGAGAAGAACAGGAGTGAGGCATGGGCTGGACCATCGTCGTCGGTGCCGATGACGCCGGCTACGAGTACAAAGAGGTGCTCCGGGAGATGCTGTCGGCTGATCCACGGGTGAGCAGCGTGGTGGATGTGGGTGTGGCCGGCGCCGACTCCACGCCGTATCCGCGCGTCGCCATCGAGGCGGCCACCCGCGTGGCGAGAGGTGAAGCCGACCGAGCGCTCCTCGTCTGCGGCACAGGACTCGGGGTGGCGATCGCCGCGAACAAGGTGCGCGGCATCCGCGCTGTCACCGCTCACGACGCCTACTCGGTGGAGCGTTCGGTCAAGAGCAACAACGCCCAGGTTCTGACGCTGGGCGCACGGGTCATCGGGATGGAGCTCGCCAAGAAGCTCGTCTCGGACTGGCTCGACCATCATTTCGACCCCTTGTCGGCGTCTGCCGAGAAGGTGCAGTTGATCGGGCGATACGAGGAGGGTGAGAGATGATCTCGACGGCGGCGGTTGTGGGGTCCGGCTACATGGGAGGCGGCATCGCCCAGGTGCTGGCGCTCTCCGGGCGGGACGTGGTCCTCGCGGATGCGAGTGCCGAGCTGGCCGAGACGAACCGGCAGCGCATCATCCGAGAGGCGGGCGACTACGCCGCCCGCGGGATCTTCCCCGAGGACGCCGGCGAGCGCGTCGCCGCCCGGGTGACCGCGGCGCGCTCGATCGAGGAGGCCGTCGCCGAGGTCGACTTCATCGAGGAGGCCGTGCCGGAGGTGATCGCCATCAAGCACGAGACTCTGGGACGGATCAGCCGCAGCTGTCGGGCCGACGCGCTGATCGGCAGCAACACGTCGACGATCTCCATCGGCACGCTCGCAGAGGGCGTCGACGGGGTGGAGCGCTTCCTGGGCGTGCATTTCAGCAACCCGGCCCCCTTCATCCCCGGCGTCGAGGTCATTCCGCATGCCGCCACGCGCCCGGACGCCGTGGCCGCGGTGGTGGAGCTCCTCCGTGACTGCGGCAAGGTCGGCGTGCCCATCACCGACGTCACCGGATTCGTGCTCAACAGGCTGCAGTACGCGCTGTTCGGCGAGGCGGCCCGCCTGGTGGAGGAGGGGGTGGCGACTCCCGAGGCGATCGATCTCATCGCTCGCACCACGTTCGGGTTCCGCCTGCCGTTCTTCGGGCCGTTCGCCATCGCCGACATCGCAGGCCTGGACGTCTATCAGTACTGCTATCGATCCCTCCACGGCGCCTATCCGGACCGCTTCTCCGCACCCGGCATCCTGGAGGACCACGTCGCGCGGGGAGAGCACGGGCTCAAGTCCGGCGCCGGATTCCTCGCCACCCCGCCGGAGCGCGCACCGGAGCTCGCGGCCTACCGGGACGAGGCGTACGCGGCCCTGTCGGCGCTCCTTGCCCGTCTCGGCGAGGCGCCGGTCACCTACTGACGGCAGAAGTTTCGCTCCCCACGCAGAAAATCCCGTCGGCGTCTTGACACTCGATGCGGCCGGTGGGAAAGTGTCTACAACGTTGCTCTACAACGTTGTAGACCACGCGTGGACCACCCGCCGCCACCCGGGGCGGACGGCCCTCGCAACGGTCGTGCACCGACGAAGAAGTCAGCAATACCGAAAGGAAACTCCAGTGAAGACGAAGCCTGTCCTTGCTGCAGTCACAGCGCTCGCCTTGGTCGGCGCTCTGTCTGCCTGCACCGCCGGAGGTGGCGGCGACAACGCCGACGGCGGCGGCAACGACGACGCCAACTGCACCAACACCATCCCCAAGGAGGACCTGCCGGTCGTCACCATGTGGGCCTGGTATCCGAACATGGAGCTCGTCGTCGACAACTTCAACGAGCAGAACGACGAGGTCCAGGTCTGCTGGACGAACGCGGGCGCGGGCGGTGACGCCTATGACAAGTTCCAGACCGCCATCTCGGCCGGCAGCGGCGCCCCCGACGTCATGATGGTCGAGGCCGACCGCATCGCGACCTTCCAGGCCCAGGACGCCCTGGTCGAACTGAACGACCTCGGCTACGAGGACGTCAAGGACAACTTCAGCGAGGGCGCGTGGAAGGACGTTTCCGTCGGCGACGGCGTCTACGGGGCCCCGGTCGACGGCGGCCCCATGGGCATGATCTACCGCACCGACATCTTCGACCAGTACGGCATCACCCCGCCCACGACGTGGGCCGAGCTCGAGACCGCGGCGCAGACGGTGAAGGATGCCGGCGGCCCGGTCTTCGCGAGCTTCGCGGCGAACCAGCCGGCCGAGGTCACGGCGCTGATGTACCAGAACGGTGCGCAGCCGTTCGAGTACGACCCTGCCAACGAGGGTGAGATCGGCATCGAACTCAACAGCCCCGAGGTCAAGGAGGTCCTCGACTACTGGGCCGGTCTCGTCGAGAAGGGTCTGGTCGGCACGGAGGATCAGTTCACTCCCGAGTACATCGCCGGTGTGATCAACGGCGACTACGCCACGTACCTCTCGGCCGCGTGGGCTCCGGGCTACCTCCAGGGCGCCGGTGTCGGCGAGGGCGCGGATGCCGGCGTCTGGGCGACAGCCCCGATGCCGCAGTGGGATCCCAGCAACCCGATCGCGATCAACTGGGGCGGCTCGGCCATGGCCGTCTCGAGCCAGGCGAACGACCCCGACCTCGCCGCCCAGGTGGCGTTCGGCGTCTACGCGGATCAGGCTTCGCTGGACGACGGCTGGCAGAACCAGATCATCTTCCCGCTGAACGTCAACGTGCTCGATTCGCCGGAGTTCCAGGACTACGAGGTGCCCTTCTTCGGAGGCCAGCAGGCCAACAAGGAGGTGTACGTGCCGGCGGCCAACGCCTATGAGGGCATGACGTACACGCCGATCGGCCAGTACTACTACTCGCAGCTGACGGAGCAGATCGCGCGCATCAACGAGGGGTCCGCAACCGGCTCCGAGGCGGCGGACGCCTTGCAGGACGCCGTCGTGGCCTACGCGGAGGAGCAGGGGTTCACCGTCAAGTGACGTGACCGCAGGGCCGGTCCGTGCTCCTGCGGACCGGCCTTCGGGCATCCCCTGCCAGACCTGGAGAAATCATGACCACGTCAACCGCAACTCCCGCGAACAGGAAGCACAGAACGTCGACCACGCGGCGCCAGAACCTCTACGGCTGGCTCTTCGTCGGACCCTTCGGGATCGTCTTCCTCGCCCTCCTCGTGCTCCCGATCGGGTTCGCGCTCTATCTGAGCCTGTTCCAGAAGTCCCTCATCGGCGGCACGAGGTTCGTCCTCTTCGGCAACTACGTGAAGGCCTTCACCGACCCGTCCTTCCTCGACGGCATGTGGTTCGTCATCCGGTTCTCGCTGGTGCTCATCCCGCTGCAGATGGCGATCTCGCTCGCGGTCGCGCTGATCCTCGACATCGTGATCACACGGTTCGCGCGATTCTCGCGCCTGATGATCTTCATGCCGTACGCGATCCCGACCGTGATCGGTGCGCTGATGTGGGGGTTCCTCTACAGCGACAACTTCGGTCCGCTCGCGGAGATCTTCGAAAGTTTCGGCATGCAGGCCCCTGATTTCCTGAGCAGCAGCCTGATCTTCTACGGCCTGCTCAACATCGTCACGTGGCAGTGGGTCGGCTACTACATGATCATCCTGTTCGCGGCGCTGCAGGGCATCGATCCGACGCTCTACGAGGCCGCGCGCATCGACGGCGCGTCCCAATGGCAGATCGTCCTGCGGATCAAGATCCCGCTGCTCTCTCCAGCGCTGCTGCTCATCCTGGTGTTCGCCCTCATCGGCACCCTGCAGTTCTTCAACGAGCCCCAGATCCTGCAGCAGCTGGCCGCCGGAGCGATCCCCAACGACTTCACGCCGAACATGTACGCCTACCAGCAGGCGTTCTCGCTGGCGAACTACAACTACGGGTCGGCGATCTCGTTCGCGCTCGGGGCGGTCGTCTTCCTCTGCGTCTACATCTTCCTGTTCGCCACCCGCAAGCGAGGGAGCTTCTTCTCATGACCGTCACACCCATGGAGCTCACCGGGACGAACCCGAAGCCGCGCAGACGCGTCGAGCGCCGGACGACCCCGCGCACACGCGGCCGCATACCGATGAATGTCGTGCTCGCGCTGCTGATGGTGTACTTCCTCATCCCGTTCTGGTGGCTCATCGTCAACAGCTCGAAGAGTTCGGCCGGTCTGTTCGGGGGTGGCAGTGCGCTCTGGTTCTCGGACGACATCGACTACATCGGCAATCTGGTCGAACTCTTCACCTACAGCGGGGGCATCTACGCACGGTGGCTGGCGAACTCCGCCCTCTATGCGATCGCCGGCGGTGTCGGCGCGACGGTGCTCGCGGTGCTGGCCGGCTATGGATTCGCGAAGTACAGCTTCACCGGCCGGCGTGCCGCGTTCGCGATCCTGCTGGGCGCGGTCATGATCCCGACGACGGCCCTCGTCATCCCCACCTTCGTGCTGTTCGCTCAGGTCGGTTGGACGAACACCATCTGGGCGGTGATCTTCCCCAGCCTGCTCAATCCGTTCGGCGTGTACCTGATGAACGTGTATGCGCGAGACGCGGTGCCCGACGAGCTGCTGGACGCCGCACGGGTCGACGGTGCGGGGGAGTTCCGCACCTTCCTCCAGGTGGCGCTGCCGCTTCTTCGCCCCGCTATCGTGACGGTGGTGCTGCTGTCCGTCGTGGCGTCGTGGAACAACTACTTCCTCCCGCTCGTGATGCTCTCCGACAACCGCCTCTATCCCGTGACCGTGGGCATCGGGCTCTGGCAGTCCACCGCATCGACGTACGGGGCGGCGGGCGGGCAGAGCCTGTGGAGCATCATCATCCTCGGCGCGCTCGTCTCGGTGATCCCGCTCATCATCGCGTTCCTGGGCCTCCAGAAGTACTGGCAGGGCGGGCTGTCGATCGGAAGCCTCAAGTGAGCCGGCGGTCCACGCCCCTGCCCCTTTCCCCTGTCCTTGGAAGAGAAGAATGAACCGAGCACACCTCACCCTCGACCCGCAGTTCACCATCGGTCCCGTCAATCGCCGCCTCTTCGGATCCTTCGTCGAGCACCTGGGCCGCTGCGTGTACGACGGCATCTACGAGCCGGGGCACGAGAGCGCCGACGAGGACGGCTTCCGCACCGACGTCATCGAACTCGTGCGCGAACTCGGCGTCTCGACGATCCGCTACCCCGGCGGCAACTTCGTGTCGGGGTACCGCTGGGAGGACGGCGTCGGACCGCGAGAAGAGCGACCGCGGCGGCTCGACCTGGCATGGCACTCGACCGAGAGCAACGAGATCGGACTGGACGAGTTCGCAACCTGGCTGAAGAGGGTCGACAGCGAGCTGATGTACGCGGTCAACCTCGGCACGCGAGGCGTGCTGGAGGCTCTCGACGTCCTCGAGTACGCCAACCTGCGCTCGGACACGCACTGGGCGCAGCGCCGCGCGGCCAACGGGCATCCCGAACCTCACGGCATCCGGATGTGGTGCCTGGGCAACGAGATGGACGGCCCCTGGCAGCTCGGACACAGCACGGCCGAGGAGTACGCTCGGCTCGCAGCGAAGACCGCCAGCGCGATGCGACAGATCGACCCCGATCTCGAGCTCGTCGTCTGCGGCAGCTCGAGCGCTCAGATGCCGACGTTCGGCGAATGGGAACGCGTGGTCCTCGAGCACACCTACGACGACGTCGACTTCATCTCGTGCCACGCCTACTACGAGCCCCGCGGCGACGACTACGGCAGCTTCCTCGCCTCGAGCGTGAACATGGACCGCTTCATCGAGGCCGTCGTGGCGACCGCCGACCACGTCAAGGCCACGCGACGAAGCGACAAGACCATCAACATCTCGTTCGACGAGTGGAACGTCTGGTACCAGTCCCGCTACCACGAGGTCGACAGGATCACCGACGTGGCGGAGTGGCCGGTCGCGCCGCGCCTGCTCGAGGACTCGTACTCGGTGCTGGATGCCGTCGTGCTCGGCAGCCTCATGATCTCGCTGATCCGTCATGCCGATCGGGTGACGGCGGCCAGCCTCGCGCAGCTCGTCAACGTCATCGCGCCGATCATGACCGAGCCGGGTGGCCCGGCGTGGCGGCAGACCACGTTCCACCCGTTCTCGCTCACCTCGCGGCTGGCGCGGGGCGTCGCGCTGGAGCTCAAGCTCGACAGCCCCACCTACGACACGCAGCTCTACGGCGAGGTGCCGGTCGTCGACGCCGTCGCGACCTACGACGAGGTCGGCGGCGGCACGACGGTCTTCGCCGTCAACCGCAGCCTCACGGAGGAGCTCACCCTCGACATCGACACCCGCGCGATGGGGGCCGTCGGAGACGCCCGGGCGACGTCGCTCTTCGACGGCGACATCCACGCGGCGAACACGCTGGACGATCCCGAGCGCGTCACCCCGAAGGAGAACACATCGGTGAGGATCGGTGACGGCACGGTCAGCATCACGCTGCCGCCCGTCTCATGGACGGTGCTGACGCTCGACTGAGCGCAGCCCGATCGATCCGTCTCGCAAAGTCCAGGTGGTGTGATGGCGCCGACCCAGCGGGTGACCCTGAAGGAGATCGCCGCGCAGACCGGGGTGTCGCTGACGACCATCTCCAAGGTGCTCAACGGCGCGGCAGACGTGTCGTCGGCGACGCGCGCCCTCGTCGAGGAGCAGTTGCGCCGCAGCGGCTATCGACGCCGGAAGAGCAAGGACCGGCGCGAGTACATCGAGGTCGTGCTCCACGAACTCGACGGCGACTGGGCGCTCGCCGTCATCGAGGGGGTCCGCGAGAGCGCCGCCGAGGTGGGGCTGGCCATCTCGCTGTCGGTCAGCGGTGACAGGCGCGCGCCCGGTGCCGAGTGGCTCGATGCTGTCGTGCGTCGCGGCCCCACCGGGATCATCCTGCTGTTCGCCGACGTCCCTCCACAGGGTCGCGCCACGCTGAAGGCGCGAGGCATCCCGTTCGTCGTCATAGATCCCGCAGGCGACCCGGCGCCGGGCATCCCCTCGGTCGGGTCGGCGAACTGGTCCGGCGGCCTCGCCGCGACGAGGCACCTGCTGGAGCTCGGCCATCGCCGGATCGCGGTCATCACCGGCCCCGAGGAGGTCATGTCCTCCCTCGCGCGGCTCGACGGCTACCGTGCCGCGATGACCTCCGCCGGGATGGCGATCGAGCCGGAATGGATCCGGTACGGCGACTTCCAGCGAGAGGGCGGCGAGAGGCATGCGGGGGAGCTGCTGGGCCTCGCCGACCCGCCGACCGCCATCTTCGCGGGCAACGATCTGCAGGCGCTCGGGGTGCTCTACGCGGCGCAGGCGAGGGGTGTCGCGGTTCCCGGGGGACTGTCTGTGGTCGGCTACGACGACCTCGCGATCGCCGAGCTCGCCAGCCCGCGGCTGACGACCGTTCACCAGCCCCTGCGCGAGATGGCCGAGCAGGCGACGAAGCTGCTCCTGCAGCAGCTCGACGACCCGCAGCCCGAAGTCACCCGGGTCGAGCTGGCGACCAGCCTCGTCCTCCGCGATTCGACCGCCGCGCCTGCACGCTAGCGCCCACCTGCGAGGACGCGAGCGGCCGCGAGGTCTCCGCCTGATCCTCCTCGATTGGCCGTTGAGTGCCGGGCGATCCCGCTCGGAGGGGTCAGGCTACCGCTGGTCTACGACGTTGTAAAGGGATTCTTTACGACGTTGTACTTGCCCTTGACCGCACGCGAGCGCCTCTGTCAGAGTGAGCGAGGACGGGAGTTACTACGTTGTAAAAATCGCACGTCGCCGTGCATCCGCCCGTCTCAGCCAGTCGGCCCCCGGGGTCAGCGTGCTCCGGGAGCCGGTCGAGTCACACGAGATGAGGAGTCGATGGAGATCACATCCGAAGACCGGCGCTCCGGCCGGTTCAGGGGAGCGAGACGAACCGTGGCCGTCGTCACGGCCGCAGTCCTGGCGTTCGCCGGGTTGATGGCGGCGGCGCCGGCGAACGCCGCAGACCCGTGGATCGCTCAGCAGGACGGCGGCTATCTGCGGATCGCGGTGCCGAACGCCGCCGTCGAAGCCGCGGTCGGGCCGGTGTCGCAGGTCGTGGTCGAGGGCAACTTCGGACCTTCGCACAACTGGGCGCAGATCGGACTGCAGCGCAGCGGCGCCAACTGGACCGCGACCTACGGGCCCTTCGAGCCCGGTCTGTACTACTACCAGGTCACCGGTGACGACAGCAAAGTGCTGAAGGACACGAGCAACCCCACCAGCGTGGCATCCGAACCGGAATGGAGCACGTTCTTCATCCCCGGCGAGTCGGCCGCGCTGCTGGCCGATGCCCCGCAAGAGGCGGGGGTCGTCCAGACGCTGACGTACCAGAGCTCGGTCGCAGGCGAGGAGCGTCAGGCGCTCGTCTGGGTGCCGCCGACCTACAAGGCCAAGGGCAAGAAGCTGCCGGTGCTCTACCTCCAGCACGGAGGCGGCCAGAGCTACCGCGACTGGGTCGAGGTGGGCCGTGCCGAGCAGATCCTCGACAACCTGTGGCTGGCCGGACAGCTCGAGGACATGCTCGTGGTGATGGGCAACGGCAACGTCGACGACTTCTCGGCGGAGCTGCTGGACAACATCGTCCCGGCCGTCGAGCGCACGTACAACGTCTCGCCTTCCAAGCAGCAGCGGGCGTTGGCCGGCCTCTCGATGGGCGGCGGCCAGACCTTCGAGGTGTTCAGCGAGCACCCGGGCTCATTCGGTGCGATCGGCACCTTCGGAGCCGGGCGATTCGGTGCCCTCGACGACCGCGCGGTCGACCGGATGAACGCCCGCACCGGCCTGTTCCGGGTCTACGTCGGCAACAAGACGGACATCGCGTACAACGACGTCTACGACTCGCTCCAGAAGTTCGACGCGATCGGTCTGGACTACCAGTTCGACGGCGTGAACCCGGATGCCGGGCACAACTGGAACGCCTGGCAGGAGAACCTCATCGACTTCGCGCCGCGGCTGTTCACCGGCGAAGCGTCGGACCCTGCGATGAGCGAGGGCCACACGGCGCTCACCGAGCGCTTCGAGCCGCCGGCCGCCGGTACGACGCCCACGCCGTGGCTCACCGCGGACGACTTCGTGACGTTCGAGACGACGACCGACTTCGCCGATGCCGAGTACGTCTCGGTGTGGGCCAACTGGGCGCCCGGTGGCAGCTGGCTGCGCGTCGAGATGACCAAGGTGGGTGATCGCTGGAGGGCGACCGTCGGTCCGCTCGAGGAGAAGTTCTACCACTACCGGCTCATCGTCGATCGCCAGGCCGTCAAGGACACGTCGAACCCGACGAAGGTGACATCGGAGCCGGCCTGGAGCACCTTCCTCGTCCCAGGAGAGGGGTCGCGGCTGCTTGCCGACGTGCCCCAGGGGCAGGGCGGGAACCTGGAGGTCATGACGTACCAGAGCACGGTGGCGGCTCAGGAGCGCAGCGCCTATGTGTGGACGCCGCCGGGGTACGACCCCGCCCGCGCCGAGCCCTACCCGCTGTTCGTGCTGAACCACGGTGGCGGCCAGAGCTGGACCGACTGGGTCGAGGTCGGACGCGCGCGTCAGATCCTCGACAACCTCTCGCTGGACGGTGCCATCGAGCCGATGGTCGTCGTGATGCCCAACGGCAACGTCGGCGACTACCCGCGCGAGCTGCTCGAGAACGTGGTGCCGGTGACGGAGGAGCGCTACAACGTCAGCAGCGATCCACTCGATCGCGCGCTGGCCGGCCTGTCCGCGGGCGGCGCGCGCACGGTCTCGGTGCTCAAGGCGCACCCGGGCGAGTTCGCCTGGATCGGCACCTTCGCGGCGGGCTTCGGCGCCACGGCGGGCGTCGATGTCGCGGCGATCAACGAGGGCACCGAGCTGTATCGGCTGTACACCGGCGACATCACGGACTTCACGTATGGGTCGGTGATGAGCTCCCTGCCGGTGCTGGACCAGCTGGGAATCGAGTACGAGTTCAACGGCGTGACGATCGGCCCCCACGGGTGGGACGTCTGGCAGCAGAACCTGATCGACCTGGCTCCGCGTCTCTTCCGGGACGGCGGCGAGTAAGAGGAACGACGATGGCGCACCGGCGCCCCCTTTTCCGGGGCGCCGGTGCGTCGTCGCGTGCGGCGTGTTCGAGTGCCGCGATGTGGGTCTGCCGGGCGTCGGCACCCAGAACGCGCCACCCGAACGGATGCCTCGGGGGAGCCGATGCCGTTGGGTGAGCGGATGCCTCGACTGAACGGATGCCACGGGCCGCGGCATCCGCGATCCTGGGAGACTGAGGCGGGTGAGCGCACATCGAGTGATCGGGCGGAGCGGCGGCATCGTCGTCCGCGCTTTCGAGGAAGACGATCTCGCGGCGTACCGCCATTGGCTGCAGCCCGAGCAGGAGTGGCACCGGTGGGACGGACCGTACTTCGCCAAGGCCTCGGCCGGGGAGATCGACGAGCGCCTCGATCGGTTCCGCGGCCGCCTCGCGTCGGGGGAGTACGCCGCCGAGTCGCCGCTGTCGCGAGCGGTGATCGTGAGGGAGGACACACCCGGCGAGATGGTCGGCTCGGTGTCGTGGCACTGGGAATCCGAGGAGTCGGACTGGCGTCGCATGGGCCTGACCGTCTACGACCCGGCGACCCGGGGACGCGGCGTCGGCACCGAGGCGCTGCGTATCTGGACCGACTACCTCTTCTCGACGACCGACGTCGTGCGTCTGGACTACTCGACGTGGTCGGGCAACGCGCGCATGCTCGGAGTCGGGCATCGGCTCGGATTCAGCGAGGAGGCACGCTTCCGCGACGCTCGCGAGGTGCGGGGCGAACGCTACGACTCCGTCGTGATGGGCGTGCTGCGGGTGGAATGGGAGGCGCTGCCGGTGCATGCAGTGCTCGGGTAGACCGCGCTCTCCGGCTGCTGCACGCGGCATGCAGAGCACTCGGACGGGTCGGGGCATCCTCATCAGAGGCCCTGTGGCGCTCGACGAGATCCGGTGTGTAAAGAATTATTGACATGGATGCCGCGCGCGGCGTAGCCTGCGGATGTCAAAGATTCTAGACATCGGAGCGAGCCATGGTCTACGAAGAGCGCAACATCTGGGCGAGCCTCATCGCGGGCGTGGTCGGGGTCGCCGTCTACGTGATCCTGGTCCTGCAGCAGGCGAGCGGCGGGCCGTTGACGGATGTCGACTGGGTGCCGCTGATGCTCTGGACGATCGGCGGCAGCATCGTCGCGGCGATCGTCATCAGCATCGCGTGGGGCATGCTCGCCGGTCTGACGGATCCCGAGGGGGTCGGCAAGAGCGATCAGCGCGACCGCGACATCGCACACATGTCCACTCGGGTAGGGCAGGCGTTCCTCGTGATCGCCGGTCTCGGCGTCATCGTCCTGTGCGCCTTCGAGGCTGACTGGTTCTGGATCGCCAACTGCATGTTCCTCGGCTTCGCGGTCTCGTCGATCATCGGCGGGATCGCGAGCGTCATCGCCTACCGCCGCGGGCTCGTCTGATGGTCAAGCCCACCAGGGTCACCAATTCGATCCGCGCCGTCCGCGAGGCGGCCGGGATCACGCAGGCCGAGCTCGCCCGTCGTGTCGGAGTCACCCGGCAGACCCTCATCGCGATCGAGCAGGGCAGGTACTCGCCCACCCTCGAGCTGGCCTTCCAGCTCTCCCGCGCGTTCGGCGTGGGTCTCGACGACCTCTTCGACTACCCGGAGGAATGACATGCCCGAATCGCCCGCCTCGACGCAGCGCTCAGACACGATGCCGGCATGGGCCCAGCGCCGGTACGGCGGGCCCGACGTCGTTTCACAGGAGACGGTCGACGTCCCCGCACCCGGGCGCGGGGAGGCCCTCTTGCGGCTGCGCGCCACCGGCCTCAACAACGGCGACATCCGCGTGATGCGCGGGGAGCCGCTCCTCGTCCGTTTCGCGTTCGGGCTGCGCCGTCCGCGCCAGGCGGTGCGGGGGATGGATGCCGCAGCCACCGTGGTCGCGATCGGCGACGGCGTGACCGGCGTGGCGGTGGGCGATGAGGTCGTCGGCGAACTGCCCGGCGGCGGCGGGCTCGCACGCTACGCACTCGCACCCGCCGCCCGGCTCGTCTCCCGCCCGCCCGCTCTCGACGCCGTCGTCGCGGCCGCGCTTCCGGTCGCCGGCGGGACGGCGTGGCAGGCGCTCGAACGCGGGGGCGCGGCATCCGGTCATCGCGTGCTGGTGATCGGGGCCTCCGGAGGTGTCGGCACGTTCGTCGTGCAGCTCGCGGTGCTGCGCGGGGCCGAGGTGTGGGCGCTGTGCGGAGAGCGCAACCGCGCGCTCGTGGAAGGTCTGGGCGCCACGCGCACCTTCGACTACCGCCGCGTGCGGCCGGGCGCGCCGGAGCTCGAGGACGGCTCGTTCGACGTGGTGATCGACATCGCCGGCACCGCACCCCTCCGCGTGCTGCAGCACCTGCTGCGCGAGGGCGGCCGCGTCGTGCTCGTGTCGGGGGAAGGGGGACGCGTGCTGGGTCCGATCGGCCGCATCCTCGGCGCCTCCGTGCGCTCGATCGCCTCGCGGCGGCCGCTCCGCCCGCTCGCCGCGACGGCGAAGCCTGAAGTGCTCTCCGAACTCGTCGCCCTTGCTGCCGCCGGGTCGTTGCGGCCGGTCATCGAGCGCACGCTCCCCTTCGCCGATGCGCCCGTCGCGCTCGCGCACGTCGCCGCGGGCCACGCGGTGGGCAAGGTCGTGGTGCTCGCAGACTGAGGCTGCCGCTTGAGGGTCGGGTTCGATGTCCGTGAGAGAATGATGGCGGCGTGCCCGGTTGTCCCCTTCCGTCGCGGTTCCTGAACGAGCGCAGCGAGTCGAAGGGCCGCCGGGCCCCTGGACAGCGTCCGCCGCCCCTCGTACAGGAGCAAGATGTCCACGCAGAACACCGCGCCCGTCACCTCGACCACCTCGCCCGTCGCAGAAGGCGCCGCCACCGAAGGTGCGACCCAGACCGCCGTCGCGGCGGGTCGCATCCAGCAGGTCCGCCGCTACCTGATGTGCCGTCCGGAGCACTTCACGGTGAGCTACACGATCAACCCGTGGATGGTGCCCGCCAACCCGACCGATACCGCCCTGGCGGTCCGCCAGTGGCAGGCGCTGTACGACACCTACATCGGACTCGGTCACGAGGTGCACCTGATCGATCCCATCGAGGGCCTGCCCGACATGGTGTACACCGCCAACGGCGGCTTCGTGATCGACAACGTCGCGTACGGCGCGAAGTTCCGGTTCCAGGAACGCGTGCCCGAAGGGCCGGCGTTCATGGACTGGTTCCGCGCCAACGGCTACGACGTGGCCGAACCCGTCGAGGTCAACGAGGGCGAAGGCGACTTCCTCCTGGTCGGCGAGACGATCCTCGCCGGCACCGGCTTCCGCTCGACGGGCGACAGCCACCGCGAGCTCGCCGACGTGTTCGGCAAGGAGGTCGTGAGCCTCAACCTCGTCGACCCGCGGTTCTACCACCTCGACACCGCGATCTCGGTGCTCGATCCCGTCGAGGGCCCGGGCGGCGTCGAGAAGGCCAACATCGCCTACCTCGAGCACGCGTTCGACGAGCGCAGCCAGGCGATCCTCGCCGAGCGCTACCCCGACGCGATCCACGTCGCCGATGCCGACGGCGCCGTGTTCGGCCTCAACTCGGCCAGCGACGGCCGCAACGTCATCATCTCGCCGCGCGCGAAGGGCTTCGAGGCGCAGCTGCGTGAGCGGGGTTACAACCCGGTGCTCGTCGACCTGTCCGAGCTGCTGCTCGGCGGCGGCGGCATCAAGTGCTGCACGCTCGAGCTGCGGCGCTGACGGCGGGAAAGAGGAGCACCATGACCGCCACCACCCCCTCCGTCGATGCGGCGATGAGTCAGATCATCGCCGCCGAAGAGGAGCACGTCGCGCACAACTACCACCCACTGCCCGTCGTCATCTCACGGGGTGAGGGCGCGTGGGTGACGGATGTCGAGGGCAAGCGCTACCTCGACCTGCTGTCGGCGTATTCGGCGCTCAACTTCGGGCACGGCCATCCGGCGCTCCTCGCCGCTGCGCAGGAGCAGCTGAACCGCCTCACGCTCACCAGCCGGGCGTACCACAACGACCGCCTGGGTCCCTTCGCGGCCGCGCTCGCGGAGCTCTGCGGCAAGGACCTCGTGCTCCCCATGAACACGGGCGCGGAGGCCGTCGAGACCGGCATCAAACTGGCACGCGCGTGGGGCTACCGGGTGAAGGGCGTGGCACCGGATGCTGCGACCATCGTCGTGGCCCACGGCAACTTCCACGGCCGGACGACCACGATCGTCGGCTTCAGCGACGACCCGCAGGCACAGGCCGACTTCGGCCCGTTCACCCCGGGCTTCGCCTCGGTGCCGTTCGGCGACGCCGCAGCGATCGAGTCGGCCATCACGGACGACACCGTGGCGGTCCTGGTCGAGCCGATCCAGGGCGAGGCCGGCGTGGTCGTCCCACCGGAGGGTTACCTGCGGGCTGTGCGCGAGATCTGCACCCGCCGTGGCGTGCTGCTCATCGCCGACGAGATCCAGTCAGGCCTCGGCCGCGTCGGCGAGACGTTCGCGTGCGACCGCGAAGGCGTCGTGCCCGATGTCTATCTGCTCGGCAAGGCGCTGGGCGGCGGCATCCTTCCGCTGTCGGCCGTCGTGGCCGATCGCGATGTGCTCGGCGTGATCCGCCCGGGCGAGCACGGCTCGACGTTCGGAGGCAACCCGCTCGCCGCCGCGATCGGCCTGCGCGTGGTCGAGATGCTGCAGACCGGCGAGTTCCAGCGTCGCGCGAAGCTGCTGGGCGAGCACCTCGAGTCGAGTCTCCAGGCGCTCATCGGTCACGGCGTCACCGGCGTGCGCGTCGCAGGGCTCTGGGCGGGCGTCGACATCGATCCCGCGGCCGGTACCGGCCGCGAGATCGCTGAGCGGCTCATCGGCCGAGGCGTGCTCGTCAAGGACACGCACGGACAGACCATCCGGATCGCCCCGCCGCTCGTCATCCGCGGCACCGAACTGGACTGGGCGGTCGAGCAGCTGCGCGTGGTGCTCGCGGCCTGACCCGCGTCGGATCCTCAGTCGAAGACCGACACCGTCCGCCAGTGCCAGCCGCTGGCACCGTCCGGGGCCGGCGGCGCCGTGTCCTCGGTCTGCACCTCTCCGGTGGTGCTGGTCGCCCGGCACTGGATGACGTGGTCGCCGGGCGTCGCCGTCCACGGCACGCTCCACTGCACCCACGTGTCGTCCGAGATCGCCGCCGCCAGGGCCGCCGGCATCCACTCGCCCTCGTCGATGCGCACCTCGACGCCCTCGACGCCGACATGCTGCTGCCAGGCGACGCCGGCGATCACGACCTCGCCGGCCTTCAGCCCCTGTCCCTTGCGGGGGACGTCGATGCGCGACTGCAGCTTGATCGGGCCGCGCTCGGACCAGCCGCGCGTCGTCCAGTACGCGGTGGCGCGGTCGAACCGCGTCACCTCGAGATCGACGACCCACTTCGTCGCCGACACATAGCCGTAGAGCCCTGGCACCACCATGCGCACCGGGAAGCCGTGCTCGAGCGGCAGGGGCTCGCCGTTCATGCCGACGGCGAGGATCGCGTTGCGGTCATCGGTGAGGGCCTCGAGGGGCGTGGATGCCGTGAACCCGTCGATCGACCGTGACAGCACCATGTCGGCGTCCGCGGTGGGGCGGGCGCGTGCCAGCAGCTCGCGGAGCGGGTAGCCCAGCCAGCGCGCGTTGCCGATCAGGTTGCCGCCGACCTCGTTGGAGACGCACGTGAGCGTGGTCCACGACTCCTCGAGCGGCAGCGCCAGCAGCTCGTCCCACGTCAGCTCGAACTCGTTCGCCACCATGCCGTGCACGCGCAGCCGCCAGTCGGCGGTGTCCACCTCGGGCACGATGAGGGCGGTGTCGATGCGGTAGAACTGGGCGTTCGGGGTGACGACGTCGGTCAGCCCGGCGATGTCGAGCTCCGCGCCGGCAGGGACAGCGGATGCCGCGGCCGCCGGCTGCGGAAGCTTCACCGCCCGCCGCACGGCGGCGACCGTCGCCGACGTCGCACCGCGCACGCCGACGACCGCCGCGAGGATGCCGGCTGCCGCGGCGGCACCCGCCCACGCGAAGAACGCGCGGCGGCTCGGTGGCTGTGTGGCGCGGAGGTCGGAGGTCGGACCGGCGACGGGCGTTGCGGGTTCGGCCGATGCACGCTCTGCCGGTGCCGGTGCCGGTGCCGGTGCCGGTGCGGTGCGTGCGGTATCGGCCCGTGCCGGCTGGAGCAGCCGGACCAGCAGCCACAGGGAGACGGCGCCCACGGCGCCGGCGACGAGCGAGGGGAGCCACGCGAGGGCGCCGGCGCCGGGTCGTGTCGCCGCGACGATCGCGCCGGTGATGCCGAAGAGGGCGATCACGACGACCCCCCACGGCGGCCGGCGGGCCTGAAGCCAGCCGGCAAGGGCGGCGAGCACCAGCATCGCGAGGGCGATGCCGACGACGAGAGCGATCTTGTCGGCCGTGCCGAACAGGGCGATGGCGGAGTCTTTCGCCCACGGCGGCGCCACGTCGATGAGGGCGGCGCCGATCGCCGCCACCGGGCTGGACGAAGGGCTGACGACCATCGCCGCCAATTCGCCGAGCCCGGCCGCGAGCAAGACGGCGGCCACTCCCGCGATCCAGGTCAGCAGCGCGGGCGCGCGTCCGTCCGATCGGTTCGCAGCCATGGTGCCAGCGTATGGTTCGCGGGCGTCCGCGGGGCGGTGTCGGGGGTTACGGGGTTCTTACGGCGGCCTGCGTACGGCGTGGCGCGGCCGTGCATCGAGTTGCGCAGGCCGGGACGGCGGTGTGGGGGGCACCGCCGCTGCTCGCGCTCGCGGGGCCGCCGGCATCCGTCGAAACACCGTGGCAACACGCCCCGCATTAGGCTGTCCGGATGGGTGATCTGTTCGACGGCTACGGCTCCACGCTCGCGCCGCGCAAGACGCCCTCGGGGGTCGCCGCGTTCGACGAGATGTTCGGGAACCCGGCTCACCCGGGTGCGCCGGCCGAGTCCCGCGAGGCCTATCGAGAGCTGTACCAGGCGCTCGCGCAGATGACTCAGGAAGAACTGCGCGGACGCACCGATTCCCTCGCGAGCTCGTATCTCGCGCAGGGTGTGACGTTCGACTTCGCGGGCGAGGAGCGTCCCTTCCCGCTGGATGCCGTGCCCCGCGTGATCACGTTCGACGAGTGGTCGCGCATCGAGGCCGGTGTCAAGCAGCGGGTGCGCGCGCTCGAGGCGTTCCTCGACGACGCGTACGGGCACCAGTACTGCGTGCGTGACGAGGTCCTGCCCGCCGGGCTGATCGCGAGCTCGCAGTACTTCTACCGCCAGGCCGCCGGCATCCACTCCGCCAACGGCGTGCGCATACAGGTGTCGGGCATCGACCTGATCCGCGACGAGCACGGCGAGATGCGCGTGCTCGAGGACAACGTCCGCGTGCCGTCGGGCGTCAGCTACGTCATCTCGAACCGCCGGGTCATGGCGCAGACCCTGCCCGAGCTCTTCGTCTCGATGCGGGTGCGTCCGGTCGGCGACTACCCCAACAAGCTGCTCGCGGCGCTCCGCGCCTCGGCCCCGGCCGGCATCGAAGAGCCGAACGTCGTCGTTCTCACGCCGGGCGTCTACAACTCCGCCTATTTCGAGCACACGCTGCTCGCGCGCCTCATGGGCGTGGAGCTCGTCGAGGGTCGCGACCTGCTGTGCATCGGCGGCAAGGTGTTCATGCGCACCACCCGCGGACCCAAGCGCGTCGACGTGATCTATCGACGTGTCGACGACGAGTTCCTCGACCCGCTGCAGTTCCGCGCAGACTCGATGCTCGGTGCGCCCGGACTCATGCTCGCCGCGCGCCTGGGCAACGTGACGATCGCCAACGCCGTGGGCAACGGGGTCGCCGACGACAAGCTGCTCTATACCTACGTGCCCGACCTCATCCGCTACTACCTGGCGGAGGAGCCGATCCTCAAGAACGTCGACACGTGGCGGCTCGAAGACCCGGGGGCCCTCGAAGAGGTGCTCGACCGGCTGGACGAGCTCGTCGTGAAGCCGGTCGACGGCTCGGGCGGCAAGGGTCTCGTCGTCGGACCGGACGCCTCGCCCTCCGAGCTCGAGAAGCTGCGCCAGCGCGTGCTCGCCGACCCGCGCGGCTGGATCGCGCAGCCCGTGGTCATGCTGTCCACCATCCCCACGCTCGTCGAGGACGGTATGCGTCCGCGCCACGCCGACCTGCGGCCGTTCGCGGTCAACGACGGCGAGGACGTCTGGGTGCTGCCGGGCGGCCTCACCCGCGTCGCCCTGCCGGAGGGCCAGCTCGTGGTCAACTCCAGCCAGGGCGGTGGCTCGAAGGACACCTGGATCGTGGGCGGCTCCGCGCCCTCCGGAGGCGAGTACGGCCCCGGCAAGGTGCCCGAGCTCGTCGCCGATCAGGCAGCGGTCACCGCCGCGATCCCGATCATCTACGACGCACAGAGCGAGCCGGCCCACTCCCCGCGGGATCCGGTGCGGGGCAACCGCGAGCAGCAGGAGCAGCAGCAGCAGGCCGCGGCCGAGGCATCCGTCTTCCCGCACCGCGTCCCGATGTCGGCGGAGAACGTCCCGGCCTCCGCCGCAAGAACGCGCGGGAACGACCGAAATCGGGACATGTCGGGTGGTGAGCGGGCATGCTGAGTCGCATCGCGGAGAGCCTGTTCTGGATCGGGCGCTACATCGAGCGGTCCGACGGCACCGCGCGGATCCTCGACGTGCACCTCCAGCTGCTGCTCGAGGACCCGTGGGTCGACGAGGACATCGCGTGCCGTTCGCTCCTCAGCGTCATGGGCTCTGTTCCTCCCGACGGCATCGACCTGGTACGCCGTGAGGACGTGTTGGCGCGCCTCGCCGTCGACCGCATGAACCCGTCGAGCATCGCCTACGCGCTGACCGCCGCCCGCGAGAACGCGCGCCGGGCGCGCGAGATCGTCTCGACGGAGCTGTGGGAGACGTTGAACACCACGAGCGCCCGGATGCCGCGACGCCTGCAGAACGACCGCGTCCACGAGTTCTTCCAGTGGGTGCGCGAGCGCGCGGCGCTGGCCATCGGCATCGTCGACTCCTCGACGAGCCGGGACGAGGCGTGGCAGTTCTTCACGCTCGGACGCAGCATCGAGCGCACCGACATGACGGCCCGGCTGCTGGCGACGCGATCGCTCACCGAAGCCTCGGGCCCGTCGTGGACGACCATCCTGCGCTCGTGCGGCGCCTACGAGGCCTACCTGCGCACGTATCGCGGCATGCCGAGCGCTCGCAACGCGGCCGAGTTCCTGCTGCTCGACCGGCTCTTCCCGCGCTCGATCATCTACTCGATCCAGCGGGCCGAGGAGTGCATGAGCGCCATCGACCCGCGTGCGGACCGCGTCGGCCACTCGAACACCGTGCTGCGCGCGCTCGGGCAGATCCGCAACGACCTCGAGTACCGGCCGATCTCCGAGATCCTGGGCGAGCTGCCCATCCACATGGATCGGGTGCAGACCGTCACGCGCGAGGCATCCGAGGCGATCCGCGGCCGCTTCTTCCCGACGCAGGCCGAGCCCAGCTGGATCGGAGAGATCTCATGATGGTTCGACGAGCTCACCAACCGGGCGCGTCTCGACGTCCCGCTCATCCCTCGGGGTGGCGGTCATGAAGAGACTCCGCATCGAGCACCAGACCGGGTTCAGCTATCTGGGAGACGTGACGGCCTCCTACAACGAGGCCCGCATGCTGCCCGGCTCCACCGACAGCCAATTCGTGCTCAACTCGTCGCTCGACATCGAGCCGTCGACATCCGTCAACCAGTACGTCGACTACTTCGGAACGAGGGTGGCCGCGTTCGACGTCCTCTCGCCCCACTCGTCCCTGACCATCACCGCGCGCTCGCTGGTGGAGGTGCGCCCGCGCCCGCTCGAGCACATCGACCTCACGTGGGACGACCTCGCCCGGGAGTCCGCGCGATCGATCGAGACCGTCGAGCAACTCTCGCAGACCGGTCGCACCCGCCCGCACGCCGAGGTCGCCGAGCTCGCCCGCAGCATCGCGGCGCAGCACGATCACCCCGGCCGCGCCGCGCACGCGATCTCGGTCGCGATCGGCGACGCCGTGGAGTACATGCACGGCATCACCGGAGTGCACTCGACGGCCAGCGAGGCGTGGGAGGCGCGCAAGGGCGTCTGCCAGGACATGGCGCACATCGCCCTCGGCGCCCTGCGCGAGGTCGGGATCCCGGCGCGTTACGTGTCGGGCTACCTGCACCCTCGCCCCTCCGCCGACGTGGGCGTCGCCGTGACGGGCGAGTCCCACGCGTGGATCGAGTGGTTCGCGGGGGAGTGGCAGGGCTTCGACCCCACGAACAACATCGAGATCGGCGACCGGCACGTGCTCGTGGGCCGCGGGCGCGACTACGGCGACGTGCCGCCGCTGCGCGGCGTGTACGCCGGCCCGTTCAAGAGCAACCTGCACGTCAAGGTGACGATCACGCGCGAGGCGTAGCCCGGCGCGGGCCTCGCCGGGCAGTGGGATCAGGCGTTCTCCGGAGCCTCCGCGGCGCCCGTCTCGACCTTTGCGTCATCTTCGTCGCGCCCGGCCCCGCGACCTCGGCCACCGCCCAGCGACAGTGTCGCCAGCAGGCCGACCGCGAGGAAGCCGGCCGCCGCGAAGCTGGCGTACTTCGTGCCCTGGGAGAATGCGGCCTTCGCATCGTCGGCGAACTGCGCCGTCTGGGGTGACCGCTCGAGCCCCGCGATGGCGCCGCCCGCGCTGTCGACGACGGCCGAGACGACCTGATCGCGTTGTTCGGCGGGCACACCGCGGTCGTCGAGCGTCGCGGTCAGGACCGCAGAGGTCGTCGAGAAGAGGATCGTGCCAAGGATGGCGATGCTCAGGGCGGCACCGAGCTGGCGCGAGGTGGACTGCGTGCCCGATGCCTGCCCGCCTTCCGTGGTCGGGACATCGGCGAGGACCACTCCGGTGAGCTGCGCCGTCGCGAGGCCGACGCCGAACCCGTAGACGAACAGTGCGGGGATCAGCGGCACCCAGGACGCATCGGGCGAGATGACGAAGCCCACGGCGGCCACGCCGATGATCTCGGCGGCGATGCCCGTGCGGACGATCCACACCGGGGCGACGCGGCCGCTCAGCGCGCCCGCCAGCCCGCTCGCCGCGAACGATCCGATGGCGAGCGCGAGCAGGATGAGCCCGGTCTGCACCGCCTCGAAACCCAGCACGAACTGGAGCCACAGCGGCAGCGCGAGGATGAGTCCGAACTCGCCGAGCGCCACCACCATCGCGGCGATGTTGCCGTTGCGGAACGACGGGATGCGGAACAGCCCGAACGCGATGAGCGTGGGCTTGCCCGCCCGTCGTCGACGACCGCCCCACAGGATGAAGAGCACGACGCCGATGGCTGCGACGAGGAAGGCGACGGCGACGGGGGAGAGATCCCAGGGCCACGTCCAGCCGCCGAGCTCGAGGGGCTTGTCGGTGAGGAGCCAGCCGTAGGTGCGGCCTTCGATCAGTCCGAAGACCAGCGCCCCCACGGTGACGACCGACAGGATCGCACCCACCACGTCGATCGACACGGCGTCGCCGCGCGACTCGTCCACGGTGAGGAGCACGCCGATGACGATCGCGATGCCGAGCGGAACGTTGATGAGGAAGGCCCAGTGCCATGAGAACTCGGTGGTGAGCCACCCGCCGAGGAGCGGTCCGACCGCCGCCATGCCTCCGATCGTCGATCCCCACACCGCGAAGGCGATGGCGCGCTCGCGACCGCGGAAGGTCGCATTGAGGAGCGAGAGCGTCGTAGGCAGCATCATGGCGCCGCCCACGCCCTGTACGAGGCGCGCAGCGATGAGCATGTCGCCGGTCGTCGCGAGTGCAGCCCCGACCGACGCCAGCACGAAGATGACGACGCCGATCAGCAGCATCCGTCGTCGTCCGACCCGGTCAGCCAGGCTGCCGAACACGAGCAGCAGGGAGGCGAAGACGAGCGTGTACGCCTCCTGCACCCACTGCACCTGGCTGGACGTGATGCCGAGATCGTCGACGATCGCCGGGATCGCGACGTTGACGATCGTCGAGTCGACGATGATGAGCGCGACGGCGACGCTGATGAACACCAGCCCCGTCCAGCGGCGGCGCGAACCCTGAGTCATCTCGCTAGCTTATCTAGCGAAATGACTTTTCTCACCCTGCGGCGTCGGCCGCGTCGTCAGGCCGGCGGGTTGTCGGGATCGAGCGTTTCGAGCGTGTCCTCTTCGACGGGATTGTCGGCCTCGACCTGTTCCTCGGTGGTCTGGTCGCCGCCGACCGGGTTCTCGTCGCCGCTGGCCGGCCGCTCGTCGCTGCTCCGTTGTTCACTCATGTCGTCACGCTAGCCCCGGACGGATGCCGCGGCCCGGGCCTTGACGAAACCCCCGACCCGTGACCCGATTGCCGACGACGTAGCGCGGCGGTGGGCAGCGGCATCCGGTCGCCCTCCTGGCATGCGCCGCCCCGTCGGCCCCGGGGTGTCACGACGAGGCGCATGTCACGGGGTACGTTGGGCCTGCAGAGCCGCACGCGAAGGAGAAGAATGACGGATGCTCCAGCCCGGCGCCAGGCGACGATCGAAGATGTCGCGCAGGCCGCCGGCGTCTCGCGCGCGGCAGTGTCGAAGGTGCTGCGCAACGCCTACGGCGTGAGCGATGGGATGCGCGAGCGCGTGACGGCGGCGATGACGCAGCTGAACTACCGCCCTCGGATCGCCGCACGCGCGATGCGCGGACGCACCTACACGCTCGGCATCGAGCTCCCGGACCTGTCCAACCACTTCTTCGCCCGAATCGCGCGCGGCGCGACGGCCGCCCTCGACGGCACGTCCTACCAGTTGATCATCGCCCCCGCCGAGGCGGGATCGCGCGAGGGCATGCGTGCCCTGGATGCACTCGTCGACCGCCAGGTCGACGGTGTCATCGCGGTGTCGCCCCGCGTGGACGAGGCCAGGCTGGAGCGCATCTCCGCCTCGGTGCCCGTCGTCATGTTCGGGAGGCACGACACCTCGGACCGCTACGACGTCGTCGCGGGTGACGACGCAGCTGGCGGCCGAGCGGTGATGACGCACCTGCTCGGTCTCGGACATCGTCGCATCGCCCACCTGACGCTGCACGAGTCCGGCGCGCACGAGCCGTTCCCGCACGGCGTGCGACTGCGGGAGTACGAGGCCGCCATGGCGGCCGCGGGGGAGGACACGGTGGTCTGGCGCACCGACGAAGGTGAGACTGCCTCGTACGAGGTCGTACGTCGCATGCTCGCTGACGGCTCGCCCATGACGGCGGTCTTCGCTGCCCACGACGAACTCGCCTTCGGAGCGATGCGTGCCGCGGCGGAGGCGCGCGTACCGCTGGCGGTGATCGGCTACGACGACGTGCCGATGGCGTCGCATCCGGCGCTCGGCCTCACGACAGTGCACCAGCCCGGCGAGGCGATGGGCGCGCGGGCGGTGGAGATGCTCCTGGAGCGGATCGCGGGGCGGACGGAGGCGGCGCGTGAGATCTTCGACGTCGAGCTGAAGGTACGCACGTCCGCAGGTGCGCCGGCGGCCTGACGCCGACGCGTGGGGCGCGCAGCGCCGTCACGCGCGCCTGGGTGCCGTCAGACGCCGGCCACCACCGCGTTGTCGAGCTCGTCGAGCTCGACGCCGGGCCGTTCGGCCGCGTTCGTGAGCAGCACGTAGGCGAGACCCGCGGTCGGATGGATCCAGAACTCGGTGCCGGCCCAGCCGCCGTGCCCGTACGCGTCGCGGTCGATGAGGCCGGGAGCGCGCGTGCGCAGGTTGAACGTGAAGCCCCAGTCCTGCCCTCGTTCGGCGGGATAGGGCTCGAGCCGCGGGATGTCGCCGGTGAAAGGCCGGCGCATCATGGCGAGCGTGCCCGGCTGCACGACGCCGCCGGCCTCGCCCTCGCCGATGCGCAGCAGCGCAGAGCCGACGGCGAGGAGGTCGGCGGCCGTGCCGATCAGGCCGGCGCCCGGACTGCGGTGGCGCGCGAATCCGCGCATGTCGAGCCCGAGGCGCTCGGCGTCGACCACGCGGTGCGGGTCGGCTGCGGGGTCCAACGTGAAGCCGTTCGCACCGAGCGCGGGCGCCCACGCCGCGATCGCGACATCCCAGTCCTCACCGGTGGTGTGACGCAGCAGCTCGGCGATCCCCTGGAACGCGACCGTCGAGTAGCGGGAGGCTGTGCCGGCGACGAAGTCGCGGCCGGGTGCGCGCAGGGCGGCGGGAAGGCCCTCAGCGGGGTCGAGCGACGGTTCACGGATGCCGGCGGTGTGGCTCACGAGATGGCGCAGGCGCACCACGTCGTCGCGCCCGCTCGAGAACTCGGGCACGGCGACGGTGAGCGGCGTCTCGGTGGTGAGGAGTCCCCGCTCGATGGCCCGCGCGGCTGTCAGGCCGGTGAGCACCTTCGTGATCGAGAACAGCCAATACGGGTCGTCGGCGCGTGCCGGGCGACCGTCGGTCGCTCCGAACGCGTCGAGCGCGACGATGCCGTCGCTCGTCGCGACGCCGAGCACCGCCGTCGGCAGTCTTTCGGCCTCCACGTGCCGTCGCGCCCAGTCGAACGCCGCCGCATAGGCGGTCACGAGCGCGGCTCGTACCGTTCGGGCGATACGGATGCCGCGACCACGCGCCGCAGATCCTCCAGAGACGCGTCGGGCCCGAACCAGCCGTGCGCGCGTGCCTGCACGAGCACGTTGCCGAGCGCGGTCGCCTCGACCGGCCCGGCCAGTACAGGAAGTCCCGAGCGGTCGGCGGTCGCCTGGCAGAGGAGACGGTTGAGCGCTCCGCCGCCGACGATGTGGACCACGTCGATGTCGCGGCCGGTGAGCCGGCCGGCGGTGGCGACGGCGTCGGCGAACGCCTGCGCGATGCTCTCGACGATCGTCCGCGCGAATGCCTCCCGGGTCGCGGGCACCACGGCGCCCGCGTCATCGAGGACCGCCGCGATGCGCGCGGGCATGTCGCCGGGCGCCGACAGACGCGCGTCATCGGCGTCGAACAGCGGGATGTCGCCGGTGACGGCGGCCGCGGCATCCAGCAATCCCGGAAGGTCTATCGGCGCGCCGTCTTCGGCCTCCCACGTGCGGACGGCCTCGCTCAGCAGCCAGAGCCCCGTCACGTTGTGGAGGAACCGGACCCGCCCGTCGACGCCGCCCTCGTTGGTGAAGTTCGCCTCGCGCGCCGCGTCGCTCACGACCGGTTCGTCGAGCTCGACGCCGACCAGACCCCACGTGCCGCAGGAGATGTAGGCGGCGTCGGGGGTGCTCAGCGGCACCGCCACGACTGCCGAGGCGGTGTCGTGCGAGCCGACCGCGATCACCTCGAGCGGGGCGCCGATGCGCTCGCGCGCCTCACCGTGCAGCGTGCCGAGCGTGGTGCCCGGGTCGACCAGCGGCGGAAGCGCGGATGCCGGGATCCCGAGCCGCGCGGCGAGCTCGTGGTCCCACTGGCCGGTGCGGACGTCGACCAGGCCGGTCGTGGACGCGTTCGTTCGCTCGGCGAATCGCGCGCCGGTGAGGAGGAACGCGACGAGGTCGGGGATGAGGAGCGCGACGTCGGCGTCGGCCAGGCGATCCTCGACGGCGTACTGGTACAGCGTGTTGAACGGCAGGAACTGCAGGCCGTTGCGGCGGTACAGCTCCTCGAACGGAGCCTCGCCGTGCACGGCCTCGACCCCGCGCGCGGTGCGCTCGTCGCGGTAGTGGAACGGTTCGCCGAGCAGTTCGTCGCCGTGGACGAGGCCGTAGTCGACCGCCCACGAGTCGATGCCGATGCTCGCGATGCCGGGCTCGCGCCGCAGCGCCTCGGTGAGCCCCTGGACGATGTGGCGGTACAGCGCCGAGAAGTCCCAGTGCAGGCCGTCCGGCCCGGGCACGGGACCGTTCGGGAACCGCGCGACCTGCTCGAGGCGCAGCATCCCGTCGTCCACGTAGCCGAGCATGACGCGCCCGCTGGTCGCGCCGAGGTCGACCGCGGCGACCACCCCGCCGGTCATCGGGGAGACTCCGAATTGGTCGCTGAGCTTGTCGAAGCGCCGGAGCGCCGAGCGCCCTTCGACAAGCTCAGGGACCGGTGGCGGAGCGCTGTCATCGCAGGAACGCGGCGGCGACGCCGGAGTCGACCGGGATGTGCAGGCCCGTGGTTCGGCTCAGCTCAGGGCCGGTCAGCACGAAGACCGCGTCGGCGACGTTCTCGGGCACGACCTCGCGCTTGAGGATGGTGCGGTTCGCGTAGAACTGGCCGAGGTCCTCTTCCTTCACGCCGTAGGTCGCGGCGCGGTTGGCGCCCCAGCCGGAGGCGAAGATGCCGGAACCGCGCACGACGCCGTCGGGGTTGATGCCGTTGACGCGCACACCGTGCTCGCCGAGCTCGACCGCGAGCAGCCGCACCTGGTGGGCCTGGTCGGCCTTGGTCGCCGAGTACGCGATGTTGTTCGGGCCGGCGAAGACGGAGTTCTTCGACGAGATGTAGATCACGTCGCCGCCGAGCTTCTGCTCGATGAGGATCTTCGCGGCGGCCTTCGAGACGAGGAACGAACCCTTCGCCATCACATCGTGCTGCAGGTCCCAGTCTTTCTCGCTGGTCTCCAGCAGCGGCTTCGACAGCGACAGTCCGGCGTTGTTCACGACGAGGTCGACGCCGCCGAAGGCGAGCACCGCTTCGTCGAAGGCAGCCTGGATCGCGTCGGCGTCGGCGACGTTCGCGGCGACGCCGATGGCGACATCCGCGTTCCCCAGTTCGGCTGCGGCAGCCTGCGCCTTCTCGAGGTCGAGGTCGGCGATGACAACGCACGCGCCCTCGGCGGCGAGCCGGGTCGCGATGGCCTTGCCGATGCCGGATGCCGCGCCCGTGACGAGGGCGATGCGGCCCTGGTGGGTCTTGGGCTTCGGCATGCGCTGCAGCTTCGCCTCTTCGAGCGCCCAGTACTCGATGCGGAACTTCTCGGCGTCGGAGATCGGGGAGTAGGTCGACAGCGCCTCGGCGCCGCGCATCACGTTGATGGCGTTGACGTAGAACTCGCCCGCCACCCGGGCGGTCTGCTTGTTCGCACCGTACGAGAACATGCCGACGCCCGGGATCAGCACGATGAGCGGGTCGGCCCCGCGGATCGCGGGGCTGTCGGCGGTCGCGTGGGCGTCGTAGTACGCCTGGTAGTCGGCGCGGTACGTCTCGTGCAGCTCCTTCAGCCGCGCGATCGAGTCGTCGACGCTCGCGTCGGCCGGCAGGTCGAGGATGAGCGGCTTGACCTTGGTGCGCAGGAAGTGGTCGGGGCAGCTGGTGCCGAGCGCGGCGAGCTCGGGCGCGCGCTCGGACGCGAGGAAGTCGGTGACCACCTCGGCGTCGGTGAAGTGGCCGACCATCGGCTTGTCGGTCGACGCGAGCCCGCGGACGGTCGGCGCGAGCGCGGCGGCCTTGGCCCGGCGCTCCGCCTCCGGCAGCGCCTCGAAGCCGCCACGAACTCCTCCGAACGGGTCGGCCTTGCCATGCTCGGCGATGTACGCCGCGGCGGTCTCGATGATCCAGAGCGAGTTCTGCTCGGCCTCCTCGGACGTGTCGCCCCACGCCGTGATGCCGTGACCGCCGAGGATGCACCCGATCGCCTGGGGGTTGTTCGCCTTGATCTCGGCGATGTCCAGGCCCAGCTGGAAGCCCGGACGGCGCCACGGCACCCAGACGACCCTGTCGCCGAAGATCTTGGGCGTGAGCTCCTCGCCGTCGGCGGCGGTCGCGATGGCGATGCCCGAGTCGGGGTGCAGGTGGTCGACGTGCGCAGCGTCGACGAGGCCGTGCATCGCGGTGTCGATCGACGGCGCGGCGCCGCCCTTGCCGTGCAGGCAGTAGTCGAACGCGGCGACCATCTCGTCCTCGCGCTCGACGCCGGGGTACACGTTCACAAGCGCGCGCATGCGGTCCAGGCGCAGCACCGCGAGGCCCGACTCCTTCAGCGTGCCGAGGTCGCCTCCCGAACCCTTGACCCACAGCAGCTCGACGGGCTCACCGGTGACCGGGTCGGTCTCGGTGCCCTTCGCCGACGTGTTGCCGCCGGCGTAGTTCGTGTTCTTCGGATCGGCGCCGAGGCGATTGGACCGCGTGATGAGGTCGGAGACGGCCGGGTTGGTCATGTCGGGATTCCTTCTGGTGTGGCTGGTGTCGCTCAGGCGACGGAGGCCGGAGCGGGGGCGGGTGTCGCCGTGGGGCGAGCACCGGCGAGGGACAGAGAGGCGAGGCGGGTCGCGAAGCGGTCGAGGGTGACGGATGCCGCGGGCTCCTGCGGCCGGTTCAGGTGACCGTGATCGGTGCCGGGCTCGCTGAGCACCTGGATGTCGCGGCCCGCGGCGCGCAGTGACGCGGCGAACGCCTCACCCGAGACGCGGAGCTCGTCGACGTCGCCGTTGACCATGAACGTGGGCGGGAACTCCACGAGGTCGTCGGGGCGGGCGTTGCCGGGAATCGCCGCGAGAGGCGCGTCGTCGATCGGACCGCCCAGGTAGTTCTCGTACATCGCGCGCACCATCTCCGGGCGGAAGCGGTCGGCCTCGGGCTGGGCATCCAGTGCGGCACGGAGCGCGGCGTCGGGCGCCGGCTGCACCGCGAGCAGTGTCGGGTAGGCCAGCAGCACGAGGGCCGGAAGCGCGGCCCGCTGCTCGATGAGCCGGAGCGTGGCGCCGGCGGCGAGGTTGCCACCGGCGCTGGTGCCGCCGATCGCCAGGCGCTCGTGGTCGATGCGCAGGCGGCCGGCATTGTCGACGACCCACGCCCACGCCGCGAGCATGTCGTCGGATGCCGCGGGGTAGTGGTCTCCGCCGCCGGTCCGGCCCGCGGCATCCCACCCCTCCGGAACCGGGGCGAGACGGTAGTCGACCGAGACGACCGTCGTGCCGCGGGCTGCCAGCTGCTCGGCCACCCAGTCGGACTCGGGCATGTCGAGGTCGCCGAACGCGAACGCACCGCCGTGCGCCCACACCAGGCCGGTGCCGTCGGGCTCGCGCGCGGGGTAGACGCGCACGAGGCCGTCCGCGGCGGAGTAGGGCTCGCTCATCTGGATCCTTCGAGTCCGGACCCGGCACCGGTGCCGGGATCGAGGTGGTGCACCGGGAGCGCGGGGATCGGCATCCCACGCTCCCGGTGGGTCTGTGCGGGGCTTACGCGCCCCAGCCGGCCTGCGTGCCGCCGACGCGGTCCGCGGCGATCTGCTGCTGGTAGCCGGATGCCGCGTAGGCGGCCATCGGGTCGGCCGCGAGTCCGCGCGACTCGCGCCACTCGGCGAGCGCCGGGCGCACGTCGGTGTAGAAGGCGTCCATGAACACGGCGTTGGCACCGAGCACATCGTTCGCCTGCTGCGCCGCGGCGAGGGCCTCGCGGTCGACGAGGAGGGCGCGGGCGGTCATCTCCTGCACGTTCAGCACCGAGCGGATCTGGCCGGGGATCTTGTCCTCGACGTTGTGGCACTGGTCGAGCATGAACGCCACGTCGGGGTTGTTGAGCCCGCCGCCGCGCACCACCTCGAAGATGATGCGGAACAGCTGGAACGGATCGGCCGCGCCGACGATGAGGTCATCGTCGGCGTAGAAGCGCGAGTTGAAGTCGAACGAGCCGAGCTTTCCGAGGCGGAGCAGCTGCATGACGATGAACTCGATGTTCGTGCCGGGCGCGTGGTGGCCCGTGTCGAGGCAGACCATCGCCTTGTCGCCGAGCGAGACGACCTGCGCGTAGGAGGTGCCCCAGTCCGGAACGTCGGTGTGGTAGAACGCCGGCTCGAAGAACTTGTACTCGAGCACGAGCCGCTGCTCGTCGGAGAGCCGGTCGTAGATCTTCTGCAGCGACTCCTGCAGGCGGTCCTGCCGTGCACGGATGTCAGCCTGGCCCGGGTAGTTCGACCCTTCGGCGAGCCAGATCTTCAGGTCGCGCGAGCCCGTCGCATCCATGATGTCGATGCACTCGAGGTGATGGTCGATCGCCTTGTTGCGGATGCGGTCGTCGTGGTGCGTGAGCGCCCCGAACTTGTAGTCCTCGTCCTGGAAGGTGTTCGAGTTAATGGTGCCGAGGCTCACGCCGAGGTCTTCGGCGTGGCGGCGCAGGGCGGCGTAGTCGTCGACCTTGTCCCACGGGATGTGCAGGGCCACCGTCGGCGCGAGCTTCGTGTAGGCGTTGACCTGAGCGGCATCCGCGATCTTCTCGTAGGGATCGCGCGGCGTGCCGGCTGTCGTGAAGACGCGGAAGCGCGTGCCGGAGTTGCCGAACGCCCAGCTGGGCAGCTCGATGGCCTGGCCTTCGAGGGTGGACAGGATGTCGGGTGACAGCGTCGTCATGATGCGGTGCCTTCTTCGTGGACGGGGTCGGTCGGGGGAGCGGGCTCGACCGCCGCGCCCTGCGCCGCGGTGAGCTGGTCGTGGAGGTTGAAGATCTCGGTGAGCGGGGCGGCCGCCTGGTCGGGCCGGCCGTCGAGCCCGACGAAGAAGCGGCCCATCTCGGCCTCCCAGCGCGCGGCGACGGCGGACGCGGCGAGATAGGCCTGAGCGGCCTCGTCGTCGTCGGTCTCGTAGTAGCCGATCAGCTGTCCGCCTTCGCCGAGGAAGAGCGAGTAGTTGCGGCGGCCCGCGGCCGCGATCTCGGCGAGCATCTCGGGCCACACGGGAGTGTGCCGGGCGATGTACTCGTCGAGCAGTTCGGGACGGATCCGCAGCTGGAAGCAGACCCGCGTCGTCGCGGTGGTGCTTGTCATGCGCGGGCACTCCTCGGTGGCAGTGGAAGGTGTGGGGCGGATGCATCGAGCCGATGAATCGTTTCAACCATAAACGACCGATGACGGATCCGCAACTGGGAAAACGCTTGCCGTCGCAGCATACGCGCCGACGATCGGAGTGTCGATAACGTGGGGAGCCGATTCGACGCGAAGGAGCACGGATGCTGCAGCAGGAACGGGCGCTCACCGCCTATGTGGACTCGGTGAAGGGCCGGCCCGGTGCGCTCGCCGTCGTGCTCGTCGGCTCGGTCGCGCAGGGGCGTGAGCGTGAGGACTCCGATGTCGATGTGTACTTCGTCGTCGACGAGGAGCGCTTCGCGGCCGAGACGGCCGCGGGGCGATTCGCGTGGATCGAGCGCCGGGGCCTCGACTACCCCCGCTCGTACATCGACATCAAGCTCGCGAGTCCGTCGTACCTCGCCACCGCCGTCGAGAAGGCGGACGACCCGACTCGTGCGTCGTTCGTCGGCGCACGGATCGCGTGGAGCGTCCTGCCGAGTCTGGACGAGACGGTGGCCCGGATCGCGACCCTGCCCGACGACGTGTGGGACGAGCGCGTGCGGTCGCATGTCGCGCAGGCGCGACTGTACGGCGGCTATTTCCTCCGTCAGGCGGTCGAGCGCGGCGACGAGTTCCTCCGCCGCCACGCCGGCCTCCATCTCGCCCTCGCCGCCGCGCGGGCGGCCCTCGCTGCGGGCCGCGTCATGCTTCCCGGCCCGAAGTACATCTCGAAGCTCGTGCGCTCGGTGCCCACGCCGAACGGGTTCGTCGACAGCTGGACTCAGGTGGTGGACGACCCTGACATCGAGTCGGGTCGCGCCCTGCTGCGCATCCTCGACGAATGGCTGGGCGACGGTCTCACTCCCGACGAGGCGCTGTCGACGTTCATCCGCGACAACGAACTCGCCTGGCTCCGCGGGACCGTGCCCGCGGAGTTCTGGTGAACGCACCGCGCATCACCCCTTGACCGCTCCGCTGGTCAGGCCCGCCACGATCTGCCGGTTGAAGAAGATGTACATGATCAGCGGGGGGATCGTGATGAGCAGGATGTCCATGAACAGCAGATTCCACTGACTCAGGTTCTGGCTCTGGAAGTTGTACAGCGTGAGCTGCACAGTCGCGTTCGCATCGCCGGGCAGGAAGTACAGCGGACCGGTGAAGTCGTTGAATACGCGCACCGCCTGGACGACGATGATCGTGATCATCACCGGACGAAGCAGCGGCATCACGACCGAGAAGAAGAGCCGCATCGGTCCGGCCCCGTCGATGATCGCCGCTTCGTCGAGCTCGCGCGGGATCGTCGACACGAACGCGCGGAAGAGCAGGATGCAGAACGAGAGGCCGAAGGCCGCCTCGATGAGGATCATGCCCGGCATCGTCTTGAACAGACCGAGGCCCTGCAGCACCCAGATCGTCGGCACGACCGCCGGCGGCACGATCAGCCCGGCGAAGACGAGGAAGTAGACGATGGCGTTCCAGCGGGACTTCCGCCGCTGCAGCACATAGCCGACGGCCGCCGAGAAGACCACCATGATCGCGACGCTGACGACGGTCAGCACCGTGCTGTTGACGAACGCGCGGAGGATGATGAAGTCGCGTGTCTGCAGCACCGTCAGGAAGTTGTCCCAGAGGAACCAGCCCTGCTGCGGCAGGGAGAACTCGAACAGCGACGCCTCCTGCGGGTTCTTCGCCGCGGTGAGGAAGATGAACGCGAAGGGCACGATGAAGACGATGATCGAGAGAACGATCGCGATGACGCCTACGACGTACTTCCGCAGGAACTTCCGCAGTGTGAGCGGCCGACGATCCTCGCGAGCTGCGCGGCGGACGGCGCGTGCGTCCGCTGTCGTGATGGTGCGCGTGACGGTCATGATTCCACCTGCCGACGGTTGATGAAGTAGAAGATCGGCACGACGATCGCCGTCACGATGACGAAGAGCACCACGTTGCCTGCTGTCGACAGGCCGTAGAAGCCGGCCTGGTACTGCTTGTAGATGACCGACGCGATCACGTCGCTCGAGAACCCGGGGCCGCCGCGGGTCATGGCCCAGATCAACTCGAACGACCTCAGGCCGCCGATGAGCGAGAGCAGCACGACGGTGCCGGTCGCGGGCACCACCAGCGGGAGCGTGATGTTGCGGAAGACCTTCCAGGCACCGGCGCCGTCGACGCGGGCGGCCTCGAAGTACTCCTGGGGGATGGCGACGATACCGGCGATGTAGATGAGCGTCGCGATGCCCACGCCCTGCCAGACATCGACGAGCGAGACGGAGTACAGGGCGAGAGACGGGTCTGTGAGCCACGCCGGGCCCTGGATGCCGATCGCCGCAAGCGACTTGTTGATGAGGCCGTCGAATGGGTCCATCAGAACCTTGAACGTGATGCCTACGCCGATGGTCGAGACGAGCACGGGGAAGAAGATGGTCGCCCGGAGGTACCCCCGGCCGAGGATCGAGCCCGTCAGCAGCAGGGCGAGGGCGAGACCGAGCACGACCTTCAGGCCGGAGGTGATGAAGCCGTAGATGAAGGTGTTGATGAGGCTCTGGTAGAGCATCGGCTCGGTGAAGAAGGTCACGAAGTTCTGGAAGCCGATGAACTCGACGTCGAAGAGCGACCAGCGGGTGAGGCTGAAGTAGAACGACGCGAACGTCGGGACGGCGAAGAGGACGATGAAGAGGATTCCCGCCGGGATGTAGAACCAGAGCGGGTAGGGGCTCCTCATCGAGCGCCGTGCGTGCGGCGGTGGCGCGGCGGTGTTCTTCCGCGCGGGGGCGAGCGTCGTCATGTCATCTCCATTGATGTGGAAGGGGGGCCGCGCCGCGGACGACGCGACCCCCGAATCGGATGCTGTTCAGACTCGCGTCCGGGTCACCAGCCTTCGAGGCCCAGCTGCTGGGCCTGCTTGACGACATCCTCGTCGTAGAGGCCGGCGCCCTCCTCGGCGGAGCTGATGCCGGAGCCTACCTGCACCGTGATGTTCTCGAGGTTCGGTCCCTTGATCGGCGACAGGAACTCGAGCGCGGGGTTGGTGTTGCCCTCGTCGAAGTACACCTGCATGTCCTTCAGGAGGCCCGGAACGTCGTCCGGGAGGGTGCAGGCGTTCGCGTACGGGCCGCTGGGCACCATGGCGGTGTTCTGCACCTCGCAGCCGGCTTCGGTCTGCGTGAAGGCGACGAACTTCTTCGCGGCCTCGAGCTTGTCGCCCTCGGTCGTCTTCGGGATGTAGATCGCGTTCGGCAGCCAGACGGTCAGCTTCGTGTCGGCCGCGTCCTGTGCGGGCAGCGGGAAGACGCCGACATCCTCGAGCTCGTCGGGGTTGTTCTGCGCGATGGTCGAGACGATGCCGGTCAGGATCGGGTAGTGCGCGCCCTCGCCGGTCGCGATCATGCGTGCACCGTCGTCGAAGAGTGCGGAGCCGAAGTCCTCGTTCCACCAGCCGGCTTCGAAGCCCGCCTGCTGGTTGGCGAAGCCCTCCAGCGCCGGCTCGTCCACGTACTTGCGGTTGCCCGCCGTGTACTCCTCGGCCCAGTCCGGGTCGGCGGCCAGCACGTTGCCGAAGTCGCCGAGCACGAACAGCTGGCTCGTCCACGTGTCGCCGTAGGTCTGGATGACCGGAGTGATGCCGGCCGCCTTGATCGCCTCGTTGTTGGCGGCGAACTCATCCCACGTCGTCGGGATCTCGAGTCCGAGATCCGCGTAGATCTTCTTGTTGTAGACGACGGCGCCGGCCTGGGTCGCACCCCACGGCGCGCCGTAGACCCCGTTGTCCGTCGAGACGACGGCCGTCATCGTGTCGATGAGGTCGCCGGTCCAGTCCTGGTCATCGAGCGGGACGAGGTTCTGGTCGGGATTGAGAGCCTGGAAGAGCGAGCCGGAGTTGTAGTGGAAGACGTCCTCCATCTCGCCGGTGGCGAGCTTCGTCTTCATCAGGTTGTCGCCCTCGGTGCCTGCGGGCTGCGTCTCGAGCTTCACCGAGATGTCGGGGTTCTCATCTTCGAACGCCTCGATGAGGGCCTTCGCGGCAGTGACGTTCGCCTCTGCGTTCTGCGTGAGATAGGTGATCTCGACCTTGCCGTCGTCAGACCCGCCGCCTGCGCTGCACGCGGCCAGCGGCAGGGCCAGTGCCACGATGCCCGCGCCTGCGAGGAGCACTCTCCTGGTCGGGGAGCTCTTCATCTTTACCTCCTTGTAAAGCTGAGCGGACGATCCGCCCACATTGCCGGAATCCTTGGTGCTTCGTCGAGTGGATCGGGTTGCCTCGGGCATTGAAACCATTCAACCCTCGTAACGTACGTCCCATTCGACCCCGAGGTCAACCATCGTTCTCGCAACGGGCGATCACGATCGTGTAACGGTCTACATCGCTGCGGCGCGATAGTTGACAGACCCGCCTGAATCGTTTCACGATGGTCCAGCGGGTCGGCGACGCGGCCGCCCGGCGAAAGGACACAGCCATGACGGCCCTTCCCCTCTCCGACGCAGTAGACGCCACCACGCGCGTGGCGGAGGTGCGGACCCAGCACGGCCCTGGACTTCTCGGCGTTCCCCGCACGGGTCTGCGCATCAACTGGCGGGCGGAGAGCGAAGACCTCGATGCGCGCATCCTCGGGTATCAGCTGGCGTGGGGCGAAGAAGGTTCGTCGCTCGTCGTCCAGGAGCCGGTCGCGTCGACTCGCACGGTCGGCGTGGCGATCCCGGGGTCGCTGGCTCCGCGTGAGCGTCGCGCCTTCGCGGTGCGGGTCGCGACCGCCACCGGGTGGACGCCGTGGAGCGAGCCGCTCGTGGTGGAAGTCGGCGTCGAGGGTCCCGACCTCGAGGCATCCGTCATCGGCGCCGACACGCCGGCCGATGGGCCTATCCCGCTGCTGCGCACCGAGTTCACCCTCGATCGCGCGCCCGGCTCGGCGCGCCTGCGCCTCAGCGCCCTCGGCCTCGTCGACGCGTGGATCAACGGCACCCGCGCCTCCGATGCCCTCCTGACGCCGGGCTGGACCTCGTACCAGGAGCGCATCCTCATCGACACCATCGACGTCACCACGCTGCTCCGCGAGGGCGCGAACGTCATCGTGCTCGCCGTCGCGGACGGCTGGTACCGCGGCAGCTTCGGGTTCGCGCGCCGCCAGGCCATCTACGGCGACCGCACCGGCGCGCTTGCGCAGCTCGAGGCGGACGGTGAGATCATCGCGAAGACGGATGCCTCGTGGCAGGCCGGTTTCGGAGCGCTCCGCAGCGCGAGCATCTACGACGGCACCGTCACCGACCTGCGCCTTCACGATCCCGCGATGCACGAGCCGGGCTTCACGGACGCGGCCTGGGTCGCGGCATCCGTCATCGATGTCGATCCCGCCCGCTTCGAGCCTCGGTCGGCCCCGCCGGTGCGCGTCGTCGCCGAACTGCCGATGGAGGCGGCGCGCCATGACGGACGCACCCGTCTCGACAGCGGCCAGAACGTCTCCGGCTGGGTGCGGCTCACCGTGCGCGGGCGCGCCGGCGATGTCGTGACCGTGCGCCACGCGGAAGTCCTCGAGCCATCGGGCGACCTGCACGTGAAGGCGCTCCGGTCGGCGAAGGCCACCGACGTCTACACCCTCGACCGCGACGGCGAGCACACGCTCGAGCCGGCCTTCACCTTCCACGGCTTCCGCTACGCCGACGTCGCCGGTGCCGAGGTCGTCTCGGCGACGGCGGTCGCCATCTCGAGCGACCTCCCTCGCCGCAGCACCTTCTCGTCGTCGCATGAGGCGCTCGACCGCTTCCACTCCAACGTGTTCTGGTCGCAGCGCGACAATTTCGTCTCGGTGCCCACCGACTGCCCGCAGCGCGACGAGCGCCTGGGCTGGACGGGCGACGCCCAGGCGTTCGCAGCGACGGCGAACACGCTCATGGACACCGAGTCGTTCTGGCTGTCGTGGCTGCGCGACCTGGAGATCGACCAGACCGACGAGGGCGGCGTGCCGGCGGTCGTGCCCGACATCATCCGGCCGCAGGACATGCTGATGGGCGGGGTGCCGACCGAGAACATGGGCCGCGCCGGATGGGCGGATGCCGCGACCATCGTGCCGCTCGCCGTGTACGAGTCGTATGGGTCCGACGAGGTTCTGCGGCGTCAGCGCGACAGCATGCGGCGCTGGGTGGATCACCTGACCCGTCGCGCCGGCGACGGCGTCGTCCTGCCGACGGGTGACTTCCAGTTCGGCGACTGGCTCGATCCCGACGCGCCCGGCGAGCGGCCGTGGGAGGCCAAGGTCTCGAGCGACTTCGTGTCGAACGCGTTCTACGCGCACTCGGCGCGCCTGCTCGCCCGCGCCGAGCGCATACTCGCCGATGCGTCGACCGCCGATGGGTACGACGCGCTGGCCGACCGCGTGGGGGCCGCCACGTTCGAACGCTGGGGTGAGCAGGCGGTCCTCACGCAGAGCGGCGCGGCGATCGCCCTCGAGTTCGGGCTCGCCCCCACCGCCCGCCGCTCCGAGATCGCGGACGGTCTCGCGGAGAACGTGCGCCGCGAGAACGGCCGGATCGCCACCGGCTTCCTCGGCACCCCGCTGGTGCTCTTCGCGCTCTCTCGCAGCGGCCACCTCGACGAGGCGTACCTGATGCTGCTCCGGCGTGAGGCGCCGTCATGGCTGTACCAGGTCGACCGTGGCGCGACGACCGTGTGGGAGCGCTGGGACGCGATCCTGCCGGACGGCAGCATCCACTCCGGTGCGATGGACGCCCTTCCGACCGAGGACGCGTCCGAGGCCGAGACCGGCATGCTCTCGTTCAACCACTACGCCTACGGGGCGATGATCGACTGGGTGTACCGCACGGTGGCAGGCCTCGCCCCGGATGCCGACGACCCGGGATATCGCACCGTGCACGTGGCGCCTCGCCCGGCGGCCGGGCTCGACCACGCGTCGGCGTCGATCGACACCCCGCAGGGCAGACTTGCGATCGACTGGCGCGTCGAGGGCGACGTGTTCGAAGCCACGCTCGAGGTGCCGTTCGGCGCTCGTGCCCTGCTCGACCTTCCCACCACAGCGGCGTCGACCGCGACGGTCGGCGGTGCCCCGGTGCCCGCCGAACTCCGCCATGGCACGCACCGCATCGTCGTCACCGCTCCCGCCGTCGCGACGCCGAGCGTCGCCGTCTCGGCCTGATCGCGGCATCCGTGCATCCCGACAATCTCCACCACACCGACCATCTCCCGAGGAGAGCCATGAGCAGCCCCGTCCCCACCGCCACCGTCGTCCCCGTTCCCACCGTGGTCACCGACGCGCCCCACGGCAGCGACGTTGTCGCGTCGCCCGCCCCCGAGATCGGCTGGCGCACCGAGACCACCACGCCCGACTGGCTCCAGGCGGGTGCCGAGATCGAGCTCACGCGCGACGGCGACGTGTCCACGCATCGCATCGACGGGCGCACGTCCACCAGGGTCGCCTGGCCGTTCGCTCTGCTCGAGCCGCGCGAGCGGGCGTCGCTGCGGGTGCGGGTGACCGGTGAGGACGGCGTGCAGGGCGAATGGAGCGAACCGCGTCGCGTGACCGCGGGATTCCTCGGTGACGGCGAGTGGCGGGCCACGACCATCGGCCTTGCCGCGCCGGAGCACACGGCCCAGCCTGCGTACCTGCGTACCGAGTTCCGGGCGACCGGACCGGTCGCCCGCGCCACCCTCTACGCGACGGCGGTCGGCGTGTACCAGGTCGCGATCGGCGGCGTCGACGTCGACGACCAGGTGATGAAGCCGGGCTGGACGCCGTACGAGCAGCGGACGATCCACGAGACGACCGATGTCACCCCTCTCGTCGCCGAGGGGGCCAACGCGATCGGCGTACGGCTCGCGGGCGCGTGGGCGACCGAGCGGTTCGGCTTCCGCGACAGCGCGCGCCCCCTCTACGGCGACCAGCCGCGGTTCGCCGCGCAGCTGCTTCTCGAGTACGCCGACGGATCGAGCGAGTGGGTGACGACGGATGCCTCGTGGCAGGCGTCGACCGGCCCGATCACGGCGAGCGGGCTCTATACCGGTGAGAACTACGACGCCCGCTTGGTGCTGGTCGATGCCGAGGGCCGCGGCTTCGCCGAGGCCGGGTACGCCGCCGAGGGCTGGGAGGCGGCAGCCGAACGCGAGCCCGTCCGCACCCCGGAAGCGCGAGTGTCGCCGTTCGTGCGGCGCCTCGAAGAGCTGAGCGTCCAGGAGGTCATCACGACGCCCAGCGGCAAGACGGTTCTGGACTTCGGGCAGAACCTCGTCGGCCGGCTGCGGCTGCGCGTATCCGGCCCGGCCGGCGCCGAGATCACGCTGCGCCATGCCGAGGTGCTCGAGCACGGCGAGCTCGGCACGCGACCGCTGCGGGCGGCCGCGGCGACCGACCACTACACGCTGTCGGGCAAAGGCCAGGGCGACGGTGGGGTCGAGGAGTGGGAGCCCGAGTTCACCTTCCACGGCTTCCGCTACGCCGAGGTCGACGGCTGGCCGGGCGAGTTCGATCCGTCCGCGGTCACGGCGCTGGTGATCCACAGCGATATGGAGCGCACCGGCTGGTTCGAGGCATCCGATCCCCTCGTCGATCGGCTGCACGAGAACATCGTGTGGGGCCTGCGCGGCAACTTCCTCTACCTGCCGACCGACTGCCCGCAGCGCGACGAGCGCCTGGGCTGGACGGGCGACATCCAGGTGTTCGCGCCGACGGCGTCGTTCCTCTATGACGTGCGCGGGTTCCTCGACTCGTGGCTGCGCGACCTGGCGATCGAGCAGGTCGACGGCGTCGTGCCCTTCGTGGTGCCGAACGCCCTCGGCGTCGCCCGACCCGCTGCCGCATGGGGTGACGCGGCCACCATCGTGCCGTGGGTGCTCCATGAGCGGTATGCCGACGTCGCGACGATCGAGCGCCAGTACCCGAGCATGAAAGGCTGGGCCGACGTGCTCATCGGGCTTGCCGGGCCGCGCCGGCTGTGGGAGGGCATGTTCCAGTTCGGCGACTGGCTCGACCCTGACGCGCCGCCGGAGCAGCCGGCCAACGCGAAGACCGACGGCGACATCGTGGCGTCCGCGTACCTCTTCCGGTCGGCCGATGCCGTGGCGCGTGCCGCAGCGCTTCTCGGCAGGGACGACGAGGCGCAGCAGTACGCCGGAATCGCCGAGGAGGTGCGCGCCGCGTTCCTGGCCGAGTACGTGACCCCCGCGGGACGCATGATGTCGGACGCCCAGACCGCCTACGCGATGGCGATCGTGTTCGACATCGCGCCCGCCGACCAGCAGGAGACGCTCGGCGCCCGACTCGCCGAGCTCACCCGGCTGTCGGGATACCGCATCGGCACGGGGTTCGTCGGCACGCCCATAATTCAGGACGCACTCACGCGCACCGGTCACCTCGAGACGGCCCGACGCCTGCTCACGCAGACCGAGAACCCGTCGTGGCTGTACCCCGTGACCATGGGCGCGACGACGATCTGGGAGCGCTGGGACTCGATGCTGCCCGACGGCTCGATCAACCCGGGCGAGATGACGTCGTTCAACCACTACGCGCTGGGCGCGATCGGCGATTGGCTGCACCGCGTCGTCGCCGGCCTCGCCCCGGACGCGCCCGGGTACGCCCGCCTGCGCATCCAGCCGCACCCGCTCGCAGGCCTCGACCACGCGTGGGCCGAGCACCTGACCCCCTACGGCACCGCGCGTGCCGGATGGGCTCGCGCCGACGGCGTCATCCGGATCGAGGCGATCGTCCCGGCGAACACCACGGCCGTCGTCGCGCTGCCCGACGGACGCGAACTCGAAGTCGGTTCGGGAACGCACGAGTGGGAGGTGGAGGATGCCGCGCCGCCGGCCGCCGCGTCACGCATCGGTCTCGACTCGACGCTGGCGGCCGTCATCGACGACCTCGACGCCTATCGTGCGATCGGCGAGGTGCTCGAGGCGGCGAACCCCGAGGCGGCCCACGCCTTCCGCACGAACACGAAGTGGTCGGAGCGTCGCGAACTGGGGGAGGCGCTGTTCATGCATGCCGGTCCCGACACGCAGCGCGAGATCGCCGAACGCCTCGCCGAACTGTCGGCGCAGCGTGAAGACGCGACGGCCGATGCCTGAGCGTGCAGCGCCCGCTGGGGCGGCTTGGCCCGCGGGGCGCTGTCGCGCCGCTGGAGCTTCGTCCCACGGGCGCTGCAGCGCACCCGTGCCCTACACTCGCGGACAGCAGCAGGAACTCTGGGGGATGCCATGGTGGTGAGTGTGCGGGACGTCGCGGCTGCGGCATCCGTCTCGGTCGGCACGGTGTCGAACGTCCTCAATCGCCCCGAGAAGGTGTCGCCCGCGACCGTCGAACGGGTCACGCAGGCGATCGAGGACCTCGGCTTCGTGCGCAACGACGCCGCCCGCCAGCTGCGCGCCGGACGCAGCCGCAGCATCGCGCTCATCGTGCTCGACGCCGGCAACCCGTTCTTCGCCGAGGTCGCGCGCGGCGCGGAGGATCGCGCCGCTGAGTCGGGCATGAGCGTGCTGCTCGGCAACAGCGACGAGCGTTCCGACCGCGAGGACGCGTACATCGAGCTCTTCCGCGAGCAGCGGGTGAACGGCGTGCTCGTCACGCCCGTCGACCGCGATCTCGAACGGCTCGCCCGCCTGCAGAACGGCGGCGTGCCCGTGGTCCTCGTGGACCATGAGGATGCCGAGCGGGCGTTCGGATCGGTCTCGGTCGACGACGTCGAGGGCGGCTACCTGGCCGTGTCGCACCTGTTGTCGACGGGGCGCCGGCGCATCGCGTTCATTGGCGGTCCGCGCTCGCTGCGTCAGGTCGCCGACCGCCTCGAAGGGGCACGCCGGGCGGTCGCCGAGGTGTCCGGCGCCACGCTCGAGGTCATCGAGATGTCGGCGCTCTCGGTGCTGCAGGGACGCGAGGCCGGCGAACTGCTGCGCGGCCGGCCCGCAGCGGACCGGCCCGACGGGGTCTTCACGGCGAACGACCTGCTTGCCGTCGGGGCGCTGCAGGCGTTCACGCTGATGTCCGACGTGCAGGTTCCCCGCGACATCGCCCTGATCGGGTACGACGACATCGACTTCGCCTCGGCGACCGTCGTGCCGTTGAGCTCCATCCGCCAGCCCGCGCATCTGATCGGCTACACGGCGGTCGACCTGCTCCTCAAAGACCTCGAGGGACCCGAGGGCGGGCACGAGCGTACGGTCCGCTTCCAGCCCGAGCTCGTGGTGCGGGAGTCGACCGCCGGCTGAGCCCCCCGGGTGCGCCGCCGGGACTTCGCGTCCAGGCGTGTCGCGGGCCGCACCGCGCGCGGCGCGCGTTCGGGGGTCGCGTGTTGTGGGTTGGGCGACGGCGTTGCGGCGTGTCGTGACCACCGAGGGCTGCAGCGACCCTCGCGCCGGGACGTTGCTCCGCACTAGACTGCAATGACATTCAAGCGAGAATGGATATGCAGCACACAATGGATACGCAAACGAACCCGCCCCACACCGGGACCTCGGCGCCGTCGCTCGACTCGGCCGCGAGGGAGCAGCGGTACTGGGAGAGCACCTCGCCGGGATCTGGAAGACGGATGCCGCGGGCCGACGCCGTCAGCGACGCTCCGGTGCAGAGCCTCAACGGGACCTGGCGCTTCCGCCTTTCGCCTACCGCCGCCGGGACGGGGTCCGCCTTCCTGGCCGACGAGTTCGACGACTCTGCGTGGGACGCCATGCCCGTGCCGTCGCACTGGGTGCTGCAGGAGTTCACGCCCCTTGCCGGTGGTCCTGCGCGACGCATGCTCGGTACCGCCGAAGGACCGCTCTACACCAACACGGCATACCCGATCCCGCTGGATCCGCCGCGGGTATCCAGCGAGAATCCGACCGGCGACTACCGCCTCGTGTTCGACCTCGCGGACGACTTCGGGCCGGCCGTGCTGCGGTTCCAGGGCGTGGACTCGTGCGCCAAGGTCTGGCTGAACGGTGAGGAGCTCGGCTGGTCGATGGGCAGCCGGCTGCCGTTCGAATTCGACGCGCCCGTGCGCCCTGGCCGCAACGTGCTGTGCGTCCGCGTGCAGCGGTGGTCGGCGGGCACCTACCTCGAAGACCAGGACATGTGGTGGCTGCCCGGCATCTTCCGCGATGTCGAGCTGCTCTCGCGTCCGGCCGGGGCCATCGACGACCACTTCGTGCACGCCGACTACGACGCTGTGACGGGTCTCGGCACGTTGCGGGTGGATGCCTCGACCGAGGCCGTCGTCGAGATCCCCGAGCTCGGCATCCGTATGCCGGCAGGAGAGACCGCGACAGTCGCTGTAGATCCGTGGAGTGCCGACGCCCCGCGCCTGTACCGCGGCACGCTGCGTTCGAGCGGTGAGACGGTCGAGCTGGCCGTCGGCTTCCGACGGGTCGAGATCGTCGACGGCGTCTTCAGGGTGAACGGCCGCCCGGTGACGTTCCGCGGGGTGAACCGCCACGAGCACCACCCCGACACCGGCCGGACGATCGACCGCGAGACGATGATCCGCGACATCGTGATGATGAAGCGGGCGAACATCGATGCCGTGCGCACGAGCCACTACCCGCCGCATCCCGAGTTCCTGCGGCTCTGCGACGAGTACGGCCTGTGGGTGGTGGTCGAGGTCGATCTCGAGACCCACGGATTCATCTACGAGGGGTGGGCCCACAACCCTCCCGCATTGCCGGAGTGGCGCGAGGCGATCATGGACCGCCTGCGTCGGACCGTGGAGCGCGACAAGAACCGCCCGAGCGTCGTGGTCTGGTCGCTGGCGAACGAGAGCATGACCGGCGACGGCTTCGGCGAGATGCGGCGGTGGCTCGATGAGCGCGATCCGTCGCGAGCGGTGCTGTACGAGCGTGATCCGAGCTATCGGGACTCCGACTTCTACTCGCTCATGTACCCGTCGCTCGAGCTGCTCGAGCAGATCGGGCGCCGCGAGGAGCCGCGCGGCGGCCGGCTCAGCATGCACGGCATGGTCTTCGGCGATGCGGATGCGGTCGCGCCGTTGCCGGACGGTGTCGCCGAGGCCGACGAGGAGCGCCGCCGCAGGCTGCCGTTCCTGCTCGTCGAATACGCGCACGCCATGGGCAACGGACCGGGCTCGCTGCAGGACTACTGGCGCATCATCAATGCGCACGACCGGCTCTGCGGTGCGTTCGTGTGGGAGTGGATCGACCACGGCTTCCATGCTGTGACCGACGCCGGCGTGCCGTTCGTGATGCACGGCGACGATGTCGAGTACGAGCCCAGGGGCGGTCGCTTCAGCCTGCACGGTCTGGTCTTCAGCGACCGCACGCCGACTCCCGGGCTGGTGGAGCTGGCCAAGGCCCACGAGCCGGTCTCGGTCGACATCGACGCAGGCGGCCGGGTCTACATAATGAACAAACGACATTATGTAGACACAACGGATCTCGCGTTCCGCTGGACCGTGGAGGCTGCGGGCGAGACCATCGCGCGGGAGATGCTCCCGGTGCCGACCGTGACTGCCGGCGAGGCGGTGCACGTGGAGATTCCGGATGCCGCGGCCGCGGCAATTGCCGACGCCGAGGCCTCGCATGCCGGCGACATCGTGCTGACGGTCGAAGCCGCGCTTGCCGCCGACGCACTCTGGGCCCCGGCGGGTCATGTGATCGCCTGGGGCCAGCGCGTCGTGCGGGAACCGGGTGCGGCCATGCGGGCAGACGGCGACAAGGCGCTGCCTGAGAAAGGCGCGGCGCCGCAGCACGCTGGCGTCTCGCCGGAAGCGGTCGGCGACACTCGCCCCGCCGTCGCGCGCCAGCGTGATGCCGCGCGCGAACGCGCGGGGAACGCCGGCGACGACAGCCTGCTCTCCCTCGGTGCGGGGCGATTCGACGTCGCGACCGGCCGCCTCGTGCGGCTCGGCGACCTCGACATCGACGGACCCGCGCTGGACCTCTACCGCGCCCCCACCGAGAACGACCACGGCCAGGGTGAGCACAACAACATCGCCGGGGTATGGCGCAAGACGATGCTGCACCGGCTGCTGCATCGGGTGGACGACGTGTCGGTCGACGACGGGCGGTTGCGGGTCACCGGACGGACCGCGCCCCGATCGCATCCCCACGGGGTGCGGTGGACGATGACGTGGACCCCGGACGGCGATGCGCTCGCGCTCGACGTGGATGTCGACTTCGTCGGGCCGTGGGCGGATACGCCGTACCTGCACCGTGACATCCGGGTGCCGCGACTCGGCCTCCTCTTCGCGCTCCCGGGTGCTGCGGAGCGCGTCAGCTGGTTCGGCCGCGGACCCGGCGAGACATACGTCGACTCGTTCGAGGCCTCGCGCGTCGGCCGGTTCGAGAGCTCGATCGACGACCTGCAGGTGCCGTATCCCGTCCCGCAGGAGAACGGCAACCACGTGCAGACGCGCTGGCTCGAGATCGGCGGGCGCGGCATCCCGTCGCTGCGGATCGAGGGTCGGCCACTGTTCGACTTCACCGCCCGTCGGTGGACGTCGCACGACCTCGATCGTGCGTCCAAGCCGCATGAGCTGATCGACTCAGGCCGCGTGTGGCTCAACATCGATCACGCTCAGCAGGGGCTGGGGTCGGCATCCGTGGGGCCCGCGCTGCCCGAGCAATACCGTGTGCCCCGCGAGCGGACCTCGTGGAGTGTGCGGCTGACGTCGCGCTGAGCCCGAGAAGCGGCCGCCGAGATCCGGCGCCGCCGCGACTCAATCCGGAGGGCGGGGCCGGCCGACCAGTTCGGCGGGGGGAGCGGGGAAGGCGCCGGCGGGGTACAGCTGGTTGGCCGTGGCCTGGATGTCGCGGCTGATGGGCAGGCGGATCGTCGACAGTACGCGGCCGTTGTATGCGGCCCGGAAGACATCGCCTTCTCCGTCGGCGTTGCCTGCCCAGACGGCGGTGGTCACGCGTGTGCTGGACTGGACCAGCCAGGTCTGTATCTGCTGGTGGGTGCCGGTCTTGCCCATCATCGGCGTACCGTCGTTCGGGTTGGCGCCAGAGCCCGTGCCGCCCGGCCGCATGACGCCCTGGAGCGCGAACGCCGTCGCGGCTGCCACCTCCGGGCTGAGCGCCTGCGTGCACCGGTCGCCGGGCACCGGAAGCTCTTCGCCGTCCGCATTGACGACGCGTTCGATCACGCGCGGCACGCACGAGACGCCGTTGTTGGCGACCGCGGCGAACGCGGAGGCCAGCGCGACCGGTGCGATGTTATTGGTGCCGATGATGCCCGCTGCGCCTTCGATGTCCACAGGGTCGCCGGTCCCGCGCGTCACGCCCAGGCGGGTCGCGACTTGTTCAATGTCGCAGAGGTCGAGCTTCTCCGCCATGGCGATGAAGCCGCTGTTCAACGACTGCGCCGTGAACTGCATCGGAGTGCCGGTGTAGCCGGGAACGCCGCCGAAGTTGCGCACGACATGGTTCTCGCGGTTGATCCACGTACCGTCGCAACGGTCCTGCATACGGGGGATCGCCCGGAGGGCGCCGTTGACGCTTTCCGACAGCGAATGCCCCTTCTCGAGCCAGTCGATGAGTGTGAAGAGCTTGAAGGTGGATCCGGTCGGGAATCCCTTGGAGACCCCGTGCACGAGGTCTCCCGCGTAGACGAGCGACGTGTAGGCGGGGTCGGTGGCGGCAAGGTCGGCGTCTTCCGTGAAGCGGTTGTTCTGGCTGATGGCCAGGATGCGCCCGGTGCCGGCTTCGATGCTCACCGATGCCGACCCGAAGTCCATGCCCGCCACCGTCTCCGGCGCGTAGCGACGCATCGCGTCCTGCGACGCGTTCTGCAGACGCCAGTCCAGCGTGGTGTAGATGTTCAGGCCCTCGCGAGTCAGCGACTGCTGGCGCTCCTGTGGGCTCTCGCCGAAGGCCGCAGCGTAGTCCGGGTCGGAGCGCACGGTGTTGACGACGTACTGACAGAAGAACGGCGCGGACGTCGCCACGCATCCGACATGTGCGGGCTGCAGCGCGGGTGAGATGGGCTCGATGGCCGCCGCCACGTATTGATCGGCGGTGATGCGCCCGTCCTCGCGCATGCGATCGAGCACGTAGAGCTGCCGCCCTTTGGTGGCACTGTAGGCATCGCCGGCGGCCAGATACTGCTCGGGCGTGATCGTGCCGTCGGCGAGGAGCGTATCCAGCCCTGCGAGAGTACCGGGTGTCACGTCGTCGATCACGCCGTCGGCGGCCTTGTTGTAGGTGGCGCCGTCCGCGCCCGTGATGGACCCCGTCGGCCGATCGATGCGGAACGTGTTGGGATTCTGCACGATCCCCGCGAGCGTCGCAGCCTGAGTCAGCGTGAGCCCCGCCGCCGTGGTGCTGAAGTAATAGCGGGCTGCCGCTTCGATGCCGTAGGTCGTGCCGCCGAAGTTCGCGATGTTCAGATAACCCAGGAGGATGTCGTTCTTCGAGTACTGCTGCTCCACTTGGATCGCGTAGCGGATCTCCTGCAGCTTGCGCTGGTAGCCCTCGATACCGCTCGCCTGGGTCGCGTCGATCCAGCAGGCACGCAGCACGTCGTCGCGCGTCTGGGTCTCGGTCTCGACGGAGTCGCGCTCGCAGCGTTGCACCAGGACGTTCTTGACGTACTGCTGGCTGATCGAGGAGCCGCCTTGGGTCGTGCCGCCCTGAGCGTTCTTGATGAGAGCGCGGGTCGTTCCGACGAGGTCGACGCCGCCGTGCTCGTAGTAGCGCGGGTCCTCAGACGCCAGGATCGCGTCGTACATCACGGGTGACACCTGATCGAAGGCGACGGGAACCCGGTTCTGATCGTAGAACGACGTCAGCTCGACGTCCTGGCCGCTTGCGGGGTCTCGGGCATAGATCGTCGTCGGCAGCATGAGCCGATCGATCGCGAGGTAGTTCGGCATCCCGTCGAACAGCGACACCGCTGTGCTGGCCGCATGCCCGGAGATCGCGAGGACCGGCGCAAGCGGAGCGACCACGAGTAGGCCCGCTATCGCGCTGAGCACCACGAGCCCCACGAAGCCGCCTAGAACACCGGCGAACGTGCGCGTGTAAGGCGGCGCCGGCGCCTTAGCCGAGTCCTTCGATGACCGCTTCATGACGACTTCCAATGTGCGGTGGGAGACAGCATGACAGAACGCCTCGGATTCCGAAACGCCTCCCGTGCACGGCCCTTCCGGCACCTGTCCTTCGACCCCGTCGCGACGTCACTCGACGACCGTGTCTGCGGTCAGCCGACGGCTCCTCCGAAGTACACCTCGGCGGACGTCACCTGGCCGTCTCGGACTTCGAGCGCCTCCACGTTCCGCCAGCGGCGGCCTTGGACGCGGTACTCGTACCGGTGCAGGACGATTCCGTCCAGCTCGACGATCTGCAGGGTCTCTGCGGGTTCGTCGAAGTGATCGGCCGTCGGAAAGCACCGCTCCAGCCACGCCTGCTTGTCGATGTGGTCGTCCTGAGGACTGGTGAAGACGAACTCATCCGCCATGAGGCCCTCTGCCGTCGGCCGATCCTGTTCCTGGAATGCGCGCATGAACCGCTGGACCACGTCCACGCTCTCTGGTGTGACCATGCCGCGATCGTAGGAGAGCCGGCGCCGCCGCGACAGAGGGGTTGTCGCGGGCGGGTCAGGCCCCGAGGACCGCGACGTCGAGGAAGAGCGAGTCCGACCCGACCTGGCCGCCCTTGAGCAGCAGCTCGAGCCCGTCGATCGCGGGGTCCTCGGCGTGGGCGCGCAGCAGAACGACGTTGTCCCACGGGTTCGCGGCGATCGACAGCGACTCGACCCCGAGCAGCCGGGTCACGCGGCTGGAGGTGTCGCCGCCGCACACGATCACCCGCCCTGCGACGCCGTCGCGCGCGACGGTGGAGATGACGGATGCGGCGGCCTCGGCGATCGCCGCCAGCACCGGCCGCCCGCCCGAGATCGTGGTGTCGGCGTCGTCGGAGGTCAGCACGACGCCGCGGCCGGCGCGCAGCGCCCCGACGACCTCGGCGCTCACGGCCGCCGGCACGGCATCGTCCAGCGGCAGCGGCCGGACCAGCCAGCCAGCGGCGGCTGCGGCATCCGCCTGCCGTCGTGTCTGCGCGGAGCGGCTGCCCGACACGACGAGCACCGGACCGTGAGCTGCGGTCGAGGTGGCCAGCGACGGTGCATCGCCCGGTGCCGCCGCGGCGACGCCATGGGACAGCCCGCCCGAGCCGATCGCGAACACCGGGGTCGGCAGCGAACCGAGCGCCTCGCCGATCGCGACGAGGTGCTCGTCGGTGAGGGCGTCGAGCACGAGGCCGGCTTCGGTCGCATCCTGAAGTCGCGCAGCGAGGTCGTCGAACCCGACGAGCGGCACCGACCCGATCGGAAGGTCCGTCTGGCGGCCGATGTGGACGGAGAGGTCGGCCTCGGTCATCGGCGTCGAGGGGTGCTGCGACATCGTCGGCTGGCGGTCGAGCCGGTACACGGCGCCCCGCTCGGCCGCGAAGTGCTGGCCGAAGAGGGTGTAGCGGCCGAAGTCCGGCTGGGCGAAGAGCATCGGCACCGCGCCGTCGCCGAAGACCTCGCGGGCGAGCTCAACGACCCGGCCGAGGCTGCCGACGTGCGGCGCGGAGTCCGCGGTCGAGCAGGCCTTGTACTGCACGAGGTCCGGCTCGAGGTCCGCGAAGGCGGCGAACACCGGTCGGAGCTCGTCCTCCATCTCCGCCGGCGCGAGAGACCGCGAGATGCCGGCCACGCCGATCACGTCGACGTCGTCCGCGGCGCGACGCAGGGTCGCGGCATCCGGAAGTCCCGTGAAGAGCCGCCCCGTCCAGCCGCGCCGAGCGAACTGCAGGAGCGCGTCGACGCTGCCGGTGAAGTCGTCGCCGTAGAACGCGACGCGAGCCTTAGACACGGACCGGGCCGAACAGCTCCGCCGCCCGGCGCAGTGCCGGGGAGTTCTCGAAGGCATGATCCGCGGTCTCGCCACGCGCGGCCGAAGCCCACGCCTCACGCATGCTCGCGACTCCTGCGGCCGCACCGTCCGGATGACCGTGGATGCCGCCACCGGCGAGCACGAGCAGGTCGGTGGTGCCCACCGCGGCGTAGGTGGCGTGGGCGAGGCCGCCCCACTGGCCCGACGACAGCACCGGAAGGGTCGGCGTGAGGCCGAGGAGCGGCTCGCGCACCGCTGCGATGGAATCGAGCACCTGGTCGTCCGTCTCGTAGAACTTGTTGCTGATGCCGTTCGTGTGCAGGTGGTCGGCGCCGGCGAGGCGCGCGAGCTTCTGCCACGCACGGAACCCTATCCCCACCTGCTCGGAGCGTCCGAACGAGCCGAACATGGCGCGATGACCGTGGATCGGCACCTCGCTGTGGCGGCGGAGGAACTCCAGACCCGGCAGCCCGATCAGGTTCACGCACGCCATCACGCAGGTGCCGCCCGCGCCGACGACGAGATCGTGGTTCGCCTCGAGGCGCCCGATGTCGTCGGTGATGTTGAACGCGTACATGGGCTTGCGGCCGGTGCGGTCGGCGTAGCGCTCGAGCACGGGCATCACGGCGCGCACGCGCTCGGCGAGAGGGGCCGACGGTCCATTGCCCTGCAGCTCGTCGTCCTTGATGAAGTCGATGCCGGCCTCGGCGAGCTCGGACACCACCTCGGCGAGCTCGATCGGCGAGAGCCCGATGCTCGGCTTGACGATCGTGCCGATCATCGCGCCGTCGGGCCGGCCCACCAGCCGCCGTGTGCCCTCGACGCCGAACGCCGGACCGGCGTAGCGCTCGGCGAACGCCGGCGGCAGCTCGAGGTCGATGAGACGGATGGCCGACAGCTCTTTGATCTCGAACAGGTTGCCGGCGACCGCTGCCAGGAGGTTCGGCAGCGACGGGCCGAAGTTGTCGAGCGGGAACCGCAGCCGCAGCCGGGCGCGGCGCCGGAGTGCGGGATCGCCGACCGATCCAGGCAGGGGCGACGCGCCCGTGAGCGGGAGCTCGTCGATGGACTCGACCTGTGCGGCGAATCGCGCACGCAGGTCGTCGGATTCGCGCTCCACGCGCACGAAGGTGCCGGTGGACTGCTCGCCGGCGAGCACCTCGGCGGCGTGCTGCAGCGGTAGCGAGGTCTCGATGACGTAGGTCGCGGTGACGTGCTGAACAGACATGCGCGTCACCACACCAGGGGGAGCCAGACCGACATCTCGCCGGCGCCGCGGTTGCCCCACGCGAAGTAGGGGACGAGCCGCACGGGCGCGGTGGCGAGATCGGCGTCGGCGACGTCGTCGTACAGCGCCGTCTCGGCGGTGCCGGGGAGTACGACCGCGTCGGTCTCGAGGGCGACGACGCGGTGGCCGGCGATCTCGGCGTCGGCCGGCGTGAAGCGCGCGCCGCGGCGGAGGGCGACCTGCTCGAGCACGACGCCGTCGGGCAGGTCGGCGCTCTCGACGCAGTAGACGACCGGTCCGCGGCGCACCGCGACCTGGTTGGTGGCCTCTTCGGCCAGACGGTGGGCGCGGAGGACGCGGACGGGCATCGGCAGAGTCAGCTCGATGAGGTCGCCCAGCTGCCACTCGCGCTCGATGCGGGTGTACGAGCCCGGCTCGCTCGCCGCCACCGGCTCGCCGTTGACGGTGAGCGTGGCGCCTGACGACCAGCCCGGAATGCGCAGATGCAACGGGATGCCCCGGCCCGCCGTGCCCGTGACGGTGAAGGCGATCCTTTCGCTCCAGGGGTAGTCGCTGTCCTCGCGCAGGGCGAGCTGACCGCCGTCCTCGGTCGTGATGTCGAGTGCGCTGCCGCCGTACAGGTGGACGAACAGGCCTTCCTCGCCGACCGATGCCGCGCGCTCATGGAACCGCGCCAGGGTGCGCGCGATGTTCGGCGGGCAGCAGAAGCAGCTGAGGTACGGCTCGCGCAGCCGCTCGTCGGACGGCGGAGGCGGCGGCGTCGGGTGGAGGGCCGTGTCGCCGGGGCGGCGGAGCGGGTAAGGGAGGTCGCGCACCTGGCGCAGCGGGTTCGTGTAGAAGTACTCCGAGCCCGCGAGGCTGACGCTCGCGAGCAGGCTGTTGAACGCCACCTGCTCGATCACGTCGGCGTACTTCGCGTCACCCGTGAGCGACAGCATCCGCTCACTCCACAGGATGAGCCCGATGTTCGCGCACGACTCGTTGTGCGCCGTGGTGTTCGGCAGCTGGTACGAGCGGCCGTAGGCCTGGTGCACCCGGCTGATCTGGTCCTGCCACGGCGAGCCGTCGGGCGATGCTCCGTCGTACAGCGCTCCGGCGCCGCCCGTGATGTAGAGCTTGGTGTCGACGACGTCGTGCCACAGGCGCTCGAGCACCGCCTCCAGTTCCTGGTCGCCGTTCTCGGCGATGAGGTCGGCGAGGCCCGCGTACAGGTAGTTGGCGCGCACGGCGTGGCCCGCGACGACGGTCTGCTCGCGCACCGGGAGACGGTCCTGGTTGTCGTCGCCGCCCTCGAAGTCGTCGCGCACCCGGATGAACGCCTCCGACAGCCTCAGATACTGCTCGTCGCCGGTCGCGCGGTAGAGGTCGATGACGGCCATGTAATGCGACGGGCAGATGGCGCTCCGGGCGAGTTCGAGCGGCTTGTTGGTCGCGAGGTCCTCGAGGAACCCGGCGGCCTTGCGCGCGGCATCGAGCAGCGTCGTCGACCCGGTCACCTCGTAGTGGCGCACGCCGGCGGTGATGAGGTGCCCCAGGTTGTACGTCTCGAAGTTGAAGCGATCGGCCAGGGCGATCGCCGGTTCCTGAGCCTGTCGAAGGGCATGGTTGCGGCTCGAGATGATCGTCGGCGTGTGGAGATACCCGTCGTCTCGCTGCACCGAGGCGATCAGCTGGGCGATCTCCTCGATGCGGGCGGCGAGCTCGGGATCCGGATCGGTCTCGAGGCGGGCGATGGCCGCCTCGAGCCACTTGTAGAAGTCGCCGTCCATGAACGGGGGGCCGGTGTGCTCGCCGCTCTCGAGGCCGGCCGCGATGCGGAAGTTCGTCAGGCCCGCGCTGATGGCGGGGTCGCTCAGCGAGGACCAGATCTGCGGGATCGTCACGTCGCGCGTGCGATCGTGGATGTCTCCCCAGAAGCCGCTCGCCCAGCGCGCGCTGTCGGCGCCGAGGGGTCGCAGCCGGGCGTGAGCCCGGGTCGCGGTCGTGGCGGTCATGGCTGTTCCTTCCGAGTGGCGTTCAGTCTCGTGCTCGCTGCGGCGTCGCGGCAAGCCAGGGGCGGTGCAGGTCAGAGTAGGCGGCGCTGAAAGTTCTCGCAACGCTGCATGGAAATGCAGTCTAACCCCTGAATCGTGTCAAAGTGAATAGAATTTCAGTACTGACTGTTGACACACATCGAAATCGTGCCTACTGTCGTGCTCGTACCTTTCACCCGCATGGTCGTCGTCAAGGAGGACGCTATGAACACACGCAGCAACCGTCGCCGCATCGCGGCGCTGGGGATCGCACTCGCCGCCGTGCTGCCGCTGGCAGCATGCGCCGGCGGCAGCGGCGACACCGACGGCGGTTCCTCCGACGGCGGCACCGGCGCCGGCGGCACCGATCCCGACAAGTTCACCGTGATGACGGCGAACGAGAACCCGGTGCTCGAGGAGCAGCTCACCGCGCTCTCCGAGGGCCCCTGCAAGGCCGAGAACAAGGCGCTGCCGCTGGAGCACCAGAAGGTCGCACAGGCCGACACCGTCCAGAAGGTCACACTGCTCGCCAGCCAGGGAGCGCTGCCGACGCACTCGATCGCGGGCACGGCGCTCATCCGTCCGGACGGTGACCTGAACGCGGCCGGTCTCGTGGGCGATCTCAAGGCCGCCCTCGAAGACGCCGGCACGTGGGACGACGTGCTGCCGGCCGCGGCATCCACCGTCGAGCAGGTCTACGGCGGGATGTACTCGATGCCGTACCAGTACAACATCGAGGGGATCTTCTACAACAAGGAGATCCTCGCCGACAACGGCATCGACGAGCCCCAGACCTGGGACGATCTCGTCGACGCGGCCGACACGCTCGCCGATGCCGGCGTCGTGCCGATGACCGAGGCGGGCGCCAACGGCTGGCCGCTCACCCGCATCATGGGCATGTACATCTTCCGCAACGTCGGACCCGACGCGATGGCCGCCGTCCGTGACGGCGACGCCAAGCTCACCGACCCGGAGTACGTCGCCGGCGCACAGGCGCTCGCGGACTTCGCGGAGGCCGGCTACTTCGGCGAGGGCTTCTCGACCCGCGACGGCGACACCTCGTCCAACATGTTCCTCACCGGCCAGGCCGCGATGACCTACGACGGCTCGTGGCTGCTGAGCGCGATCAACGACCCCGAGCGCAATGAGATCGGCGGCGAGAACGTCGGCTTCATGCCGTTCCCCGAGGTCGAGGGTGGCAAGGGCTCGATCGACCAGTACGCGGCGAACGCGGGCGCTCCGATGATCATCAACGCCGAGCAGTTCGGCCCGAAGGTCGTCGACTGGGTGAGCTGCATCGCCGAGAACTACGGCCAGCAGGCTCTCCAGGATGCCGGCGTCATCTCGGGCTTCAAGGTCAACGGCGACGTCACCGACATCTCGGAGAACACCGCCGAGATCCAGGAGCGGATCGCCGGGATCGACGAGACCGTACTGTGGTTCGAGGCTCTGATGGACTCGAAGAGCAACTCGCTGGCGTCGACCAACGTGACGCTGCTCACCACGGGGCAGATGACCGCCGAGGACTACATGGCCCAGCTGCAGGCGAGCATCGACGCCAACGGCTGAGACCCTTCACCGGCTCCCCGGGCGCACGCTCGGGGAGCCGGCTCACGACAGAAAGCAGTTCGCAGATGAACTCGATCTTCGGAGATCGGAAGACGATCTTCATCCTGCTGGCACCGGCCCTCGTGCTGTACACCCTTCTCAAGGTCGTGCCGGTGGGCTGGTCCCTCGGCCTCTCGTTCTTCGAGGGCAATTCGCTCCGCGGCTTCGACTGGGTGGGGCTTCAGAACTTCACGACCTTCTTCACCGACCCGGCCGCTCTCCAGTCGATGTGGGTGAGCGTCTTCTTCGCGATCGTGGCCACCATCCTCCAGGTCGCCCTGGGCTACGGGCTGGCCCTCCTCTACGTCTTCGTCCTCCGCAAGGGCTCGACCCTGGTGCGAACGCTCGTCTTCTTCCCGACCGTGCTGCCGACCGTTGCCGTCGCCATGCTGTTCCGCAGCTTCGTGGCCGTCGGCGACAACCAGGGCCCGATCAACGACATCATCAACTTCTTCGGCGGCGACAGCGTCGAGGTGCTGGCGTCGACCGTCGGCACGATGACCACGGCCATCGCCATGACGCTGTGGAGTTCGATGGGCTTCTACGCCGTGCTCCTCTACGCCGGCCTGCTCGACATCCCCGAAGAGATCATCGAGTCGGCCAGGCTCGACGGAGCCAACGGGTTCAAACTCGTCCGCCACATCGTGGTGCCGCTGTCGCTGCCTATCCTGCTGTCGTCGATCATCTTCAGCCTCAACGCCACCCTCAAGGTCTTCGACAGCCTGCTCGCCCTCAACGGCGGCGGGCCTGGCACCTCGACCGCGCCGATGACGCTGTACATGTACCGCACGGCGTTCGAGTACGCCGAGTACGGCTACGGCTCGACCATCGCCGTGATCCTCACGGCGCTCTGCCTCGTGTTCACTCTCGCGATCTTCCGATCGTCGCGCCGCAAGGCGGAGGTCTGACAATGACTCTGACCCAGACCGAGACCGCCTACACGGTGGCCACCCCCACGGTCCGCAAGCCCCGTCCCAGCCGCGCCCGGCGCGGTGTCGTGAAGGCGCTGCGCCGCCTGCCGGTGTGGATCCTCGTCGCGGTCCTCATGGTCGTCGTGCTGTATCCGCAGGTCTGGATGGTGCTCGGCTCGTTCAAGACGCAGTCCGAGTTCCTCTCCAACCCGGCGCTGTCGTTGCCCGAGACCTGGAACTTCGACAACTACGTCACTGCGCTGACGAACGGCAACGTGGCGCGCAACTGGCTGAACAGCGTGATGGTGACGATCCCGTCGGTGCTGCTCATCGTCTTCATCGGAGTGGCCGCGGGTTACGCCCTCGAGGTGATGATCTGGAGGGGTCGCAACGGCGTCCTCCTCTACATCCTCGCCGGCATCATGGTGCCCGGCCAGATGATCCTCGTCCCGCTGTTCATCACGTACTTCCGCATCGGCATCACCGACACGCTGTGGCCGCTGATCATCACGTACACCGTCATGGGTCTGCCGCTGACGACGTTCCTGATGGCCACGTACTTCCGGTCAGTGCCGCGTGAGATCTTCGAAGCCGCGACCGTCGACGGCTCGGGGCCGCTCCGATCGTTCTTCGTGATCGGCATCCCGATGATGAAGAACTCCATCATCACGATCGCACTGGTGCAGTTCTTCAGCGTGTGGAACGACCTGCTGATCGCGCTGACCTTCACGACGCGGCCCGACCTCGCGACCATCCAGGTCGGCCTGCTGAGCCTGAGCGACGAGTACGGCTCGACGCAGTACGGACCGCTCTTCGCAGCCGTGAGCATCAACATCGTGGTGCTGCTCATCCTGTTCCTGACGCTCAACAAGAAGATCATGGCCGGCATGGCCGGCGGCGCCCTCAAGGGCTGAGAAGCTGGAAGGCTTGTTCGCATGACCTCGTCCGCACCCCGCATCGCATTCCTGCACACCGGAGCCGTCAACATCGCCCCGTTCGGTGCGCTGGCGACCGAGTTCCTGCCGGACGCGACGATCGTGAACTACCTCGACGACCGCATCGTCGCCGACCTCGGCGACGACGATCGCGCCGCCTCGGTGCCCGCGCGCATCGACGACCTCGTTCGCGCGGCTGCCGCCGGGGGAGCGGATGCCGTCATGTTCACGTGCTCGTCGATCTCGGAGCTCGCCGCGCCCGCCGCTGCGGCCGCGGGGGTGCCGGTGCTGCGCGTCGACGAGGCGATGGCGGATGCCGCGGTCCAGGCCGGACGCCGGGTGCGCGTCCTGGCCACCCTGTCCACCACCTGCGGCCCGACGCTGCGGCTCCTCGAGGAGCGGGCTGCGCTGGCCGGTGTGGAGCCGGAGTTCACGAGCGAGGTCATCGAGGGGGCTTTCGCGGCGGTGTCGAGCGGCGACCGCGCCACGCACGACCGGCTGGTCGCCGCCGCGATCGAGCGCGCCGCCACGGAGGCGGACGTCGTGGTGCTCGCTCAGGCGTCCATGGCGACGGCCGCTGAGACCGTCTCGGTCAGTGTTCCCGTGCTGACCAGCCCGCGCCTCGGCGTGGAGCGCCTGGCGAAGTCGCTGGCGCGGAACTGACAGTAAGCGCCCCCGGCGTGAGAACTCCGGGCAGAATCCAGCCCTCCGGCCGCTCGGCAGGCTCGAAGATGCGATTCTGCCCGGAAGTTTCACAGTCCGCGCCGCGGCGCGCGGCCTGGCGAGCTGCCGGCGCCGCGCAGGTCAGCGGGCGGCCAGCGCCTCGGCCGAGCGCAGGTCGGTCACCAGCGTCGTGACCCAGTCGCCGGCGAGGGCACCGTGGATCGCCTCGAGCTTGCGGTCTCCGCCGGCGATGCCGACGCGACGCGGGATGCCACGCAGGTTCTCCACCGTGATGGCGATGATGCGGTCGTCGACGGCGCCGCGCACGAGCGAGCCGTCGGCGCGGAAGATGCGGTGGCAGATGTCGCCGACGGCGCCCTTGTCGAGCAGATCGCGGCGCTCCTCGGCGGCGAACGCGTTGCCGCTGGTCGCCAGAACGTCGGACGGCTCGATGCTGCCGATGCCCATGATCGCCATGGTGAGCTCGTTCCAGTGGCGCGCGACCTCCTGCATCGAGGGATCCTGCAGCAGGCTGTCGCGGATCGCCGGATCGCCGACGACGCCGGGCGCCTGCACGTAGACCGGCTCGGCGCCGAGCGTGCGAGCCAGCTCGCCGAGGATGCGGTTGGAGTGGCTCTGCGCCTCGGGAGCTCCGACGCCGCCGAGCAGCTGCACGACCTCCGTCGCTCCCCTCACGGTGAAGGGGCGCATGCGGTCGACCATCGCGAGGATCGTCTGGCTCCACGACGAGACGCCGATCCTGTCGCTCCCCGAGAGGGTCGCCTCCAGGTACGCCGCGGCTCCCGCGCCCAGCGAGGCGAGCAGCTCGCCCTCGTCGGCGTCCGGGTCGACATCGACCACGACGGCTTCCGCGAGCCCGTACTTCTCCTCGAGCTGCTCTTCGAGCTCGGCGTAGACGCCCGGCGCGACCGTGACGATCGTCCGCACGATGCCCACGGATTCCGCGCGCTTGAGCAGACGCGAGACCTTCGCCTGTGAGATATTGAGCGCGGCCGCGATGTCGGCCTGGCGCACGCCGCGCTCGTGATACATGCGCGCGACCTTGGTGAGCAGGCGCACCTGGCCGTCTGCGGGCCGGGTGTAGGGCGTCAGGGGCACGGCGGTCTCCGATCGTGACGATCCGACGTGTATTCGGATTCGCTAACGAAAGGATATTCACTCACGCGCCGCGAAGCCAGCCCGAATCCGCGCGGAGAAACCTGACCGGTGTCCAGGCATGCCCGGTGGGAGAGGCAGCTAGCCGGACTGCGGCACGCATCGCGATGGTGGAGACGGATGCCGCAGGCCGCGGCATCCGTCATCTTCAGAGTCGTCGGGCTCGAACGTCGCCCGGCCGGTCACATCAGGCGGGTGCGCTGACCTCCACGGGGATCTCGATGAGACGGGTGTGGGTTCCGGGGCTCAGCGTCTCCTCCTCGGCGCCTTCGAGGTCGAGGACGGCCTCGGCGCCGACGGGCACGGTGACCTCGACGTGCAGCCGCCCGTCCGCGATGCGCCAGGAGATCGCCGCCTCGCCGTAGGCGGTCAGCTGGCGGGCCGAGGCGGATGTGAGTCCGCCACCGGGACGCGGGGCGAACCGGATGCGCCGATAGCCGGGGGCGTCGGGGGCGAGACCGGCGATGACGCGATGCATCCAGTCGGCGACGGCACCCAGCGCGTAGTGGTTGAAGGAGGTCATCTGCCCGGGGTTGACGGTGCCGTCGGGGAGCAGCGAGTCCCACCGCTCCCACACCGTGGTGGCCCCCTGTTCTACCTGATAGAGCCACGACGGGCACTCGCGTTCGAGGATGAGGTCGTACGCGGTCGAGACGTGGCCACCGGCGCTCAGCGCGTCGGAGACCAGCGGCGTCCCCACGAAGCCGGTGGCGATCCGGTTGCCCGCCTCGCGCACGAGGTCGGCGAGACGCGCGGCCGCGGCATCCCGTTTCTGCGGATCGGTGATGAGGTCGAACCGCAGGCCCAGGGCGTACGCGGTCTGCGCGTCGCTGGTCATGGTGCCGTCGTCGTTCACGTACGCGCCTTCGAAGGCCGCCACGACCTCGTCGGCGAGCGCGTCGTAGTGCGCCCGCTCGTCGCCGAGGCCCAGCACCTCCGCCATGCGCGCGACGGTGCGCGCCGACTTCGCGAAGTAGGCGGTTGAGACGAGGTAGCGGTCGGTGAGCGCGTCGGCCGGGTCGTCCGGCGGGGCGGCCGGGTCGAGCCAATCGCCCAGCTGGAAGCCCGTGTCCCACAGCCGAGAGGGGCCGGAGAGACGCTCGAGCAGATCGACCCAGCGGTGCGCGCTGTCGAACTGCGCGCGCAGCACGCCGGCGTCGCCGAAGCGCTCGTACAGCGTCCACGGCAGCAGGGTCGCGACGTCACCCCATGCGGCGCCGGGGCGCATCGGGGTCCACTTGTCGACCGCCGGGATCACCGGCACGTACCAGGGCACCGTGCCGTCGGGGAGCTGCTCGATCGCGACGTCGCGGAGCCAGCCCGAGAGCATGCCGGACACGTCGAAGAGTGTCGAGGCGGTCGGGCCGAAGACCTGGATGTCGCCGGTCCAGCCGATGCGCTCGTCGCGCTGCGGGCAGTCGGTGGGGATGTCGACGAAGTTGCCGCGCATGCCCCACACGACGTTCTCGTGCAGGCGGTTGAGGGCGGGGTCGGACGACTCGAACCATCCGGTGCGCTCGAGGTCGGTGTGGTACACCCTGGCCACGAGTGCGCCGGCGGCCGCATCGGCATCGAGGTCGCCGGGCCAGCCCGTCACCTCCACGTAGCGGAAGCCGTGGAAGGTGAACCGCGGCTCCCACTCCTCGACGTCGCGACCGGCGAGCGTGTAGTTGTCGGTCGAACGCGCGGCGCGGAGCGGTCGCGTGTAGATCTCGCCGTCCTGCATGACCTCGGCGGTGCGCAGCGTCACCGTCGCGCCGGCGTCCCCCGAGACGCGAATGCGCACGCGGCCGACGAGGTTCTGCCCGAAGTCGAGGATCCGCGAGCCGCTGGGGCCGGTGAGCACCTCGATCGGCCGCAGCTCCTCGGTCGCGCGCACCGGCGCCGCCGTCGGCGCGACGAGCGTGGCGGGGTCGCGGTGGCGCTCCTGCACCCCCTCCCAGCCGGAGTCGTCGAAGTCCGCCGTCGACCAGCCGGGCTGCTCCTCGCGTGCGTCGTAGTCCTCGCCGTCGTAGAGGCCGCTGTGCAGGATGGGGCTCGGGGCCGAGCGCCACGACACGTCGGTCGCCACGACCTCTCGACTGCCGTCGGCGTAGGTCAGCTCGAGCTGGCCGAGGAAGGACTGGTCGTACCCGTAGACGTTGCGGAAGCCGCCGCGCCAGCCGAGCCGCCCCCGGTACCAGCCGTCGCCGAGCCAGGCGCCGAGCGCGTTGGCCCCGGGGCGCACCAGGTCGGTGACGTCGTACGTGTAGTACCGCAAGCGCGTGCCGTATACGGTCCAGCCGGGCGAGAGCGTGTCGTCGCCGACGCGCTCGCCGTTGAGCTCGGCCTCGTAGACGCCGTGCGCGGTCGCGTAGAGGCGCGCGCGCACGATGTCGTCGCGCACGTCGAACGCGCGCCGCACGAGCGAGGGCCGGCGCTCGTCGGAGTGCGGGTTCTCGTTGCGCGTCGCTCCGATCGGCCGTGCGACCCAGTCGCCGGGCTCGAGCAGCCCCGCTTCGAGGACCGTGGGGACGGATGCCGCGGACCACGCGCCGTCCACACCCCGCACCGCGACGCGCACGGTGACGATCTCGCGCGAGTGCAGCGGTCCTGCCGGCCAGTCCACCAGCACCTGCTCGGGGGAGTCGACCACGTAGCTCGTGACGTCGCCGGCGCGATCGAGCTCGACGGAGTACGCGGCCTGCCGCCAGCCGGACGGCGCCGAGGCGACGCGCCACGAGAGCCGCGGCATCCGCTCGCCGATCCCGAGGGGTTCGCGGTGGTGTTCGATGCGGGGTGCGTCGACGATGACGGACATCCGTGGCCTCTCTCCGTGCGCCCGCTGACGAAGCTCGGCGGCGAGCAGAAACTGAAACGTTTCGGTTTGATGTGTACAGTGAGTGTGTCACTCAGTTCGAAACGTTTCAAGTCGAACGATGGATCAGGTACGGAGAGGTACGAGATGCGGATCGGCGTCACCGGCAGTGGAGGCAAACTCGGGCGGGCGACGGTCGAGCGGTTGCGCGCCGACGGCCACGACGTGATCGGGTTCGACCTCGCCGGAACGCCCGGACGGGGCTTCACCCGCGTCGACCTCACCGACTTCGGGCAGACGCTCGACGCGTTCCTCTCGGTGACCGCGCGCCACGACGGACTCGACGCCCTCGTGCACCTCGCGGCGATCCCCGTGAACGGGTTGGTGCCGGATGCCGCGACCTTCCACAACAACATTACGGTCTCTTTCAACGCGCTGTTCGCGGCGCATCGGGCAGGCATCCGCACGATCGTCCTCGCGTCGAGCATCACCGCGATGGGCTTCCCCTTCGAGGAGGCTCCGCCGTCGCTCCCCGTCGACGAGGCGTACACCAGCGCGAACAACACCTACGGGCTCGGCAAGGTCGCCGAGGAGGCGATCGCCGCCCAGCTCGTGCGGTGGCACCCCGAGACCTCGATCACCGCCTTGCGATTCACCAATGTGGTGGCCGCGGACGAGTACGCCACTTTCGAGCGCGCGGCAGAGCCGGACTACCGCCGCGACCTCGTCGGCTCCTGGATCGACGCGCGCGACGGGGGGCTGGCGGTGGCGGTGGCGCTCGCGGCGGCGCAGCCGGGCTTCGAGGTCTACAACGTGGCCGCGCCCGGATCGGGCAACACGCAGCCTTCCCGGGAGGTCGCGGCGCGCTGGTTCCCGGAGACCCCCGTCGCCGATGATCTCGGCGAGTTCGAGTCGCTCATGTCGACGCGCAAGATCCGCGAGCGGCTCGGCTTCGTCGCCGAGCACGACTGGCGCTGACGTGTCGCGACAGGGGATGGGGATGGGCCAGCGGCCGGGCATCCGGCAGGTCGCCGCGCGTGCCGGTGTGGCCGTCGGCACGGTCTCGGCGTACCTCAACCATCCCGATCGCGTCTCCGCCGAGCGGGCGGGGCGCATCGCGGAGGCGATCGACGAGCTGGGGTTCGTCCCCAGCAGTGCCGGACGACAGCTGCGGCTCGGGGTGAGCAGCCTGATCGGCTACCTGTCGCCCGATGTGAGCAATCCGCACTTCAGCGAGATCGCGCAGGAGGTCGAGTACCGCGCCGAGCGACTCGGCATGACCGTGTTCTTCGCGCACTCCCACGGCGACCGCGAGCGCGAGGACGCGTATCTCGAGGCGTTCGAGCAGCGGCAGGTGCGCGGGCTGCTGGTGTCGTCGTTCGAGCCGATCGAGACCCGGCTGGCTGCGATGCGCGAGCGGGGCACGCCGTCGGTGGTCGTCGGCCGCCGTGCGGGCGACGAGAGTCAGCCGTCGGTGTCGATCGACGACGTCTCGGGCGGGCGCCAGGCAGCCGAGCACCTCATCGAGAACGGATGCCGCCGCCTCGCGTTCGTCGGCGGCCCGTTGCCGGTGCAGCAGGTGACCGACCGGCTGGCCGGCGTGCGGCAGGCGACGGATGCGCATCCGGATGTGGGTGACCCCGAGGTGATCGAGGTAGCCGAGCGGTCGATCGCGGCCGGCCGTGCGGTGGGCGCGGCTCTGGCCGACCGCCCCGCCACCGACCGTCCCGACGGCGTGTTCGCCGCCAACGACGTGCTGGCTCTCGGCGTGCTGCAGGCGCTCGTCGCACGCGGCGTCTCGGTGCCTGGCGAGGTCGCCCTCGTCGGTTACGACGACAACGAGTTCGCCGAGGCATCCCTCATCCCGCTGACCAGCGTCCGTGCCCGCCACGGCGACATCGGTGCCGCGGCCGTCGACATCCTCTTCGAGGCGATCGAACGCGGGACCGGTGCCCTCGCAGAGCCAGCACCAGCGCTGCCAGAACGGACCGCTCAGCGCGTCTTCGCCCCCGAGTTGATCGTGCGCGAGAGCTCGCGCCGCCGCCCATGAAGCCACCCCCTTCCGTCCGTCCGTCGTATAGGCGCGTTGCAAGCGCGACCGCTACATATACGACGGACGGATCCAGGGGGACGGGGGGAGAGACCCACATGACAGCGAACGACCTTGACCGACACGACATCGAAGGAGAAACCCGTGTCCCCTGAGCTTCGTGCTCCCCGATCCGAGCTCTACCGGCCGATCGAGCTCACCTTCGAGGGAGCAGATCGCATCCCCGCAGACCGCGCACCCCTTACGCTGCGGGCCCGGCAGACGGAATCGGGTGCCGAACGGGTCGTCCCCGGATTCTGGGACGGCGGCACCACCTACCGGGTCCGGTTCGCGCCCGACCGCGAGGGGGAGTGGTCGTGGACGAGCGAGAGCACGGATGCCGCGCTCGCAGGGCGATCCGGCACCTTCGAGGTGGCGCGCGGCGCCGATCACGGGCCGGTCCGCGTCGCGCACCGATTCCACTTCGCGCACGCCGACGGCACGCCGTTCCGCCCGGTCGGGGCGACTGCGTACAACTGGCTTCACCAGGAGGAGCCGCTCTTCTCGTCCACCGTGGATGCGATCGCCGAGGCCGGCTTCAACAAGTTCCGGTTCATGGTCTTCCCGCAGGGCGGTGGATACATCGAGCACGTCCCGACGCTGATGCCGTTCGAGAAGACCGACGGCCGCTGGGACGTGACCCGGCCCGTGCCCGCGTTCTTCCAGCGCCTCGATCGGGCCGTCGAGCTGCTCGGCGAGCGCGGCATCCAGGCCGACGTGCTGATCTACAACGCCTACGACCGCGGCCAGTTCGGCCTGAACGAGCTCACCGAGGAGGAGGATGCGGTCTACCTCCGCTACCTCGTGGCGCGACTGGCGGCGTATCCGCACGTGTGGTGGTCGCTCTGCAACGAGTTCGATCAGCTCGAGCGCCCCGCCGAGCGCTGGGATCGGACCGGTGCGCTGCTGGCCGCGATCGATCCGTATGACCACCTGCGATCCATCCACAACTGGATCGAGCTGTACGACAACAACCAGCCGTGGGTGACCCATGCGTCCCTTCAGAACGGCTCGGCCACTACGCACTTCGGCCGCGCCAACCTCTACCGCGACGTGTACGGCAAGCCGGTCGTCCTCGACGAGATCAAGTACGAGGGAGACATCCCCGACCGGTGGGGCCACCTCAGCGCCGAGGAGCTGGTGCACCAGTTCTGGGTCACGACGGTGGCCGGGTGCTACGCCTCGCACGGCGAGAGCTTCGTGACGGAGTCGGGAAGCCTCCACATGGTCGAGGGCGGCCCGCTGCGGGGTGAGTCGCCGGCTCGGCTGGCGTTCCTCCGCCGCGTCCTCGAAGAGGTGGACGGCGCGGGGCTCGATCCCATCGACAAGTGGGACGATCCCGCCTATGTCGCCGGCATCCCGCGGCAGTTGTACGTGCAGTACCTCGGCCTGTCGGCACCGGCGACGTGGGACTTCCGGCTGCCGATCGGGTTTCCGGGCGAGCGGCCGCAGCCGGGCGACACATTCGAGGTCGACATCATCGACACGTGGAACATGACGGTCACGCCCGTCGGCCGGCGCTTCGCGCTCGACGACGTCCAGCGCAACGACGCCTACGATCGGGCCTCGGCGCCGATCGAGCTGCCCGCCGGCGAGGCGCTCGCGCTTCGCATCACCCGCGTGGCGGGCTGACCTGTGGCCGGCTGGCACGAACGAGGGGCGGCCGATGAGGGCCGGGCCGCGGCATCCGATCGCCTGAAAGCCTGGCGGGGCGGCCCGCGGCTGGGGACGGCGTACTACAACGAGTACCTGCCCGATCCGTCGCGACTCGAGACCGACCTGCGACTGATGACGGATGCCGGGATCACGTGCATCCGCGTCGGCGAATCGGTCTGGTCCACCTGGGAGCCGCGCGACGGCGAGTTCGACCTCGAGTGGCTGACGCCCGTGCTCGATGCGGCGCATGCGCACCGCATCGACGTGATCCTCGGCACTCCCACCTACGCCGTGCCGCCGTGGCTCGCGCGTGCGCACCCCGAGCTCGCGGTCGTCCGCAAGGACGGCACCAGCGTGCCGTGGGGCGGCCGGCAGGAGGTGGACTACACGTCCGAGCTGTTCCGGGGCTACGCCGAGCGGGTCATCCGCGCCGTCGTCGGCCGGCATGGCCGGCATCCGGCGGTCGTCGGCGTGCAGCTCGACAACGAGGCCGGACTGCACATCATCCACAACGAGCACGTCGTGGCGCGATTCCGCGACTGGGTCGCCGACCGCTACGGCGATGTCGACACGCTCAACCGCGCGTGGGGCCTGACGTACTGGTCGCACCGCATCTCGGAGTGGGACGAGCTCTGGGCGCCGGCGGGCAACACGACCCCCGCGTACGACCTCGCGTGGCGGCGGTTCCAGGCCGAGCTGACCGCCGACTTCATCGGATGGCAGGCCGACCTCGTCCGTCCGCTCGTGGCCGACGACACATTCCTCACCACCTGCATCGCCTACCAGCGGCCCGCGATGGACGACGTCGCCGTCGGCGCGCGACTGGACATCGCCAGCGGCAACGCCTATTACCTCGCCCAGGACGCGCTCGACCTCGAACGCGAGGGCGCGGGCGGGCGGTGGTACGCCGACGACGTGCCGCAGCTCGTGCTCATGGCCGACCGCATGAGGGCGACCCGACAGGGCCCGTTCCTCGTCACGGAGACCGGGGCCGCGTCCATCGGGCCGGCGTCGCTCACGCGCCCGCCGTACGACGGGCAGCTCGCCCAGGCGGCGTGGCTGCTCGTCGCTCGCGGAGCCCGGCTCGTGTCGTACTGGCACTGGCACACGCTGCACTCGGGCGCCGAGGTCCACTGGGGCGGCATCCTCGGTCACGACCTCGAGCCGGGGCGCATCCATGCCGAGATCGCCGGGATCGGCCGGCAGTTCGCGGCGGCGGCGCCCTGGCTCGCGGATGCCGAGCCCGACGCCGACGTCGGTCTCGTGTATGCGCACGACAGCGAGTGGATGATGTCGTTCGAGCCGCCGCTTCCCGGCGCGGCCGGCGTGGGCGATCGCGGCTCGTATGCGCGGATCGTGGGCGCCTTCGGCCGTGCGGCGATCGACGCCGGGCTGCAGGTGGACTTCGTCAACGACCGGCAGCTGCCCGACGCAGGCGAGCTCGTGCGGCGCTACCCGGTGCTCGTCGTCCCGGGGCTCATCGCGGCATCCGATCCGACGCTCGAGAAGCTCGTCGAGTACGCCCGTCGGGGTGGGCGGCTCGTGATCGGTCCGCGCACCGGCTACGGCGACGACGAGGGCCGCATGCGGGCCGTGCGGGCGCCGGCCATCGTGGGGCCGGCGGCCGGCGTCGGCTACCGGGAGTTCGCGGCGCTCGCCGAGCCGGTCGAGGTCGTGCGCGACGGCGTCGTCGTCGGCCAGGCGGCGGGCTGGATCGACGGGCTCGAGGTCGACGGTGCGGAGGTGCTGCTCCGGTATCGGCATCCGCTGTTCGGGCGATGGGCGGCCGTGGCGCGCCACGACGTGGGTGCGGGCTCGATCACGACGGTCGGCACGCTGCTCGACCGGGCGACGCTGGCCGACGTGATGACGGGTGCCGCCGGCCCGGCGTCGCTCGCGAGCCCGCTGTCGGAGCGCGTGGCGACGGTGACCGCCCACTCGCTCGCAGGCCCACAGGGCCGGGGCTGGGTGGTGCACAACTGGTCGCCGGAACCCCGAACCGTGTCGCTCGCCAGGGACGTGGCATCCGTCCTCGACGACGCCGTGCACCGGGCGGGCACAGAGGTCGAGCTCGCGTCCTGGGATGTGCGGGTCTGGCGAGAGGCATCGTCGGTCGCCGCGACGAACGCGCGCGCGGTGTGAACGCTCGCGAGGAGGTCACGGCCCCCGGCGATACTCGCGGGGGGCGACGCCGAGCAGGCGCTTGAACGTCCGGCCGAAATGGGAGAGGTCGCGGAAGCCCGCGATGACGCCGATGTCGGCGATGCTGCGATCGGTCGTGCGCAGGAGGGTGGCCGCGTAGCCGATCCGAAGACGCGCGACGTATTCCGAGATCGTCTCACCGGTCGAGGCCGCGAAGGCGCGGGAGAGGTAGGTGCGCTCCAGGTGCACCCGCGCCGCCAGGTCGGCGAGGCTCTGATTCTCGGTGAAGGAGCGATCCAGATGCGCGCGCACCTCGTCGACGGCGACGTCGGTGCGGCTCCGGGTGCCGCGGGCCGGCAGGAACCCGTGCGCCGAGATCGCGCGCGCGCATTCGACCAGCAGCGCCCGTCGCAGGGCGGCGACGCTGTCGCCCGTGCCCGGCCCGGGGTGGAGGGTCTCGCGTTCCAGCAGCTCGAGCAGTGCGCGCGTCGCCGCCACGTCGTCGATCGCGACCTGGGGCAGCCGCACGCGGGGTGCATCGCCGATAGGCAGGAGGGCCGCGAGGGCGCGGTCCAGCGGCTGCGCCAGCGTCGGGATCGGATGCGCGTCGACGTCGAGATAGAGGTTCACGACCTCGAGCGCATCGCCGTCGGTGACGAGCCCGTGGCGCTCTCCGGTGCGGGTGACCGCGAACGACGGGCCGGTGATCGCGTACTCGGTCTCGTCGAGGACGTGGCGTCCGGTGCCCCGCAGCACGAAGGTGAGCAGCACCACGTCCACCCCGTGGAGGTCGAGCGTGGGACTCACGAAGTCCGTGAACCTCTCTGCCGCGACGCCGTGCTGCTCGAGGGTGGCGTGGCGTCCCCGGACGCGGGCGTCAGGCACGGTCGTCAACATCGTCCGACATGACGTCAACATACACGTGGAATCTGCTGCGGAATCGGCGGATATTGCTCTCATGACGATCTTCGCCGACACCACCGCCTGTGTGGGCGCGGGCCAATGCGCGCTCGTGGCGGGCACGCTCTTCGACCAGGACGATGACGGCATCGTCGTCGTGCTCGACCGAGACCCGACCGCCGAAGACGAGATCGCCGCAGCTGTGCGGGCGGCATCCCTCTGCCCCGCACGGGCGATCCGCGTGGGGGACCGATGACGCACGTTCTGATCGTGGGCGCCTCGCTCGCGGGGCTGACGACCGCCGAGAGCTTGCGTGCGCAGGGTTTCGACGGGCGCATCACGCTCCTCGGCGCCGAACGCCACTCACCATACAGTCGCCCGGTCCTGTCGAAGCAGGTCCTGTCCGGAGAGTGGGAAGCCGCTCCCATCCGCGGCCGGGCCGAGCTCACCGGGCTCGGCGTGACGTTCCGCTTCGGGCGCCGGGCGACCGGGCTCGACCTGCGGCGACGCGAAGTGGTGGTCGGTCACGAACGCCTCGCCTACGACGAGCTGGTGATCGCCACAGGCGCCGTGGCGCGGCATCCGTTCCCGGCGTCGCAGACCCTCCGGACGATCGAGGACGCGCACCGCCTGCGCGGGCGAATCGCGCGTGCCGACCGGATCGCGATCATCGGCGCGGGCGTGCTGGGCAGCGAGGTGGCCTCTGCCGCGCGCGCCGCGGGATGCGCGGTGACGCTGATCGCCCGCGGCGAGGGAGTGTCGGTGGGCACTCTCGGCCTGCGGCTCTCAGCGCGCGTCGCCGGCCTGCTGCGCGAGAACGGCGTCGAGCTGCGCACCCGGGCGCGGGTCGTCGGGGTGGATGCCTCAGGCGTGCACCTCGCCGACGGCGCCACCGTCGACGCGTCGGTCGTTGTGAGCGCCGTCGGCTGCACCCCTGCCGTCGGCTGGCTGCGCGGCTCCGGCCTCGAGATCGCCGACGGAGTGGTGTGCGACGCGAACGGCCGCGCAGCTGACGGGATCCACGCGGTCGGGGACGTCGCGGCGTGGACGGATCCGGCAGACGGCCGCCCACGACGAGTCGAGCACCAGCAGACGGCGATCCTGCAGGCACAGGCCGTGGCCCGTGCCGTGGCGACCGGTGCGGCATGCCCGCCCATCGAGCCGTTCTTCTGGACGACGCTGTTCGGCACGCGCATCCTCGTTCACGGCACCGTGCATCCCGACGCCGAGCTGCAGGTGATCGCGGGCGACGATGACGGCGACCGCTTCGTCCTGGCCGCGCGGCGGGAGGGGCGCGTGGAGGCGCTCGTCGGGTGGAACATGGCGCGCGAGTTCCGTATGGCCCGGGCAGATCTCCTCCGCGCCGAAGGGAGTCTCGTATGACCGGATGCCCGTACCACGAGCGTCGCCTGCCCACCGACGGCACGCCTCTCGCGCCCTCGCCGGCGCTGGCGACCTGGCGCGACGAAGCGCCCGCGACACCGCTGCGCTACCCCGATGGGCCTGACGGGCTCATCGTCACCCGGCATACGCTCGCACGCGACGTGCTGTCGGATCCGAGGTTCACCGTCGCCGTCCACCGGTTCCCTCAGCCGCAGGAGGCGACGGATCTCGACGACCTCGACGAGGCCGGGCGCGTCGCGCTCGCCGCTTCGAACCTGCTCGCGCTCGACGGCGAGCAGCACCTGCGCATGCGGAGGGCGATCATCTCGCAGTTCTCGATGCGAGCGGTGCGGGCGCGCGAGGACGCGGTCGCCGGCATCGTGACGTCGCAGCTCGCCGAGTTCCTCGCCCGCGACCAGCCCGCAGACCTGTTCGCGCACTACGCGACGCCCATCTCGATGCGCACGCACTGCCTCGTCCTGGGCGTGCCCGATGCGCTCGCACCGCGGTTCGGCGAGCTCTTCGTGACGGGGACGTCGACGACCCAGCAGAAGTTCGACTACATCCGCGACCTCCTCGCCGAGAGAGAAGGCGTACCCGGTGACGACGTGATCACCCACCTGCTGCAGGGCGAATGGACGCGCGCCGAGGTCGAGGGCATCCTGCTGGTCCTGATGACCTCCGGCCGCGATTCGGTGGCCTACCTCATCTCGACGGCGATGGTGGCGCTGCTCACGCACCCCGACCAGCTCGCCGTCCTCCACGACGATCCCGCGGCCATCCCGGGAGCGATCGAGGAGTTCATGCGGGTGGGCGCGATGTTCGTGACCCTGTTCCCTCGGACGGCACGGGAGGATCTCGAGCTGCGCGGCGTCGCCATCGCCGCGGGCACGACCGTCGCCGTGTCTCCCGTCGCCGCGAATCACGACGAGCGGCAATACGACGATCCCGACAGATTCGACGTCACCCGCGACGCCTTCGGTCATCTCGGCTTCGGGCACGGGCCGCATGGCTGCGTCGGCCAGCAGCTGGCGCGGCTCGAGATCCGCGAGGCGATCGCGCGACTGCTCGCCGCGGCTCCCGGCATCCGTCTCGTGCATGCCGACCAGCTCTCTCCGCTGCCGTTCGCGCATCCCGTCGCGACCTACGAGGCCGGCGCCGTCGAGGTCGCGTGGCGCTGAGCTCTTCCTCATGATTCACGTGCGCTGAACGACCGCCGATCGCGCAGGTCTCCATACCTTCAGTGCACCTGAGCGGGGATGAACGGCGGCGCAGGGTGAGGGCGGCGAGTCACAGCGGCAGGAACGACCCGGCCGGCACGTCGGCGGTGCGGGTCTCGCCACCCGGGAGAGTCACCTCGACCTGACGTGGACGGACGTCGAGGTTGGCCACGAGGACGGCGTCGCCGCCGGGGGTGCGGGCACCGAGCGCCCAGACGAGGCCGTCGGGTGAATCGCCGCGGAGGCCCACCGCGCCGGCCATTCCGGCCAGCGAGGTGACGGCGTCGAGCACGGGACGCGCCGATCCGTCCGCACTCCGCACGCCGCGCGACCCCCATTCCTCGAAGTACGCGAGCGTGGCGACGCCGGGCACGGCGAGGGCGGCAGCACTGGCGACCGTCCAGGCGGCGAGCTCGGGCGCGCCGATGCGGACGTCGACCGTGTCGAGCAGCGCCGAGCCGTAGCCGTCGCGCAGGTCGTCGTGCGCAGGCATCGGCGGGGGAGTCGTCGCCACATCGTTGAAGTGCGGACGCAGCGAGATCGGCCCGATGTGCACCGGAAGGCCGGCGGCGATCCTGGTCGCCTGCGTGGCGACCAGGCGCTGCATCGGCAGCGACTCGACCAGCTGGGCCGTGCTGAGACTGTGGAACAGCGGCGTGCTGCTGAACACGATGCCGTCGAGCCCGCGCGGCAGGCGATGGTGCTCGCGGTTGAGTTCGGTGAAATGCGAGCGCACGCCGCCGACGACTTCCGCTTCGACGCCCGCCTCGGTCAGCGCGTGCCGCAGCAGGCCGATGGCCTCGAGATCGGACACGTGCCTCGCCGCACCGGTCGGCCAGAACGCCGTGACGCGCGCGATCGCGAGACCGCGCAGGGCGTGCACGGCATGGTCGATCGCGGCGGGGTCCTCATCGGCCAGCACGAAGCGCACATCGAGAGGGCGAGCGGATGCCGCAGCCCGCGCCAGCGCGGCGCGCCAGTTCCGCGTGGCGAGGTCGAGCTCGACGAGGACGGCGGCGGGCCACGGACCCTCGGCGACCGCGGTGCTCAGCGCGGGATCGGGCGCGGTCGCCGCGGACACGGCGATCGCGGGGAGCGGTGAGCCTTCCTCGAGCCGGATGCGGGCCACGGGGTCCGCGGGGACAGAGGCCGGCGTTCCCGACACGGCGATGTCGATCGACTGCACGACCCGCTCACCGGCGGCGAGCGTGTACGGGAAGGGCAGCGCGAGCGGGCGGCTGTACGTCTTGTACGAGGCATCCGTCCAGTTGCGCTGGTCCTCCATCTCGAAGACGTCGCCGGTGAAGCGCACGTCGACGTCGAGGCCGTCGTGCGTCCACGTCAGCCCCGCGATGTCGAGCGCCGGCTGGTGCGGGCTGATGTCGACGGGGAAGCGGGATGCCGCGACCGAGCCGTCGGGGTGGCGCACCCGGAGCGCCGACCCGGCGAGGCGGGGCGGGTGCAGCACGACGAGCCCGGTGCGGTTGGTCGCGAACTCCGACGCCGACTCGAGGTCGGTGAGCACCCGCAGCCGCCCGGGGCCGCGCACCTCCGCGCGGACGATCCCGCGCAGCTCCGAGCCCAGGCCCGTCGAGTGCACGTGCAGGGTCAGCGCGAGGCCGGACTCGGCGACGCGGTCGACCACGAGGCCCGCGGTGTCCCAATTGCGGTCGCGCACCACGGCGCGCACCGACCGCAGCACCATGCGACCGTCGTGGGCGATGTCGGCGAGCTCGTCGTCGCGCAGCTCGAGCGACCACGCTCCGCTCCGCCACACCGTCGCGGGCGCGCCGCTCCACACGTCGCTCATGCTCTCCATCCTCGCCCCCTCCCACCCGGTTCGTCCGTCGCATACGCACAGGAATCCGCCCCCGGGCGTACATGTAACGGATGAACCGGGAGGGGAGAGCGATCAGCAGGGGGCATGAGTCAGATCGTCATGCCGCCGTCGACGGCGAACAGCGCACCGGTCGCGAAGGCCGAGTCGTCGCTCGCGAGGAACACCATGATGCCCTCGACGTCGGCCGGCGCTCCGGCGCGGCCCATCGGGATGCGGCCGATGATCGCCGCACGCGCCTCCGGGTCGCTCGTGATGGTGGTGACCAGCGACGTCTCGGTATACGCCGGGACGACGGTGTTGACCCGGATGCCGCGATCGGCGTAGGCCGCGGCGACGGTGCGTCCGAGACCGTGGATCCCCGCCTTGGACGCGCTGTACGCCGTGAAGTCCCGGCCCTCGCCGTTGATGCCGGTCGGGCTGCCCGTGAGGATGATCGAGCCGCCGCCGGACTCCAGCATGGACCGCACCGCGTGCTTGGCCGTGAGGAACGTGCCCGTCAGATTGACGTCGATCGTGCGCTTCCACACGTCGAGGTCGAGGTCGGCGACGGCCGCGTCCCTGCCGAACAGCTGCACGCCGGCGTTGGCGACGACGACGTCGGGCGCCCAGCCCTCGGCGCCGAGCAGCCCGAAGGCGGCTTCGACGGACGCCTCGTCGGAGATGTCCATCACCGCCGCCCGGGCGGACGGGCCGATGGCATCCGCGGTCTCGCTCGCAGCCGCGGCGTCCCGGTCGGCGATGATGACGCGGGCGCCCTCTCGCGCGAACCGTTCGGCGACGGCGCGGCCGATGCCGGTGCCCGAACCGGTGACGAGCGCGGTCTTTCCCTGAAGTCGTGACACGGATTCTCCTTGGTCTTCGATCTCGTGGTCAGCGCTCGATACTCGCTCAGCGCGAGAGCGCTCAGCGTTCGATACTGTCCAGGTGCAGCATCCGCGCGAGGTTCTTGTCGAGCTCGTCGTCGCGGAAGATCTTCTTCCAGTCCTCCTTGATGATGCTCTCGCGGCCGTAGTCCATCGCGATGAGGCAGGCGTCCGAGAACGGGTTGTCGCCGCGCAGGCCGTTGGCGAGGGCGACCTGCGTGTGGCCGTACAGGATGCTGCGGGCCGCCGCTTCCGGAACGCCCATGGTGTTCACGGCCTCCTGCAGGGCCTCGTTGAGCAGGGCGCCGATCATGCACGCGACGGTCTCGACGAGGGTCGGCTCGAGCTGCGCGAGCTGCTTGATCGTGACCCAGTGGACGTCGATCACGGGCGCGTAGATGGCGCGGACGGTCGCCTCGACGATCGCCTGCTTCTCCGGGTCGTCGGACTCGATCGCGGCGATCGCGTCCTGCGGCGCCGCGATGCCGCCGAAGGTGTCGGCCCACTCCTCGGGCGTCTGGCGCTGCAGGAAGATCGACGGGTGGCAGGGGTGCGCCACGGCCTGGATGACGTCCTCGCGGGTGGTCAGCAGTCCGGCATAGGCCGCCGCGGGGTCGAGGGTCAGCACGATCGCGCCGGCCTTCAGCTGCGGCACGAGATCGGCGGTGACCGGCCCGAGCGCGAGGTCGGGCACGGCGAGCACGACGATGTCGGCATCGGCGACGGCGGTGGCGGCATCCGTCAGCTCACGGCCCGCGTCGATCGTGCGCTGCTGGCCCGCGGGAGAGTTCTCGACGTAGGCGACCTGGTGGGCCGTCCTGACGAGGTTGTCGGACACGCGCATGCCCATCTTGCCGCCGGCGCCGACGACGGCGATCTTGTACGTCTCAGTGGAGGTGGTGCTCATGTCGTGCTCCTCAGATATTCGATGGTTCGGCGGGTCCATTCCCGCTCGGTGCGGACGGTGGTCTCGGGGTCTGCCTGCCAGGACAGCCAGTGCTCGACGATCTCGTTGACCTCGCGTTCGCCGGCTCCGATCTCGCGGGGCCGGACGGTGTCGAGCAGGTGGGGGTAGTCGTGCAGGCCTTCGCCCATCGGCGCGCCGCCGTAGGTGAAGCCGACCCAGCCGGCCTGGCGGGCGAAGGCGAAGTCCTTGACGTGCACGTTCTTCACGTGCGCCGCCGTGGCCTCGACGCAGTCGCGCGGGAGTTCGAGGCGGGCGACGACGTTCGCCGGGTCGAGGCAGATGCCGAGACGCGGGCTGTCGATGCGCTCGATGAGGCCGACGAGATCGGCGGTCGCGACCTGCTCGTACGTCTCGAGGGCGAGATCCACTCCGGATGCCTCGTACGCCGGCAGTGCCGCGCGCAGCCATTCCTCGGCCTGGGCGAGAGTGGGCCGGGTGTCGGGCGAGTACAGCATGCTGCGCACCAGCCGGGCCTCGAAGACGCCGGCGAGATCGAGGAAGCGGGCGAGCCGGTCGGGCTCGATCCCCTTCGTGCCGAGCTCGACGGCGATGCCGAGGTCGCGGGCGGCGGCCGCGGCATCCGTGAGCTCGGCGTCGCTCATCGCCTCGAGCGGCGCGTAATCGCAGATCTGGAACAGGTCCACGCCGAGTGCCCGGGTCGCCTCGAAGGCCCCGACGAGCGACAGCGACCCGCCGAGCCGAGCCGGCACGCGGTCGGAATGCTGCCAGAAGAAGGCGTAGGTGCCGAGGCCGATCATGCTGTCGTCCGCCCGCCGCTCGGGGGAGACGCTTCGTCTCGCTGGCGCTCGCTCAGCGACCGCGCTTCGTCTCGCTGGCGCTCGCTCAGCGACCGGGAGTCGGGTGCGGATGCCTGATCCGGTCCCTGAGCGAGGGAGCGCGAGCGACCGAGACGAAGGGCGGCCAACGCCGCTGCCTCGTCCAGCACGGCGACCAGGGCGTCGGGGTCGTGGGCGAAGCGGCCGAGGAACAGTCCGTCGGCGCTGTCGGCCAGGCGTGTCAGCAGCCCCGGCCCGGCCGAGCCTCCATAGATGACGACGCTGCCGGCACGGTCCGGGTCGGAGTCGACCGCACCGCGGAGGGCGCGAGTCACGGCGGCGATGTGCTCGTCGGGAGCGGGCTCGGCCGCGCCGATGGCCCACACCGGCTCATAGGCGACGATGATCGCGCCGGCGGGAACGTGCGCCAGGTTGGCCGCGAGCTGCGCGACGTTCGCGAGCGCGGCGGCAGAGCTGCCCAGCCGCTCGGACTCGCCGATGCAGAGCACCGGCGTGATGCCGTGCGCGAGCGCCGCGGCGGCCTTGGCTGCGGTGATCCCGTCGGTCTCGTCGAACAGGCGGCGGCGTTCGGCGTGCCCGATCTCGGCGACCGCGACGCCGACCTCGGCCAGCTCGGCGGCGGTGACCTCGCCGGTGTAGGCGCCCGGCTGGAACTCCGAGACGTCCTGCGCGCCGACCAGCACCCGGGTGCCGGCGAAGGCGTCGAGCGCGGCCGGGATCTGCAGGTAGGTCGGGATGACGAACAGCCGCACGTCGCCGGCGGCCACGGCGGGGTGCGCGGCCGCGCGCGTCGCCACCTCGGCGAACCAGGCGCGCGCCCGCTCGTGCCCGAAGTACGTCTTCAGGCTCACCCCGACAGTGACCGGCGGGTGCACGAACTCCGCAGAGTCGCGCGATTCGGGCAGACTCCGCGCGGAATCCTGCGAGATCGGCGCGTTCCTGCGGAGTTCGTGCTCGCTCATCAGCAGGAGCCCGTGGTCTCGAACTCGTCGATGACGGCCACCTTCTCGGCCGAGGCCGACGACGTGTCGAAGCGGTAGGTCAGCCACTCGCGCACGAGCCGCCGGGCGAGTTCGATGCCGACGACGCGCTGGCCCATCGTGAGCACCTGGGCGTTGTTCGACAGGACGCCGCGCTCGACCGAGTACGCGTCGTGGGCGGTGACGGCGCGGATGCCGGGCACCTTGTTCGCCGCGATCGCGACCCCGAGGCCGGTGCCGCAGATCAGGAGCGCACGGTCGGCGGTGCCGGCCGCGACCTGCTGGGCCGCCTCGATGGCGACGCGCGGGTACGGGGTGTGGCCGTCGGCGTCCACGCCGACATCGATGATGGAAGCGACGCCGGCGTTCTGCTCGAGGTCCTTCTTGAGGATCTCCTTGTAGTCGAAGCCGGCGTCGTCGGCGCCGATCACGATGCGCAGGGGCTGGACGGTCTCAGGCTGTGCCATGAGCGTTCTCCTTCGTTGAGGTCTCGGCCGCCGCAGTGTCGGCGGCGCCGGTGGCGAGTGTTTCTCCGATGGCGGTGACGATCAGCGCCAGCGAGACCGCGCCGGGATCGGGCGTGCCCACGCTGTTCTGGCCGTGGGTGCGTGCGCGGCCCATGCGGGGCAGGAGGTCGGCGGTCGCGGCGGCGGCCCGGGTCGCGGCATCCGCAGCACTCCGCCACGCGTCGGTGAGACTCGCGCCCGCGTCGACGGCCTGGGTCAGCGTCGAGGTGAAGGGCACCAGCGCGTCCACGAGCGTCTTGTCGCCGACCTCGGCCTTGCCGTAGTCGGTGACGCCGCGTGATCCGGCCGCGACGCCGGCTGCGACCGCCGAAGCCTCGGGCCGGCCCTCGTCGCCCAGCTTCGCGGCGATCGCGTGCAAGATCACACCCCACAGCGCACCCGAGGTGCCGCCTGCCTTGTCGGCCCACGCGTCGGCAGCCCGTGTGAGCGTGGTGCGAGCGCCGGCGCCGGCAGCCACCACCGTCTCGGCGGCGGCCAGTGCGGCGTGCGAACCGCGCTGCATGCCGATGCCGTGGTCGCCGTCGCCGGCGATCGCGTCGAGCCGGCCGAGCTCATCGACGTGGGCGTCGACGGTCTCGGCGATCGTGCGCACCGCGGCCAGCACGGTCGCGGCGACGGCACGGGATGCCTCGTCGCCGGGCTCGATGACGTCGGCGACGTCCGCCGCGGCGGCCGTATCCGACCGCTCCTGCGGGGCGACCGATCCGCGCCGGTAGGCCGGGGTGTCCACGGGGGACTCCCACAGCGACGCCAGCGCGTCATCGAGCCAGAAGAGCGTCAGCGACGTGCCGGCCATGTCGAAACTCGTGCAGTACTCGCCGACGTGCGGGTCGACGATCTCGATCCCGGCATCCGTCAGCAGCTGGGCGATGCGCCGGTAGACGACGAACATCTCCTCGTACTTCAGCGAGCCGAGGCCGTTGAGGAGGGGGACGACGCGGGCCCCCCGGACCGCGTCGACCCCCTCCGGCACCTCCGCGAGGAGCTTCTCGACGAGCAGTTCCGCGAGTCCGTCGGCCGTGGGGATGCCCGTCTCGTCGATGCCCGGCTCGCCGTGGATGCCGAGGCCGATCGCCATCCGGCCCTCGGGAACCGTGAACAGGGGATGATCGGCGCCGGGCAGCGTGCAGCCGGTGAACGCGACGCCGAACGACCGCGTGCGCTCGTTCGCGTGCTGCGCGAGCCGCGTCACCTCGGCGAGATCGGCGCCTGCCGCCGCGGCCGCTCCGGCGATGCGGAACACCGTGAGGTCGCCGGCGATGCCGCGGCGCTTGTGCTTCTCGTCGGCCGTCGCGCTGAAGATGTCGTCGGTCACGGTGACGGTCTCGCACGCGACGCCTTCGGCGCGCAGGCGCTCCTCGGCCGCGTCGAAGTTGAGCACGTCGCCGGCGTAGTTGCCGTACGTGAAGAACACGCCACCGCCGTTGTCGGCGGCCTTCGCCACCGCGTGCACCTGCTGCGTCGAGGGCGATGCGAAGAGGTTGCCCATCGCCGCGCCGTGCGCGAGCCCCGGTCCGACCAGCCCGCCGAAGGCCGGGTAGTGGCCCGAGCCACCGCCGATCACGACGGCGACCTGTCCCGCGGGCGAGGTCGTCGACCGCACGACCCCACCGGGGACGCGGCGCACGTAGCGCCCGTTCGCGGCGACGAAGCCGTCGATCATCTCGTCGGCGAAGTCGGCCGGCTCGTTCCACAGTCGCGTCATCGCGCGTCGCCCTCCGGGTCGGCGGCGGCACGCAAGGTCTCCGCGTCGACGGCGGCCGCGCCGGTCGCCGTCGCGTCGGTCCCTGCGGCGCCGGTCGCGCTCTGCGTCTCCTCGACGGTGACCGGGTTGATGCGGTTGCTGCGGGCCAGCAGCACCATGAGCACCGCCGACACCAGCATGACGAAGCCGACGATGAACATCGGCACTTCGTAGCCGCCCGTCCAGTCGTGCACGGCGCCGGTGACGAACGGCGCGGAGAAGCCCGCCAGGTTGCCGATCGTGTTGATGAGCGCGACGCCGGCCGCCGCGGCCGCCCCCGTGAGGAAGCGGGTGGGCAGCGTCCAGAAGTTCGGCAGGGCGGCGAAGATCGCGCACGCCGTGATCGTGATGACGGCGATGGTCGCCGCGGGCGAGCCGGCGAACAGCGCGAGCGGGATGCTGATCGCACCGGCGATCGCAGGACCCGCGATGTGCCAGGTCTTGAGGCCCCGCTTGGATGCGTCGCGCGACCAGAAGTACATGACGATCGCGGCCGGCAGGTACGGGATCGCGGTGATGAGGCCCTTCTGCAGCGTGTCGAAGGTCTGGCCCGTCTGCGACTGGAAGCCCTCGATGATCGTCGGCAGGAAGAACGCGAGCGCGTAGAGGCCGTAGATGAAGCCGAAGTAGATGAACGAGAGCACCCACACACGCCCGCTCTTGAACGCGAAGCGGGCCGAGACGTGGCCGTGCTCTTTCTTCCGGGTCGCCGACGTCTCCTTCTGCAGGGCATCGGTGAGCCAGACCTGCTCGTCGCGCGTCAGCCATTTCGCGTCAGTCGGCTTGTCCTTGAGGTAGAACCAGGCGATGACGCCGACCACGATGGCGGGGATCGCCACACCGAGGAACATGAACCGCCAGCCCTCGAGCCCGAAGGCCCCGTGCTGCTGGATGAGCCAGCCGGCGAGCGGGGCGCCGATGACTGTCGTGAGCGGCTGCGCCAGGTAGAAGAGCATGAGGATGCGGCCGCGGTACTGCGCGGGCACCCACAGGCTGAGGAAGAGGATCGCACCGGGGAAGAAGCCTGCCTCGGCCACGCCGAGCAGGAAGCGCAGCACGACGAGCTGCTCGAAGTTCTGCACCCACGTGAACAGCAGCGCGACGATGCCCCAGCTGACCATGATGCGCGAGAGCCAGCGCCGGGCGCCGAACCGGTGCAGCGCCAGGTTCGAGGGCACCTCCAGCAGGATGTAGCCGATGAAGAAGACACCGGACGCGAACCCGAACTGGGCGGCGCTGAGCGCGAGGTCCTCGTTCATGCCGTTGGGGGCGGCGAAGCCGATCGCGGTGCGGTCGAGGTAGTTGATGAAGAACATCAGCGCCACGAACGGCACGAGGCGTGTCGACACCTTGCGGATCGCGGAGCGCGCGACGGGCGGCGCGTCGGCGACGGTCTGATTCTGGTCCACGGTGACTCCTGCTCATCGACGGTGATCGAGGTGGGTTACCGGACCCATTGTGGCAAACCGGTTGACCAATTGCAAGAAGGAATGTCGGATGCCGCGCCTCAGCCGATCCGTCGGCGCGCGGCGTCCGCGATCTCGAAGTCGAGCGTCTCGCCCCCCGTGCCTGCCGCACGGATCCGCACTTCGTGATCGCCGAAGCGCTGGCTCCAGACGTCCGGGGGGCCGGCGTGGGCCGCGATCGCCTCCTGCGCACCGTCGTCGTCGAAGCCGTCATAGACCACCCAGCTCCCGAGTCCGACGGATTCGCTCACCCCGTGGTCCGCGGGGCAGAGCCAGGAGGCGATGAGCACCGTCGCGCCCGCGTGCGCCCGGGCGCGCAGCGCGCCGATCGTGGCCTGCGGCAGCCTGCTGCCGGCGACGACGATGAGTCCGGCATCCGTCAACTGATCCGCGCGCACGTGCTCGTCGAACACGAGAACGCTGCGCGTCGCCTGGAAGAGCCCGTGCAGGTGCGTCTGCGCGGTCGCTCCCGCCTCGAGCGGGAAGCGCGATCGTTCGACCGCGTTCAGCTGATGGCGGGGGAAGTCGTAGCCCGGGATGTGCAGGCAGCTGCCGTGATCGGGGAGCTGGCCGTGACTGAGCGCGTGCCAGGCGGCGAAGACGCTGCGGGACGTGGCGGGTGCCGTCGCTCCGCGGTTGCCGAACGGCCGGTGGCCCCGCCCGAAGTCGCTGTCGTCGGCGTGCACGAGCGCGATGTCGGCGCGGGCGTCGCGGTGGCTCCACCGGAGCGGATGCCGCGGCACGAAGTCGTGCACGAACTCCTGCCACACCTCGCCGTGGGCGGTGCGCTCGAAGGCGCCACCGCCGCGATGGCGCACCAGCGCGTCGATGTTCTCGACGAACAGCCGGGTGGGTGCGAACAGGTAGGCGAGCCGCAGGGCGGCGGCGAATTCGGCGGGGGAGTGACCGGGAAAGCCCGGGGCCCGCGTCAGCCACGGGCCGATGTCCGGACCCCACAGGTCGGCGCAGATCCAGAGTTCGCGGTCGTACTGCCGCGCCGCGCCGAGTGCGGTCCCCAACTGCAGCGGCTGGAAGGACTCCTTCATCACCTTGGGCGCCGGAGTCATCCCGGCCCGCGCGAGCGCGTGGAACATCACCGGGAAGACCTGCTCGGCGAGCACGGGTACCGCGGCGGCCCCCGAATCGGCGACGGCGTCGTCGACACCCTGCACGATGCCCCGGACCGTGGCGTCGATCACGGCGACCGCGTCCTCGGCGCCGAGCCCGTCGGTCTGCCCGAAGTGGGGCAGGTGGGCGTCCGTGCGGTACTGGTCGGCGTGGATCTGGAGGTGCTCGGGCTCGTCGTAGAGCACGCCGGCGAGACGGCCGGAGGCCGCGGCATCCCGAACCAGCTCCGTCGGCACGTCGTAGCGGTTGGTGCCGTCGACATACGGGCCGTTGATGTTGCCGTATTCGTTGCCCAGCACGACGTCGATCCCGGCATCGTCGAGGTCGCGCAGCAGCGCGACGTGATCCGACACGGTCGGCACGACGTGGTGCACGTAGAAGTCAGCACCGAGCTCGCGCAGCGCCTTCACGAACTCGGCGGGGGTGGGTGCGGCATCCTGGGAGGGGATCGGGATGCCGGTTCCGGTGCGCATGATCGTGTCCGATGCCTCGCCCGACCACGGGTCCTGGAAGGCGATCACCGGCCCTTGGATGCCGAGTGACGGCCGGGGCGCCGGGGCGTGGACGAGAGGGTGGGGCGCTGGCACGCGAAGCTCCTCGAGGTGGGTGGGACGGGGACCGTGCTGACGAGGGGATGCGGAGACCGGCCGCACCGGCCGGCCTCCGCGCCCCCCTACTGACTGCTGATCACGACGTCCATCTCGGCGAAGAACTGCGACACCGCATCGTCGACCGACATCGTGCCGAAGTTGATCTCCTCGCTGAGCTCGCGGAACTTCTCGTGCAGCGAGCCGTAGCCGACGATCGGCACCGGCGGCGCCTCGCCCAGGCGGTCGGCGATGGAGGCCTCGTAGTCGGCGATGGTCTGGCTGAGCTCGTCGAGGTTCGCCGACTCGCGCGCCGTCTCGGACGCGGGCAGTCCGCGGTTGGTGCCGAAGATCTCGCCCGACTCCGGCGAGTTGATGAGGAAGTCGATCAGCGTGGCCGCCGCCGCGGGGTGCTCGGAATTCGCGGCGATGGAGTACATCTGCGACGCCTTGAGGTAGAGATCCTCGCCGTCCTCGACCGAGAGCGGGGGAGCGATCAGCTCGATGTCGTAGCCCTCGCCCAGGTTCCCCAGGAAGCCGGCGCCGGTGTTGTCCCACGTGGCGTCGCTGGCGCTCAGCGCACTGTCGAATGCGGTGAGCGGCTGCACCTCGGCGATGCGCTGCTGCGGCACGAACTGGCCGGCATCGCGCTCCGCCGAGGCCGAGTCCCAGAACTCCGCGAGCCGCTCCTCGTCGAAGCCCGGAGTTCCGTCCTCGTCGAACAGGTTGTCGCCTTCGGCGCGCAGCTGCAGCTCGAAGTTCTCGATGCGTCCGGTCGGATCCACGCCGCCCCAGGCGTCGACGCCCGCCGCCTTCGCGGCGTCGCTGACCTCGGCGACCCAGTCGTAGTAGTCGTCCCACGTGCCGTCGGTGAAGGGCTCGACGCCCAGTTCGTCGAGCAGCGTCGTGTTGAGGAACATGCCCCACGAGTTGGTCGACAGGGGCACGGCGGTGGTGACGTCGTCGACGACCCCGGCCGACAGCACCTGCGGATCGATCGGATCGGTCTGGATGATCGTGCCGAGGTAGGGCTCGAGGTCGAGCAGCGATCCGCTCTGCGAGTACTGCCGCAGGTAGGCCAGATCCATCGTCACGACATCGGGCAGCCCCTTGCCCGCGGCCTCGATCTGACGCTTCTCCCAGTAGTCGGCGGGTGCCAGGAAGATGATGTCGACGTCGATGTTCGGGTGCTGCTCCTCGAAGACCGCGATGGCCTCGTTGTACAGCTCGGCGCGCACGTCGTTGCCCCAGAACGTGAAGGTGATCGACACGTCCTCGTCGGGATCGAGCGTCGGCTGTGCACTGACCGGCGCGCTCGAGGCGCATCCCGTCAGTCCGACGAGGGCCGCCAGAGCCACCCCCGCCGTGCCCGCCATGAGCTTCCTGCTCCGGAACTTCATCGTGATCGCCTCTCGTCGTCGAGTATCAGGAAACGCTTTCTCACGTCGCCGTGAGAAAGGCGACTCGCGTCGCCTGACCACAGTGTGACAAACCGGTTGACCGAAAGCAATCCCGAGAATGCCGCGACTGCCGTAGGTTGTTCGCATGCCCGCCTACCCCGACGACCGCTCGGCCGAGATCACCGCCGCGCTCGGCGCGCTGCCCAGCGGCACGCCGGTGTCGGAGGTCGCCCGGCGGCTCATGGACCTCTTCACGAGCGGCGATCTCGAAGCAGGGACCCGGCTGCCGCCCGAGCGCCAACTGGCATCGACCCTGGGCGTCGGACGTTCGGCGGTGCGCGAGGCGCTCGCCGCCCTCGAGATCCTGGGCATCGTCGACGTCCGCCCGGGCTCGGGAACCTACCTGCGGGGCACGGCCAGCGAGCTGCTGCCGCAGACGCTGCGGTGGGGCCTGCTGATCGGCAGCAAGAACACCGCCGAGCTGCTGGAGCTGCGCTCGGGCCTCGAGATCTACGTCGCCCGCCTCGCGGCCGGCCGGGCTGCGGCATCCGATCTGTCGTCCCTGTCGAACTCGCTCGCCCGCATGCGTACCGGCGTCAGCGACCTCAGGGCGTTCGCCCGCGCCGATCTCGACTTCCACAACGCGCTCGCCACCGCCGCCGGCAACGACACGCTCGTCGATCTGCTCCACGTCGTGCGCTCGCTGCTGCAGGTCTACGCGGATCGCGCCGTGCACGACGACGCCGAGGCGCGCATCGCGATCGACGAGCACGGGGCCGTCTTCCGGGCGATCGAGGCGAGCGACGAGGATGCCGCGGCCTCCGCCATGGCGACGCACATGGCGACGGCATCGCAGCGCCTGGCCGCCGAAGCCGCGCCCTGAGCGCTGCATCCAGAAGTGCCGGTTCGAGCATCGAAGCGGTCGAGAGGTAGAGGAGTCGCCGTGGCGCGCAACTGGGCTGGGACCTACGAGTACACCGCACCGCGGATCGTCGAAGCCGCATCGGTCGACGATGTGCGCCGGGTGCTCCGCGAACCGGGGCGCGTCCGCGCGCTGGGCACGCGCCATTCGTTCACCGACCTGCCCGACACCACCGGCACGCTCGTGGACGTGACCGGCTTCGCCGCCGAGTTCGAGCTCGACGAGGCCGCGCAGACGGTCACCGTGCCGGCCGGCATCCGTTACGGGGTGCTGGCGATGTGGCTCGACGATCGCGGCTGGGCGCTTCGGAACATGGGCTCGCTCCCGCACATCAACGTCGGGGGCGCGACCGCGACCGGCACGCACGGATCCGGTGACGCCAACCCGGTGCTGTCGGCATCGGTCCGTGCGCTGCGCTACGTGGGTGCCGACGCCGACGTGCACGACGTGCGTCGGGGAGACCCCGACTTCGACGCGCTCGTCGTCGGTCTCGGCGCGTACGGCATCGTCGTGTCGCTGACGCTCGACATCCAGCCGTCGTTCCGCGTCCGCCAGGACATCTACACCGGAGTCAGCTGGGACGCGGCGCTCGCGCACTACGACGAGATCACCTCCGCCGGCTACAGCGTCTCGGTGTTCTCGCGGTGGGAGGAGCCGTCCGTCGGCTACGTGTGGATCAAGACACGGCTGGACGCCGACGACGACGTCGTGCCTGACACGATCTTCGACGGCGTCCGCGCGCTCACCGGCGACTCTCCGCTCGGCGTCGAGGACAACGTCACGGAGCTGGCGGGCGTCCCCGGTCCGTGGATGCTGCGGCTGCCGCACTTCCGCCTCGACGCCCAGCCCTCGTTCGGCGACGAGATCCAGAGCGAGTACTTCGTCGCCCGCGCCGATGCGCCCGCCGCGCTGAACGCGGTGCGGGCCCTGGGTGAGAGCATCCGTCCCCACCTCATCTGGACCGAGCTGCGCACCGCCGCCGCCGACGAGCTGTGGCTGAGCCCCGCGTACCGTCGCGACGTCGTGATCATCCACTTCACGTGGTTGAACCACCCCGATGAGGTCGCCGCCGCGCTGGGCCGCATCGAGGCGGCGCTCCAGCCGTTCGACGCCCGCCCGCACTGGGGCAAGCTGCACGGCTTCGACCGGGCGGCCATGGAGCGCGTCCACCCGCGCCTCGCCGACGCGCGGGCGGTGTTCGAGCGGCTCGACCCTGACGGCCGGTTCACGAACGCCCATCTCGAGCGGGTGGGGGTACGGGAGCCGCGCTGACGCGCCGATCTCGAGTCGCGCGCGGTGCGGGTCGATTGGTCAACCGGTGTTACAGTTACCGGCGAGATCGTTCGTGACGCCGCGGCGAAAGGGAAGTCGACGATGACGCAGATTCCGAGCGGGAACGCCCACCCGCGCGCCGTGCACCGCTGGCGCCTCGGCGAGACGCCCTGGCAGCAGATCCCGCCCGTCGGCGGACCACGCGTGCGCGTCATCATCGACAACGACTTCGCGGGCGACCCCGACGACCTCTACCAGCTCGTGCATCATCTGCTGTCGCCCAGCGTCGATATCCCGCTCATCGTGGCGTCGCATCTGCGCGCTGACGACCCCTTCAACCCCTCGGGCCGCAGCGCGCAGGACGCGGAGGCCGTCGTCCGTGACGTCTTCGCACGCATGGGCCTCGCATCGACCGAGGTCATCGTCGCAGGGTCCGACGACCCGCTGCCGGACCGCTCGACCCCGCAGCCTGCGCCGGCGGTCGACGCCATCATCGCCGAGGCCCTGCGCGACGACGTCTCGAGCCCGCTGTTCTACGTCGCCGGCGGCGGTCTGACCGACCTCGCGTCGGCGTATCTGACCGAGCCGCGGATCGCCGAGCGCCTGACGCTCGTGTGGATCGGCGGGGCGGAGCACGAGGGCCTCGCCGTGCCGCCGCCGAACCCCATGGCGATCGAGTACAACCTGCTCATCGACCCGGTCGCCGGACAGGTCGTGTTCAACGACTCGACGATTCCGCTGTGGCAGGTGCCGCGGGACGTGTACCGGCAGTGCCTCGTGTCGGATGCCGAACTGCGCGTCCGTGTGGCCGCGATCGGTCCGCTCGGCCGCTACCTGTACGACGAGGTTGCGCACGTGTGCGCGATGGTGGCGCCGCACATGGGTGGCGGATCCGAGACGTACGCCCTCGGCGACTCGCCGCTGGTGCTGCTCACGGCGCTGCAGTCCGTGTTCGAGCCGGACGCCTCCTCGAGCAGGTACGTCCAGCGGCCGACGCCCGCGCTGGACGCGGGCGGCGCCTACCGCGAGGTCGCCGGCGCCCGCCCGATGCGGGTCTACACGTGGGTCGACACGCGGCTGATGTTCGAGGACATGTACCTGAAGCTCGCCGAATTCGAGCGGTGGCAGGGAGGCGTCTCATGACCACCACCACAGGCGGCGCCACGCCGCCGGGCACCGCCCCGGCACGGCCGCGGACGATCATCACCGCCGATCCCGAGCTCGACGACCTCAACTCGATGATCCGGCTGCTGCTGTACAGCAACGAGCTGGAGATCGAGGGCCTGATCTACGCCTCGAGCCGGTTCCACTGGCGGGGCGACGGGGCGGGCACGACCTTCTTCCTCCCCGACCGCGAGTACGACGATCCGCAGACGTCGTGGCGGTGGGCGCAGGGCGAGAGGTTCATCGACGACGCGGTCGACGCGTATGCCGACGTGTACCCGAACCTGGTCGTGCATGATCCTCGCTACCCGAGCGCGGAGCGGCTGCGGTCGGTGATCCGCGAGGGCAACGTGGACTTCGAGGGCGACATCTCACACGAGTCGCCGGGCTCGAGACTCATCGGCGAAGCGCTGCTCGACGATCGCCCGGGTCCGCTGTTCCTGCAGCTGTGGGCCGGCCCCAGCACGGTCGCCCGCGCCCTCCTGTCGATCGAGGAACGCTTCCGGGGGTCGGACCAGTGGGAGAGCGTGCGCGATGAGGTCTCGGCGAAGGCCGTGATCAGTAAGTTCGCCTCGCAGGACGCCACGTACGACGAGTACATCGCACAGGTCTGGCCCGGCATCCGCGTGATCGAGGTCGCGACGGTGGCGTGGGGGTACATGGCACGGATGACGCTCGGACCGGACGATCAGCGACTGCTCGCCGCCGACTGGATGCGCGAGAACGTGATCGGCGTCGGCCCCCTCGGCGCGCTGTACCGCGTCTGGGGCGATGGACGCCAGATGGTGCCGGGCGACATGACCGACTACTTCCACCTCTCAGGGCACTCGGCCGACGAGCTGCGTGCGCAGGGCTACCAGGTGTGGATGCCCCCGCAGCCGGCAGGCGAGTGGATCTCGGAGGGCGACACCACGAACATGCTGAACCTGCTCGTTCCGGGCCTGCGGGCGCACGAGCACCCGTCCTATGGAGGCTGGGGCGGCAGGTACGAGCGGACTGCCGACGGCGCGGATACCTGGGGCCTCACCGACGCGGCTTTCGATCCCAGCGCCGATTGGTCGACCGGCGGTCCGGGCGGCGACGAGGGGTCTGTCGTGCGCTGGTTCGCCGACGCCCAGGGCGACTTCGCCGCGCGGCTGCGGTGGACCGTCTCGTCACGCTTCGAAGACGCCAACCATCACCCCTTGCTGGCAATCGCGCAGGGCACGGATCTCGCGGTGCCCGCCGGGGCCGAGGTGCCGCTGAGCGCGGTCGTCGACGATCCGGATGGCGACCCCGTGCGGGTGCGCTGGTGGATCTACCGGGAGGCCGGGACGTGCGAGGCGGATGCCGCGCTCGCAGCCGTCGACGGGCCCGAGACGTCAGTGCTCATGCCCGCGGACGCGAACCCCGGCGAGACGATCCACGTCATCGCCGAGGCATCCGATCAGGCCGTCGGCCACCCTCTCAAGGCGTACCAGCGCGTGATCCTCACCGTCACCGCCGCCTAGGGACGCGCCAGCCTTCCGTCGAGGCTCTGCTTGGAGTGTCGCGACACGCCGCTACGCGAGACGGGATGCCGTGTGTTGCGACCCGCCAAGCACCGGCGTCGCGCCGAGTGACCACGAAACGCGCGGCGTCGTCAGTCGTCGTCGCCCTCGGCGAACCACCGCTCGACGGCGATCTCGCCGGCGACGGCGTAGACGCCGATCACGCGGCCGGTGAAGGACTCGGCCGTCTCCGACGACAGGAACCGGCCGTCGACCTCGCCGAGCTCGACGCGCTCGCCGTCGACGGTCGCGGCGAGGTGGAAGACGTCGCTCGTGCGCGGGAAGCCCTGCGCCGCCTCGGGCTTGCGCGACTCGAGGTGGAGGTCGAGCGTGCCGCCGTCGAACGGCGCGTGCCACTCCTGCACGAGCCCGCCGATGCTGGTTCTGCCGACAATCTCGCCGCCGCCCGCTTCGACCTCGACATGGAATCGCTCGTCGTAGCGCACGGCGAGCCCGCCGACGCCTGCGGCGACGTCGATGGTCACGGTGACGGCGTTCGTGAGGTGCTCTTGGCGGCGGCCGACGAACACCGGGCGCGGGTCATCGAGCGTCGACCCGTCGGCGCGGAGGGTCATCCAACCGGGGCGTGCGGCAAGGTCCGCGTGCGCGGCGGGAAGCGCGCGCACGGCGATCCACTCGCCGTCGAGCTCCCGATCCGGCGCGAACCGGATGTCGACGCGGGTGCCGGGCCGCGGGTGGAGCAGCACCGGGTCGATCGCGGGCCAGCCGTCGGCCTGCCAGCGCACGCTCGTCACGAACGTCTCCCGCCCGAGAGCGGAGAACGCGCGCGTCATGCTGCGCGGGCGCACGCCCAGCAGCACGCAGAGCCAGTCGCCGTCGGGGCCGATGACGAGGTCGCCGTGGCCGGTGTTCTGCACCGGGCGAGTGGTGCCCCGCGCGGTCACCAGCGGATTCTGCGGGGCGGTCTCGAACGGTCCTTCGGGCGAGTCGCCGCGGGCGATCGAGATGCCGTGGCCACGCTCGGTCCCGCCCTCCGCGATCATCAGGTACCACCGCCCGTCCACCTCATACAGGTGCGGCGCCTCGGGGAACCCGCCGCCGGTGCCCGACCACAGCGAGCGGGGCTCCTCGAACGCGAGGTGGCTGTCGAGATCGACCTTGACCTGCTGGATGCCGAGATGCTGCCCCGCCTGCTCGCCGCCGAGGAGGAGGCCGGAGAAGGTGATGTACGCCGTGCCCTCGGCATCCCACGCGATGTCGGGGTCGATGCCGTCGACCGAGCCCGACCCGTCGGCCTTGCGGATGAGGTCGCCGTCGCTCCACGGACCGGCGGCATCCGTCGCGGTGAAATGCAGCATCCCGCGCCCCATCGCATCAGTGATGACCAGGTGGAACACGCCGTCGCGGTGGCGGATCGTCGGCGCCCACGCGCCGCCCGCCGTCGGCACCTCCTCGACTGCCAGCTGCCCCGGACGCGTGGCGACGTGCCCGATCAGCTCCCACGACTCGAAGTCGGTGGAGCGGTGGATCGGGATCCCCGGCAGGTATTCGAACGTAGACGTCGCGAGGTAGTAGACGCCGTCGATCGCGACGACGCTCGGGTCCGGGTGGAAGCCGTTGATCAGGGGGTTGTAGAGCGAGGTCACGGAGTGCTCCCGGGTTCGAAAGGGCGAGGGTCGGTCAGGAGGAGAGCAGGATGCCGAGCTCGCGGGCGAGAGCGACGGCACGGGGGTCCGCGCCCCCGGGCCACGCGCCCCGCGCGATGGTCCACGCGAAGGCCAGGCCGGTGTCGGGGTCGACGCACGCGAGCGCGCCCATCGCCCCGTCGTGACCGAAGGCTCGCGGCCCGCCGAAGGGCATCGTGGCGGTGGACTTCTGGAAGATGATCGCGTGCGCGCGGTCGGGGAGGCCCAGCACCTCGTCGAAGCCGTGGACCTGCTGCTGGCCGATCTGCGCCACGGTGTCTGCCGAGAGGAACGGAGCCGCCCCCTCGACCCCTGTCGTCGCGGCGGCGAAGAGGCGCGCGAGACCGCGCGCCGTGCCGGTGCCCGAACCCGAGGGATGACCGTAGCGCCAGCTCGCCTCCTCGTTGGCGAGATCGATCTGCGGGCCGGGCGTGACCCAGGTGTGAAGGCCGAGGGCGGTCGGCTGCATCTGGGTGGTGTCGGATGCCGGCCGGATCATCGGCAGCACCGGAACCCGGCGCGACTCATGGCCGGGCGGAAGCCCCAGATAGAAGTCGATGCCGTGCGGCGCGCGGATCTCCTGCTCGTAGAACTGGTGCAGCGTGCGCCCGGTCACTCGGTAGACGAGCTCCGCGCCGAGGTTGCCGATCGTCACCGCGTGGTAGCCGAACGCGCTCCCCGGCTGCCAGAACGCCCATGTCTCGGCGAGCCGGTCGGCGGCGGCGTGGTCGTCGAGCAGTTCGGCCCAGGTCAGCGGCGGTGCGGCCTGCGGAAGCCCCGCCTGGTGCGAGAGCAGCTGCCGCACGGTGACGCGGTGCTTGCCCTTCGCGGCGAACTCCGGCCAGTAGTGCGCGACGCGCTCATCGAGATCCAGCTCGCCCCGCTCGACCAGGAGGCCGATGGACAGGCCGATCGTGTTCTTCGTGACCGAGTAGGGCACCATGACGGAGTCCTCGGCGAGGTGCGGGCCGCCCCACGCGTCGAGGACGGGCTCACCCTGGTGGAACGCCGCGACCTGGAAGGACAGGTCGGGGTCGGCGGCGAGGAAGCCGTCGAGGCGCGCGACGATCTCGTCGAGACGCCCGTCGGCGCGTCCTTGCAGGTTCTCGGTGGTGACGTCGTTCATCGCGGTCCTCTCGTCGGCGAAGTGCAGCCGCTACTTCGCGGCCGTCCAGTTCACGGTAAGCGGCAGGTCGGCGACCGAGGCGCCGGCGCGCAGCGTGTACTCGCCGGGCTCGACGACCCACTCGCCGGCCCAGTGCGCGAGGCGTCGCGACGGCACCGGGATCGCGGCGGTGACGGTTTCGCCGGGAGCCGCCTGCACCGTCGCGAATCCCACGAGCCAGCGCGCCGGACGCTCCACGGTCGAGTCGGCGCGCTCGGCGTACACCTGCACGACGTGCTTGCCGGCGCGCTCTCCGGTGTTGACGAGCGTCACCTCGACGGTGTCGCCCACGCGCTGCGCGGCATCCCACGTCCAGGTCGTGTAGCCGAGGCCGTGGCCGAACGGGAACGCCGGCTCGGCATCCGCCTTCAGCCAGGCGCGGTAACCGATGTGCAGACCCTCGCGGTACTCGAGTCGACCGTCGGTGGGCACCACCTCGGTGACCGGCACATCGGCGAGCGCTGCCGGCCACGTGGTGGGCAGCCGCCCGCCGGGCTCGGCGGTGCCGGTGAGCACGTCGGCGATCGCGTGTCCGAACTCCTGCCCGCCGAAGTAGCCCTGCACGATCGCGGCGACCTCCCCGGCCCACGGCAGCACGACCGGCGAGCCCGCGTTGACCACGACCACGGTGGGTGTGCCGGTCGCCGCCACCGCGCGCACCAGGTCGTCCTGGTGACCCGGCAGGTCGAGGCTGGTGCGGTCGTAGCCCTCCGACTCGACCTTCGCGTTGGTGCCGACGACCACGATGGCGACATCGGATGCCGCGGCCTCCGCCACTGCGCGGGCGATGAGCTCCGCGGGGTCGGTGCGCTCGGGGGCGATGCCGAGCGTCGCGCTGAGCGCGCCCGACAGCGCGCCGGCGGCGGCGCGGGTGAACTCGACGCGCACCGCCGTCTCACGGCCGGCTTCGACGGCGACCGTCGCGGTGATCGACGGCGGGTTGAGGAACGCCGCGCCGAGGTCGGACCCCTCGATGACGGGCGCGTCGTCGAGCACGAGGCCCTCGTCGACGAACAGCCGGCCGGGGTTGGCGCCCGCGAAGCCGAGCTCGATCTCGCCGGTTTCGGCGGGGGTGTACAGCGTCTCGAAGACCACCGTCGCGCTCGCCGCGATGGGCGCGTCGCCGCCGAACCAGACGAGCGCGGTCGAGCGGCGGTTCTCGGCGAAGAGCTCGGTGCCCTCGGCGTCGAAGAACGCGACGCGCATGCCGGCCTCGCCCGTTGCCGGGTTGCGCAGCTGTGCCAGTGGGATCTCGGCGACGCCCTCCTGCACCACGGCGCCGATCTCGTACCGCACGTCGGCGCCCGGCACCGCGGTGCGGATCGCGTCGAGCGGCGAGACGACGGCCTCGGGGATCACCGTGGCGCTGCCGCCGCCCTGCGTCCGCGCCTCGCGCGCGTTCTGCCCGATGACGGCGAGGCGACCGAGCGAGGCGGCATCCACCGGAAGAACCCCCGCGTTGTGCAGCAGCACGGTGCCCTCGATGGCGGCGGCGCGCGCGAATGCCGGCCCATCGAGCGGCGCGGGCTCCACGGGGGCGGCGTCGCCGAGCGCGCCGACCCGCTCGGCGAGCAGCAGCAGACGCAGCACCTTGCGATCGAGGTCGGCCTCGCTCCGACGCCCGTCACGGATCGCCGTGACCAGGTCGGCCCACGCGGGGGCGGGACCGGGCATCGCGAGGTCCTGAGCGGCGGGCACCGCGTCGAGCGATCGCACGGCGGTCCAGTCGCTGATCACGACGCCGTCGAACCCCCACTCCGAGTTGAGCGGCGTCTCGAGCAGGTCGTTCTCGGTCATCGTGACGCCGTCGACCGCGTTGTAGGCGCTCATGAGGGTCCAGGCGCCGGCCTCGACGGCGCGCTCGAACGGCAGGAGGTAGAGCTCCCGCAGCGCCCGCTCGTCCACGCGGACGTCGACGGTGAAGCGGTCGGTCTCGGAGTCGTTGGCGACGTAGTGCTTCGGCGTGGCCGCGACCCCGTTGTCCTGCAGGCCGCGCACATACGCGGCGGCGAGTTCGGCGCTGAGCTCGGGATCTTCGCTGAAGCACTCGAAGTGGCGGCCGCCGAGCGGCGAGCGGTGGAGGTTGATCGTCGGGCCCAGCACCACGTCGACGCCCTTGCGTCGGGCTTCGGATGCCGCGGCCGCCCCGTACCGGTACGCCAGGTCGATGTCCCACGACGCGGCCAGCGCCGACCCCGACGGCAGGTTGAGCGACGGCTCGCGCTCGTCCCACCGCGGTCCGCGGACGCCCGCGGGGCCGTCCGACAGCGTCATCGCGCGCAGCCCGATCTCGGGAAGCGGGACGGTGGTCCAGAAGTCGGCGCCCTGCACGAGCGCCGCCTTCTGCTCGAGCGTCAGGCGATCGAGCAGCGGTACGAGGTGGCGCACCGTGTCGGGGTGCGTGGCGATGTCGGGCATGGGGAAGGTTCTTTCTCAGAGAAGGATCAAGAGGACGGATGCCGCAGCCCGCCACCCACGGGCCGGGCCGGGCTGCGGCATCCGAGTCGTCAGACGGCGCCGGCGGCCGCCTCGGACGCGAGCAGGGCGCGCCGGGCGATGCGGCGCTCCTCCTGCTTGTCGGGATCGGGCACCGGCGCGGCCATGAACAGGCGCTGCGTGTACGGGTGCTCGGGCTGGGAAGTGACGCGCTCGCCGTCGCCCGACTCGACGATCTCGCCGCGGTACATCACGGCGACCCGATGGCTGACGTGGCGCACCACCGCGAGGTCGTGCGTCACGAACAGGTAGGCGACGCCGGTGCGGTCCTGGATGTCGACGAACAGGTCGAGCACGCGCGCCTGGGTCGAGAGGTCCAGCGCCGACACCGGCTCGTCGCACACAATGAGGCGCGGCCGCAGGGCGAGAGCCCGGGCGATCGCGACGCGCTGGCGCTGGCCGCCGGAGAACTCGCGCGGCAAGCGTCCGCGGGCATCGGCGGGCAGGCCCACCTGGTCGAGCAGGTCGTGCACGCGGGTCTTCGCCTCCTTGCCGGCGACGCCGGCCGCCGTCAGCGGCTCGGTGAGGATCTGCTCGATCGTCATCGACGGGTTCAGGGACGAGTAGGGGTCCTGGAAGACCACCTGGATCTCGGAGCTGAGCGCGCGGCGCTCCTGCCGCTTGAGGTGCGCGATCTCCTTGCCCTCGTAGCGGATCGAGCCTTCGGTGACGGGTGCGAGGCCGAGCGCTGCCCGGCCCAGCGTCGTCTTGCCCGATCCCGACTCGCCGACCAGCCCCACGGTCTCGCCGGGCAGGATGTCGAGCGAGACGCCCTTGAGCGCCCGGAACGGCTGCGCCCGGAAGCCCTTGCCCGGGTACTCGACGACGAGATCGTTGATGTCGAGCAGCGGCGTCTGCGGCGTCGGAGTGCTCATGCCCGTGCTCCCTTCTCTGTGGACGTTGCTGTGCCCGACGCTGCGACGAGCGGGCCGCGGGCGGGACCCTCGTCGAGGATCGCGTCCAGCAGCGCCCGCGTGTACGGGTGCTGCGCGTCGTTGAAGATCGCGCGCACAGGCCCCTGTTCGACGAACAGGCCGCTCTGCATGACGGTGACGCGGTCGCAGAGGTCGGCGACGACGCCGAAGTTGTGGGTCACGAGGAGCATGGCCATGTGCCGCTCGGCCTGCAGGTCGCGCAGCAGCTCGAGCACCTCGGCCTGCACGGTCACGTCGAGGGCCGTGGTCGGCTCGTCGGCGATGATCAGGTCGGGGTCGGTCGAGACCGCGCCGGCGATGAGCACGCGCTGCGCCATGCCGCCCGAGACCTCGAACGGGTATGCGTCGAACGTGCGCTTCGGGTTCGGGATGCCCACACGCGCCAGCAGCTCCAGTGAGCGGTCGGTCGCAGCCTTCTTCGAGAGCCCGAGGTTCTTGCGCAGCGGCTCGACCAGCTGGCTGCCGATCGTGAACGCGGGGTCGAGGTTCGACATCGGCTCCTGCGGGATGTATCCGATGCGCTGGCCGCGGACTCCGGCGTACGCGCGCTCGTCGCCATCGGCGAGCTCGGTGCCCTCGTACAGGATCGAGCCGGCGGTGACGTGACCGCCGCGGGGGAGCAGGCCCAGCACAGCGAACGCCGTCTGCGTCTTGCCCGAGCCCGACTCGCCGATCAGGCCGTGCACCTCACCCTTGCGGATGTCGAGTGAGACTCCGTGGACGACCTCGATGTGCGAACCGTCCGGCTGGTCGTAGCCGACGCGAAGATCGCGGACCTCGAGCACCTTCTCGGTCGCCTTGCTGCGGACGTCGTCCTGGTGGACGATGACGCCCGAGCTCTCGAAGATCGGCGGTTCGTCGAGGTCGACGGCGTCTCCGCCGCCGGTCGAGAGGGAGGTGGTGACGGCCGCGATCGAACCGGTCGCGGTGGCGACGGCGCGGCGGCGCTTGCGCCGGACCGACACCGTCCGCTCGAGCTCGTCGCGCATCACGTTGGCCAGGAGCGTCAGCGCGACGCACGTGAGCCCGATCGCGAGCGACGGCCACAGCATCAGGATGGGCTCCTTGTAGATGTTCTTGAACCCGTCGTTGAGCATCTGGCCCCACGTGGGGACGCCGATGTCGCCGAGGCCCAGGAACTCCAGCCCGGACTGGATCGCGATGGCGATGCCGGCGATGATCGCGCCCTGGATGATGATCGGCGCACGGACGACCGACAGCACGTGTCGACCGATGATGCGGGTGTCGCTGAGACCGGAGACGCGTGCGGCGTCGACGTACAGCTCTGAGCGCACCGCCGTGACCGAGGCGTACACGAGGCGGTAGAACGCCGGGGCGAGCAGGATGCCGAAGATGAACATCGAGATCCACACGGACGGTCCGAGCACCGCCCGGGCCGCCAGCAGCACGACGATGCCGGGAAGCGCCATGTTCAGCTCGGTGACCCACGTCGCCGCGCTGTTGAACCATCCCTGGTAATAGCCCGCGATGAGACCGCTGGTCACGCCGAGGACGACGGCGACGACGAGGGCGAGCAGGGCCGCGGAGACGCTGATCTGCGTCGCCACCAGCAGCCGCGACAGCACGTCGCGGCCGCTGCCGTCCGTGCCGAGGAGGTGCTCGGCACTGGGCGGCGACAGCACGTTGCGGATGTCGGCGTAGTTGGGGTCCTGCGGGGCGATCCACGGTCCGATGATCGCGATGACGGCGACGAACGCGAGGAAGAGGAGCGAGGCGAGCCCGAGGGGGCGCCGCACGAGTCGCCGCCAGAGCGCCACGCGCACCGGGGCGACGGGGACATCGAGGGGAACGTCGACAGCGGTCATGACAGTCGCACCTTCGGGTTCAGCGCCGCTTGGGCGAGGTCGATGAGGAGGTTCACGACGATGACGATGATCGCGAAGACGATCACCAGGGCCATGACGACGGGGATGTCGCCGAGCGTCGTCGCGCGGACGGTGAGCTGGCCCATGCCGGGGATGGCGAAGACCTGCTCCACGATCACCGCGCCGCCGAGAAGGCCGATGAACTGCACGGCCAGCACGGCGAGGGCCGGCCCGCCGGCGTTGCGGAGCACGTGGCGGTAGACCACCGAGTTCGTGCTCAGCCCGCGGGAGCGGAGCGTCCGCACGTAGTCGCGCGACATGGCGTCGATGACGGAGCCGCGCACCTGCTGGGTGACGGTCGCGATCGCGCCGATCGACAGGGCGATGATCGGCAGCGTGACCGATGACAGCCAACCCGACACGGATGTCGCGATGGGGACGTACCCGGTCGCCTTGAACCAGCCGAGATTGATCGCGAAGACGAGGACCAGGAAGAGGGCGATGAGGAAGCCGGGGATCGCGAAGCCGATGAGCGAGAACACCTGGACGGTGCCGTCGATGGCCCCGCCGCGCCGGGCTGCGAGAACACCCACGACGACAGAGATGATCGCCGAGACGACCGTCGCGCCGATCACGATCGACAGGGTCACCACGACGCGATTGGTGACGCTCGTCGTGACCAGCTCTCCCGTGAACCAGCTGCGACCGAGATCGCCGGTGAAGGCGGAGGTCAGCCAGTCGAAGTACTGGGTGAGCAGCGACCGGTTGAGGCCCAGCTCTTCGGCCTTCTTGGCGACGGTCTCGGCTGTCGCGTTCTCCCCGAGGATGCGGCGGGGGATGTCGCCTCCGGCCGCATAGAGGAGCACGAACGCGAGGAAGGAGATCACCGCGATGAGGATGACGCCGGACAGCAGACGTCTGAGGATGAATGCAAGCATGTCTGTCGCTTCCCGTGGGTGGTGTCGCCCCGCCCGCGCGCGACGCGCGGGCGGGGCGAGGACTCAGTTCTTCGGCGAGAACCCGAAGATCGACGGGTAGGCGTTCGACGGCCAGAACTCGAGGTCCGTGTCGGCGTCGACCGCGTAGGTGCCCTGCACCCGGAAGAACGGGGCGAACCAGGCGTTGTCGACGATCCAGGCGTTGAGGTCCTTCGTCGCCTGGTCGGCTTCTTCCTGCGTGCCGTTCTGGATGGTGCTGATGTACTCGTCCACCTGCGGGTCCTGCGAGTGGAACGGGTTGAACGTCGCCTCGGGCGCGATCATGAAGTTGATCAGCTGCCAGTCGGGGTTCTGCTCCAGCGCCATCCACGTCGCCGGGTACTTCGGCGCGAGCATGTCGGTGATGAAATTGCCGGAGCCGGGGTCGGTGAAGTTCACCGTGATCCCGATGTCGGCGAGCTGCTGCGCGACGAGGTCGAACGTGGTCTGGAACGCGGGCGTCGACATCATGTTCAGCGTGAACCCGTCCGGGTACCCGGCGTCGGCGAGAAGCTCCTTGGCCCCTTCGGGGTCGTACTCGTAGGTGCTGTCGAGCGCCTCGTCGTAGCCGACCGACGTAGTCGGGAAGACCTGCTCGGTCACCGTGCCGTAGCCGGCCTGCAGCGCCTCGAGGAGCGCTTCGCGGTCGAACGCCATGTTGATCGCCTTGCGGACGTTGACGTCGGCCAGCTCGGGCGCCATCGTGCCGGCGCGGTCGAACAGCAGCAGACCCTGGAAGTCGAGCTCATTGGCCTCGATCGTCCAGCCCGACGCCTCGATCTCGGGGATCGTGTCGTTGTTCACGATCTTCGCGCCGTTGGCCTCGCCCGCCTTGAGGGCGTTCAGGGTGGCGGTCGGGTCTTCGATGACGTTGATCGTCAGGTTGTCGTACTTGACCACATCGGGGTTCCAGTAGTCCGGGTTGGCCGTGTAGACGTACGTGGTGCCGGTGACGCTGGCGGCCGTGTCCAGCACGTAGGGGCCGGAGCCGATCGGCTCGGTCGCCGAGTCGGGGTCGTCGAACGTCGAGGGTGCCTGGATCAGTCCCGGTGCGATCGAGAGGAGGTTGACCAGCGACGGGTCGGGTGCGGGCTGGGTGATCGTGACGGTGGTGGCGTCGACGGCCGCGAACTCCTTGCCGACGAGGGTCGCCGCCTGGGGGGCGGTGCCGTCGCGGAAGCGCTCGAGGCTGCCGACCACGGCCTCCGCATCGAGCGGGGTGCCGTCGGTGAACTCGACGTCGTCGCGGAGCGTCAGCGTGAGCACCGTGTTGTCTTCGTTGTACTCCCAGTCGGTGGCGAGCCAGGGCTCGATCTCGCCCTCGCCGTTCTTCTGCAGCAGCGTGTCGAACACCGCCTGGAAGAACGGGCTGCGGTTGCCATACTCGGCGCCCTGACCGATGTCGTAGCTCGTCGGGCCGATGATGGCGGTGAGGGTGAGCCGGTCGGCTCGGCCCGAATCGCTCGTCCCGGAACCGCCCCCGCCACCGGCACAGCCGGTGAGGGCGATCGCGGCGATCGCGATGGTGGCTGCTGTGGCCTTCCAACGGAACATCCTTGGTCCCTTCATCTGTGGCGATGCCCCTGCGGATCGCCTACTGCCGGGAGACGCTAACAGCAATATCGAGTGAGCGCTAGGTTTTTGGATCAAAAAACTAGCGATGACTCGGAATTCGTTATACAACGGAGGGGAAGGACCCCGGCGGGCACTGATGGAGGTGCGCGAGACGACCCGGGGCTACGGTGAGACGATGACCGAGACGACCTCCGCGGCGAAGCGCGAGGGGACCGCTCCCACGAGGATGCGCAAGCCCCGCGGCGAGTACGCGAAATCCGCCGCGACCCGCACGGCGATCCTGGACGCGGCTCTCGAGGTGTTCGCCGAGTCCGGCTATCGCGCCGGCTCGCTGCGCGAGGTGGCCGAGCGGGTCGGCATGAGCGAGGCCGGGCTGCTGCATCACTTCCGGAGCAAGAGCGCGCTGCTGATGGCCGTGCTCGATCATCGTGATGCACTGGCCCGCGCGCTCGTCGATTTCGACCTGCCGGATGGCATCGAGGCCCTCCGCGGGCTCGTCAAGCTCGCCGAGCACAACGCGTCGATCCCGGGGGTTGTCGAGCTGTACTGCACGCTGTCCGCCGAGGCGACATCCCCGGCGCATCCGGCCCACGCCTACTTCGTGAACCGGTATGAGTCCGTGCGCGAGAGCGTCTCCGCATCCTTCCGTCGCGTCGCCGAAGCGGGTCGCCTCAGCCCGGGAGTCGATCCGGGCCGTGCCGCTGTCGCGACGATCGCCCTGATGGACGGTCTGCAGGTGCAGTGGCTGCTCGATCCCGGATCCACCGACATGGCGGAGGCGCTCGCCGAGGCGTTCCGCAGCATGATCATCGGCTACGACCTCGCCGGGCTCGAGCAGGTGCTCGACGCCCGCTCGGCGGATGCGGCTTTCCTCGACGCAGGCACGACGGCCGCAGCGCGCACGGAGGACGACGCATGATCCGCGAACCCTTTCTCGACGGCTGGACGGTCGGCCCGAAGCTCGGTGCCTTCGAGGCGCCGACTCCGGAGTCGGCGCCTCGAGCGGTGCGCCTGCCGCATGACGCGGTCCGCGACCTGCCCCGCTCGGCCGACAGCGACCAGGGCGTGCACACCGGCTACGTCCCCGGCGGGGTGTTCGAGTACGCGAAGACGTTCGACGTCCCGGACGCGTGGCGCGACAAGACGGTGAGGCTCGACTTCGAGGGCGTCTACCGCGATGCCGTCGTCTTCCTCAACGGCGACGCGGTCGTGCACGAGCCGAACGGCTACAACGGGTTCGAGGCGGTGCTCGATCCTTACCTGCGCTACGGGCAGCCGAATCGGATCACCGTCGAGGCGCGCGCGCACCGCGACAGCCGGTGGTATTCCGGAGCGGGCATCTATCGGCCGGTGCACCTCGCGGTCGGCGATCCGCTGCACATCCCCCTCGACGGCACGCGCGTGACGTCGCCCGACATCGACGCCGATCGCGCCATCGCGAGCGTCGCGACGACGGTGCGCAACGGCTCGCGGCACACCCGCACGCTGCGCCTCACGTGGACGGTGTCGGCGCCGGACGGCTCCGAGGCCGCGTCGGGCACGGCGCCGGTGACGGTGCTCCCGGGCTCCGACGCCGTGGCGCGCGTGCGCCTCGCGATCGACCTCCCGAAGCTCTGGAGCGACACCGCCCCCTCGCTCTACCGGGTGCGCACGACGCTCGCCGCGGACGACGGCGACGTGATCGATACGGATGCCGCGGCCTTCGGCATCCGTCGCCTGCAGGTCGACGCGACGCGTGGACTGCGGATCAACGGCGAGACCGTGAAGCTGCGGGGGGCCTGCGTGCACCACGACAGCGGTCCGCTCGGGGCCGCGACGTTCGCCGACGCCGAGGACCGCCGCGTGCGGCTGCTCAAGGAGGCCGGATTCAACGCGCTGCGGAGCGCCCACAACCCGATGAGCCGCGCGATGCTCGACGCGTGCGATCGGCACGGCGTGTTCGTGATGGACGAGCTGACCGACACCTGGACGCGCTCGAAGGTCGCCTTCGACGCCGCTCCGGGGTTCGCCGCGCGCTGGCGTCACGACGTCGACGCTCTCGTCGCGAAGGACGTCAACCACCCGAGCGTCATCATGTACTCGATCGGGAATGAGATCCTCGAGCTCGCCACGCCGGCCGGCTCGGCGTGGAGCAGGCGCCTGGCCGAGGCCATCCGGGAGCGCGACGACACCCGCCTGGTGACGAACGGCATCAACGGCATCATCGCGAACCTGGACGGCATGCAGACGGATGCCGCGCCCGGCGACGGCGGCGAGCCCGAGGCATCCGATCCGAACACGATGATGGCGGCGATGGGCGACATGATGGCCGCGGCCAACGCGTCGGAGCTCGTCACGCGCTCGACCGAGGAGTCGGCGTCGGTGCTCGATGTCGTGGGCTTCAACTACGCGGAGTCGCGCTACGAGCTCGACCGCGAGCTGTTCCCGAACCGGGTCATCGTGGGCTCCGAGACCTTCCCGTCGCGGATCGAGAAGATGTGGGAGCTCGTGGAGGGCCTCGACCACGTCATCGGCGACTTCACGTGGACCGGCTGGGACTATCTCGGCGAGGCGGGCATCGGTCGGGTCGACTACTCCGACGAGCCGGGCTACCAGCCGACCGGTACGGCGGGCCCGTACCCGTACCTGCTCGCCGGCTGCGGCGACATCGACATCACCGGGCACCGCCGCCCGGTCTCGTACTACCGCGAGACCGTCTTCGGGCTGCGCTCCGAGCCGTATCTGACCGTGCACCCGCCGCGATACCACGGCCGCCCCACCGCGACGACGCCGTGGTCGTGGGACGACTCGGTGTCGTCGTGGACGTGGGATGCCGAGCCCGGTGCCCCCGTCACGGTCGACGTGTACGCACCGGCCGAAGAGGTCGAGCTGGTCCGCGACGGCGTGTCTCTGGGCGTGGCGACGGTCGGGGCCGAGAAGGCGTTCCGTGCGCGGTTCGAGACCGAATACCGCCCGGGCGAACTCGTCGCGATCGCTCGCAGCGGTGGCCGGGAGATCGGCCGGACGGCCTTGCGCACCGCGGGGGAGCCGGGGCTCACGGCATCCGTCGAGAAGTCCGAGATCACCGCCGACGGGCTCGGATTCGTCGCCATCGCACTCGCCGATCCCGACGGCGTCGTGCCCTCCGACGCCGATCGGGCGGTCACCGTGACGGTCGAGGGCGACGCCGAACTGATCGGCCTCGGCACCGGCCGCATCCGCACCGAGGAGTCCTTCGCCGGCCCGTCGGTGACCACCTGGAACGGTCGGGCCCTCGCGATCGTCCGGCCCACGGGTCCGGGCGAGGCCACCGTCACGGTGACCGCCGACGGACTCGCTCCCGCCGTCGCGTCCCTCACGATCGCACGTCCCGCGTCCCCCTGAGTTCCCCGCCCGCCGGGAACCGCGAAAAGGGAGATCTCCGCACGCTGGAGCGTGCGAGATCTCCCCTTTCGCGCATCCTCGAGCGCCGGGTGGGCGCCTTGCGGGGTCAGCTCGCGGCGCGGGTGCGCGCGGGCAGCTCGTCGTCGTCGTCGCGGGGGAGGGGGATCGGCGTCGTGCCGGCAACCTCATCGCTGAACTCCTCGGGCACCACGATGGCCAGCGGCCGCGTCTCGTCGAGGGTCAGGCGGAATCGCTTCTGCTCGTGGCGATGCAGACGGCCCGAGACCAGCAGCCACGTCGCACCGATCGCGAAGGCGACGAACGCGGCGACGGCGCCGACCAGGATCGCGGCCCGCGGACCGAACTCGGCGGCGACCCAGCCGACGATCGGCGCGCCGATCGGCGTTCCGCCCATGAGGATCGCCATGTAGAGCGCCAGCACGCGGCCGCGCAGCACGGGGTCGGTCGTGGTCTGCACGTAGCCGTTCGCGGTCGTCATCATCGTGACGACGGAGAAGCCCGTGAACATCAGCGTGATCGCGTACAGCCAGTAGGTCGGCATGAACGCCGAGACCAGCGCGGCGACGCCGAACATCGCCGTGCCCACGATCAGCACGCGCAGCCGGGCGCGATCGCGCCGAGCGGCGAGGAGCGCACCCGCGACCGAGCCGATCGCGAGGATCGAGCTGAGCAGGCCGAAGCCGTCTGCCCCCCTGCCGAACTCCACCGCCATCGTCGAGGCGAGGATCGGGAAGTTCATGCCGAACGCGCCGATGAGGAAGACCATGGCGAACGTCACGATGAAGTCCGGGCGCCGCGCGACGTAGCGAACGCCGTCGGCGAGGCGCGACGACTGCGGCGCCTTGACGCGCGGCACGAGCTCGTTCGTGCGGATGAGCACCAGCGCGGCGAGCATCGCGAGGAAGGTCACGGCGTTCGCCACGAACACCCATCCGGTGCCGATGGCCACGATGACGATGCCGGCCACGGCGGGGCCGATCATGCGGGCGCCGTTGAACGACGCCGCGTTGAGGGCGACCGCGTTGGAGGCGTTCTCGCGGGCGACGAGATCGGAGACGAAGGCCTGTCGCGCCGGGTTGTCGAACGCCGCCACGACACCGAGCGCGAGCGCGAAGGCGTACATGATCGGCAGCGTCATCGCGCCCGCGAAGATGAGGACGCCGATGGCGACGCCGAGCACCAGCAGAAGGCTCTGCGTGATGAGGAGCAGCTTGCGCCGGTCGAAGCGGTCGGCGACCATGCCGGTGACGCCCACCAGGAGCAGCGGCGGGGCGAACTGCAGCGCCATCGTCACGCCCATGGCGGCGGCGTCGTTGTCGGTGAGCTCCGTCAGCACGACCCAGCTGATCGCCGTCGACTGCATCCACGCGCCGATGTTCGACACGAGTGCGCCGATGAACCAGACGCGGTAGTTGAAGGCCGAGAACGACCGGAACATCGCGCTCATCGGGCGACCATCCGGGCCATGATCTCGGCGGCGGCGGCGAGGGTCTCGCGCTCGGCCGGCGTCAGCTCGGCAAGCGACGCCTCGACCCACGCGTCGCGACGCCGCGCTGTCTCCTCGACCACGGCTTCACCCTCGGGCGTGAGCGAGATGACGACTTTGCGACCGTCGGTCTCGTCGGAGGCGCGCACGATGTAGCCCGATTCCTGCAGGCAGTTGACGGTGCGGTTCATCGACGGTGCCGAAACACGTTCACGCTCGGCGAGATCGCCGAGCGTGTGGGCGCCGTGTATGCGGAGCGCCGCGAGAACAGCGAACTGCCCGTCGCTCATCGAGTCGACAGCGCGTTGCGTGCGCATGCGGCGGGCGAGACGGAACGTCGCGATCCGCAGCCGCGAAGCCGCGGAGGAGAGGTCGGGCTGCTCGCCCGGGTCGGTGCCGGTCTCTGGGATGGGGATCACGTTGCTGCTCATGCGATTACTTAGCCTAGCTCATTAGCCTTGCTAAAGAAAGTCGACGGATGCCGCGGCATGCGGTCGTGCGCGGGGCACGGGCATCCCGCACCTAGACTTCTGCGCATGCCCGAGTTCATCGATGCGCACGGCATCACGATCTTCTTCGACGTCCATCCGGCGAAGACCGAACCGCGGGCGGTCGTGCAGCTGCTGCACGGCGTCGGCGAGCACGCGGGGCGGTACGCCCTGCTGATCGAAGCGCTCACCGCGCACGGTTACACGGTGTGGGCGGCCGACCACCGGGGTCACGGTCGCACCGGCATGACGCAGCACGGCGGCGACGTCGCCCTTCTCGGCCACCTCGGTCCCGGCGGCCTGCGGGGAGCGCTCGCCGCGATGTGGCAGTTCACCGAGCAGATCCGCGCCGAGAACGCCGACCTCCCCCTCATCCTGCTCGGGCACTCGGGCGGCTCCGTCCTCGCTCAGATGCTGGTGAACCGGCATCCGGAGGCCTACGACGGAGTCATTCTGACCGGCTCGGCACTGCGCATGCCGGGTTCGATCCACACAGGTGGGCTGAACAAGCCCTGGGACGGTCCCGATGCGATGGGGACCGAGTGGCTCTCGAGCGATCTCTCGGTGGGCCGGGCCTTCCTGGACGATCCGCTCACCACCAGTGAAGACCCCATCAAGCTGATCGGCGTCCTCGACTCCCTTCGCATGTACGGGCTGCCGCGCAAGAACCTCGGCCACGACATCCCGACGCTCCTCATGGTCGGCAGGGATGACACGGTGGGCGGCCCGCGCAGCGTGCACCGGCTGGCCGACGCCTACCGCACGCGCTCGGGGTTCACCGACGTGACGACGCTGGTCTATCCGGGCGCACGCCACGAGATCTTCAACGAGGTCGTGCAGCAGGACGTCCGCGCGGACCTCCTCGCCTGGCTCGACCGGCACGTGCCCGCCCGCGCCTGACGGGGCAGCGGTGGGCGCGCTTCCCGTTGACGGCCGGGGGTGCGATGGGTCATCCTGGCCGCAGTGATACCGGTGGGAGCGCTCCCACGGTCGGACGCGGCGCCGATGCCGCCGAGGCCGCCGTTCCTGCCGTGCCGCTCCCCGGGCGACGACGCCCGGCGGTCGATGACGACCCAGGAGAATCCGATGACTCATCTCCCCGCCCGCCTTCACCCCCGCTCTCGGGGCCGCACCTGGGCTCTCGGCACCGCCGCGGTCCTGGCGATCGGCCTGGCCGTTCCCTTGAGCACGAGCGCCGCCGGCGCGGAGGAACCCGACGCGGATCCAGGGCTCGCCGGTTCCGAGCTCTACGTCGACCCGTGGAGCACGACGCTCGAGGCGGCGCAGTCGCTCACCGGCCAGGCGCGCGACGACGCACAGCTGCTGGGATCGATCGCCTCCGCCGACTGGTTCACCTCGGGCACTCCGGCCGAGGTCGAGGCCGCGGTGGACGACGTCGTGACGGCCGCGGCCGCACAGGGAAGGATGCCGGTGCTGGTGGCGTACAATCTGCCGTTCCGCGACTGCGCACAGTACTCCGCGGGAGGGGCGGCCGACACCACGGCGTACACGGCCTGGATCGACGGGTTCGTGGCCGGCATCGGCGACCGGGCGGCCACCGTGATCCTCGAGCCCGACGGACTCGGCATCATCCCCCACTACGTCACCCTCAGCGGCGAGCATGAATGGTGTCAGCCCGCAGAGGTGCCCGCCGAGACCGCCGCGAGCGATCGCTTCGCTCAGCTGAACCACGCGGTGGATGCGATCGGCGCGCTGCCCGCGGCATCCGTCTATCTCGACGGCACCAGCTCGGCGTGGCTGAACGTCGGCGAGATCTCGGACCGTCTGATCAAGGCCGGCGTGCAGCACGCGGACGGGTTCTTCCTCAACGCGTCGAACTACCAGTTCACCGCGAACAACACCGCCTTCGGCACCTGGATCTCGCAGTGCCTCGCCTACGCCACCGAGGTGAACCCGGGCGACTTCGGCTCCTGCGGCAACCAGTACTGGAACGGCGGCCCGGCGACCGACTGGCAGGGCGTGGGCATGTCGCCGTACGGCGAATGGGTTGCGGATGCCGCCGACCCCGCGCTGAACACGAGCGGCGTCGATTCGCGCTACGCGGCGATCCTGGGCGGCGTCGAGCCTCGCACGCATTTCGTCATCGACACCAGCCGCAACGGCATCGGGCCCTGGGACCACGAAGGGCGCTACGGCGACACGCATGAGGACTGGTGCAACCCGCCGGACCGCGGCCTGGGCGCCCGACCCGACACCACGACGGGTACGCCCCTCGTGGACGCGTACCTGTGGATCAAGGTTCCCGGCGAGTCCGACGGCAAGTGCTACCGCGGCACGGCCGGCCGGCTCGATCCGGAGCGCGGCATCGAGGATCCCGCGGCCGGCCAGTGGTTCGCCGAGCAGGCGCGCGAGCTCATCGCTCTCGCGAACCCGCCCATCGCGCCGCTGGACTGCCACGTGAAAGTGGCGGGCGCAAAGGTCGGCAAGGGATTCCTCGCGTCGATCGTTGTTCGCAACAACGGCTCGGACACGCTCGCTCCATGGGTGGTGGAATGGACGTCGGTCGAGGGTCAGAAGGTGAAGCGGGTCGTGGGAGGGTCGTTCACCCAGGACGGCGCCGACGTCGTTGTGACCGGTCCGCGCGTGCATGCCGTCCTGCGGCCCGGCAAGACGACCGCCTTCGTGGTGACCGGCACCGGCCCCGCCGAGGAGCCGTGGCAATTCCGCCTCAACGGAAAGGCCTGCACCTTGTAGTGCGGCGCGCCTGTTCCTGAAGGGGCGGCGGTGACGGATGTCTCGCCCCGTCGCCGCCGCCTCTTATCAGTCGAGCGGGCGCCGCGTCCAGACCCCGGCCGTTTCGCGGTCGGGGGCACGCGCGTGGATAGGCTGACCGGCGCCGCGGCACACGCCCCGGCATCCCTCGCGAAAGGTTCCCCCCACCTTGATCACCCTCAGCTGGCTCCTGCTCATCGCGCTCATCGGCGGCGCACTCGCCCTCTTCGACGGCATCCTGCGTGTCCGCGGCAAGGGCAACACCATCGTCGGCATCATCGAGATCGTCGTCGCCGCACTGTTCATCCTGTCGCTGTTCCTGCCCGGCATCCCGTTCGGGTCGCTCGTGCTCGCGATCGCGACGCTCATCGTCATCGTCGTCGGGCTGCTCCTCCGTGGCCGCCAGGGCATCGGCATCGCCATCGCGGCCCTCGTCGTCATCGCCTTGTGGATCGTGCTCGTCAACCGCTGGCTCGTCATCCCCGGGATCAACTGACCCGCCGGCCGCCGGGCGCCGGTCCGGGGCGTCTCGTCTCGGTCGCTGCCGCTCCCTCGCTCGATGACCGGGGCCCGCCTCGGTCGCAAGCGCTCGCTCGCTCAACGATCGGGACACCCTCTCGGTCGTTGAGCGAGCGAGGAACGAGCGAGACGAAACGCGGCCCGGCGCTGCGATCGGCTCCGGACCCGGGGCGCGGCGCCCCGGCAATAGGCTGAACGCATGCACGGCGAATACAAGGTGCCCGGCGGAAAGCTCGTCGTCGTCGACCTCGAGGAGCGCGACGGCCGCATCGCGGACTTCCGCCTCGCGGGCGACTTCTTCCTCGAGCCCGACGACGCGCTCGACGACATCGACGCAGCCGTGAACGGGCTGCCGATCGAGGCGGACGTCGCGGCCATCGCCGCCGCCGTGCGGTCGGCCCTTCCGAGCGGCGCGCAGTTGCTGGGGTTCACCCCCGAAGCGGTCGGCACCGCCGTGCGCCGTGCGCTCGTCACCGCCCCGGGCTGGCGCGACTTCGACTGGGAGATCGTGCACGACAAGCCCGTCTCGCCGCGCATGAACCTCGCACTCGACGAGGTGCTGACCGGTCGCGTCGGCGACGGCCGACGGCGGCCGACACTGCGGATCTGGGAGTGGGACGAGAACGCCGTCGTGATCGGCTCGTTCCAGTCCCTGCGCAACGAGGTCGACCCCGACGGCGCCGCCAAGCACGGCTTCGACGTGGTCCGCCGGATCTCGGGCGGCGGCGCCATGATGATGGGCGCCAACTCCATCGTCACCTACTCGCTCTACGTGCCGGCATCCCTCGTCGCCGGCCTGACGTTCGCGGACTCCTACGCGTTCCTCGACGACTGGGTGCTGCAGGCGCTGCGGGCCCTCGGCGTCGACGCCACCTACCAGCCGCTCAACGACATCGCCTCGCCGCAGGGCAAGATCGGCGGCGCGGCGCAGAAACGGCTCGCCAACGGGGGAGTGCTGCACCACGCGACCCTGAGCTACGACATGGACGGCGAAGTCATGACCGAGGTGCTGCGCATCGGCCGCGAGAAGCTCAGCGACAAGGGCACGACGTCGGCGGCCAAGCGCGTGGACCCGCTCCGCCGCCAGACCGGCCTTCCACGCGAGGCGATCATCGCCAAGCTCGAGGAGACCTTCGCCCACCTCTACGGCGCCGTCCCCGGCCACATCACCGAGGACGAGTACGCGGAGGCCGAGGCGCTCGTCGAGTCCAAGTTCGCGACCGACGCGTGGCTGCGTCGGGTGCCGTGACGCAACCCACGCCGTCCCCCCAGCCCGCCCGAGGTTCGGTCGAGATCCTCGAGGGCGACAACCTCGAGGTGATCCGGCGACTGCCCGACGCCTCGTTCACCCTGATCTACCTCGACCCGCCGTTCAACACCGGCCGCTCGCAGGAGCGTGCCATCGAGACCGCCCGGTCGCGGCATCCGTCCCCCGCACCCGTCGCCGAGGACGGGGGCATCTCGGACGCTGCCGGGGTCGGGGTGTTGCGGCGGGGCTTCCACGGTCGCGAGTACGAGCGCATCCGCGGCGACCTGCGCGCCTACGACGACCGGTTCGACGACTACTGGGGCTTCCTCGAGCCGCGGTTGCTCGAGGCGTGGCGCCTGCTCGCCGACGACGGCACGCTCTACCTGCACCTCGACTACCGCGAGGCGCACTACGCCAAGGTGCTCATGGACGCGCTCGTCGGGCGCGAGCGGTTCCTCAACGAGCTCATCTGGGCCTACGACTACGGCGCCAAGACGCGCAAGCGCTGGCCGACGAAGCACGACACGATCCTCGTCTACGTCAAGGATCCGAAGGCGTACTGGTTCGACTCGGATGCCGTGGACCGCGAGCCCTACATGGCCCCGGGGCTGGTCACGCCCGAAAAGGCCGAGCGCGGCAAGCTGCCCACCGACGTGTGGTGGCACACGATCGTTCCGACCACCGGCCGCGAGAAGACCGGTTACCCGACGCAGAAGCCCGAGGGGGTCCTGCGGCGGATCGTGCAGGCCTCATCGCGCCCGGGCGACCGGGTGCTGGACTTCTTCGCCGGCAGCGGCACGACGGGCGCGGTGGCCTCCGCGCTCGGACGCGACGCCGTCCTCGTCGACCACAACCCCGAGGCGATCGCCGTGATGCGGGAGCGGATGCCGCATGCCCGCGTGGTCCCCGTCGGCTGAAGCTCCGGGAGCTGCGAGAGGGCACTGTCGCGGCCGGGCCGTGCGCGAGCGGAGGGCGCAATATACCCTTTCGCGGCTCCGGCGACGAGAGGGCCGCGGCGTCGGGTCGGGGCATCCGTCCTCCCCATAGGCTGATGCGCATGCGCTTCGGTACCTTCATTCCCCAAGGCTGGCGATTCGATCTGGTCGGCATCGACCCCTCCGAGCAGTGGGAGGTGATGAAGGGGCTGGCACAGCGGGCCGACGCGGGAGCGTGGGAGTCGCTGTGGGTCTATGACCACTTCCACACGACGCCTGTGCCGAGCGAGGAGGCGACGCACGAGGCATGGACGCTGATGGCGGCGTTCGCCGCGACGACGAGCCGCATCCGGCTCGGCCAGATGTGCACGTGCATGGGCTACCGCAACCCGGCCTACCTCGCGAAGGTCGCGGCGACCGTCGACATCGTCTCGGGCGGACGCACCGAGATGGGCATCGGCGGCGGCTGGTACGAGCACGAGTGGAAGGCGTACGGCTACGGCTTCCCGCCGGTTCCGGAACGGCTGCGGATGCTGCGCGAAGGCGTCGACATCATGCAGCAGGCCTGGATCACCGGCCGTGCCACCCTCGACGGCACGCACTACCAGGTCGACGGCGCCATCGTGCAGCCGCTGCCGCTGCAGGACGGCGGCATCCCGCTCTGGGTCGCGGGCGGCGGAGAGAAGGTGACGCTGAAGGTCGCGGCGAAGTACGCGTCGTACACGAACTTCGCCGGCTCGCTGGAGGAGTTCGACCACAAGAGCGACGTGCTGCGCGGCCACTGCGACGCTCTCGGCCGTGACTTCTCGGACATCACCCGCAGCTCGAACTTCAACACCATCGTCGGGTCGACCGAGGCTGAGGCGCACGAGCGCCTCGCCGTCGTGAAGGACCGCCTGCTGCCGCACGTCGGTCAGGAACGCGCCGACCAGATCGAGCGCGACTTCGTGAGCTCGCCGGCCTTCGGCGCGGTGGACCAGGTGGTCGAGCGTCTCGCCGAGCGTGAGCGGCACGGACTGGGCTACGCCATCCACTACTTCCCCGAGGCCGCCTACGACCTGTCGGGCATCGAGCTGTTCGAGCGCGAGGTCGTGCCCGCGCTGTCCTGATGCCGTGAAGAACCCGGGCAGAATCGCCGGTTTCGCGCCCGGAAACGCGGTGCCCTGCTGATTCTGCCCGGGTTGTTCACACATGCTGCTCCGGCGCAGCTCGCCTTTCCTCCCCAGCGCGTGGCCTCGGTGGAGGTATCCACAGTCCGGCTCGAGGTTCGACGGCCGCGTTGCGGCGTCGGACACGCTCGACACCATGCCGTTGCGGACCACGCCCGATATGCCGACTGCACTCTCGGCCGCGTCCTTCTCCCGCCGAAGCGATCTGCGCCGCCGGGGTTGGACCGATAGAGACCTTGCCCGAGCTGTCGTCGAGGGTCGGCTGCTCAGACCGCGTGCCGGCGCGTATCTTCGGCCGGATGCGCCGGCCGATGTGGTCGACGCCTGCAGGCTCGGCGGGCGTCTGGCGTGCGTGTCGGAGCTCGCCCGGCTGGGAGTGTTCGTGCTCGAGCACGTGGATCTCCACCTCCACGTTCATGAGCATGCTGCGCAGAGGAAAGTGGCGGGCCGTTCTGTCCGTCGCCACTGGTCGCGGCTGCGCCGGGAGCCGCATCCCCGGTCGATCTCGGTGGAGGCTTTCGACGCCGTGCTGCAAGCGGTCAGGTGCCAGCCGGCGCGAGCCGCCCTGGCGACGCTGGACTCTGCGCTTCACCTCGCTGTCTTGCGGCATGACGACCTCGACGAGCTGTTCCGCGTGCTGCCGCGTCGTCACCGGGTGCTCCGCAAGCTGATCGACAGCCGCGCTGAGTCCGGCCCCGAGACGCTGGTCCGACTGATGCTGCGGACACTCGGTGCGACATTCGACATCCAGGTCGACATTCCGGGGGTCGGTCGCGTCGATTTCGTCGTCGATGGCTGGTTGATCGTGGAGTGCGACAGCAAGGCGTTCCACTCGAGTTGGGATGACCAGCGACGCGACCGCAGCCGGGACCAGCAGGCCGCGGCGCGCGGCTACGCGACCTACCGGCCGATCGCGGAAGACATCATGTGGAGTCCCGAGGCGGTTCAGACGGCGCTCGCCGGGCTCCTCCAGATCGGCGGACGACGGCGAGCGTGAAATTTCCGGGCACAACCGGGGTGAGCCGGGCTCTTAGTGCGGCCGGCGCCCAGTTCTGCCCGGAACGTTCACACGCGCACGCCGTGGCGGGGGCAGGTCGCCGTCAAACGACTAGTCAGGCGGTCAGAGGAGGGCGCGGACGCTGCGGTAGCCGTCGGCGACGACATCGGGAACGGATGCCGCGCCGCCGAACACGCGCGTGGTCCCCGGGGCGTCCGACCAGGGGCGCCAGCCCGGGTCATCGCCGCGGACGAGCGCGACCGCGGCACCGTGGATCGCGGCGGCCAGTCGTCGCGGGGGAGCGTCGCCAGCGATCGCGGCCACGTGCGGATCCTCCAGGCAGTCGAACCAGAAGGGCACGTCCAGGCAGTGGAGGGCCCACCGTCGCGTCGGCGAGGGCCAGGAGAAGCGATACACCCAGGTGGATGCGGCTCCTCGCGCGTCGGCGACCTTCACCACGGTCGAGCGGAAGACCACGTCGGTGACGTAGCGGCCGAGGACGGCCGCCGTTCCCTTGCGACGCTGCGCCTTGTTGTCGGCGAGGTAGGCACGCCGGCGCTCGCGCGGCACGTCGAGCTTCGCGAAGGCGAGTGCCGCGGGGATGAAGCGGAGCTTCCCCGCTGCCGAGTCGAGCACCATCGTGAACTCGTCGTCTGTCGCGCCGAGCACGAGCGGCTTGTCAGCCCCGACGCCAGAGCGCAGGGCGGCGATCGTCGGTTCGGGGACGAGGTCGCCGTCGACCATCGGCCCCCACGAGAGGCCGTCCTCGAGCAGTCCCCGCACGCCGGCGAGGCGGTCGCCCGACTCCGGCTCGGTCGCCTTCGACTGCAGCGCATGCAGCGTCTCCTCGGACGCGGAGGCGAAGCCTTCGCGCGTGGGCGCGACGCCCGCGAGGCCAGCGAGCCTTATCGACGCGGAGCGAGCGCGCTCGGGAGAGACATCGGCGAGGGCGGCTGAGAGCGCCCATACCGAGTGGAACAGCGGCTGCGCGGCGGGCAGCGCGAGCAGCCGGAGCACGGCGCCGCCCCCGGCCGACTGGCCCGCGATCGTGACGCGCGACGGATCGCCCCCGAAGTTCGCGATGTTGTCCTGCACCCACTGCAGAGCGGCGAGCCAGTCCCGCGCACCGCGGTTGGAGGGGGCGCCGTCGATGTGTCCGAACCCGTCGAAGCCGAGCCGGTACGAGATCGTCACGGTCACGACACCGTCGCGGTTGAACGCGCGGCCGTCGTACCAGGGGCTCGCCGGTGAACCGGAGACGTAGCCGCCGCCGTGGATCCAGACGACCACCGGCAGCGCGGCATCCGTCGGTCCGACGACCGGCGTGAACACGTTGACGTTGAGCGTCGCGTCGCCGGGCACCGACGGCTCGGGGATGAGCGTGATCCCGGGATCGCCGCGCTGCGCCGTCGCGCCGAAGTCCAGCGCGTCGCGCACGCCCGCCCACGGTTCCACGGGCACGGGTGCGGCGAAACGCAGCGCGCCGACGGGCGGCTCGGCGAACGGGATGCCGAGGAACGCCGCCGAACCGCCGGCTCCGGGCTCTCCCCGCCAGAGACCGCGCACCCGCCCGGCGACGGTGTCGGCTTCGACGTAGCGCGCCGTCGGCGGCGTGTCGGGACTTTCTGGCCCGGTGATGGCATGCGACGTGCCGGTGGCCGCGGGCGGGGGCGTGGGTGTCATGACTTCTCCGGGGTGAGCACGTCGAAGAGGGCATCGACGGTGGCGGCCATGTCGACCTCGGGCTCCAGCATCCACTGCACCTGCAGGCCGTCCGCGACGGCCTGGAAGATCCGCGCCAGCGTGTCGGCGTCGATCTGGTCGGTGATCGCGCCGGACTCCTGCTGGGTCGCGATGGCTGCGGCGAAGAACCCGCGCAGGCTCTCGCCTCGCGTGAGGAAGAACTCGTGGGCAGGATGGCTCGGGTCGGCCGCGTCGACCGACAGCCGGGCGAACAGATGCACGAGGCCGGGAACCTCGGCGTTGTGGCGGATGACGCTGAGGTAGCCGGCGCGGATGTCGGCGAGCTCGGCTTCCGGGGCTATGAGTCCGTGCTCCGGGTTGCCGGCGAGACCCTGATCGATCGAGTCGAGCTCGTCGCGCTTGCGGAGGATCTCTGTGAAGAGCTCCTCCTTGCTGTCGAAATAGTGGAGGAGTCCGGCCTGGCTGAGGCCTACGGCATCCGCGAGTTCCTTGATCGACGCCCCGCGGTAGCCCTCTCGGGCGATGACGTCGAGCGCCCGCGTGAGGATCTCCTCCCGCTTGGCGACGCCCTTGGCGTAGGAGCCGCGCCGCGTCCCGCCGCTGTCAGTCATAGAAGAAGTAAACCCGAATACTGCTAGATTTTTCAAAACCAAATGACGTAAGGTTTTCTCGAGTGTCTCACCGTCGAGCCTCACCACCCGAGATCGAGGACCCGCCCATGACAGTGCCGTCTGAAGCCACGCCCGCCCCCGCACCGGCCCCCGCGACCACGAACACCTTCGTCGCCACCGCTTCGGGCATCGACGATCCGCCGCCTCCCGTCAAGGGACTGCGGCGGTTGATGTGGTCGATCGTCCCGGCCAACATCGCCATCTTCATGGTGTGGGGCGCCGTGCCCGGCATCCTTCTGCCGCAGCAGATCACCCTCGCCTTCGGCGAGGAGAACCAGATCAACGTCGCCAACCTCGCGATCGTGTCGACGATCGGCGCGTTCGCCGCCATGCTCGCCCAGCCGATCGCCGGGCAGATCTCCGACCGCACGCGGTCGCGCTTCGGCCGCCGGGCGCCGTGGATCGTGACCGGCGGACTGGCGGGATCGCTCTCGCTCATCGGGCTCGCCCTCGCCGACTCGCTCGTCGGGTTCATCGTGGCCTGGGTGCTGGTACAGGTGTGCTTCAACTTCGCGCAGGGCCCCCTGTCGGCGATCATGCCCGACCGCGTGCCGGTGAAGCGGCGCGGCACCTTCGCCGCGCTGACCGGCATCGGGCTGATGCTCGGTGCCATCGGCGGCCAGATCGTCGGCTCGCTGTTCTTCAACAGCATCGTCGCCGGGTACATCACCTTCGCCGTGCTGTCGGTGGCCGTGCTGGTGCTGTTCGTCGTCTTCAACCCCGACTACCCGAGCACGCGGCTGCAGCCCGAGCGGTTCGACTTCGTCGACTTCCTCAAGACCTTCTGGGTCAACCCGGTCAAGCACCCCGACTTCTTCTGGGCCTTCACCGGCCGCCTGCTGCTGTACACCGGCTACTTCGCCGTCACGGGCTACCAGCTGTACCTGCTGCAGTACTACTTCGGCGTCGAGCACCCCGAGACGGTGATCCCGCTCCTCGGGCTGCTGAGTCTGGTGGGCATCATCATCTCGACCGTGGTCTCCGGCCCGCTGTCCGACAGGGTCGGACGGCGGAAGCCCTTCGTGTTCGCGTCGGCGGCCTTCGTGAGCCTGGCGTTCCTGCTGCCCTGGATCTGGCAGGATCTCAACGCCTGGATGATCATGACCTTCATCGCCGGCTTCGGCTTCGGGATGTTCCAGGCCGTCGACACCGCGCTCATCAGCGAGGTGCTGCCCTCGGCGAAGTCGTTCGCAAAGGACCTCGGCGTCGTCAACATCGCCGCGACCCTCCCGCAGACTCTCGCTCCCGGCGTCGCCGGCGTCATCGTGCTGGCGTTCGGCTACCAGGGCCTGTTCCCGGTGGCGATCGTTCTCGGCATCCTGGGAGCGTTCGCGATCTGGCCGATCAAGGCCGTTCGCTGACCTCGCTCTCGAACATCGACCTCCACACGAAAGGAACTCCATGAGCATCCCCGATGTCTCGGACCTCACCCTCGAAGAGAAGGCGTCGCTGACCAGCGGCGCGAGCTTCTGGAACACCAAGTCGATCGAGCGCGTGGGCGTGCCCGCGATCATGGTCACCGACGGCCCGCACGGTCTGCGCAAGCAGCGCGAGGGCGGTGACCACCTCGGCATCGGCGACAGCGTGCCGGCGACCTGCTTCCCCCCGGCCGTGGGCCTCGGCTCATCCTGGGACGTGGAGCTGATCCACCGCGTCGGCGAGGCCCTCGGCACCGAGACCTCGATCGAGAACGTCGCGGTGCTGCTCGGCCCCGGCATCAACATCAAGCGCTCGCCGCTGTGCGGCCGCAACTTCGAGTACCTCTCGGAGGACCCGATCGTCTCGGGCGTGCTGGGCGCGGCGATCGCGAAGGGCATCCAGTCGAAGGGCGTGGGCACTTCGCTCAAGCACTTCGCGGCGAACAACCAGGAGAACGACCGCATGCGCGCGTCGTCCGACGTGGACCCGCGACCGCTCCGCGAGATCTACCTGCGCGGCTTCCAGCGCGTCGTCGAAGACGCCCAGCCGTGGACCGTCATGTGCTCGTACAACCGGATCAACGGGGTCTACGCCTCGGAGGACGCGTGGCTGCTCACCCAGGTGCTGCGTGACGAGTGGGGCTTCGAGGGCCTCGTGGTCTCGGACTGGGGCGCCGTCAACGAGCGGGTGCCGGGTCTCGCCGCCGGCATGGATCTGGAGATGCCGTCCTCCGGCGGCAGGACCGACGCGCAGATCGTCGCCGCGGTGCAGGACGGCTCGCTGGAAGAGTCGGTGGTGGATGCTGCGGCCGGCCGGGTGCTCGACCTCGTGCGCAAGGCGACCGAGGGCGCGGGTGCGGTCGAGGGACCGCTCGATGTCGACGCTCACCACGCGCTCGCGCGCGAGGCCGCCGGTCGCTCGATCGTGCTGCTGAAGAACGCCCTTCGACAGGCTCAGGGACCGGGACCGGATCGGGCTCAGGGACCGGGACCGGATCGGGCTCAGGGACCGGGACCGGATCGGGCTCAGGGACCCCTGCTGCCGCTGGCCAAGGACGCGAAGCTCGCGGTCATCGGCGAGTTCGCGGAGAAGCCGCGCTACCAGGGTGCCGGCTCGTCGATGATCAACCCGACCCGCCTCGACACCGCGCTGGACGAGATCCGTGCGCTCGCCGGCGGCGAGGTCTCCTACGCACAGGGCTTCAGCAACGCGCTCGTGGTCGCAGACGACGAGAGGCAGGCGCTGCGCGACGAGGCGGTGGCTGCGGCATCCGCTGCCGACGTGGCCGTCGTGTTCCTGGGACTGCCGGCCCGTCTCGAGTCCGAGGGCTACGACCGCGACGACATCGACCTGCCGGCGGCTCAGCTCGAGCTGCTGGACGCGGTGCTCGCGGCGAACCCGAACACCGTCGTGGTGCTCTCGAACGGCGGCGTCGTCGCGCTGCCGTTCGCCGACCGCGTGCCGGCGATCCTCGAGGGCTGGCTGCTCGGACAGGCCGGTGGCGGCGCGACCGCCGACGTGCTGTTCGGCGAGGTCAACCCGTCGGCCAAGCTCACCGAGACCATCCCGGTGCGGCTCGAGGACACCCCCGCGTACCTCGACTTCCCGGGTGAGTTCTCGCACGTCCGCTACGGCGAGGGGCTGTTCGTCGGCTACCGCTGGTATGACGCGCGCCGTCTCGAGGTCGCGTTCCCGTTCGGCCATGGCCTGTCGTACACGACCTTCTCGTACGCGGATGCCGCAGCCGCCGTCGACGCGAACGGCGACGTCGAGCTGACGGTCGAAGTGACGAATACGGGCGACCGCGCCGGTCGCGAGGTCGTGCAGGTCTACACGTCGCTGCCCGGCTCCTCGGTGCAGCGCGCTCCGCGCGAGCTCAAGGCGTTCGCCTCGGTCGCCCTCGAACCGGGCGAGAGCCAGGTGGTCACCCTCACCGTGCGGCGCACCGATCTCGCGTACTGGGACATCCGCGCCGACCGCTGGGTCGTCGAGGGCGGCGACTACCGTGTGGAGGTCGGGGCGTCGAGCCGCGACATCCGCTCCTCCGTGTCGGTGGCCGTCGAGGGCGACGCGTTCACGCTGCCGCTGTCGCGCACATCGTCGCTGGGCGAGGTGCTGCGCCACCCCGTCGCAGGCCCGGTGGTGCAGGCCGCGATGGCCCAGATGATGGGTGGTCTCGATCAGGGTGCGGCGTCGATCATGCCCGAGGGCGTCGACATGTCGAAGATGATGGAGTCGTTCCCGATCGGGCGCATCGGCATGGTGGCGGCGCTCGGCGGCGACGGCGCGGGCGTGAGTCCGGAGATGATCGACGGGCTCATCGCGATGGCGAACGCCGGCGTGGTGCCGCAGCAGGCCTGACGCAGGTGGACGGATGCCGCGGCGCAGAGTCCCTCGCAGGGCGCGGCGCCGCGGCATCCGTCGTCTGAATCGCAGGCGGGCTTCAGCTGCTGAGGAAGGCGAGCAGCGCCTCGTTGACCTCTGCGGCGTGGGTCCACAGCAGACCGTGCGGGGCGCCCTCGAGTTCGACGTAGGTCGCGTCGGGCACGAGGTCCTTGAACACGCGGCCGGTGGCGTCGATCGGCAGGATGTTGTCGGCCGAGCCGTGGAGGATGAGCGTCGGCACGTCGATGGCGGGGATGTCGGCGCGGAAATCCGTCGGCCAGGTGAGCGGCGCCGCGGCGATCGCCGTGTTGCCGGCGAGGTTCGCGACCTGCGCACTGGCGTCCACGGCCTCCTGCGAGATGCGCGAGCCCAGGTTGTCGTCGAGGTTGTAGAAGTCCTTCAGGAATCCGCTGATGAATGCGTACCGGTCCTCGCGCACGGACTGCGCGATGCCGTCGAAGAACTCCTGCGGGCCGGCGCCGCCCGGGTTGTCGTCGGTCTTGAGCAGGAACGGCTCGAGCGAGCCGAGGAATGCGGCTTTGGCCACGCGACCGCTTCCGTAGCGCGCGAGGTACCGGGCGATCTCGCCGGTGCCCATCGAGAAGCCGACGAGCACCGCGTCACGCAGATCGAGGTCCTCGACCAGGGCGTGCAGGTCCGCGGCGAACGTGTCGTAGTCGTAACCCGAGCCGGCCTTCGTCGACGCGCCGAACCCGCGACGGTCGTACGCGATCACGCGGTACCCGACATCAAGCAGCGCGGCCTGCTGCTTGCCCCACGACTCGCCGTTCAGCGGGAACCCGTGGATCAGCACGACCGGCTGCGCCTCGGCCGGTCCCTGGTCGGTGTAGTAGAGGTCGATGTCGACCGAGTTCTCGGTTCCGACGGTGATGTACGCCACGTTCGCTCCTTACGGGGCACGGATCGGATGCCCGCGCGCCAGGTTCGACGCTAGGCCGCGGCATCCGTCATCGCCAGTCTCTTCCGCCGTGCGTCGCGAGCGTTCGCACCGCGTTCAGTCGGGGAGCGTCGACGCTTCCTCGGGGCGTTCCGTCTCGGTCGCTGGAGCCACGAGCCCGGCCGTCGGAGCGAGAGCGCTGTCGTGGAGCGAGCGGGAGACCCGGTCGTTGAGCGAGCGAGAGATCCGGTCGTTGAGCGAGAGAAAGACCCGGTCGTTGAGCGAGCGAGAGACCCGGTCGTTGAGCGAGCGAGGAACGAGCGAGACGAAACGCCCCCGGACCTTCGAGGATCTCGGGCGGAAGAGGCTCAGTCGCGGGCGGCGCCGGCGGACGGGGTCACCGTGAAGATCGTCGGGGCGACGAAGCCGGCCGACGCGAAGGCGGCGGTCGCAGCATCCGTCACCGCTTGCACGCGGTCGTGCGAGACCAGCGCGATCGCAGCCCCGCCGAAGCCGCCGCCGGTCATGCGGGCGCCCACGGCTCCGGCCGACAGCGCGGCCTCGACCGCCGTGTCGAGCTCGGGGACCGAGATCTCGAAGTCGTCGCGCATGGACGCGTGGGACGCGACGAGGAGGTCGCCGATCGCGGTCGGGCCCTGCTCGCGGAGCGTCCGGACCGTGTCGAGCACGCGCTGGTTCTCGGTCACGACGTGGCGCACGCGGCGGAACGTGACGTCGTCGACGAGCCCCGCCAGGCGCGGAAGGTCGTCGGGGGTCACGTCGCGCAGCGCGGGCACGCCGAGGGCGGCGGCCCCCCGCTCGCAGGCGGCTCGACGCTCGCCGTAGCCCCCGGTCGCGTGCGAGTGCTTCACGCCGGTGTCGATGACGAGCAGCTCCAGGCCGGCCGCCGCGAAGCCGAGGTCGACGACCTCCGCCTCGAGCGAGCGGCAATCGAGGAAGATCGCCGCGTCGGCGCGGCCGAGGAGCGACGCCATCTGGTCCATGATGCCGGTGGGGGCGCCGACGGCCTCGTTCTCGGCGCGGCGGCCGACCTTCGCCAGCGCGACGCGGTCGAGGTCGATTCCCCACGTGTCGGCGAGGGCGACGGCGGTCGCGCCTTCGATCGCCGCCGACGACGACAGCCCTGCGCCGACGGGCACGTCGGACGCGAAGGCGAGGTCGGCGCCGGTGACGGACGCTGGGTCGGTTCCGGATGCCGCGAGCAGCGCCCATGCGACGCCCAGGGGGTAGCGGGCCCACTCCGGCACTTCGTCGCGCCGATCGGGGAACAGCGTCTCGAGGTCGCCGAGCGCGGCCTCGGCGGTCGTGTCATCGAAGGTGGACGCGACGCGCACGCGGAAGAGGCCGTCGGTGCGCGGCGCGAGGGCGACGTGCGTGCGGTGCTGGATCGCGAACGGCAGCACGAAGCCGTCGTTGTAGTCGGTGTGCTCGCCGATGAGGTTCACGCGGCCGGGTGCGGACCAGGTGCCGAGCGGCTCGGCGCCGAACCGGTCGGCGAAGAGGGCGCGCGCGGCATCAGCGGTGTCGTGCGCGGCAGGGGTGCGGGTGTCGGCGGTGGTCACGGGGTCTCCTCGGGGATGGATTCGACGGCCTCGCGCAGCCTTGCGGCGGCCGTCTCGGGCGGGATGTCGCCGATCCAGGCGCCCATGGCGGCCTCGGATCCGGCGAGGAACTTGAGCTTGTCGGCCGCACGGCGCGGCGACGTGAGCTGCAGATGCAGCCGCGCCGTATCGCGTCCCCGGTGCACGGGCGCCTGGTGCCAGGCCGCGATGTACGGCGTCGGCGAGTCGTAGAGAGCGTCGACTCCGCGCAGCAGGCGGAGGTAGAGCGGCGCGAGCTCGTCGCGCTCAGGCTCGGTCGTCTCGGCGAAGTCCGCGACGTGGCGGTGCGGGAGCAGGTGGATCTCGATCGGCCAGCGCGCCGCGAACGGCACGAAGGCGGTCCAGTGCTCGCCCTGGAGGATCACGCGGTCGCCGGCGCGCTCGGAGGCGAGGATGCGCTCGAACAGGTCGGGGCCCTCGCGGTCGATGGAGGCGAGGAGGCTTGTCGTGCGCGGCGTGATGTACGGGTACGCGTAGATCTGCCCGTGCGGGTGGGGGAGGGTGACGCCGATCGACTCGCCGCGGTTCTCGAACGGGAAGACCTGCTCGATGCCGGGCAGCGCCGACAGTGCGGCGGTGCGATCCGCCCATGCCTCGATGACGGTGCGCGCGCGAGTGGGGCTGAGAGAGCCGAACGATCCGGAGTGCTCGGGGCTGAAGCACACGACCTCGCAGCGTCCGACGCTCGTGCGGGTGCGGCCGAGGCCGGGCGCGACGAGGTCGTCCAGATCGCGGGGGGCGTCGATACCTGCGGGCGCGTCGCCGTGCGCGACGGCGAGCGCGGGACCGAACGACGGCGACTTGTTCTCGAACACTGCCACGTCGTAGCGCGACGGGATCTCGGACGGGTTCGTCGGCGTCTGCGGCGCGAGCGGATCGAGTTCGGCCGGCGGCAGGAACGCACGGTTCTGCCGCGCCGCAGCGATCGACACCCAGTCGCCGGTGAGCACGTCGCGACGCATGGTGGCGGTCTCGGGGCGGGGGCCGAGCTCCCGCGCATCGACCGCGCGGTCGGGGCCGAGCGCGGTTCCGGGGTCGTCGTAGTAGATGAGCTCCCGCCCGTCGGCGAGCCGAGTGGTGCGTTTGACGACACCGGCGCCGAGGGTCTGGGCCGTGATGTCGGCGGCGCGGACGGCGCCGTCCGACCGAAACTCAGGTGTGTTCACGTCAACACGGTAGCAACTCCGCTATGTTAGCGTCAACATGGCTCCGGTTCTGCGGGGTTGTGACGAGCTGCCGCCGCAGAACCGCGGGGCGTTCGGGCGGGGGAGGTCCGAGATGACTGCGAGGCGCGTGTCGATGGCCGACGTCGCCGAGCGCGCCGGTGTCTCGGGGCAGACCGTCTCGCGCGTCGTCAACGCCAGCCCCCGAGTCGACCCGGCGACACGCGCGCGGGTCGAGGCGGCGATGGCCGACCTCGGTTATCGACCGCACCGCGCCGCCCGCGCCCTGCGCACCGGTCGCACCCAGACCATCGGCCTCGTCGTTTCGACGCTCGCGTCGGTCGGCAACTCGCGCATGCTGCAGGCGGTAGCGGATGCCGCCTCCTCGCGCGGCTACGCCCTCACGGTCGTGACGCTCGGCCCCGACGGCGACGTGTCGGCCGCCTTCGAGCGGCTGTCCGACCAGGGGGTCGACGGCGCGATCGTGCTGAACGAGGCGACCGAACGCGTGCGCGAGGCCGACCTCCGCGCGGCGGGACTGACCCTGATCGTCGTCGACTCACCGCGCGACGACCGCTTCGGAGTCATCGAGACCGACCACGCCGGCGGTGCGCGACTGGCGGTGACGCATCTCCTGGAGCTGGGGCACAAGTCCGTGCACCACCTCGCCGGCCCCTTCGGCTCGTTCGCTGCCGCCGAGCGCGAGCGGGGTTGGCGTGAGGCGCTCGCCGCCGCTCAGGCGCCGGTGCCACCGGTGGTGCGGGGTGACTGGGGATCCGCGTCGGGCTTCGCCGCGGCATCCGCTCTGCTCGATGACGCTACGACCGCCGTCTTCGCCGCCAACGACCAGATGGCGCTCGGGCTTCTGCGCGCGTTCGCGGAGGCGGGTCGCGATGTGCCGGGCGACGTGAGCGTCGTCGGATTCGATGATGTGGCGGATGCTGCGGACTATCGTCCGCCCCTCACCACCGTGCACCAGGACTTCGACGCCCTCGGATCCTGGGCGGTCGCGGCCCTGGTGGACGGCATCGAGGGGGCGACCCCCGCCGGGTTCGAGACGGTGCCGACCCGGCTCGTCGTGCGCGCGAGCACCGCGCCCGACCGCTGAGCCCGCGCCCGCCCGCTGAGCCCGCGCGGCGCGCGCTCGAGGTGTCACAACGCGTCGTTTCGGGGTGGGTGTTGCCGCGGGTTGTGACCCCGGATGCTCCGGCCCGGCGAACCTCGAGCCACACCGACCGTGCGCTTCTTGGCGAGTCGCCATAATCTGCGGGTGCCGTTGCGTCTATTGGCGAGTCGCCGAGACCTGCAGTCAGCGGTTTCGCGTCGCGTCGCCTGGCGATGTTGGCGAGTCGCCAAGATCTGGAGTTTCGATGGCGCTTCTTGGCGAGTCGCCAAGAAGCGTGCGGTGAATGCGGACCGTTTCGCGAGTCGCCGAGGAATGCGCCTCGCGCGGCCGCCGAGCCCGTGAGGGAGCGGCGAGAGAGGGAGAAAGCGAGAAGCGGTAAAGCCGACGCCGAAGGTTGAATGCCGAGCCCGGCGCGAGCACTCACCCGCCCGCCCGACGTGCCAGCGCGCTCCGCGGCGGCGCGAGCTCCAAGGCCTCGGCCGGGGGCCGAGGGGCTCAGCGAGCGGCCTGACGGGCCTCCCAGCCGGACCGCACCATCTCGTCGACGGTGTACCGGTTCTTCCAGTCCAGGTCGCGCGCGGCGAGCTCTCCGGTCGCGACGATGCGGTCGGGGTCGCCGGGCCGGCGGGGCGCGATCTCGGGCGTGAAGTCGATACCGGTCACGCGCGCCATCGCGTCCATGATCTCGCGCACGCTCAGCCCATTCTGCGAGCCGAGGTTGTACGCGGGCTCGATCGGCTGGCCGGTCAGCAGGCGCTGTGCGGCCGCGACGTGGGCGGCCGCGATGTCGGCCACGTGCACGTAGTCGCGCACGTTCGTGCCGTCGGGGGTGTCGTAGTCGTCGCCGTTGATGCGGGGGGTGCGCCCCTCGATCAGCGCCTCGAAGACGAGCGGGAACAGGTTGTGGGGGCTGGTGTCGTATACCGTCGGGTCGCCCGAGCCGACGACGTTGAAGTAGCGCAGCGCGGTGTAGCGGAGGGCATGCTCCGACGCGGCCGTCGCGATCGCCTGGTCGCGGATGAGCCACTCGCCGATCAGCTTGGACTCGCCGTACGGCGATGCCGGGCGCTTGGGCAGATCCTCGGTCACGAGGGGCACATCGGGGGTTCCGTAGACGGCCGCCGACGACGAGAACACCAGGTTCGCGACATCCGCCGACTGCATCGCCTCGAGGAGCGCGCGTGTGCCCTCGACGTTCTGCGCGTACGTGTGGAGCGGCCGCTGCACCGAGACGCCGGCGTACTTGAACCCGGCGAGGTGGATGACCCCCTCCACCTCGTGGTCGCGCAGCGCGCGCTCGACGAGGTCGCGGTCGAGGATCGAGCCGCGCACGAACGGAACGCCCTCGGGCACGAAGCCGGCGTGGCCGCTCGAGAGGTCGTCGACGACGACGGGGGTCAGCCCCGCACCGTCGAGAGCGCGGACGATATGGGCGCCGATGTAGCCGGCACCTCCGGTCACGAGCCAGGTCATGTCACTCCGTCGGTCGATTGAGCGGGGGTCGGTTCGCCGAGTGGCGCGCTTCCATTCTGCCCGCTCCCGTACGGCGTCCCTGTCGGGTGGCAGGGCGGGACGGATGCCGCGGCCCGCGTACCGACAGGTCAACCGCGCTTCCACAGGAGGTTGATTCGATTCAGCCTCCTGTGGAAGCGCGGTTGACCTGTTGGCGGCGCCTGGCGGGGGACGCGGAAGGGAGGCGACCGGCCCCGGCTCGAGGCCCCGATGGGCGGGGTTTGGCCCCGGTGGGAGGCCCCGATGGGAGGGGCCCGGCCCCGGTGGGAGGCGTCAGGCGCCCGGTGGCCGGCGCTTGGAACCGGCGGGAGAGGTCAGACTCGTGCGGCCCAGCGCGCCGCGCGCTGCAGCAGGTCGACGTACTCCGGAGCGTCGTAGGCGCGCTCGTCATGGCCGAGCGAGGATACGACCGCCCGGGTCGGCTGCTCGCGCACCCAGATCGCCGCGTGCGCGGTACCGTCGACGTCGTGCTCGGCGAGCATCCGCGCACCCGGGTCGACCGCGAGGTCGCTGTAGCGCTCGTCGAACACGTCGATCCCCGGGATGCCGTCGGTCACCGGATGACCGCCGTCGACCACCCGCACGTGCGCATCGCCGATGGCGGGATGCCACGACCGACCCGGCTCCCACTCGCCGCCGATGGCCTCGCGCCAGGCCGGGTGGTCGCGCAGCGTCGACAGCGCAGCGTGCACGGCGACGATGCCGATGCCGCGGGCGACCGCTGCCCGCAGCCCGGCATCGGCGGCCGGATCGGCGAAGCGCTCGAGCTCGGCGTCTCCGTGACGCCAGGGGTCGCCGGCGTTGACGACGAGGAGGTCGACCTCGTCGAGATGCGCGAGCGCGTGGTCGACATCACCGTCGACCGTGACCTGCCAGCCGTCCTCCCGCAGGATCGCGGCTACGCGCGCGGACGTCTCGGTGAACGGATGCCACGGGTCGGCGTAGCGACCGGAACCCGAGGCGACTGTGGCCCGCGGCGCCGTGGGCGGGGCTTCGGGGCGCTCACTGGATGGCATGATGGCAGGATAACGCTTTCCCGCGAGGTTGTCTTCCACGGATGTGCTCGACGCCAGCCGGGCACGCACGGATGACGCGCGCGGGCGTCCGCCCCAGGACGCGACGTCGCACGCACGAGGAGAATGACGCCATGGCCCGCACCATCGTGATCGCGCCGGACTCGTTCAAGGGGACGATCGGCGCCGCGGCCGCCGCCGCGGCGCTCGCCGCAGGGTGGCGGCGCGAGAGCCCCTCCGATGACGTGCGCCTGCTGCCGATGGCCGACGGTGGCGAGGGCACGGTGGACGCGTTCGCGGCGGCGGTGCCGGACGCCCGCCGGATGCCGGTGACCGTGACAGGTCCGGAAGGCGCGCCGGTGGCGGCATCCTGGGTCCTCCTCCCGCCGAGCCCCGACGCGCCGCGCGGAACCGGCGTCGTCGAGCTCGCCAACACCAGCGGGATCGAGCTGCTCGGCACTCCGCCGCGCCTTCGGGCCTTCGACGCGCACACGCGCGGCTTCGGCGAGGCGATCGCCGACGCCTTGGCCCACGGGGTGTCGCGGCTTGTGCTGGGCATCGGCTCGAGCTCGTCGACCGAGGGCGGCACCGGCATGCTCACGGCGCTGGGGGCGCGGTTCGCGGATGCCGCAGGCTCGCCGATCGCGGACGGCGCCCGTGGCCTCGGTGCGCTGTCGGCGGCCGACCTGTCGGGCCTGGCGCCGCTCCCGTCCCACGGCGTCACCGTGCTCAGCGACGTCACCAACCCGCTGTTGGGCGCCCGCGGCGCTGCCGCCGTCTTCGGCCCGCAGAAGGGTGCGCGCCCCGCTGACATCGGAGAGCTCGACGCGGGGCTGGCTCGCCTGGCTGCGCTGGTCGACGCGGATCCGGATGCTGCGGGCGCAGGTGCTGCGGGCGGCACCGGCTTCGGGCTGCTGGCGTGGGGTGCCCAGCTGGTGCCGGGCTCGGCTGCGGTCGCGGAGCTGGTGGGGCTCGATGCCGCGGTGGCTGCCGCATCCGTCGTCGTCACCGGTGAGGGGTCGTACGACGGGCAGTCGGCCGCGGGCAAGGTGCCGGCCCACGTCGGCGCGCTCGCTGCGGCCGCGAGCGTGCCGGTGGCCCTCGTCGCGGGCCGCATCACGACGGATGCCGACACGTCGGGCTTCGCTGCCACAGCCTCGCTGACCGCGCTCGCCGGGTCGAGCGAGGCCGCGATGCAGGATCCCGCGCGGTGGCTCACCGAGGCGGGAGCCGTCCTCGCGCGCGCCTTCGCCCTCCGCTGACGCAACCCGGTTCCCCGGTCCCTGAGCGAGGGAGCGCCAGCGACCGAGACGAAGGGTGGATGCTTCGTCTCGCTGGCGCTCGCTCAGCGACCGGGTCTGTGTTCCGCGCGGGTCCCGGTCCCGGTCCCGGTCCCTGAGCGAGGGAGCGCCAGCGACCGAGACGAAGGGTGGATGCTTCGTCTCGCTGGGGCTCGCTCAGCGCCCGGGCCTGTGTTTCCGGGCGGGTCAAGTTTCCCGGTTCCTGAGCGAGGGAGCGCCAGCGACCGAGACGAAGGGTGGATGCTTCGTCTCGCTGGCGCTCGCTCAGCGACCGGGCCTGTGTTTCCGGGCGGGTCAAGTTTCCCGGTCCCTGAGCGAGGGAGCGCCAGCGACCGAGACGAAGGGCTCGCCTGTGGATAACGACGACCGCTCGACGTTGATGACGCCTAAGGTCCCGGCATGGCCTTCGTCTACATCCTGCGGTGCTCCGACGGCAGCTTCTACACGGGCAGCACGGTGAACCTGAGCTTTCGAGTCGCCCAGCACAATGCGGGTGAGGGGGCGGCGTATACGCGCGAGCGTCGTCCCGTCGAGTTGGTATGGCAGGCGGAGTTCCAGCGCATCGCCGAGGCATTCGGCTGGGAGAAGCGGATCCAAGGATGGAGCCGAGCGAAGAAGCAGTTGCTGATCGATGGTCGCTACGAGGAGCTCCCCGGGTGGAGTGCCCGCACACGGTCCGCGCGTTCCCCCGGCGACGCTTCGTCTCGCTAGCGCTCGCTCAGCGCCCGGGAAGGCGTGGACGCTTCGTCTCGCTGGCGCTCGCTCAGCGACCGGGAAGGCGTGGACGCTTCGTCTCGCTGGCGCTCGCTCAGCGGCCAGGCCTGTGTTTCCGCGCGGGTCCCGGTCCCGGTCCTGAGCGACGGAGCGCCAGCGGCCGAGGCAAAGCGGGTGGGCGCTTCGTCTCGCTAGCGCTCGCTCAGCGACCGGGGTCTATGCCGCCGGGCTCCACGAGTTCCCCGGTCCCTGAGCGAGGGAGCGCCATCGACCGAGACGAAGGGTGGGCGCTTCGTCTCGCTGGCGCTCGCTCAGCGACCGGGTCTGTGTTTCCGCGCGGGTCAAGTTGCCCGGTCCTGAGCGAAGCGACCGAGACGAAGGGCGCGCCGGGTCAGGGGACCCGCAGCACGCTGTTGCGGCGGTGCGGGAGGCGCTCGAGCGTGGCGTCGCGGAGCACCTCGGGCAACAGCGCCTCGGGCGCATCCTGGAACACGACCGGGCGGAGGAAGCGGCGGATCGCCGTCGCACCGACCGAGGTGTGCAGCGACGTCGTCGCGGGCCACGGGCCGCCGTGCTGCTGCGACCACGTCACCGCCACGCCCGTCGGCCAGCCGGCGAAGAGCACGCGGCCGGCCTTGCGGGTGAGCACCTCGAGCACGCTCGCGACCTCGTCCGACGGCTCGGAGTGCAGCGTCGCGGTCAGCGAACCGGGCACCGCCTCGAGGGCGGCGTGCAGCTCCTCGTCCGAGGAGTAGCGCACCAGCAGGGTGACGGGTCCGAAGCACTCCTCGAGGAGCGTCTCCGGGCGGGCGGCGACGGCCGCGGCATCCGTCGACAGCACCACCGGGCGTGCCGACCCCTCCTCGGCGGGAAGGCCCTGTGCGACGACCGCCACCGACGGGTCGCCCTCGAGGTGCTCGATCCCCGACGGGAACGCAGCCGTGATGCGGTCGGTGAGAAGCGGCCCACCCGAGGCGCCCGTCGCGAAGCCCGCGACGAGGTCCTCGAAACCGGCGCCGTCCGGCACGAACACCACACCGGGCTTGGTGCAGAACTGGCCGACGCCGAGCGTGAACGATCCGACGAGGCCCTGCGCCAACGCCTCGCCGCGCGCGGCGACCGCGGCCGGCGTGATGACCACCGGGTTGACCGAGCCGAGCTCGCCGTAGAACGGGATGGGATCGGGGCGGCCCGAAGCGAGGTCGAAGAGCGCCCGCCCGCCGGTGAGCGAGCCGGTGAAGCCCGCCGCCTGGATCACGGGATGCTGCACCAGCGCGTTGCCCGCCTCGCGACCCTCGACGAGCGCGAGGGATCCTTCGGGCGCGCCGGCGTCGACGAGCGCGGCGGACACGATCGCCGCCGTGCGCTCCGACAGGCGCGGGTGGCCCGAATGCGCCTTCACGATGACGGGGTTGCCGGCGGCGAGCGCCGATGCCGTGTCACCGCCGGCGACCGAGAACGCGAAGGGGAAGTTGGAGGCCGAGAACACCGCCACCGGGCCGACGCCGACGAGCATGCGGCGCAGCTCGGGTCGCGGCGGGGTCGCCGCCGCGTCCGCGTCGTCGATGGTGAGCTCGAGGTACGAGCCCTCTTCGACGACGGTCGCGAACAGCCGCAGCTGGCCCGTCGTGCGGCCCACCTCTCCGCGCAGCCGCGCGGCGCCCAGGCGTGTCTCCTGGTCGGCGATCTCGACGAGCTCGTCGGCGTGCGCGTCGAGCGCGTCGGCGGCTGCGCGCAGCCACGACGCGCGGGTCGCGGCATCCGCTGCCCGCCAGACGGGTGCGGCGGCGGCTGCCGCTGCGGCGAGAGCGTCGAGCTCGGTGGTGCTGGTGGTGGTGAGGGCGGTGGTCATGAGACTCCTCCGGAAGCGTGCAGTTGGGGTTATGAGAAGCGGATGCCGAGACCGGCGTGGTCGGCCTCGGTGAGGATGCCGTCCGAGATGCGCACGGGTGAGGTATCCACCAGGGCGCCGAGAGCGCCGAAGCCGGCGTCCTCGACGTCCTCGACCATCGGCTCGGGGACGCCCGGCACGGCGCGCAGGCATAGCGCGAGCTGGCCCGACAGCTCGGGCAGCAGGTGCGGGTGCAGAGCCGCACCGTACTCGGCGGCGATCGCCGCGATGCCGAGGAACGGCGTGATGCCGCCGACGCGCACGACGTTGGGCTGCACGATCTGCGCGGCGCCCGTGCGGAGGAAGTCGTCGAAGCGGAACACGTTGTGCAGGTTCTCGCCGACCGCGATGGGGATGCCGCTCGACGCCGCGAGACGCTGCGCGAGCTCGATGTGGCCGTACAGGTCGTCGGCGCGCAGCGGCTCCTCGATCCAGGCGGGCGAGACCTCCGCGAGCACCTCGAGCGACCGCGTCGCGCGGTCGAGCTCCCACCGCTGGTTCGCGTCGATCATGAGCGCGCGATCGGGGCCGAGCACCTCGCGCACCGCGCGCAGGCGATCGAGGTCTTCGGCGACGTCGGGCTTGCCCACCTTGACCTTGACGGCGTCGAACCCCGCGTCGACCCAGCGCCGCACCTGGGCGACCAGCTCGTCCTGGGTGTAGTGCAGGTTCACGCCCGAGCCGTAGGCCTTCGTGCTCTCGCGCTGCGCGCCGAGGAAGCCGGTCAGCGACGTGCCGGCCGCGCGGATCGCGGCATCCCACAGTGCAAGATCGAGGCCCGCCTGCGCGATGGTGGAGAGGCCGCCGCCACCGGCTTCGTGGAGATGCTGCCAGAGCGCGCGCCACTCGGCGCCCGGGTCGGCGGACCGGCCGATCGCGAACGCCGTGATGTCGTTCGCCAGGAGCGCGTGCACCGCCTCGGCGCCGATCTGCGGCGTCCACGAGAAGCCCCAGCCCTCGGCGCCGTCGGAGCGGACGACGTGCGTCGCGACCACGCCCACCGAGGTGACATCGGCGCCCCACGGCCGGGTCAGCGGCACGCGGATCAGCCGCGTGTCGAACGCGGCGATCGTCGGGGACTCGGGAGCCGTCGTCACAGCAGCGCGCGTCCTGCCTCGAGGATCTCGGCGAGGCGCTGCTCCTGTGCGGGAGTCGGGTCCACCAGCGGTGCGCGCACCGAGCCGACCGGCAGGCCGCCCAGGCGGAGGCCGGCCTTGATGAGCGAGACGCCGAAGCCCGGGGTCTCGTCGCGCAGCTGCACGAGCGGCGAGTAGAAGCCGTCGAGCAGGGCGGCACGGCGGTCCTCGTCCCCGCGCACGTACGCGCGGTAATACGCGTTCGCGACGGCCGGGATCATCGCGAACGCCGCCGAGGAGTACAGCGGGATGCCGATGCCGCGGTAGGCGCCCTGGGTCAGCTCGGCGGTGAGCAGGCCGTTGAAGAAGGCGAAGTCGTCGCGTCCCTCGGCCGCCACCGCGCGCACGATCTGCTGCGCCAGGCCGACGTCGCCGACGCCGTCCTTGAAGCCGACGACCTTGGGGTTGCGTGCGAGCCGGCGCACGGAGTCGACCGAGAACTGGGCGTTGGCGCGGTGATAGATCACGACGGGAAGATCGGATGCCGCAGCCACCGCCTCGACGTAGGCGACGAGTCCCGCCTGCGGACCGCCGACCAGGTAGGGCGGCAGCACCAGCAGCGCGTCGGCGCCGGCGTCGGCGGCGGCGCGGGCGAGGGCCGTGGCGTGGCCGAGGGGTCCGCCCGTACCCGCGACGACGGGGACGCGGCCGGCGACGGTCTCGGTCGCCACCTGCACGACGCGGGTGGCCTCCTCGGTCGACAGGGCGTGGAACTCACCCGTGCCGCACGCCGGGAAGACTCCGCCGGGCGCGTGGGCGAGCGTGGTGTCGAGGTGCTGCCGCAGCAGGTCCTCGTCGATGCGGCCGTCGGTGTCGAACGGGGTGACGGGGAAGAAGAGGATGCCGTCGAAGTTCACGCCAGCACGTCCTTTCGGGCGAGGTCGGGGGAGGGGGCGAGTGCGGGGTGGGAGTGGGGAACGGGGCCGAAGGGCGGCTCGCCCAGCTCGCCCCGCCAGTTGTGGGCGGGGCGCCAGCCGAGCACGCGGCGGGCCTTCGCGTTGGAGAACGCCGGAGCGGTGCCGGTCAATTCCGCGGCGAGCTCCTCGGTGCCGGGCACGAACCGCGGCAGCAGTTCGGCGAGGGGCCGGCGCGCCAGCGCATCGTCGGCGCCGACGAAGAAGACCTCGGCATTCGGGATGTCGGGCAGCGCGACCAGCAGCGTGTCGATGAAGGTCGCCACGTCGCGGGCGTCGACGTAGTTGAAGAGCGCCGGCGCCGACAGGGCGGGGTCGGCGAGGCGCTCGGCGACCGTGTGGCCCTGCTGGGTGGGCGCGCCCTTCCACTCTTCAGGCGCGATGACGTAGCAGGGGCGGAAGGCGGCGAACCGGGTCGCGTCGCCGGTCTGGCGCGCGAGCATCGCCATCGTCTGCTCGGCGAGGTGCTTCGACAGCGCGTAGGCGTTCCACGGCTTCGGCGTCGTCTCCTCGTCGAGGGGCAGGCGGTCGGGCAGCCAGCCCTTCGGCGCCCCGTAGCCGAGCACGGTGGGACTGGACGCTGTGACGATCTTCGGGATGCCGGCGGCGACGCCCGCCGTCATCACGGTGAGCGCCATCGTCGCGTTGGTGCGGAGGATGACCTCCTCGGGGGCGCTGAACGGCACGGCGATCGCGGCGAGATGGATGAGCGCGTCGGCACGGGTGCCGGCGATCGCGCGGGTGGCGGCATCCGTGTCGGTCAGGTCGACCGCGATCTGCTCGAGCCCCTGCAGCTCGACGGCGTCGGAGACGGCGCGGTCGAGCGACACGGTCTCGTGGCCGGCCGCGGCGAGTCCTGCGACGAGGCTGCGTCCGAGGCGTCCGGCGCCCCCGGTGACGGCGATGCGGCTCATGCGCGTGCGGCCGCGACGGCGGTCGAGTCGGCGGCGGCGTCGCCGGCCGCGTCCGACGCGAGGAAGCGGATGCCGAGCTCGGCGACCTGCACCGGCAGCCCGGTCTCGAGCGAGCGATTGCCGGCGATGCCCACCGCGATGGAACGCACGCCGTCGCGCCAGTCGGCCGGGCGGGCGAGGGGGTCGTCGCCGGGGCCTTCGAAGACGTCGGAGAGCAGCAGCTCGTCGCCGCCGCCGTGACCGCCTTCGCCGACGGCGACGATGGGGACCTCGTAGGCCGCCTCCCAGTGCTTCTGCACGATGAGGCGCTCGCCCTCGGGGCGCAGCGACCCGGAGCTGCCGGCGTCGACGGCGGACGGGTCGAGCACCGGGTGCAGGCCCTCGTCGGCGAGCACGGCGCCGCGCTCCACGACCTCGAGCTCGGCGCGACCGAGGGTGCCGTTGACCGCGACGCGGTAGCCCTCCCACGGCGAGTGCGCGTTGAGCGAGTAGCTGAGGGTCGCGCCGGACGCGTAGTCGACCACGAGGGCGAGGTTGTCCTCGATGGTGATCCCCTCGCCGAACACGTCGCGGTCGCGCAGGTACCCGTCGTGCTGCTCGGCGTCGAGATAGAGCGCCTTGAGTCGCTCGTCGCCCCGCAGGTCGAGTTCGAAGGAGTCGGCACCGTCGTGGGTGCCGCGCTCGGGCCGGTTCCGGATGCCGCGGGCCGCGGCGTTCTCGGAGCCGTAGAAGCGCAGCCCGCCCGAGGCGAAGACGCGCCGCGGCGCCGAGCGGATCCACCAGTTGACGAGATCGAAGTGGTGGCTGGCCTTGTGCACGAGCAGGCCGCCGGAGTGCTCCTTCTCGCGGTGCCAGCGACGGAAGTAGTCGGCCCCGTGCTTGGTGTCGAGCACCCACGAGAAGTCCACCGAGGTGACCTGGCCGATCGTGCCGTCCTGGATGACCTGGCGCAGCGCGGAGTTGCGGGGCGAGTAGCGGTAGTTGAACGTGATGACCACCTCGCGGCCGGTGCGGTCGATCGCGTCCTCGATGGCAGCGGCGCTCGGGCCGTCGATCGTCAGCGGCTTCTCGACCACGACGTCGGCTCCGGCATCCAGCGAGCGCACGATCAGCGGAGCATGCAGGTCGTCGCGGGCGCAGATCACCACGCGCTCGACCTGCTCGGCGCGGATCATGTCCTCGAGATCGTCCGGGCCGTAGACGGCCGGGGCGGGGAAGCCGGCCTCGACCACGCGGTCGACGTAGTACTGCGCGCGCACCGGGTTCGGCTCGCAGATGGCGACGAGCGCGGCGTCATCGCGGTAGCGCCCGATGATGGCGTCGACGTACATCTGGGCGCGGTGTCCCGCACCGACGAGGGCATACCGGCGGCGACTCATCTCACTCCTTCAGGAAACGTTTTCTCAGAATAGCACGCGGGCGCGAGCTGGTGCCGAGGGGTGCGGCGGGCAAGGAGCGAGGAGAATGGCCCGACGGCCGGTTCGGCCGAGGGATCGACGGGAGGTCGACCTATGGCTGACATCGACGGACGCTGGGCGATCGAGGTGGCGACACTCGTGGGTTCCCGCCGCTTCGACCTCACTCTGACGACGGTCGGCACGTCCCTCACGGGCACGGCGGTCGGACCCACCGGACTGATTCCGATCCGCAGCGGGACTGCGGCGGGAGACAGGGTCGAGTTCGTCCTCGATTTGGTCGCGCCGCTGCCGACCTCGCTGGTCTTCGCGCTGCAGGTCAGGGGTGACCGGCTGACGGGCACCGCGCAAGCGGGACTCTTCCCGCCCTCGAACGTCCTCGGCACCCGCACGGGGTGATGCCACCCGGCTCGACGGGGGCGTGGGTACGCAAGCCGCGCGCGGACGGCGCCGCTGGGCCCGGGGGTGCCTCAGGCGGCGGGGCCGGTCGTGCCGCGCACCGTGAGCTCGGGCAGTACCGTCAGCGGGCCGCCCGGCTCGTCGCCCTCGAGCAGCTCGCGCATGCGCGCCCATGCCTGCACGCCGAGCTCGGCCGCGGGAACGGCGGCCGTGGTGAGCGGAGGAGTCGTGTACTGCGCGAACGGGATGTCGTCGAACCCCACGATGGAGAGGTCGCCGGGGACGCGGCATCCGCTCGCCTGCACCGCGCTCAGCAGGCCCATCGCCACGAGGTCGTTGAAGGCGACCGCGGCCGTGGCGTCCGAGGCGAGCACGGCTGATCCGGCGGCGGCGCCGGCTTCGAAGTCCACGCCGCAGGGGATCTCCGTGATCTCGGTGTCGGGGTGGTCGGCCACGAACGCGGCGATCGCCTCGAGCCGCGCGGCGTTCGCGACGCTGCGCGGCGCGCCCGCCAGGAAGACGATGCGCCGATGACCCAGCCCGTGGAGATGGGCGAGTTCGTCGGCCAGCGCGCCTCCGTAGTCGGCCCGCACCGACGGCACCTCGCCCGACGTGCGGTTGATCAGCACGACCGGCCGCAGGCCGCCGACGAGCCGGTCGAGCTCGTCCTGCGGCAGTCGCGGCGAACACAGGATCACCCCGTCGGTGCGGCGCCGGGTGGCGCCGGCGAGCACGCGCTCTTCCTCGACCGACTCCGCCGAGTCGGCCACGAGCACGTGGTAGTCGTCGGCAGCGGCGGCACGGCTCAGCCCGCGCAGGATCGCCTGGAACGTCGGGTTGCCCAGGTCGGGCACGATAACCGCCACGGTCTGCGTGCGGCCCAGCACGAGGCTGCGCGCCACGGGGCTCGCGGTGTAGTCGAGGGCGGCCGCGGCATCCTTCACCCGTTCCGTCAGGGCGGGATCCACCGTGGGATTGCCGTTCAGTGCGCGCGAGACGGTCGACAGCGACACCCCCGCGCGTGCCGCGACATCGGCGATCGTGACGCGCGCCGGCCCGTCGTTGCGTCGAGTCATGCCTCTCCTCACCGTCGGCTCAGCCTAACCGGGCAGGAAACGCTTCCCGCGGCGCGCCGCTGCCGGGAGGCGAGATCTGCGAGGGGAGGGGGAGGCGCCGCCGCCCGGCGCACGTCGCGTGCAGCCCGACAGGGCGTGGGTGCTACGGGCCGGCGCGGGTGTCAGCGCTTCGGTGTGCTGCCGCGGACGATGACCTCGAGGGGGAGCTGGGGCTCGTCGGCCTCCCACTCCGGGTCGGTCGCCGCCCGCAGGGCGCGGTGGCCGAGATCCTCCAGCGGTACCCGCACGGTCGTCAGGCCGGGACGGATGTCGCGACCCGTCGCGATGTCGTCGAAGCCGGCGACGGCGATGTCGGCGCCGACCTGGCGTCCGGCGTCGCGGACGGCCGACATGATGCCGATCGCGACGACGTCGCTGATGCCGAAGATCAGCGTGCCTGCCTCCACATCGCCGGTGAGCAGGTCGGCGGCCGCCTCGTAGCCCGCGTCACGGGTGAAGCCGACACGTCGCACCTCGCGGATCGCGCCGCCGGCCGCGGTGAAGCCTTCGGAGAACCCGGCGAGTCGGTCGTCCGACGTGCGGATGCCCTCGGCTGCCGCGACGACGATCGCATCCCGATAGCCGAGTCGGGCCAGCGCCGCGCCGAGCGCTGCCGCACCGCCGTGATTGTCGACGGCGACCGAACGCGCTGCGCCCCCGCCCGGTCCGACCACGACGACGCGGCCGCCCATGTTCGAGAAGGCGTCGAGCTCACCCTGGAGGCCGACGGCGTCCGGTCCTTCGACGCGGGATGCCGCGAGGATGAGGCCGCGCGGACGCTGGCCTCGCAGCGCGCGCACCAGCTTCACCTCGCGCTGCGGGTCTCGCTCGGTGATCGCGATGGTGACGACGAGGCCCGCCTCGTCCGCCCCCCGCGCGACGCCCGAGGCGAGCTGACCGAAGTAGGGGTCGGCGATGTCGGCGACCAGCAGCGCGACGATCGCGGAGGTGCCGCGCGCGGTGGCCTGTGCCGAGAGGTTCGCCGAGTAGCCCAGTTGCTCAGCGGCCGCCTCGACCCGCTCTCGGTAGCTCTCGGCGACCTTGCGGGTCGAGCCGTTGAGCACGCGCGACGCGGTGGCGAGCGAGACGCCGGCCACGCGGGCGACGTCGTGGAGGGTGGCTGCGCCTCGGGTGGGCGCGGTGATGTCACTCACAGGCCAGAGTCTAGGCCCTGTGTCCGGTTCGCTGCAGGCATTGGGAAACGGTTTCCTGACGGAATCCTCAGGCGGGCGGCGCGGTGGACGCCCGCACGATCAGCCGGGGATCGACCTGGAGCTGCACGGGCGGTTCTGCCGTCCCATGGTCGATGAGGTCGAGCAGCATCCGCACGGCGTGGGCACCGACCCGCCGCCGCTCCGGCGCGACGGCGGTGATGGGCGGGTCCGCGTGCGCAGAGACGTCGTCGTCGTACGCGACGATCGACAGCTTTCCGGGCACGGAGAGCCCACGACTGCGCGCATTCTGCACCAGTCCGAACAGCGAGTTCTCGTCGCCGTGGCTGAAGACGGCTGTCGCGCCGAGCGCCTCCACCGTGTCGAGGACCACGTCGGCGCTCCCGCGTTCCCACGTCGGGCCGGCGCCCAGCTCCCGCGGTCCGAGGATGACGCTCTCAGGATCGAAACCCAGTCGCTCGATCGCATCGCCCCAGCCGCGCCGCACGAACTCGGCGCTCTGCGAACTGCCGCGGCTGACCATGACGAGCCGGCGATGGCCGAGTTCGCGCAGATGCCTGAGCGCACTGACGACGCCGCGCTCGTGCGCCGAGCGGACCGACGAGACGATCGCGAGCCCGCCGCCCGGAGTCTCGCGTTCGACGAACACGACGGGAACGCTCAGCGCGGACGTGAAGGCGGCGAATTCCGGAGCTTCCTCGACCTCCGACACCGTGGGAACCCACAGCAGTCCGTCGACGCCCGCTTCGACCAGCTCCTCGACGAGGCGATACTCGACGTCGAGGTCGTACTCCGAGATCACGAGCTTGAACTCGCCGATCCCGTCGAGCGCGTCGCCGATGCCTTCGACGACGTACCGGTAGTAGTACGACGTCGGCACGACGACGCCGATCGTGGCTGACGATGTCCGCGGAGGAGTGACATGCCCGGTGGGAAGCATCGCGCCGCCGCGCACCTTGTCGAGTGAGTTCTCGGCGACGAGGGTGTCCAGGTCGCGTCGCACGGTCACATGGGAGACACCGAGATCTGCGGTCAGCCGCGCGATGCTGACGGCGCCGTCCTGCTGGGCGAGCTCCAGGATGCGTGCGCGCCGCTCTGCTGCCAGCATCTCGCCTCCCGTCGCTGTGGCCATGCTCAGACTAACGTTCCTCACGAGAATGAACAGGATTTTCGAGATCGCTCAAGATCGATCAGGCGATGTGGCTGAGACTCCCTCGGTCGACGCGGTGCAGCGGCGGCTGAGACTCGTTGAGGCGCCGCAGCTCCTCCAAGACGGCATCGGCGAGCCGATGCGTCTCGGCATGCATGGCACCCGCGATATGCGGCGTGAGCACCACGCCCGGGGTGGTGAAGAGCGGCGAATCGGCCGGAAGCGGCTCGGGCTCGGTCACGTCCAGGATCGCGCGCAGCGTGCCCGCACGGCAGCGGGCCATGAGAGCCTCCGAGTCGACGAGGGAGCCGCGCGCCGTGTTGATGAGTACGCCGTCCTGCCGCAGGAGGGCCAGACGCCGCGCGTCGATGAGATGCCGAGTCTCCGGAAGCTCGGGAGCGTGGATCGTGACGATGTCGCTCTGCGCGAGCAGATCATCGAGACCGGTCAGCTGCGCGCCCGCGAGTGCGGCGCTCCGCGCATCGTGGAAGGGGTCGGCTGCGAGCACCCGGAAGTCGAACGCACGCAGCAGCTCGGCCACGCGCCTGCCCACCCGCGAGAGGCCGACGATGCCGACGGTGCCGCCGAAGCCGAGGGCGGGAGGAACGTCGCGTCGCCACGCGCCCCCGACATCTCGGCTCCGGGCGTACCCGTCGATGTACGCCGCCACGCGCTTCGCCTCGAGGATGATCGTGGCCACCGTGTATTCCGCGACGGGTATCGCGTTCGCGTCGGCTGCGCTGGTGACCAGCACACCCGCGTCCCAGAACGCCTGGCTGATCTGTCCTTTGACCGAGCCGCCCGCGTGCAGGACCGCGCGCAGGCGGGGGGCCATGGCCAGCAGCTCGGGCCCGAGGCTCGGCCCGCCCCATCCGGTGACGAGCACTTCGACATCGCGCAGGCGGGCGACGGCGTGCGGCGACGTCAGATCGTCGACGCGGACGGGCTCTTCCAACTCCGTGAGTTCGCGCAGCGAGGCGAGTCGCGGCGTGTCGAAGAGGTCCGCGAACGCGGAGGCGCCCATCGCGACGAGCGCTGCGGGGCGACTGGAAGACGTCGATGCCATGCTCAGATCACATCACAAACCTCTCATAATTCACAAGTTAGAAAGTTTAACTTAAGAAAATGTGACAAAAGCTTGCGTAACGCAAATCAAGCCCACATACTGGCCACGAAGCACGACGGAGTGTCACCGGATCCTCTGATCCCGCCGTCCGCGAAACCGCGGCATCGCCGCACCTGTCCCTATCGGAGGAAACATGCACCAGCGAACGCGCCGGCTCCTCGCCGCGCTCATCACTGTTCCGCTGCTCGCAGGCACAGCGGCCTGCAGCAGCACGTCGGGCGGCGACCCCGACCCGACCACCGCCGGTGAGCCCGAAGACGTGACGATCACGATCATGGGCAAGCCGGCGGCGACGAACACCGCCGCCCTCGCCCTTTTCGAGCGCCAGGTCGAGGAGTTCCAGGAGGCGAACCCGCACATCACCATCGAAGCGTCCGATGTGCCGTGGGACGCCAAGACGTTCGCCACGCGGCTCGCGGGCGGCAGCGCGCCGACGCTGCTTCGCGTGCCCCTCACCGAACCCCCGGCGCTCATCGAACGCGGGCAGGTGGCAGACCTCTCCGACGTCACCGGCGAGATCGAGGGCTTCGACGAGCTGAACCCGCGCGTCATGCAGTTCCTCGAGCGCGACGGCGCCGTCTACGGCATCCCGGAGAAGAGCTACGCGTTCGGCCTCGTCTACAACCGCGACCTCTTCGAGCAGGCGGGGCTCGACCCCGACTCGCCGCCCACGACGTGGGACGAAGTGCGCGACTACGCCGCGCAGATCTCCGAGAAGACCGGAAAGACCGGCTTCGGCGAGATCAGCACCAACAACAGCGGCGGCTGGCACTTGACGGGCTACACGTACACCAACGGCGGCTCGATGATCGAGCAGGCTGAGGATGACACATGGTCGGCGTCGTTCGACGACGATGCCGCACGCGATGTGCTGGAGCTGTGGAAGCAGATGCGCTGGGAGGACGACTCGCTCGGTGACAATGTGCTGGGCAAGCAGGAGGATCTGGTCGCGGACTTCACGGCGGGGAATGTCGGCATGTGGGTCTCCGCACCGCCGGACGTCTATCCCAACTACATCGCCCAGGGTGGGGACCCGGAAGCGTTCGGAGCCGGACCCATGCCGCAGGGCGGTGCGGATGCCACTCTCGCCGGCGCCACGGTGCTCATGGTGAGCGCCACCGCCACCCAAGCCGAGAAGGAGGCCGCTGTGAAGTGGATCGAGTACCGGGCGCTCCGCCCGAACTACGACTTCGATGTGGCTGCCGAGACCGCGGAGGCGTCGGCTGCCGACGGGCTGCCCGTCGGTGTACCGGTGCTGCCGATCTTCAGCGACGAGACCTATGCCGCGTATCGGGACGCGATCGACGAGTTCGTGAACGTCCCGGTCGAGAACTTCGCACCGTACGTCGCGTCGCTCTCCGAGTTCGAGTATGTTCCCGAGCCGGTGGTCGCGTCACAGGAGATTTACGCCGCGCTCGATCCGGTGGTGCAGGCCGTGCTCACCGATCCGAACGCCGACATCGACGCTCTTCTGGCGGACGCCGAGAGCCGCGTCGACACGATCCTGGCGCAGCACGCGTCATGACGATCGCTCCCGAGCGCCTGGGCGGCACGGTCACACACCGTGCCGCCCCGGCGGGCGGCCGGACCGGCCGGGTGCCCCGCCGCGCGATGTCGATGCGCCACCGTGCGGCCCTGGCGGCGCTGGTCTTCCTGCTGCCGGCGCTCGTGGTGTTCGCCTACTTCGCGTGGTGGCCGATCGCGCAGAGCGTGCTGCTGGCCTTCCAGGAGACCAATCTCGTCACGCCCGCCGAATGGGTCGGATGGCGCAACTTCGAGATCCTCTTCGCCGACCCGCTCCTGCCCAAGGCCGCGCTGAACACGCTGTGGTTCACGGCACTCTCGCTGGCGATCGGACTGCCGATCCCGCTCCTGTGTGCCGTGCTCATGTCGGAGCTGCGCCACGGCGGCACCGCGGCGAGAGTGCTCGCCTACCTTCCCGTCGTCATCCCGCCGGTGGTCGCGGTGCTGCTGTTCCAGGTGTTCTTCGCCCCGGGAGAGGCGGGAGTGGCCAACAGTCTGCTCGCCCTCGTCGGCCTCGGCCCCCTGCCGTGGCTGCAGTCCGCGGAACTCGCGATGCCGAGCCTCGTGATCGTGGCGACCTGGTCGGGCGCCGGCACCGCCATCCTGATCTATCTCGCCGCCCTCACCGGCGTGAGCACCGAGCTGTACGAAGCCGCCGAGCTCGACGGGGCCTCGGTGTGGCGGCGCGTATGGCACGTCACGCTGCCGCAGATGCGCGGCGTCATCCTGATCCTGCTGCTGCTGCAGATCATCGGCGCCATCCAGGTGTTCACCGAGCCCTATGTGATGACCGACGGGGGACCGGCCAATGCCACCGTCACGGTGATGCTCATGATCTACCGCTATGCGTTCCTGTTCGGCAACTACGGCGTCGCCACCGCTTTGAGCGTCCTGCTGGCGATCGTCCTGGTGGTCGTGTCCGCCGTCTATCTGCGCCTCACGCGATCCTGGAGCACCCGATGACCGCGCCCCTCCTCACCGCGCGCCGACGGCGTGCCCGCACCGAGCCGCGGGACCGCGGCATCCTCTCCGCGCACGACTGGCGCCGCCCTGCGGTCGGCACCGGATGGCGGCTCGTGCACATCGTGCTGTTCGCCGGGCTGATCGGTTTCGGCGCGATCCCACTGGTATGGATGCTGCGGGCCGCGATCTCGACGACCAGCGACCTGGTGAACCGGCCGCTGAGCCTCATCCCCGAGCCGGCGCTGTGGGAGAACATCCCGACGGCCTGGAACCTGCTCGACATCGGCCAGTACCTCGGCAACACCGTCGTGCTCGTGCTGGGCTCCTGGGTCGTGCAGCTCGTGGTGTCGACCACCGCCGGGTTCGCCCTCGCAGTGATCCGGCCCTGGTACGGCCGGTTCGTCTACGGCGCCTTCCTGGTCACGCTCTTCGTGCCGGCCACCGTCACGCTCATCGCGCTGTACCTGACGGTGCTCGACCTCCCGCTCCTCGGGTTCGGCATCACCGATACACCCTGGGCCGTGTGGCTGCCGGCGGGAGCCAACGCGTTCACGATCCTTCTCGTCAAGCAGTTCTTCGAGGAGATTCCGCGCGAGCTCTTCGAGGCCGCACAGATCGACGGCGCCGGCTGGTTCACCGTCTTCTGGCGGATCGTCCTGCCGATGTCGCGGCCGATCATCGCGGTGGTCTCGCTGCTGGCGATCATGTCGGCCTGGAAGGAGTTCCTCTGGCCGCTGATCGTGCTGACGGATCCTGAGACCCAGCCCTTGGCCGTCGCGCTGCCCCGCCTCGCGCAGGCTACGAACCCCGCGTATCTGATCTCGGGGCTGCTCATCGCCAGCATCCCTCCCATCATCATCTTCCTGATCTTCCAGCGGTCGATCGTCCGGGGGATCGGCTTCACCGGTCTCAAGGGCTGAGACGCTGCCCCCGCTTCTGTCCGTAGAAAGGACTTCCTTGGCTGCGCCCGTTCCCATCGCGATCCCTTGGCGAGACCTCAACCGCAACGGCATCCTCGATCCGTACGAAGATCCTCGCCTCGATCCGGCGGCACGGACCGCCGACCTCCTCGGCCGTCTCTCGATCGAGGAGAAGGTCGGGCTGATGTTCCACACGGTCATCGAGAGCGGACCGAATGGAACGCTCCTGGATGCGCCCGGCGCGCTGAGCAAGTCCTCGACGCGCACCGTCGTGCTCGAGAAGCACCTCAGCCACTTCAACGTCCATGCCCTGGGCTCGGGACGGGATGCCGCACGGTGGGCGAACGCCCTCCAGCGGCTCGCGGAGCAGACACCCCACGGCATCCCGGTCACGATCAGCACCGATCCGCGCCATGCGTTCATCGAGAACGCCGGCACGTCGTTCACCGCCGGCGCCTTCTCCCAGTGGCCGGAGCCGCTCGGCCTTGCCGGACTGGACGATGACGACATCCGTGCGTTCGCCGACATCGCGCGCCGGGAGTACCTCGCCGTCGGCATCCGGATGGCGCTGCATCCGCAGGTCGATCTCGCCACCGAGCCACGGTGGGGTCGTCAGCTGCACACGTTCGGCGCGGACCCGGATCGCACCACGAGAGCGCTCACCGCCTACATCGAGGGGTTCCAGGGGCCCGAGATCGGTGCGTCGTCGGTCGCCTGCGTGACCAAGCACTTCCCCGGGGCGGGCCCCCAGCAGGACGGCGAGGACGCGCATTTCCCCTACGGCCGGGAGCAGGTCTATCCCGGCGGCGCGTTCGACCTGCACCTCGCACCCTTCCGCGCGGCCGTCGCGTGCGGCACCGCGGGAATGATGCCGTACTACGGCATGCCCGTCGGTCTCGAGCTCGACGGCGAGCCGGTTCCGCCGGTGGGCTTCGGATACAACCGCCGCATCGTCTCCGATCTGCTTCGTGAGCAGCTCGGCTTCGACGGCCTGGTGGTGACGGACTGGGAGCTGGTCAACGACAACATCGCCCACGGGCAGGTGCTTCCGGCCAAGGCGTGGGGCGTCGAGCACCTGACTCCGTCGGAGCGGATGCTGGCGATCCTGGATGCCGGGTGCGACCAGTTCGGCGGCGAGGAATGCGTCGATGTCCTCTGCGAGCTCGTTCGCGACGGTCGCGTGCCGGAGTCGCGGATCGATGCGTCAGCCCGCCGGATCCTCGAGCTGAAGTTCCGTCTCGGTCTGTTCGACGATCCCTTCGTCGACGAGGACGAGGCCGAGCGGCTCGTCGGCAATGCCGGGTTCCGCGCACTCGGGTTCCGCGCACAGGGCGAGTCGCTCGCGGTGCTTCAGGACGACGGACGGATGCTGCCGCTCGAGGCGGGTGCGCGCGTCTACGTCGAAGGGCTGTCGCGCGCAGCAGCGGCGGCACTCGGAACCGTCGTGGACCGTCCGGCGGAGGCCGATCTCGCTGTGGTGCGCCTCGCCGCGCCGTACGAGCCGCGCGACGACCTGCTGTTCGAATCGCTGTTCCATCAGGGATCGCTGGAATTCCGTCCGGGGCTCCTCGCCCGTCTCGCCGGCATTGCGGCCGACGTGCCGCTCGTGGTCGATGTGGCATTGGAGCGTCCGGCGATCCTTGAGCCGCTGGCCCGTATCGCATCTGTTCTCACGGCGAGCTTCGGCACCAGTGACGAGGCGTTCGTCGCCGCGCTCACCGGGGTCATCCACCCTCGGGGCAGCCTGCCGTTCGAGATACCGCGCTCGATGGAGGCGGTGCGTCGATCGAGGGAGGACGTGCCGCACGACACCGTGGACCCGCTGTTCGCGTTCGGCCACCGCGTCGTCGTGTCCGCTGTGGCCAGCCGATGAGGCGTGGCGGATGGCGGACCGACCCGGAGCGGGTCGCGGAGCGGCTCGACAGGATGGTCGGTGAGTCGCTGGCGGGAGCCGTCCATGCCCGCACGGCGCCGCTCGAGCTTCTGGGGTGGGAGGCGCCTGGAGAGCCCGTCCCATTCGCCGATGCGGCGCGACAGCGGTACACCCCGTTCGCGGTCGGCGACCCGTGGGGGCGGCCGTGGAGCACGCTGTGGCTGCACGTGCGGGGCGCTGTGCCGGCGGAATGGCCGGTGGACGCCCGCCATCGCCCCGAGATCGTCATCGACCTGGGTTTCGACGGGCTCATGCCCGGGTTCCAGGCGGAGGGTCTCGCCTTCCGGCCGGACGGCACCGTCGTGAAGGCTGTGTCACCGCGGAACTCGCACCTGCCTGTCCTGGGCCGAGAGATCGACTACTTCCTCGAGCTCGCGGGAAATCCGGGCATCCCGCCGGAATCGCACTGGCGGCCGACGGCCCTCGGCGACAGGGCGACGGCGGGCCTCGGGCCGCTGTACCGGCTGCGGCGGCTCGAGATCGCTCTCGTCGACATCGCCATCTGGGAGCTGCTGCAGGACATCGAGACTGTCCGCGGTCTCGCGGCGCAGCTCCCGGCGAGCGGACCGCGCGCGCTCCAGCTGTGGAGCGCGCTCGACCGGATGATGGACGAGGTCGATCCGGACGACATCGGCGGCAGCGCGCTCGCCGCCCGCCGTGCCCTCGCGCCGGCTCTCGCGGCCCCGGCGGCGGCCAGTGCACACACCGTGCTCGCGACCGGTCACGCGCACATCGACACCGCGTGGCTGTGGCCGGTGCGCGAGACCGTCCGCAAGTGCGCCAGAACGTTCTCGAACGCGCTCGCACTGATGGACGAGCATCCCGACTTCCACTTCGCGTGCTCCTCGGCACAGCAGCTGGCATGGGTCAAGGAGTCCTATCCGGAGCTGTTCGCCCGCATCCGCGAGAAGGTCGCATCGGGTCAGTTCGTTCCGGTCGGCAGCCAGTGGGTCGAGCCCGACACGAACATGCCCGGAAGCGAAGCCACGGTACGCCAGCTCGTGTACGGCAAACGGTTCTTCCTCGAGGAGTTCGGCGTCGAGACACGTGAAGTGTGGCTGCCTGACACGTTCGGCTACTCAGCAGCGCTCCCGCAGATCATGAAGCTCGCCGGCGTCGACTGGTTCATGACGCAGAAGATCTCCTGGAATCAGACCAACGCGATGCCGCACCACACCCTCGCCTGGGAGGGCATCGACGGCACGCGGATCTTCGCGCACTTCCCGCCCATCGAGACCTACAATGCCGAGCTGTCCGCGGCGGAACTGGCACACGCCGAGCGCACCTACCGCGATCACGACGCGGGCACGATCTCGCTCGCACCGTTCGGCTGGGGCGACGGGGGCGGCGGGCCCACGCGCGAGATGCTCGCCGCTGCCCGCCGTCAGGCGGATCTGGAGGGGTCGCCCCGCGTGCGCCTGGGAACGCCCGGCGACTTCTATACGGCTGCCGTCCAGGAGGTGGACGAACTCCCGGTCTGGCGCGGCGAGATGTACCTCGAGCTCCACCGCGGCACGTTGACCAGCCAGTTGCGCACCAAGCAGGGCAACCGTCGATGCGAGGAGCTGCTGCACGAGGCGGAGCTGTGGGCGACCACCGCCGCCGTTCAGGCGGGGACCGCGTATCCCTACGACGCACTCGATCGCCTGTGGAAGCGGGTGCTGATGCTGCAGTTCCACGACATCCTGCCCGGCAGCTCGATCTCGTGGGTGCATCGTGAGGCCGAGGCCGATCACGCAGCCATCGGACGGGAGCTGGACGGCATGGTGGCGGCAAGCCTCGATGCTCTCCGCGTCGCCGGTGAGGACGAGCCGCTGCTGTACGCGAATGCCACTGCGGTGCAGCTGTCCGGAGTGCCCGCGCACGCGGTCGCGGAATCAGCTCGGCCGGCAGGAGCTGCACGGCTCGAGGAGACGGCCGACGGGTGGGTGCTCACGAACGGCATCGTCCGGGCGGTCGTCGACCGGCGCGGACTGCTGGTGTCGCTGCAGGGGCCGGACGGACGCGAGGCGATCCCGGCCGGCGAGGCGGCCGGGCTGCTCCGGCTGCACCGGGATGCGCCGGGAAAGTGGGACGCCTGGGACATCGAGCGCCATGACCTCGGTCACGCCGTCGACCTCGCGGACTTCGAGCAGCTCAGCGTCGTCATGGAGGACGGCGTCGCCGTGGTGTGGTGCGTCCGGGGTTTCGGGTCTTCGTCCGTCACACAGGAGCTGACACTGGCGCCCGGACGGGCGGCTGTCGACATCGTCCTCGACGTCGACTGGCAGCATCGTGGGCGCCTGCTGAAGCTGGTGTTCCCGCTGGACGTCCACGCCGAGGAGACGCGCACCGAGACCCAGTTCGGCCACCTTGCGCGGCCCACGCACGTGAACACCTCCTGGGATGCGGCGCGGTTCGAGGTGTCCGGACAACGCTGGATCCACGTCGGCGAGGCCGGCTACGGCGTCGCCATCGCCAACGATTCCACGTACGGGCACTCCGTGGAGCGGCGGACCAGATCGGACGGCGGGACGACGACGATGATCGGGATGTCGCTCATCAGAGGCCCCCGCTTCCCCGATCCGGATGCCGACCGCGGAAGGCATCGGGTGCGGTTCTCGCTGCGCCCGGCGGCGAGCGTCGCCGATGCGCGTGAAGAGGCGCTTCGTCTCGCTCATCCGCTGCGTCCGGTGCGGTCGTCGCGCCCGATCCCCGCACTCATCGCCTCCAGCGACCCGCATGTTCTCATCGAGACGGTGAAGCTCGCCGATGACCGCAGCGGCGACGTCGTGGTGCGCCTCTACGAGGCATCCGGGGGTCGACGGCGGACGACGGTCCGCGCTTCGTTCCCTGTTGCCGATGTCCAGCGCACTGACGTCCTGGAGCGCTCGCTCGACGCACCGCTCGCGGCAGCGGATCCCTCGACCGTCGAACTCGTACTCCGACCCTTCGAGATCGTCACGCTGCGGTATCGGGTCACGCGGAACGGATGAGCGCCCCTGCGAGGAATTCGCGCGCCTCGTCCTGCATGACGGCCGTGAACTCGTGCCCGGCGTCGTGCCAGGCTGCGGTGTAGCGGGCGTCGATCAGGGTGCGGAGCCGGGTATCGGCATCCGTCATTCCCTGCGGAGGGAAGAGCTCGTCGTGCCGGCCGTACTGCACGAGCACTCGGCGACCGAGGGCGGCGAGATCGGGCAGGTCGAAACGAGCGGCGAGACCCGGGCTGTGCAGCAGCCACGAGTGGGTGTCGAGGTAGTCGGGCACCAGCGAGGCCGTGGTCGCCATCATGCCGGAGACGACGGATGCCGCGACCCGGCCGTCGAGCGCGGTCACGAACAGGGCCCGTCCGCCGCCGCCCGAGAAGCCGACAGCACCGAGGCGCGCGCCGTCGACGCCCGGCCAGTTCGCCAGTACGTCGAGCGCGGCCAGGTCGTCGGTGGCGACGGCGCCGGCGAACGTGGTGCCCAACGCGCCCGCCGCCTTCGCGATGCCGTACTCGTGCAGCGACGAGAGCTCATCGAAGCGCTCGTCGGCCGAGAGCGTCTCGTCGCGCTCGCGGTGCAGGGCGTCGAGGGCCGCGCCCAGCCGGGCGAGCACCGCAGGCGGCGCCGACAGATCGAAGGCGCGACTGGCCCACGAGAACGCATCGGGCACCAGCACCACGAAGCCGTCGCGGGCGAGATCGTTCGCAGGCGTGCGCCCGCCGTAGCAGCGTGCGCGAAGGCGGGCCGCCGACGGATGAGGCGCCCGGCCCGTGTCGACGAGCTGCTCGGCACCGGTCGACCGCACGCCGCCGTGGGCGTGCAGGGCGAGCACCCCGGGAAGCTCGGCGGCGCGCTCGGCAGGGTTGAGCAGGTAGGCCCGCGTGCGTGGACCGAAGCCGAGCGACCACGTCAGTTCGCGACCCTGCACGCCGTCGACGACCCACTCGCGCTCGATGCGCACGTCGGCGGCGGTCGCGCCGCGGACGCCCAGCACCTCGACCAGAGCATGGCGGTCGGCATCGCTGCCGCGGTCGGCGCCGGCACCCGGTGACGAGGCCGCGTCGCTGACGGCCGTGACCGCTTGGCCGTCGGAACCGCGCGGCACGAACGCCGGAGCGCCCGCGAGGTACGCCGGCCAGTCGGCGTACCCCGCGAGCGCTCCGGTGCTCATCGAGGCGCGCTCAGCTCGCGACGCGGGCGCGCAGATGCGGTGAGACGGATGCCGCGAACCCGGCGGCCGTGCGCTGCACGGCGACGAGCGGGTCGGTGGCCCAGATCTCCTCGTTGAAGATCTCGACCTCGATGTCGCGGTCGTACCCCGTCGCCTCGACGGCGGCGGTGAGCGAGGCGAAGTCGATGACGCCGTCGCCGGGGTAGTGGCGGGCCAGCAGCACGTCGGCCGGGAGCGGGGTCTTCCAGTCGCACACCTGGTACGTGGCGATGCGGCCCTCGCGGCCGGCGCGTGCGATCGAGGACAGCACGTCGGGGTCCCACCAGATGTGGAAGGTGTCGACGGTCGCGCCGACGACGGCCGGGTCGAAGTCCGCGGCGATGTCGAGCGCCTGCCCGAGCGTGGAGACGACGCAGCGGTCCGACGCGTACATCGGGTGCAGCGGCTCGATGGCGAGCGTCACACCGGCGGCTGCGGCATCCGGAACCAGCTCGCCGATCGCATCGCGCACGCGCTCGCGGGCGCCCACCAGGTCGCGCGATCCTTCGGGCAGGCCGCCGGCGACGAGCACGAGGATCGCGGTCGAGCCCTCGGCTCCGGCAGCGGCGAGCGTCGCGGCCTCTTCGATCGCGACGCGGTTGTCGTCGATCGACGCCCGGCGGGCCGGGCCCTCGGGCATCGTGAAGAAGCCCGAGCGGCAGTGCGTGGTGAAGCGCAGCCCCGAGTCGGCGAGCATCGACGCCGCGGTGGCGAGGCCGACCTCCTGCACGGGCTCGCGCCACAGGCCGATGGCCTCGACGCCCGCCTCGGCCGTCACGCGCAGCGCGGTGGCGAGGTCGGCGTACTTGATGGTGGCCTGGTTGATCGACAGGCGCGGGTCGACACCCGGTCCCTGAGCTTGTCGAAGGGTCATGCGATCACTCCCGGTACGTCGATGCCGTTGTGGCGGAGCATCCCGTGCCAGCGGATCGCGGCGAGCTCGGGATGCTCGAGCGCGAGGGACGCGTTCGCGAGCTCGACGATGCGCGACAGGTGCGGGAGGCTCCGCGCCGAATGCAGGCCGCCGACCATCTGGAACGCGGACTGGTGGCCGTTGAGCCACGACAGGAAGGCGACCCCGGTCTTGTAGTAGAACGTGGGCGCGGCGAAGACCTGGCGGCTGAGCTCCTCGGTCGGGCCGAGGATCTCGAGGTAACGTGCCGGATCGCCGGCGTCCAGCGCCTGGATCGCGGCCGAGGCGACCGGCGTGATGGCCGCGAAGGCGCCGAGCAGCGCGTCGGAGTGCTGGCGAGCGCTCGCCGCGTCGCGGTCGGGCTGCGTCGCTTCGGGAACGTCGGCGCCGCCGATCAGCCCGACGTAGTTGAAGTCGTCGCCGGTGAACATGCGCACGCCCTCGGGAAGGCGCTCGCGCACCGACACCTCGGAGGCGGCATCCAGCAGGCTCATCTTGACGCCCGCGACCTTGTCGACGTTCTCCTCGATGATCTCGAGCAGCACCGCCGACGCGTCGCGCCAGTCGGGTGAGCCGAAGTAGCCCTCGAGCGACGGGTCGAAGGCGGTGCCGAGCCAGTGCAGCACGACGGGCGTCGTGGCGGAGCCGAGCACCTCGCGGTAGACCCGGCGGTAGTCGTCGGCCGACGCCGCGGCGCGGGCGAGGTGGCGCGAGGCCATGAGCACCGGACCGGCGCCCTGCTCCTCGGTGAAGTGGAGCTGCTCCTTGTAGGCGTCGATCACCTCGTCGATCGAGATGCCCTCCGCCTCGACGTGGTCGGTGTTGACCCCGACGACGACCGACCCGCCCTCTTCGCGGGCGACCTGCGCCGACCGTGCGATGAGCTCGCGGGTGGCGGCGGCGTCGAGACCCATGTTCCGCTGGGCGGTGTCCATGGCGTCGGCGACGCCGAGTCCCCACGAGTACACGGCGCGGCGGAAGTCGAGGGTGGCGTCCCAGTCGACCTCGGCCGGTCGGCCCGGGGTGTTGTCGGCCCAAGTCTGCGGCACGACGTGCGCGGCGGCGTAGGCGACCCGGCTGCGGAGCGGGTCCCCGGGCTTGGTGTAGCCCGGGGACTCGTTCAGCTCCGCCGTCGAGGTGGCGCCGTCGGATGAGAGAAGTGTGAGCTGCGGCATCCGTCGATCCTGCTCAGTCCAGCGACAGGGCGGGCAGCTCGACCTTGCGGCCCTCGCGGCTCGACTGCAGACCCGCCTCGGCGAGCAGCACGCCGCGGGCGCCCGAGAGCAGGTCGAACGCGTACTCGGTGCCGAGCACGTACGACTCGAGGAACTCCTCCCACTGCTGGCGGAAGCCGTTCTGGAACACGTCGTTGGTGGGCACGTCGGCCCAGTCGGCGTCGTAGTCGTGGTCGTCGGCGAGGTCGGGGTTCCAGACCGGCTTCGGCGTCGCGTTGCGGTGCTGGATCTTCGCACCGAACAGGCCCACGACGGCCGAGCCGTGCGTGCCGTCGACGTGGAACTCGACGAGCTCGTCGCGGTTCACGCGCACGGTCCAGGACGAGTTGATCTGGGCGACGATGTCGCCCTCGAGCTCGAAGATGCCGTAGGCGGCGTCTTCGGCGGTCGCCGTGTAGTGCTCGCCGTTCTCGTCCCAGCGGTCCTGGATGTGCACGGCTGCCTGCGCGTAGACGGTCTTGACGTCGCCGAACAGGTTCTCGAGCACGTAGTTCCAGTGCGGGAACATGTCGACGATGATGCCGCCGCCGTCCTCGGCACGGTAGTTCCAGCTGGGCCGCTGTGCGGGCTGCCAGTCGCCCTCGAACACCCAGTAGCCGAACTCGCCGCGCACCGACAGGATGCGGCCGAAGAAGCCGGAGTCGATGAGCCGCTTGAGCTTCTGGAGCCCCGGGAGGTAGAGCTTGTCGTGCACGACGCCGGTCTTGACACCGGCCTCCTGCGCGAGCTTGGCGAGCTCGAGCGCCTCCTCGACCGTCTCGGCGGTGGGCTTCTCGGTGTAGATGGTCTTGCCGGCGGCGATCGCCTTGCGCAGGGCCGAGGCGCGCGCCTTCGTGACGAGGAAGTCGGCGTAGATCTCCCAGCGCGGGTCGGCGAGGGCGGCGTCGAGGTCGGTGGTGTAGTCCTCGATGCCGTGCTGGGCGGCGAGGTCGGCGAGCTTCGCCTCGCTGCGGCCGACGAGCAGCGGCTTGACGGTCACCTTCGTGCCGTCGGCGAGTTCGATGCCGCCCTGATCGCGGATCGCGAGGATCGAGCGCACCAGGTGCTGGCGGTACCCCATGCGGCCGGATACGCCGTTCATGATGATGCCGATCTCGCGCACCTGCGGACGAGCGGATGCCTCGGCCGGGGCCGGAGCGAGTGTCGTGTCGGTCATGGGGGTCCTGCTTTCTTCTCTGAAGGCCTGTGTGGTTCCCGGTCTCGGAGCACGAGCTGGGTAAACGCTTTCCAACAGTCTGACACGGGAGGAAGCGTCATGCAAGCGCTTCGGGCCAGAGCGCGCGCTGGCTGATCTCCACGGCGTCGAGCGCGCACAGCGCATCCGTCGCGGCGGCCAGCCGTGCAGCGGCGTCGGCGGGAAGGTGCACGGCGCTCTCGCGCCGGAGCGGCAGCACATGAAGCTCCACGCGGGACGACGCCGAGACGCCGATGTCGCGCAGGTTCACGACGAGGTCGGAGCCGTCCCAGAACCGGTCGGTCGCGGTCACCCCGTCCACGCGCAGCTGCGCGACGTCTCCCGCCCAGGCCACTCGCACCACCGCGTCCTCGTCCACCCACCCGGGAACCTCCAGGCGGTACACCGCCGCGTGCTCCTCCAACACCGCGTCGTCGGGGGCGGCCGGCCGACCGTCGCGCGACCCGTACTCTCCGGACGGCGTCGACGCCGCTCGCACGAGTGAGACGTCGACGGATGCCGCATCCCCCCGCTGCCCGGTCACCGCACGCGCTGCGCGAGCGACGCCGCTGACGTGCTCCCACACGAGCTCGCGCCAGGCGCCGCCGGCGTACTCGCGCACATCGGGTGCCGCTCCGCCGGCGCGCACCGACACGCGGCCCGCGGCATCCCACGTCACCTCGTCCCGGCTGAGCAGGACCCGGCTTTCTCCGCCGTCCGCGTCGACGACCCAGAGGTGCGCGGCCTGCGACGCGGGAACGACGAGCACGTCGAGGGCCGCGCCGTGCGACTCCTCGATGCGCAGGGGCGACGGTCCCGGTGTCACGCGGTGGGCGAGGCCGTCGTGCACGATCTCGACCGGGATGCCGGCGTCTTCCACCAGCACGAGCGTCGGAGGCGAAACGGATGCCGCAGCCCCGGGCAGCACGGTGAGCGCCGAGGCGGTGGCCGAGTCGATCGTGACGCCAGCCACCTCGAGACCGAGCGGCCAGCGTGCGAGCGTGCCGGGCGGGATGTCGAGGGGCGTGCTCGGCAGCGTGACGGCGCCGCGGGTGGTCTCGATGCGGAACTGCGCGCCGCGGTACGTCGGCAGTGGCACGTGCGGCTGATGCCGGCCGATGAAGACGAAGCCCGAGCCGTCGTCGGCGCGCACGGCCCAGCGCAGGGTCGCGGCATCCTCGACTCCCGTCGGGCGCTTCTCCGGGAGGTGCGCCGGCATGGGCGCGACGCGCTCGCCGAACGCCTCGATGAAGGCGTGCTGCAGCCGCAGCGCCGCGTGGCTGGGGGCGGCTCGGCCGGACTCGCCGATCGGTGCGTGGAAGTCGTAGCTCAGCCGCGTCATGTCGTTGGGGTAGCCGGTCGACTGCGTCTCTTCGAGACCTGGCCCGGGGTTCGTGCCGCCCGCGTACATGTAGAAGCCCTGCCACGCCGACCCGCTGCCCAGCTTGGCGTGGGCGACCGCCGCGATGTCGAGGGCGTCCGGCCGGGGCCGGCGGTGGTACGCCGTTGCCATGCCGCCACCCAGTTCGCAGGTCGCGGGTGGGAACCACGGCGACAGCTCGGCACGGCGCGCGGTCGCCGCGTCGCCGGCACCACGCACATCGGCGCCGATGCCGGGGTCGTCCCACGTGTCGGAGAAGAAGTAGTGCGCGCGGAACGTCGGATCCCAGGGCTCGGCCGGATCGACCCAGAATCCGTCGCCGTAGCCGCCCCACAGCGGCAGCACTTCGGGGTCGGGAAGATCGGCTCCTCCCCAGGCGGTCGCCGTCCAGAGCGGTGCCGACAGTCCCGCCTCCCGGGCGAGGCGCTTGAGCGTCACGAGGTGGCCCGGCTGGTCGTACAGCTCGTTCTCGAGCTGGATCGCGAGCACGGTGTCGGGTCGGCAGCGCCCGTCGAGGGCGCGGGCGAGCTGCCCGAACCACTCGCGCACGAGGTCGAGGTAGGCCGGGTCGTCGGTGCGGTGCTGCACGCGCGCGTCCTGCACCCAGTCGGGGAACCCGCCGTTGCGCATCTCGCCGTGCACCCACGGACCGAGGCGCAGCACGAGCTCGAGCCCCTCGGCGCGCACCGCGTCGACGAAGGCGCCGACGTCGAAGCGCCCATCGAACCGGGCCTGACCGCGCACCGGCTCGTGGTGCAGCCACGGCACGTACGTCGACACGACCGAGACGCCGCCGGCGCGCATGAGCCGAAGTCGCTGGGTCCAGCGCTCGCGCGGAACGCGCGTGTAGTGCAGCTCGCCCGACACCGGCAGCCACGGCCGCCCGTCGCGCATCAGCGCGCGACTGCTCACGGACAGCCCTGGCCGGGCGTCTTCGGCATTCGCCATGGCGGGCCGGCGCTCTGCGCGGCCGGGTCGGGTGGCGTCCACTCGCAGCATCCGGGGTTCCAATCAGGGGATCAGGGGAGGAGATGCGAGGAGCGGAGGAGGTTTTCGCGGAGATCAGCCCTCCGCTCGTCACATCTCCTCCGCTCGTCGCGGTGGTCACGCACGCCGCGCTGCGCTCCGCAGTCACAATCCGCCCGTTGGTTCCCGGTGCGGGACGGCCGAATGCGGCTGCGGAGCGATCAGCGTGTGCCTCAGCCGAGGATGGCGTCCGCCTCGGCGAAGAACTGCGACACCGCGTCGTCGACCGACAGGGCGCCCAGGCCGATCGACTTGCCGAGGTCCCAGAAGGTCTGCTCGAGCGAGCCGTAGCCGACGACGGGCACGGGCGGGGCGTCGCCGATGCGGTCGGCAGCGGACTCGATGTAGTCGGCGACCTGCTTGTCGGGGCCCTCGAGGGCCGCGCCCTCGAGCTTCGACGAGGACGCCGGGAAGCCGAGCGTCGTGCCGAAGATCTCGCCGGCCTCGGGGCTGTTCACGACGAAGTCGAGGAACAGGGCGGCCGCCTCGGGGTGCTCGGTCTTCTTCGCGATCGCGACCTGCAGGCCGGCCTGGCGGTAGAGGTCCTTCGAGCCCTCCTTCGCCGTGGGCGGCGCGACGATCGAGATCGACGAGGCGCCCGAGTCGGCGAGGTAGCCGCCGAGGAAGTTGCTCCAGCTCATCTCGCTGGCGGTCGCGGCGGCGGCGAAGCCGGACTTCGGAGAGAGCTCCTCGAGCTTCTGCTGCGGCACCGTGACGCCGTCGCGGATCTCGTCGCCGGACTCCCAGAAGTCGCGCAGCTCGTCCTCGGTGAAGCCGAGCTCGCCGTCGTCGGTGTACAGGTTGCCGCCGTTCGCGCGGAGCACCATCTCGAACACCTGGATGCGCTGGGTGTAGTCCGTCCCGCCGTAGACCGCACCGCCGGTCGCGTCGGTGACGTCGGCCATCCAGTCGTCGAAGTCGGCGAAGCTCGTGCCGGCCTCGGGCGCCTCGACGCCGGCCTGGGCGACCAGATCGTCGTTGACGAAGTTCGCCCACAGGCTGTAGCCGGTGGGAAGGGAGTACTGCACGCCGTCGAGCGCGCCCGTGCCGAGCAGCGACTCGTCGAACGTCGTGGTGTCGATGTAGTCCGACACCTCGGCGAGGTCGAGCAGGTTGCCCGACTCGCCGTACTGGCGCAAGTAGCTGTCGGAGAACTGGAAGACGTCCGGGAGCCCGCCGCTCGCCGCCTCGGTCTGCCGCTTCTCCCAGAAGCTGGGGAAGTCGGTGAACGAGGCGTTGACCGTGATGTTCGGATACTCCTCGTTGAACGCGGCGATCAGGTCGTTGTACCGGGTGGCACGGTCGTCGTTGCCCCAGAACGCGAAGTCGAGCGTGACCTTCTCGTCGGGATCGAACGTGGCGGCTTCGTCGGGCGCGCCGCCGGCGCAGCCGGCGAGGACGAGGGCGGCGCTCGCGGTCAGGGCGGCTGCCGCGAACAGGGTGCGGGGTGCGGGCATGTGAGGCTCCAGTCGTATCGAGGTGGCAGGCGGTGCGGGTCAGGGGAGGGGAACGGTGGCCGCTGCGGGCATCACGTCCGCGACCGGGGCAACGGAAGGATCGGCGCCGGGCGAGGCGGCGACGGGTGCCGTGACGAACGCGACCCCCTGCGTCTCGAGCACGACGCGGTCGACGGCGACGCCGGTCTCGGCATCCGTTCCGTCGATCGCGATCTCGACCCGCGTCTCGCCGTGGTTGATGAGCGTGACGAGGTCGCCGCGGCGTGCTGCCTCGACGCCGGCGGGCAGTCCCTCGACGACAGGACGGACTCCGGATGCCGCCACCACCGTCGCCACGACCGCGCCGAGTGCATCACCGGCGCTGCCGGTTGCAGGCCCGCCGCTCACCGGGACGCTCGCGACGTACCAGGCTTCACCCGCGCCGTAGCGGTGACGGGTGAGGGCGGGTGATCCTGCGCGGGGGCCCGAGTCGAATGCTGCGACGACGTCAGCGCCGGTCGCGTGGACGTGCTCTGCCACCAGGCGGCTCCGGTACACGGCGCCGTCGAGTCCGAAGGTCACCGTGCCCTCCGCTGCGGCGCGGCGCGCCGCCAGCACGGCGTCGGGGCTGAGCGCACCCACACCGGCGGCGCCCGCCGCCGAGCCCGCCAGCGCGCCGAAGTCCTCGAAGCGCAGGCCGAGCACGGGGCCGAGCTGCGTCAGGAATCCGCCGTCGCGGAAGTGGTCGTGCTCGTCGACGATGTCGGTGAACGGACCGGTGAGGAGCGTGCCGCCGTCGTGGACGAAGCGGGCGAGCGCCGCGGCGCCGTCGTCGCGGAGGAGATAGAGGGCCGGGGCGACCACCAGGCGATACGTGTCGTCGACCTCTTCGGGGCCCACGATGTCGACCTGGATGTTGCGGGCGTGGAACGCGCCGTACCACTCGAGCACGAGGGCGAGATAGTCGACCTCGGTCGGGTGGTCCCGCTCCTCGACGGCCCACCAGTTCTCCCAGTCGAAGACGAGGGCGACCTGGGCGTCGCGGCCGGGCGCCGGCAGCTCCGGCAGCGCCGCCAGGCGTGCGCCGAGCTCGGTCACCGCGTCCCAGGTGCGGGTGTCGGTGCCGGCGTGGGGGAGCATCGCCGAGTGGAACTTCTCGCTGCCCGCGCGGGACTGCCGCCACTGGAAGAACATGATGCCGTCGGCGCCGCGCGCGATGGACTGCGCGGTCTCCGCCACCAGCGCCCCGGGCAGCTTGCCGGCATTCGCGGGGCGCCAGTTGACGGCATCCGTCGCCTGCTCCCACAGCAGCCACGGCACGCCGGGCTTGAGCGAGCGGATCAGGTCGCGCTGGAACGCCGCGTCGCGCACGCGGTGCGGGTTCGCGGGATCGGGGTAGCAGTCGTCGGCGATGACGTCCATGAACGGCGCCCACCGGCGGTAGTCCGCGGGCTTGAAGGGGCCCATGAAGTTCGTCGTGATCGGCTGCGTGGCACCGGCCTCGAGCAGGATCTCCCGCTCCATCAGGTAGCACTCGAGCAGCATGTCGCTCGTGAAGCGCCGCCAGTCGAGCATCGACGACGGGTTGTGGCTGTACGGGGCGAGCCGCGGCGGGAAGATCTCGTCGAACGCGCCGTACCGCTGCGACCAGAAGCTGGTGCCCCACGCGTCGTTCAGCGCGTCGACGGTGGTGTACCGCTTCTCGAGCCATTCGCGGTACGCGTCGCGCGCGGCATCCGAGAAGTCCATCCACAGGTGGCAGCCGAACTCGTTGCCCACGTGCCACATGACGACGCCCGGGTGGTGGGCGTAGCGCTCGCCGAGGCGTCGCACCAGCTCGCCGGCCAGGCGGCGGTAGATCGGCGACGACGGCGCGAAGTGCTGGCGGCTCCCCGGCCAGTACGACGCGCCCGACTCATCGGCCGGAAGCGTCTCGGGGTAGCGGGCGCTCACCCACGGCGGGGGAGAGGCGGTGGCGGTCGCGAGGTTCACGGCGATGCCGCCTGCGTGGAGCTTCTCGATCACGGTGTCGAGCCAGGCGAAGTCCCACACGTCCTCGGCGGGCTGGATGCGCGACCAGGCGAAGATGCCGAGGCTCACGATGTTGACACCGGCCTCCTGCATGAGGCGCACGTCGTCGTCCCATACCTCTTCGGGCCACTGGTCGGGGTTGTAGTCGGCGCCGTACAGCACGTCGAGCTCCTGGTTCTGTCGTCGGTGGCAGGTGAGCGTGTGGTCTATCGGGAGCGGATCAGCGCCGGCCGCGGCGTGCCGGGATCGCCATCACCGCGAAGGCCGCGCAGCCGAGCCCGGCGACGATCAGCGGTGTCAGCATCCACGTCACGACGACGACGAGCACGGCCGCCGCGGCGAGGTACAGGGCGCCGATCGGGTCGGACGTGAGGGACGACGGGATGCCGTGGACCGCCGCCCGCCAGCCGCGTTCCGGCGTCCACGCGCCACAGGCGAGGAGCAGTGCGACGGCCGCGGTGAGCAGGCCGGCCCAGCCGATCACGGCCACCACGGGCCCGCCGGGCAGGGCGCCCGAGTTCGCCAGGTCGATGTCGAGCAGCAGCAGGATCGCCAGCGCGACGCTCGCGACGCCGACCACGATGCCGCCGGGCAGGGCCGTCCACCAGTCCCGCCAGAACGTCTTGGCATGGGACTGCTCGGCGTCGACATAGCGGCGGAGATGGCGGATGCCGGCGGCCAGTGCTGCGGGGAGGGTGACGACGAGGATGCCGGCGACGGTGACGAGCAGCCCGGTCAGGAGCACCTCGCCGAACAGTGCGAAGGCGCCCTTCGCGCCGGGATAGCGGGCCGGGTCGCGCTCCTCGAGCGTGGGTCCGCTCCCGGATGCGTCCGCGCGGCGCGCGGCGCGGAGTTCTCTGCGGCTCATGTGCGGCGGCATCCCTTCTCGTCTGTCGGTTCTCGTCTTGCGGCGGTGTCGGCTGGCGTGGGGCGGGTCGCGACTCAGCCCTTGAGGCCCTGGGTGGCGACGCCGTCGACGAGGAAGCGCTGGAAGACGAGGAAGAACAGCAGGACCGGGAGCAGTGCGACGAAGCTCGCGGTGACGGTCGCGCCGTAGTCCGCACCGCCGGAGGACGCGTCGTTGTAGAGGCGCAGGGCGATCGGCAGCGGGTAGTTCTCGGGGCTCGTCAGGTAGAGGAGCGGTCCGAGGAAGTCGTTCCACGCCCAGATGAACGCGAAGATCGAGCACGTGATGAGCGCCGGCTTGATGAGCGGGAGCATGATCGACCAGAAGATGCGGATGTGCCCGGCGCCGTCGATGCGCGCGGCTTCGTCCATGTCGCGCGGCATCTGGCGGATGAACTGCACCAGCAGGAAGACGAAGAACGCCTCCGTCGCCAGGAACTTGGGCAGGATCAGCGGGATGAAGGTGTCGACCCAGCCGAGGTTGTTGAAGAGGATGTACTGCGGGATGATCACGACGTGGAACGGCAGCAGCAGCGTGCCGATCATCGCCGCGAACAGGATGCCGAGGCCCTTGAACTGGATGCGGGCGAAGGCGTAGGCCGCCAGTGACGACGAGATCAGGACGCCGACCACCGAGGAGGCCGCGATGATGAAGCTGTTCAGGAAGAACCGCCACATCGGCACGCCGGCGATGCCGTCGGCGACCTTGAGGTAGTTGGCGAACGTGGGGTTCTCGGGGATCAGCCCGGGGTTCTGACCGAATTCGCTGTTCGGCTTGAAGGTCGACAGGAACAGCCACAGCAGCGGATAGAGCACGATCGCGGTGACGGCGATGAGCACGATGAACCAGATCACCGTCTGCCACGTCTTGCGCTTCACGCGCCGGCGGGGGGTGGTCGGAGCGGTGTCGAGCTGGTGCTCGAGGGTCTCGATGGCGGGTTCGCCGAAGCTGGTGGAGCTCATCGGTTGTCTCCCGAGTAGTGGACCCAGCTGCGCTGGGTGCGGAACAGGATCAGGGCGATGACGGCGACGACGATCAGCAGCACCCAGGCGATGGCGGCGGCATAGCCCATCTGCCCGTCGCTGAAGCCGCGCTTGTACATGTACACGGTCACGAAGTTCGTCATACCGGCCGGGCCGCCGGTGCCGTTGCTGATGATGTAGGCGGCCGCGAACACCTGGAACGCGCCGATCAGACCGAGCAGCAGGTTGAAGAAGATCACCGGACTGAGCATCGGCAGCGTGACCGCGCGGAACCGGTGCCATGCCCCGGCGCCGTCCATCTCGGCGGCCTCGTACAGCTCCTTGGGGATCTGCTTGAGACCGGCGAGGAAGATGACCATCGTCGCGCCGAACTGCCAGACGTGCAGCAGGATCATCATCGGCAGGACCAGCGCCGGGTTGCCCACCCAGCCGCCCAGGTCGATGCCGAAGAACGAGAGGCCGGAGTCGACCGGGCCGTCACTGGCGAACATCGCCCGCCACACGATCGCCACGCTGACGGATCCGCCGATCAGGGACGGCGCATAGAAGGACGAGCGGAAGAACGCGGCACCGCGATCGCGGTAGTTCAGGAGCATCGCCACGCCCAGCGCGGCGGCCAGGGTGATCGGCGTGCCGACGATCACGTAGACCAGGGTGATCTGCGCGGACTGGATGAACGCCGGATCGTTCGTGAACATTCGGATGTAGTTGTCCAGGCCGATCCACTTCGGCGGCGAGAAGATGTTGTAGCTCGTGAAGGACAGGTACAGCGAATACGCCATCGGGATCAGCGTCAGCCCGAAGAATCCGACAAGCCACGGGATCAGGAAGCCGTAGCCGGCCAGGTTCTCGCGCACCGCGCGGCCGCGTGCGCCGGGACGCGCCAGCGGGCCTTCGGGACGGCCCCGCCGCAGCAACGATCGACGCGACGACTTCTCACCGGTGACGATCACACGGGTAGCAGTTGTACTCACGAGAACACTTCCAATGCACGAAGGAGGGTCGAGGGGTCCCGGTCCGGGCGCTTGCGCACCCGGACCGGGGGAACGTCACTGGTTGAGGACGACGTCCATCTCGGAGAAGAACTGATCGACGGCGTCATCGACCGACATCGTGCCGAAGCCGAGCTCCTTGCCGATCTCGAGGAACTTCTGCTCGAGAGTGCCGTAGCCGTTGATCGGGACGGGCGGGGCGTCGCCCAGGCGGTCCGAGATCGATGCCTCGTAGTCCTTGATCTGCTGGCTGATCGGGTCGAGGTTCGCGGCCTCGAGCGCCGTCTCCGACGCGGGCAGGCCCCGGTTGGTGCCGAAGATCTCGCCCGACTCCGGGCTGTTGATGAGGAAGTTCACCAGGGTGGCCGCGGCCTCGGGGTGCTTGGTCTTGGCGGAGACCGCCTCGAGCATGGACGGCTTCAGATACAGATCCTTGGCGCCCTCCTCGGTGACCGGCGGCGCGATGAGGTTCAGCTCGGTGAAGCCCTCGCCGAGGTTCGCGAGGTAGCCGGCGCCGAAGTTGTCCCAGGTCAGCTCGCTCGCGGTGAGGCCGGCGTCGAAGCCGGACAGGGGCAGCAGCTCCTCCGCCTTCTGCGCGGGGAGGCCGATGCCGTCGCGCGTCGCGTCACCCTGCTCCCAGAACTCCTTCAGGTCGTCCTTGGTGAAGTTCGCCTCGCCGTCCTCGGTGAAGAGGTCCTCGCCCTTCGCGCGCTGCTGCACTTCGAAGTTCTGGATGCGCCCGGTGTAGTCGGTGCCGCCGTAGATCGCCCCGCCGCTGGCGTCGGTGATCTCGCCCATCCAGTCGGTGTAGTCCTCCCAGTCGCCGCCGGCGAAGTCGTCGACGCCGGCTTCTTCGAGCAGCTTGGGGTTGGTGTACAGGCCCCACGCATTCGTCGATGTCGGGATGGCGGTCGTCTTGTCGTCGACGACGCCGATGCTGAGGATGTTCTCCGGCAGCGGGTCCGTCTCGATGATGCCGCCCAGGTACGGGTCGAGGTCCAGCAGCAGCCCGTTCTCGGAGTACTGGCGCAGGTACGAGTAGTCGAACTGCATGACGTCCGGCAGCCCGCCGCCCGCCGCCTCGGTCTGCCGCTTCTCCCAGTACTCGGGGAAGGCGAGGAACGACGTGTTGACCGTGATGTTCGGGTACTCCTCGTTGAAGGCCTCGATCACCTGGTTGTACAGGTCGGCCCGCACGTCGTTGCCCCAGAACGACATGTTGAGGGTGACCTTCTCGTCCGGGTCGAACGTGGGGGTCCCGCCGGGGGTCTCGCTGCTCCCGCCGGCGCAGCCGGCGAGCACCAGGGCGGCGCCGGCCGCGATCGCGGCTGTGGCGAGTGCCCGCTTCTTGCTGAACATCCTTGTCCTCCTTAGGAACGTCTGCGTTCGCTGTCCGCGTGCAGACCTACGTCGTCTGGGTGTGCGGGTGGGCGCATCCGGGTCTGGGTGATGTGTGCTGGAAAGCGCTTGCCCGCTACGGTACCCGCTCTAAAAACGTTTCGCAAGGCATCCTCTCGACGAATTAGAACGATTCAGTAACGAGGAGACCGCGCATTCGAGATCGGAGGGGTGTCGAATGCCGCTGTCGGCCTTCCACCGCGCGGCGCCGATGTCCGCGTGGGCTGCGAAACGTTTCTGAGATTTGCATGAGACGTTTCACTTTCGGGCGGTGAACGAGTTGACTCCGCCAGGGGAGGCGGTTACGTTACTCGTGGCTCGGGCGGGAAAACGTATTCCGGCACGAGCGCTCTCGCCCACAACGATGGAGATGTGATGACGAACTCTGCGTCAGCCATGCCGACGTGGGCCCTCCGTGCCCACGCCGTCTTCGAGTGGGTGTGGTGGATGGCGTACGTGAACGTGCTCTGGTGGGTGTTCGTCCTCGCCGGCGGTGTGGTCTTCGGGATCGTCCCCTCGAGCACCGCCGCCGCCGACCTGACACGGCGCCGCCTGCGCGGCGACGTGTTCCCGGTGGCACGGAGCTTCGCCACCGCGTGGCGCCGCGATCTGCGGACGTCGAACCTCGCGCTCGGTCTCGGATTCCTCGTGACCGGGATGCTGGCGGTCGGCGTCGCCGGCCAGCTCGCGGCCGGCGCCATCGGCTCGGCGCTCGGCATCTCGACGATCGTCGCGCTGGTCGCAGCGTTCGCCATCACCGCGGTCTCGGTCCCGCTGTACGTCCACTACGAGCTGCCGCTCGGCGCCTACCTCGTGACGGCCAGCCGGTGGGCGATGCGAAACATCCTCCATGTGGTCCTGCTGGTCCTGGGTGCCGTCGCGATCGCGGGCGTCGCCAGCATCCTTCCCGGAGTCGCCCCGTTCCTGACGGTGGGCGCGTGGCTGACCCTCAGCACGGCCCTGTGCATCGCCTTCTTCACTGCCAACGACCGTGCTCTCGCTGAGCGTGCCGCCGCGGCATCCCCGTCTTCCTGATCCTTTCCGTCCCCAGAGAACAGTCCCCACCGAACGAAGGAGTTCCCGTCATGAACCACAGCAAGCCACTCGTCGGCCTCGGCATCGCCGTCGTCGCCGCCCTCGCCCTCACCGGCTGCTCCGGAGGCGGTTCCGGCGACGATGAGGCGAAGGGCACGGAGGCCGCGAAGCTCAAGAGCCTCTCGATCATGGCGCCGTACCTCGTGACCAACGCGCCCGAGGCCGACAACGAGATCGAGAAGGCCGTCGAGGACGTCATCGGCGTCGACCTCGACATGACCTGGGTGCCGAACTCGTCGTACGGCGACAAGGTCAACATCACACTCGCCGGCGGTGACCTGCCGCAGGTCATGGTGATCCAGGGCAAGGACCCGGGCTTCGTGCGCAACGCGGAGGCGGGGGCGTTCTGGGATCTCACCGACTACCTCGCCGACTACCCCAATCTCAAGACGACGTTCCCCGAGGTCCAGAAGGCGTCCAGCGTCAACGGCAAGGTCTACGGCGTGTTCCGCGCCCGCGACGTGATCCGCGAAGCGGTGCTCATCCGCAAGGACTGGCTCGAGAACCTCGGGCTCGAGATTCCGAAGACCACGGCCGACCTCGAGAAGGTCGCCAAGGCGTTCACCGAGGACGACCCCGACGGCAACGGCGCCGACGACACGTACGGCCTCATCATCCCCAAGTGGCCGGGCACGATCGGCACCAACAGCCCGTGGGACGCGATCGAGACCTGGTACGGCGCCGGCAACCGCTGGACCGAGCGCGACGGCGAGCTGGTGCCCAACTTCACCACCGACGAATGGCTCGATGCGGTGAAGTTCGAGCGGAAGCTGGTCGAGGAGGGCGTCGTGAACCCCGACTACGCGACGTTCGACTCGGCGAAGTGGAACGAGCCGTTCCTCAACGGCCAGGGCGGCATCATCCTCGACGTGCACTCGCGCGCCGCCGTGCTGATGAACCTCTTCAAGCAGTCCGACCCCGAGAACTTCGACGCCTACGTCGATGTCACCGGCAACCTGGAAGGCCCCGACGGCGAAGTGCACGCGCTGCCGACCACCGGCTACAGCGGGTTCCTCGCCATCCCGAAGTCCAGCGTCAAGACCGAGGCGGACCTCCGGGGCGTGCTCGAGGTGCTGAACAAGCTGAACTCGGAAGAGGCAGGCCCGATCCTCAACAACGGCATCGAGGGCGAGACCTACACGCTCGACGGCGATCTGGCCGTGGCAGTCGACGACGCGCCGCAGGCGCTCAAGGACACGTCGGCGAGCTACGCCCAGCTCGGCACCAACGTGACCGGATTCCAGGGCTACCTGCCCAAGCAGGCGTCCGACTACGAGCAGGAGATGTACGACAAGCGCAAGCAGATCGAGGCCGACGACCTCAAGGTCGCCGAATTCGACCCGTCGGCGCCGTACGTGTCGCAGACCTACATCTCGAAGGGCGCGCAGCTCGACACCATCGTGGCCGACGCGCGCATCCAGTACATCGCCGGTCAGATCGACCTCGACGGGCTGAAGGACGCGATCGAGCTGTGGCGTTCCAGCGGTGGCGATGACGTCATCGACGAGATCAACGAGCTGGCTGACGCCGACAAGTGATCGATGGATGCCGGGGCGGCGGGTCCGCCGTCGCCCCGGCGCCCTGAGAGGTTCCTGCCATGGCCATGCTCGACACCGCCATCACCGAGACCGAGACGCTGACTGTTGCGAAGCAGTCGCGTCGTCGCCGCGGGGTGCGCGTGCACTTCACGCAGTTCAAGTGGCTGTATCTGCTGCTGCTGCCCGGGATCGTCTACTTCGTGCTGTTCCGGTACTGGCCGATGTACGGCGCGATCATCGCGTTCAAGGAGTACATCCCGTTCCTCGGCATCTCCGACAGCCCGTGGGTCGGCTTCGCGCACTTCGAGGACTTCTTCACGAGCCCGGACTTCCCCCGGCTGCTCGCGAACACGCTGATCCTCGCCCTGCTGAGCCTGCTGATCGCGTTCCCGCTGACGATCATCGTCGCGCTGCTGCTCAACGAGCTGCGCGTGACGGTCCTCAAGCGGACGACGCAGACGCTCCTCTACGTTCCGCACTTCCTGTCGTGGACCGTGGTGGCGTCGCTGACGTACCTGCTGTTCGCCCTCGACGTCGGTCCGCTGTTCCAGCTGATCAACGGCATGCTCGGCACCGACATCAACTTCCTGGCTGATCCGGCGTGGTTCCGGCCGATCATCGTGCTGCAGGACATCTGGAAGAACACCGGCTGGGGCACGATCATCTTCCTCGCGGCGCTCGCGGGCGTCGATCAGGCCCAGTACGAGGCCGCCATCATCGACGGGGCGGGTCGGTTCCAGCGGGTGTGGCACATCACCCTGCCCTCGATCATGCCGACCATCATCGTGATGCTCGTGCTGCAGATGGGCCAGATCCTCAACACCGGCTTCGAGCAGATCTACCTCATGACCAACTCGCTGAACCGCTCGGTGGCCGATGTGTTCGACACCTACGTCTACTTCATGGGCATCACGCAGGGCTCGTACAGCTACAGCACCGCGGTCGGCCTGTTCAAGGCGGTGGTCGGAGTCGTGCTCATCTTCGGCGCGAACTGGATCGCCAAGCGCTTCAACCAGGCAGGGATCTTCTGATGGCTCGCGAGAAGTACCGCTTCAACACCCCCGCCGGCCGCGTGTTCGACGTGTTCAACGTCGCGCTCATGGCGGCGATCGGGATCGTCGCACTCATCCCGTTCATCTTCGTGCTGGCAGGGTCGTTCGCGACCGAGGCCGAGCTCGCGACCCGGTCTTTCTTCCTGTGGCCCGAGACGTTCTCACTCGACGCGTACGAGGCGATCTTCACCAGCTCCGCGTTCGTGCGCGCGCTCATCACGACGATCGTGGTGACCGCCGTGGGCACGCTCGTGCAGCTGACGCTGACGGCGGCCATGGCGTACCCGCTCAGCAAGGCCAATCTGCCCGGCGGCCGTCTGATCCTGTCGCTGATCGTGTTCACCATGGTCTTCGGCGGCGGCATGATCCCGACGTTCCTCGTCGTGAAGGACCTGGGGCTGCTCAACAACTACTGGGCGCTCATCCTGCCGATGGCGATCAACCCGTTCAGCCTCATCATCATCAAGAACTTCTTCCAGCAGCTGCCGGCCGAGCTGGAGGAGTCGGCGAAGATCGACGGCGCGAACGAGCTGCAGACCCTCTGGAACATCGTGCTGCCGCTGTCGAAGCCGGTGCTCGCGACGTTCGCGCTGTTCTACGCGGTCGGCATCTGGAACGACTTCATGTCGCCGCTGCTGTACCTCAACGACAGCTCGATGTGGACGCTGCAGATGTTCCTGCGCCAGGTGACGGTGGCCACCGACCTGTCGATCGTCGAGTCCGATCCGACCCAGCTGCCGCCCGCGCAGGGCATCAAGTTCGCGGTCATCATCGTCGCGACCCTGCCGATCGTGCTGTTCTACCCGTTCCTGCAGAAGCACTTCGCGAAGGGGATGCTGATCGGATCGGTGAAGGGGTGACGCTGCTGTATCGCAACCCGCTGGCTACGGCATCCGATCTGGACGGCTGGGTCGCCGAGGGTCCCGTGAGCGCACGCGGCGCCGATGGCGCGCTGGCGCTGTCGAGCGGGGGAGGAGCCGACGACCACTGGACGCTGTGGTGCCCCGAGGTCTTCCCCGACCGCATCCGCGTCACCTGGGAGTTCTCCCCGCGGGAGGAGCCGGGCCTCGCGATGCTGTTCTTCGGCGCCTCGGCGCGGGACGGCGGCGGCATCTTCGACGACGGCGTCGCCCACCGCACCGGGCGGTACCCGCAGTACCACTCCGGCGACATCCGCACCCTGCACGTGTCGTACTTCCGCCGGCGGTGGGATGACGAACGCGCGTTCCACACGTGCAACCTGCGCAAATCGCCGGGGTTCCATCTGGTGTCTCAGGGCGCGGACCCGCTGCCACCGGTCGTCGACGCGAAGGACGCGTTCTACCGCATCGAGGTCGTGAAGGACGCCGCGCGCGTCGCGTTCTCGATCGACGACCTGCCCCTCTTCTCCTGGACCGACGACGAGTCCACCGGCCCGCGTGTGCGCGCAGGCCGGATCGGCTTCCGTCAGATGGCGCCGCTCGTCGCCCATTACCGCAACCTGGAGGTTCACTCGCTGTGACCGCTTCACCCATCCCGCTCCGCTGGCTCGATGACGCCCCGCCCGCCCGCCTGCCCGGAGGTGCGACATGGGGTGTCCCGCTTCCGCGCGGCACCGTCGCCTCGCCTTCCGCACTCGGGCTGCGAGAGGTCGACGGCTCGTTCCTTCCGGCCCAGTTCTGGCCCCTCGCGACGTGGCCCGACGGCTCACTCAAGTGGGCCGGCTGCGCCGTCGGCGCGCTGGAGGCGCCCACCCAGTACGAGGTGGTGGTGGATGCCGGCGATACCGGTGCCGGTGCCGGTGCCGGTGCCGGTGCCGGTGCCCGGCCGCTGAGCGAGCGCCAGCGAGACGAAGCGCAGCGCGTGCGGGTGAAGCAGACGCCCGACGAGATCGTCGTCTCCAACGGTGTCGTCGACATCGCCTTCGCGCGTCCCGAGCATGCGGCGGTCGACACCCTCGTCCGCCGCGTCGTGCGTGACGGTCGCAGCGTCGCCGAGGATCTCCGGCTGGTCAGCCTGCTGCAGGACGAGGTGACGGAGGACGGCGGCGCCGCGCCCCGACGGCATTTCCGCTCGAGCATCCGCACCGTCGAGGTCGAGCAGGACGGCCCGGTGCGGGCGGTGGTGAGGCTCGAGGGGGTCCACCGCGCCGCTGACGGCTCGCGCCAGTGGCTGCCGTTCACCGTGCGCGTCGTGGTCGTCGCCGGATCCGCCGATGTGCGGGTCGTGCACAGCGTGGTGTGGGACGGCGATGCCGAGCACGACTTCCTGTCGGGGCTCGGCCTGCGCGCCGACGTGCCGCTGCGCGCTGCGCTGCACGACCGCCACGTGCGGTTCGCCGGCGCCGACGGCGGGTTCTTCGCCGAGGCGGTGCGCGGGCTGACGGGGCTCCGCCGCGACCCGGGCGCCGATGTGCGCGCCGCCCAGATCCGTGGTGAGCAGACGCCGCCGACCGCGACGTGGAACCCCGAGGTGTCCGAACGCCTGGAGCTCATCCCGGCGTGGGGCGACGTCACGCTCACCCAGCTCAGCGCCGATGGATTCGGCATCCGCAAGCGCACCGCGCGCGGTCACGCGTGGATCGATGCCGGAGCGGGCACCCGCGCAGAGGGCTACGTCGCGATCAGCGATCCGACCGGCGGCTTCGGGGTCGGCATCCGCTCGTTCTGGCAGTCCCACCCGGGCCAGCTCGACCTCCGGCGGGCGACGAGCGAGAGGGCCGAGCTCACCGCCTGGCTGTACGCACCCGAGGCGCAGCCGATGGACGTGCGGTTCTACCACGACGGTCTCGGGCAGGACGACTTCGCGACGCAGCTCGAGGGCCTCGAGATCACCTACGAGGACTACGAGCCCGGCTTCGGTGACGCCCACGGCGTGGCCCGCACGCATGAGCTGACCCTCTTCGCGTATGCCGCGACCCCCGCGATCGAGGAGGTCGCGGCATCCGTCGCCGCAGTCCAGCGCCCGCCGCTGCTGCAGCCGACGCCCGAGCACCTGCACGCGGTCGGCGTGTTCGGCGACTGGGCGCCGGTCGACCGGTCGACTCCTGCCCGCGCCGAGATCGAGGACAGCGTCGACTTCCTGCTCGACTACTACCTCGGCCAGATCGATCAGCGCCGCTGGTACGGCTTCTGGAACTACGGCGACGTCATGCACGCGTACGACCTCGACCGGCACGTGTGGCGCTACGACGTCGGGGGGTACGCGTGGGACAACAGCGAGCTGTCACCCGATCTCTGGCTCTGGTACTCGTACCTGCGCACCGGGCGGGCCGACGTGTTCAGACTCGCCGAGGCGATGACCAGGCACACCGGCGAGGTGGACGTCTATCACCTCGGCCGATGGCAGGGCCTGGGCTCGCGCCACAACGTGCAGCACTGGGGATGCAGCGCCAAGCAGCTGCGCATCTCGAGCCCTATTTACCGGCGCATCTTCCACTTCCTCACCGCCGATGAGCGGGTCGGCGATCTGCTCACCGAGCTGCGCGACAGCGACGAGCGCTTCGTCGACACGGATCCCACGCGCAAGGTGCGCACGGATGCCGCGACCTATCGTCCTGACCGCGGCGCCCTCGCCGTCGGGCTCGGCACCGACTGGGGAGCGCTCGCCGCGACCTGGCTCGCCGACTGGGAGCGCACGGGCAACGAGCGCTCGCGCGACCGGCTGCTGGGCACGATGGCCGACATCGGCGCGCTGCCGCACGGCTTCCTGACCGGCGAGGCGCTGTACGACATCGAGACCGGCCGCTTCGACACGACTCGCGACCGGGTCGCGGTGTCGCACCTCAGCGCCGTGTTCGGACTCGTCGAGGTGTGCAGCGAGCTGATCGACCTCGTCGACGTCCCGGGATTCCGCGAGGCATGGCTCGAGTACTGCCGCCTCTACCTCGCCTCCCCCGAGGAGCAGGAGGCGGCCGTCGGCCAGCGGCTCACCGGCATCCATCTCGAACAGGCGCACAGTCGCTTGACCGCCTACGCTGCGGCGAGCACGGGTGACGAGACGATGGCGGATGCCGCGTGGCAGGCGTTCGAGGGCATCGGCGAGTGGCTGGTGCACCGACGGGACTTCGTGCTCCGCCGCGTGGACGGTCCGGCTGTGCTGAACCCTGTGGACGAGGCGCCGAGCGTCGGCACCAACGACGTGGCCCAGTACGGCCTTGCGGCGATCCAGAACCTCGCGCTGATCGGCGACCGCCTGCCCGAGCTGCGCTCGTAGCCGGCACTCGCTTCCCACGCAGGTGCGTGGGGGGAGCCGGATGACCGCGGTCAGCCTCGCTCGGCCGCGGTCATCGGGCGGGCGGGGTCACCCCTCGGCCACGGTCTTGCCCGGCCGCGTCATCGGGCGACCCTGGGCACCCGCTCGGCCGCCGTCTCGCTCGGCCGCGGTCATCGGGCGACCCGGGTGATCCCGGGGGCCCGGGTCATCCGACCGGGTCTGGTCCTCGGCGATCGGTGACCGGGCTGGCGAACCCGCGCCGGTGCGTGGGGTGTGCGGCGAGCGCGTCGGGGGTCACGACGGCGCCGTCGGCGGCGGCCGACGCGTAGACCGCCGCCACGAGCTCGAACGAGCGTGCCGGCTCCTCGCCGACGGCGGGAAGCGGGCCGCCGCTGCGCAGCGCGTCGAAGACGTCCCGGATGAGCACGTCGTGGCCGCTGGGTTCCTCGGCGTCGGGGAGGGCCCAGTCGCCGGCCTGGTCTTCGAAGCCGGGGGCCGGCGTGATGCGCCAGTTCTCGTGCCCGTGTCCGTACAGGTGGTCGACGGTGATCGTCGCGCGCTGCGTGTCGATCCGGATGGAGCTCGTCTCGCGCGGTGACACGGCGCTCGTGACGACCGAGGCGATCGCGCCGTTCGCGAACGCGACGGTCGCCGTCGAGGCATCCTCGGTCTGCGTCTCGCGATCGAGCCGCCAGAGGCGCGCCTGCACGCTCTCCCAGTCTCCGAGCAGGAACGCCAGCAGATCGATCTGGTGGATCGCGTGACCGAGCGTCGGGCCTCCGCCCTCCGTCTCCCACTTGCCGCGCCACGGCACCGCGAAATAGGCGGGATCGCGGAACCACAGCGTCTGGCACTGCGCGATGAGTGGACGCCCGAACGCGCCGTCGTCGAGCAGGCGCTTCACATGCGCGGCGGCCGTGCCGGTGCGCTGCTGGAACACCACGACGAGCTCGCGGCCGGCAGCGGCTGCCGCGCTGCGCATCTCGTCCAGCTCTTGGAGGCTGGGCGCCGGCGGCTTCTCGACGATGACGTGCGCGCCCGCGGTCGACGCAGCCACGGCCTGGTCGCGGTGCGCCACCGGGGGAGTGCACACGTGCACGACGTCAGGACGCTCGGTCTCGAGCAGGCTGTCCAGGTCGTCGTACACCGCAGGGCCGCCGAACTCGCGCGCGAAGGCCGCCGCGGAGTCCCGCGACAGGTCGGTGACCGCGACCAGCTCCGCGTGCGGGTATGCCGCGATGGCCTGCGCATGGGCGTGCGCGATCGCCCCGGTTCCGACGATCGCGCAGCGGAGGGTGTCGGTCACGGTGGCTCCTTCGACGGTGGGGAACGGATGCCGCGGCCCGCGGCATCCGCATGTTCCAGGCTATGCTCTACGCCCGGAAAGCGCTATCCCGATGCGTCTTCGTGTTCTTTGTGATTGCTCGCGGGGCAGTGGGCGTCAGCGCGGGCGGCCGGCCTGCGTGGCGTGGAGGTGGGCGTAGCGGCCGTCCGCTGCGAGCAGGTCGTCGTGGGCGCCGATCTCGACGACCCGCCCGTGCTCGAGCACCACGATGCGGTCGGCTTGGCGGATCGTCGACAGCCGGTGGGCGACGACCAGAGTGGTGCGGCCGCGCATCAGCCGATTGAGCGCCTCCTTGACGAGTTCCTCCGACTCGGGATCGAGGGCCGAGGTGGCCTCGTCGAGGAGCAGGATCCGCGGATCGCGGACGAGTGCCCGCGCGATCGCGAGACGCTGTCGCTGCCCGCCCGAGAGGCGGGCACCGCGTTCGCCGACCACCGTGTCCCAGCCGTCGGGGAGCACGTCGACGAACTCGGCGGCGTTCGCGTCGCGCAGCGCCTGGCGCAGGCGCTCCTCGGTCGCGTCGTCGAGACCGTACGCGATGTTCTCCCGGATCGTCCCCTCGAACAGCACCGATTCCTGCGGCACGACCGAGACCGACTGGCGCACCGTCCGCAGGTCGAGGCCCTGCATGTCGGCGCCGTCGAGGAGGATCCGTCCGGACGTCGGCCGCACGAAGCCGAGTACGAGGTTGAGCATCGTCGACTTGCCGGATCCGGACGAGCCGACGAAGGCCACTGTCTCGCCGGGAGGGATGTCGAGCGAGACGTCGTGGACGGCATCCCGTTCCGCGCCGTCGTAGCGGTGCGACACGTGCTGGAGCTCGAGGTGGCCGCCGACCCGTGCGACGGGGCTCTTGCCCTCGTTCTGCTCGAGGTCGGGTTCCTGCAGCACCTCGGAGATCGACCGCATCGACTCGAGGCCGCGGGCGCCGACCGGGATGAGCATGAGCAGCGACGTCAGCCCCTGCGTGAGCAGCGTGAAGTACGACGACAGCAGCACGACCTCGCCGGGAGTGATGGGGAGGATGCCGGTGAGCGCGAAGATCGCCGCGAGCACGAGGCATCCGAGTCCCAGCAGCTGCATCGCGACCCACGAGATCGACGCGACGTGTCCGTTGAGCATGTCGAGGTCGAGCCCTGCGCGACGCACGCCGTCGGCGCCGGCCTGCACGCGCGAGACCGCGGTGCGCTCGAGCCCGTGGGCACGGGTCACGGGGATGAGCGACGCCATCTCGCCCACGCGGGCGGCGAAGCCCTCCACCTCGCGGCGGAACACCTCGTTGCGGGCGCGCGAACGGCGGCTGAGGGCGGCGCGCAGCACGAGCGCGATGGGCACCGTGAGGGCGTAGACCGGCAGGAACTGCGGCACGGCGATCGCTGTCATGACGATCGCGCCGATCAGCACCATCGTCGACGACAGCAGGGGGTGGGTGACCTGCTGCAGCATCAGCTCGACGTTCTCGACGTCGCGCACCACCTTCGTCTGCACGATCGATGAGCTCACCCGCGTGTGATAGCCGATCGACAGGCTCTGCAGCCGCGCCGCGAGCGCGTTGCGCAGGTCGGCGCCGGTGTCGCGCACCACGGTCATGAAGTTGCGCGTGTAGACGATGTGCATCGGGTAGTTCTGGATCAGCAGCACCGCGGCGACCGCGAACCAGACCAGCACCGTCGAGACCTCGCCGCCGGTCGCGACGAGGTCGATGATCTTCGCCGTCACCACCGGCAGGAACCACAGCGGGATCTCTTTGCAGGCGAAAGCGAGCAGCGCCGCAGTCATGCGGGCGGGCCGCCGCGCGAGCAGGCGCAGCACGGATCGCCCCGGCCGGGGGCCCTGTGCGATGGAGATGGTGCGAATGGCGCCGGTAAACGCTTTCTGCGTCATGATGCAATGGTACCGACGCATGCCGCGACCGACCTCGAGAAGGGCAGAAATGACGTACCACCTGGCCGGCGACTCCACCGTGGCGCCCGCGAAACCCGAGGAGCTGCCGATGACGGGCTGGGGCTCGTACGTCGAGCCCGTGCTGGGGGCGCCGGTGCGCAACCTGGCCTACGGCGGCGCGACCACCGCGTCGTTCCTGGCCGACGGATCGTGGGCGTGCCTCCTCGACGCCGTCGAACCGGGCGACACGGTCGTCATCCAGTTCGGGCACAACGACCAGAAGCTTCCCGAGCTCGGCGCGCGCACCGGGTACACCACGAACCTGCGCGGCATGGTCGAAGACGTCCGCGCGCGCCGCGCGACCGCCGTGCTGTGCACGTCGGTCGAACGGCGCTGGTTCGACGGCGACCGCGTGACTGCGACGCACGGCGACTACCCGAATGCGGTGCGCGACCTCGCGCACGACCTCGACGTCCCCCTCATCGACCTGACGGCGTTCACCACGTGGCTCTACGAGGACCTCGGCCCCGAGGCATCCGCTGGTCTGCTCTCGCACTTCGCACCGGGCGAGCATGCGCTCTGGAGCGAGGGACTCGCCGACGACACGCACTTCCGCGAGGAGGGGGCGCGCCGGATCGGGGCGTACGTGGGTCGGTCGTTGCGTGCCATCGAGCGGAGGGACGGCGATGAGCCGGCGAAGGGCTCGCAGCTCGTCAGCTGACGGGTCGGCCGCCCGGTCAGCCGCCGGTGGAGGCGCGGACGACGAGTTCCGGCAGGTAGACCACGTTGCCGACCTCCGCGCCGGCCGTTCCGGCGATGCGGGCCAGGAGGATCTCGGCCGCGGTGCGTCCCATCTCGCGCGCGGGCTGGCGCACCGACGTCAGCGGCACCGCGGCGATCGCGGCGAACTCGATGTCGTCGTAGCCCACCACGGCGACGTCCTCCGGCACGCGCACTCCGTGCGAGATGAGCCCGTGGACGAGGCCGATCGCGAGGTGGTCGTTCGACGTGACGATGCCGTCGGGCCGATCGGCGGGGGAGCGGCGCGCGAGCTCTGCGCCGAACGCGAGACCCGATGCCGACGTGGTGCGCGCGGTCCAGATCCGCTCGATCGATGCGCCGGCGTGGTTCGCGACGGCCAGCCGCGCGCCCTGCAGCCGCTCGCGTACCTGGCGCACCTCCTCGCGGGCGCCGACGAACGCCAGCCGGCGCCGCCCGTCGGCCAGCAGGTGTTCGGCGGCGAGGCGCCCCCCGGCGACGTCGTCGAACGACACCGACGGCAGTTCGCCGGTGTCGTCGACCGCATCGACCAGGACGACCGGGATGCCGCGGCCGCGGAGTCGCTGCAGCCAGGGCTCGAGCGGGCCGAAGGGACTGACCAGCGCTCCTTCCACCTGCACGCGCTCGAAGAGCTCCAGGTGGTCGCGCTCCTTGGCGATGTCATCGCTGGAGTTGCCGACGAGGACGCGGAGGCCCGACGCCGAGGCGGCGTCCTCGGCGCCGGCGACCATGTCGGCGAAGAACGGGTTGGCGATGTTGATGACGGTCATGCCGAGCAGGCCCGATCGTCCGGCACGCAGCTGCTGCGCGGCCTGCAGCGGGATGTAGCCGAGCTGATCGGCGGCCGAACGCACGCGATCGATCAGACGATCGCTGACCATGTGCGGACGGTTGAGCGCGTTCGAGACGGTGCTGATCGACACGCCGGCGCGCTGCGCGACATCGCGGATGCCGACTCGCTTCATGTCGCCCGTTCCGTCCTGGTCGCCCGGCGCTCGGCCGGGGCGGACGCCCCCGCGCGTCCGATGCGACCATGGTATGCGCTTTCCCTGCGCCGGCCGCGGCGCCGTGCCTGCGGCGGATCGTTACCGCGGCGTTACGGCCAGACATTTGACGAACGGCGCGCTCACGCTTACTCTTCAATCGAAGCGGTTCGAAATCGAAGCGGTTCGACAGATTGCACTCCGTTCCTGAGGGGAGCGGCAGCCACGTACACGAAGGAGTGACATGGGACGGCGTCATGCTCACCCGGCAACGGCCTCGACGGGCTCGGCGGCCCGGCACCCGGTCACGTTCCGATGACCACGCAGGCGCAGGCGCAGACGGTCTTCCAGGAGGCAGCCGTCCACAACCTGGATGCGAACGGCAAGAAGCGCCGCGGCCGGCGGCTGCGGCCGGCGGGTAGCCGGACCTCGTTCCGGCTGTTCCTCTGCATCGTCCCGTTCCTGATCCTGGCGTTCCTGTTCTCGTACCTGCCGCTGTACGGGTGGATCTACTCGCTGTACGACTACAAGCCGGCCCTCGGGTTGGAGGGCAGCGAGTTCGTCGGTCTGCAGTGGTTCCAGATGCTGGTGAGCTCGCCGACGCAGATGGCCCAGATCGGCCAGGTGCTGATGAACACCCTGGCGATCAGCTTCCTGGGGATCGCGACGTCCGTCCTGCCGCTGTTCTTCGCGATCCTGCTCAACGAGATCAAGGCGCCGTGGTTCCGCAGCTCGGTGCAGACGCTGACGGCGCTGCCGAACTTCATCTCGTGGGTGCTCGTCTACATGATCGCCTTCTCGCTGTTCTCGAGCTCGGGGCTGGTCAACGACGTCCTCGCCGACACGGGACTGATCACGACGCCGATCAAGTTCCTCGACAGCGACCAGAACGTGTGGATCACGATGACGCTCTGGAGCATCTGGAAGGGGCTCGGCTGGGGCGCGATCATCTACCTCGCCTCGATCGCGGGCATCGACCAGTCGCTGTACGAGTCGGCCCGCATCGACGGCGCCGGGCGCTTCCAGCTGATGCGCTACATCACCGTGCCGCAGCTGATGCCGACGTACCTGGTGCTGCTGCTGCTGTCGATCGCGAACATCCTCAACAACGGCATGGAGCAGTACTACGTGTTCCAGAACGCGTTCAACAAGGAGTGGATCCAGGTGCTCGACCTGTACGTCTACAACATCGGCATGACCGGCAACAGCCTGTCGCTGGCCACCGCGATCGGCATGCTCAAGTCCCTCATCTCGGTCGCCCTCCTGCTCACCGTCAACGCGGTCTCCAAGCGCGTCCGCGGCGAATCGATCGTGTGAGGGGCCGGCCATGACGACGACGATGACCAAGACGCTCACCACCACCAAGCGCGGCGACACCTCGGCGCGCTATCGGGCCTCGGTCGGCGACATCCTGTTCCGCATCGGCAACTACGCGCTCTTCCTGGTGTTCGCGCTCATCTGCGCGTACCCCTTCTACTACCTGATCATCAACTCCGTCAGTGCCAACGACGTCTCGGCGCTCGGCGACGTGCGCCTGTGGCCGGTCGGGTTCCACCTGTCCAACTACGGTCAGGTGTTCCAGCTGCCCGGGCTGCCGATGGCGGCCGTGGTCAGCATCGGGCGCACCGTGATCGGCACGGCGCTCACGGTGCTCGCGTCCGCGTTCCTCGGGTTCATGTTCACGCAGACCCGCATGTGGGGCCGCAAGTTCTGGTACCGGTTCCTCATCATCACGATGTACTTCAGCGCCGGCCTGATCCCGGTGTTCATCATCATGAAGACGCTGGGGCTCACCAACAACTTCTGGGTCTACGTGCTGCCGTTCGTCGTTCAGCCGTTCAACGTGATCCTCGCGAAGACCTACGTCGAGTCGATGCCGCGAGAGCTGCAGGAGGCCGCCGAAGTCGACGGCGCCAACATCCTGCAGGTGTTCTTCCGCGTGTACCTGCCCAACATGACGCCGATCCTCGCGACGATCGCGATCTTCAGCGCGGTCACGCAGTGGAACAGCTTCCAGGACACCCTGATCTACATCACCGACCAGAGCCTGTACACGCTGCAGTACCTGCTCTACATGTTCATCAACCAGGCGTCGAGCCTCGCCCAGGCCGCACAGAACGCCGGCGGCAATCTCGGGCAGATCGCCGGGGTGGCGACCCAGCAGACGCCGACCTCGATACGCATGACCGTCTCGGTGCTGGTCGTGCTGCCCATCATCTTCATCTACCCCCTGTTCCAGCGCTTCTTCGTGAAGGGCATCATGCTGGGCGCCGTCAAGGGTTGACGGCGGCTACGCACCACCAAGAAAGGAAAGCAATGAAGCTTCGAAAGAAGGTGTCCCTGGCGCTCGTGACGCTGCTCGCGGCGGGTTCGCTCGCCTCCTGCAGCGCGGGCGGCGCCGAGCAGGGGGCGATCGACGAGTTCCCCGAGAAGTGGGACAAGGAGATCACGATCGACGTGTTCGACGGTCTCGCGAACTACATGGGCATCCAGCAGGGCTGGTTCGCCAAGATCGTCGAAGACAAGTTCAACATGAAGCTCAACATCATCGCCCCCAACGTCGCGGGCGGCGGTGACACCCTCTACAACACCCGCGTCGCGGCCGGTGATCTGGGCGATCTGATCATCACCGACAAGGGCGAGAAGCTCGATGAGCTCATCGCGGGCGGCCTGGTGCAGGACTCGTCCAACTACGTCGGCGCGATGGACAACCTCGCCGATTTCGACGCGGCCGTCGACAAGCTCAACGACGGCAAGGACGGCGTCTACGGATTCCCGTCGGCCGTCTCCTCGCTCAAGCCCACGGAACCGTCGGAGGGCCTGAACCCCACCTTCGGTCCCTACCTGCGCTGGGACTACTACAAGGAGGCCGGCTACCCCCAGATCGGCACCCTCGAAGACCTTCTCCCGGTGCTCGCCGACATCCAGGCGGCGCACCCCACCGCCGAGAACGGTCAGCCCACCTACGCCTTCTCGCTGTTCAAGGACTGGGACGGCAACATGATGGTGACCGCCAAGCAGCCCGCCTGCTTCTACGGTTACGACGAGATCGGCTTCGTGCTGGCGAAGGCCGACGGCTCGGACTACCAGAGCATCCTCGACCCCGACAGCGAGTACATGCGCAACCTGAAGCTGTACTTCGACGCCAACCAGCTGGGCCTGGTCGACCCCGAGTCGACCACGCAGAACTACGACACCCTGTTCTCGAAGTTCCAGAACGGGCAGGTGCTGTTCTCGTGGTGGCCGTGGCTCGGCCAGTCGGCGTACAACACCGAAGAGAATATGGCCGCGGGCAAGGGCTTCGAGATGGTCCCGCTCGAAGACCAGAAGATCTTCTCGTACGGTGCCGAGGCCTACGGCGGCAAGCAGGTGTTCGCGATCGGCTCGAAGGCGGAAGACCCGGAGCGCATCGCCGCGTTCATCGACTGGCTCTACTCGGCCGAGGGCGCGTACGCCAACAGCAGCCAGACCGGTGCGTCGGCCGGCCCCCAGGGTCTCACCTGGGACGTCAACGATGCCGGTGAGCCTGAGCTGACCGAGTTCGGCAACCAGGTCTTCCTCGAGGGCGGGGCGACGGTTCCCGAGGAGTGGGGCGGCGGCGACTACGCCGACGGCGTCTCGGCCCTGAACCTGAGCGCGGTCCTCCCGATCGAGGTCGACGCCGAGACCGGGCTGCCGTACAGCTACACGTTCTGGCCGACGTACCAGGCGTCGATCGCCAACCCCCTCACCGAGGACTGGTCGGCCAAGATGGGCGACGTCACCTCGACGATGGAGTACCTGCAGACCAACGACCAGGTGCTGGTCGCCCCGGGTGCGAGCTACGCCGCCCCTGCCGACACCTCCGAGATCGAGACGCTCCGCAACCAGGTCAAGGAGATCATCAAGCAGCTCTCGTGGCAGATGGTCTTCGCCGACAGCGAGGCGCAGTTCGAGTCGCTCCGCGACGAGCTCATCGAGACGGCGAACGGTCTGGGCTACGAGCAGGTGCTCGAGTTCGACATGGACAACGCGAAGTCGCAGAACGACGCGCGCGTCGCCGTGACGGAGGAGTTCGCCGGCTGACCCCCGCGTGACGCGAAGGGCTCGGGATGCCGCATCCCGAGCCCTTCGTCGTCCCCTGGGGGGTGAGAGCGGTGGCTCTGCGTTCGGGCGCCGGGCGCGGCATCCGTGTGGGTCCGTCCTGGGACGGTCGCTGCGGGGCGGGCCGGCCATCCGTCGAGACAAGGGATTCTCGCCGAGACCGAGGGTGTGGTCCTGGGTTCCGCGGAGAATCCCCGGTCTCGACGACACAGGGGGCGCGCCTCGGCGGGCCGACGACCGGCGGAGCGGACCCCGGGCGACGACCCGGAGCAGTGACGACCGGGCCGACGATCGGCCGCCCGCCGCCCGACCGTCGCGCGTCGCCTCAGGCCAGGTGGCGCGTGAAGACGTTGCGGAAGAGGAACGCCGTGGCGTAGGCGCCGACCGAGAAGCCGATCGTGCCGACGAGGATCGCGGCCGGCGGGAACAGGATCATCATGGCCACGGCGGTGACCGGGATGATGAGCACGCCGAGCGTGCGGACGGGCTCGGCCGCCGGGAGCAGCAGCGCGTTCTTGAGCGTCTGGCCCACCGTGTTGCGGAAGTACGCCACCTGGGCCATCGCGTAGAGGAACGCGGCGAACAGATACACCGCGCCGATCACGGCCACGACGCCCGCCACCCCTGCGAAGAGCGCGGGGTGCGCGAACCAGAACACGCTCGAGAACCCGAGGAGGGCGGCCGGCGCGAGCAGGCACAGCATCAGCACGGTCGCCCGCCCGAAGTTCGTGCGGAACGCGGGGAAGAAGTCCTTCAACGGCCGGCCGCTCTCGTCGTCGGAGTAGCGGATCGTCACCTCGTACAGGGCGCTGGTGGCGGCGCCGATCGTGACGATCGGCAGGCACAGCACGATGTAGAGCAGGTTGAGCGCGACGAACGTCAGGAACGTCGAGAAGCCGCCGAGGGTGCGGCTGTCGGGGTCGATCCTCATCAACGGGCCACCCGCTGCCCGGGCCTCGGGATGTGCGCGCCGATCGCCGTCATGAGGCCGCGGGTGCACCGGTCAGGAGGGGCGGCAGCAGCCGCACCGCAGGCTTCGTGCCGTTCGCGAGGATCTCGCAGATCATGTCGGTCGCCGCCGCGCCGATCGCCTCCGCCGGCACCGCGATGCTGTCGGCGAGGCCCGAGACGGAGCGGGCCACGTCGTCCGGGCACAGCGCGACGACGGCGAGGTCGTCGCCGCGCGCGTGACCGCGCTGTGCGATGGTCGTGGCGACGTGGGGCAGAGCGCCCTCGTTGTGCACGAAGAACCCGGTGATGTCGGGGTCCGCGGTCATCACCGCGTCGACCGTGGCGACCGATTCCGCGCTGCTCGGGCACGCGTGCACGGTGCCCGTCACGCCGTTGGCCTCGCAGGCGGCCAGGAAGCCGCGCGCGAGGCGGTCGGCGTAGGACGTGTGGCGCGACATGACCTCGGGGGGCGAGCCGATGAGGGCCACGCGCCGGTGTCCCAGCGCGACGAGGCGGTCCACGGCAAGCCAGCCCGCCGCCTCGAAGTCGAAGTCGACGCACGGGATCGCCCGACGGCCCACCGGCAGGCCGATGAGGACGCTCGGATGCCCGAGGCCCGAGAGCGTGTCGATGCGGGGGTCGTCGGACTCGACATCCATCACCAGCAGCGCGTCCACCATCGACCCCTTCGCCGCACGCTGCAGCGCCTTGGCGTCGTCGCTGGCGAGCAGCAGGATGTCGTACCCGTGCTTGCGCGCCTGCGTGACGACCCCGGTGACGATCTGCATGACGACGTGCACGTCGACGCCGGTGCGCAGCGGCGCCTGGAGGCCGATGACATTGGTCGACCGCGACGCGAGCGAGCGAGCGCCGGCGTGCGGGCTGAAGCCGAGGTGGTCGATGGCCTTCTCGACGCGGTCGCGCGTCTCCTGCGAGATGGCCCGCTTGCCGCTCATGACGTACGACACCGTCGAGATCGATACGCCTGCCGCCTGTGCGACGTCCGCGATCGTCACCATGAGGTTCCCCGTTCTCCTGCATCGATCACCCGCGTGGTTCCGGGGGCGAGCTCGTATGTGCCGAGCGACCCGTCCGGCCCGTGCACCATCATTGTCGCGGGTCGCGCGCCGGCCCGAAGCCGCGCTCGCACCAGCCGCCCGGCGGCCCATTCGACGTCCACCGACACGTCCCCTCGGGAACGGATGCCGCGCACGGCGCCATCCGGCCACTGCGGCGGCAGCGCGGGCAGCAGTTTCAGCCGCACGCGGGCGCGGTCGGCGGGACCCGGCGGGGCACCGACGTCGCTGGACCCGGACTCGAGAGGCTCGTGGAAGGACTGCACGAGCGCCTCGGCGATCGCCGCGGTCAGCCCGAGGTTGCCGTCGATCTGGTACGGCGGGTGGGCGCTGAACAGGTTCGGATACAGGCCGCCGCGATGCTCCGCCGCGGTGGCGGAGTCGTGTCCTCCGCGCCCGCCCCCCTCGGCGGGCCGGAGTGCCCGCCGCAGCTGGGCGTGCACTGCCTCGCCGTCGCCGAGCCGCGCCTGCATCGCCGCGCGCCACGCGAGCGCCCAGCCGGTCGACTCGGGGCCGCGCAGCCGGATGGACTCGGATGCCGCGCGCGCGAGTCCCGGCGTCGTCTCAGGCGTGATCTGGGCGAGCGGGAACAGCCCGACGAGGTGGGAGAGATGGCGGTGCTCGGGCTCGGCTTCGGCGCGTTCGCGGTCCCACTCGAGGAGGTCGCCGCGGGCTGAGACACCGTGAGCCGGGAGCATGCCGGTGCGCGCGGTGAGCTCCGCGAGCCACGCCCGCTGGCTGTCGAGCACGGCGCTGCCGATCACCTCGTTGCCGAGCGCCTCGGGCGCTCCGGGTCCGAGCGCCTCGGAAGCGGCGCGACAGACGGCGGCGAGCTCCCGCAGCAGCGCGACGTCCATCGCCGCCGTGACCGCGACGCCGCGCTCGCGGCCATCGGCGTCGAGGTAATGGTTCTCAGGCGAGGTGGAGGGGCTGGTCCACGCGCGCTCGCCGTCGGTCTGGATCCACGACAGCGCGAAGGCCGCGGCCGATGAGAGCACCGGCCACGCTTCGTCCCGGAGGAAATCCCGGTCGCCGCTGAACGCGTAGTGGTCCCACAGGTGCAGTGCGAGCCAGACGCCGCCCAGCGACCAGTTCGCCCACGCGGGGTCGCCGCGACCCGCGCCGACGGGGGCGGCGTGCGCCCAGGCATCCGAATTGTGGTGGGCGACCCAGCCGTCGGCGCCATAGAGCTCACGGGCCACGACGGGGCCGGTCGTCTCGGAGAGCCGGCGCGTGAACCGCAGCAGCGGCTCGTGGCATTCGGCCAGCCCCGTCGTCTCGGCCGGCCAGTAGGCCATCTGCGTGTTGATGTTGAGCGTGTAGGCGCTCGACCACGGACCCGGCAGCTCGGCGTTCCACAGGCCCTGCAGCGTGACCGGGAGTCCGCCCGGCTGCGACGACGCGAGCAGCAGGTAGCGCCCGTAGTGGAAGGCGAGAGCCGCGAGCGAGGGGTCGTCGCGCTCCTGCGCGCGCCGCACGCGCTCGACGGTGTCGACGCTGTCGGAGCCGGACGCAGCCGGAAGCTCGAGCACACACCGGCGGTAGAGCTCGCCGTGGGCCGCGGTGTGGGCGGTGAGCAGTTCAGCTGCAGCGGTCGTGACATCGGCGGGGGCCGGGATGCCGCGGAGCAGGTCCTGTGCACGGTGCAGCGCACCGCGGTCGTCGGCCGGCTCGCCCGGCAGCGAGGGGGCGGTGGCCGTGGCGATCGCGAACAGGTGGGTCGTGGCGGCGGAGGCGCTGAGCACGCCGTCGGTCACCCCGGCCGCGCCGAGCGAGCGCACGACGATCGCGCCGTGGCGTCCGGTCGCCTCGTCGTAGCGGATCGGCTCGGCGGGCTGCTCGTGCCCGGGCGCGACGTCGACGGGAAGCCACCACTGCGTGACGAGGTCGCCGCCCACATCTGCGGGGACGGATCTCGCCCGCAGCAGCGAGCCGACGCCGAGTCGCACCGTGACCGGCTCCTCGGCGGTGATCTCGTGCATGATCAGCCCTGTCACGAGGTCGGCCCAGGTGCGGTGCGTGATCCCGTCGTACGAGTGGGTCGCGACCCCGGTCGCGAGGTCGAGGCGCCGCAGGAAGGTGCGGCGCGTTTCGTCTCGCTCGCGGTCCCTGAGACTGTCGAAGGGCGCTCGCTCAACGACCGGGTGCTGGCTGTCCGGGGACGTTTCGTCTCGCTCGCGGTCCCGATCCCGGTCGTTGAGCGAGGGAGCGCCAGCGACCGAGACGAAACGCGCCGCCGCGTCGGCGTCCGCGACCTCGACCTCGACCTCGACCCAGCCGAGCGGCAGGTAGGCCTGGACCCACGGCGTCTGCATCCCCTGCAGGAGTGCCTCCGCGGCGTCGAGGTCGCCGGCGTCGATCGCGGCGCGAATCGCCGCGATCGCCTCGGCACCACGCGCCGTCACGCCGGCGAGGGGATCGGCGTCGGCACGCCCCGACCACGCCGTGATGTCGTTCAGCCACAGCTTCTCGCCGCCGACGAGCCCTGCGCACATGGCCCCGCGCATGCCGTTGCCGACCGGATACGCCTCGAGCCAGCGCGCCGCGGGAGCGGAGTCGCGCAGCTCGTGAAGGGCTCCGGCGAGGGGCTGGTCGACCGCATCGTCGCGGCGCGTGGACATCGTCACACCCTTAGTATATGTTCTCGGTGTTGAAGCGCTTCGAAAGTCCGAGACCGCTTTTCCGTCCGACCGATCTGCACGAACGAAACTCAGCGAAGAGGTTCCCGCTTCATGGCCGCCACCCCGCACCCGCGCCGCGTCGACGCATTCGGCGAACTCGCCGGCGAGCTCGGCTTCTGCTTCGGCGGGGACTACAACCCCGAGCAGTGGCCGCGCGAGATCTGGCAGGAGGATGCCGAGCTCATGGTCCGGGCGGGCGTCAACCTGGTGACGGTCGGCGTCTTCAGCTGGGCTCGTCTGGAGCCCTCGCCCGGTGAGCGCGACTTCGCGTGGCTCGACGAGGTGCTCGACCTGCTGCACGCGCACGGCATCGCCGTGGACCTCGCGACGCCGACGGCCTCGCCGCCGCCGTGGCTCGGCATCCTTCATCCCGAGACCCTGCCGGTGAATCCCGACGGCGTTCGCCTCGTCGCCGGGTCCCGCAACCAGTTCACGCCGGCATCGCGCGTCTACCGCGAGCACGCGCTGTCGATCGCGACCGCGATGGCCGAGCGGTATGTCGATCACCCGGCCGTGCGCATGTGGCACGTCGGCAACGAGTTCGGCCAGATCGACTTCGGCGACGAGGCCGCCCGCGAGTTCCGGCTGTGGCTGCGCGAGCGCCACGGCACGATCGAGGCGCTCAACGACGCGTGGGGAACGCTCGTGTGGTCCCAGCGCTATCGCGACTTCGACGAGATCCTGCCGCCGCGCCGCACGCCGTACCTGGTCAATCCTGCGCAGTCGCTCGACTTCCGGCGCTACACGTCGTGGGCGCTGCAGCGAGTGTTCGCCGAGCAGCGCGACGCGATCCGCGAGGCCGGCGCGACGCAGCCGGTCACCACGAACTTCATGGGCTTCGAGCCGCTCACCGACCTCTGGGAGTGGGCCGCCGAGGTCGACGTCATCGCCGACGACCAGTACCCCGACCACGGCGCCGCGAACGCGTCCTCCGACATCGCCCTCGTGCAGGACCTCATGCGCTCGCTCGGCGAGGGACGGCCGTGGGTGCTGATGGAGCAGTCGGTGAGCGCCACCTCGTGGCGCCCGCACAACCTGCCGAAGACGACGGATCGCGCCCGCCTCGACTCGCTCCAGGCCGTCGCGCGCGGCGCCGACGCGATCTGCTTCTTCCAGTGGCGCCAGGCGCGCACCGGCGCCGAGCGCTTCCACTCCGCCCTGCTGCCGCACGCCGGCGCCGACACCGAGGTGTTCGCGAGCGCGTGCGCCCTCGGCGCCGACCTGCAGAAGCTCCGGCGCGTGGTGGGCGGGCGGGTCGCGGCATCCGTCGCCCTGCTCTTCGACTGGCCCTCGCGGTGGGCCGCCGAAGAGCCGGGCCGGCCGACCGAGCGCCTGCGCACGCTCGAGCAGGTGCAGAGATGGCATCGCGCATTGTGGCGCCGCGGCATCGCCGTCGACCTCGTGAAGCCGGGCGCCGACCTCTCGGCCTATGCCGCGGTGCTGGTGCCGCACTCGTACATCATCGCGACGGATGCCGCAGCCGCCCTCCGCGCGGCGGTCCAGCGTGGTGCGAGCCTCGTCGTGGGGCCGTTCTCGGGGGTCGCCGACGCCAACGCCGGCATCCTCACCGGGCGCTCGCCGGTGCTGCTGCGCGATCTCCTCGGTGTGAGCGGCGAGGAATGGGTGGGGCTGCCGGACGCTCCGACGCCCCTCACTCCGGAATCGTCTTGGACGACCGCGCCGGCGGCGGCCGCGGCATCCATCCTCGGAGAACGCCTGCGCGCCGACGGCGCCGACGTGCTCGCGCGCTTCGGCGACGGCCACCTGTCGGGCGCCCCCGCCATCACGCGGCACCGGGTGGGGGACGGCAGCGCCTGGTACCTCGGAGCGGTCATGTCGGATGCCGCTCTCGAGGCGGTCCTCGATGACGCGCTGGGCGCGGCCGCCGTGACCGGCGTGCTCGGCGACGGCGTGCTGCCCGGCGGCGTCCTTCCCGAAGACGTCGAGGCTGTGCGCCGTGGCGACGCCCTCTTCCTGCTCAACCACGGTGGGGCGACACGGCACGTGGCCGTGCCCGGGCCCCACCGGGATCTCCTGTCGGACGCGGATGTCGACGGCCAGGTCACCCTGGCCCCCGGCGCCGCCATGGTGCTCATCGAAAGGCACGCAGAGTGAAGTTCACCGATGGCTACTGGCTCACGAGGCCCGGACTCGCCCCGCTGTACGCGGTCGAGGTCGACGACATCCGCCACGACGAGGCGGCCGGGACCATGACGGTCTACGCGCCGACCGCCGTCATCCGCGACCGGGGCGACACCCTCAACCGCGCGATGCTCACGGCGACCCTGTCCGCACCGGCGCCCGGCGTGGTCAAGGTGCGGCTCGAGCGGCACGCGGGCGCCGTGCACCGCGGCCCCGACTTCGAGGTGTTCGGCGAGGACGGCTTCCGCCCCGAGATCGCGATCGACGACGAGGCCGGCGTCCTCCATGCGGGACCCCTGACGGCGCGCGTCTCGCGCGCCGCCGGCCAGTGGCGCATCGACTTCGAGAGCGAGGGGCGCGTGCTCACGAGCTCGCTGCCGCGCTCCATCGGCCACTTCACCGGCACCAGCGGCAAGAACGGCACCGCGGGCACCCCGGGCACGGCCGGCACCGCCGGCACGGCCGCCGGGGGCAGCCAGCCGACGTGGGTGCACCAGCAGCTGACGATCGAGCCGGGGGAGCGCGTCTACGGCCTCGGTGAGCGGTTCGGCGCGTTCGTGAAGAACGGCCAGGCCGTCGACACGTGGAACGCCGACGGCGGGACGTCCAGCGAGCAGGCCTACAAGAACGTGCCGTTCTACATCACGAGCCGCGGCTACGGCGTCTTCGTCGACAACCCCGCGAACGTCTCGTTCGAGGTGGGCAGCGAGGTCAACTCGCGCGTGCAGTTCTCGGTCGACGGCGAATCGCTCGAGTACTACGTCATCGCCGGACCCGAGCCGAAGGACGTGCTGCGCCGCTACACCGCCCTCACCGGGCGCCCGGCGCGGGTGCCGGCGTGGTCGTTCGGGCTCTGGCTGACGACATCCTTCACCGCCAGCTACGACGAAGACACCGTGAGCGCCTTCGTCGACGGCATGGCCGAGCGCGACATCCCGCTGTCGGTGTTCCACTACGACTGCTTCTGGATGCGGGAGTACCAGTGGACGGACTTCGAGTGGGACGCCCGCGCCTTCCACGACCCGGTCGGCCAGATCGCCCGCATGCACGAGCGGGATGTGCACGTCTCGGTGTGGATCAACCCGTATATCGCGCAGCGGTCGGCGCTGTTCCGGGAGGCGGCGGAGAACGGCTACCTGCTCCGGCGCATCGACGGCAGCGTGTGGCAGTGGGACATGTGGCAGGCCGGCATGGGCCTGGTCGATTTCACGAACCCGGATGCCGCGGACTGGTACGTCGCGAAGCTCCAGGGTCTGCTCGATCAGGGCGTCGACGCCTTCAAGACCGATTTCGGCGAGCGGATCCCGGTCGAGGGCGTGGTGTGGCACGACGGCTCCGACCCGCACCGCATGCACAACTACTACGCGAAGCTCTACAACGAGGTCGTGTTCCGTGCGCTGGAGCGGCACCACGGAGCCGGCGACGCTGTCGTCTTCGCGCGCTCCGCGACCGCGGGATCGCAGCAGTTCCCGGTGCACTGGGGCGGCGACAACGACTCGACGTTCCTGTCGATGGCCGAGTCCCTCCGTGGCGGCCTGTCGCTGGCGATGTCGGGCTTCGGCTACTGGAGTCACGACATCGGCGGGTTCGAGGGCACGCCCGATCCGGGCCTCTTCAAGCGCTGGCTCGCCTTCGGCCTCCTGTCGTCCCACTCGCGCCTGCACGGCTCGTCGTCGGTGCGCGTGCCCTGGGCCTTCGACGAGGAGGCCGTCGACATCGCCCGCAGGTTCACCAAGCTCAAGATGCGCCTGATGCCGTACCTGGCCGGTGCCGCCGAGCAGGCGCACCACGAGGGCACGCCGATGATGCGGCCGATGGTGCTCGAATTCCCCGGCGACCGCTCGGGCTTCGACGCCGACACGCAGTACATGCTGGGCGACGCCCTCCTGGTGGCGCCCGTGTTCACCGCCGACGGCACCGTGGAGTACTACGTCCCTGAGGGGCAGTGGACCTCGCTCATCGACGGCTCCGTCGTGGACGGCCGGCGCTGGCTGGCCGAGACCCACGCCTACGACTCGGTGCCCCTGCGCGTGCGTCCCGGCACGGTGCTGCCCTTCGGTGCCGACGACAGCCGTCCCGACTACGACTGGGCCGACGGCGTGACGCTGCGCTGCTTCGAGCTGCCCGACGGCTACGACGCGGTGACGAGGGTGCCCGGCCACGATGCCAAGGGGTCGATCGACGGCGTCGGCGCCACGACGTTCCGCGTCCGCCGCGAGGGCACTGCGATCATCGCGTCGTCGGACGACGCCCACGCCGGCTGGTCGCTGCAGGTGGGCGAGCGCATCGCCCGGGCCGAAGCATCCGGAGAGGTGCGCATCGAGATCGAGGAGGATGAGCGATGAATGAGACGTTGACGGATGCTGCGGCGCAGCCGATCGGGGATCACCGCGTCGACGAGCCGGTGTTCCGGCAGGTCGACCAGCCGCTGGCCGTGCGGGCGCGCGACCTGCTCGATCGGCTCACGCCCGACGAGCGCATCGCGATGCTGCACCAGGCGGCCCCCGCGATCGAGCGGCTCGGCGTCCCGGCCTGGCACACCGGCTGCGAGGCGCTGCACGGCGTCGCGTGGCTCGGGCGCGCGACGGTGTTCCCGCAGCCCGTCGGCCTCGCCGCGACGTGGGACACCGAGCTCGTGCGCCAGGTCGGCGAGGTCGCCGCGGTCGAGGTGCGCGCCAAGCGCGCCGAGAACCCGATGGTGAGCCTCAATGTCTGGGCGCCGGTCGTGAACACGCTGCGGCACCCGGCATGGGGACGCAACGAGGAGGGCTACTCCGAAGACCCGCACGTCACCGCGCAGTTCGGCACCGCCTACTCGCGGGGACTGCGCGGAGAGCACCCGCGTGTGTGGCGCACGGTGCCGGCCCTCAAGCACTTCCTCGCCTACAACAACGAGACCGACCGCTCCACGACGTCCTCCGAGATGTCGCTCCGCACCCTCCACGAAGAGGAGCTGCCGGCCTTCCGCGAAGCTCTCGAGGCCGGTGCCGCGGGCGGCATCATGCTCGCCTACAACCAGGTCAACGGCGTCCCGGCGCACACGCAGCCCGAACTCGTCGCGGAAGCGCGCTCGTGGTCCGACGAGTCGATCGCGGTGGTATCGGATGCCGGCGCGCCGACGTTCCTCGTGACCACTCAGCGCGCACAGCCCGACCACGTGCACGCGGCAGCGGCACTGGTGCGCTCGGGCCTCGATTCGTTCACCGACAACGAGGCCGACGCGGAGCCCACCATCGGCTACCTGCGCGAGGCGCTGGCCGCCGGGCTCCTCACGACGGACGACATCGACCGGGCGGTGGTGCGCCTGCTCGAGCTGCGCATCCGCACCGGTGAATTCGACGGCGCCGACGACCCCTACGCGGGCATCGGCGTCGAGGCGATCGACGCGCCGGAGGCGCGCGCGCTCGCCCGAGAGACGGTGGCGCGCTCCGTCGTCGTGCTGCGGAACGACGACGGGGTGCTGCCACTCTCGGACGCCGGCCGGGTCGCGGTCGTCGGACCGCTCGCCGACCTGGTGCTCACCGACTGGTACGCGGGCACCCCGCCGTACGCGGTGGGGATCGGCGCAGCGGCTGCGGAGCGCTTCGGCGAGGCCGAGGTGGTCACGGGCGCCGACACGGTAGCGCTCCGCGCGGCGTCGAACGGCCGGTACGTCGTCGCCGCGGCCGACGGGGCGGTCGTCGAGGCGTCGGCCGACACCGTCGGCGAAGAGGCGCTGTTCGACGTCACGGACTGGGGTGACGGCATCCTGACCCTCCGCTCCCACGCGAGCGGGCTGCTGCTCACCGGCGGAGCGTGGCCGATGCGCGCGGACGCCGCCCGCGTCGGCGGCTGGGTCGTGCAGGAGAGCTTCCGCCGGCATCTGCATGCCGACGGCTCGTGGTCGCTGCTGCACCTCGGCTCCGGCCGCTGGGTGCGCACCTTCCGCGACTCGGGCCTCCTGGCAGCGGAGGCGGTGACGCTCGAGAACGCCGAACGGTTCGGCGTACGCGTCGTGCGCTCGGGCGCCTCCGCGGTCGCCGACGCGGCCGCACGCGCCGACGCCGTCATCGTCGCGGTCGGCAACGACCCGCATCTCGCAGGCCGCGAGACCGAGGACCGGCCGCACCTGCGGCTGCCCGCCGCAGCCGCCGAGGTGTGGCGCGTCGCACGCGACGCGAACCCTCGCGCGGTGCTCACGGTCGTGTCGAGCTATCCGTATGTGCTGGACGACACGGATGCCGCCACCGTCGTGTGGTCGAGCCACGGCGGCCAGGAGCTCGGCCACGGCGTCATCGACGTGCTCGCGGGCGACCGCGAGCCGTACGGACGCCTGTCGCAGAGCTGGCCCGCGACCGAGGAGCAGGCCGGCGACCTGTTCGACTACGACACGCTGCGCCAGGGCGCGACCTATCGGCACCAGGCCGACGCGCCGACGTTCGCGTTCGGCCACGGCCTCACCTATTCGTCGGTGGCGTACGAGTCGGTGACGGCGGATGCCGCGACCGCGGCGCCTGCGCCGACGCACCGTCATGCCGGCTTCGCGCCGCGCGCGGACGAGGCCGTCGTGCGGGCGGTGGTGCGGGTGCGCAACACCGGCGACCGCGACGCCGAAGAGCTCGTGCAGCTGTACGCGCTGCCGGGGCAGGGGTTCGCTCTTCCGACGCCGCGCCGAGTCCTGGTCGCGTACCGCCGGGTGCGGCTCGCGCCCGGCGAGACCGCCGACGTCGAGCTGTCGTTCTCGCCCGACCGCCTCGCGGTGTGGGACGACGATGCGCGCCTTCCCGGCGCGGTGGACGACTGGCTCCATGCCGGCGCCCTCCGCGTCCAGCACGGGTCGTACGTCCTCGCCGCCGGCCGCTCCGCCTGGGACCTGCCGGTCCGCGCCGCCTTCGAGGTCACCGCCGCGTCCTGACGCGCCATCCGTCTCGCCGCCGGCGCTCTGCGCTCAGTTACCGGAGCTTCATGCCGGTCGCTGAGCGAGCGCCGGCGAGACGACGCGTGACGCCTCCCGGGCGAGGCTTCGACAGGTCAACCGGATCTGCGGCGAACCCACCCCGCCCGGTCGTTGAGCGAGCGAGGAACGAGCGAGACGAAACGCGCCGAACCTGCGTCGACGTGTTGTCGCGTCAGGGGGCGAGCTCGGCCGCCAGGGCGCGGGTCTCGGCGGGCGTCCAGATGCGCTCGCCGAAGGCGTGTCGGTGGGCGAGCGAGAGCTCGGCGCCCGGCGCGAGCACGATGTGCTCGTCGAACGACGGAGAGGGCGCGATGATCGGGAACGGCTCGCTGCGCACGAACCAGCGGATCGCGGGGGCGCCGGTCGATGTGCCCGCGAACGCGAGAACGGTGCCGCCGCCGTCGAACTCGTCGTGCTCACCGGAGAGGGCGACCCACGGAGAGTCGAGGCCCATGACGGCGTCGGCGCCGGCGTCGTCGGGCAGCCCGGCGGCGAGGACGCGGCCGCCCGTCCACGCCCGCGGCATCCGGATCACGAACCCGGTGTAACCGGCGTTCGGCCGACCCTGCGTGGTGGGGCTGCCGAACTCGAGATCGCGGCCGGCGACGTTGCGGAGCGTCGTGGAGAAGTCGAGCAGCCACAGCCCCCGCTCGGCGTCGACACCATGGAACCGGTGGCTGCGGGTCTCGGTCACCCATTCCTCGCCGGCCTGCGTGATCCAGGTGAGCTCTTCGGTGAACGACACGGCGGCGCCGGCATCCACCATCGCCGTGAAGCCGTCGTGACGCATGCGCCCGACGTTGTCGAGGAGCGCATAGTCGCCGGTCTCCGGGCGGAAGGTGTTGCCGCCCCAGAAGTTCTGTCCCGACACGTGGGTCCACGTCATCTGCAGTCCCTTGTGCCAGCGGTGGTCCCACGGGCGGTACGCGGTGAGCGGGGCGCCGTCGAGCGTGCGGAGCGGGTGGAGGAAGGGCTTCGGGCCCTCCGACAGCGCCCCGCCGGGATCGAAGGCGTACCGCGCGATGTCGACCCCGCCCGTCGTCACGGTCAGGTGGGTGTCGTCGCGGCGCAGCGTGAGGTGGGTCACTCGTCCATTGTGCCGGAGAGTGCAGGAAAACGCTTCCCCGAGGGTCTTATCGTCAGAAGACGCGGCGAAGCTCGCGTGTATAGCGCGTTTTGCGCTCGAACGGTAGGGGGCGCTTCGCAGATCGTGCCCGCGCTAACGTCATCGTCATCTCAACCGAGACACCGCACCCCCCGCGGTGTCCACGAGACAAAGGAGAGATCACATGCTCTGGACAATCCTCGGCCTCATCATCATCGGCCTCATCGCCGGTCTCATCGCTCGCGCCATCATTCCCGGCAAGCAGAGCATGGGCATCCTGCTGACGATCGTCCTCGGAATCGTCGGCTCGTTCGTCGGCGGTTTCCTGGGCTTCCTGCTCTTCGGCAGCGACCCCAACGGCGGCTTCCTGCAGCCGGCCGGCATCATCGGGTCCATCCTCGGCTCGATCATCGTGCTCGGCCTGTACGTGCTGTTCACGCGTCGCCGCGGAGTCACCCGGTCCTGACCGGCCCGCGGGCACAAACCGTCGCCCGGATCCGCGCGTCCCTCGCGTGGGTCCGGGCGATTCTTCTGCCTGCGGTCAGGCGCGTTTCGTCTCGCTCGTTCCTCGCTCGCTCAACGACCGGAATGAATGCATCGGCCTTGCGACGTCAGGCGCGTTCCGCGCCCGCTCGACGACCCAACCTCGACCTTCGGTCGTTGAGCGAGGGAGCGCCAGCGACCGAGACGAAACGCCCCGGCCTCGCGACGTCAGGCGCGTTTCGTCTCGCTCGTTCCTCGCTCGCTCAACGACCGGACCTCGACCTTCGGTCGTTGAGCGAGGGAGCGCCAGCGACCGAGACGAAACGCCTCGGACCGACGGGCAGCACCAGGACCGGGGCGCGCTCGGCGACCGCGTCTCAGGCGCCGGCGAGGGCCTCGGACACCACCTCGCGAGCCTCGGCCTGCACCTGTGCCAGGTGCTCGGGTCCGCGGAGCGATTCGGCGTAGAGCTTGTAGACGTCCTCGGTGCCCGACGGGCGCGCGGCGAACCACGCGTGCTCGGTCTGCACCTTGAGTCCGCCGATCGCCGCGCCGTTGCCGGGCGCGTGCGACAGCCTGGCGGTGATCGGCTCTCCGGCGAGCTCGGTCGCGGTGACCGCCTCCGGCGCCAGCTTTCCGAGCGCGGCCTTCTGGGCGGGGGAAGCCGGGGCATCCACTCGCTGGTACGCCGAGGCGCCGAACTCGGCCTCGAGCTCCGCGTAGCGCTGCGAGGGCGTCTTGCCGGTCACCGCGAGGATCTCGGCCGCGAGCAGGCACAGCAGGATGCCGTCCTTGTCGGTGGTCCAGACGCTCCCGTCGCGGCGCAGGAACGATGCGCCCGCGGACTCCTCGCCGCCGAAGGCGACGGATCCGTCGAGGAGGCCGGGAACGAACCACTTGAAGCCGACGGGCACCTCGAGCAGCGGCCGCCCGAGCGATGCGGCCACGCGGTCGATGATCATCGAGCTGACGAGGGTCTTGCCGACCGCGGCATCCGTCGGCCATTCCGGTCGATGCGAGTACAGGTAGTCGATGGCGACGGCCAGGTAGTGATTGGGGTTCATCAGCCCGGCGTCCGGCGTCACGATGCCGTGGCGGTCGGCGTCCGCGTCGTTGCCGGTCAGGATGTCGTACTCGTCGCGACGGCCGATGAGGCCGGCCATCGCCGACGGCGACGACGGGTCCATGCGGATCTTCTCGTCCCAGTCGAGCGTCATGAACCGCCACGTCGGGTCGACGTCGGGGTTCACGACCGTGAGGTCGAGCTCGTGCACCTCGGCGATGAGCGCCCAGTACTCGACAGACGCGCCGCCGAGGGGGTCGGCGCCGATGCGCACACCCGCGCGGCGGATCGCCTCCATGTCGATGATGTTCGCGAGGTCGCGCACGTACGCATCGCGGAAGTCGTACTCGCCGAGCGTGTCGGCGTCGATGTCGCGGAACGGGGTCCGCGCCACGCCTTCCAGGTTCGCCGCGATGAGCTCGTTGGCCCGGTCGGCGATCCAGCCGGTCGCGTCGGTGTCGGCGGGTCCGCCGTTCGGCGGGTTGTACTTGAAGCCGCCGTCGCGCGGCGGATTGTGGCTCGGTGTCACCACGATGCCGTCGGAGCGGCTCGGGTCGGCGGCATCCTTCCCGCGGTTGTAGGTGAGGATGGCGTGGCTGAGCGCGGGCGTCGGCACCCACGAATCGCGGGCGTCCACCCGCACATCGACGCCGTTGGCGACGAGCACTTCGATGGCGCTGCGCTCGGCCGGAAGCGACAGCCCATGCGTGTCGCGGCCGAGGAAGAGCGGCCCCTCGATGTTCTGAGACCGGCGGTAGTCGACGATCGCCTGGGTCGTGGCGAGAATGTGGGTCTCGTTGAAGCTGGCCGACAGCGACGAGCCGCGATGCCCGCTCGTGCCGAACGCGACGCGCTGCTCGGGCACGGCCGGATCCGGGGCGATGTCGTAATAGGCGGAGATCACCTCATCGATGTCGATGAGGTCGGATGCTTCGGCGGGCTGTCCTGCGCGACTCATGCGTCCAGTCTGCCCTCCCGCCGGGCGTCGCGCACAGCCGATGACGCTCGTGCGCCGTACCGTTCTCAGGAGCGGACCCTCGCCGCGCACCCATCCGCCTCGGAATCACGGGGCCGGGGCGCCGCGTCCGGCCCTTCGATCCTGCGTACGGTACGCGGGGCAGACGGCGCCCCGGCCTGCGGGCCGGGCCGCAGGTGCCGGGCTAGGCTGGCACGCGTGACTTCCGAGGTCGACGCCGTCGAGGCATCCGCTCCCGTCCGCCGCACCTACAGCTACCTGGGTCCGGCCGGCACGTTCACCGAGGCGGCGCTCGCGCAGGTTCCCGAGGCGCGCGGGCACGAGTGGCGGTCAGTCCGCAACGTCGGCGAGGCGCTCGCAGATGTCGTCGAAGGCCGATCGGATGCCGCGATGATCGCCATCGAGAACTCCGTCGACGGCGGGGTGTCGACGGCGCAGGACGCCCTCGCGACGGTGCCCGGGCTCCGGATCGTGGGGGAGTACCTCGTGCCGGTCGAATTCGTGCTGGTCGGGCGCCCGGGTGCGCGGCTCGAGGACGTGTCGCTCATCGCGGCGCACCCGGTGGCCTACGCGCAGTGCCTGCAGTGGCTCACGGCCTCCCTGCCGGCCCACGCGCACGTGCCCGCCGCGAGCAACGTCGCGAGTGCGATGAGCCTTCTCGACGGTTCGAGCGACGCGGATGCCGCGATCGCACCCCCGGGGATCCTCGAGCACCATGAGCTCGAGCTGCTCGCCTCTAACATCGGCGACAACCCCCACGCGGTGACGCGGTTCGTGCTGGTGAGCCGCACCGTGCCGCCGCCCCCGCCGACGGGCGCCGACAAGACCTCCCTCATCGTGGAGCTGCCCGACGACCATCCCGGCGCCCTGCTCGAGATGCTGGAGCAGTTCGCGACGCGCGGCATCAACCTGTCGCTGCTCGCGTCCCGCCCGATCGGCGACGAGCTCGGCCGCTACCGCTTCGTGGTCGATGCCGACGGGCACCTCGAAGACGAGCGCATGGCCGATGCGCTGATGGGGCTGCGGCGCTTCAGCCCGCGCGTCACCTTCCTCGGTTCGTACCCGCGGGCCGACCGGGCCGTCGTCCGCTACCCGGAGCGGTACGCCGACGACGTCTTCGTCGAGGCGCGCGACTGGCTGCGGGGCCTCATCTCCGGCGAGCCCGAGCTGCAGGACTGACCGCGTCCGGCGCAGTCACGCTCGCGCGCCGGGCTCACGTCGCCCGCGGGTGAGCACGGCGGCATCCGGCCGCGGCCGCCGGCGCGGCCATCGCCGCTGGCTATGCTGTAGCCGTGTCCGACTCGTCCACTGAAACCGAGTCGGCCGAGCGGGCGCCGGGCGCGCGCCTCCTGAGCACGAAGACGATGGTCAGGATGCCGCAGCCGGACGCGGTGAGCCGCCGAGCGCTGATCGAACGGGCGCGTGCGCCGCATGCCCGGATCGTCGCGGTGACCGCACCCGCCGGCTACGGCAAGTCCACGATGCTGGCGGAGTGGGCGGCTATCGAGGACCGGGCGGTGGCGTGGGCCACTGTCGACACCCTGGACGACGACCCGGTGGCATTGATGGAACTGCTGGCCGCGGCGTGTCACGACATTTCACCGCATGCCGGCGCGGTGGCGCAGCAGCTGGGCGGCAGTGGCGCCGGTGTGCTCGGCCGGTCGGCTCCGCTGCTGGCGGCAGTCCTCCGCCAGGCGCCTGCGCCCTTCGTGCTCTTCGTCGACGACGTGCACACGGCGGCGTCCCCTGCCTGCCGCGACGTGCTCGAGGTGATGCTGGCCGGAATGCCGGCAGGCTCGCAGATCGTGCTCGCGAGCAGGCACGAGCACGACTTCCTCGCCCGCTTCCGTGCGGCGGGGACGGTCTTCGAGATCGTTCCCGACGATCTGCGCGTGGATGCCGACGCTGCTCGGACCATGTTCGCCGGTGTGGATGCCGTCATCTCGGACGACGAGCTGACGGCGGCGGTCGAGCGATGCGAAGGGTGGCCGGCGGGTCTGCGCCTGTGCGCGCTGGCGGTTCATGCCGGCGCCGACATCTCCGAGCTGACCCGGGACGGCGCGTTCGCCGCGGACTATCTCTACAACGAGGCGCTGACAGGCTTGTCCACCGAGGTGCGGGAGTTCCTTCGTCGAACGGCTGTGCTCGATCAGCTCTCCGGGCCGTTGTGCGACGCCGTCCTGGAGCGCGACGGCTCTCTCGCGGTCCTGCACGACCTGGAGGCTCGCAACATCTTCGTCGTGGCCCTCGACCGGCGACGCCGGTGGTTCCGCTACCACGACCTGTTCCGGGCGTTCCTGCTCTCCGAACTTCACCGAGTCGAGCCGGCAGCCGTGGCGCCGCTGCACCGCCGGGCGGCGGAATGGCTCGAGCGGAACGGATCGCCCGAACTGGCCGTGGAGCATCGGCTCGCCGCCGGCGATCTGCCGCAGGCAGGAGAGCTCGTCGTCGGACTGGCGATGCCGGTCTACCAGAGCGGGCGCGTGGTGGTCGTGGATCGGTGGCTGTCCGAGCTCGAGGCCGGCGGCGAGGCGATGTCGTCTCGCGTGCTGGCCATCGCGGCGTGGATCGCGATGCTCCGCGGCAGCTCGGCGGCAGCCGAGAAGTGGACTGCGGCGCTGGGAGGGGAAGCGTCGTCGGGCCAGTCGCCCGAGGATGCGTCGGCTGCGCGGTCGGCGCGCGCCATGATCGGCGTGGCGATGTGCGCCCGAGATTCCGCCCAGCTGCTGGAGGACGCCCAGTCGGCTGTCGCCCTCGAATCGGGACACAGCAGATGGCGTGGTCCCGCCCTGTACCTTCTGGGCACGGCCCACGTGCTCGCCGGGGATGCCGCCGCCTCACGCCAGGTCTTCCTGGAGGCGTCTGCACATGCCCACGCCGCGAACAACACCGTCGCGGCGATCCTCAGCGACGCCGAGCTCGCGGTACTGGCCTTGGAGAACGGGTCGCTCGAGTCCGCCGCCGCTCATGCCGACGACGCCATGGCCATCGTCGACGGGTCGCAGCTCGACGGCTACCCGACGATCACGCTCGCGCTGGCGGTGAGTGCCCGGGTCGCGCTCCGGCGGGGCGACACCGCGGCGATGAGCCGCCTCTTGGCTCGCGCGATGAGAGCGCGCATCGACTGCACCCACGCGATGCCCTTCGTGGCGATCCGCTCGCGTCTGCAGCTGGCGATGGCGTTCGCCGCGACCGGAGATCGCGCGTCCGTGGCGCAGCTGCTGAGCGAGATCGACGACATCCTGGGGCGGCGGCCGCACCTTGAGCGACTCGCGGAGCAGACCGCGGAGTTCCGCCGCATCGTCGGCGACGAGTGGGCCATGGGGGTGCGTCCGCTGAGCCCCGCCGAGATGCGGCTGATTCCCTACCTCCAGACCCACTTGACGGTGGCCGAGATCGGAAGCCGCCTGTTCATCTCGCGCAACACGGCGAGCACCGAGATCGGCTCGATCTACCGCAAGCTCGGGGTCGGAAGCCGCTCGGCGGCCGTCGGCCGCGCCATCGAACTGGGACTGCTCGGGGAGTAGCCGCCGATTCGGCGCCCGATGGCGCGCCGCGTGGCCTCAGGCGAGGCCGAGTTCGGCGGCGAGCAGCTCGAGGGTCTGCACACGGCCGGGGGCGGCATCCATCGGCTCGTTCTCGTACGATCCGGCGATCGGCGAGATCATGACCTCGTCGACGCCGTGCCGGGCGGCGAAGGCGCGGAGATCGGATGCCACGGCCGCGGCCGTGCCGACGAACCACTTCGCACGCGCCGAGGCCATGAACGTGTCACCGAGGCCGGCGAAGTCCGCCGCACCGGCGAGGGACTCCTCGACGGTCTCGAGCGCGACGAGCGGCTTGTTGGTGCGCAGCCGCGCGGTCATGCGCAGGTTCGGCAGCGCCCGCGCCTCCGCCTCGTCGGCCGTCGGGGCGGCGAGCACGTTGGCCGTCAGGAAGGTGCGCGGCGCGGCGAGCGTCTCGGACGGGACGAACGCCGTCCGGTACAGGTCGAGTGCGCGCTCGAGCCCTTCGCCCGAGAAGTGGTTCGCGAAGACGTAGGGCAGGCCGAGGGATGCCGCGAGCTGCGCCGAGTAATCGCTCGAGCCGAGCAGCCACACCTCGGGCGTGGTGGTGGCGGCGGGCGTCGCGTGCACGTCGTATGTGCCGCCCGACGTGAAGCGCAGCGAGGCTCCGTCAGGGGCGACGAGCGACATGATGTCGCGCACGTGGTCGGGGAAGCGCTCGACGTCGCTCGTGGTGCCGCTCTGGCGGAGCAGCTGCGTGATGACCGGGTCGGATCCCGGCGCTCGGCCGAGGCCGAGGTCGATCCGACCGGGGGCGAGCGCCTCGAGGGCCGCGAATTGTTCGGCGACCACGAGCGGCGAGTGGTTGGGCAGCATGACGCCGCCCGAGCCGAGGCGGATGCGCGACGTCCGCGCGGCGGCGGCCGCCGCCAGCACGGGCGGCGTCGTGGAGGCGACCGCGGGCATGTTGTGGTGCTCCGCGAACCAGTACCGCCGGTAGCCGAGCCGGTCGGCCGCGTCGACGACGGACAGGGATGCCGCGACCGCCTGCGCGCTCGTCTGGCCGGTGCGCACCGGAACGAGGTCCAGGACGGAAAGGGACAGGGCGGACGGGCCGGAGTTTGCATCGTTCATCACCGGATGCAAACCCCGGCTGTGTTCGGTGCATTCCGCAGGCGCGCATTTTGGCGAGTCGCCAGAATCCGTGAGCCCCCTGCCCGTTTTGTGGCGACTCGCCAAGAAAGCGCGGGGCCTGTGTTCGGTGCATTCCGCGGGCGCGCATTTTGGCGAGTCGCCAGAATCCGTGGGCCCCGTGTGCGCTTTGTGGCGAGTCGCCAAGAACGCGCGGGGCCTGCGTTCGGCGCCTCCGCGGGCGTGCATTTTGGCGAGTCGCCAGAATCCGTGGGCCCAGGATGCGCTTCGTGGCGAGTCGCCAAAATGCGCAAGGGGTCCGCGGGGTACGCGCGGGGTCAGGGGAGGCGGTTGCCCTTTGCCAGATTCTCGCGGAGCTCGGCCGCGGTCTGGCGTGCCGTGTACGCGGGCCGGTCGCGCTCGAGACGCCACGACTCGCTGAGCGGACCGGCGCTGACGCTGTCGAACCCGAGGGCGTCGTAGATGCCGGTGACGAGTTCCACGGCGTCCTCGTGATCGCTCGCCGTGCCGAGCGCGCGGCGATTCGGGTCGCCTGCCGGAAGCCCGGTGGTGTTGATCTCGGAGGCGAGGATCTGGTTGAACGCCTTCACCACCTTGGATGCCGGCAGATGTGCCTGCACGAGCTCGGAGGTGGTGGCCTCGCCGCGGTCGAGCGCGTCGACGTGCCCGTCGCGCTCGAAGTAGTAGTTGACGGTGTCGAGCACGATCTTCCCGGCGAGCGGCTCGACGGGAACGTCCTTCAGTGCCTTGAGCGGCACGGTCACCACGGCGATGTCGCCCGCGGCTGCTGCGTCGGCTGCCGTCGCGGCCGTGACCTTCGGTCCGAGCTCGGCGACCAGGTCGGCGAGGCTCTCGGGTCCGCGTGAGTTGGCGATCACGACGTCGTAGCCGAGTCCTGAGAAGGCGCGAGCAAGCGCGCTGCCGATGTGTCCTGCACCGATGATTCCGATCGTTGTCATGAAGGTCGGCAACCGGGCGACCGCCGCGCGCATTCCTCGCCCCGACGTAGAAGGACATCCTGACCCCGGCGTCGGTCAGGTCCGCGAGGCGCTCTTGACGCGCTCGTACGCGGCGAGTGCGGCCTTCCGCGTCTCACCGAGATCGACGAGCGGGTCGGGAGGGTGCTCTCCGAGATGCTCCGGCGCCCACTCACGCACGTAGTGCCCGTCGGGATCGAACTTCTTCGCCTGCAGCTGCGGGTTGAAGATGCGGAAGTACGGCGCCGCGTCGGCGCCCGAGCCCGCGACCCACTGCCAGTTGAACGGGTTGTTGGCGCCGTCGGCATCGACCAGCGTGTCCCAGAACCACTCCTCGCCGCGCCGCCAGTCGATGAGGAGGTTCTTGACGAGGAAGGATGCCGCCACCATCCGCACGCGGTTGTGCATATAGCCCGTGTGCCAGAGCTCTTTCATGCCCGCGTCGACGAGCGCGAGTCCGGTGCGGCCGCGCTGCCACGCTGCGAGGTGCGTGGGCTTGAGATGGGGCCACGGGAACGCGTCGAACTCGGGTCGCAGGTTGCGGCTCGCGAGATCGGGGTGGTGGAACAGGACGTGCCACGCGAACTCCCGCCAGCCGAGTTCCGAGAGGAACCTCCCTCCGGCGCCCGCCTCGACGGTCTCGTGCCAGACGGTGTGCGGGCTGAGCTCTCCCCATCGCAGGCGGGGCGACAGCAGCGAGGTCGCGCCGGCCGCGGGCTCGTCGCGGGCGCGGTCGTAGTTCGCGAGGTCCTCCTGCAGGAACTCGCGCAGTCGCCGGCGCGCGGCGGGCTCACCCGGCTCCCAGGTCTCGCGCAGTCCCTTCGCCCAGTCCGGCCGGGTAGGCAGCAGCTCCCAATCATCGAGCGAATCGGATGCCGGAGCCCGGTGCGGCCCGCCGACCTCCCGCGGTTCCGCGAGCGGGGCGCGCGGCCCGGGCAGGGCGAGACACGCGCGCCAGAACGGGGTGAACACCGAGAACGGTGTGCCGGCGCCCGTCCGTACGGTCCACGGTTCGAACAGCAGCGAGGCCGCGAAGGACGAGACCTCGATACCGCCGGCGCGCAGCGCCGCCTTGAGGCCGGCATCGACCTCGCGCTCGGGTCCTCCGTAGCGCCGGTTCCAGAAGACGGCGCCGGCTGCGGCATCCGTCACCGTCTCGCTCACGATGCGATCGGCCGGACCGCGCCGCAGGACCAGGGTGCCGCCGCGCTCGCGCAGCCGCTCGCCGAGAGATGCGAGCGAGTGGTGCAGCCACCAGCGTGCCGCCCCGCCGAGCGGGCGGATGCCGGGGCCGTCCTCGTCGAGCACGTAGAGCCCGATCACCGGCTCGCCGCGGTCGAGCGCCGCCCGCAGCGCCGGGTTGTCGGCGAGGCGCAGATCGTCGCGGAACCACACGATGGAGGGTCGGGACACGGCACCATCCTCTCTCCGGGCTGCGCCCCGCGTCGGGCATTGACAACGGGTCCGATGTGGGCCTGGGCGAGCGCTGCAGTCTCCTGCGAGCGCTGCGTCGCGCGGCGGAGCGCTCGCAGGAAAGTGCAGCGGTCGTGGCCTTGTCCGTCGACCCGATCGCGTTTGCGTGGACTTGCGCGATCATGCAAATTCTTGCGTACACTGAGCGCATGTCGAAGCGTCTCGCCGAGGTGGCGCGCAAGGTCGGGGTCAGCGAGGCCACCGTGAGCCGCGTGCTCAACGACAAACCCGGGGTGTCGGACGCCACCCGCCAAGCCGTGCTGACCGCGCTTGACGTGCTCGGGTACGAGCGCCCCACCAAGCTCCGCGGCGAGCGGGCGCGGCTCGTGGGACTCGTGCTGCCCGAGTTGCAGAACCCCATCTTCCCGGCGCTCGCCGAGATCATCGGCGGCGGTCTGACGCAGAACGGGTATACGCCACTGCTCTGCACGCAGAACGCCGGCGGCATCACCGAGTCGGACTACATCGACCTGCTGCTGCAGCAGCAGGTGTCGGGCGTCATCTTCCTCGGTGGCAATTACAGCCAGGCGGATGCCGCGCACGAGCACTACGAGCGGCTCCGGCAGGTGCACCTGCCCACCGTGCTGGTGAACGCCCGCATCGACGCCCTCGACTTCGCCACGGTGTCCACCGACGACGGCGCGGCCGCGGAGCAGGCGATCCAGCACCTGCACCAGCTCGGTCACCGCCGCATCGGCATGCTTCTCGGACCGCTCGACCACATCCCCTCGCAGCGCAAGCTCGCCGCCGCCCGCCCGCTGCTGGAGCGCCTGGGTGCCCCCCTCGACGACGCCCTCGTGGTACGCGGCCTCTACTCGCTGGAATCCGGCCAGGCCGGGGCATCCCGCCTCTTCGCCGCTGGCGCCACCGCGATCGTATGCGCCAGCGATCCCCTCGCTCTGGGAGCCGTACGCGCGGCCCGCCGGCACGGCCTGCGGGTGCCCGACGACGTCAGCGTCGTCGGGTTCGACGACTCGTTCCTCATGAGCTGCACCGAGCCGCCGCTGACCACGGTGCGCCAGCCCATCGAGTCGATGGGGCGCACGGTGATCGACCTGCTGCTCTCGCAGATCGCGGGAACGACGGAGCCCGGCGACGAGCTGCTCTTCGAGCCCGAGCTCGTGCTGCGTGCCTCCACCGGTCCTGCCGCGGCCTGAGCCACCGGGGGTCGGGGCTGCGCTTCGTCTCGCTCTTTCCTCGCTCGCTCAGCGACCGGGGGTCGGGGCTGCGCTTCGTCTCGCTCGTTCCTCGCTCGCTC
>NZ_JAMXMB010000037.1 GCF_024055635.1 Microbacterium yannicii
GCTTCGTCTCGCTCGTTCCTCGCTCGCTCAGCGACCGGGGTCGGGGCTGCGCTTCGTCTCGCTCGTTCCTCGCTCGCTCAGCGACCGGGGTCGGGGCCGCGCTTCGTCTCGCTCGTTCCTCGCTCGCTCAGCGACCGGGGGTCGGGGCTCCACGCTGCCGAGACCCGCGCAGCGGGATCGGGTCTCCTGATGCACAATCGTGATCTTGCGTATTTCTGTCAAAGACTTGCAGAACGAGCCGCCCCGCAATACATTCGTCGCATCGAGTCCTTCCCCTTCATCGACGACGAGGAGTCACGTGGACACCGAGGTCCTCACCCGCGCGGAGCGAGCCGTTCCCTCGAGCGACAACCCGCTGTGGTGGCGGTCGGCCGTCATCTACCAGGTCTACGTCCGCAGCTTCGCGGACGGGAACGGCGACGGCACGGGCGACCTCGCCGGCGTGCGGGCGCGCCTCGGCTACCTCAAGGACCTCGGCGTGGACGCCCTCTGGTTCAACCCGTGGTACCCGAGTCCGCTGGCCGATGGCGGCTACGACGTGCAGGACTACCGCGACATCGACCCCCGGTTCGGCACGCTCGAGGAAGCGGAGCTGCTGATCCAGGAGGCGCTGGCCCTCGGCATCCGCACCATCATCGACGTCGTGCCGAACCACATCTCGGATCAGCACCCATGGTTCCAGGCGGCGCTGGCCGCCGGTCCGGGCAGCCCCGAGCGTGAGCGCTTCTGGTTCCACCCGGGCAAGGGCGAGAACGGCGACGAGATCCCGACGCACTGGGTCTCGAGCTTCCAGGGCGAGACCTGGACCCGCACGACGAACCCCGACGGCACGCCGGGGGAGTGGTACCTCCACATGTTCACGCCCGAGCAGCCCGACCTCAACTGGAATCACCCCGACGTGCGCCGGGAGCACGAGGAGATCCTGCGGTTCTGGTTCGACCGCGGCGTCGCGGGAGTGCGGATCGACTCGGCGGCCCTGCTGATCAAGGACCCCGAGCTCCCCGAGGTCGGCGAGAAGCAGGGGCCGGGGCAGCACCCCACCGAGGACCGCGACGAGCTGCACGACGTCTACCGGTCCTGGCGAGAGATCGCCGACTCGTACCCGGGCACGCGCGTGCTCGTCGGCGAGATCTGGGTGCCCGACATCGTGCGGTTCACCAACTACCTGCGTCCCGACGAGATGCACACCGCGTTCAACTTCGACTTCCTCGCGCGGCCGTGGGGCGCGGCATCCTTCCGCGAGTCCATCACGGCGACGCTCGAGGCCCACGCACCCGTCGGCGCACCGAGCACGTGGGTGCTGAGCAATCACGACGTCACGCGTCCGGTCACCCGGTACGGGCGCGAGGACTCCGCGTTCGCCTTCCTCAAGAAGCGTTTCGGCGTGCCCACCGACCCCGAGCTGGGCCTGCGCCGGGCGCGCGCGGCGGCGCTGCTGGTGGCGGCGCTTCCCGGCAGCCTCTACATCTATCAGGGCGATGAGCTGGGTCTGCCGGAGGTCGAAGACCTGCCCCTCGAGCTGATCGAGGACCCGATGCACTTCCGGTCGGGCGGGACCGACCCCGGACGAGACGGATGCCGCGTCCCGCTGCCGTGGACCGGTGACCACGCGCCGTTCGGCTTCAGCCCCGACACCACGTCCACCTGGCTGCCGCAGCCGGAGGGCTGGAGCGACCTCACCGTCGCCGCGCAGGAGGCCGACCCCGCGTCCACGCTGAACCTGTACCGCGACCTGCTGCGCCTGCGACGCGAGCTTCCCGAGCTCGGCGACGGTCCCCTCCAGTGGTGGGACGACGCGGTGTCCGCGGCCGCCGAACCCGGGGCGACCCACGGCGGCTCCGAGGTGCTCGCGTTCCGCCGTGGCGACCGCTTCGCGTGCGTCGTCAACACCGGCGAGGTCCCGGTCGCGCTGCCCCCGGGCGCGGCCGTCCTCCTCTCGAGCTGCCCCCTCGACGCCGGGCTGCTGCCGGGCAACGCCGCCGCGTGGCTGCGGCTCGAGCCCGCGGCATCCCTCTCCGATCCCTCACGCAACACCACCACCAACACGGAGCAGTCCGCGCCGAGAGGCTGACGCGGAACTCCCCCCAGAAAGGAAAGACGATGAAGTCACCAGCAAGGGTCCTGCTCGCCGGTGTCGCCACTCTGGCGACCGTCGGCGCCCTCGTCGGCTGCTCGGCAGCCGGTGGCGGCAGCGACGACAGCAGCGGAAAGACCGAGCTGCGCGTCGCGACGTTCCCACCGGGCGCCGACGAGGCCGCCTACGAGGCGTTCGCCGAGCAGGAGAAGCAGTTCGAAGAGAAGCACCCCGACATCGACATCATCGGTGTCGAGTACGAGTGGGAAGGGCCCACGTTCGCGGTGCAGCTCGCGGGCGGCAGCCTTCCCGACGTGTTCACCGTGCCGTTCACCGACGCCAAGACACTGCTCGAGAACGACCAGCTCATGGACGTCACCGATGAGATGGAGGACCTCGGCTACACCGACAGCTTCAACCCGATCATCCTCGACGCGGTCACGGGCGACGACGGGCACTACTACGGCTTCCCGCGCCAGGCCTACGCCAACGCGCTGTCGTACAACCGTCAGCTGTTCGAAGAGGCGGGCCTCGACCCCGACAGCCCGCCGACCACGTGGGACGAGGTGCGCGAGTACGCCCAGCAGATCACCGACGCGACAGGCAAGGCCGGCTATTCGCAGATGGCGACCAACAACACGGGCGGCTGGCAGCTGACCGTGGGCACCGCCGCGCGCGGCGGCCGCACCCAGATCGACAACGGCGACGGCACGGCGGAGTCCACGATCGACAACGACGCCACGAAGGAGGTGCTGCAGTTCCTCCACGACCTGAAGTGGGAGGACGGCTCGTTCGGGTCGAAGGTCGACCTGGACTGGGGCACGATCAACCAGGAGTTCGCGGCCGGGAACGTGGGCATGTACACCACGGGCTCCGACATCTACACCGCGCTCGTGCGGGACTTCGGCCTCGACCCCGACGTGTACGGCATCACCGTGCTGCCGCTCGATGGCGAGGACGCCGGTCCGCTGGGCGGCGGCGACATCGCCGTCATGAGCCCGACGATCGACGACGAGACCAAGGCCGCCGGCGTCGAGTGGATCGACTGGTACTACATGCAGAAGCTGCTGAACGAGGACGCCGCCGTCGCCGACGCGAAGGCGCTGAGCGAGTCCGACCAGGCGGTCGGCACGCCGCTGCTGCCCGTGCTGAGCCGTGAGCTGTACGACGAGTCGCTGACGTGGATCGAGCCCTATATCAACGTCCCGCGCGACCAGATGACGCCGTTCACCGACAACATCTGGGACCAGACACCGGTGGGTGAGGCGAAGGTCAAGACCCAGGAGGTCTACGCTCTCCTCGACGAGGTCGTCCAGACGGTCCTCACCGACGAGAACGCCGACATCGACGCCCTCCTCGCGCAGGCTCAGACCGACGCCCAGGCGCTGCTCGACGAGTAGCGGCACATTCCGGATGCCGCGGCCCTGCCTCGCCGCCGGGCTGCGGCATCCCTCACCCCATGGCCCCTGAGCTTGTCGAAGGGGCCGACCGTTTCATCGGTCCCTGAGCTTGTCGAAGGGTCCGACGGTTTCATCGGTCCCTGAGCTTGTCGAAGGGTCCGACCGTTTCATCGGTCCCTGAGCTTGTCGAAGGGTCCGACCGTTTCATCGGTCCCTGAGCTTGTCGAAGGGCCGCCCGTTTCATCGGTCCCTGAGCTTGTCGAAGGGCCCGACCGTTTCGTCGGTCCCTGAGCTTGTCGAAGGGCCGCCCGTTTCAACGGTCCCTGAGCTTGTCGAAGGGTCCGACGCCGACGACTCGCGACGCTTCGACAAGCTCAGCGACCGGAGACCACGCTCAGTGACCGGAGATCTCACATGACCGCGACCCTCCCCGAGCGCCCGGCGGCCGCCGCGGCGCCTCCACCCGCCGCGCCGCCGGCCCGGCGCAGGACGCGACGCACCCCGCTCACCTGGTACCGCGGGGGCGGGCTGGCGAACCTGCTCTTCGTGCTGCCGATGGTGTTCGTGTTCTTCTTCTTCTCGTGGTCGCCGATCGTGCAGTCGGTGCTGATGAGCCTGCAGAAGACGAACCTCATCGTCTCGGAGTGGGTCGGGCTCGACAACTACCTCGCGGTGATCACCGACCCGGAGCTCGGGCGAGCGGTCATCAACACCGTCTACTTCGCGGTGCTGGCTCTGCTGTTCGGCTTCCCGCTGCCGCTGTTCATGGCGGTGCTGATGAGCGAGGTGCGCCGGGGCAAGGGGCTGTACTCGGCGCTCGCGTACCTGCCGGTGGTCATCCCCCCGGTGGTCGCGGTGCTGCTCTGGAAGTTCTTCTACAGCGCCGATCCCTCGGGCGTCTTCAACACGGTGCTCGGGTGGTTCGGCATCCCTCCGCAGCCCTGGCTCTCATCGGCGGTGCAGGCGATGCCCTCGCTCGTCCTCGAGGCGACCTGGGCGGCTGCCGGCGGATCGATCATCATCTACCTCGCCGCGCTGCTGTCGGTGCCGCCGGAGCTGTACGACGCGGCCGAGGTGGACGGCGCCGGCATCTGGCGCAAGGTCTGGCACGTCGCGCTGCCGCAGCTGCGCGGCATCCTCTTCATCATGCTGATCCTGCAGGTCATCGCGACCGCGCAGGTGTTCCTCGAGCCGTTCCTCTTCACCGGCGGCGGTCCGGCCGGAGCGACCAAGACGATCCTGCTCTACATCTACGACAAGGCGTTCCGCAACAGCCTGGGCGGCGACTACGGCGAGGCCACCGCGGTGTCGGTGCTGCTGGCCGTCGTGCTCGCGATCCTGTCCTGGCTGTACTTCAAGCTTACGAACCGCTGGAGCACCCGATGAGCGCCCCGATGTCGACCTCACCGCTGCGCGAGGGCATGCGCGGCTTCCTGTCACGCCGCAACCGCTTCGGGCGACGCAAGCGCGAATCGATCGACGATCTCGCCGAGCGCACGATCGTGTCGGCGCCGGAGCGACGCCGGCCCGGCACCCGATTCGGGATGTCGGTGACACACGTCTTCCTCTTCATCACGCTCATGATCGCCGGCCTCGGCCCCATCCTGTGGCTCGCGAAGTCCGCCGTCACCCCCACGCAGGACACCCTGCAGCAGCCCTTCGCCCTGTGGCCGAACGGCATCGACTGGCAGAACCTGTCGACCGCGTGGAACGACATCCATATCGACCAGTACTTCTTCAACACCATCGTCATCGCAGCCGGGGCGTGGTTCGTGCAGCTGTTCATCGCGACCACCGCCGGTTACGCGCTGTCGGTGCTTCGCCCGAGGTACGCGCCGGTGCTCAACGCGCTGGTGCTGGCGACGCTGTTCATCCCCGGCATCGTGCTGCTCGTACCGCTGTATCTCACGATCGTGCGGCCGCCGTTCCTCGGTGAGGACGCGAGCCTGCTCAACAACTACCTCGCGGTATGGCTGCCGATGGCGGCGAACGCCTTCAACATCCTGCTCGTCAAGCGGTTCTTCGACAACCTGCCGCGGGAGGTGTTCGAGGCAGCGAAGACCGACGGAGCCGGACCCTTCCGGCTGTTCTGGTCGATCGTGCTGCCGATGTCGAAGCCGATCCTCGGCGTGGTGTCGGTGTTCGCGATCATCGCGGCCTGGAAGGACTACCTCTGGCCGATGCTGGTGCTTCCCGACCCGGCCGTGCAGCCGCTGTCGGTGCGGCTGCCGGCTGTCCAGTCGCAGACCGAGCTGGATGTGTTCCTGGCGGCGCTCGCCATCTCGACGCTCATCCCGATCGCGATGTTCCTGCTGTTCCAGTCCGTGTTCCTGCGGTCTGCGGGTCTGGGCGGAGCCGTCAAGGGCTGAGCGGCGCGGCGCGGTCCGGCGGCGCCGCGGCGCGGCGCGGTCCGGCGACGCGGTCCGGCCGCTCGGGCGCCGCGCGCGACCGCTGCACTTTCCTGCGACCGCGGCGTCGTGCGACCGCGCGGTCGCAGGAAACTGCCGCGCTCGAGCGCGCGGAGCCTACTCAGAGGCCGTCGGTGCTGTGGCCCTTGGGTACCACCACGAGGAGGGCGGCCGGGGCGACGCGGGTCTTGACCGAGAGGGCCTCGCCGAACTCGTCGCCGTCGAGCTGCACCGGCTGGGCGTCGTGCGTCGCCAGCTCGATGCCGGCACCGCGGGAGTAGACCACCGCGTTGTCCTTGGTGCGCAGCGACAGTACGCGGCGACCGGTGCGGAACCGGCGCAGGAAGCTGTTGTCCCACGCCACCCGGCGCCAGACGAACAGCCAGCCGAAGGGCCCCTTGGGCTGGAAGATCACGATGTCGAGCGCGCCGTCCGCGATCGAGGCCTCGGGAATGAGATCGAGGCCGGCGGGCAGCTTGCCGCAGTTCGCGAACAGCACGCTCTGCACGCGTGACGAGTGCAGCCGGTGCCCGGGCAACTCGTAGACGACGCGGAACGGCTTCGCGTAGGGGAGCGCCCGTGCCGCGCCGTCGACGTACGCGACCCACCCGACGGTCTTCTTCAGCTGCGGGTTGGTGTTGGCGATCATCGCCGCATCCAGTCCGATACCGCCCATGACGACGAACGCGTGCTCGACGGTGGTGCCGTCGGGGCGCGCGAGCTCGGTCCAGCCGACGTCCATCGCGAGGGTCTCGCCGTCGAAGACCGCGCGCACCATGGCGTCCGGCTCCGTCAGCGGCAGCCGCAGGTTGCGGGCGAGGAGGTTGCCCGTCCCGCTGGGAACGATGGCGAGCGGCACACCGCTGCCGCTCATCGCCTCCGACACCGCGCGCACCGTGCCGTCGCCGCCGGCCACGAGGACGGTGTCGACGCCCTCTTCGAGCGCCTGGCGAGTCACGTCGTCGCCGAGGTCGTCGACCGTCGTCTCGTAGAAGAGAGGCTCGGCCCATCCGGCGTCCGCCGAGAGGCGGGTGACGGTGTCGCGCAGGGTGTCGGCGTCGACCTTGATCGGGTTGTAGACGAGGGCGGCCTTGGGGGAGGGGCGCTCGCCCGTCGTCTGCAGGGGGCGTGTCCGCCCGGCCGGGTCCACCCGGCGCGCGTGGCCTGTCTCACCGTCCACCGTATCGGGCTCGATGTCGTCGGGCTCGCGGATCACCTGGTCCGGTTCGGCCGCTTCGGCCGGGTCAGGCGCTCCGGGGGCGGAGGGCCCGGAGGGGGTGGCCGCCTCGGCAGCGGGGGCCGTCTCGTCGATCTCCACCTCAGCGAGGTCGAGCTCAGCCGTACTCGGGCCGTCGGCATAGATCGCGTCGGCGGGATGCGGGATGAGGTCGTCCTCTCGGCGTTCATCCTCGGGGCGTGGGTCCTCGGGGCTCGGGTCCTCGGGTCGTGCGTCGTCGCTCGATCCAGATGCCGCCATGTGGTCCAGAGTAGGACCCGAAACGCCGGTCGGGCGCATCCGGGGCCAACGGGTGTGCCCCGGGTGCCTCGGCGCTGAGGCCCAGGATCTGTCACATCCGCCCTCGGGGAGCCGCCGACTAAGCTTGCAGGGTGATCGATCCCGTGCTGCTTCGCGACAATCCCGAGCTGATCAAGCGCTCGCAGGTGGCGCGTGGCGAGTCGCCCGACACCGTCGACGTCGCCGTCGAGGCGGATCGGGCGCGACGCTCCGCCATCACGGCGTTCGAAGAGCTCCGCGCGGCGCAGAACGCGCACGGCAAGCGGGTCGCGCAGGCGCCGAAAGAGGAGAAGGCCGCGCTCGTCGCCGAGGCGAAGCAGTTGAGCGAGCAGGTCAAGCAGGCCCAGCATGCGGTGACCGCCGCCGAGGAGGCATCCACCGAGGCTTTCGCCGCCCTCGAGAACATCGTCATCGAGGGTGTTCCGGCCGGTGGCGAGGACGACTTCATCACGCTGCGCACCCACGGCGAGGTCCCCGCCTTCAGCTTCGAGCCCCGCGACCACCTCGAGATCGGCGAGCGGCTCGGAGCGATCGACATGGAGCGCGGCACCAAGGTGTCGGGCAGCCGGTTCTACTTCCTCACCGGCATCGGCGCGCGCCTCGAGATCGCGCTGATGAACCTGGGCCTCGATCGCGCCCTGCAGGCGGGCTTCACGCCGATCATCCCGCCGACGCTGGTGCGCCCCGAGGTCATGCGCGGCACCGGCTTCCTCGGCAAGCACGCCGCCGAGGTCTACCACCTCGACGACGAAGACCTGTACCTCGTCGGCACCAGCGAGGTGCCGCTCGCCGGCTACCACATGGACGAGATCCTCGATCTCTCGCGCGGCCCGAAGCGCTACGCCGGGTGGTCGACCTGCTATCGCAGCGAAGCCGGGTCGTACGGCAAGGACACCCGCGGCATCATCCGCGTGCACCAGTTCAACAAGCTCGAGATGTTCGTCTACACGACGCCCGAAGCGGCGGAGGCCGAGCACCTGCGCCTCGTCGAGCTGCAGGAGCGGATGCTGCAGGACCTGGGTCTGTCGTACCGCGTCATCGACGTCGCGGCGGGCGACCTCGGATCGAGCGCCGCCCGCAAGTACGACGTCGAGGCGTGGGTGCCCACTCAGAACGCCTACCGCGAACTCACCTCGACGTCGAACTGCACGACCTACCAGGCCCGTCGGCTCGACATCCGCTACCGGCCCGAGGGTGGCAAGACGCAGCCGGTCGCGACGCTGAACGGCACGCTCGCGACCACCCGCTGGATCGTCGCCCTGCTCGAGACGCATCAGCGCGAGGACGGCTCGGTCACGGTGCCGGAGGTGTTGCGACCGTTCCTCGGCGGGCTCGAGGTCATGGAGCCGATCGCGTGACCGACGCCCACCTGCCCGCGACCGGGTCGATCAAGGTCGTCGCGCCGAAGAAGGCTGCGAAGCTCGTCGAGCGGGTGGCGCGCGACACCGAGAACCCCGCGGTCGCGACCGAGCAGCTGCTGATCGCCCTCGACATCGACGGCACGGTGCTGCTCGAAGACGAGTCGCTGAGCCCGGGCGTGGTCGACGCCGTCGAGCACGCCCACCGCGCCGGCCACGAGGTGATGGTCGCGACCGGTCGCAGCTGGGAGGGCACGCGCGGCATCGTCCGTGTGCTGGGCATCGCGCCGGAGTTCGTGGTGTGCTCCAACGGCGCCGTCGTCCTCAAACGGCTGGAGGCCGACGAACTGCAGTACGAGCGCTGGCATGTCGAGACCTTCGATCCGCGCGCCGTGCTCGAGCAGCTGCGCGAACACCTGCCCGACGCCCGCTACCTCGTCGAGCTGCCTGACGGCCGCCGCCTGTACACCGAGTACCTCGAGGACTGGAACCTCACCAACGCGCGCCGGGTGCCGTTCGAGGAGCTCGGCGCTCAGCCCGTGTGCCGCATCGTCGTCGTCTCGCCCGACAAGCGCGAACAGGACTTCGTGGACCTTGTGGCCCGCATCGGGCTCAACCACGTCACCTACGCCGTCGGCTGGACCGCGTGGCTCGACATCGCGCCGCAGGGCGTCGACAAGAGCACCGGCCTCGAGCTGGTGCGCCACGAGCTCGGCATCGACCCGGCCCACGTGCTCGTCATGGGCGACGGCCGCAACGACGTCGGCATGTTCCGCTGGGCGCTGGACAACGGCGGTCGCGCGGTCGCGATGGCGCAGGGTCCGCAGGAGGTGCGGGATGCCGCGGGCGAGACCACCTCGTCGGTGCACGAGGGCGGCGTGGCCGCGGTGCTCCGCGAGCTCTGACGTTTCGCCCCGCTCCGCTCGCTCAACCCCGATGCTCCGGGCTCCGGTCGCTGAGCTGAACCCACCGGTCGCTGAGCTGAACCCACCGGTCGCTGAGCTGAACCCACCGGTCGCTGAGCTGAACCCACCGGTCGCTGAGCGGACCCACCGGTCGCTGAGCTTGTCGAAGCGCCCTCCCACAGCCTCAGGCAAACGGCATCCGTGGCGTCCTTCAGATGATTGCCAGGCGCCCTTGGAACAATGGGGCGACAGTGCTGTCGGCTAGACTCGACGCCTGTTCGACGGATGCCTCCCCCCGGGGTGGCATCGGTCGGGAGGGTTGTCCGAGCGGCCGATGGACCTGGTCTTGAAAACCAGTGGGCAGCAATGTCCCGTGGGTTCGAATCCCACACCCTCCGCAGACGATGTGACGGGGGCGAACCGTGAGAATGCAGCATCCCTGAGAGGAACCGAGTGAGCTCGACGCACAAGCCCACGAAGCGTGGCCGCCGCACGGTGGCGCGCCACGGTGAGCTGTCGTCTCCGAGTCCGTTCGGATTCATCCTCAAGATCGTGGGGATCGTCGCCGCCGTCGTGCTGGTCTCGGGTGTCGGCGTCGCGGCATATGCCGCCACCGACGTCGTCGCCAGCTTCGCTGACGGCGCCGTCGAGCTCGAGGGGCAGGAAGCTGCTCCGCCCGACATCGGGGCGATCGAGGGCGGCGTCGACATCCTCCTCGTCGGCACCGACGAGTGCGAAGAGGAGTACGCCTACCTCTTCGGCGCGCGGTGCACGGGAGCGGATGCCGGCGGTCAGCTCAACGACGTCAACATGCTCGTGCACATCTCCGACAATCCCCGCCGTGTGACGGTGGTGTCGTTCCCGCGCGACCTGATGATCCCCTTCCCGTCGTGCACGCGCGACGACGGTTCGACGACGTCCGCCACGTCGAAGACGCAGATCAACGAGGCGTGGAGTTACGGCGGCCTGTCGTGCGTCGCCAAGACGGTGAGCGACCTCAGCGGTCAGAACATCCCCTTCGCGGCCAAGGTGAGCTTCGGCAACGTCATCAACATCACGGACGCGATCGGCGGTGTCGACGTCTGCATCGGCAACGGCGGCATCAAGGACAAGTACACCGGCATCAACTGGGGCCCAGGCCAGCGCACGATCCAGGGCGTCGAGGCGCTGCAGTTCCTCCGCACCCGGCACGGGCTCGAGAACGGCAGTGACCTGGCCCGCATCTCCAACCAGCAGCAGTACATGTCGAGCCTCGCCCGCAAGCTGGTGAGCAGCGAGGTGCTGTCGGATCCGGCCACCCTCTACAAGCTCGCCACCACGGCTGTCGACAACATCACGCCGAGCGAGTCGCTCGTCAATCCGATGACGCTCGTGCAGATCGCGCTCGCCCTCAAGAACGTGCCCTTCGAAGACATCAACTTCGTCCAGTTCCCGGTGAACGCCGACCCTGCCGACGCGAACCGCGTCGTACCCAATGAACGCCTGGCCGAGAAGCTCTGGGCCGCGCTGGCAGCCAACGAGCCGATCGTGCTGACCAACGACCAGAACAACACCGGAGGCGTGGTCACGGTCGAGCCGCAGCCGACGGAGCCTCCCGTGGAGACCGCTCCGACGCCCGGCGCCACCGATACCCCCGCACCGACGGAGACCGCTGTGCCCCTGGACGACATCCCCGGTCAGTCCGCTGCCGACCAGACCTGCTCGGCCGGAAACGTCAGGGCCACCGGCTGATGGCGGCTCCGAAGCGGTCCTCGTCCGAGGGCCGGACCCCCGTCGCGCGTCACGGTGCGCTGAAGTCGCGGCATCCGTTCGCCACGATCTTCGCCATGCTGGGCGTCGTGCTCGCCGTCTTCGGAGTGAGCGCGGCCGGCATCGCGGCCTACAACCTGTGGGACGCCACGCAGACGGTCACCGCCAACGCGGTCGTGCTCGACGAGGAGAAGCCGCTGCCTCCGTCGCTCGGGGCGATCGAAGGCGGTGTGAACATCCTGCTCGTGGGCACCGACTCGTGCGAGGGCGAGAACGCCAAGCTGTCGGGCGCCTGCATGAACGGTGACACCGAGGGCGAGCGCAACGACGTCACCATGCTCGTGCACATCTCGGATGAGCCACGGCGCGTCACGGTCGTGTCGTTCCCGCGCGACATGCTCGTGCCGATCCCGGCGTGCGACAAGGCGGACGGCAGCGGCAAGAAGATCTCGGCGATGTCGTCGCAGATGATCAACGCGTCGTACTGGTACGGCGGACTCGGCTGCACCGTCGACACCGTCGAAGCGGTGATCGGCAACGAGCAGATCACGATCGACTTCGCGGCCGCGATCCGCTGGACCGGTGTGATCAACGTCTCCAACGCCATCGGCGGCATCGATGTGTGCGTCTCGGGGGACGTCAACGACAACAACACCGGACTGCATCTCACCGCCGGCACGCACACGCTGCAGGGAGTGCAGGCCCTGCAGTTCCTTCGCATCCGGCACGGCATCGGCGACGGGTCCGACCTCGGTCGCATCTCGAACCAGCAGCAGTTCATGAGCTCCATGGTGCGTAAGCTGCAGTCCGACGCGGTGCTCGCGAACCCCGCGACGCTGTTCAACCTCGCAACGACGGCGATCAGCCAGGTGCAGGAGGGTCAGCTCGTGCTGAGCTCGGGCCTCACGAACCCGACGCTGATGGTGCAGATCGCCATGGCCGTGAAGGACGTGCCGTTCGAGGACATCGTGTTCGTGCAGTACCCGACCGTCTATGCGCCCGGGCTGAATGGGAGCGCCTCCAGCCGTGTGCTTCCGGTGAAGGCAGCCGCCGAAGAGCTCTTCAATGCACTCGCCGCCAACCAGCCGCTGACCCTCACCGGCGAGGCCAGCGGAGGCAACGCGATCGAGGTGACCGGTGAGGCCGAGCAGCCTGCCGTGGCACCGACCCCCGCCGCCACCGATGCGGGTGCGACCCCGGCAGCTGGCGAGGGGACGGATGCTGCGGCCGCCCCCACCGACCAGGCCCGCGTCGAGCTGCCCTCGGCCATCACCGGCCAGACGGCGAAGGAAACCACCTGCACCCGCCCGCAGAAGTGACTTCGGTTCGGTGCAGCCGCGCCGACCGGTTATGATTGCTGGGCGCGTCCGGTTCGCTTTCGAGTGCCGGACGCCTGGAGACGTCGCATAGTCAGGCCTAGTGCACCACCCTGCTAAGGTGGAGTCCTCGTAAGGGGACCGAGGGTTCAAATCCCTCCGTCTCCGCCACGAAAAGCCCTGATCAAGGAGATTCCTCCTCCCGGCGTCGGGCCCATCTGCGAACGATTCGCGAAGAAACTTGTTCGTAAGGTCCGCGGGGTTGCCGTTGTGGATGCAGGTCACGCCCGCCGGATCGGCCGACGAGAACGCAGGAGCACCAGAGCTCAGGCGGCGTCGTCGGTGTGGTCGAGGCCTGTGGAGAGGTCGAGGTGGGCGTCGGCCTGGTCGATGAGGGTCTGACCCTTCTGCTTCACGGCTTGTACCGCGTCGGCGCCGGCGACCCAGCGCGCGGGGGGCTCATCCAGGTCGAGGATCTTGACGAGGCTGGCGGCGAGTTTCGCGGGATCTCCGCTCTGCTTCCCGTTCATGGACTTCCACGCCTCGATCGTGCTCGCCGTGTCGGTGTAGTCGTCGATGGACAGGTCGGGCCACAGGGTGGACGACCCCTCCACGAGCAGTTCGGTGCGGAAGAAGCCGGGTTCGACGGCGGTGATATGGATGCCGAACTGCTCCACCTCTTCCCGCAGCGACTCGGTCCACCCCTCCAACGCGAACTTCGAGGCGCCGTAGGCACTGCCGAATCCTCCGGAGACGACTCCCGCGGTCGACGTGATGGTGACGATGTGCCCGGATCGCTGGCGGCGCATGACGGGCAGCACCGCGCGGGTGACGTTGAGCGGTCCGAAGAAGTTCGTCTCCATCTGTGCTCGGAATCGCTCGGGGCTGATCTCCTCGAAGTATCCGGCCTGGAAGTTCCCCGCGTTGTTGACGAGCACGTCGATGCGATCGAAGCGATCGATCGCCGCGTTCGCGGCCGCGTCGATCGAGGCGGTGTCGGTGATGTCGAGCGAGACTGCCAGCAGGTCGGCGTGCTCGCCCACCGCCGCTTCGACGGTTGCGGCATCCCGTGCCGAACCGACGACGCGGTGGCCGGCAGCGAGCGCCGCCCGCGCGATGTCGACGCCCATGCCGCGGCCCGCGCCGGTGATGAGCCAACCTTGCTGTCGTCCATGCTGTGCCTCCGTGTCATGCCTGCGCGAGGATCGCACCGGCTGAACCCGTGACGGACACTACGCCGACGCCGGATGTCGAGGAATGCTCTGGCAGTACACGTTCCGGTGGTACCTCCCGGCCGCGCGGAGACAGGTGTTCGATGGGTGGGACGGAAGGATCATCATGACGGACACTGCAGGAACGGGCTGGACCGGCGGACAGAGGGCGGTCGGCGATATTGCGCCGGCTCTCGCTCACTACACCGACAAAGTGCTGTTCGACGAGGTGTGGGAGCGGTCGGAGCTCTCCAAACGGGACCGCAGTCTGGTGACCGTGGCCGCGTTGACGGTTATGGGGAACACCGATCAGCTCCGGTTCCACCTGGATTTCGCCCGGCAGAACGGCGCAACCGAGACCGAGCTGATCGAGGCGCTCACGCACCTGGCTTTCTATGCCGGGTGGCCCAGGGCCATGGCTGCCGTGGGCGTGGCCAAAGAGGTCTTCGATCCATCACGGACTGAAAGCTGAGAGGTGTGGCGGCAGCGCCTCTGCGAAGCACCTGCGAACACCGGAGCAGCTCTGAGCCTCCGTCGAAGTTGACCAACGCGAACACGGCTGGGACCCCGCGAACCGGCAATTCCCTCAGTCTCCGCGTTGCATGAGCGGAACGTGGATCACCGCGTTGGGCACCAATGGGGCAATGAGGCGCAAGCATCTCCTCTGCAGGATCTCGTGTCCGGGGCTTTAGCTACATGACCGCCTTGGTGAGGGCTTCCTGGTTCTTCCGCAGCCATTCCTGGCGACGGCGGATGGCGTCACCGACGCCCGCGTCCCACATCCGGCGCCATCCGCCGCCGTCACGTTCTGCCCGGAGCCTCATCGAGTACCAGGTGCGCTCCGCCGTGTTCCGCGCGAGCGGTACGAGCATCGACCGCGAGGCCGCGTCCAAGTCGTAGGCGTCGACCAGCATCGCCGCACGGGCGCACGCATCCGCATCCGCCAGGGCTTCGGGTCGGTCTTCGACCGGCTGCCAGGGCGCCCACCACTGAAGCAGATTGCAGACGTCGTCGATGCGGGAGGAGGGGCGGGCGAGGTCGAAGTCGATCAAAGCGCTAGCGATCCCGTCGCGGAACACGACGTTCTCCAACGTCACATCGCGGTGGCCGATCAGTTCGTTCGGCACGGGGAACGGCTCCGGTGAACCCTCCGGCCGGATCGGGGATGCGTCGTCGAACACCTCTGGCATGCCGAAGGAGCCGACCGCGTCGTGATACGCCCGCAGGAGGGAGGCGACGCTCGCGGCACGGTCGTCCGAGGCGACCCACTCGGGGGCGGGGCGCCGGGCTACCTCTCCGTCGACGAAGGTCAGCACATCCCTGCCGCGGTCATCGACTCCGAGATAGCGCGGCGCGCCGGCGAAGCCCACTCGTTCGAGGTGGATGAGCAACGAACGCACCCGCTCGGACGAGGCGCTGTGCGGACGGCGGACCGTGTCACCGGAACGGACCACCCCTTCTGTGACGTCACCGCCCTGGAGTAGTTCCTCGGGAGACACGGAGTCCCACGCATTGACCTGACCTTCCACGGCCGACATCCTTCCGTACATCACGGTCGAGCTGGTCGCCGCGGGTTCGATCGACAGAGTCTCGGAGAGTATCAGCCGCCGCACGCTGCGACACATTCCTACGGCAGCCGATAACGGGGCGGCGTGAAACGCCGGATGGCGAGGAATGCTCCTCGCCATGCCCGGCTGACAAGCTCGAGTGGGCGATGTCTGCGGGATCGACCTGCGGCGCTCGTGCTCGCTGAACGACCGGCGCCGGTCGCATGCGGTTCGGCTGCAACTGCGCCCGGTCGGCGGGCGCACGTACGATCGAGGGGTGACCGAATCCACCCTTGTCCTCGTGGCCAATGCCGGTGACGGCAGCATCAGTACGTTTCGTCTGTCGGACGGCGCACTCGAACGGCTTGCGGTGACGGAAGGGCTGGACGGATGCTCCTGCTTCGCGGTCGACACCTCGCGCGACCTCGTCTACGCCGGCGTCAAGGGCGAGCCCGCCGGGATCGTGACGCTGCGGCTCGATCGCCGTACCGGTCGCCTGGAGCAGTTCTCTCGGCTGGACCTCCCGGACGGCGGGATGAACTACCTCGCCCTGACCCGCGAAGGCACGGGTCTGCTCGGCGTTTCATACGGCGGCGGGTACGGGATCTCTGCACCGGTAGCCGACGGGGTCGTGGGGCAAGCGGTCTCGCGGATCGCGTTCCCCAACCTCCACTCGGTGCGCCCGAGCGCCGACGGCCGGTTCGCATACTTCGTCTCGCTCGGCGCCGACCTCGTGGCGCAGTACGCCATCGACGACGCCTTGGGTCTTGCACCGCTCGACCCGGAGACCGTTGGCGCACCGGAGGGCAGTGGACCGCGGCACCTGGTACTCAGCGCGGCACAGGACGCGGTGTACGTGCTCACGGAGTTCTCGGGCGAGGTACTGCACTACGCGCGCGACGTGCGGACCGGCTTGCTCGAGCTGAAGGACGCCGCTCCGGTGTTCGACCCGTCCAGAGGGTTGACCCATAGCCGGTTCGGTGCGGATCCGCGGGCCGAGCACCTCATCTGGGGCGCCGACCTGCACTTCGGCGCACAGGAGCGCTGGCTCTGGGCAACGGAGCGCACCGAGAGCACGCTGGCGGCAGCATCCGTTGCCGAAGACGGCTCGGTCTCGGCGCCTACGGAGTTCACCGTCACCGAGACGCAGCCCCGAGGCTTCGCGATCAGCCCGGACGGAGCCTATCTCGTCGCGGCAGGTGAGCAGTCGACCGACGTTGCGCTGTACGCGGTGGATGAGAATCGGCTCGAGCTGCTGCAGCGCGCGGAGACGGGGCACGGCGCGAACTGGGTGCGCTTCGCCTGAACCCGATGGCCCGATCGAGCGTGAGCCGAGGTACCGCGGGCCTGGTGCGGGGACATCAGAGCAGCTGCATCGGCGTGAGGTAATTCGGCTCCACGACTCGGGTGCGCGGCGAGATCCGCTTGATGTCCGCCGTGAGCGCAGCCATGCGGAGACGAGTCTTCTCATCGGTCTTCGGCGCCGTGCCGAGCGGGGATTCGAAGTCGTCCCAGTGCACCAGGATGACCGTGCGGGGCTTGTCGAGCGCGCGGAGCAGTCGGCCGGCGTAGTCCGCGGTGAAGCCGTTGCTCGGCACCGGCAGCGCTACGGTGTCGACACCCAGTCCCTGCAGTTCCTGATCGTCGTAGTCGCTTCCGCCGAGCAGGAGCACGCCCGGCCGGCCGGCCGCTGGTCGGATGACGAACCCGATGGTGTCCCCTTCGAGCAGGTCTGCGATCGTCGCAGGCGGCGGGGGAACCTGTGTGCGCACGCCCGGGAACGTCAGACCTCCGGCGCCGTTACGACTGTGCAACGATCGGACCACCCGTACGACGGCATCCCCGATGTTGAGTTCCTCACCACCTTTGACGACGGCGAGCTGGGCGGAGGGGAGCCCCATGGCGATTCCGAGCTGGTAGCCCGTCAGCGTTGTGTAAACCGTCGACTTCCACCTCGCGGCGATGTGGGGAACGTCCGCGAAATGGTCCCAATGGGTATGTGTGACCAGGATGGCCGACACGCCAGGGCGCCCGTCCCCCGGCGAGCCGAGGGCCGAGGCGATCGCTGTGGGGTCGAGCGTCAGCGGAGTGGTCTCTTTGAACGCTCCCGCAGCCAGGCCGGTGTCGAATCGGCTGAGATACGGGTCCAGCAGGAGGGTCGTCGTCGGGGTGGAGATCCTCCACCCCGCGTTGCCGAGCCATTCGAATGCGGCGAATCCGCCCGCCCCCGTGGGCTGCTGCCCGTCAAGACTTTGTGCGGACGCGAGCTGGGGCACGGCCGTCTGCATGACGACACCCGCGAGTGCCGCGGCGCCGGCGCCGGTGAGCACGGCGCGGCGGCCCATCTGCGGACTGATGGCCTTCTTCTTCATCGACTGTGAGGAATCCATTCCCGCAGTTTTCAAGGTCGACCCGGTGAGAGTCAAAGACTCTCATTGACCCGTCTCGATATTGTTTCGATATCGTGGCCCCATGGATCTGCTTCGTCATCTGCACTTCTTCGCCGCGGTGGCCGATGCCCGGCACTTCGGCGATGCCGCCCGTGACCTCGGCATGACCCAACCGCCCCTGTCCCAGGGCATTCAGCGGCTGGAGATGCGTCTCGGCATCCGTCTCTTCGATCGGGACGCGCGGGGGGTCCGCATCACTCCCGCGGGGCAGTCGCTCCTTCCGCACGCGCGTGAGCTCCTGCGCCTGGAAGGCGAGTTCGACGACCTTGCTGCCGGCTTGGCCGTGTCGACGCAGATCAGGCTCGGGCTGGCGGGCGACATCGACGATCTGATCGACGGTGTGGTCGGCGCTCTCGCATCGACGGGACACGAGACCGCGCCGACGGTGGCCGGAAGCGTGGAGCTGGTAGACCTGCTTCGCGACGGAGCGCTCGACGTCGCGGTGTTGCGCCACCCGGGCATCGTCGACGGCCTCGAGGCGGGACCGGTTCTGGTGGTGCACACCCGATGGGAACCTTCTGGCGCGGACGCCAAGAGTTCGCTTCCCGTCGCTGTCCCGCCCCGTCACCACCAGCCCCCCGCGCACGATCAGCTGATCGATGCGCTGCGCCGGGCGGGCCACCGCGGCAGCGTCGTCGAAGCCCACGACATCGCTCAACGCCGCGCCATGACGGCAGCACGCAATACGGTTCGCCTTGCGCCGGTGGCAGCCGCGGCGTCTGCTGACGTCGACGCGCCCCCGCTGCGGCTGCGGATCGCCACCCCGCTTCCCAAGAATCAGCGGTCCGATATCGATTACCCGGTCGCCGTGGCGGTCTTGACCGCGGCGCTCGCCCGATGACGGCCGATCACGCGAGGCACGAGGCCGATCTCGCCGAGATCGCCCGGGACGCGGGGCTGTCCGCGTGGGTGCACGCGAGCCGGCTGGATGGTCCACCGGGCGAGGTCGGGCTTTCTCAGGGGGAGCCTGTTGCCATCGCCTCGGTGTACAAGCTCCCGCTTGCTGTCGCGTGGGCGTCCCTCGTCGACGACGGACGACTCGATCCGCGCGAGAGCGTGCGTGTGCCGGCAGAAGGACGTGTCGGGGGTCCGACCGGAATCGCAATGCTGTTCGACGACGTGGAGATCAGCCAGCGTGACGCCGTCCGGCTCATGCTGGCAGTGTCCGACAACGCCGCCGGCGATGCGATCCTGTCCCTGATCGGCCTCGACCGTGTTCACCGCCTTCTGCAGGATCTCGGCTTGCCGGCCACCCTGGTCCGCCACGGCTCGGCCGAAGAAACAGCGTCCGTCATGCGAGATACCGGCGCGGACAGCTGGGCTGCCGCGCAGGCGGCCCTGGCGGACCCAGATCGTATGGCCGGCACCTCTCAATACGATCCGGCGTACGCGAGCGCAGGATCGGCCGCCGACCTCACCGCCGCGTTGCGCATCCTCTGGCGGCGAACGGGCGATTCCTTCGTACTCGTCCGCGATGCGATGGCCCATCAGGCGTGGCGGCACCGCGTCGGATCCGGCTTTCCGCACGACGACGTCGCCGTGCACGGCAAGACGGGGTCGCTCGGCAGTCTTCGCCACGAGGCAGCTGTCGTGCGATTTCCCGATGAGTACCCTGTCGCCGTGACGGTGCTCACCCGAGCCGTGCGATCGGAGCGTCACCAGCCACGCGCCGACGCGGCGATCGGCGTACTCGCTCGGCGGGCCGTATCGCCGTTGCGGCTCCCGGTGTCCTGAGCTGCCGGTCCCGAGGGTGCGCAACCTCCACTCGCCACGATGCAGGGAGTGCCTCCAGACCCGTCCCAGGTGACGACGCCCATCCGGTCGTGCCGGCCCTTCGAGAACGCTGCGACGCGCCCGGCAGCGCGCTGGGACCGGGAGATCGACGCCCAAGCTGGTCGGGACTCTGTCCGGCCGATGACTCACGCCACGCGCTCCGATGACCCTCAGGCGAAAGTGGCCGCACTCGAGCTTGTCCCCCATATGGGGGACAAGGTATGGTTGCCATGGGTGTGAGCGGAGATCCTGGGATTTGGTCTCCGCTGCGCACCGCTGGGATTTCTGGGGCTGGGGCCGCTGACTTCCCTCGCGCGCGACCCCCCGTGTGCGAACGGTCCCCTCGGACGCTGCAGCTAAAGCCTGTAGCGTCCGAGGGGACCTGGGCTTCGCCCGCACTGTCACTCGCCTGCTGGGGACAGGCCGGCACTGGGGATGCCGCTGTGACATTCGCGTCAGCGTGGCGAGCTCGGCTTGGTCCCCACCCTAGAGTGTCCTGACCACGCACTCAAAAGCATTCATTACTTGGACTCAGTCCACCCATCACGGGTTCGTTCTATGAACGCGGGTGAGCGCGGTCGACGTCGTGGTCCCGAGGCAAGCGACGGCAGCGCTGTCCGCCAAATGATCCCGGTCGACAGGCCGCTCTTGCTGGCGTCGGTGCTGCAGGGCGCGACTACCGCGAGGGGAGCAGGGGCAGCAGGAGCTCTCGGAGGGCGATCTCGGTCTGAGCGGGGTCGAGTCCACCGTCGAACCGGAGGATGCGCCAGGTCGTGGCATCGCAGATCGCGATGATCTGGCCGGTCCGTCGGGCGGCTTCAGACTCTGCGAGCGACGGGTCGAGGGTGAACGCCCGTCGGCACCAGTCCACATGGAAAACGCGCCCCTGTGCGGCGATCTCGGGAAGGCCCGGCACGAGAGGGGCCTCCGCATACGTCTTCAGGATCAGCGCTCCGTAGCGCTCATAGTGCGTGACCAGGGCGCCGATCGTCTCGCCCGGCGATGCGTGCGCCGCGGCCTCGCGAGCAGCGACGATGCGTGCGAGCTCCCGTTCCACCGTCGCGTTCATGAGAGCGGGCTTACTGCCGAATCGACGCAGCACGGTCTGCCCCGTCACGCCCGCATCGGCGGCGATGTCGTCGATGCGGATGTGCTCGTAGGGGGTCGTCTCGAACCGTCCCAGCATGGCATCGACGATCCGTTCGCCCGTGCGCTCGGCATCCTTCGCCCGTGCGGTCATGCGATACGGCCTTGCATTCATGTTAGTTAAGGTAACATCAATCATGAGCACTCTCACGGAACACACCGAACGGATCGACACCCGCCTCGGCGAACTGCACGCTCGCGTCTACGGCGACGGGCGCCTCACGATCCTCTGGTCGTCCATGTTCGTCGACGGTCATACCTGGGATCGCATCCTTCCCCGCCTGAACGAGGGCGGTGCCATCCGCAGGCGGTTCGTCCTGATCGACCCGCCGGGCCTGGGACTGAGTGCCCCGCTGCGTCGTCGCTCCACGATCGCCGAAGCGGCGGATGCTGCGCGCGATGCCCTCGTGGCGCTGGGCGCGACCGAGCCCGTCGATTGGCTGGGGAACGCCTTCGGTGGTCATGTCGGACTGGACCTCGCGACGGATCCTCACACGCTGCGCAGTCTGGTCGCGGTGAGCTCGCCAACCGAGCCCATTGCGCCCGGCCTGCGGCGCAAGATCGGGATCTTGAAGCCCGTCCTCCGGCTCGCGGGCCCGGTGGGACCTGTTCGGCACGCCATCGTCGACGCCATGCTCACGGAGGAATCCGCCTCCACGCCCGCCACGCGCCAGGTCGTGCTCGACAGTCTGCGGCGCCCGACGAAGGCGAGCATGAGCCTCGCGTTGCGCTCGTTCATCATCGACCGGACCGATGTCACCGACAGCCTCGCCGACATCCGTGTGCCGAGTCTCTTCGTCGCCTCCGACGACCGCGGCGACTGGAGCCCGGCAGACGCGCAGCGCGCGGCATCCCGCGCTCCCGGCGCTCAGGCTGTCACGATCCCCGCCGCACGCACCTTGGTCCCCCTCGAACAACCCGAGCGGCTCGCTGCCGTGATCCTCGAGTTCTGGGCCGGTCTCCCGGAATGAAGCCCGTGCGACTGCGTGAGACAGCGATCCGCTCGAGCGTGCAGGCAACCCTGCCGATTCTGGACGAACGTTGTCGCTTGGGAGATGACCCGCGAGTGTGGTCGTCTTTCCCATTATCGGACTAGTATCCCGATAGTTGGACGAAAGGGAGTTCAGTGTATGTACGCGATCGCCGAGGGTCTCACGTGAGTCGCACTGGCACGGCCACCCTGCCCGTCACCGACCCCGCGTTGCTCCGCGAGCTCGAAGCGGCCGGTGTCGCCGTCGGCGTACGAGCGACCGACCGGCTCGCCGCCGCTCACGACGGCTCGCACTATCTCCTCACTCCACAGGCGGTCGTCACCGCTCGCGACGCGGCAGATGTAGCGGCGACAATGCGCGCCGCCCGGCGATCGGGAGTTCCTGTGACCTTCCGATCCGGGGGTACCAGCCTGTCCGGGCAAGCGGGAACGGGCGGGGTCCTCATCGATACGCGCAAGAACTTCCGTGCGGTGCGGGTGCTGGCGGGCGGCGACGTCGTCCGTACCGGCCCGGGTGCGACAGTCCGAGCCGTCAACACCAGGCTTGTTCGCCACGGACGCAAGCTCGGCCCCGACCCCGCGAGCGAGATCGCCTGCACCATCGGGGGCGTCGTGGCTAACAACTCCAGCGGTATGTGCTGCGGCACCCATTCGAACACGTATCGCACCCTGCTCTCGTCGGTCTTCGTGCTGCCGTCCGGATCGGTGCTCGACACCTCCGACCGCGATGCCGACGACCGCCTTCGAGCGGCAGAACCTCTCATCCACGAGGGGCTCGGGCGGTTGCGGGACCGTGTCCGAGACAATCCCGAGTCGGTTGTCGCCATCGAGAGGCTTTACGCGATCAAGAACACGATGGGGTACGGCCTCAACGCGTTCGTCGACTATGACCGTCCCATCGACATCCTCGAGCGTCTGCTCATCGGAAGCGAGGGCACCCTGGCGTTCGTGGCGGAGGCCACCTTCAGCACCGTCGCGCTCAAGGCGCATGTCTCGACCGGTCTGCTGATCTTCCCGACATTGGATGCCGCCACCGCAGCTCTGCCCGCTCTTGTGGACTGCGGCTTCGCGGCCATCGAACTGCTCGACGCCACGAGCCTGCGCGTCGCCCAGCGCGACCAGGACGCGACTGCTGAGCTGCGGGCACTCGCCGTGGACGGGCACGCGGCCCTGCTGGTCGAGCACCAGGGCGAAAGCGCTGACGAACTCGAGCAGCTCGTGTCGCGATCGACCGCGCTCCTGAGTGCGCTGTCACTGAGCGTGCCGGCTGCATTGAGCGCCGACCCGGTGACGCGTGCGCAGCTCTGGCACATCCGAAAGGGCCTGTTCACCGCCGTCGCCGGCGCCAGGCCTTCCGGGACGACAGCATTGCTCGAGGACATCGCCGTCCCGGTGGACCGGCTGCTTCACACCTGCACCCGTCTCATCGAACTCTTCGAGCTTCACGGTTACGAGGAGAGCGTCATCTTCGGCCATGCGAAGGACGGCAACATCCACTTCCTGCTCAACGAGCGCTTCGACGATCCGCCATCGCTCCTGCGCTACCAGGCGTTCACCGACGACATGGTCGAGCTCGTGCTCTCCCAGGGCGGCACGCTCAAGGCCGAGCACGGCACCGGCCGCATCATGGCCCCCTTCGTCCGGCGTCAGTACGGCGACGAGCTCTACGACGTCATGCGCGAGGTCAAGGCGCTCATCGATCCCGAGGGGCTGCTGAATCCGGGCGTCCTCATCACTGACGACCCGACGGCGCACGTGCGCGACCTCAAGATCGTCCACACGGTCGAGGAAGAGGTCGATCGCTGCGTGGAGTGCGGCTACTGCGAGCCGGTGTGCCCGAGCAAAGACATCACCCTCACCCCGCGCGAGCGCATCGTGCTGCGGCGCGAGATGGCGCGCGCCCAGGCGGCCGGAGACACTTCGCTGGCAGAGCAGCTGCGTGCCGAGTACGACTACGACGGCGTGCAGACCTGCGCCGTCGACGGCATGTGCCAGACCGCCTGCCCCGTCCTCATCAACACCGGCGATCTCGTGCGGCGCCTGCGAACCGAGAACCAGAATGCTGTGGCCGAGGCGGGGTGGAAGCTCGCGGCCACGCAGTGGAAGACGGTCAGTCGCGTGGGCGGCCTGGCCCTGACAGTGGCGGATGCCGTCCCCGCGGCGCTCCCCAGTGCCGCGACGGCTGTCGCACGCGCGGTGATAGGCGACGATGTCGTCCCGCAGTACACGGGCGACCTTCCTGCGGGAGGAGCGCGCCGCCGCGTCTTCGCCGAGCCTGACGCGGTCGCGGTGTACTTCGCGAGCTGCACCACGACCATGTTCGGGCCTGCCGAACCTGGCACCCGCGGCGTCTCCGAGTCGTTCCTCGAGCTGTGCCGGCGAGCGGGATTGCCGCTGGCGACGCCCGACGACCTGCCCTCGCTGTGCTGCGGGACGCCGTGGAAATCCAAGGGACTCGCGGACGGCTACCGCGTCATGAAGGACCGCGTGACGGCATCCCTGCGTCAAGCCACCAGGGATGGCGCGCTGCCCGTCGTCTGCGACGCTTCGTCGTGCACCGAAGGGCTGCACCTGCTGGTCGAGGCCGCGGGTGAGGCGGGCATCCGGGTCGTCGACGCCGTGCGATTCGTCGACGAGGTCGTGCTCGACCGCCTTCCGGTGGGGGAGCGGGTCGCCTCACTCGTGCTGCATCCGACCTGTTCGTCCAACCGCCTGGGCATCGACGACTCGCTGACGCGGGTCGCCGGAGCCGCCGCGCACGACGTGGTCGTTCCCGAGGACTGGGGATGCTGTGCCTTCGCCGGAGACCGAGGGATGCTGCATCCCGAACTCACCGCCTCGGCCACCGGCCGCGAGGCGGCCGGCGTCGCAGCTGCGGGCGCCGCCGAGCACGCATCGCTCAACCGCACCTGCGAGCTCGGGATGGCCCGTGCCACCGGCCGGCCGTACCGGCACGTTCTCGAAGTGCTGGCCGACACCCTCGTGCCGAGCAGCTGAGGAGATCCGTGGCCGAGAACCTGAAGAACGCCGCAACGGTCGCGGGCGGCGCGAGGAACCCGGTGCTGCCGCTGGAGCACCACATTCCCGATGGCGAGGCGCGCGTGATGCCGGACGGGCGCCTCTACGTCTACGGCAGCTATGACATGCTCGCCGACTGGTACTGCTCGGATCGGTACCGGGTCGCGTCCACGGCGGATCTTCGCGAGTGGACGGTGCACGACGTCTCGTTCCAGGGGCGCGACGTGCCCTGGTTTCCGGACCCCCGAGGCTATGCCTCGTCGCTGCCCGCCGATGCACGCAGCGGCGTCGACGAAGAGGGGATGCCGCCGCCTCAGTATGCGTCCGAGCCGCTGCTGTACGCGCCCGACGCCATCGAGCACCGGGGCGAGTACTTCCTGTACTTCTGCATGTCGGACGGCAGTGAGGGTGTCGCGAAGTCCACGTCGCCGTTCGGCCCGTTCTCACAGCCCCGGCAGCTGTCCTGCACGGGGATCGACCCCTCGGTGTTCATCGACGATGACGGCCAGGTCTACTACTACTGGGGTCAGCTCAGTGCGAAAGGCGTCCGCCTGGACCACACCATGACCTCGTTCGATCCCGACGAAGTCGTCGACGGACTGCTCACCGAGAGCACACATGGATTCCACGAGGGGTCGTCGGTGCGCAAGATCGGCGAGACGTACTACTTCGTGTTCGCCGACGGCCACCGCGGTTCGGCCACGTGTCTCGGCTACGCGACGTCGGACTCACCGCTGGGCCCGTTCCGATACCGCGGGGTGATCATCGACAACGCCGGCTGCGACCCTGAGACACTCAACAACCACGGCTCCATCGCTTGCGTCGGTGGTCAGTGGTACGTCTTCTACCACCGCAGCAGCCGGGGGAGCCGCTACTTCCGCCGGTTGTGCATCGAGCCGATCCAGATCCAGGCCGACGGCAGCATCCGTGAGGTGCCGATGACCTCACAGGGCGTGGGCGAGCCTTTCGGCGCCGGTGAGTACGTCGAGGGCTTCCGGGCGTGCGAGCTGCGGGGACGGATCCGCATCGACGTCAGCAGTGCCGGCGACGAACGGCTCTGCGGCGCCGCGGAGGGCGACCAGGCGATCTTCCGCTACGTCAGTTCGTCCCAGGGCTTCTCGTCGATCTCGCTCGACGTCGAGGGTTCCGGCGAGATCGCGGCCTACCTCGGAGGCGAGCTCGTCGGTCACGTCTCCGCCGACGGACACCGCCAGACCATCAGTATGGAGTTCGACCGGCACCCGGCCGAGAACGCCGAGCTCATGCTGCGCCTGGGCCGCGCCGGTGACCTGTCGATCTGGGGGTGGACTCTCGGCGCGGGCTGACGGAGCCGCGCGTCGGCGGGATGCTGTCAGCCCAGCACTCTCGACAACGCCGCAACGACCGACTGGCCGCGCTCCCAATCGCCGATCTGGTTGGTCAGGTATGCGAACCCGATCTTGTGGTGGGGGTCGGCGAACGAGACCTGGCCGTTCGCGCCGTCATGCCCGAACGAGTACTCGGTCAGGTACCACTCCCAGTGCGACGGGATCATCACTCCGGCGCCCCAGGCCTGGTAGGGCGGTGGCCCGGCGAATTGAGGTCGTCCAATTGAGCGCGGCGCGCGCAGCGCGTCGGCGGTCTCTGCAGAGATCAGTCGCGTACCGTCGGTGGGGGTGACCGCCGCCGACCAGATCTTCGCGATCGCCGGTGCCGAGGCGATGCCGTTGACGCCCGGCAGCTCGGCGCGTCGCCCGCGCTCGCTGAACACCAGGCCGACGACGTCGATTCCGGCGCCGAGGTCCATCGCGCGCTGCGGCCACGGGTCGGCTTCGTCCGGCGCGGAGGCGGGAGCCGGGCGCGGGTCGGCAACGAGCGGCGCCACGCGTCCGTCGAACTCGGCAGGCAGTCCGACCCACGCTTCCGCCCCGAGTGGACCGGCGATCTCTTCGGCGAAGACGGTCCCGAGCGATCGCGAACCGGCCAGCGAGACGAGCTTCGAGGTGAGCGCCCCGTGTGTAAACGCGTGGTACTGGTGACTGGCGCCCGCCTTCCACAGGGGCTCCTGCGCAGCGAGCACATCGGCTGTCGCAAGCGAGTCGAGGAACACCTCTTCCGTCAGGGCCTCGCGCGGGGCCGACAGACCGGCTCGATGGGCGAGGAGGTCCCCGATCGACACGTCGCCCTTTCCGTACGCGGCGAACTGGGGCCACACCTCTCCGACAGGCGTGTCGTATGAGGGCAGGTCGCCGCGCTCGATGAGTCTCGCGATCACCAGTGAGGCGAGGCCCTTCGTCACGGACGCGATGGGGATGAGCGTGTCGAGCGCGAACGCGGTGCCGGCCGGCCGGTCGGCGGTGCCCGCCGCGAGCTGAACGACGGGCAGCCCGTCCTTCCAGATCGCCAGGCTCGCCCCCGAGGCGCGGCCGTCCGCGATCGTTGCGAAGAATGCCTCCGCCACCGGCTCGTATCCTGGCGCGACGACCGTGCGGTCGGCCTTCTTCGGCGACTCCTGGGTCATGTCGTCGTCTCTCCATCCATGGGTCATCGAATCCTCGAGCCGTGGGGTCACTGCTCGATGGGCGTTGGCAGAAAGCTGCTTGCCCGCACTACGAGCGAGGGCGTCACGAGTTCGTGCCGGGAATCGTCCCGGCCCGCGATCCGCTCCAGCAGCATCTCGGCGGCGATCGAGCCCATGTCGAGGCCGGACTGATCCACGGTCGTGAGCGAGATGGGGCCGATCGCCGACGTCGGCGAGTTGTCGTAGCCGGCAAGGGCGAAGGAGTTCGGCGGGACGACCGCGCGCTCCCAGATCTCGCTCATCATGCCGAACGCGGCGATGTCGGCGCCGGCGTGGACGGCGGTGGGCTGCGGGGTGAGCGTGGCCAGGTGGCGTGCTGCGGCACGGCCTCCCTCCAGGCTCCAAGCCGCGGGAATGATTGTGGCCGGCAGTCCGTGCGCGGCCATCGCCGAACGGAACCCGTTCATCCGTATGGTCTCGGGAAAAGATGAGTGCTCGGCCTCATTGTGGTGCGTGACGAACGCGATCCGCTCATGGCCGAGTTCGACGAAATGATCGACGACCAGCTTCGCGCCGAGCTCGTCGTCGCCCGAGATCGAGTCGAGTGCCGCGCTGGAACTGTGCCGACCGACCAGCACCATGGGGATCTCGCCGGCGATCCTGTCGAGCTCGTCGTCGCTCGCGCGGGGCGACACGAGGATGACGCCGTCCATCTGGTGATCGATCAGGGCGTTCATCACCGCACGCTGGCTCGAGGAGGTCACCCCTCCCGGGGCGATCAGAATCTCGTAGTTGTGCTGAGCGATGACTTTCGAGATGCCGCGCTGCAACAGGCTGAAGAACGGGTTCTCGATGTCGGAGACGATCATCCCCACCGTGTAGGTGCGTCCGCGCATCCCGCGCGCGGGACGGTGCGGGCGGTACGAGAGCGCCGTCATCGACGCCCGGACGCGCGTGCGCATCGCGTCGCTCACGCCCGGCGCGTTCCGCAGCACCTTTGACGCGGTCGCGACGGAGACGCCCGCGTGGTGCGCGACATCGACGATGGTCACGCGGCCGGCACGTCTTCCCGCCCTGGCGGAGGATTCGACACTCTCGGCCATCACCGTGCACCCCGTTGTCTCGCGCGATCGTTGAGGTCGGCGGATTGCTTCGAACGGCAGTCGGCTCCGACTGTCCGAATATAACGTTCTCTTCCTCGCCGCGACGCAGCAGTGATGAACGATCGAGTGCGTTGCGCAAAAGGAACAGACGAGATTGCGGGATGCGCTGGCTCGGCCATAGCGTGTGCTGCGGATGGAGAACGTTCTCTTTCCGGCGGACCACACCATGCGAAGGAGCACGGGGCTGACAGATGTCGACCTTCAGAACAACAACGGCAGCGACCTTCGGCAGCACCACAGCGGCGCCCGGTCTGGAACGCGTTCGTGCGACGCGGGGACGCCGCCCGCGCAGCCATTCCGTCGGCCGGAGCCTGTGGTGGTTCGTGCTTCCCGCGCTGGCCGTGTACCTCTACGTCGTGCTGGTCCCCACCGTGCAGGGCGCTGCGTACTCCTTCACGGACTGGTCCTCGTCGTCACTCGACAAGACCTTCATCGGGTGGGAGAACTACATCGAGATCTTCAAAGGCGATGCCGGGCCCGCCACGATCCGCACGCTCTTCATCGCGTTCGTGACCGTCGTCGCGCAGAACGTCATCGGGTTGGGCCTCGCGCTGCTCCTGAACGGCGCCATCCGGGGTCGCAACGTGCTGCGGACCATCATCTTCGCGCCGCTCGTCGTCTCTGCGCTGGTGGTCGGCTACCTGTTCAAGTACATCTTCGGGCCGCCCGACATCGGCGGGATCAACACGGTCCTGGCTGCTCTCGGCATGGAGCAGGTCGACTTCCTGGGCAACCCGACAATCGCGCTCTGGATCATCATCGTGACGATCATCTGGCAGTTCACCGGCTCGACGATGGTCATCTATCTCGCAGGTCTCCAGGGCGTGCCTGCCGAGCTCCTCGAGGCCGCGTCGCTCGACGGCGCCGGCTTCTGGCAGCGGTTCTGGTTCATCATGCGGCCGCTGCTCGCTCCGGCGATCACGATCAACCTCATGCTCGGCCTCATCGGCGGGCTGAAGATCTTCGACCAGATCTTCTCGCTGACCGGCGGCGGGCCGGCCGGTCAGACCCAGACGATCTCCACGCTGATCTATCAGCTGTTCTCGCAGTTCGGTCAGTACGGCAAATCTGCCGCTCTGGCGATGGTGCTCGCCGTCGCGGTGGCCATCCTCGCGTTCGTCCAGTTCTCGGTCCTTCGTCGGCAGGAGCAGTACTCATGAAGCCGTCCCGCGGGGTGAGCGTCGCCACCCACACCATCTCGTACGGAACGACACTGGTATTCCTCATCCCGGTGTACATCCTCATCAACCTGTCGATCCGTCCCGCCGATGATCTGACACCTGCGCTGATCCCGAGTTCGCGGGCGACGCTCGACAACTTCGTGAACGCCTGGACGCAGTCGTCGCTGCCGAGCGCGATCGTCACGAGTGTCATCGTCACCGGCGTCTCGTGCCTGACGGTCGTGATCCTCGCCACGATGGCCGCGTATCCGCTGGCACGCTCGACCTCGCGGCTGTCGAACCGGACCTTCTTCGTCTTCTTGACGGGCCTGCTCCTCCCCTTCCAGCTCGCGTTGCTGCCTCTCTATATGCAGATGCGCGACATCGGCCTGCTCGGAAGCATCTGGTCGCTCGTGATCGTCTACACCGGCGTGCAGATGCCGTTCTCGATCTTCCTCATCACGACCTTCCTGCGTTCCAGCGTGCCCCTGGACTTCGAAGAAGCGGCCCGCATCGATGGATGCGGCAACATCCGGGTCTGGTGGCACGTGGTCGTCCCGATGCTGCGCCCGGTGCTCGGCACCTGCATCATCCTCAACGGTGTCGGGATCTGGAACGACTTCTTCACCCCGCTGATCTACCTCGCCGGCAGCAACCAGAAGACCATCCCGATGGCGATCTTCGAGTTCGTCGGGCAGTACACCGCCAACTGGCCGCTGATCTTCGCCGGCCTCATCATCTCGATGGTTCCGATCCTCGTGCTCTACCTCGTCTTCCAGCGCTACGTCATCCAGGGCTTCGCGGGGGGATTGAAGGGCTGACCGCAACGGGCAGCAGCCCGTCCCAACACGTCCCGGCACGCACCCTCGTCGGGCCTACCAAGATGCAATCACTCACACAGAATGGACAAGGATCGATGAAGATCAGATACGGCCTCGGCGTCGCGACGGTGCTCGTCGCCACGATCGCCCTCGCGGGCTGCTCCGGTTCCCCGGCCCCCGCCGCCTCGGACGGCTCGGTCAGCGGAACGCTGACCGGCGTCTTCGACGTCAACTTCAAGGACACGATGGAAGAGATCGTCGCGAACTTCGAGAAGAAGTATCCCGACGTCAAGGTCGAGTTCAATTACCAGGGCGGTGATGTCGGCGGGCTCATCTCCACCCAGCTGCAGGCGAACACGGCCCCGGACATCCTGCTGACCTTTCCCGGCGGCGACGCCGGTTCGGGTGCGAACGTGAACGTCGTGACGCTCGCTTCGCAGGGCAAGCTCATGGACCTCTCCGACCAGGCGTGGACCAACGAGGTGCCCGAGATCTGGCAGTCGGAGGTCGCGTACAAAGACAAGACGTATGCGTACCCGGGCGCAGCTCAGCCGCTCGCGGCGATCTACAACCAGGACGCTCTCGACGACGCCGGCCTCACCGTCCCCGAGACCCTCAGCGACGTCTACGAGCTCTGCGAAGCCGCGGCGGCGGACGGCATGTACGCCTACGCACAGGGGCTCGGCGAGACGCTCGCGGGGCCGCAGATGCTTTCGTTCGGGCAGACGGCATCCCTCGTCTACGGACCCGACCCCGACTTCAAGTCGAAGCTCGACGACGGCAGCGCGACCTACCAGGACTCGGCGTGGGTCGATCAGTTCGAGATCTACCAGAAGATGTTCGACGAGGGCTGCTTCGGCGAAGGCGCGCTCGGCCGCGACCGCAAACAGGGTGGCGACGCGGTCGCTGCAGGCAAGGCCTTCGGGATCGTCGACGTGGGTGCCGCCAAGTCCGCCATGGTTGCGACCAGCCCCGACACGCAGTACGTCGTGGCCGGCATCCCCGCGTCCGATGACGGCGATCTCTACGTGACCGCGCTGCCGGGGTACACGGTTGCGGCCAACGCCGCGGCCAAGAACCCGACCGCCGCCGCCGCGTTCATGGAGTTCCTCGCCGAGCCCGCCCAGTCCGTCATCTACGCGAACGGATTCTCGTCCGTGCCGATCATCCCGAACGACGAGTACACCGCTCCGGCCGACCTCGAGCCGTTCGCCGCACTGCTCGCGTCCGGCCAGTACGCGAAGCTGCCCAACCTCGGTGCTCCCGAAGTGCAGGTGGCTCTGAACGAAGGCGTACAGTCCCTGCTGCTCGGCGACGACACACCCGAGAGCGTGGCCGAGAAGATGCAGGACGCGTTCGACGCCGCCAACAAGTAGGGCCCGAACAGCGAGGGGATGTCGTCGTGTGATCGGCGGCATCCCCTCTGCTCTCCACATCGACAATGACGTTGAAGGAAATCTCTTGAGAATCAGCACATCACTGCGCCGCGGCGCGCCCGCCGCCATCCTTGCGCTGGCCCTGGTCGCCACCATGGCGACCGGATCGCCCGCCTCCGCCGCCCCGCCCGTCGACTGTGTGACCGCTCCCGGTGGCGCCGTCCTGGTCACGCCCGACTGCAACGATCCCCTGTACGCCGCGCCCGTCATCGACAGCGAGTCCGACGAGACGGAGCCGGTCGCCCATCACAAGGTGTCAGGGCACTTCGAGGGAACGCAGATGCAGTTCAACATCTACCTTCCGCCGGCCGACACGTTCCAGGGGCGGTTCTTCCAATACACCTACCCGCTGACGGATGCGAACGCTACAGCGCGCGCAATCGGCTTCGGCGCCGAGAACGGCGGCTATACCGTCCAGGCCGGATCCTCCACCGGCAACTCGCTCGGCTACCGGCACGACGCGGCCGCGGCGAAGTTCGCCGAGACTGTGGCGTCCGCCTACTACGGTGTTCCGCCCACCGGCATCAACGGCTACCTCTACGGCGCGAGCGGAGGCTCGTTCCAGACGATCGGTGCGGCCGAGAGTACCACCGGGGTGTGGCAAGGATTCGTCCCGATGGTCATGGGCACCCCGATGTCGACGCCCTATACATTCTTCATCCGGGCGATGGCACGCCTGGTGCTGGCCGACAAGGCCCAGCAGATCTCCGACGCCGTCCTGCCCGGTGGCAGCGGTGATCCATATGCGGGCCTGGATGCCGCCGAGAGCGCCATGCTGCGGGAGCTGACCGCCTTCGGGGTTCCGCTGCGAGGCTGGGAGGATCCGGACTACCTGCTCGGGCTGTCGGCGCCCGACGGCCTGCTCGGCTTCGGTTCGGTCGTCCAGGCGATCGACCCGAGCTACGCCGACGACTTCTGGTCGAAGCCGGGCTACCTCGGCACCGAGCAGTCCCCGCTCGGCGACGAAGTGCGCGCTGCGCTCGCCGCCGGCGGCGACCGCTGGGACATCGCGCTGCGGTCGTACTACCGGCACCAGCTGCCGCCCGCCGACAGTGGGTACTACGGGTTCGACCAGTTCAGAGACGCGGCCGGCTCTCCCCTCTATCCGCAACGCAGTCTGGTCGTGGGTCCGCTCGTACTCCGGGGCAGCAGCGGCAACGCGTCCTACTCCGGTCAGATCCACGGCAAGATGATCGTCGTCGACAACCTCCTCGATGTCGATGCGATGCCCTGGCACGCCGACTGGTACGCGAAGCGCGTCGCAGCCTCGCTCGGTCAGTCGGAGTTCCGCAACAACTTCCGGCTGTACTACAACGACAACGCGGATCACCTCGGCGGCGACGGCGACGAGGGCCACGGCGCCAACCGGCTCATCAGCTACTGGGGTGTCCCCGAGCAGGCGCTGCGAGATCTGAGCGCATGGGTAGAAAAGGGCACACCGGCGCCCGCCTCGACGAAGTACACCGCGACGAACGCGCAGATCGAGGTGCCGAGGCTCGCCCTGGCGCGCAAGGGTGTCCAGCCCGTGGTGGATGTCACCGCCAACCTCCACAGCGACGTCGTGCACACCCGTGTGGGAAGGACTGTCGCGTTTGCCGCTGTGATCCAGCTGCCCGGCACCGCTGGGCGGGTCGTGACCACGGAGTGGGACTTCCCCGGCACGGGAGACTTCGTCGAGCGCCGGTTCGTCGGATCCAAGCTCGGCGCGGTGGGAGCGACCTCGTACACGTTCACACAGCCGGGCACATACTATGTGGGCGTCCGAGTCACGGCGCAGCGGGGCAATCCGTCGAGCGCCTTCGGCCGCGTGCAGAACATCGACCGCATACGCATCGTCGTCGAGTAGACGATCCGGGTGAGGCCATGGCGCATGGCCTCACCCGGAGGTCCAGCCCCGGGAGGCTCCGCGGGGCTTCGCGTCGTCGCGTCTTTTCAGGCTCGCGCGTCGTCATGAGTGTCAGAATTCGCTCTCGGCGCTTCCGATCGCACGCTGCAACGTCATCCAGCTCTCGCCGCTGAGGCGGCGGACCGCGTCAGCCAGCAGCTTTCCGCCGTCGGCCTCGGGATCGTTGGCGAAGACGGTGACGAGCCCCTCCCACAGCGCGATGGTCTGCCGGGCGAGATCGACCGAGTCGACATCGGGATGCGCGAGCCCATCGTGCTTGCGCTGGTCGAACATGCGCGCGAAGATCTCGACCTGACGGGTGGTGCGACGGCCGACGTAGTCCGCTGCGGATGTGCCGGGCGTGGCCGCAAGGCCACGCACGAGCCCGGCCAGGCGGAACCGCGGATCGTCAGGGGAGCCTGCGCGGTACTGGCGTGCCAGCTCATCGGGATCCAGCCGGAGCTCGGGATCGTCGACGTGACCCGCCGCAGCGCCCTGCTCGTCGGCGAGTTCGAGGGCGGCCACGAGCAGATCGTCCCTGGTCGGGAAGTGATAGAGCACAGTCGTCTCAGGCGTATTCGATCGCTCGGCGACCTGACTCGTCGTTAGCGACTCGGGGCCGACCTCATCCACCAACTGCAGCACGACGGCTGCGATGTGCCGGCGGCGCACCAAAGTGCGCGCGTACGGTCCTCGCTTCTGGGTCACGGTCTCGGCTCTCGCCATCGTCTGCTCCCACCCCGTGCGGACGAAATGACCGCTTGGCCCAAGTTTAGATGCGCCCTGTTTTTGCGCAACCTATTACTCCGAGTAGAAGCGCCTTGAATGCTGTGGTTTACTCGGGATTGACTTAGGGAAGCACCTTTGCCACTACTCAGAGAAGAGCAGCTGATGGCATCATCACTCGACGAGGCTCCGCCCATGGCGGACTCCGGCAAGCACGAGAGCTCGCGCGAGCGGGCCGAGGCCCGGAAGGACCGCGTCTCCATCTGGCGGATCATCCCGTGGTCGACACACTCGTTCTCGATGAACGCGCTGATCGTCATGGTGGGCTACTTCACGATCTACGCCACGGACACGCTCCGCCTGAATCCCGCGATCGTGGGTGGACTGCTCGTCGCTGCCAAGATCGTCGACGCCATAGGCGCGCTCGTGGCCGGATACCTCGTCGATATCGCACCGGAGACCCGGCTCGGCAAGGCGCGTCCTTTCGACCTGGTGATCATCCTCTGCTGGGCTGCCACAGCGTGCCTGTTCTCGACGCCGGGCGGGCTGGGCGACGTTGCCAAGTACGCGTGGATCTTCACGTCCTATGTGCTGCTCACGGCGATCTTCATGCCGTTGTACAACGCGAACAATCCGCTGTACACGGCGCGGGTGTTCCCCAAGCGCGAGCACTACAGCGACGTGGCGGCCAAGACGGGAGTGGTGACCATTCTCGCTGCCATCGTCATCACGATCGTGATGCCGATCGCGGTCGGCAACGCGGGCAAGGATCCGGGTGCCTGGTCGCTGGTCGCCGTCTCTGCCGCCGTCGTCTTCACCTTGATCGGCCTCGTGCGCTTCTGGGTCTTCCGCGAGTCTCCTGAGGCCGCCGCGATCGAAGCCGAGCGCGTGCGCATGAAGGACATCCTGTTGGTCCTGCGCACCAACCCGCACATGTGGATCCTGTCGATCATGTCGCTGGTCGTCGGCATCTACGCGAGTTTCACGGCGGGCGCCTACTACTTCCGCTACATCGTGGGCGACCTCGCCCTGCAGGGAGTGGTCTCGATCTCGTTCGTCGCGCTGATCCCGCTGATGTTCTTCTTCCCCGCCCTCATCCGCAAGCTGTCGGTCTCACGCATGATCGCCTTCTCGAGCTTCATCGGAGCGATCGGCTATCTCGTGATGACGCTGGCCGGGGGGAACATCGCCATCATCATGGTCGCCTCCGTGCTCACCGCGCTCGCCGCGCTGCCGGTCAGCTTTCTCGCGCCCATCCTCATCATCGACAACTCGACGTACAACGAGTGGAAGGGCCACCGACGCCTCGAGAGCGTCGGCGGAGCGCTGTTCTCCTTCGCAGGCACCGTCGGACAAGCAATCGCCGCCGGTCTCACGGGTGTGGTGCTCGTGATGACCGGCTATGTCGGTGCAGCCGACACTCAGTCCCCGAGCGCGATCGCGGGCATCGTCGCGGTGAACAGCTGGATCCCCGCCATCTTCGCGGTGATCGTGGGCTTTATCGCGCTCTCCTACCACCGCCTGGAGAAGCGCATCAAGGTGATCAGCGCCGAAGTGCTGGCCCGCCGGGAGATCTCGGCCGAAGCGGAGATCATCCCCGGTGCGCCGCACAGCGGAACGGAGGCGCTGCGCGTCGTGCGCGAGGAAGGGCGGGCACCCCTGCTGCGCCGCGGATCGGCGGCCCCCCACGACGACGCCCCGGGCCGCGTCAGCCCCCAGCGAGAGGAAAGCGAATGAACAGCCCCGACACCGTGCTCGACCTCGTGACCGGATTCACGGCAGATGACGCGCTCTATACCCGCCCATACATCGACATCGACGAGGAGCGTGACGGCCCGTCGACGCATCGCTACATCCATGGCGGCTTCGCCGGCACCGACAACCGCTTCTCGATGTATCTGCCTCCGGCGAACGAGTACGAAGGACGCTTCTTCCAGCACATCACTCCGGTGCCGGAAAGCGAGCACCTGGCGACTGGACTGACGGGAGCCGACGACAAGATCGGCTTCGCGTTCGCGTCAGGAGCCTTCTTCGTGGAGACGAACGGCGGCGGAGCGGTCGATCTGTCGAAGCCGCAGACCGACATCGACCCGACGATCGGTGCCTACCGCGCCGGCGCCGCCGTCGCGGGGCTCGCCAAGGTGATCGCACAGGGCGTCTACGGGTCGCACCGTACCTACGGGTACGCCTACGGCGGCTCGGGCGGCGGCTTCCGGACCATCGCCTGCGCAGAGAACACCCGCGGGGTCTGGGACGGTTTCGTGCCGCACGTCATCGGCAGCCCCGTCGCGATCCCCAACGTCTTCACGGTCCGGATGCATGCGATGAGAGTCCTTCGCGACGTGCTCGACGACATCGTCGACCAGATCGAGCCGGGGTCCGAGCAACGCCTGGGCGAGGGGCTCAGCGAGGAGGAGACGGCGGCGTTCAACGAGGTGACCCGCATGGGCTTCCCTCCGGCCGCATGGGTCGGCCACCGCACCATGGGCACCCAGGCATTCGGCGTGCTTTACAGAACGCTGAAGGCAATCGATCCCACGTACTTCGATGACTTCTGGACGCAGCCCGGATACCTCGGCGCGGAGCCGAGCTCGTCGATCCACCGTGACCGTGTGCGCTTCTCCACGACGGTCGCAGCCGTCATCACGCGGCGGGAGGCCGTCGCATCCGGGCTCATCGCGCTTCCCGCGGGACCGTCGGGCGGCGTGGATGAGGCGTTCAAAGGCCCAGAGCAAGGGGGAGATGTCGTGGTCGCCCTGCGCCTCGGTGAGTCCTCAGCCACCGAGCCGATGAACGCCGAGCTCCACATCGCGTCCGGTTCTACGCAGGGTGCGGTCGCCCTGCTTCAGAACGTCGTCGGCGATCTCGCTCTCGTCGACTTCCCCGAGCTGAGCCCCTTCCTGCAGCAGGTGCGGCCGGGCGACCGGGTAGACGTCGACAACAGCAACTTCCTGGCGGCTCAGACCTATCACCGGCACCAGGTTCCGGCACCGGAGTTCACGGTCTGGGATCAATTCCGCGACGAGTCCGGCGATCCGCTGTACCCGCAGCGGGACCTCCTGCTGGGTCCGCTCATGGCGCGAGGGGCCTCGGGCGCCCTGCAGTCGGGCGACATCGGGGGCAAGATGATCGTCGTCGAGGCGCGGTACGACCGCGAGGCGTTCGCGTGGCAGGCCGACTGGTATGCCGGCAAGGTGCGCGAGCACCTGGGCGATGCTGCCGATCAGCACCTCCGCATCTGGATGGTGGACCGTGCGCTGCACGCTGACATCTCGGATCAGGAGCTGCCGTTGCACACCGTCTCATACCTCGGCGTGGTGCACCAGGCGCTCCGCCAGGTGGCTGCCTGGGCCGAAGACGGCATCGAGCCGTCGCCCTCGACGCGGTACGAGGTGGTCGACGGTCAGATCCGGCTCACCGACCCGAGCAACCCCGGCGGGGTTCAGCCCGTTGTCGCACTGACCGTCTCGGGAGGCGCACGCGCGGCGGTCGCCATCGGTGAGGAGGTCGAGTTGCCTGTGACGGGTTCTGCCGTGGACCCCCGATCTCGCGTCGTGGAGGTTCGTTGGGACCTCGACGGCAGCGGCGAGTATGCCGTCGGTGGTGTTGTGCCCCCGGCATCCGTCGTTGATCAGTCGATCCGGCATGCCTTCCAGGAGGCTGGCACCTACTTCGTCACCGCGAAGGTCACGGCTCAGCAGCACGGCGACCCAGAGACCCCCTTCGCGCGCGTCGACAACCTCGCCCGCGTCCGCATCGTGGTCGCATGAGACGTGACGCCGCACGTTCCATGTTCCCGCCCCGGGAGGTTTCATGAACGACCCGCACCGCAGATTCGTCGATGGCCGATTCGTGCTGCGCGGACGCCCCTACCTGATCGTCGGAGGCGAACTCCACAACTCCGGATCCAGCACGCCGCGCGCGATCGAACAGTCCTTGGACGTCGCCGCCGAGATCGGCGTCAACACGGTCTTGGCGCCTGTGGCCTGGGAACTGATCGAACCGCAAGAGGGTGTCTTCGACTTCCACACGGTGGACGCGCTCATCGAAGGCGCGCGCACTCGCGGGCTTCACATCGTCCCGTTGTGGTTCGGCACCTGGAAGAACGGGATGTCGACGTACGTGCCGGGCTGGGTCAAGCAGGACCCCGAGCGGTTCCCGCGCATCCGGAACGCGTCAGGCGAATCGATCGAGGCGATCTCGCCGTTCTGCCGGGCCGCGCGAGACGCGGATGCGCTCGCCTTCGCCGCACTCATGCGCCATCTCGCTGCGCACGACGACGGTGAGACGGTGCTGATGGTGCAGGTCGAGAACGAGGTCGGGGTGCTCGGCGATTCCCGGGATCGCAGCCCGCTCGCCGAAGAGCGATGGGGGGATGCTGTCCCGGCCGCCGTGCGTGAGGCCGTGGGTCGATCCCGCCCCGGCCGTCTGCGCAGTACCATGCAGCGGTCGGGTGGCGGCGAGAACGCCGACTGGCAGACCCTCTTCGGCGACGAGGCGGACGAGGCGTTCATGGCGTCGGCGTACGCGTCGTACATCGACGCCGTTGCTCGCGCGGGGCGCGAGGCGTTCGACGTTCCGCTGTATGTGAACGCCTGGGTCGACGCCAATCTCGAGAGCGACGGCGGCGACTCGGAGTTCGCCCTCGGCGGCGGGACTTCGCCGGGCGTGTACCCGAGCGGTGGGCCGCTGCGGCATACGTCCAGCATCTGGCGTGCGCTCGCGCCGACCCTCGACTTTCTCGCGCCGGATCTGTACTTCGGGTCGTTCGACCTGATCGCCGGCGAGTACGCAGCGATCGACGGCATCCTCTTCATTCCAGAGATGCAATGCAATCGCGTCGGAGTAGAGCAGATGTTCCGTGCCGTCGGTCAGCTCGGAGCATCCGGGGTCGCGCCGTTCGCCTTCGACCTGATGACGAAAGACGATCCTCACTACGCGGATGTGAAGGATGCGTTCGCCCTGCTGTCTGCGATCGGCCGTGTGGTCGAACAGCACCCCGGCGCTGAACTCACCGGCTTCACACTGACCGACACCGATCCCACGCGGCGGCTGTTCCCGGACGGCGCACTGGAAGTGACGCGCAGCCACATGGCCGAGATCTTTCCGACACCCCGAAACGGGGTAGGTGTCGTCGCCAGACTGGACGACGACGCATATGTGATCGTCGGGCGGGGGTTCGCGGTGAGGGCCCTGAGAGCCGATGGCGCGAGGGCCGGGTGGCTCAGTGTCGAAGAACTCGAGCACGAGGACGATCAGTGGGTGGTTCGTCGGCGTCTGAACGGCGATGAGATCGGCGGCGGGGAGTGGATACGCCTGCCGGCGATCGAGCAAGTTCAATCCGAGCTGTTCCCGATCCGCCAGAGCACGGTGTCCTCAGGGGCGCTGCGAGTGAGAACGTACTCCTACTGACTCGGTGCCCCCGGTGCGGACTCGACGTCGTCGCCGGTTCCGAAGCCGGTGGAGCCTCGCGCCACGAGTGCCGAGGGAAGCTCGACGCGCTCGAAATGGTCCGCATCCCGGTGACGCAGGTCTCTGACCAGCTCGACGGCTCGAGCAGCCATCTCGCGCAGCGGCTGCTGCACGGAGGTCAGCGGCGGGCTGGCGGTCGCGGCTCGCGGCTCGTCGTTGAACCCCACGACGCGGATGTCGTCGGGAATGCGGCGACCCAAACGGCCGGCAGCGCGGTACACCGCGAAGGCCATCTCGTCGTTGCAGGCGAAGACGGCGGTCGGCGTGGGGGCCGACACGAGCGTCTTCAGCAGCTCTTCGGTGACGACCGCGTCGGTCCAGCGCCCGTTCACGTGGTGAACCGGCGACTCCGGGCGGTGATCGGCGATCGCCTGGCGGAAGCCCTCCTCGCGGGCCCGCCCGAAGCGATAGGGCGGCGTTCCCGTCACCACGACGAACCCTGCGGCACCCGACTCGATCAGATGGATGCCGGCGTCATAGCCTCCCTGCCAGTCGGTCGTGCCGACGCTGGCGAGCTCGCCCTGGGGGTCGGATCGAGGCTCGAGAAGCACGATCGGGATCCGCAGTCCTCGGAGCTGGTCGAGTTGGCGCTGAGTGGGCCGGATGATGCCGATGATGACACCGGACGGCCGTCGCGTCGCGACGCGTGTCGGCCAGTCATCGGCAGGATCGTCGCGCTCGAGCGTCAGGACGAGATCGAACCCCAGCCGGAACGCCGCCTCGCGAGCTCCCGTCGTGACGGCGTCCGTCCACGCGTCGTCGAAGCTGCCCAGCACGAGCTCGATAAGGCGCGGGTCCAGCACGGTCGGGCGACCCCGATGAGGCCCCGAGGCGTCGTACTCGAGCGCGCGCGCGGCTTCGAGAACCCTCTCCCGCGTCTCGCGCTTGAGGTCGCCTCGCCCCGAGAGCACGCGGGACACGGACGACACCGACACCCCTGCCGCCGCTGCGATCGTGCGCAGCGTGACGGTGCGATCAGGGGAGCCGTCCATGGAGGCCCTTCCTCTCCGCTTATTTGCGCAACGACCGTGGGGCGGATCCAATGTACTGCGAGGATCGCCTGGCGGAGGACCGACGAGGTTCCGTTCGAGAGGAGAACCGGTGATCGAGGCTGCAGTCAGTGAGCCCACGCGCGCGATGAGCGCGGAGGTCCAGCCGATCATCCCCGGGTTCTTCCCCGACCCCACGGTCTGCCGTGTGGGCGGGGACTACTACATCGCGAACTCCAGCTTCGAGTACTTTCCGGGTGCGCCGATCTTCCACAGCCGCGACCTCGTGAGCTGGACCCAGATCGGCAACATCCTGACGCGTCGGTCGCAGTTCCGAGTCGGCATCCCGGGTCCCTCGACCGGCATCTATGGTTCGACGCTGCGTCACCACGACGGACGCTTCTGGTTCATCACGACGAACATCAGCGACTTCGAGTCCGGGCAGCTCATCGTTCATGCGACCGATCCGGCGGGTCCGTGGAGTGACCCCGTCTTCGTGCCCGAGGCGATCGGCATCGATCCGGACCTGTGCTGGGACGATGACGGCACCTGCTACCTCACCTGGCACGTGCTCGACTTCACCGTCGGTGGCCAGGGCATCCGCCAGGCGCCGATCGACCTCGCCACGGGCCGCCTCCGCGAGCCGCATTATCCGGTCTGGCAGGGGAGCGGGATGCCGATGGCCGAGGGTCCCCACCTCTACCGCATCGGCGAAAGCTGGTACATCGTGCTCGCCGAGGGCGGCACCGAGCGCGGGCATTGCGTGACAGTCGCGCGCGGACCGAGCCCCCGTGGCCCCTTCGAATCATGCCCTCACAACCCCGTCTTCACTCACCGCAGCAGTTCGCACCCCGTGCAGAACGTCGGCCATGCCGACCTCGTCCAGACGCCGGACGGCGCCTGGGCCGCCGTCTATCTCGGTGCTCGCCCGCGCGGGTCGACACCCGGCTTTCACGTGCTCGGCCGCGAGTCGTTCCTCGCCGGCGTGGACTGGGTCGACGGGTGGCCCGTGTTCGACGAGGCGCGCTTCGAGATCCTGCGGGGCGGTTCCGGCTTCGTGGAGGACTTCACGGGTGCGGTACTCGATCCGCGTTGGGTCACCGCGGGCAGTGAGCCCGACGCCGTGGTCGAACGGGCGCTGGAGGGCGGCATCCGGTTCCGTGCGTGGGGGTCGGCCGGTGACGTGCTCTGCACGCGGGTGACGGAGTTCGCGTGGCAGGCCGATGCCGTCGTGGATCGGTCCGGCGTCCTCGGACTGCGCCTCGACGACCGGCACTGGTGCGGCGTCGTCTTCGAGCACGGCCACGCGTACGCGATCGTGCAGATCGGCGATATCCGTCAGCGGATCGGCGCGGTCGACATCGCCGGCGAGACTGCGACCCTGCGCATCTCGACGACCCCTCCACAGACGCCCCCGGTGCCGTTCGGCTACGCCGGCCCCGACGATGTGGTGCTCTCGGTCGTCCGTGGCGGTGAAGCGACCGAGCTCGCCCGCCTCGACGGCCGCTACTTCTCCACCGAGGTCGCCGCCGGCTTCACCGGCCGGATGCTCGCTCTCGGTGCTCCGTCCCGCGATGGGCGTGTCCTCTCGGTCGCCTATCGACCGCTTCCTGACTGAATCCCCGAGGACACCATGCGCTGCATCGACCGACAGACTCCGGCATCCGCAGTTCTTCAGCACCCTGATGCGAGCAAGGCGATCGCCGCCATCGCGCCTGATCTGCTGGCATCGCCGATGCTCGCGCAACTCGGCGACTTCCCGTTCGGCTCGCTGCTGGGCTTGTCCTCGGCGAGGCGGATCCCCGTCGGGCGGAGGTGCTCGATGCCGTGTCGGTGTTCGAGGACCTCAGCCCGCTTCCGCCGCAGGACCCACCGATCACCACTTCGCTCGACTACGAAGGCGATGACGTCGCACCGGGCTCTGCGAGTGCGGAGATCCCGGATGCCGCAGCCTGCCGCGAACGGACCGATGTAATTCTGCGGGGCCCGTCGCACGGCAATCCGTTCGTCGACGTCGAGCTCACCGCGACGTTCACGCTCGGCGACACGACGATCCGCGTCGGCGGCTTCTACGACGGCGGCGGTGTGTACCGGCTGCGCTTCCTTCCCCCGACGACCGGCCGCTGGGCCTTCACGACGGCATCCACCGCGCGTTCGCTCGACGGCGTGCGGGGCGCCGTCGATGTCGGCGAGTCCGACGCGCCGGGACCGGTGCGGGTGGACGGGCGCGGCTTCGTGCGCAGCGACGGTACCCCGTTCGTTCCACTCGGCACCACGTCGTACGCCTGGACCCATCAGCCCGAGGAGTTGCAGCAGGAGACCCTCCGTTCGCTCGCCGGTGCGCCGTTCAACAAGCTGCGGATGGCGCTTTTCCCCAAGTCCTTCCTCTTCAATTCGACCGAGCCCGAGCGGTTCGTCTTCGAGCGCGACGCGGAGGGCGCGTGGGACACTACGCGTTTCGACGTGGAGTACTTCGCCCGGCTCGAGCGTCGCATCGACGATCTTGCCGCGTCGGGCATCGAGGCGGATGTGATCCTGTTCCACCCGTATGACCGGTGGGGGTTCGGCGCGCTCGGCGCGGCCGCCGACGACCGCTACGTCTCTTATGTGGTGCGTCGCCTGTCAGCGTTTCCGAATGTGTGGTGGTCGATGGCGAACGAATACGACCTCCTCACCTCCAAGCGCCGCGAGGATTGGGACCGGCTCGCCGGCCTGGTGGTCGCGAACGATCCGGTGCGGCATCCGCTGTCGATCCACAACTGGGTGGAGATCTTCGACTACTCGGCGGACTGGGCCACGCACGCGAGCATCCAAGGCGGCGGGCGCGAGATGGCGCAGTCGGTCGCGAAATGGCGAACGCGGTGGAACAAGCCGATCGTGGTCGACGAATTCGGCTACGAGGGCGACATCGATCAGGGCTGGGGCAATCTGACGGCGGAGGAGGTCGTCCGACGCTTCTGGGAGGGGACTCTGCAGGGCGCCTTCCTGACGCACGGCGAGACGTTCTGGCGCGACGACGAGGTGATCTTCTGGGCGAAGGGCGGCACCCTGCGTGGCGAGAGCCTGCCGCGGCTCGCGTTCCTGCGCGAGCTCGTCGAGGGCGTTCCGGGCGGCCGGATCGAGCCTCTGCCCAGCGACTGGGACTTCGTGACAGGCGGACGAGACGGCTACGCGCTCACGTACTTCAGGGACGCCCGCCCGAGGTTCCGCACCGTTCGGGTGCCCCAGAACATGCGGGCCAAGATCGACATGATCGACACCTGGGCGATGACCGTCGAGGAGCTGCCCGGCATCCACGAAGGCGACGTGCGGGTGGATCTGCCCGCTCGTCCCTACATCGCGGTGCGGGTGCGCGCAGTCGACTGAGCGGTCACACGCCTTGCGCGGTGACGACGGCCTGCGCATCGGCCATGCCCGCCGAACGCACCGTGATGGTGATCCTGCCTTCGCCGGTCGGCCGCACGAACGCCAGTGCGCGCCCATCGAAGGTGGTGCAGCTGGTCGAATCGAAACGCGCCTCCGTCGCCGGCCGCGCCGAGCCGAGCGCGACGAGGTCGTCCGGGCCGCCGGCGCCCGACTCCACACGCCTCGGTTTCAAGGGATGGAGGCGTTGATCCAAATGAGTGATCAGGAGTTCAAGATGGGGTAGCCGGCGGCGCTTGCGTGGTTCCTCCGGAAGCCTCGCAATCGATGAGCAGCAGGCGACGCAGCTCTCCGTTGAACCACGCGGTGGCATCCCGCGCGCGGGATACCGTCTGCAAGGGATAGAAGCCGTGGGCGAGTCCGGGGAAGTTGCGATACACGGTAGGCGTGCCCGCGAGCGCGAGTGCGCGCGCGTATGCGGCGCCCTGGTCGCGGAGCGGATCGCAGTCGGCGGTGGCGATCACCGCGGGGCACAGGTGGGACAGAGATTGTGCTGTGAGCGGGTTCAGACCGGGATCGCAAAGAAGCGGTGCTGCAGCGGCGTCGTCGATCGCGACACCGGTGTAGTGAGCGAAGAACCACTCGATGTCGCGGCGTGTGAGAAACGGGGCGGTGGCGTGTTCGCGCATTGAGCCGTCCCGAGCACTGAAGTCAACGTTCGGATACATGAGTGCCTGCGCCGCCAGTCCCCAGCCCTCGGCGACGCCTCGCTGGGCCACTACGGCTGCCAGATTGCCACCCGCGCTATCGCCTGCAACTGCGACGCTGGGTGTCTCCGCTCCTAGACGTGCCACATTGGCGATGATCCATTCGACCGCGGTTGCGGCGTCGTCACTCGCTGCCGGATAGCGATGTTCTGGGGCCCGGCGGTAATCGACGCTGATCACGACCGCGCCCACCTCGACACAGAGCAGTCGGGCAGACAGGTCATGTGTATCCAAGTCTCCGACCACGTAGCCGCCGCCATGGAAGTACGCTACGACCCCCACCGCGGCTGATTCGGGTCGATAGATGCGGGCGGGGATACCGCGGATCACGATGTCCCTGATATCCACTGGCTGCGGGGACCCGGCTGTGCTCTCCCGCGAGGTTGCGATGCAGCGGTACGCGGCGCGAGCGTCCTCGGGACTGCCCGCGGAAAAGCCGCGGAATCCGTTCGCGATCAGAGCCGCCCACACCTGCGCGACTTGAGGATCTACCGTCATGTCGTTCAGTGTCGGCGATCAGGTCCGGTCGGAGAGCGCGTTACGCGCCTCGTCGACGATGGGGGAGCAGTTTGCAGCGGTGATGAGCCTCACCGGTGTACGCCAGCACCGCCGCCAGGCAGCAGGGCCGGGTCCGTTCGCAACGCCAGAGCCGCCAGGTACACGGGCATCAACGACTCGAGGTCACCGAGATCCGATCCGCAAAGCTCGCGGATGCGACGCGCCCGCTTCACGACTGTGTTGCGGTGGCAGAACAGTCGCTCGGCCGCACTTCGGGCAGATCCCCCGCATTCGACGATCGCCAAGATCGTCTCCAAGAAGATATCCCGATCCCTCGGGCGTAGGTCCAGGATGCCGCCGAGCCGGCTGGTGATCAACAATCGCGAGACCTCGGGACTGCCAACCAGGAGCGACTCCAAGGCACGATCCCGTGCACGGGCTACGCCTGGCCGATCCGTTGGCAGCGTGCGCAGCGCAAGAGTTGCTTGGCGGTACGCGTCAGCAACGAGGTTGAGATCATCAAACTCTTCAGAGATGGCGACCGCAGCGTCCGGCAGGGAATTTCGAAGGATCTCGATGATCTCCTCCAGTCCTCCTGAAGTCTGCAGGTCGATGAGCCCGGTCAACCGTGTGCCCTGCGTCGTCCAGGCGGACTTCACGCGTGCATCGGCCAGTCTTTCCTCAGGGTGTGGCATCGTGCCGCGTAGCGCGTCGAGAGCCACTGTCACCGCCACCACGTGGCGACCATGCACGGCCAGTCCAAGCGCCTCGGCAGAGTCGGCGATCCCTGTCGCACTCCTGGTCCGCCCGTCGATCAAAGCTGAGAGGACGGCCTCGCGGCGGTGCTGCCCGCGGCGCAGAATCCGAGCCTGTTCGTCGCGATAGCCGCGCGCAACCGCGGTCGATGTCGCATCCGTCAGTTCCCAGACCACGACCGCCTCTTCGAGCAGGCGTTGACGCTCTCGGTGATCCCCATTCTGGTTCACTTCTCGCACCAAGGATTGCCAGAGCACCCTGCCGCCGATGCGAAAGCTGTACAACACCGATTCGAGCGGCACCCTTTGCTGGGCTCGGCGGACCCCTGTGTCGTAGAAGCTGGGGGATAGCTCGTCGTTGGAAGCATCGTCTTCAGCCAGCAGTCGTGTCAGGACGTGCTCGAGGTTGCGGATGGAGTTCTCCAGCAGCATTGCTGGTGTGAGTGAACCATCGACGAGGTAGTCCGGCATGAGTTCCAGCACCATTGCGACGGTGTCCTCGCCCATGCGGACGAGTTCACGCTCTCGCAAGTGATTGACGTGCGCTCGAAGGTCTCCCCTCATCGCATGCCTGCTCACGGATTGATCTTAGGCGGGAGTGTGCAGAATGCTCCCTTCGCTCGGTAAGAGCGCGCCGCGGCGACCCCGATTCCGTCGTGCACGACCGATCTCTTGCAGCTGCGCTTGCCTCGGGGAGCGGCCCTCGTGAAGATCGGAGCGGTGGGCCGATCACAACGGCCACGGCCGGTGACAGAGCAGCTATCGCAGAGCACCCGAAGGCGGCATTATGAATCCGACATTCACCGACACCGACTCGACAGCCGCAGCGGGGGTGGCGGGTTACGCTGATCCGCGCTTCGAGCCTGTTCGCGCCCGCTTCACCGATTTTCTCAACACCGGCGACGAAATCGGCGCGTCGATCGCTGTAGACATCGACGGCGAGATGGTGGTCGACCTGTGGGGCGGGCATCTCGACCGGACCCACCAGGATCCCTGGCGGGAGGACACCATCGTCAACGTCTGGTCGAGCACCAAGACGGTCAGCTCGCTTGCCATTCTGCTCTTGCACGAACGAGGTCTGCTGGATGTGTTCGCGCCGGTAGCCCGGTACTGGCCGGAGTTCGCCGAGAACGGCAAGGAACTCATCGAGGTCCGCCATGTTCTCGCGCACACTTCTGGGATCCCCGGTTGGGATCAGCCGGTGAGTATCGAGGACCTCTACGACACAGGGGAGGCGGCGCGGCGCCTCGCCGCACAGGCACCCTGGTGGGAACCCGGCACGGCTTCCGGCTACCACGTGCTGAGCCACGGCGCGCTGATAGGCGAACTCGTGCGCAGAGTCACAGGAATCTCCCTCACCGAGTTTGTGCGAACCGAACTTTCCGAGCCGCTGGACGCGGACTTTCAGATCGGAGTTCGGCAGCAGGACGATCCGCGTGTAGCGGAGATAATCCCGGCGCCTCCTTACGATTTCGAACTCGGCGATCCCGACATGTCCAGCATCATGATGCGAGCGCTCACCGGGCCGGCGACGGACGCCGAAATGGCAAACACGCAGGCGTGGAGGCGCGCCGAGCTCGGTGCGGCCAATGGCCACGGGAACGCACGCGCGCTGACCCGGATCATGTCTCCCATCGCCCGAGGAGGAACAGTCGCCGGACGCTCCTATCTGAGCGGCGAGACCATCGACCTCATCTTCCGTGAACAGGCCAATGGCATGGATCTCGTCTTGCCGCTACCTCTTCGCTTCGGGATCGGGTTCGCTCTGCCGCATCCGGAGTCGACCCCGTATCTGCCAACTGACGGCGTCTGCTTCTGGGGAGGCAAAGGGGGATCGCTGGTTGTCATGGATGTCAAGCGGCGGACCACGATCTCGTACGTGATGAACGCACTCGACAATGACATCATCGGTTCTCCCCGCGCTGCGGCGTACCTCTCGGCAATCTACGAGGCTCTCGCGTGACTGTCGTCGGGGTCGTCGGGCTGGGCACGATGGGCCGTGCGTTGGCCGAGCTGTTCGCATCCCGCGGATGTGAAGTGCGCGGCTTCGACGTGCGTCAATACGAGGTGTCCTATGAAGAGCACACAGAGGTCGGCAGGGAGGGCGTTGCGATCACTTCGAGCATCGCCGAGTGTGTGGCAGAGGTGGACTTCGCGATAGAAGCGGTTGCCGAAGACATCGACGTGAAGCGAGCCGTACTGGCTGAAATCTCGGCCCACACCGCCGGCGTCGTCGCCTCCAACACTTCCACTTTCGTACCGAGTGTGCTCGCCGACGCAGTCTCAACGCCAGAGCGGTTCCTTGTTGCACACTTCTTCAACCCGCCCCACGTCGTCCCCTTGGTCGAGATTGTGCCTGGCCCCCGCACCGCACCCACGGCGACTGCGGGCATCGTGGACCTGCTCAACCGCATGGGCCGACACCCAGTCCTCCTAGCGTCAGAATGCCCGGGCTTCGTTGCGAACAGGCTTCAAGCGGCGATTCTTCGCGAGGCCCTGGCACTGATAGAGGCCGGCATCGCTTCACCATCCACTGTCGATCAGATCGTCGTGAACGGCCTCGCACCGCGTTGGGCTGCCGCCGGTCCGATCGGTATCGCGGACCTGGGCGGACTCGATATCTGGGAAAGAGTCTCCGTCGAACTCTTCCCGCTCTTGAGCGCCGCCAGCCAGCCAAGCCCGCTACTCACAGCATTGGTGGAAACCGGCCACCTCGGCGCGAAGAGCGGCCGGGGCTTCTACGAGCATGTCGCCGAGATCGACGCACGCACATTCGACACCATGAAGCGTCACTTCGAACTCGGGGCACCTCGATCCGGCGAGGCGCTGAACGCGACGCAGTGAGACGCGCCAGCTGATGGCGTTCGTGCGGGTGGATCTGCCTGCTCGTCCCTCCATCGCGGTGCGGGTGTGGGCAGCCGACCGAGCGGTCACACGCCTCGCGCAGTGACCACTGCCTGCGCATCTGTCATGCCGGTCGAGCGCACGGTGACGGTGATCCTGCCTTCGCCGGTCGGCCGCACGATCGCCAGCGCCCGGCCATCGAACGTGGTGCAGTGGGTCGAGTCGAAGCGCTCCGTCGTCGCCGGTCGTCCGGAGCCGAGGGCCGCGAGCTCGCCCGGGCCGTCCACCGACACGTGGACGACGGCATCCTCAATGCTGTTCAACGCCCCGCTCGCATCTTGGAATTCGATGCTGAGGTAGGCGAGGTCGCCGTCATCGGCACGGATGTCGGACCGGTCCGCAGTAACCACGAGGAGTCGGTCGGATGCCGTCACCAGTGATGTGCGCTCGCTCGGGATGCCGTCACGGTAGGCGATCGCGACGAGCGCGCCCGGTTCGTACGAGACATCGAAGCGGGCGCGGAACTCCGCCGCCGGCCCCGCAGCGGCCCGTCCGAGGGAACGGCCGTTCAACAGGAGCTCGACCTCATCCGCGTCGCTGTACACCTCGACCTCCGTGCGCGCCCCGTCCGGAAGATCCCAGGTCCAACTGGCCACAGCATCGCTCCATGCCCATTGCATCTCGAGCCTCCGGCGGCCGTAGTGCTGTGGTCTCAGCACCGCGAGGTAAGGCTCGCGGCGCAGCCCGTAGACGATCTCGCGGTAGTAGGACTGGGGGCGCCGGTGGCCCGTGATGTCGAGATCACCGGCCCAGGCGGTGAGCCAGGGGAAGTCCGGGTCGCCGCCACCGCGAACCTCGGGGTCGTCGGTGTAGTCCGTGCGCCCGAGCCCGACCTCGCCGAGGTAGTCCCACCCCGTCCAGGTGAACCCGCCGATGACGTGATCGTTCGCCATCGTCTCGGCCCACGACTGCGCGGTGACGCGCGGGTTGGTCTCCGTGCCCAGCACCACTCGGTTCGGAAAGACCTGGGCATCCGCCGCGTAGCGCGTCTCCGCGTAGTTCAGCCCGGCGATGTCTGCCGCGGCGTGGGCTTCAGCGGTTCGCACGGTGACGACATCCGACACCGTGACTTCGTCGAAGAACTCCGTCATCTCGTTCATGACGTCGTTGACGCCGCGGGCCGTCGCGTCCGCGAGGCGGTTCTTCAGGTCGTCGATGACCTCACCGGCCACAGCCCAGAAGCTGCTCACGGCGGTGGTGATGAAGCGGGTCTCATCGCTGCGGCGGATCCGCTCGGCGATGTCGCGCGCGAGCGAGCCTCCGAAACCGGACCCGTACTCGTGGATCTCATTGCCGATGCAGTACAGGATGACGCTGGGGTGGTTGAAGTCCTTCTTGATCATCGCGTCGACGTCGCGTTCCCACCACTCGGGGAAATCGAGTGTGTAGTCGTAGGGCTTGTTCATCTCGGTCCACGCATCGAACGTCTCGTCGAACACGAGGATGCCGAGCCGGTCGCACGCCTCGAGCATCGCTGGACTCGCGGGGCAGTGCGAGCTGCGGACGGCGTTGAAACCGGCCGCCTTCAGCAGTTCGATACGACGCTCCTCGGCCCGCCGGATGGTGGCGGCGCCCAGCGGGCCGTTGTCGTGATGGATGCACGCGCCGCGGAGCTTGATCGGCTCATCGTTGATCCGGAGTCCATGGCGCGGGTCGATACGGATCGTGCGGATGCCGAACGACGTGTTCACGTCCTGCGCGTCGTCGCTTTCTTCATCTCGCAGCCGCGCGCGGAAGTCGTAGAGGTGCGGATGATCGACGCCCCACCGCTGGGGCGCGTCGATATAGAGCCGACTGCGAATCGTCGTCGTCGCGTGCGGGCGGATGGTGACAGGTCCGCGGTCATGCGCCACGATCGACCCGGTGTCGTCGCGCACCTCGACCTCGAGCGACAGTCGGCGCGTCACCACGCTCTCGTTGCGCACCAGGATGGCGGATTCGACGACGGCACGCTCTTCGTCGACATCCGGCGTGGTGATGCGGATCTCGTCATCGACGATGTGGGCCAGCGGCGTGACCACGAGATGGACGTCGCGGTAGATGCCGAGACCGGTGTACCACCGGGAGTCCTGGTTCGCTCGCGCCTCGACCCGCACAACGTTCTCCTGCCCATAGCGGAGGTGGGCGTCGAGGGAGACTCGGAAGACGCTGTACCCGTACTTCCATTGGCCCGCGAACTCGTCGTTCACGTAGACCATGGCATCGCGGTACACGCCTTCGAATTCGATGGCCACGCGTCGCTCGCGCCACTCGACCGGAACGTCAAAGCGCTTTGCGTATTCGACCTCGCCGCCGGGAAAGAACGCCGACGAGGTGCCGCCGGAGACATCGGAAGACCGGGTGAGTCCGATCATGGCGTCGTGGGGGAGTGTGACCCTCTCAGAAGCGGCACCGCCCATGAGGTCTACGAAGCCGCTCACCTTCCGACGGACCGACCAGTCGTTGTTGAACAGGTACTTGTTCATGCTGCTCCGTTCGCGCGTCACGTGCGGGAGCGACCGCTGCCGCACGCTACAACTGCCAGGATCGGCGGCAGACGCGGCCGTGCGTCTGCATCGATCGTCACGTCCTGCCTACTGCGTGCCCGCCGGACCGGCAACATCAGCGCCGCCAGGTTGCGCAATAGTCGCCACGAGCACGGTGTGGTCGATCGTCACCTCGTAGGCTCGAGATCCCCACCGTTCGCGGCGTTGGTGCGCCTGGGACATCCGGCAGCGCGCAAGGGTCTGAGAAGGCATCAGCCATGTCGCACGACAGTCGTGTCACGAGACGTGCTTCGAGCCGCCGATTTCGCCGTCACCCCGCACCCCGCGCGACACACAGAACTCCTGGCTCGCCGTTTCCGCGGCTCGGGCTCCTGGTTCTCGCCGCCGCGATCTTCGTCTCGATGTCGACCGAGTTCCTGCCTGGCGGACTTCTGCCGAACATCGCCGAGACGTTCGATCGTCCCATCACAGCTGTCGGGCAGCTGGTGACCGTGTTCGCCGGTGCCGTGATCCTCACGACGACCCCGCTCGCGGTCCTCACCCGCCGGATGCCGCGCAAGGCGCTCGCGATCGTCGCCCTCGTCGGAATCGCGGCGGCGACGACACTCACGGCCATCGCGCCCACGTTCGAAGTGCTGCTCATCGCCCGTGCCGCAGGCGGCGTCGCGCACGGGGTGTTCTGGGCGGTCGCCGCGGCATACGCAGCCGACCTCGTCCCCGCCTCTCAGCTCGGCCGCGCGACGGCGATCACTGCGGCGGGCGGGTCGCTCGCCGGAGTGCTCGGAGTGCCGCTCGGCAATGCACTGGGCCAGGCATTCGGGTGGCGGATGGCCTTCGGAACCCTTGCAGCGGTCGCGGTGGTCGTCGTGCTCCTCGTCGTGCTGCTGCTTCCGGCCGTCACGCCGATCCCACCTGCGCCGCGCGAACCGGCACCCCGTCGCGTCGCGACGCCGTCCGCACTCGGCGGCATCCTGCTCGTGTGCGCGATCATCCTGCTCGTCGTGATCGGGCAGACCGCCTACGGCACCTACTCGGTCGTGTGGCTGGGCGAGGTCGCGACGATCCCGTCGGCCGCGATCCCCGCGTTGCTCTTCGGCACCGGCCTTGCCGCGTTGGTGGCGGCTGCCACTGTCGGGCGCATCGCCGACCGCTTCCCGACCCTCACGCTGTCTGCGGCGGTCGGCCTCGTCGCCATTCTCAGCGGCTTGTTCCCCCTGGCTGCGGCGTGGGGGATCGGCGCCCTCGTCATCGCCGCGCTCCTGCAGGCGATGGCGTTCGCTGTCGTCCCGATCATGCTGCAGGCACGGATGATGCGCATCGCTGCGCCTCACCAGCGTTCAACAGCGGCCGCATTGCAGACCACCGCGTTCAACATCGCGATCGGTGGCGGCGCCGTGATCGGCGCGCTCGTGGTCGGTGCCTGGGGGCTTGGAGCCCTGCCCTGCGTGGCAGCTCTGCTCCCGACCGCCGGACTGATCGTGCTGCTCGTCACTTCCCGCGCCGCGACAGCGCGCGCGGGCACCGACCTCGTCCCGTCCCCGACCCCTGCGGAGGTTCACCGTGTCCCCTGAGTCCGTCCACCTCGACACCGCACTCGGCGCCCCGGAGCGCGCCGACCTCCTGCTCGCGCAGATGACGGTGCGTGAGAAGGCGCATCAGCTCGTCTCGGTGCCGCCGTGGTACTTGGTGCTCGCTGACGGGTCTGCCCCAGTGGTCCGCGACGAGTGGCTCGAGAAGGCGCCGGGCCACATCTGCAACTTCGGCGTCGATGACCCCGCGACGATGGCTCGGATCGTCGGCGACTTGCAGCGGACGGCCATCGAGGGCACGCGGCTCGGCATCCCGTTGCTCGTGCACATCGAAGCTCTCAACGGTGTGCTTGCCGGCGGGCATATGGTTTTCCCTACCTCGATCGGTCTCGCGGCGACGTGGAGTCCCGAACTCGTCCAGGAGATGGCCGACACGATCAGGCGACAGCTCACACGCGTCGGGGTTCGGCAGGCGCTGTCGCCCAACATGGACATCGCGCTGGATCCGCGGTGGGGACGGGTGCACGAGACCTACGGCGAGGATCCGTACCTCGTGGCAGCACTGAGCGTCGCGTACACCCGTGGCCTGCAAGGCGTCGACCTTCGTGAGGGCGCGATCGCCACGGCGAAGCACTTCATCGGCTACGGCTTGCCGACCGGCGGAATGAACCTGTCGTCGTACGAGGGCGGCCCGCGGCGCACGCGTGACCTGTTCGCGTTCCCGTTCGAAGCGGCGATCCAGCTGGCCGGTCTCGGATCGGTGATGAACTCCTACTCCGACGTGGACGGTGTCCCGGCCGCGGCGAACCCCTACGTGCTGACGACGTTGTTGCGTGACACGCTCGGTTTCGACGGCTTCGTCTCGAGCGACTACATGACGCTCGAACACATCCACACTCGCCAGCGCGCGGCAGCCTCGCCTGCCGAAGCCGGTCGACTGACGATCGCTGCGGGACTCGACACCGAGTTCCCCGTCCCCTATGGGTACGGTGACGCTCTGGTCGACGAGGTGGAGGCCGGGCGCGTCGACATCGCCCACGTGGACCGGTCGGTTCGACGCATCCTCACCGCGAAATTCCGCCTCGGGCTCTTCGAGAATCCGTACCCGGCGGAACGCATCGAGATCGCGGAGGTGGCCCTCGAAGGACGGGAGCTCTCGCGCGAACTCGCCCGCCGCTCCGTCGTGCTCGTCAAGAACGATGGGCTGCTTCCACTGGCACCCGGTACGAGCAGCGTGGCAGTGATCGGGCCTCACGCCGACGCCGTGAAGCTGCAGTTCCCCACCTACAGCTACCCCGCCTTCCGCGACATGACCACCTTCATGTCGGGCGGCGGCATGGGCAACATGGTCGGGATAGATCCCGGTATGGCCGCGTGGAACAACAGCCTCTTCCCGTCGATGCCCATCGAGGATTTCCTGCGCGACAGGCTCGACGCGACCTCGCTCGCCGACGAGATCGACAGGCATGCGCGCGCCACACATGTCGCGGCCGGCAGCACGCTGACGACGGACCTCGGCGAGGATGCGATCGCCGATGCCGTGGCCGCTGCAACGGCATCCGATGTGGTGGTGCTCACGCTCGGCGGTGCGAGTCTGTGGTTCAACGGCGAGCGCACCGAGGGCGAGGCGAGCGACTCCGCCGACATCGCGCTGCCTGCGGCACAGGTGCGCCTCGCCGAAGCAGTCGCCGCAACGGGAAAGCCCATCCTGGTCGTCCTCGTGCAAGGTCGCGCCTACACGCTGCCTCCGGTGATCCAAGATGCCGCCGCGATCGTGGTGTCGTCGTACGGAGGCCCTTTCGGGCCGGCCGCTGTCGCCGACGTCCTGTTCGGAGAGGTGAACCCGAGCGGAAAGCTGCCGTACAGCATTCCTCGCCATACCGGTCAGATCCCTGTCTATCACCACCAGCGCGCCGGCACCGGCTACCGCAACCCGCTCCCGCCCGATGTCGACCGCCACTACCTCGATCTGCCGGCAACGCCGCTCTACACGTTCGGGCACGGGCTCAGCTACACCGAGTTCGTGTTGTCGGACCTCGAAGCGGATTCCGAGATGACGACGGACGGATCCGTGCGGATCGCGGCGACCGTGCGCAACGCGGGCGAGCGTGCCGGCGACACCGTCGTGCAGCTCTACGTACGGGTCGATACGAGCGGAGCCACCCGCCCGGCCCAGCAGCTCGCCGGCTTCTCACGCGTCTCGCTCGAGCCGGGGGAGTCGTGTCGTGTCGCGTTCACCCTCGCTGCTGCCCAGCTGGGCTACACCGACATCGCAGGAGAATTCGTCGTCGAGCCCTCCTCGGTCGACGCATGGGTCAGCCTGGACGCTGAATCGCGTCCGCTCGAGACCAGGATCGCCGTCACCGGAGAGAGGCGACCTCTGAAGAGTTCCGCGAGGGTGTTCCTCTCCGGATCGACGATCACCGCTGCGTGAACACAACGAGGCCGCGTGTATGCGGGGGCGGGTCCGGGGAGCCCGTCCCCGCGCCATGACCGCCAGACTGTGAACATGGCGGTGATCGATGATGTCCGCGCACTGGGAACGGAACTGGAGCGCTCCTACCCGGTGTACGTCCGCGGGCGGTTGAAATTCCGTGTCGGACAGATCGTGTACGTCGCGTTCTCGCTCGACGAGCGCGTGATGGGGTTCGCCTTCCCGAAGGAGGAGCGGGCAGCGCTCGTGGGCGGTGATCCTCTCAAATTCCGGATGCCGGCGGCATCTGATCTGCGCTTCAACTGGGTCGACGCGGATCTCGGGTCACTGGAGCCCGCCGAGGCTCGTGAGCTCGTCGTCGACGCGTGGCGCATGGTCGTCCCCCAGAAGCTCTCGCGCGCCTACGATCTCGCGCACCCCGGCGGCCCCGGCTAGTCAGCCGCTCCGTGGTTGCGGAACATGCGCCGGGCCGGGCGGCGAATTCCGGTGGGCGCTGTCCGATTGCGTCCGTCGTGTTCGTAGTAGGGGTGAGGCTGCGTGCAAGGCGCCACCAGAGAGGATCTTCATGCAGTACCTGATCTCCGTCATAGACGACAAGAGCAATCCGGGCAGCACCGACCGGCGGTCCGCCATCAGCACGTTCAACGAACGACTGGTGGCCGAGGGCTATTGGGTCTTCGCGGGCGGACTCGCCGACCCCGACTCGGCGACAGTCGTCGACAACAGGGGCCAGGAGGCGATCTTCAGCGACGGCCCCTTCATCGAGTCGAAGGAGCACCTCGCCGGCGTCTGGGTGTGGGAAGCCCCCGACCTGGACGTGGCGCTCACGCTCGCCGCCGAGGCGTCGAAGGTCTGCGACCGGAAGATCGAGGTGCGGCCCTTCGCGTGACGGGCGTCGAGGGCGCGACCACCCATGCGCGCTCCGAGGAGCGGGCATGGGTGGTCGCGCTTCGCGCTCACCGCATCACCAGGTCCGCCCGCCGCACGCGAACCTCTGAAACCAGATCCCGCGTGATCGGCAGGTCGGTCACCCCACCAGCTGGTCGCGGCGGCGGGTGAGGTACGCCCGCTCGGCCGGGTTGCCGGCGAGCTCGATCGCTCTGCCGTACGCGGTCCGCGCCTCGGCGCTCCGCCCGACCCGCCGTAGGAGGTCGGCTCGCACCGCGTGATACGCGTGGTACCCATCGAGGGCATCACCGAGTCGGTCTATGTCGGCGAGGGCGACCGCGGGACCATCCAGTTCGGCCACCGCGATGGCGCGGTTGAGGCGCACGATCGGCGAAGGATCCAGCCGCATCAGGCGGTCATAGAGCACGACGATCTGCGACCAGTCGGTGTCACGTGAGGACGGGGCATCCGTATGCACCGCGTTGATCGCGGCCAGGAGCTGGTAGCGGCCCGGCGGCTCGGCGCCTGCCGCGACGGCTGCGATCCGTTCGCGGACGAGGGTGTGGCCCTCGTCGATCAGGTTCCGGTTCCACGCGCTGCGGTCCTGCTCGTCGAGGGTCACCAGTTCACCGGCGTGCGAGACGCGCGCCGTGCGTCGCGCATCCGCGAGAAGCATGAGGGCGAGGAGACCGATCACCTCGCCGTCATCGGGAAGGAGCACGCGCAGCAAGCGGCCCAGGCGTATCGCCTCGTCGGTCAGATCGGCCCGCACGGGGTCGTCGCCGGCGGTGGCCAGGTAGCCCTCGTTGAAGATGAGGTAGATCACCGCGAGAACACCGGCGACCCGTTGGCGGATGTCGGTCGTCGACGGCACCCGGTACGGAATGCGGGCTGCCGCGATCTTCGCCTTCGCGCGGGTGATCCGTCGCGCCATGGTGGTCTCCGGCACCAGGAAGGCGCGGGCGATCTCTGCGACGGTGAGCCCCCCGAGCAGGCGCAGGGTCAGGGCGATCCTGGCCTCCATCGCAAGGGCAGGATGACAGCAGATGAAGACGAGCCGCAGCCGGTCGTCCTCGACCGGCCCGGTCGGCTCGTGCGGGGTGTCGTCGGACAGCATGTGTGCCGCCTGGTGCTTCAGGTCGCGATGAGACTCGCGGCGCAGTCGGTCGATCGCCTTTCGCGTCGCGGTGGTGGTGAGCCATGCGCCGGGGTTGGGCGGTACGCCGTCGCGAGGCCACCGCTCCACCGCGGCGACGTAGGCCTCGGCTGCGGCATCCTCGGCGAGATCGAGGTCGCCGAACCGACGCGCGAGCCCGGCGACCACCCGCGCCCACTCCTCGCGGTGGACGCGGGCGATCGCTTCGTCGGCGGGGGAGTCGTTCACTCCGGCGCAGCGTGCCGTTCGACGATCTCATCGAGATCCGAGGGGAATCGGTGCACCTCCTGGGGCCAATCCAGGGCGACGGCCACTCGCCCTGCCCAGTGTCGTGCGGCGTCATCGTCCGGCACGTCGATGACGGTGAACCCGCCGAGGTGCTCTTTGGACTCGACGAACGGGCCGTCGGTGAAGACCGGCTTCCCGTCGTTGTTGACCACGCTGAAGACGGCGGTCGAGGCATCGATCCCGCCGTCCGCATAGAGGAAGACGCCTGCCGCCTTCATGTCATCGAGCACGGCCCGCGAAGCCTCACTCTTGCTGCGCAGTTCGTCGGCGGTGTGCAGCGGCACCCACTCGTCGTTGAATGCGATCAGATACTTCGTCACTGTCGTCTCCTCTCATCGGGACGAGAGCCATGTCGTGGCTCTCGGTCGCGGCGACCCGGACGGGTCGCACACCTGATCCACGAACGGCGACGCTCGGATACGACAATATCCACACCGTTCGACAGAATCTCGCGCCGATTCTGCTCGGAGGCCCGCGGGCGAGCGGTGAGATGCTGGTGTCGGTTTCACAGCCGTCGCGCGCCACGGGCGAGTCCGCGGAAAGCAGCCCTTTCACGATGTCGGACTAGTATGCCGATAGTCGGATCGAGGGAGTGCTGTGGTCGCTACGGATGGCGCATCCGACGACGCGCGCGTCGTCGGATCGGACAGGGTGCTCGCGGTGCTGATCGAACTCGGCGCGCATCCGCGCGGAGTGAGCCTCGACGACCTCGCAGCGGCGATGCGCAGCCCGAAGTCGACGGTGCACCGCGCGCTCGCGTCGCTCCGCAGGGCCGGCTTGGCGTCGCAGATCGGTCGCGGCACGTACGTGCTCGGCGACGAGTTCTTCCGGCTGGCGTTCCACAACTACGCCGAGCGCCCCGAGGCGGTGCGCATCACGCCGCTTCTCGAGCAGCTGGCTGCGCGCTTCGGCGAGACCACGCACTACGCCGTCCTCGACGGAGCCGAGGTCGTCTACCGTGCCAAGGTAGACCCTCCTGGCGGAGCGGTTCGCCTCACCTCGGTGGTGGGCGGTCGCAACCCGGCGTACCGGACCGCCGTCGGCAAGCTCCTGCTCGGCTACCGCGTGAGCGACCGCGACGGGCTGCGGCTGTTGCTCGGCGACGCTCCGCTCGAACAGCGGACGCCCGGCACGATCACGGATCTCGATCGGCTCTGGGACGAGGTGCAGCTCTCCAGGGAGCGCGGCTACGCCGTCGACGACCAGGAGAACGAGGTCGGCGTGAACTGCGTGGCGGTCCCTGTTCCCGCGGAAGACCTCAACGCGCCCACCGGGGCCATCAGCGTCAGCGCGCTGGCGTTCCGCGTGCCGCTGCCGCAGCTGATCGCCGAGTTGCCGACCATTCGTGCGATCGTCGGGCGGCAGCAGGTGCCCGCGGCTCAGCCCGTGCCTGCGGTTCAGTAGGTGGCGCGGCCGCCGCTGATGTCGTAGACCGCCCCTGTCGAGAAGCTCACCCGCTCCGATGAGAGCCAGGCGACGAGCTCTGCGACTTCGGATGCCTCACCCACGCGCTTCATCGGGATCAGGCTGGTGATGTGGGCGAGCACGTCCGGCGCGGTGGCGTCGTTCATCGGCGTCGCGATGACCGCGGGCGCGATGGCGTTGACGAGGACCCCTGTCGTCGCGAGCTCCTTGCCGGCCGATTTCGTCAGGGCGATGACGGCGGCCTTGGAGGCCGAGTAGGCGGCGAGATTCGGATTGCCGTCCTTGCCGGCCATGCTCGCGAAGTTGACCACGCGCCCCCAGCCGCGCTCCACCATGCCGGGGATGAAGGCGCGCATCATGCCGACCGTTCCGATCACGTTCACGTCGAGGGTGAGGCGCCAGTCGGCCGTGGTGGTGTCGACGAGCGGCATGTTCGGGCCGACGATCCCGGCGGAGTTGATCAGGATGTCGACGGTGCCCACGCGCGCGGCAAGCGCGGTGACCGCCTGCTCGTCGGTGATGTCGACGACTTCGTCGACGTCCCCGGCACGGTCCACCGTGATCACGTGGACCCCGTCGGCGCGAAGACGTGTGGCGGTGGCGGCGCCGAGGCCGCGGGCTCCGCCGGTGATGAGTGCGCGCTTCATGGTCGTTCCTGTCGAGATGCGCCCGAGGGGCGGGGGCTCTGTCGAGAGATCTCGACGTGGATCTTGGGTCCTGCTCCGGCCTGCGGTGGACGGGAGCCGGCGAGGATATCGGCGAGGTCGTCGAGCGCGACGGTCGCCGCGACGAGCGGTCGAGGATCGACGGAGCCGTCCGCGTACGCCGCGATCGTCGGCTCGAGCCCGGCGGAAGCGCCGAGGATGCCGACGGCGGTGATGTCGCCGAGCGCGAGCATCCGCGTGTCGATGAGGCTGGGGCTGCCCGCGAGCCCGACGTGCACGATGCGCCGGCCCGGTTCCACGAGCTCGAGCGCTCGCGCGGGCAGATGCGGCGCGTTGGACGAATCGATCACCGCGTGCCACGCGAGGTCGGGCAGGTCGGCCTCTGTCCAGACGCCATCGAAGCCGAACGACGTGGCGAACTCGAGCGACCGGCCGGGTCGGCCCAGGAGGTGCACCTCTGCTCCCGCCGCACGGGCGAACAGCGCGCAGAGCAGGCCGATCGTTCCCGGACCGAGGATCAGCGCCCGGTCGCCGGTGCTCAGGGCTGCGGCATCCACCGACCGCCAGGCATTCCCACCCGGCTCGACCATCGCGCCGGAGGCGTCGTCGACCGCGTCGGGGAGTGCGTGCAGCGCCCAGGCGGGTACGGCGACCTGTTCGGCCAACGCGCCCGGGCGACCGTTGCGCACTCCGATCTCATCTCGGAACGCGCACACGTGGTGCAAGCCGGCGCGGCAGCGTTCGCAGCGCTGACATCCGAGCATCGTGTCACCGGTGACGCGGCGGCCGATCCAGGCGGCGTCCACGCCCTCGCCGACGGCCGACACGGTTCCCATCCATTCGTGGCCGATGCGCATCGGATACTGCGCGTGTCCCTCGTGGAGGTACTGCATCTCGCCGGTGTAGAACTCGATGTCGGTGCCGCAGATGCCGGCACGCGCCACGTCGACGACGACCTCGCCGGCCGCGGCCGTGGGCGGCTCGACGTCCTGGACCCCTGCCTCGCCGGGAGCCGTGATCACGAACGCCTTCATCGTGGTGCGAGCACTGTCTGTCGCTGCGAGCCGAGTCCGTCGATCTCGAGTTCCATCACGTCGCCGGGCTGCAGCCAGATCGGCGGCTGGAATCCCATGCCGACGCCCGGCGGAGTGCCGGTGTTGATGAGGTCGCCGGGCTCGAGCACGAGGAACTGGCTGATGTAGTGGACGATGAACGCGGGATCGAACACCATCGTCGATGTCGAGCCGTCCTGCCGGCGGATGCCGTTGACCTCCAGCCGCATGCCGAGGTCGAGCACGTCGGGCACTTCGTCCGGCGTCACCAGCCACGGCCCGGTCGGGTTGAACGTCTCCGCGGACTTGCCTTTCAGCCACTGCCCGCCCCGCTCCAGCTGGAACGCCCGCTCGCTGACGTCGTTCACGACGACCCAGCCCGCGATGTGCTCGCGCGCCTGCGCGGGCGAGTCGAGGTAGCTCGCGCGCCGGCCGATGACGATGCCGAGCTCGACCTCCCAGTCGGGCTTGGTGGATCCACGAGGAATCCGTACGTCGTCGTTCGGCCCGACGAGCGTGTTGGGAGACTTGGTGAACAGGATCGGCTCGTCGGGCACCGCCTGGCCGGTCTCGGCCGCATGGTCGCGGTAGTTGAGTCCGACGCAGATGATCTGGTGCGGCCGCGCGATCGGGGCGCCGATCCGCTGATCGAGGAGGGGACGGATGCCGCCGGCCGCTGCGCGTTCGGCCACCACCGGCCGGATGTGGTCGATGCCGCCACCGGCGAAGAACGCCTCGTCGAAGTCGGTGACGACGTCCGACAGATCGACGTAGGTGTCGTCGGTGACGAAGGCGACGGGCGTCTCTGCGCCGGCAGATCCGATGCGGGCGAGCTTCATGCGTTCTCCTTGAGGGTCTCGGCAACGCCGCTCCACAGCGGCACGGGCAGCCCGCGGACCCCGGGCCGAACGGTGAACAGCTTTCCTGACAGCGGATGCGCCGCCAGCTGCTCTTCCCTCAGGTCCTGCGTCGCGGTCGTGATGACGAGCGTGTCGAGGTCGGGGCCGGCGAACGCGACGCTCGACACGTGCGGGGCAGGGACGCGGATCGTGCGCTCGTGCGCGCCCTCCGGCGTGTAGCGGCGCACTTCGCCCAGACCCCACATGGCGATCCAGAGGTGGCCGTCGGCGTCGCTGCACATGCCGTCCGGGAACCCGTCATCGACCTCGATGATCGTCCGGCGCTCGCCGGTGGCGCCCGTCGCCGCATCGTAGGACCGCGCGAAGACGACGCGGCGCAGGGTGTCGACCGAGTACAGGATCGACCCGTCCGGGCTCCAGGCGAGTCCGTTCGACAGGGTGAGATCGTCGTCGATCGTCGTCAGCGTACCGTCCTGTTCCAGGCGCAGGAGCACCTCGCGATCGGAGTCGCCGTCCAGCGAGAGCGTGCCGATGAGGAACCGGCCACCGGGGTCCGGCTTGCCGTCATTCGTGCGACCAGATCGGTCGGCCGGCACCACGCGCGCGAGCTCGCGCGCGGATCCCGCGACTGGGTGGAGGATCAGGGTGTGCGCGTCCGCCACGATCCAGGAGCCGTCCTCGGCGACGGCGACGGCGCCGACCGTGCCGGCGAACGGCACGTGCTCCACGTACGAGATCCGGCCATGAGCGTCCAGTCGCCCGGAGAAGATCACGCCGCGCCGGATGTCGACCCAGAGCACCAGCTGCCGCACGGGGTCCCAGACGGGGCCCTCGCCGAGCTCGCACGTCAGGGGATTGGCCAGGATGACGGCATCCTCGTCGATCATCGCGGTCCCCTTCGTGGCTGGCGTGCTGACGCCGCTACTATAGTCATATTCCGTCAATCTGACGTAAATTCCGAAAGTTGGTAAACAATGGCGTCCGACCTCAGGAGCTCGGAGTGGTACTCGGGCGACGACCGGAATGCCTATATCCACCGTGCGTGGATGCGGCGCGGCGTCCCCGACACCGCGTTCCGCGGGCGACCGCAGATCGCCATCGCCAACACCGCGTCCGACCTCACGCCGTGCAATGCGCACCTCGATGAGGTGGCGCAATCGGTGAAGAACGGGATCTACGAGGCGGGCGGCATCCCGCTCAACCTGCCGGTGGTGTCGTTGGGTGAGACGCAGGTGCGCCCGACCGCGATGCTGTGGCGCAACATGGCGGCGATGGCCACAGAGGAGATGCTGCGCGCCAACCCGATCGACGGCGTGGTGCTCCTCGGGGGATGCGACAAGACGATTCCGGCGCTGCTCATGGCCGCGGCATCCGTCGATCTTCCCGCCGTCGTGATCCCCGGCGGCCCGATGCTCACCGGTCACTTCCGCGGTGAGGCGCTCGGCTGCGGCACGGATGTCTGGCGCCTCAGCGAGGAGGTGCGCGCGGGCACGCTGAGTGAAGCCCTCTTCGAGAGATCCGAGTCGTCGATGATCCGGTCCAAGGGGCACTGCAACACGATGGGGACCGCCTCGACCATGGCGCTCGTCGCCGAGGCGCTCGGCACCATCGTTCCGGGGCTCGCGGGGACGCCGGCCCCCGACAGTCGACTGCTCGAGGCGTCCCACGAGACCGGTCGGCTCGCGGTGCAGCTCGTCGCGGCGGACCGGCGCCCGTCGACGTTCCTCACGAAGGCGAGCTTCCACAACGCGATCGTGGCGCTGGCCGCGATCGGCGGCTCGACGAACGCGGTCGTGCATCTGCTCGCGATCGCCGGACGGCTGGGGATCGACCTGACCATCGACGACTTCGACCGCATCGGCGCCGAGGTGCCGCTCCTGGTGAACCTCCAGCCCGCGGGCCGCTACCTGATGGACGACCTCTACCGGGCCGGCGGCTTCCTCGCGGTGCTCCGTGAGGTGAAGGACCTGCTCGACCCCACGGCACTCACCATCACCGGCCGCCCGCTCGTGGACTACCTCGACGACGCGCGGATCTGGGACGCCGACGTCATCGCCTCGCGCACGCAGCCGCTCATCCCCGCCGCCGGCATCAGCGTCCTCCGCGGCACGCTGGCTCCCGGCGGCGCCATCATCAAACCCGCTGCGGCATCCCCTCACCTGCTGAAGCACCGCGGCCGCGCCGTCGTCTTCGACTCGATCGAAGACTTCCACGCCCGCATCGACGACCCCGACCTGGACATCGACGAGAACTCCGTCATGATCCTGCGGGGCTGTGGCCCGATGGGCTACCCGGGGATGCCGGAGGTGTCGAACATGCCGCTGCCGAAGAAGCTGCTCGAGAAGGGCGTGCGCGACATGGTCCGCATCTGCGATGGGCGGATGTCGGGCACGGCGTACGGCACCGTCATTCTGCACGTCACTCCCGAGGCCGCTGCGGGTGGCCCGCTCGCGCGGGTGCGGACGGGCGACTGGATCAGCCTCGACGTGCGCAACCGCCGCCTCGACGTCGAGGTTCCTGCCGAGGAGTTCGCCGCGCGCGGTGTCAGCGATGCCACGGTGAGGGGTTTCGCCGATCCGCGGCGCGGATGGGAGCGGCTGTACGTCGACCACGTGATGCAGGCCGACACCGGGGCCGACCTCGACTTCCTCGTCGGGTCCAGCGGGTCGACGGTGTCGCGCGAGTCCCACTGACACGGTGAGGCTCGCAGCCCTGCCTCCGCGTGGGCTGTGGTCCGGGCGCAGCGCACGTCAGCCCTTGTGTTGCGCCCTGTACTGCGTCGGACTGACGCCGTGCATCCGTCGGAAGTGGCGGGAGAAATACAGCGGGTCGGTGTAGCCGACGGCGGAAGCGATCTCGCCGATACTGTCCGCGGTCGTATCGAGCAGGCTCCGGGCGCGCGCCATCTTGACCGACGTGTGGAACGCGCCGGGACCGCTCCCGGTCGCCCGGCGGAACAGCGCGCTCAGGTGCGAGGGCGACATGCCCACCATCGCCGCGAGCTCGCTGACCTGGATGTTGCTGTCGACGCGCGTTTCGAGGAAGCGCATCGCTCGTTCGATCGCCGAGCCTTCGGCCGGAAGGATGCTGTCGGCGACGACCCGCGTCAGCAGCTGCCACGCGACGCCCGATGCCGCGAGCAGATGCGCGGGGGAGTGCCGGCGCTCGAGCAGGCTCACGAGCTCGTCGAACAGTGCCGCGACGCCGGCGATCGCGCGCAGGCTGGTGAGGGGGCGGGGGATGCCGAGCAGCGGCCCGGTCAGCTCGGACACGTCGGTGCCCCGCACATGCATCCACCAGATCGTCCATGGGTCGTCGAGCGACGCCTGGTACTCGTGCGGCTGGTGTGCGGGGATGGTGATACTGGTGCGGGGCGTGAGTGCATACGCGGTCCCGGCGATTCGTACGACGCCGGCGCCGGCGACGCACAGGATCACGATCGTCTCGGCCGCACCGTTCGGGCGAGCGCGCCGGTGGCCCACCGCATCCGGGAAGTATCCGGCATCCGTCACGGTCATGCGCCGGGTTCCGGCCCGCTCGAGAGCCGCTTCGACCTGGGGCCGCGGGACGACGCAGAGCCGTTGGTTCTCGAAGCCGTCCTTGCGATAGAAGGGTTCGCCGCTGATCGGTGTTTCGTCCATGAAGTCCCTCATTGTCACCATACCTCCGCGTACGAGCGGCTCGTAGCGTCGTATCCGCTCGCAACGTTCGGCGAGAGAACCCGCAGCCCGGTACTCCGCCGCAGTCTCCCCGAGGAGGTCAGCGATGACCGCTGAACGGACGGACGTCACCGACAACGGACCCGCGGTCCGCGGTGCGTCGTACGAACCCCACGAGAAGCTCCGGCTTCCGGATGCGCCCGCCGACCTCGACGCGGCGCTCCGGCGTGGAGAAGCCGTCGCCTGGCGCGAGCCGCTGACGATCCGCACCTACGAGCCGGGTGAGCCGAGCCGCTACCCGATGTTCCTCGATCACCGGGTCTACCAGGGGTCCAGCGGGAAGGTGTATCCGCTGGCGTTCACCGAGAGCGTCTCCGATGAGGCGACCCTGCGCGACTGGGATGCGATCCATCTCGAGAACGAGTACATCCGCCTCGTCGTGCTTCCGGAGCTGGGCGGTCGCATCCATGTCGGCTACGACAAGACGACGGGGTACGACTTCTTCTACCGGAACAACGTGATCAAGCCGGCCCTGGTCGGGCTCGCCGGCCCGTGGATCAGTGGGGGCGTCGAGTTCAATTGGCCGCAGCACCATCGTCCGGCGACGTACCTCCCCGTCGAGGCATCCATCGAGTACGACGATGACGGCACGGTGACCGTGTGGTGTCACGACCACGATCCGTTCGCCCGCATGTCGGCTCAGCACGGTGTGCGCCTGCGGGCGGACAGTTCGGTCGTCGAGCTCGCGGTCCGCCTGCACAATCGGACGGACGAGCGTCAGAGCTTCCTCTGGTGGGCGAACGTCGCCGCCGCGGTCCACGACGACTATCAGTCCTTCTTCCCGGAAGACGTGCGCTACGTCGCGGATCATGCCCGGCGAGGACTCACCGCGTTCCCTCAGGCGGACCGGCCCTACTACGGCGTCGATTATCCGGCGCTCGCGCAGACCGCCCCCGACGCCGACCGCATCGACTGGTACAAGAACATCCCCGTGCCGACGTCGTACATGATCGTCGACTCGGGGCAGGACTTCTTCGGCGGGTACGACCATGCGGCGGGCGCCGGTTTCGTGCACTGGGCCGAGCGTCGGCTGTCGCCGGGCAAGAAGCAGTGGACGTGGGGGACCGGGCCGCTCGGGCAGGCGTGGGATGCGCAGCTCACCGACGGCGACGGTCCTTACGTCGAGCTCATGGCCGGCGTGTACACCGACAACCAGCCGGACTTCAGCTGGCTGCTCCCCGGCGAGACCAAGGTGTTCACGCAGTACTGGTATCCGATCCCCGCGATCGGGACCGCGCACCAGGCCACACCCGACGCGGCAGTTCACGTGGATCGCGACGGGCCGTTGGCGGCCACCTTCGCCGTGACGCGACCACACCGAGGCGCCCTCGCGCGCATCGTCCGCGGCGGCGAGGTGCTCGCCTCGCAGAACGTCGACATCGATCCCGGGGTGCCGTTCCGGCTCGAGGTCGACGTGCGACCCGACGGCGACGGGGCGATCGCGGCGGAGCTGCTGACCTCGGCGGGACAGCTTCTGGTGCGATGGAGCCCGACCGTCGTCGGCGACGGAGAGCCCTGGGTCGCCGACGAGCCCCCCGCACCCGCCGCGATCGACTCCGTCGAGGAGCTCTACCTCACCGGGCTCCACCTCAGCCAGTACCGCCACCCGACGCGCTCGCCGCTGGCGTACTGGAACGCCGGCCTCGAGCGCGATCCCGGTGACGTCCGCATCAACCTCGCGCTCGCAGACCGGGACTATCGCGCCGGGGACCACGTCACGGCACTCGGGCGGGTGGAGACGGCGCTGGCGCGGCTCACTCGCCGCAACGCGAACCCGATGGATGCGGAGGCGTTCTACCTGCAGGGGCTGGTACTGCGCCGGCTCGGCCGGATCGCCGAGGCGGAACAGGCCTTCGGCAAGGCAGGCTGGGACGGCACGTGGGCAGCGGCAGCGGGGTTCGCCCTGGCCCAGTCGTTGGCGTGCCGGGGTCAGAACCGCGCCGCACTGCGCGTCCTCGACACGCTCGACGGGGTGGTCGGCCACGACGTGCGCCGCGTCGCCCTCCGCGCGATCCTGCTCCGCCGTTCTGGAGTGGACACGGATGCCGAAGCCGTCCTGCTGCGGGCACTCGAGGCCGATCCCCTCGACGCCACCATCAGGGCGCTCGCGGGTCGACCCCTGACAGACGCGGCCGGGCTGCTGCTCGACGTCGCGTTGGAGCTGCGCAATGCCGGAGCGCTGGACGAGGCGCTCCAGGTGCTCGAGTGGACGTCCACCGCAGCGGCCGCCTGGTCGGGCAACGTCCGGCCGATCGCGCACTACGTCGCCGCCGCCGTCCACGAGGCACGTGGGGACTCCGCCCGGGCCGCGGAGGAGCGCGAGCGCGCCCAGGCGGCCGACCTCACCCGCTGCTTCCCGTTCGGGCTCGATGCGCTCGACGCACTCGAGGCGGCGCTCACCGCAGACCCGGATGACGCCGTGGCGCATTCGCTGATCGGGATGCTGCTCTACGCGCATGGGCGACGCCCCGAGGCCGGCGCGCACTGGGAGCGGGCGATCGCGCTCGGACGTGTCGACGCCGTCCTCTTCCGCAATGCCGCGCTCGCCGCCTACAACATCCGTCACGACGACGCCCGCGCGTGGGACTTGTACGAGCGAGCTGTCACGGTCGCGCCCGACGACGCCCGCCTCCGGTACGAGCAGGACCAGCTGGCGATCCGGCTCGGACGGACCACCTCGGAGCGACTGCGCCGGCTGCGGCCGGTGGAACCTCTGGTGCTCTCTCGCGATGACCTGACGATCGAGTACGTGAAGCTGCTGATCGACGCCGGGGAGGCGGGGCGGGCGCTCGAGATCCTGCTGACGCGATCCTTCCATCCCTGGGAGGGCGGCGAAGGCCAGGCGATCGCGGCGTGGGACGCGGTGCTCGCAGCCAACGGCCTGCCGCAGACCGACCCGCCCGCCACGCTGGGCGAGGCGCGCCTCCCGTACGTTCCCCCTGTGGCCCGCCATGCCAGCGGGGAGACCGACTACTTCGCCACGAGCCTGCCGGAGCTCCTGCTGTTCGCCCGCGAGACCGCCGAGGACTGATCCGTCCTGTCAGTCGGTGGCTGCCAGGAGATCGATTGGGCAGTCGCGTACGCAGCCGGCAAGGTCGTCGAGTCCGTTCGTGGTGTGACCGACGAGGACGAGCCCTTGAGCAGGGACGGCGGAGCCGTCGGAGAGGAAGACGACGATGCTCTGCTCCGAGGCGACGTAGGCGACGTCGCCGGCGCGATACTCGCCGGCCGGAGTGCGCTGGTCGACAGCGAGCGGTTCGGACAACCGTGCGAACACGGCTGTTCCCATCCGGTCGTGGAATGTCAGCGCCAGCGGCAGTCGGGAGCCGAACTGACCGGCGGTTCCGGCGTCGTCCACTGCGATGTGCACTTGAGACGGCGGGGTCGCGACGCCCGGCGAGAGAACGAGGACGGCGCACAGGAGCGCGGCCACGACGCTGTTGAAAACGTCTTGCGGGGCGGTTCGCAGAAGTGCACGCTGTGGCATGCGCCCAGCCAACGCGTTCTCCCTGCGCGACGGGAGCCCCTGACCTGACGCGCCCTGGCAGGGCATCCCAGCGCGGCTGCTCCTCGACCTAGCCTGTGTGCATGGACAACCGTTCCGAGGTTCGCGACTTCCTGATGTCGCGACGGGCGCGGGTCGATCCCGAGGACGTGGGCTTCGGACGCGGTGGCGACCGCCGCGTGCCCGGCCTGCGCCGCGGTGAAGCCGCCGCGCTGGCGGGCGTTAGCGTCGAATACTACGCACGCTTGGAGCGGGGAGCGATCGCCGGTGCCTCCGACGCCGTGTTGGACGGCGTGGCGAAGGCGCTGCAGCTGGATGACGCCGAGCGGGACCATCTGCACCGGCTCGCGCACCAGGCGGGCGCCGTGGCGACCAGCAGCCGCAGGCCGGGGAAGGCGGCACCGCTGTGGCGGCCCTCACCCAGCATCCAGTGGTTCCTGGACTCCCTGCCGTCCGCCGTCGCGATGGTCGGCAACGGCCGCACGGACCTGCTCGCGTGGAACCCGCTGGGTGCGGCGTTGATGGACGAGATGCTCGCGACCGCGACCACCACGCCTCCCAATTTCGCGCGGTTCATCTTCCTCGAGCCCGTCGCCCGCCGCTTCTACCCCGACTGGGAGGCCGTCGCCGGGATCAACGTCGCTCAACTGCGCACCGAAGCGGGTCGGGACCCGCACAGCAAAGCGCTGCACGACCTCGTCGGCGAACTGTCGACGCGCAGCGATCACTTCCGCTCGCTGTGGGGGCGCCATGACGTGTGGGAGCACCAGTCCGGCGTGAAGAGATTCCACCACCACGCGGTCGGAGACCTCACCCTGCACTTCGACGGCCTGGACCTGGTCGGACAGGCCGCCGTGCAGCTGACCGTGCTCACGGCCGAACCCGGGTCACCCGATCACGAAGCCATGCACCTGCTCGGCAACTGGGCGGCGGTGTCACCCTCAGCGGACGGACGTCGGCACGGGCGCGCGGCGATCTAGCGGCGGCTGCCGTCACGGCCGCGACGAGCGCTTCGCGAGGGACCCTCGAGGGAGTGAACGCACCGATCGCGTGGGCGGCGCACGAGTTCCACGTCGCGCGACCCACGTTCGAGGCGGGATCCGCCGAGACCCGATCCGGCCCTGGTGGGCGCGGATGTGGCCGCACTGCATCACCAGGCCGTGTCGATGTCATGCACGGGTCGAGGCGTGCGCCATTGGCCGATCGTGTGCGCCCAGCGGCGGAGCGGATAGGCGCGACGGGCGTTGTGGGGCCCTGTCAACCCGGCGGTTCCAGGAGCCCGGTTTCGCTACGTTGGTGGCCGTGACTGCGGAGAAGAGCGCCGATCTGGCGCAGAAGGTGGCTCGGTGCGCAAGCGACCGCGACCTCACCGTCGCGGTGGCGGAGTCTCTGACGAGCGGGCTGCTCGTGAGTGCGCTGGGTGCCGCCGAGAACGCATCGGAGTGGCTCCGCGGCGGGGTCGTCGCGTATGCCACCGCGGTGAAGCACAAGGTGCTGGCAGTGTCACCCGGCCCGGTGGTGAGTGCTCGGTGCGCGGAGGAGATGGCGGCCGGCGTCGCCGCGCAGCTGGACGCCGACGTCGCGGTTGCGACGACCGGCGTGGGCGGACCCGACAGCGAGGAAGGTCGCGAACCGGGGACGGTCTACATCGGCTGGTGGGTCGGCGGGCGAGCCGGCAGCAGGCTGTACAACTTCGACGGCGCGCCGGAAGCAGTCCTGGATGACACGGTCGCTGCTGCGCTCACAGAACTCCTGCGAGCGATGTATGCCGCCGACCGCCGTGGCTCGTGACGGCAATCGCCGTGCGGCGCTCGGTCTCTCCCGGTGAGCGGGGCGGTCAGAAGCGGTACCGCAGCAGCTGCATGTCGGTGGTGCCGGGCTCCAGGCCCTCATCGAGGAAGCCGGCGCGCTCGGCGACGTGACGTGCGACCGCGTTCGCCGGACGGGTGCGCACCACGACATCCGTGCTCGGTGCGACGAGGGGTGCGAGCGCGAGCGATTGCTCCACGACGATGCGGGCGAGTCCTCGCCCCTGTGCGGCCGGTGCGAAGCGGTAGTACACGTTGAGCACGGGCCGGCCCGCCAAGGTGTGATTCCGGATGCCACCGAGACCGGCGAACACCCGCGCGCCGTCGTCGGCATGGGCGCCCGGCACGCCCTCCCGCCACTTCCCAGCGGGGAGAAGCACCGCCCAGTAGCCGAAGCCGTGCTCGGCCCAGTGGTCGAGTATCGGGGTCAGGAACCGCGCGGAGTGCTCGACGTCGGGGTGCGTCTCCTGCGGGTCGTAGCGGTAGACGGAAGGGTCGCCGTGAACGGCGAAGACGCCGGCTGCGTCGGCTTCGAAAGGCCGGCGCAGCAGCACTCCGGTATCGGTGGTGATCCGCAGCGCCCGTCGGCGCGCCGCCTCTGCGGTCGTCATGCCGTGAGTGTAATAGCGCCGACGAGGATCGCGACGAGGACGTCGAGCACGGCACAGAAGCGGGCGAGCGCGCGGTCGACCACGCGTCCGGTGCGGTAGTGGTGGGCATCCCACGCCGCGTGGCCGAGCAGTGCGGCGGCGACCAGCAGCCCGCCGACGGTCGGATCGAGCCGCAGGGCGAGTACGGCCATCGCGCCGAGCACGAGCATCGCGGCGGTCTGCAGCGGCAGTGCCCACCAGGGATGGGTCCGGGATGCGGTCGGGCCGACGATGACCAGCACTCCGGCGAGGGCGAGAAGCCACGGCAGCGCGTCGAGGCCCGCGAACTTGTCCAGCGTGATGAGGGCGAACGCGACGCCGAAGGCGACCCACGCCACCCATCGCCGATGGGTTGCGGCCGCCGCGAGATACACGAGACCGGATGCCGCGACCACCGGAGCGACCTCGCGCCCGTCGGCGAGTCGGTAGGCGGTCGCCGACGCGACCAGCACCGCGAGCGCGGTGGGCCAGACGATCGGCCACCAGTCACCGGCACGTCGGCGTCGAAGAGGGCGGTCAGGCGATTCCTGTCTGAGGACGGCATCCATTTCCAGCTCCTGTTCTTGAACACCGGTGTGCGAGTTGTAAACTGTACACCAGTGTCCGATTTAACGGAACGGATCCGTTCGTCGCCGCGCATGCGGCCGCGTGGCCGGACTGCGCAGGCTAAAGTGCACATGACCGTCCGATTTAGGAGGCGTGGTGCGTGGAGCGGGTATGACGGCGGAATCTGCAGGCGCGTCGTCCCAGGACCGTGCCAAACGGGCCGATGCCGTCCGCAACATCGAGTCGATCGTCGCCGCTGCCACGCGACTTCTCGCCGTCGACCCTGACGCCAGCATCAACGACATCGCCAAGGCGGCGAACGTGGGACGGGTGACGCTCTACGGTCACTTCGACTCTCGTGCGACCCTCATCCGCGAGGTCGTCGACCGCGCGATCGCCCAGACCGAGGAGGCGCTGGCGGACCTCGACCTCGACGGCGACCCCCGAGAGGCGCTCGGCCGTCTGCTCGAGGCCACGTGGCATCTCACCCACCGATTCGGTGCCGTCGTCGTCGCGGCTTCTCAAGCGCTGCCCCCCGATCAGATCCGCCGCGCTCACGACGAACCCGTCCTCCGGGTCCGCGCACTGCTGGAACGCGGACGCGACGCCGGCGAGTTCCGTCGCGACATGCCCATCGACTGGCAGATCAGCGTCATCCAGGCGATCGTGCACGGAGCCTCGGCTGCGGTCCATCGTGGCGAGATCAGCGCCGACGAGGCGCCTGTCCTGGTGCGCGACACGAGCCTCGCGGCGCTCGCCGCCTGACCTCGGGGTTCAGCGGCCCGAGTTCCGCGGACTCGGCCCGTGGCCGCCGCGTCGGCCTCGGAGTGAGGCGCCGCACTCATCACAGTCTCGCCTCTGAGTGCCCCGCCGCAGCGCTCGCGTGAAACCGGGCTACGACACATCCCTCTTGTCGAACACGTGTGTACGGTTTATCTTTCTCGTACACCACCGTTCAACTTACGAAAGGGTCAAAGTCGTGCACGCTTCAGATCCCACGGCCGCGAAGGTACTCCCCGCCGCCGATCCGTCCCGCTGGCGCATCCTCGCCCTGCTGGGCGTGGCCCAGCTGATGCTGATCGTCGACGTGACCGTCGTCGCGATCGCTCTGCCCGACATGCAGGCCGATCTCGGGTTGGACAGGACGACGGTCGCGTGGGTCGCGAGTATCTACGCGCTGGTCTTCGGCGGCTTGATGCTGCTGGGCGGCAAGGCCGCCGACATCCTCGGTCCACGACGCGTCGTGCTCGCGGGCCTGACGGTCTTCATCGCCGCTTCGCTGCTCGCGGGGCTGGCGGGCAGCGGCGAGATGCTCCTGCTCGCCCGCGCGCTCCAGGGCGTGGGCGCGGCCGCCATGTCACCCGCCGCATTGTCGGTGATCGTGCGGACGTTCACGGGTCCGGAGCTGACTCGCGCCCTCGGCGTATGGTCGGCTCTCGGTGGCGCGGGCGCCGCGGTCGGCGTCCTGCTCGGTGGCCTGCTGACCGCCGGGCCCGGGTGGCCGTGGGTGTTCTTCATCAACGTGCCGGTCGGCATCCTCCTGCTGATCGGTCTGCTGAGATCGGTCCGACCGTTGCCGGGATCGGGTGGGCGCGTCGACGTGGTCGGCGCAGCGCTGGTGACGGCGGCGACGGGCGCCGCGGTGTACGGACTCGCTGCGGCCGGCGACGACGGCTGGTTGAGCGCGTCCACGCTCATCGCGTTCTGCGTCGCGCTCGTGGGATACGCCCTCTTCGCGTGGCGGATCCGCTCGACCGACGCCCCGCTCATCCAGCCGGCGATGCTCAGGCGAGGATCGGTGGTGCGGGGGCTGGGGCTGATCTTCGTCGCAGCCGCCCTGATGATCTCGGTCTTCTTCCTCGGCTCGTTCTCGCTCCAGCAGCTTCATGGATTCACCGCGCTGGAGACGGGGCTGTCGTTCCTGCCCGTCGCGGCCGGCTCCATCCTCGGCGCCACGCTCGGTGGGCGCATCATTCCGCGCTGGGGCGTTCGTGCGGTGTCGGTGACGGGGCTGCTCATCACCGCCGCAGGACTCGCGGCGGCGGCGGGGATCTTCTCGATGACGGTGCTGATCGTCGGCACGAGCGTCGCGGGCTTCGGTGTGGGAGCGGTGTTCGTGGCGGCGGCGGGCAGCATGTTCTCCGCTGTCGAGCCGACCGAGGCCGGTGTCGCATCAGGCGCGCTGAGCACCTTCCACGAATTCGGTGCCGCCGCGGGCGTCTCCGCCGTGTCGAGTGTGGCGGCCGCGGCCCTCATGAGTCCGGGCTTCGCCGCCTTCGCCCCGGGTTACTGGTTCGCCGCCGCCGTGGCGCTCCTGGCCGGCCTGGCTTCGCTGGTGTGGCGACCGCGGCTGGGCTGACGCACCGGCCCGCTGGTGCGCACGACGATCGAGCTCGTCCTGTCGTCGTGCGCACGGGCGCTGCTCGCGCGCTGACCTCGGCCGGCGCGCTGACCGCGGCTACGGGTCACGGCATGCTCACGACGGTCTTTCCGCGTCCCTCTCCGGCCGCCACGAGCCGCAGCGCCTCGGCGGTCTGGTCGAAGGGCAGCACGCGGCCGACGGCGGGGCGCAGCACTCCGTCGTCGACGAGGCGAGCGATTCGGCGCAGCTGCTCGCCGCTGGCCCGCATGAACAGGAACTCGTAGCTGACGCCCAGCTTTCGCGCCTGCCGGCGCACCTTCGCGCTGAGCCCGCGGATCGCGAGCCGCACGAGGGGGTTGAGTCCGGCATCCCGGGCGAACTGCGGGTCGGGAGGGCCTGCGATGCCGATCGCTCGCCCGCCGGGTTTCAGGATGCGCAGCGACTTCTCGAGGTTCTCGCCGCCGATGCTGTCCAGCACGAGATCGAAGCCGCTCAGCTGCTGCTCGAAGTCCTCGGTCCGATAGTCGATGACGATGTCGGCGCCGAGCTCGCGCACGAACTGCGCGCTGGCGCTGCCGGCGGTCGTGGCCACCGTCGCGCCCAGGTGCTTCGCGAGCTGGATGGCGAGGGACCCGACCCCGCCCGCACCGCCGTGGATCAGGACCTTCTGGCCCGCCTGCACCCGCCCCCGCTCCACCAGTGCCTGCCAGGCGGTCAGCGCGACCAGTGGGAACGATGCCGCCGCCTCGATGTCGACCGAGGCGGGGGCGATCGCGAGGTCGGACTCGGGCACGGCGATGCGCTCGGCGAACGTGCCGATGTGCTGGTCATCCGGGCGGCCGTAGACGGTGTCACCCGGCTTGAGGCCGCGCACGTCGGCGCCGACCCGGATAACGGTTCCGGCGAGATCGTGACCCAGCACGAGCGGAAACGCGTGGGGCAGGATCTGCCGGAACTCGCCGAGCCGGATCTTCTCGTCGAGGACGTTGACGCCGGCGGCGCGTACGCGGACGAGGACGTCGGACCGCCCCACGCGTGGTTCGGCAGCATCGATCTCTTCGAGCGGGCCTGTGAATGCCGAAACGGCGTACGCCTTCATATCTCTGTCGTGCTCCTTCTCGTGGACGAGGCGACGCATACCACCTCTGCATAACCAAGTGTACTCAATAATGAGTGTACTCGCTATTCGCTCAACGGAAGACGACGGGGCAGCTCCACTTCACGCCGTTGGACCTCCCACCGCTGGACGCCCGAGCGACGGCCTCTCCCCGCGGGGGCACCTCTGCCCACCTCGACTGTCGCGATCTCGGCCGCGCACCTCGCAGGGGCGTTAGCATCGCACCGATGGAACGCGCCGGACGAGAGGCAGGCCCGATGAGCCTGAATGACATCGACCCCACCGTGCCGCCTTCGGGCGAGGGCTGCGCCGACTGCGAGGCGGTCGGCGGCTGGTGGGTGCACCTGCGGCGGTGCGCCGTGTGCGGACACGTCGGATGCTGCGACACATCGCCGGCGCAGCACGCGACGGCGCACTTCCACACCAGCGGTCACCGCTACGTGCGCAGCTTCGAGCCGGGCGAGAGCTGGTTCTGGGACTTCGTCGCGTCCGATTTCGTGGACGGACCCGACCTCGCGCCGCCCGTCTCGCGACCGGCCACGCAGTCCTCTCCCGGCCCCGCGAGCAGGCTGCCCGCCGACTGGCGGGAGCTGATCCACCGATGAGGTCGCACGAGATCTCGCCGGCGAAGCAGCGCGAGATCGAACGCATGATGAAGCCGGCGCTGACCGACGCGCAGTGGCGACGGCTGGTCGCCTTCGGCGAGCCGCAGGAGGTCGCCGAAGGCGACTATCTCTTCCAGGCCGGCGATCTGGACTACGACCTGATCCTGGTCGAAACCGGCGAGGTCGAGATCGTCCGCGTCGCGTTCGGCTGGGTCGACGAGACGGTGGTCGGAACGATGGGTCCGCGCAGCTTCGTCGGTGAGCTGGGTCTGCTGAACGGGCAGGGTGCGTTCCTGACGGCACGCGCCTCGCGCGCCGGCCGGATGCTGCGCGTCAGCCGGGCGCGCCTGCGTCTGCTGATGGCCGAGGACGACGAGCTCTGCGACATCGTCCTGCACGCGCTGTGGGCACGTCGCGAGATGCTCCGCCGCGGACCGGCGGCGCTCACCCTCAAGCTGGTCGGACCGCGCTCGTCGCGTGAATTCCTGACCCTGCGCCGATTCGCGGAGCGGCTCGATCTCGTGCACACGGCGGTCGAGCTGGTCCCCGGCGAGCTCGGTGCCCTCGCCGAGCACGGCATCACGCTCGAGGACCTCCCGGTCGCCTTCATCCAGGGCGAGCCGATGCCCCGGGCGACGCCCGGCCTGGTCGCGGAGCGCCTCGGGCTCAGCTACCAGGCGCGCGCCGACGAGGTGGTGGATCTCGTCGTCGTCGGCGGCGGACCGGCCGGACTGGCCGCGGCGATCTATGGGGCGTCCGAAGGCCTCGACACGGTGATGCTGGATGCCGTCGCGCCGGGAGGGCAGGCTGCGGCGACATCGAGGATCGAGAACTTCCTCGGCTTCCCGTTCGGGGTCAGCGGCGGCGACCTCATCGGCCAGGCTTCGCTGCAGGCGCTGAAGTTCGGCGTCCGCGTCTATGCGCCCTGCGAGGCCGTCGACCTCAGACCCGTCGGCGACGACATCGACATCGCGCTCACCGACGGGCGCCTCATCCGCACCCGTACGGTGATCGTCACCTCCGGCGCCGCGTACCGCACCCTCGATCTGAAGCGGTGGAACGAGTTCGAGGGCGCCGGCATCTACTACGCGGCGACGCCGCTCGAGCTGCGTCAGGTGCTCGAGTCGCCGGTGGTGGTCGTCGGCGGTGCCAACTCCGCCGGCCAGGCGTCGCTGTATCTGGCGGCCAATGGATGCCCCGTGCACCTCGTGGTGCGCGGCTCCGACCTCGGCACCCGGATGTCGTCGTACCTCGTGGATCGCCTGCTCGAGGACCCCCGCATCGACGTCCACACCGGGTCTCGCGTCGTGGGGCTCGACGGCGGCTCCGCCCTCGAGCGCGTGAACATCGATTCGGTGGGGGATGTCGCGGCCCGCGGTCTCTTCTGCTTCATCGGTGCCGAACCCGCCACGTCGTGGCTCGCCGAGCTCGACCGCGACGCCGACGGGTTCCTGCGTACCGGCACGGACGTCTCGGTCCAGTCGCTCCAGCGGTGGCAGGGACTCGGAAGGGAGCCACTGCCGTTCGAGACGTCGGTGCCGCGGATCTTCGCCGCCGGAGACGTACGCCGCGGGTCGATGAAGCGCGTCGCCGCCGCGGTCGGCGAAGGCTCGAGCGCCGTCGCGTCGGTGCACCGCGCGCTCGCCGACTTCCGCTGAGACACGCCGGTGTGACCGTCCTCCCGGGCGGCCGCGTCAGATCACTCCGGCCGCCGCCAGCCGTGAGTGGACGGCGGCGAGAGGAATCGCGTGCGCGCGGTTCCCGTCGGCGTGCACCTGCGTGGTCGCCATCAGGATCGAGTTGATCAGTGCCTCCTCGACGGCATCCAGCGTCGCGTGCAGGAGCGGCGAGAGCGTGGCATCGGCGGGCGGCATTCCGTTTCCGACCGAGAAGGCGATCGCGTAGTCGCCGCTGCCCTGGGAGAAGTCCGAACCGACCCCGCGCAGCGCGAAGATGGCGCGGCGCGCGCAGCGCGTGAGCTGCCGCGCGTCGAGGGGCGCATCCGTCGCCACGACGATCATGCACGAGTTGCCGACGGTCTCGGCCGGCGGCGCGGAGACGAGCTCGTCTGCGGGCATGGGCACGCCGGCGATCGACAGTGTGCCGCTGAAGTTCGACTGCACGAGCGCGCCGATCGTGTACCTGCCGTCGCCCACGGGCACCTCACGGGACGACGTGCCGATGCCGCCCTTGAACCCGAGGGCCACCGTTCCGGCGCCCGCGCCGACACTGCCCTCGGCGACGCGGCCACCGGCGGCCGCCGTCAAGGCCTCGCTGACATGCGCGTCGCCGAGCGGACGGGAGCGGATGTCGGACAGGAAGCCGTCGTTGGTCTCGCCCACGACCGGATTGAGCGTGGTGGTCCGCTCGTAGCCCGGCTGCTCGAGCATGTGCCCCAGCAGTGCGTCGGCGACGCGGTACACCGACAGCGTGCTCGTCAGCAGCACGGGCGTCTCGACCGCGCCGAGCTCCTGAAGCTGGGTGGCTCCGACGAGCTTTCCGTAGCCGTTTCCGACGGCCAGTCCCGCCGGCAGCCAGCGCCGTTCGGCGCCCAGCTCGGCGGGGACGATCGCGGTCACTCCGGTGTGGAGCCGATCGGTGTGCACCGTGGAGTGGCCCACGAGCACGCCGGAAACGTCTGTGATCGCGTTGTGCCGACCTCGGGTGAACGCGCCCGGCCCGACTCCGAGGTCGGCCAGACGTGAGCGGGGCTCGTCGGGGGTCATCGGCACACGCTCTCCAGGTATCTCATGCGGTGGTTCTCGGGAATCGCCGGCTCTCCTCGTCCACGTCACCGCTCGACAGAGCCGAAGGCCGGCACCCCGCCGACGACGGTCGCGAGGGGGCGGATGCCCACGATGTCGGCCGGATCGGTGCGGAACGGATCGCCGTCGAGCACGACGAAGTCGGCGAGCATGCCGACGGCGAGGCGTCCGAGGCGGTCGTCGAGCCCTGCCGCGTAGGCCGGGGCCGCGGTGTAGGCGAGCAGCGCCTCTTCGGTCCGCAGGGGGCGCACTCCGCGTTCCGGGCCGATCGGCGAGGCGGCTGTGCTGCGCACGAGAGCATCGCGGATGCCGCGCAGCGGCGCGGACGGCTCGACCGGGGCATCGGAGCCGAAGGCGACGACCGCGCCGGCGTCGCGCAGTGCGGCCCACGCGTAGCTGTCGAGATCGCGGCCGTGCAGCAGCCGCGAGACGAGGGGGATGTCGCTCGCCCAGTGGGTGGGCTGCTGTGAGGCGATCACGCCGAGTCGCGCGAACCGTGCGGCGTCGGCGGGGGAGAGGTGCTGCGCATGCTCGACCCGCAACCGCAGACCGGCGCGCTGCGCTACGACGTGGGCGCGGGCGTACGCGTCGAGCACGAGGGCGTTCGCCCTGTCGCCGATCGCGTGCGTGGCCACGCCGATGCCGGCGCCGACGGCCACCGTGACGAGGCGGGCGAGTTCCTCGGGATGGAGCACCTCGATGCCGTGATTGCCCGGCTCTCCGGCGAAGTCCTCGCCCATGTGCGCCGTGTGCGAGCCGAGCGCGCCGTCCGCGAACAGCTTGACCGGCCCGTCGGTGAACCAGTCGTCGCCGGCGCCGGTGCGGCGGCCCGACGCGATGGCCTCCTCCAGCGCGTCGGCGGGCGTGCCCTTGTGCACTCGCAACCGCAGTCGGCCGGCATCCTTCAGTCGCAGGTAGGCGTCCCGCGCGTCCTCGCCGTCGAAGTCCGTGACGTGCGTGACGCCCTGCGACAGCAGCACCTGCTGCGTGCGTTCCAGCAGCTCGGCCAAGTCCACGGGGGATACGCGCTCGGCGTGGGCGAGGACTGCGCCGACCGCCGTCTCGCGAAGGAGCCCCGTCGGGCTGCCGGCCGTATCGCGCTCGATGCGTCCGCCGATCGGGTCCGGAGTGCCGTCGTCGATGCCCGCGCGGCGCAGGGCCTCGGCGTTCGCCCATGCCGAATGGCCGTCCACGCTCGACAGGCACACCGGTCGGTGCGGCGCCACGGCGTCGAGCGCGGCGCGGGTGGGCTGCCCGTCAGACCAGGCGTTCGCGTCCCATCGCCCGCCGACGACCCAGCCGTCGCCCGGCAGCGCGCGCACGTGCGCGTCGATGCGGGCGAGTGCGTCGGTGAGGCTGCCGGCGTCGCGCACGTCGAGCTCGTCGAGACTGCGCGCCAGGCTCGCGGTGTGGATGTGCGCGTCGTGGAATCCGGCGACCACGGACTCGCCCGGCAGGTCGCGCACGACGGTGCCGGCCGGTGCGCCGCTGCCTACGGCATCCGCTCCGCCGATCGCGGTGATCACGCCGTCGACGACGAGCATCTCCTGCGCGATGGTGCCATGGCCGTCGAGGAAGTGGATTCTGGGGTGGCGGTACAGCGTCGTTGCCATCAGCATCTCTCGCAGATCGGTCGGGGGTGGGGGCGCGTCATCAGGCGAGGTGTCGGCCCATCACGGCGCGACGCGGTAGTGGTCGGTGGCGCGGGGGGTCTCGCCCCGCGGCTTCACGCCGGCCGCGTCGGCGACCTGCACCGTGAACTCCTGCACGAGCGGCTCTCGAAGACCGATCATGCGCAGGTCGCACACGAGTGCCCCGCTCTCGCACGGAACCACCCATCGCAACGTGGAGCGGTCCGACGCCGAGAGTACGCGTTCCGCGAAGGGTGCGGCATCGGTTCGCACTGGTCCTGCCTCGGCGAGCGCCTGCGAGATGTGCCGCGACCGCACCTCGTCGGGGACGTCGCGCAGGACGTTGCGGGCGAGCAGCTCCGACGCCGCCGACAGCGGCCGGCCCTCCGTCAGGACCGCGTCGAGCCGGGCGGCTGCGGCGAGGGTCGCCGCCCACGGCCGCACGATCGCGGCGGGGGCGTCGGCACGGGTGAGGACGCCGTGCAGCACGTCGCCGGCGATGGCCCCGGCGCCGAACGCGTCGGAGTTGCCGAAGACGACGACGCCGATGCCGGCGGCGGGGTGCCACCGCATGTGGGACGAGAACCCGGGAAGGCCCCCGGCGTGCAGCACGACGCGACCGAATCTGCGGTCGTGCTCGACGACGAGTCCGTACCCGTATCCCGCGCCCTCGAGCTCTCGGGCGGGTGACGACCGCTCGCTCGTCGGGATGAGCGTGCGGACCGTCTGCATCTCGCGACGGGATGCCGCGGCCAGCACGTGCCCGTCCGCCGGCGCGTCGTCGAATGCCGAGCCGAGGAAGTGCATCCAGGTCGCGACGTCGTCGACGGTGCTGAAGAGGCTGCCGATGCATGCCAGCGCACCGGAGCCGACGTACGGTTCGGGGGTGAACGTGAGTCCGTCGTCGAACGTGCGGAAGCCCGCGGCAAGGTCGTCATCGTCGCCGTAGAGCCGTGCGTCGGGGCGGGTGTCACGCAGACCGAGGGGGTTGAGCACGCGTTCGCGCACGACGTCTTCGACGTCGCGGCCGGTGACGGCCTCGATCGCGCGGCCGACGAACGAGATGCCCAGATTGGAGTAGTGGTACTCGGTCGCCGGCTGCGCGGCCAGCGGCACTCCCGCCGCAACGAGCGCGGCCATCTCGGTCCGCGAGGAGCCGAGGTTCTCGTCGCCCCACGGGTTGTCTTCGGCAAGGCCGCCCCGATTCGACAGCAGCGCGTCGAGGGTGAGCCGCGCGTCGTGATCGCCGAAGCGCGTGCCCGCCAGTTCAGGCACGTAGTCGGCGGCGGGCGCGTGGAGGTCGAGCAGTCCCTCGTCGCGCAGCGAGAGAGCCGTGGCGGCCAGGAAGCTCTTCGACATCGACGCGATCCGGAACACGGTGCCCCGCCGGGTGGGCGAGCTGTCCCGGCGCGGGTCGCCGTGCGCGGCCACCGCGACCACTCGGCCGCTCTCCACGACCGCGGCGACGGATGCCGGCGCCCGCCGCAGCGTCGCGTCGTCGAGTCGCTCGTCCAGGGCGTCGCGCGCGTGGCGGGCCAGCGCACCGGTGCCGGTCTGGGCGGTCGTGGCGCTCACACCGGCCGCCGCTCCGCGGCGAACGACCGCACGTGCTCCGCGAAGCCGGCGACGAACGCCCGGGCCGAACGCGTGTTCTGCTCGTCCACACCGCGCGCCTCGGCGACCAGCTCTGCGACCGGCCGATCACCCGGGCCGGGCGAGACCGGCTCCCGCCACCGCGCCAGATCCTCGGCGCACACCTCGGGGTGGAACTGCACGCCGTAGACGCGCTCGCCGAGCCGGAACGCCTGGTGGGGGACGGCGGCGCTCGACGCGAGCAGGACGGCATCCGGTGGCAACGCCGTGATCATGTCCTGGTGGTTCTCGATCATCGGGGCGCCGTCACCCAGGGCCGTCGTGAGGGGATCCACGCGACCGGCGTCCGACGGCGTGATGAGCGTGGCGCCTCGCTCCTTGGGGCCGAAGTTCGCCCGTACCTCTCCGCCGGCGACGTGCGCGAGCAGCTGCCCGCCGAGGCAGATGCCCAGGGTCGGCAGATCGGCATCGATGGCCGCCTGCGCGAGCACCCGCTCCTGCGCCAGCCACGGCGCGCTCTCGTCGTCATCAGGCATCAGTCCGCCGCCGAGCATCGCCAGCCCGGCGTAGCCGTCGAGGTTCTGAGGCAGTCCGTGCGCGCCCAGCACGGCGTCGACCGCGATGCCCTCGTCCTCCAGCCATGTGCCCAGCCGCCGCGGTCCCGACGTCTCGGCGTTGACGACGACCAGGACGCGGGGGCGCTCCTGGGGCCCGCGCGCGGGGCGGGCGGCGGCATCCACTGCGGGAGTCACCGCCGCCGGAGCCGGCAGCGGAGCGGTCCCGGCCAGGAACGCGAGGTGGTCCTCGTCGGAGGCCTCGAGGACGCGGAGCACGTTGGCATGCCCGAGACGGTGGAGGTCCGACTCCGACCAGCCGCGGCCGCGGAGCTCGTCGAACAGGTCCTGATAGTGCGAGACGTCCTCCAGCCCCACGGGCATCGCATCGGTGCCGTCGTAGTCGGCGCCCAGCCCCACGGCGTGCACGCCGGCGACATCCCTCACGTGCTCGATGTGATCGGCGAGGTCCGGGATGCCCACCGGCGGGGCCTCGCCCTGCTCACCGTTCTGCACCCACGCGTGTCGGGCAGGAGACAGGAACGACGGCACGAAGGCGACCATGACCACGCCGCCCCGCTCGCCGATCGTCCGGAGCACGTCATCCGGCACGTTGCGTGGATGCGCGCACAGGGCGAAGGCCGCGGAGTGACTGACGATGACCGGTCGCGAGCTGACGGCCAGCGCATCGCGCATCGTCTGCGGCGAGACGTGGGCGAGATCGACCAGCACTCCGATCCGGTTCAATTCGCGCACCACGTCGCGGCCGAACGCGGTGAGCCCGCCGTGGCGGGCGTCGTCGGTCGCCGAGTCGGCCCAGTCGATGGTGCGCGACCAGGTCAGTGTGAGGTAGCGCGCGCCCAGGCGGGCGTACTGACGCAGCACCGCGAGCGAGCCGCCCAGCTGCGCGCCGCCCTCCACGCCGATCAAGGAGGCGATGCGGCCCGCCTGCATCGACTCCCGCACGTCCTCGGCGGTACGGGCGAACCTCAGCCGGTCCGGATAGGCGGCCACGAGGCGATGGACGAAGTCGATCTGCTCGAGCGTCGCCGTCACCTGCTCCGCGCCCGTGAGGACCGGATCGACCCACACCGACCAGAACTGGCCGCCGACACCGCCGGCCGCCATGCGTGGAAGATCGGTGTGGAGACCGGGCACCACCGCGTCGAGCCCGTCCGTGGTGTAGCCGAACCGCTCGCGGCGTTCCCAGGCGAGATCGTTGTGGCCGTCGACGACGGGGATCATGGTGCTAGGCCTTCCGTGCGTCCAGTGCGTGATTGAGACGGTCGCTCATACGATCGTCGACGGTGAGCGGCTCGCCGTCCAGCGACCGTACCGGGGCGACGCCGCGGGTACTGGAGCAGAGCCAGACCGCGTCGGCGCGGCGAAGCTCGGCGACGTCGATCCGACGTGTCGCGACCGAGTCGCCCCAGCTCTCCAGTGCCGCGAACGCGTCGCTCTGGGTCGTGCCCGGCAACAGGCCGAGCTCCACGGGAGGGGTCACGTAGACCCCGTCGATACGCGCGATGACGGTGGCGTTGGGGCCCTCGAGGATGAAGCCGTCGATGCTCGTGAAGATCACGTCCTGCGCCCCGCGGCGGCGCGCCTCCCGCAGCGCCGCCATGTTGACGGCGTACGAGAGCGTCTTGGCGCCCTGCAGCAGCCAGGGGGAGGTCTGGGCGACATCGTGACGGTAGCCGCGGTCCAGGAGCACCACGTCGAGCTCCGGCGCACCCGACGCGGGTCGGCTGTCGGGGGCGAAGCCGAGCGCCCAGCCGGTCGGCGCGTCGCCGGCCGCTTCATCGCCGCGCGACATCACGAACTTCACCGCGCCGCGGCGCGTGTGCTCGTGCAGCGCCTCGGCTGCCGCGGCGACCGCGCTCAACCACAGGTCGCGCCGCGGGGCGGGAAGATCGAGCATCGCCGCCGACCGCTCGAAGCGGTCCAGATGCGCCGCGAGCGCCTGCGGCACGCCGTCGACCACGACGACGGTCTCGAAGATGCCGTCGCCGCGCGTCGCCGACAGATCGGTGGCGGTCAGCAGGCCGTGTCGCGGCTCGACACGGGTCAGACAGTCGGCGGGATCGGCGTCCGATGCGAGGTCGAGGCGGTGGAGGGTCAGGGGGAGCACGGCGTCCTTTCGGGTCAGCGGGCCGCGGCCGCGTCAGCGGCAGTCAGGGTGTCGAGGGTGCGCGACGCGTTGCTGCGCACCCATTCCACGTCGACCTCGTGTCCGAGCCCCGGCGAGGTGGCCACCTGCACGACGCCCTGGCGGGCGATGACCGGCGGTACGACGACATCGCGCGAGTAGTACTTGTCGGAGCCCGAGACATCCGAGGGGAGCGTGAAGTTCGGAAGCGACGACAGCGCGACGTTGGCGGCTCTTCCGACGCCGAACTCGTGCATCCCGCCGCACCAGACCGGAATGCCCGCATCCTGGGCGACGTCGTGGGCGCGGCGGGCGGTGGTGAGGCCGCCCATGCGAGAGACCTTGATGTTCAGGACGCGACCGGCATCGAGCGTCAGCATGGTCTGGAGGTCGGCGATGTCGACGATCGACTCGTCCAGGCAGATCGGCGTGGAGAGCGTCGCCTGCAGCCGAGCGTGCGCCACGAACTCGCGCGGCGCGTAGGGCTGCTCGATCATCGTGAGACCGTGCGCGTCGAGCGCTCGCATCACCGCGGAGGTCTCCTCCGAATCGGCGTAGGCGCCGTTGGCGTCCACGTGCAGATCGAGATCGGGGTACGCCGAGCGCACCGCCCGCACGGGTTCGACATCCCAGCCGGGCGCGATCTTGAGCTTGACGCGCGCGTAGCCGGCGTCGACCTGCCGGGCGACCTGGGCGAGCAGCTGGTCGAGGGTGGGCTCGATCCCGAGCGAGACTCCCGCGACGACGTCGGTGCGCGTGCCGCCCAGAGCGCTCGACAGCGAGGAGCCGGCCGCCCGGGAGTACAGGTCCCACGCGGCGATCGAGAAGCCCGCCTTCGAGAACTCGTGGCCGCGGATGCGATGCCACCCCGCCTCGAGCTGCTCGGGGATCTCCCACTCCGCGCCGATGACGGCCGGAACGAGATAGCGCTCGGCGATCGCCCACGCCGTCACCGTCGTCTCGGGACCGTAGAACGGGTCGGCAGGGGAGGCGATCTCGCCCCACCCCACCCGCCCCTCGGCATCGGTGGCTTCGACCAGCACGTGGGTCAGCCCCGTCTTGCGGTGCGAACTGGTCTCGAAGCTGTGCACGAGGGGAAGATTCACCTCGAAGAGGCGCACACGGTCGATTCTCACGCCAGGCGCTCCTTGTCGGACTCGGGTCGGTAGAGGTGCAGCGCCGACGCGAGTTCGTCACGGACGGTGAGGCGCCGGCGCGCGCCCTTGGCGCTGGCCGTCGTCAGTGTGCTGAGCAGATGGCACGCGGCGGCGACCGCGGTGGGGGAGTCCGCGTACGACGCGGAGCGGGTGTGCACGTGGATCACGGTCGTCGCGATGTCGGTGAGCGGTGCCTCTGCGCTGTCGGTGATGAGCAGCACCTTCCCGCCGGCCTCGTGGAACAGCTCGCCGAACCGCACGGTCTCTTCGCGATAGCGACGCATGGTGAAGGCGACCAGCACGTCGGATGCCCGCACGTCGGTGAGCACGGTCAGCGGGGTCAGCGCCCTGCCGTCGACGAGGAAGACGTTGGACAGCGTGGCGCCGAGGTCGGCGCCGAGCAGTTCCGCATACGCCGCCGCCTTGCCGCGCCCGGTGATGTACCGACGGCGCGCACCGAGGATCAGTGCGGCAGCACGAGGGACGTCGCCGCTGCGGCCGAGCTCCTCGAAGGTGCGGGCAAGTGCGCGGGTCTCGGCCTCGATGACGCGGGCCTGCAGCTGCTCCGCCGAGATGTTCATGCGGAAGCGGTCGCCGTAGCGTTCGCCCGGCGAGACCAGCGAACGATCGCGCTCGCGCTCGCCCTCGTCGAAGTCGTCGGTCGTCATCGAGCTTCCTCCTCGTCGGGGCGTCCGACGGCCAGATAGGCGGCCGTCGACGTGTCGATCCGCGTGCATGCCACGAGCACCCGATGCTCATCGGCGAGTCCCGTGAGCGCCTCTCGTAGGCGGGCGCGGAGCGGGTCGCGTGCGGTCTGCTCCTCGTCGTTCGTGAGGGGTGCAGCCTGGGCCGGAACCGCCAGCCAGGCGGCATCCTGCATCACACCGTCCGGCCGCGCCACGGTGGTGTGCGTGACGCGCCCCCAGTCGGCACGACCGAGGGCGGGCGGCTGCGCGCGCCGCAGGTCGTCGAACGGGTCGTCTTCGCGCTCGAGCCTCCACTCGACCACGACGCGATCGGTGCCGGGGCGGCCGTAGTAGTCGGGAACGAATCCCACGCCTTCGCTGCGCAGCGAGGTGAAGTTGAAATGCGCGTTGCGTGCCAGCACAGGGTCGAACGTCCAGCGCATCGTGCGGTGGCCCCACCCGAGGGCGACGGTGCGCTGGTGCTCCTTGGCGAGACGGCCGACGCCTGCGTCCTGGTAGGCCGTGTCGACGACGGCCGCCTGCGAGTAGTGGAACTCGCGGCCGTCGCGGTCTCGTCCGGCGAATCCGTAGGCGAAGCCGATGAGTTCGTCCTCGGTCGTGTAGACGCCGACGGCGGATCCGCCGTTGCGAGCCAGGGCGCTGAGAAGGTTCGGGTTGAGCGAGAACTCCGGACGTTCATAGCCGAACACGCGTGTGTACAGATCCGCGGCGGCACCGAACTGCTCACCAGAGGTGAGCGTCTCGGCCCGAAGCGACGAGGGGAACATGTGCGCCATGATACGAATCCTATGTTTGCGCGCGAGGCAGTCGGTTACCGAAAATAACGCACACATCGACCCGGATCAAGGAATAGATATGATTCAAAAGAGACGGGGAGGCAACATGACAGTCATTCGAGGCGGCGCGCCCGGCGACCTCCTGCGGCGTCTGGAACGGCTCGTGCGCATCGAGTCCCCGTCGCGCGACACGGCCGCCAGCGAGCGCATGGCGGATCAGCTCGCGCAGTGGTGGCAGGACGCCGGTGCGACCGTGCGGTTCGAGAGCACGGATGCCGGCACGAGCCTCGTCGCCGAGGTCGCCGGCGAGGGCGACCCGCTGCTGCTCGTCGGCCATTCCGACACCGTCTGGGCGCGGGGCGCCCTCGACGGCGACGTGCCGTGGTCGATCGACGGCGACACCGTTCGCGGTCCCGGCGTCTACGACATGAAGAGCGGGCTGCTCGTCATGATCGCGGCGGTGGAGCGCCTCCGCGGCAGGCGCCATCGCGCCGTCCGTGCCGTCATCGTGTGCGACGAGGAGATCGGCTCGCCGACGACGCAGGCGCTGCTGCGACGCTGCGCCGAGGGCGTGTCGGGTGCGATCGGCTTCGAGTCCCCGCATCCGGACGGTGCTCTGAAGGTCGGCCGTCGCGGCAGCACCCGTCTGCGGCTGGAGGTGCAGGGGCGCGCATCGCACGCCGCGCTCGACCCGGGCGCCGGTGTCTCTGCGATCGATGAGCTCGTCGACCAGCTGCTGCGCGTGCGCAGCGTCGTCACGGACCCCGCCCTGCCCTCCGAGGTGCTCTGCAACGTCGGCACGATCGCCGGAGGCGACCGCGCCAACGTCGTGCCGGCGGGGGCGCACGCCGAGATCGGGCTCAGATTCGTGGATGCCGTCGCCGAGCGCCGCGTGCTGGCCGCGCTCGACGCGCTGACGCCGCTGCGTCCCGGCGCGGTCGTCAAGACCGGCATCCTCAGCAGCCGGCCCGCGTGGGCTGCGTCCGTGCGCGATCAGGAGCTTGTGGCTGCGATCGCGGACATCGGCAGAGGGATCGGCCAGGAGGTCGACGCGCGGCCCGCCAGCGGGGCGGGCGACACCAATCTGCTCGGAAGCCTCGGCATCCCGACGGTCGACGGCTTCGGACCGAGCGGCGGCGGCGCGCACGCCGTCACGGAGCACATCTCGCTGACTTCGCTGGGCGAGCGCATCGGCCTCCTGGAGGCTGTGCTCGCCGCCGTGCCCGACTGACCTGGAGCGCCCGGCGGGCTCAGCCGGCCGCGGGCTCGACGTGTTCACCACGCGGCCGCCCCATCGTGCGGCGGAAGGGTCCGCCCGCTCGGGCTGATCAGATAGACCGTGCGGCGGCTGCGGGACCACGCCCTGTCGAATGCGTCCCGCGGATAGGTGCGAAGTCCCGCCGCGCCGCCCGGGCTCGCCGGGTCGGCGACCAGCACGTTCCCGCGCGCATCGAACCCGCGGATCACGAGAAGATGCCCCGCCGTCGCGTAGTCGGCTCCCGGCAGTTCGCCGTCGCGGAACGAGATCGAGGCGACGAGCGGGATTCCGGAGCGTGTGAGCTGGTGCGCGTCGTGCAGCGACAGCAGGCGGGTGACGACGGCGCGCAAGCCCCACTCGCCGGCGAGCGCGACGTTGAACGCCCAGTTGCCTGTGCCGTCGTACGACGAGTCGTACACCGCGCGGGCGACCCAGGGCACGCGCGGGTCGGCGCCGGCGGGGGTCTCCGCCGACGCGTCCGAGGGGATGTCGACACCCCACGTCGACGCCACCATCGTGAGGGAGGTCGGTGAGCACCACGCCGGCCCCCCGCCGCCGAGATCCTCGCGCGACGGGTAGGCGCGCTGCGAGAGGGGCGCCACGCTGACCGCATGCGGCGTCGTCGGAGGGCCCGGCTCGTCGGCCACAGGGGCGCCCGGCGCGCTGAAGCTCACCGTCGCGAGCCGGAGGGGACGAGCAGGTGCGGCCGACTCGTCGTGGAGGGTGAGGCGCAGCTGGACGGCATCCCACCGGTCCCCCGCCGCGGAGCGCAGGATGTCGGTGTCGACGATCGGGCGCCGTCGCGCGCTGCGATCACCGGCGTGCTCCGTCGGCGCGCTGCGGCGATCGCCGACCGCTCCCCATCGCGCGAGCCACTGCCATGGGTGCCAACCGGTGTCGACGCTGCGCGCCCGGATCTCGATGTCGGCGCCGACGCCGGGGGCGAGGTTCCACGAAGCGATCGCCTCATCGGGGTGGACGCCTGCCGCGAACCCGGGCGCCAGCACGTCCGACGTCCAGTGCGGACCCTCCCACCCCGTCGTCGCATCCGCGCGCACCAGGTGGGTGTGCCAGGCCCGGCCGGCCGGCTGCGGGGGGACGACAGGGTCGGAAGACACGCGTTCTCCATTCGGATGGGATGATCCGCTACGGATCATCGACTTCCAGAGATTTGATCGTCGAGCCCGAGAGGTGAGCGGAATGTACCGTTCAACTCTCGGTTAGTGGCCCAATCTCCGATACCACCGACCTGTGCGTGCACATTGTGCACACAATGCTCCGCACCAGCCGTGCTCAGACTACGCGTCCACCCGTCGTCGGGTAGTTACAGTCTGATGAAGATCGGGTACAAATACGTTGACCGAGGGTTCAGCATGATGTTGCATTGCTGCATCCCCTGAAGTCCGGATTCCGGACCTCGCCCCGATGGAAGGACTCACATGCGATCTCGGCACCGCAAACATCTGATCCGCGCGATGTCACTCGTCGCCGCGGCTGCGCTCATCGTGGCTCCGGCGGCCGCGGCGAACGCCGCCGCTCCCACCCGCGTCCACGCTGCGGACCCGTCCGATTCTCCCTCGTCCGGCGACGATGCCAAGACCATGCGGATCGCGACGGCCGGATTCGTCGACACCTTCAACCCGTTCGTGTCGATCTACCTGCTGCCGACGAACCTCATCCGCTACATGTACGAGAACCTCGTTCAGAACAGCGATGTCGACGGGTCGCCGACGAAGGGCCTCGCCGACCACTGGGACGTGAGCGACGGCGGCAAGACGTGGACCTTCACGCTTCAGGACGACCTGGAGTGGTCGGACGGCGAGCCCATCACCTCCGCCGACGTGAAGTACACGTTCGACCAGATGATGAGCGTGCCGGAGCTCAGCGTGGCCAACGGCAACCTGGTCACCAACTTCGACAGCGTCGACGCGCCCGACGACAAGACCGTCGTCATCAACCTCAAGGAGGCGCAGGCGCCGAACCCGGCCATCGAGATCCCGATCGTCCCGGAGCACATCTGGTCCGAGATCTCGAACCCCGCCGAGTATGCGAACGACACGGACGTCGTCGGCTCCGGCCCGTTCCTGCTGGAGAGCTACGAGGCGAACCAGTTCATCACCCTCAAGGCGAACCCGACCTTCTGGGACGGCGCGCCGAAGATCGACAAGATCCAGTACGTCTACTACACGAACTCCGATGCACAGGTGCAGGCGCTGCGTTCGGGTGACGTCGACTTCGTCTCAGGCCTGACGCCGACGCAGTTCGACGCGCTCAAGGGCGCCGACGGCATCACCGTCCACTCCGGCATCGGCCGCCGCTACTCGTCGTTCAGCATCAACAGCGGCCTCAAGACGGTCGACGGGCGTCCGTTCGGCACCGGCAACCCCGCCCTGCAGGACGTCGAGGTGCGCCAGGCCATCCGGCTCGGCACCGACACCGCCACGCTGCTGGACAAGGTCCTCGGCGGCCTCGGCGACCCGGGCACGAGCTTCATCCCGGCCTCGTATCCGCAGTGGACTCTCCCGACGGACGACCCCGCGGTGACGGAGCTCGCCTACGACCCCGAGAAGGCGCAGGAGAAGCTGGATGCCGCCGGCTGGACCGTCGGCGAGGACGGCATCCGCACCAAGGATGGCCAGAAGCTGTCGATCCGCCTGACGGTGGATGCCTCCGACCCCACCGAGCAGTCGATCGCGCAGTACTTCCAGCCGTGGATGAAAGAGATCGGCATCGACGTGCAGATCGTCTCGACCGACTCCGACACGATCAGTGCCGTGGCCGTCTCCGGCGACTACGACATCTACCTGAGCGGCTGGAGCATCGGGCCGGACCCGGACTACCAGCTGGGCATCAACACGTGCGCGGCCCTTCCCACCGAGACCGACGGCACCGGTGCCACCAACCAGGACGGCTGGTGCAACGCCGAGTTCGACGAGATGTACCAGGAGCAGCGCACCGAGACCGACCCGGCCAAGCGTGAGGCGATCGTGCACGACATGCTCGCGCTCAACTTCACCGACACGGCGCAGATCACGTACTGGTACGCGAGCGGCCTCGAGGCCTATCGCTCCGACCGCTTCACGGACTTCCGCATGATGCCCGCCGACGGCGGCATCATCGCCAACCAGTCCGGGTACTGGGGCTTCAAGGACGTGGCGCCGGTGAGCGCCGACGGCGGCAGCGCCGCGGCGGCATCCGATGGTCCCAACGTCGGCCTCATCGTGACGGGTGTCGTGATCGCCGTCATCGTGATCGGCGTGATCGTCTACTTCGTGGTCCGGCGGCGCAAGAGCGCTGACGTAGAGTGATCCCTTCGGTGGCCGCGGCGACTCGCCGCGGCCACCGCAGCACGCACGCCCGCATGATCCGATCCCATGACCAGCGAAGAAGCGCATGAGTAGTACAGTCCCCCCCACCGAGGCGGTGATCCTCGAAGAGCAGGGCGAAGCCTCTGTCCGCAGCAGCCCGGCGCTGAAGTTCGCGCTCGGCAAGATCGGCGGGGCCTTCATCAGCCTCGCGATGGTGATCCTCCTCGGGTTCTTCGCCTTCAAGATCCTTCCGGGCGACCCGGTCGCCAAGCTCGCTCGAGAGCATCCCATGTCGCCCGAGCAGATGGCGCAGCTCCGGGCGCAGCTCGGTCTCGACAAACCGCTCTGGCAGCAGTTCGGCGACTACCTCGTCAACGTCTTCACACTCAACTTCGGCGAGAGCTACGTCTACAAGCAGAGCGTCGCGTCGCTCATCGGCGACTACTTCTGGAACACGATCCTGCTCACGGGAACGTCTGCGGTCATCGCGATCACGCTCGGTCTGTGGCTCGGGCAGAAGGCGGGATGGCGGCCCGGCTCGCGGTTCGACAACGTCACGACCGGGACGTCGCTCGTGCTGTGGTCGGTCCCGACCTTCTGGCTCGCCCTCATCCTGCTCATGGTCTTCGGCGGAACGCTGCACTGGTTCCCGACCGGAGGCATGGTCTCGCCCGACCCGCCCGACGACGCGGTGGGCAAGGTGCTCGATGTCGTCTGGCACATGGTGCTGCCCGTGACGACCATGGTCGCCGTCGTGTACGCGCAGTACGTCATGGTGATGCGCGCCTCCGTGATGGAGGAGAAGAGCGCGGACTACCTGATCACGGCTCGTGCGAAGGGCCTGAGGGACGACGACCTCCGGACACGCCACGCGGTGCCCAACGCGCTGCTGCCGACGGTGACGCTGGTGTTCCTGCACATCGGCGGACTCGTCGCCGGCGCGGTGACCGTCGAGACCGTCTTCTCCTGGCCGGGTCTGGGCAAGCTGACGTACCAGGCCATTCAGGGCCCGGACCTGCCGCTGCTGCAGGGGACCTTCGTGGTCTTCTCCGCGATCATCATCTTCACGAACCTCGTCGCGGACTTCGTCTACCGACGGCTCGACCCGAGAGTGAGGCGCGGATGAGCGGCTCCATCAGCACCACCGTGCGGTCGCCGCGCAGCATGGCGTGGGCGCGCCGCCGGCGCGCGTTCGGCGCCTTCTGCCGGGAGTTCTCGCGCAGTCGCGCGGGCATGATCGGCTTCGGCTTCCTGGTCGTGATCATCGCGCTGGCGCTGCTGGCCCCGGTGATCGCTCCGGCCTGGATGCTGGATGTCACGAAGCTCCTCGACCAGCCCCGTTTCGCCCCTCCTTCGCTCGAGCATCCCCTCGGCACCGACGATCAGGGACGGGAGCTGTGGGTGCGGATGATCTGGGGTGCCCGCGTGTCGCTCCTGGTCGGCTTCGCCGCCACCGCCGTCTCGATGATCATCGGGACCGTGGTCGGCATCGCCGCCGGGCACTTCACCGGCTGGACGGGCGGGCTGTTGATGCGCATCATCGACTTCTTCCTGGTGCTGCCGTCCCTGATCCTCGCGATCGTGCTCTCGGTCGTGCTCTCGCGCGGCGTCTGGACCATCGTCATCGCGATCGGGCTCACGTCGTGGGCCGGTACCGCCCGCGTGGTGCGCGCACAGACGCTGTCGGTGGAGTCGCGGGAGTACATCGAGCGCGCGCGCGTGCTCGGCGCTGGGCACTGGCACATCATCGTCAAGCACCTGCTCCCCGCCGTGCTGCCGCTGGTGCTCGCGAACACGACGCTGACCGTCGGCTCGGCGATCATCGCCGAGTCCACGCTGTCGTTCCTGGGACTCGGAGACGCGACCCTGCAGTCGTGGGGCTCGGTTCTGAAGAACTCGATGGACGTCTCCGCCGCGACCGCGGGGTACTGGTGGTACGTCCTCGTCCCGGGCATCGCCATCGTGCTCGTCGTCCTCGCGTTCACCCTCGTCGGACGGGCCGTCGAAACGATCGTCAACCCGACGCTGAGGAGCCGCTGAGATGCCGGATCTGACATTCGACGACGTCTCGATCGTCTACCGCACGAGCGGTCGCAACGACCGGGGCGCGATCACCGCCGTCAAGAACGTCACGCTCAAGCTCCCCGCCGGCGGGACACTGGGCGTGGCGGGCGAGTCCGGTTCGGGCAAGTCCACGCTCGCCATGAGCGTCCTGCGGCTGCTGCCGCCCAACGCGACGATCGAGGGTCGCGTGCTCATCGGCGATACCGCCATGGCCGATCTGCGTTTCGGTGAGCTGCGCGCGCTGCGCTGGGCCGAGGCATCCATCGTGTTCCAGGGGGCGATGCACTCGCTCAACCCGGTCCGCACGGTGGGGCAGCAGATCCTCGAAGCGCTCGAGCTGCATGTCGCGGACGGCTGGAAGACCGACAAGGCGCGCAAGGCCCGGGTCGCCGAACTGCTCCAGGACGTCGACCTGCTCCCGGCCAAGGCCGATGCGTACCCGCACGAGCTGTCGGGCGGGCAGAAGCAGCGCGTGATGATCGCGATGGCGCTCGCGTGCGAGCCCGACATCATCATCGCCGACGAGCCGACCACGGCTCTCGACGTCATCGTGCAGAAGCAGATCCTCGACATGATCAGCATGCTCGTAGCCGAGCGCGGGATCTCGATGATGATGATCAGCCATGACCTGTCCGTGCTCGCCACGGCGTGCGAGCGGATCGCCATCATGCGCGACGGCGAGCTGCTCGAAGTCGGCGACGCGTACGAGGTGTGCACCGACCCGCAGCATCCGTACACGCGCCAGCTCGCGGAGGCGTTCCCGACCATCGGCGATCCGGCGTCACGTCTGAATCCGGTGACGCGTCGGGGTGACTCGGCGGACCGGAGCACCCGCAGCCTCACGGGCGACGTGCTGCTGGAGGCGCAGGGCGTGACGGTGACCTACCACGGACGCGGCAAGCCGGTCGCCGCGGTCAAGAACGTCGACCTGACGCTGCGGCGCGGCGAGATCCTCGCGCTCGTCGGGCAGTCGGGATCGGGCAAGACCACTCTGGCGCGGACCATCGTCGGCCTGCAGCATCCCGACGAGGGCTCGGTCATCCGCTTCCGCGGCAAAGACATCCCCCGCAAGGGACGCGCGCTGCGCGAGTTCCGCAGCGAAGTCCAGATGGTGCTGCAGGATCCGTCGGCTGCGCTGAACCCGAAGCTCAGCATCTACGAATCCGTGGCCGAGGGGTTGCGCGTGCAGCGATACCCGGGCGACGAGCAGGAGCGCGTGGCGCAGGGGCTGACCGACGCCGAGCTCACGCCGCCGGAGCGGTTCTTCACCGCGATCCCGCAGGAGCTCTCGGGCGGACAGCGCCAGCGCGCCGTGATCGCCGGTGCGCTCGCGGTCGGGCCGCAGCTGCTGGTCGCGGACGAACCGGTCGCATCGCTGGACGCCTCCGTGCGAGGCGAGATCCTGGCGCTGATCCTGTCGCTCCGCGATCGACTCGACCTGAGTGCGCTCGTGATCACGCACGACCTGGGGCTCGCCTGGAACATCGCCGACACCGTCGCGGTGATGTACGAGGGCGCGCTCGTGGAGTACGGCACGACCGAGCAGGTCCTCCTCGATCCCCAGCACGAGTACACGCGGCGCCTGCTGGCGGCGGCGCCCACGATCGAACGGCGGCTCACGTGACCGCTTCGCTCGCGACGATCGACAGATTCGCCTATCTCGACACGGCACCGCTGCAGCCGGGGGACCGCGTCCGCTTCGTGTCCCCGTCCGGTCCGGGCAATCCTGAGAGCCTCGAGCGCGCGGTCGCGTACTACCGCGACTGGGGGCTCGACGTCGTGGTCGGCGATCACGTGCTCGACCCGCATCCCCGCGCGAAGTATCTCGCCGGCGACGATGATGCCCGTCGCCAGGATCTGGTCGACGCGTGGCTGGACCCCGACACCGCCGCTGTCGTCTGTGTGCGGGGCGGGTACGGCGCGATGCGGCTTCTCGACGGCATCGACTGGGAGAGCATGAGGGCTGCCGCGCTGCGCCGGGACGGCCGTCCCAAGCTGCTCGCCGGCTCGTCCGACATCACCGCACTGCACGAGGCGTTCCGGGTGCATCTGGACGTTCCCACCCTGTTCTGCCCGATGCCCGGCAACGACGTGTTCCGCGACTCCGAGTTCATTAGGGAGGACGTCCGTCGCTGGCTGTTCGAGCCCTGGCGCGGGCGCGAGATCGTGGGAGCGCGTACCGAGGTGCTCGTGCCGGGCACGGCCGAAGGACGGTTCACCGGCGGCAACCTCAGCTTGCTGGCGGCCGCCATGGGCGCCGTCGAGGCGACGGTTCTGCCGACCGGCATCCTCTTCCTCGAAGACATCGACGAGGAGCCCTATCGCCTCGACGGCTACCTGGTGCAGCTCGGCCGTGCCGGGCGGCTGTCCGCCGCATCGGCTGTCGTGCTGGGCTCGTGGCACAAGTGCGGCGAGCTCGATGCGGTGCGGGCGCTCATGACCGAGATGCTGCCGCCGCTCGGGGTGCCCCTGCTGTGGGAGCAGGGCTTCGGTCACGATCCCGAGGCGCTCAGCATCCCGCTCAACGTCGACGGCACACTGGTCGCGCCGCTCGACGGCCCGGCCCGACTCACCGTGGGGGTGGAGCTATGACGGCAGTGACGCTGCCGGCGCTCGATCCGAGGGTCCGCTGGTCGATCAGGATCGTGGATGCCGCCGACGGCGGTGTTCTCGCCGAACACGCGCCCGAGCAGCAGTGCGAGACGGCGAGCGTCGGCAAGGTGTTCCTGCTCATCGACGTGGCGCGCAGGCTCGAAGCCGGCGAGCTCGACCCCGACCAGCGCATCGAGATCCCCGACGCGCATCGTGTCGCCGACTCCGGCCTGCTGTACCGCATGCGCGACCAGCGGGTCACGGTCGACGACGCCGCGCTGCTCGTCGGCGCCGTCAGCGACAATCTCGCGACCAACGCGCTGCTGGCGCTCTGCGGCCTCGACGAGGTGCGGGCCGTGGCGCCCGGTCTCGGGTTCGCCGACACGTCGCTGCATGACTACATCCGCAACGAGCGCACGCCCGATCTGCCCTGGACCCCGTCGTACGGCACCGCTGAAGAGCTGGCGGAGCTGATGCGCAGGCTCGGCGCCGGGGAGGTCGAGTCGCCCGCGGTGAGCGCGCGCGTGCTGGACTGGCTGGCCGCCGACACCGACACGTCGATGGTCGCGGACGGGTTGCTGCTCGACCCGCTCGCGCATGTCGAGCCGGAGTATCAGGGCATGGTGCTGCGTCACAAGACGGGCAGCACATCGTTCGCCCGCATCGACATCGGACACCTGACCGGCCCTGCGGCTTCGGTCGCCTATGCGGTGGCGGCGAACTGGAAGAACTCCGAGGACGACCTGCGCGCGCCGGTGCTCGACGCCATGCACGCCATCGGCGAGGAGCTGCGCGCACACGTCACCGGTCGCCGCCGGGACGACGAGAAGCTGGGCTGAACGGAGCACATCGTGGGCATCGGATTCCAGGAGCTCGAGGAGGACGTCCCTGGGCTGAGGTTCTCGGCGCTCGCGGTCGATGTCGATTCCGGCGAGACGGTGTTCCATCACCGCCCCGATGAGGAGCTGAACACCGCAAGTGTCGGAAAGGTGTTCCTGCTGCACCGCCTGCTCACCGAGGTCGATGAGGGCGTGCGATCGCTGGAGGAACGCGTCACCCGGCGCCCGGTCGAGTGGATGGACAACTCGGGCCTCTGGTACCTCCTGCAGACCGACACGCTGTCGCTGTACGACGTGGCCGCGCTGATCGGCGCAGCGAGCGACAACGCCGCCACCAACACGCTCTGCCGGGTCATCGGCCTCCCCACCGTGCAGCAGCACACACGCGCCCTCGGCTATGAGCGGTCCGGCCTCGACGACATCGTCCGCTGGCCGCTGCCGCCGGGAGCGCCGCGCACGCTCTCCCACGCGACAGCCGAGGAGCTCGTGCGATTCGTCACGCGCACCGCGACCGCGGCCGACCTCTCAGCCGCCTCCGCCGACACGCTGCAGCGCTGGCTCGGGGCCGGCATGGACCTGTCGATGGTGGCAGCCGCGTTCGGCCTCGACCCGCTCGCGCACTACTACTTCGACCGCGACGTGTGGCTGTGGAACAAGACGGGCACCATCTCGACGGTGCGTGCCGACACGGGGCTCGTGATGTCCCCCGATCGGCGCCTCGCCTATGCGGTGCTCGCGAATTGGCCGCGCGGCGTCGATGCCCGCGATCGGGTCCTCGCTGTGATGCGCACGGCGGGTGAGGAGCTGCGCGCTCGGCTCGCGTCCTGACCAGAACCCCTCGGTCGGCGCGGACGGATTCGGGATGCCGCCCCACGCGGACCTGCGGACATCCGACCCTCACGTCTGTCAGGGGGTCTGGCAGTACCCGTCCCACGGGGGTCTCCCGTCCACGCCCTCGCAGGAGTGAGATGGAAGATGCCGCGGGCGATCGTCCCGGGCGCACGCGAGGAGGAAGCCATGCACACCAGAAAGCTCGGCCAGGGTCTCGAGGTCTCGGCGATCGGCATCGGCGCGATGGGGATGTCGATGAGCTACGGTCCCAACCCCGGCGACCGTGACGACATGATCGCCGTGCTCCGCTACGCGGTCGACCACGGCGTCACGTTCATCGACACCGCCGAGGTGTACGGGCCGTACGACAACGAGGTGCTCGTGGGTGAGGCGATCGCCCCGATCCGCGACCAGGTCGTCGTGGCCACGAAGTTCGGGTGGAACATCGTCGACGGCAGCATGCAGGGCACGGACTCGCGGCCCGAGCAGATCCGCCGCGTCGCCGACGCGTCGCTGCAGCGACTCGGCGTCGAGGCGATCGACCTGTTCTACCAGCACCGCGTCGACCCCGACGTGCCGATCGAGGACGTTGCGGGCACCGTCGGCGAGCTCGTCGCGGCGGGCAAGGTGAAGCATTTCGGGCTGTCCGAAGCGGGCGCCGGGACGATCCGGCGTGCTCATGCGGTGTTCCCCGTGACGGCCGTGCAGAGCGAGTACTCGCTGTGGACCCGCGACCCCGAGCCGGAGGTGCTGCCTACGTGCGTCGAGCTCGGCATCGGGTTCGTGCCGTTCAGCCCGCTGGGCAAGGGATTCCTGACGGGCACCGTCTCGGCAGACTCGACGTTCGGCCCCGATGAGATCCGCGGCCGGGTGCCCCGTTTCCAGGCCGAGAACCTGCGGGCCAACCAGGCGATCGTCGACGGTGTGCGCGACGTCGCCGCGGCACGCGGGGCGACGCCCGGCCAGGTGGCCCTTGCGTGGCTGCTGTCGCGGCATCCGTTCGTCGTCCCCATCCCGGGAACCCGCCGGCGCGAGCGCGTCGACGAGAACGCCGGGGCGGCCGCCGTGCCGCTCTCGGCGGACGACGTCGCCGCGCTGGACGCGCTGGGCGCGGTCGTCGCCGGCAACCGCTACGACGACGGCGGCATGGCGATGGTGGGTCTCTGAAGACCGCGGCTCTCTGAAGAGTGCGGGAACGGATGCCGGCGGTCAGCGTGCCGTCGCGGCGGCTGCGGCATCCGTCCCCGCCGCTGTCGCATCGCGGGCGGCGAACTCGGCAGCCTGAGTGACCGCCCACGACGCCAGCAGCTTGAGGGCATCCGCCGACGACGAGTTCATCGGCGCGGTGTAGACGTTCAGCACGAGGCCCGGTTCGCTGGGCAGGTCCATGGACTCGTAGTTCAGATCGAGGTCTCCGACCACCGGATGGTGCAGGCGCTTCAGGCCGCTGCGGTGGAACTTCACGTCGCGCGACGCCCACCGCTCGCGGAACAGCTCACTCTGCGTCGACAGCTCTCCGACCAGCCGGATGAGGTCGGGGTCATGCGGGTTGCGGCCGGCCTCCATCCGCAGCATCGCGGCGGAGTCGTGGGTGATCTGGTCGTAGTCGCGCCAGAACTCGCGGGCCGCCGGATTGAGGTACGCGAAGCGCGTGGTGTTGACCGGCCGGCGTGGGTCGTCGAAGACGGGGGAGTACAGCGCGCGGGCCAGGAGGTTCGCGGCGATGATGTCGTGCCGGCCGTTGCGGACCCAGGCCGGCGCCTCGGTGATCGCATCGAGCACCTGCATGACGGCGGGGCGCACGGTCGACGCCGCACGTCGGGCGGGCTTGCGGGCGGGGCCTGCGGCGCGGGCGAGGTCGAACAGATACTGGCGCTCCGCCTCGTCGAGCCGGAGGGTGCGGGCGACCGCGTCCAGCACGCCCTCCGATGCGCCGGCGAGATTGCCGCGCTCGAGCCGCACGTAGTAGTCCACCGAGACGCCGGCGAGCATCGCCACCTCTTCGCGGCGCAGCCCGGCGACACGGCGGTTGCCGCCGTACGCGGGGAGCCCTGCCTGCTCGGGGGTGAGCCGGGCCCGACGCGAGCTCAGGAACTCCTTCACCTCGGCACGAATGTCAGCCATGAGTCCACGCTAGGCCGCGCGGAGCCCCCGTGACAGGCTCTGCGCGTGCCCCTCGGGTACCCCGGCGCGCAATGTCGGGGTGCTACGGTGTGCGCGATAGCGCCTAGGGTTCCGGAGTCTCGGCTCGCCTGGTCCGAGCGGCGCCACGACATGCCGCCCGCGCGGCAGGTCGTCATCTGACAGGACAAAAGCCCGGAGGACCCGGTTCGTCGCGCCCGCGGCGAAGGAAAGGTCCGCCGTGTCGCCGCTCGCCCTCCTGCTCGTCCTGTCCGCCGCGGTCGCCCACGCGTCGTGGAACGTGATCGCCCACGGAGCCAGTCGCTCCGGGCTGCCGTTCCTGTGGGCCGGGTCGGTGGTGAGCACCGCGCTGTGGTTGCCGGTGGTGCCGCTCACGGGCGGGCTCGGGGGCGGTGAGCTGTACGGATTCGCCCTCGGGGTGGGGGTGTCGGCGGTGCTGCACGTCGGGTACATGCTCGTGCTGCAGCGCGGCTACGCGGTCGGCAACCTCTCCGCCGTGTACGCGACAGCTCGGGGGAGCGGCCCGCTCATCACCGTCATCGTCGCCATCGTCGCACTCGGTGAGCGGCTCTCGCCCCCGGCCCTCGTCGGCGTCGTCGCGATCATCGCCGGCGTCGTCGGCATCGGCTTCATCGATCGCGGTGCCGTCACCACCGGCCGGCGGATCGATCCGGCGATCGTCTTCGGGCTCCTCACGGGTGCGGCGATCGCCGCCTACACGCTGTGGGATGCCCAGGCCCTGCGCACCTGGAGCATCTCTCCCGTCGCGTTCATGGTCGGCTGCACCGCCCTGGAGGTGCCGATGTTCGCCGCCCTTCTGGGGCGGCGGCTCCCCGAGGGCCTGAGGATGCTGCGCACCGACTGGCGGCGACTGCTCGTGTTCGGCATCCTTTCCCCGCTGTCGTACATCCTCGTTCTGGCGGCGGTGACGATCGCGCCGGTGTCGATCGTCGCTCCGATGCGCGAAGTCAGCGTCGTGCTGGTCAGTCTGTTCGGCGCCTTCGTGCTGCGCGAGGCGCGCCCGGGCGCACGCCTGGTCGCGTCGGCGGTGGTGGTCGCCGGGATCGCGCTGCTCGCGGTGTGACCGCAGCGTCAGGCGCTGCCGAGGGGGCGCACGTAGGCCTTCGACAGGCTCCGGGACCGGGCTTCGACAGGCTCGGGGACCGGGCCTTCGACAGGCTCAGGGACCGGGCCTTCGACAGGCTCAGGGACCGGGCCTTCGACAGGCTCGGGGAGCGGGCCCTTCGACAGGCTTGGGGAGCGGGCCCTTCGACAGGCTCGGGGAGCGGGTCCTTCGACAGGCTCGGGGAGCGGTGGGTGCGCACCGCCGCGTACATCACCACCCGCTGCGGGTCGGCGTGTGGCCCTCGCGGGCGTCGTCCGGCATCGCCATCTCGGCGCGCACGCCGAGCAGGCGGATCGGGCGGCCGGGCTCGATCTTCGCGACGAGCTCGAGGGTGCGCGCCAGCACGACGGCGCGCTCGGCGGTCGAGGGGATCTTCTTCGTGAAGGTCTTGGTGAGGAACGGCGCGTAGCGCACCTTGAGTCCGAGGCCCACGACCGGACGGTCGTCGGCCGCGACCTCGTCGAGCACCTGGTCGAGCAGGCTCCGGGCGGCCGCCTCGATCTCGGCAGGATCGACGATGTCGGCCTGGAACGTGGTCTCCTTGCTGTGTCCGCGGGCGACCCAGGGCGTGTCGTCGACGACGGCCGAGCCGTCGCCGCGACCGAGCTGCCGGTACCAGAGGCCCATCCGTGGCCCGAACTCGGCGGTCAGGGCGGCCTCGTCGGCGACGGCGAGCTCGGCGACCGTGCGGATGCCGAGCAGGGCGAGCCGCTTCGACACCTTGGAACCGACGCCCCAGAGCTCGATCGTCGGACGCTCGCCCATCACCTCGAGCCAGTTGTCGGCGGTCAGCCGGAAGGTGCCGCGCGGCTTGCCGAAGCCCGTCGCCACCTTGGCGCGTACGAGCGTGTCGCCGATGCCGACGGAGCAGTGCAACCGCGTGCGGTCGAGCACCTCCTGCTGCAGGCGGCGCGCGTACGCTTCGGGGTCGGCGGTCTCGGTGCCGACGAACGCCTCATCCCAGCCGAGCACCTGCACGACGGCGCCCGGCTGGTCGCGCAGGGTCGCCATGACCTGCTCCGATGCGGCAAGGTACAGCGGTGCGTCGACCGGCAGGATGACGGCATCCGGAACCTTCCGCGCCGCGATGCGCAGCGGCATGCCCGACCCGACTCCGAACTCGCGCGCCTCGTACGACGCGGTCGAGACCACGGCGCGTTCCGTGGGATCCCCTCGCCCGCCGACGATGACCGGCTTGCCCGCGAGCTCCGGCCGGCGCAGCACCTCTACCGCTGCGATGAACTGGTCGAGGTCGACGTGCAGCACCCACGGTCTGACCGCGGGAGTCGGCACCGCGGCATCCGCATTCATGACCCCGCCTCTCGCGACCGGTGCATGCCCCGAGACTAGGCGGGATCGCCGACAGAGCGCAGGTGCCTGCACCCGGGCGGGTTCCGGTTCGTCTCGCCGGCGCTCGCTCAGCGACCGGGCCTGGGGGAGTGAGACTCCGAGATCGGTCCCTGAGCGAGGGAGCGCCAGCGACCGAGACGAAGGGCGCGACCGTAAACCGCCGGCGGCTCAGTCCAGGGTCGCGATGAGGCGCTCGGCGGCGGTGCGCGCGGTCGCCGTGCCCGTCGCCGCCGAGGCGATGTCGCTCAGGAACACGTTGTGCAGCGCGATGCCGACGACGCCGTAGGCCACCGAGGCGCATGCGGCGGCATCGGCGGCGGGGTGCTCGGCGGCCAGCAGTTCGGCGAGTGCGTGGTGTGTCCCCTGATAGGCGGATACGAGCAGTCCGGCGAGCACGGGGTCGGTGCGGGCGGCCTCGACGAAACCGAGCACGACGGCGTTCTCGTTGCCGGGCGACGCGAACTCGTCGCCGAAGAGGAAGTCGAGGGCGTGCGCGACATCGCTCGTTCCCGCGGGGAGCATCGAGTCGCCCTCGGCGTCTTCGTAGTAGAACCGGCGGGCGCTCTCGCGCAGCAGCTCCTCGCGATTGCCGACGAAGTGCCGCACGTGCCCTCGCGACATGCCGGCCTCTTCGGCGATGCGCTCGAGGCTGGCTCCGGTGATGCCGTGGGCGGCGATCGTGCGGATCGTCGCGTCGACGATCTGCTGCGTGCGCTCCTCGGCGACGGACGGTCGAGCCATCGAAACCTCCTTCTCGCACCATAGTGCGTACGATGACAGTTTATTGTCTAGTCAGACTTGACTAACAACAGTGAGATCCCTACCGTTGCTCTCAACCCGCTCGCAGAGGAGTCGTCTGTGCCCCAGATCGTTCATGTCGGACCCGCGCCCGTCAGCCCCGCCGCCCGCGAGGAGCGCGTGCGCATGCGTGACGGCGTGCGCCTCGCGACGGACGTGTATCTGCCCGGCGCCCCGGCCGAGCCCGACACGACGCCGGGCGACACGATCCTCATCCGGCTGCCGTATGACAAGAGCGGCGAGTACACGTTCATCCCGCTGATCGCCGAGTACTTCACCGACCGCGGCTACCGCGTCGTCGCGCAGGACGTGCGGGGCAAGTTCCGCTCCGAGGGCGACGCGCTGCTGTTCGTCAACGAGGTCGAGGACGGCTACGACACGATCGACTGGATCGTGCAGCAGCCGTGGTCGAACGGCCGCGTCGCGATGTGGGGCGACAGCTACTACGGCTACACGCAGTGGGCGGCGGTGGCATCGCAGCATCCCGCGCTGAAGGCCATCGCCCCGCGCGTGACCGGCACGATGCTCGGGGAGCCGGTCCGCACGGTGCCGGGGGAGCGGACGCGGCCGGTCGAGTGGGCGATCACCTACCTCTACCCGCTGACGTACTTCCACTCCCAGGATGCCTACTTCTGGGAGCTCGACCCGGCACGGCGCCCGTTCAGCGCGCAGGCCGAGGACGTCGTCGCGGAGCTCGGTTCACGCTCGCTCTCGTACGACCAGTGGTATCCGCACGCCGTGCACCTGCCCCGATTCCCGCTCGCGAGCCCGTTCGACGCGCGTCCCGTGCCGACCCTGCAGACGATCGGCTGGTGGGACAACTGCGCGCCGCTTTCGTGGGCCGACGTCGCCGAGATCGAGACGCGACCTGCGTGGGCGCTGAACCACTTCCTGCGCATCGAATCCATGGACCACGAGTCGTACTACCTCGACGACCCGCTCACGGCGCGCGTCGAGGAGCGCGGCGACGAGCAGATCCGTGCGGAACTGCCGCGGATGCTGCAACCCGCCGTCGACTTCTTCGAGGTGTTCGTGCGGGGTCGGGGCCGGGCGGCCGACATCCCGCGGGTCAGCTGGAATCTGGCCGGCACCTCGGGCATGCGCGCCTCGGAGACGTGGCCGCCGTCTCAGGCCGCCACGCGAACGCTGTACGCGCACGCGAGCGGGGAGCTGTCGCCGGATGCGCCGGATGCCGCGGCCGAACGCGAGTGGCTCCACGATCCCGAACAGCTCGTGCCCTCGAGCGTGCCGAACGCGTTCGCCTTCCTGCTCTTCCAGCCCGACGAGGCGGAGCTGGGCGCGCGAGCAGACGTGCTGTCGTTCACCACCGACGCGTTCGCGCGCGACGTCGACCTGGCGGGGCCGGTGCGGGTCGCAGCATCCGTCTCGTCCGACGGCCCGGTGATGGACGTGTTCGCGCGTCTGCTCGACGTGGCGCCCGACGGCACGGCCCTGCGCGTCGCGCGCGGCCAGGTCAACGTCACCGGCGCCGGGGACTCCGCGACCGTCGTCATCGACCTCGGCCAGGTGGGCTACCGCGTGCACGCCGGGCACCGGCTGCGCCTGCACGTGCACTCGAGCGACTTCCCCGAGTTCCTGCCGCAGCCGGGCACCGGCGAGGAGCCGTGGGGCGCCGTGGCCACCACGACCAACCGGCAGCGCGTCGTGCTCGGCGGCGACGAGCCGCTGCGCGTCACCCTGACAGTTCTGCCCGACACCCGAGCCGAGGAGGCCCGTCCATGAACGAACCCGTGCTGGAGTTCGCATTCGAGATCCGCGTCGACATCGCCCCGTACCTGCGCATCGGCCGGAGTGCCGACGAGGAGTTGAGCTTCACGCCGATCACGGGCGGCACCGTCGCCGGACCGCTGCTCAACGGCGAGGTGCTGCCGGGCGGCGGAGACTGGGCGGTCGAGCGGTCGGGCACCGCCCAGCTGGAGGCTCGGTATCTGCTGCGCGCCGACGACGGCGCGGTCATCGACATCATCAACCGCGGCTACTACCGGGCCTCGGCCGAGGTGATCGCGCGCGTCGAGGCGGGGGAGAACGTCCCTGAGACGGAGTACTACTTCCGCACCGCGCCGGTCTTCCAGACGGATGCCGCGCCCCACCGCTGGCTCGCCGAGCACCAGTTCATCGGACTCGCGCGCGATGAGGACGGCCAGGTGTGCGTCCGGGTCTACGTGGTGCGCTGATGCGACTCGGGCTCGCGCGCGCTCGTCGCGGTGCTGTCGCTCATTCGGGGCTGCGCCGAGAGGGTCGCGTGGATCACGTGACGCAACTGCGGCTCGTCCCACCGCGCCGGGTCCTCCGAGCTCGCGACATACGACCCGCGCACGAGCAGGTAGGCGAGCCCGGCGACGTGCTCGGGGTCCGCGTAGCCGGCGCGCCGTGCCTCCTTGAGCAGGCCGCGCTGGAAGTCCGCCGTCTCGCGGTGAAGAGCCGCGCGGAGGTCGGGCTCGCGGTCGGCGTTGGCGACGATCTCGAGGATCAGCGCGCGCAGCACCGGCTCGTCGGGACCCGTCGTGAGCGACCACTCGATGACGGCTGCGAAACGGTCCTCCGGCGCGGCTGCAGCCAGCGACGCCTCGAGCGTGGTCTGCCAGCGGTCGCGCCCGTGATCGAGCGCGTTCAGGATGAGCGCCGCCCGCGAGGGCAGGTAGTTCGTGACCAGCGTGGTCGAGCCCCCGAGCTCCTTCGCGACCGAGCGGATCGTGACCGCGTGCGAGCCGCCGGATCGGGCGACGCGGATCGTCGCGGCGGCGATGTCTGCGAGCCGCTGATCGGCGTCTACCTCCCGGGGCATGACACCCACCTTATTCACGCCCGTAACATAAATGCAACGTTGATGTACAACAGTGTTGTACTACCTTGAGGGCTACCGCGGCGACGGCGCCGCGATCTGTGATCTCCCTCGACCGACCCGAAAGGAACCGAGATGAGAAACCGAGGCAAGGCCGCCACGGTCGTCGCCGCCGCTGCAGCCCTGGTGCTGCTCGCGGGATGCACGCCCCGCGACGTCGAGACGTCGCCGACCGGCGATGAGACGTCAGCACCCATCGAGCTCGTCGACGCGCTGCCCGCGGGCACGACCGAGGTCGACGAGGTGACGTGGGCCCTCGTGGAGGGTGAGCCGCGCTCGCTCGTACCGGGCGCCGACTACAACTTCGTCCAGCCGAACCTGTGCGCCAGCCTGCTGCGCGTGCAGCCCGACTTCACGGTCGAAGCCGGGATCGCGGAGACCGCCGACTGGGTCGATCCGGTGACGTTCGTCATCGACATCCGCCCGGGCGTGACGTTCTGGGACGGGACGCCGGTGACGCCGCAGGACGTGGTGTACAGCCTCGAACGCCACCACTCCGACGTCACGTCGGCCTTCTACGGCGCCTTCGTGCTCGTCGCGCCGGAGGGCGGGATCGAGGTCACCGGCGAGAACCAGGTGACGGTGCACTTCGTGGCCCCCGACTCGACGTTCCGCGACGCCATCGCCGGCGGCGCCGGCGCGGTGCTGAGCAGGGCCGTGGGCGAGGCCCAGGGGCCAGCGCTGGGCACCTCCGGCGGCGAGCTGATGTGTGCGGGACCCTACGAGCTCGAGAGCTGGACGCCCGGAAGCGAGATCGTCACGGTCGCCAACGAGGACTACTGGGACGGTGCGCCGCTGGTGAAGAAGCTCACCTACCGGTTCATCTCCGACGGCACCACGCTCACGAACGCGCTCCTGGAGGGCGAGGTCGACGGAGCGTTCAACGTGGCGCCGGGCAGCCGCAGCGCGTTCGAGTCGTCCGACACGGGCCGACTGGTCATCGGCCCCTCCACGGCGTCGTTCTCGTTCGGTCCCACCCGTGACACCGGAGCGGGGGCGAATCCCCTGATCCGCCAGGCGTTGAGCCTCGCGATCGACCGGCAGCAGTACATCTCTACCGTGCTGCACGGGCTGGGTCAGCCGCAGAGCACCTTCGTCGCCCCGTTCTCGTGGTCGGGCTCGTCGGCGGCCGACGTATACCAGGCGGGCTACGACGCCCTCGCAGCGCCCGAGGTGGACCTCGACGCGGCGAAGAAGCTCGTCGAGGAATCGGGCGAGGACACCTCGGTGCCCTTGCGCCTCGCGATCCCTGCGGGCAGCAAGGAGCTGTCGCAGACCGCGGCGATCGTGCAGAGCGCCGCCGGGCAGATCGGCCTGACGATCGAGATCGATGAGCGGCAGCCGGCGGACTTCGCCGCGATCTTCCTGCCCGACCCCGGCCCCCGCGAGAACATCGACTTCGTCGCGACGACGGGCTACACCGAGACGCCGGGCGTGCTCGCCTACCCGCAGCTGTTCCTGCTCCCGGCCGAGATGGGCGGCATCTTCAACTGGACCGGTTACTCGAACCCCGATGTCACCGCCGGGCTCGAGGCCGCGCGCACCACCCCGGATGCAACGGGCGCGGCCGAGGCGTACGTCGGTGCGCAGGAGATCTTCGCGCCCGACCTGCTGCAGGTGACACTCGCGGGCTCGTACCACACGACCTTCCTGAGCGACGAGCTGAGCGGTGTCGTGACCTCGGTCGCGGCGTACTCCAGCCCGTGGGCACAGCACCTCGGCGGCAAGTGATCGACGCGTCACCGCGCAACGGAGAGGGATGACGATGAACGCCAGCGTTGCCCGGCAGCTGCTGGGAAAGCTCGGAGGGCTGCTGCTCACCCTGTTCCTGGCGAGCATCGTCATCTTCTCCGCCGTCCTGCTCACCCCCGGCGACCCGGTCGTCGCGCTCGCCGGGGGTCTGCGGCCGACGCCGGAGATGGTCGCGGCCATCAAGGCGGAGTACCACCTCGATCAGCCGGTGTGGGTGCAGTACTTCTTCTGGATCACGGGGGTGCTCGGCGGCGACCTCGGCACGTCCTTCGTGTACAAGACGCCGGTCGTCGAGCTCATCGCGCCGCGCTTCGGGATCACCCTGCTGCTCGTGCTGTACACGCTGGTGCTCATCGCGGTGTTCGGCATGGGCTCCGGCATCCTGGCGGCCACACGAGGACGGGGAACCGACCGCGGCGTGCTCGTCGCCACCGCGTTCGGCGTCGCCCTGCCGACGTTCGTGGTGGCGATCCTGCTCATCTGGATCTTCGGCCGCGTGCTCGGCTGGTTCCCGGTGTACGGCGCCGGTCAAGGGCTCCTCGACAACCTCTACCATCTGACCCTGCCGGCGATCTCGCTGTCGGTGCTGTACATCGCCTACCTCAGCAGGATCACGCGGGGCGCGGTGGTCGGGCAGCTGCACTCCGAGCACGTCGACACCGCCCGCGTGCGCGGCATCCCGCGCGGTCGGATCTTCCGGCATCACGTGTTCCTCAACGCGTCGCCGCAGATCCTCGCGATCTCCGGCGCCACCGTCGCGGGGCTCTTCGCCGCCTCCGCCATCGCCGAGCAGGCGTTCGGACTAGGCGGGCTCGGCTCGCTGCTGACCGAGGCGGCCGCCCGCAAGGACCTCCCGGTCGTGCAGGTGATCTCGCTCCTGTTCGTGATCCTGTTCGTCGTCTTCAACGCGGCGGCCGACATCGCGATCGCCCTGATCGACCCGGATTCCGTCAAGCCGAGGAGGAACGCATGAGCGTCGCCCAGCTCGCCGGCGGCCGCGTCCCGACCTTCGCCCGTCGCCTGGCCGTGCGCGATCCGCTGCTGATCGCGGCCGGCATCGTGATGATCGGCATCCTGGCCATGGCGCTGTTCGGCCCGCTGCTCGCCCCGTACGACCCGAACCAGTTATACGTCGGACCGGTCGCGGCGCCGCCCTCGCCCGCCCACTGGATGGGCACCGACGACCTCGGCCGCGACATCCTGTCCCGCGTTCTCGTCGGCGCCCGCCCGAGCGTGGTCGGACCGATCCTCGTCGTGCTCGCCTCGTCGCTCCTCGGCACGCTGATCGCCATCGTGTCGGCGTGGTTCGGCGGGTGGGTGGACGGCGCGAGCTCGCGCCTGATCGAGGTCATCTTCGCGATCCCCGGCCTCGTGCTCGCGGTGCTCGCCGTGTCCATGTTCGGCAAGGGCCTCATCGCACCCATCGTCGCGCTGTCGATCGCCTACATCCCGATCGTCTCGCGGCTGGTGCGCGCCTCCGCGCGGCAGGAGCTCTCGAAGCCGTACATCGCCGCCCTGCGGATCCAGGGTGTCGGATCGTTCGCGATCTGCTTCCGCCACCTGGTGCCCGCACTCCTGCCCGCCGTGCTGGCGCAGTCCACGGTGGGCTTCGGTTACGCGATGCTCGATCTCGCCGCGATCTCATACCTCGGTCTCGGCGCCCAGCCCCCGGCATCCGATTGGGGTGTGATGATCGCCGCCGGGCAGCCGTCGCTGCTCGTGGGCGCGCCCGAGCAGTCGATGTTCCCCGCGGCGCTCGTGGTCGTCACCGTGCTCGCCGTCAACATCCTCGGGGCCCGTGTGACCACATGGGCCGAAGGAGCCGACCGATGACCGCTCTCGTGCTCGAACTCGATCAGGTGTCGATCGCCGCGCCGGCGCCCGACCTGGGGCGACACTCTCAGGAACCGCGGATGCTCGTGCACGACTGCACGCTGCAGGTGCGTGCCGGCGAGGCACTGGGCCTGGTGGGCGAGTCGGGGTCGGGCAAGACGCTGTCGGTGCGCGCCGTCGCCGGACTCCTTCCCGAGGGCTTCACCGTGGGCGGCACGATCCGCATCGATGGCGAGGACATCTCGACGCTCCCGCCGCGGCGTCTGCGCTATATCCGTGCGCGGCGCCTGGGCATGGTCTTCCAGACGCCGCGGGCGCACCTGAATCCGCTCCGCACGATCGGCGACTTCATGACGGAGGCGCTCGTCTCGGTCGCGGGGGAGAAGCCGGATGCCGCCGACCGGCGGGCGCAGGACCTGCTCGCCGAGGTCGGCATCCCGGACCCGGCGCGCCGGATGCGCCAGCGCCCGAGCGACCTGTCGGGTGGACTGCTGCAGCGCGTGATGATCGCGGCGACGCTCGCGATGGACCCGCCGATCCTGCTCGCCGACGAGATCACGACGGCGCTCGACGTGACCACGCAGGAGGAGGTGATGGCGGTCATCGCCGACCTCCGCCGCCACCGCGACCTCGCGCTGCTGTTCATCACGCACGACCTGGCGCTGGCCGGCGCCGTCTGCGACCGCGTCGCGGTCATGCAGCACGGGCGCACGGTCGAGACGCTGCGTGCCGCGACGATGCGGCAGGATGCCTCGGATCCGTACACGCAGCGCCTGCTGTCGGCCACGCTGCCGGGCGATCTGATCGCGGACCGCGTCGAGGCCGAGGCGCCCGTGCTGTCCGTTGGCGGGCTGCGCAAGACGTTCCAGGTGCGCTCGCCGCGCGGCGGCCGCGAGGAGTTGGTGGCGGTCGACGACGTCGGCTTCACACTGGCGCCCGGCGGCTCGCTCGGCATCGTCGGCGAGTCGGGCTCTGGCAAGTCGACCACCGCTCGCATCATCTGCGGACTCGAGACGGCGGATGCCGGGTCGGTCACCGTCAAGGGTGCGGACTGGACCCGGCCGGCCCGGAGTGCGGCCGATCGGCGGGCTCGAGCGCGGATCGCTCAGATGGTGTTCCAGGACCCCTACCAGTCCCTCGATCCCCGCCAGACGGTGCGGCAGTGTCTGTCGGAGGCGGTGGCCGTGCATCGGCGCCCCATCGGCCGGGACGAGCTCGACGCCCGCGTCGACGAGCTGATGGACGCCGTGATGCTCGCCCCCGCGCTCGCTGCGCAGCGACCGCGCTCCCTGTCGGGCGGCCAGCGGCAGCGCGTGGCGATCGCGCGGGCGCTCGCCGCCGAGCCCGAGATCCTCGTGCTCGACGAGGCGGTCTCGGCCCTGGACGTCACGACGCAGGTCGAGATCCTGACGCTGCTCGACGGCATCCGTCGGACCACCGGTGTCGCGCTGCTGATGATCTCGCACGACCTGACCACCGTCCGCCGCCTCTGCGATCACGTCGTCGTCATGAGGTCGGGCGCGGTCGTCGAGCAGGGCCCCATCGCCGACGTCCTCGACCGCCCGCACGCCGAGTACACCCGGACGCTGCTCGACTCCATTCCGCGGGCCGGCTGGGTGCCGCGGCGCCGGCTCACCGCACGCACGTCCGCCCTGCCGACCGTCGCGACCGCGACGACCAAGATCCCTACGCCCCGAGGAGAGAGATGACCGACCGAGACCTGTGGCAGCTCAGCATGCGCGAGATCGCGGATGCTGTGCGCTCGCGTTCGACGACCGCACGCGCCGTGATCGACGCCCACCTGGAACGCATCGACGCGGTGAACCCCGCTGTCAACGCGCTCACCGTCGTGTTCCACGAGCGGGCGCGCGCCCTGGCCGATGCCGTCGATGCGGCGCTCGATGCCGGCGAAGACGTCGGACCCCTGGCCGGTGTGCCCTTCACCGTGAAGGAGAACATCGACCTCACGTGGTCGGCGAGCACCAGCGGGTGGCCGTTCATGGCGGAGGCGGTGCCCGCCAAGGACGCCACGATGGTGCGCCGCCTGCTCGAGGCGGGAGCGATCCCGATCGGCCGGGGCAACATGCCCGACTGGGGCCTGCGCTGGGACACCGACAACGACCTGTTCGGCCGCACCCTCAACCCCTGGGACGCGTTCCGGGTGCCGGGCGGATCGAGCGGCGGCGACGCGGTCGCCGTGGCGACCGGCATGACACCGCTCGGCCTCGGGAACGACTACGGCGGGTCGCTGCGGCTGCCGGCATACGCCGCCGGGGTGTGCGCGCTGCGCCCGTCGGCCGGCCGCATCCCCGCGCCGATGGCCGACATCACCGAACCCGTGTCGCTGTCGCTGCAGTTCTTCGCGGTGAACGGGCCGATCGCCCGGACCGTCGACGACCTCGATACCGCGTTCACCGTCATGCACGGCGCCGACGGCAGCGACCCGGCCGCCCTCACGCTGCCGCATCCGGCCGCGTACGACGGTCCCCGGCGGGTCGCCGTCGTGCGCGACCCGCTCGGCTGGGGCGTGGACCCGCAGGTGGCCGCCGCCGTGGACCGCGCAGCCGCGGCGCTCGCCGCAGCCGGATGGACCGTCGACGACGTCGAGCCGCCGCTGATCGAGGAGGCGGCGACGCTGTGGCGCCGCATCTCGACCACCGAGATGGTCGGCGCCTTCCTGCCCGGTGCGCTGCCCATGCCCCTGTCCCACGGTTCGACCCGGTACTTCCTCGACAACGCCGAGCAGACAGAGGTGCTCGCGTCGGGCGAGGCGTACGGCGGCGCCTGGGCTCGGCGCGCGGTGATCGCGGCCGCGTGGGAGAGGTTCCAGGCGGAGTACCCGATCGTGCTGGGTCCGGTCTCGGCGCGGCGCATGCCCGAGATCGGCTACGACCTCTCAGGCCCAGCGGCCACCACCGAGCTGTGGCGCGACCACCGGCTGCTGGTGACGGTCAACTTCCTCGGGCTGCCCTCGGTGGCCGTGCCGACCGGGCTGGACGAGGACGGCCTGCCGACGGGGGTGCAGCTCATCGGGCCGCGCAACGCCGACCACGTCTCGCTGGCGGCGGGTCGGGACGTCGAGGCCGCGCTGGGCGGCCTGACCCCCGTCGAGGCACGCATCGCCGGAGCTGTCGCGTGACGGGCTGGGAGCCCGGGCTCGAGTTCGTCTTCGAGCTGAAGGTGGCGGTGTCGGAGCCGATCCGGGTCGGGCGCACGGCATCCGAGGATCTCAACGTGACGCCCATCGTGGGCGGCACGATCTCGGGACCGCGGTTGAACGGACGCGTGCTGGGGGTCGGCGCCGACTGGTGGGTGACGCGGGGGGCGACGACGCAGCTCGACGCGCGGTATCTCATCGAAGCAGACGACGGCGCGGCGATCGACGTGGTGAACCGCGGCTACTGGCACGCCGCCGAAGACGTCGAGCGGCGTCTGTATGCCGGTGAGGACGTGGGGGAGGAGGACCTCTACTACCGCACGACGTTCGTCTTCCAGACCGGCGCGGAGGCGCACCGCTGGCTCACTGAGGCTCAGTTCGTCGGCTACGCACGGCCCGAGCCGGGGCAGGTCTGCATCCGGGTGTTCCGCGTCCGCTGACGGGCGAAGGCCCGGCCCCCAGGCAGTGGGCGAGCTGAGCCGGGCAATAGCTGCGGCCTTCCGCGGAGTCAACCCCGTGTCTCGGCATCCCGCGGTTTCGTACGGTGGCTGTTCCAGTGAAAGGAGCCGTCATGGCGACCAGCATTGTGACAGCAGAGATCGACGTCGACGCCCCCATCCGGGCCGTGTACGACCAGTGGACGCAGTTCGCGGAGTTCCCGCGCTTCATGTCCGCGGTCGACCGCATCGATCAGCTCGACGACCAGCGCACCCACTGGGTCGTCAACATCGGGGGAGTGGAGCGTGAGTTCGACGCCACCATCACCGACCAGATGCCCGACGACCATATCTCTTGGGCGAGCCACGGTGAGAAGCTCCACACCGGCCGTGTCAGCTTCGTGCCGGCGGGCGACGGCACGCGGGTCTCCCTCGAGATGACCTGGGTGCCCGAGTCGTTCACCGAGAAGACGGGCGCCGCGCTCGGCATCGACGAGCGCGCCGCGAAGAAGGACCTCGAGCGCTTCAAGGAGTTCATCGAGGAGCGGGGCCGCGAGACGGGCGGCTGGCGCGGCGAGATCCACGGCGGGGCGACCCGCGAGGCGTGATCCCGCGTCCGACGTCTGAACCGAGCTCGAGAAGAGGAGAACCTCATGTCCGACAGTCTTCCCGCCGACATCCCGCCGGCACCCGACGGCCAGCTGGGGACGGAGCAGGCCGGGATCCAGCCGCTCCGCGACCGCGATACGTCGATAGAGCCGGATCCCACGCGCGACCCGGCACAGGCGGAGTGGGATCGCACCACCGCGCTCGACGCGGGCGAGGATCCCGACATCGAGACGGCGACGGGGGACGATCCCGCGCACCTGCCGTCCGATGGCGACGAGGTGCCGCGGGAGGATCTGCCGTCCGCGGCCAGCCAGCCCGATACCCAGGGGTTCAGCCCTGAGATCGCCGAGCTCGGCGACGCGGGGCAGGGCGATCTCGCACCCGAGGACTACTAGGCAGGCGCGACGTGCAGGTCCTCTTCTGGCCGATTCACGGCGGATACACCGACGCCTTCGTCCGCGGCGAGCACGAGTACCTGCTGCCGGTGCGCAGCGTGCGGCCCGGCGAAGACGGCGTCGGCGGCGGCGGGGGATGGGAGCGGGCGCGGCCGGTCGCGCTCGATGACCTGCGCGGAGAAGACATCGACATCGTCGTGTTGCAGCGTCCGGAGGAGATCGACCTCGTCGAGTCGCCGACGGGGCGCGTGCCGGGCCGGGATCTGCCAGCGGTCTATCTCGAGCACAACACCCCTGGTCCCGCTGCGTTCACCACGCGGCATCCGCTCGCCGATCGCCGGGACATCCCGATCGTCCACGTCACCCATTTCAACCGGCTGTTCTGCGACAACGGGATCGCACACACGGCCGTCGTGGAGCACGGCGTGCCCGGTCCGGGCCCGCTCTACTCCGGGGAACTGGCCCGGATCGGCGTCGTCGTCAACGAACCGGTGCGGAGATGGCGCGCCGTCGGCACCGATCTGCTGCCCGCGTTCACGCGGGAAGCGCCGCTGGACGTCTTCGGCATCGACGCCGGCCTGCTGCGGGAGGCGTTCGACGACGACGCGGCGATCACCGGCATCGAGAGCGTGGCGCCCCGGCGCCTGCACGCCGAGTTCGCCCGCCGCCGGGTGTACCTGCATCCGTTCCGCTGGACCTCGCTCGGACTGTCGCTGATCGAGGCCATGCATCTCGGGATGCCGGTGGTCGCGCTCGCGACGACCGAGGCGGTACGGGCGGTCGCCGCCGGCACGGGCGTCGTCTCGACCGACGTCGACGATCTGCGCAGGGCCGCGCGGACCTTCCTCGAGGAGCCGGAATGGGCCGCCGAGGTGGGCGCCCGGGCGCGCGAGCACGCCCTGGCCCTCTACGGCCTGCCGGCGTTCCTCGAGCGATGGGACGAGGTGCTCCTCGAGGCGATCGCGGCCCGGCCCGGCCCCGGGGTGGTCTACGCGAACGCGAACAGCGGCGGGAACGCCACGACGACGATCGCCGCCCACGCCAGGTAGACCGGCAGGAAGCCCGTCTGCCACCGCTCCAGGCGCTCGAAAGGCGTGCGGCGCAACGTGAACCGCAGCTGCAGCCAGGCCGCGCCGACGAGGTTCGCGAGCAGGATGACGTTGAGTCCGAGCGAGGCGAGCTTGTTGGGGCTCGCCCCCCACTCCGCGATCCGCCCGATCATCGCGACGAGCACCATGATGTCGACGACGAGCGCGGCCGCCACCATCAGCAGCTGGAGCCGGTCGAACCACGAGGGCGGGGCGAGCGGCTCGCGGGCCGACAGCGCGTAGAGCAGCAGGCCCACGACGACCACCAGCACGATGTCGAAGAGGATGAGCAGATCGCGCTGGCCGAACACCTCGGTCTCGCCCCCGTCGACGAGGTTCCCCTGCACGAGCCCCGCGACGATGAAGGCCAGCAGCAGCAGCGTGAACAGCGGCGTGAACAGCTTGGTCAGCACCGGGGCGATGTTCTCGATGACGCTCTGCTTCGCCTCGACGAGCCACGCCGCGACGACGACGGCTCCGGCGACGCCGCACGGCACCATGAACTGCTCGACGAACCACTCGGCGTCGAGGCCGATCGCCGAGAACACCCCCATCGTCAGCGCCACCAGCACGCCGCCGCCGAGGGCGATGAGGGCGAGGTACACCAGCCACTCGCCGGTGAACCGGATGAAGTCCATCCGGGCGCGGCTCGACCTGACGCGCCCGTCGACGTAGGCGATGCCCGTCACGATCCACAGCGCCACGGCCGCATGGGTGGCCGCCAGTACGAGTGTCGAGCCGTCCGGTGCGAACGGGTACACCGCCATCACGACGGCGGTGAGAAGGAACGGCACGCCCACCACGGCGACGGTCGCGGCGGATGCCCGGCGGCGCACCAGGAAGTAGGCCGCGAGGAACGGCAAAACGAGCAGGGACCCGAAGCGTGCGTAGAAGTCGCCGTCTTCACCGAAGCGGATGCCGAACACCGCCGGAAGCTGGATCGCCAGCGCCGCGCCGATCGCCAGCCCGACGGCCAAGGCAAGACCGGCGCCGCTGCGGGCGGCGCGCGGCGCGCCCGGGAACATCAGCTGCTTCCAGAGCCGGTCCGAGTGCTCGCGGGCGAATTCCCGAGACAGGTCGTCGAGTCCGCCCAGGCGCTTCACCGCGACGAGGAACGCCTCGTCGCCGTCGAGACCGGAGGCTTCAAGACGATCGATCTGACCGCGCAGGTGGTCTTCGAGCTCGTCGACATCGCGGCCGTCGATCGCCTCGGGGCGCGAGACGTACGCGCGCCACGCCGAGATCTGCTCCTCGATGCGGGGTTCGAGGTCGTCTGCCATGTCACGCACCTCCGAACGCCGGGGCGCCCGCGAAGTCGGTGCCGCCGTCGCGGTCGGACCACACGCGTTGCAGCGCCCGGCTCACGACCGCCCATTGCCGCCGCTGCTCGGCGAACGCGGCGCGGCCGGTGGCGCTGAGTCGGTAGTGCTTGCGCGGGCGACCGCTGGGGGAGGCGCCCCACGACGACTCGACGTGCCCGAGCCGCTCGAGCCGGTGCAGGAGCGGATACAGCATGCCGTCGCTCCACTCCAGCTCGCCGCCCGACAGCTCGCCGACGCGCTGCAGGATGGCGTAGCCGTACGACTCGCCGTCGGCGAGGATGCCCAGCACCATCGGCGTCGCAGCCGCGGCCACGAGGTCTTTGCCGATCTTCACATCGTCCTCCATACGTAGAACACCTACGTACATAGAAGTACAAGTTACCTAGAACTGCAAGGTACTCCCGCGACCGCGCGTGACGCCGCGTGACGGAGGCGCGCGGGCCGTGGGAATGGGTACGCCCGCGGCGTGTTGGGATGGGGAGGGCGAAACCGCCGCCCGCACCCCGACGAAGGACCCGCATGACCCTCCCCACGAGCACCCCCGACACCGTCACCGACGCCCGCTGGAACGCCGTCGCGTCCGAGCACGGTGTCGCCGCCCTGCGGTACACGCACTGGCTGGATGACGAGCCCCGCGCCTACGACGGCGCGCCGGGGCTCTGGCGCGCGGCGGACGACCGCGTGGTCGGCACGGCGCTGCGGTCGGACGCGTCGGACGCACCGCTCGACGAGGTCGTCCTGGCGCCCGGAGAGCACCTCGACGTCGGCCGCCTGCGGCTGAAGGCGATCAGCCGCGAGGGCGCGCCGGCGCTGCGCGTCTTCGACCCCGAGATCTCCGGACGCACGCGGCTGCGCGGCATCCTGTCCTTCCCTCACGACGACGCGTGGGCGATCACCGGTGTGTTCCGTCCGGCGCCTGAGGGGCAGATCAACGTCATCCGGAGCGTCGACGGATACGAGCGCGAAGAGCCGGCCGTCGGCACGATCGCCCTCGAGGTCGGCGGCGCGCCGGTCGAGCTCACGGTGACCGGAGACCCGGAGTCGGGTCTCAGCGCCGTGATCGCGGATGCCACGAGCAACGTCGACGCGTACCGCTTCCGCTTCCTCGAGATCGAGGCGCCGGCCGCGGACGGCTCGGTCACCGTCGACTTCAACGACGCCTACCTGCCGCCGTGCGCGTTCAGCGACCACTACGTGTGCCCGCTGCCGCCGGCGAACAACCGCCTCGCCGTGCGGGTCGAAGCCGGGGAGCGCACCACGGTACTGGACTGAGCGCCTCGGCCTCGGTCTCGGATGACGGCGAAGGCCCGGTCGCGCCGCGGGGAGCGGTACGTGGACAATGGGGCATCAGCCGGAGGGTGTCCGGCATGGTCCGATCCGAGGAGCCGACATGGCCCGTTCCCTCTCCGAGATCCGCGAACGTTCCCGTGAGCGCGCGCGGCTGCGGGCCGCCGCGCGCTCCGAGCTGAAGAACACCGCGTACGAGATCTTCATCGGCGCGCTGTCGATCCTGTCGATCATCAACCTGGTGCTCGTCTACGCCATCGCCGGCGACGGCGCGGTGGAACTCGTCCTGTCGGTCATGAACGCGCTGTTCAGCGCCATCTTCCTCGGCGATTTCATCTACCGGATCTCGACGGCGCCGTCGGCGGGGCGCTACTTCTTCCGGGGATTCGGCTGGGCGGATCTGCTGGCAAGCCTCCCGTTCCCGCAGTTCAAGGTCCTGCGCGTGTTCCGGCTGCTGCGCGTGTTCCGGCTCCTGCGCGAACTCGGTCCGCGCACGGTCTGGGCGACGCTCATCCACGACCGCGCCAACAGCGCGCTGATGACCCTGCTGCTGATGGGCGTGCTCGTCCTGCAGTTCGGCAGCATCACGATCCTGTACGTCGAGGAGGACGCGGACGGCGCCAACATCACGACGGCCTCGGACGCGCTCTGGTACACGATCGTCACGATCTCGACGGTCGGCTACGGCGACCAGTACCCGGTGACCAACGTCGGCCGGCTGATCGGCACTCTCATCATCGTCGTCGGCGTCGGCATCTTCGGCACCTTCACCGGATACCTGGCGAACCTGTTCCTCGGGCCCGGCAAGGGCGCAGCCGCGGCGGCGGAGACGGATGCCGCGTCCGCCGATCCGGGCGACACCTCGGCCGAGGAGGCCTCAGGCGCCGGGCCCGCCGCGCAGCCTGCCTCGAGCACCGACGCGAGCGCGTCGCAGCCGTCGATCGCACGCCACGCGGCCAAGGGGGTGGCGGCCGGTGCGGTGGCGGGTGCCGTAGAGACGGGGGTCTCGGCCGGCGCGGGCACGGCGGACGGCAGCGATGTCGACGCTCTGTCAGACGAGGCGACCACTGCGGCTGCCGCCGTACCCGATCCGGGCGAAACGGCCGAGCGGCTGCGCGTGCTGCTGGCGCAGTCCGAGGAGGCGATGGCCGAGATGCGGCGGCTGCTCGCCGCCGCGACGCCGTAGCACCCCGTCGTCCGGGCGGATGCGCGAGAGGGCGTCAGGCCTGAGCGGTGCCGTGACGCTGCGGCCGGGTGGAGTTGCGCACGATGAGATGCGTGGGCAGCGGGGTGTCCTCGGTGACGCTGTCGGGCTCCTCCACCGCGATCAGCACCTTCTGCATCATGAGTTCGCCGAGGCTCGCGAAGTCCTGGCGCACCGTGGTGAGCGCCGGGTAGAGGTAGCCCGCCTCGGGCACGTCGTCGAAGCCGACCACGCTGACGTCCTCGGGCACGCGGAGCCCGCGCTCGCGCAGCGCCGACAGCAGACCGATCGACATGTGGTCGTTGGATGCGAACACCGCCGTCCCGGGATCGATCTCGAGGTCGGCGCCCAGCCGGTAGCCGCTGGCCGCCGACCAATCGCCGTGCCTCGGCTCGACGACCTCGAGGCGGCGCGCCCCGAGTTCGTCGCGCCAGCCGCGGATGCGCTCGACGGCGTCCGGAGCGCGCTGGGGGCCGGCGAGGTGGAGGATGCGGGTATGGCCGAGTTCGGCGAGGTGGCGGACCGCCGATCGGGCGCCCCGGTACTGATCGATCGACACGATGAGGGGACTCCGGCGCGCGGTCGCGGCGGCGGCCACCACCGGGATGCTGAGATCGAGGCCCCGGACGACCTCGAGCACGCCGATGTCGACGACGATCAGCACGATCGCGTCGACCCGCTGGCGCAGCAGCGACTCGATCACCTCTCGCACGGCGGCGGGGTCGGGATCGAGAGCGCTCACCGTCTCGACGCTGTAGCGCTCGGCGCGGGCAGCGAAGTTGAAGGCCGTGGCCACCGACGTCGGGCCGTAGTCCGAGACCCCGGGCGCGACGAGCCCGATCGTGCGGGTGCGGCGCGTGACGAGTGCGCGGGCAGCGGGGGAGGGACTGTAGCGCAGCTGCGCGATCGCCTGCTCCACCCGTGCGCGGGTGGCGGGGCGGACGTTGGGCAGGTCGTTGAGCACCCGCGAGACCGTCTGGTGCGAGACGCCCGCGAGCCGGGCGACATCGAAGATGTTCGCGGAGCGCGCCTGCTTCTCGTCGGTCACCGCGCTCCCTCCTCGTCGGCGTCGTCGGCCTGTGCGACGAGGGCCATGAGGGAATCGACGGTGAGCGCGTCGGAGGGCAGCGTGTCGACCACGCGACCGCCGCGAAGGATGGCGACACGGCCGGCGACGCGCAGCACCTCCTCGAGCTCGGCCGAGATGAACACCACCGACAGTCCGTTGTCGGCGAGCTCGCCCACGAGGTTCTGGATCTCGACCTTGGCGCCGACGTCGATGCCCCGCGTCGGCTCGTCGAGGACGAGCACACGCGGTGACAGCGCGAGCAGCCGTGCCAGCAGCACCTTCTGCTGGTTGCCGCCGGACAGCGTGCCCGCCGGGCGGTCGGGATCGGGGGGCCGGATGTCGAGCGCCTCGATCCAGCTCATCGCCAGTTCGCGGCGGCGCTGATCCCGCATGCGTCGGAAGATCCCCCGCTCGGCCTGCAGCGCGAGCGTGATGTTGTCCTGCACGCTGAGCTCGCTGATGATGCCCTCGGTGCGGCGGTTCTCCGACGAGTAGACGACGCCGAACGTGATCGCCTCGCGCGGGCTTCTCGGTTCCACCGATCTGCCGCTGATCGTGATGATCCCGGCGTCGAGCCGGTCGGCGCCGGTGATCGCGCGCGCCAGCTCAGTCCGTCCCGAGCCGAGGAGCCCGGCGAGTCCGAGCACCTCGCCCTCGTGCAGCACGACGTCTGCGTCGGCGATGCCGGGAGCGACCGTCACGCCCTCAGCGTGGAGAAGAGCGGATGCCGCCTCCGGCGCTGCCTCGACGCGATCGCGTGTGCCCAGATCCGAGGCGCTGCGTCCGAGCATCTTCTCGACGAGGTCGATGCGCAGCAGCTCGCTCGGCAGGTACTCGCCGACGAGCCGGCCGCCGCGGAGCACGGTGATGCGATCTGCGATCTCGTAGACCTGGTCCAGGAAGTGCGAGATGAAGATGACCGCGACGCCGCGCTCCTTGAGGTCGCGCATCACCCGGAAGAGCTCAGCCACCTCATCGATGTCGAGGCTGGAGGTGGGCTCGTCCAGCACGAGCATCCGGACGTCGATCGAGATCGCCCGTGCGATGGCGACGAGCTGCTGGATCGCGAGCGAGTGACTTCCGAGCATCGATGCCGGGTCTATCGTCAGGCCGAGCCCCGACAGCACCTCCGCGGCGCGCTCCCGCATCGCGGACCAGTGGATGGTGCCGAAGCGACGAGGTTCCCGGCCGAGGCAGATGTTTTCGGCCACCGTGAGATTCGGCAGCAGATCGATCTCCTGGTAGACCGTGCTGATCCCGGCGCGCAGCGCGTCGGCCGGTGTTCCGAACCGGATGGGGTGCCCGTCGAGCTCGATGCGCCCGCTGTCGAGCTGCAGCGCCCCGGTGAGCGCTTTGATGAGCGTCGACTTGCCGGCGCCGTTCTCTCCCATGAGCGAGTGAACCTCGCCGGGGAACACGCGGAAGCGCACGTCGTCGAGCGCGGTCTCCGCGCCGAACCTTACCGTCGCCCCGGTGAGTTCCATGAGCGGACGCCGCTCGTCCATCACGCCATTATGTCGTGAGACGCGAGCAGGCCCGCTCATGGCACTCGGGTCAACGGCGACGCTCGGACCGGGTGACGATGAACCGCTGCACGACGATGAAGAGCAGCAGCAGCCCGCCGATGATGATGCGGGTCCAGGACTGCTCCGCGCCCATGAACGCGATGATCGTCTTGATGATGCCGTACACGAGCACGCCGATCATCGAGCCGATCACGTAGCCGGATCCGCCCGTCAGGAGCGTGCCGCCGATGACCACCGCGGCGATCGCGTCCAGTTCGGTGCCGACGCCGTTGAGCGGATACCCGGCGCCCGAGTAGGCAGTGAGGACGAGGCCGGCGAGGCCGCCGCAGACGCCGCTGATGACGTAGACGAGGATCTTCGTCCGGGCAACCGGCAGACCCATCAGCCGCGCCGACTGCTCGTTGCCGCCGATGGCGTAGATCGTGCGCCCGAAGCGCGTCCACTGCGTCACGAAGATGCCGACCGCGACGACGAGGAGGGCGAGGATGCCGGTGGGAGTCAGGTACCAGTCGCCCACCGTGAGCCGCGTCCGCTGCAGCCACAGCACGGCGGGGTCCTCCACGCGGATCGAGGAGAGGCTGACCACGAAGGCCAGGCCGCGCGCGAGGAACAGCCCCGCCAGTGAGGCGATGAACGGCTGCACATCGAAGTACTGCACGAGCACTCCGATCAAGAGCCCGATCGCAGCGCCTCCGAGCAGCATCAGCGGAATCGCCACGACGGCCGGAAGGCCCTCGGCCAGCAGCTTGGCGCACAGGATGCCGGTGAACGCCATCACCGATCCGACCGACAGGTCGATGCCGCCCGTCAGGATCACGAACGTCAGCCCGACCGCGAGGATCAGCAGGTAGGCGTTGTTCAGCAGCAGCGCCGACAGGTTGCGGGGCGTGATGAAGTTGCCGAAGGCGAACTGCGCGCCGACGAGCAGCACGATCAGGATCACGATGGCCGCGAACATGGGCATGAGCGAGGAGTGGCGGCTCATGAAGGTGGCGTAGCGGGTGCCGAACGTCGGGCGCCCGGCCTCGGTGTGAGTCGTCGTGGTCATCGGACCGCCTCCGCCTTCGTCGGCTCCGTCGTCGTTGAGGGTGTGGGTGGGGTTGGCGGTGTGTTCCCGCTCGCGCTCCCGCCGCCGGAGCGGCGCGATGCGATCAGTCGACGCGCCCATCGATGCAGCCGCGGCGACTGGACCAGGACCACCACGATCACGACCGCCGCGAAGAACACCGGTGCCTGCGCAGACGGCACGCCGAGGAACAGGATCGTCGACTCGAGCGTCTGGATCGTGAGGACGCCGACGACGGTTCCTGCGATGGTGAACTTGCCGCCCATGAGCGACGTGCCACCGAGCACGACGGCGAGGATCGCGTAGAGCTCGATGTACAGCCCCGCGGCGTTCGCGTCGGCCGCCATGATGTTCGAGCTGTAGAGCACGCCCGCCATGCCGGCCAGCACGCCGCTCGCGGCGTAGGCACCGAAGACGATGCCTCGGGCTCGGACGCCGGCCAGACGGCTCGCCGCAGGGTTGATGCCGACGGACTCCGTCAGGACGCCGAGCGCGGTACGCCGCTCCAGCAGCGCGATGACCGCGATCGCCGCGACGGAGATGAACAGGGCGAACGGCAGGCCGATGACGTACCCGGTCGCGATGAACTTGTAGGGCGCGCTGGTGACCGTCGTGATGAAACCGTCGGTGATCAGCAGGGCGACGCCGCGGCCCGCGAGCATCAGCACGAGGGTCGCGATGATCGGCTGGATGCCCAGCACCGCGATGAGGAAGCCGTTCCAGACGCCGAGAACCAGGGCCACGAGGATGCCGACCAGGAGCGCGACGGCGACGGTGCCACCGCTGCCCGGGTCGCCGGAGGTGTCGATGATCGTGAGCGCCACCGCGCCCGAGACGGCCATGATCGCGCCGACTGACAGGTCGATGCCCCGGGTTGCGATGACGATAGTCATGCCGAGGGCCACGAGCATGAGCGGGGCGCTGTTGCGGAGGATGTCGATCAGCGCCCCGTACAGCTCGCCGTCGCGCACGGTGATGCTGATGAATTGCGGCCGCGCGATCGTGTTGACCACGATCAGCGCGAGCAGGGCCGCGACCGGCCAGAACAGCCGATGTGTGACGAGCTTCTTCACGCTGCGCTCCCCTCGCCCTCGTTGGCGATGTAGTCGATGAGCAGATCGAGGTCGACGGTGCTGGAGTCCAGTTCGCCGATGCGGCGTCGGTCGCGCATGACGACGACTCGCTGTGCCAATCGAAGCACTTCTTCGAGCTCCGATGAGATGAAGATGACCGACAGCCCCTGCGCCGAGAGCTCGGCGACCTTCCGCTGGATGTCGGCCTTCGCCCCGACGTCGATGCCGCGGGTGGGCTCGTCGAGGATGATCAGCTGCGGCGCGGTCGCCAGCCACCGGGCCAGCAGGACCTTCTGCTGGTTGCCGCCGGACAGATTGCGCACCAGCATGTCGGGGTCGGCCGGGCGCACGCCGAGCGCCGTGATGTACTCCGAGACCACCTGATCGCGCTCCGCGCGGCGCATCGGCCGCATCCATCCGCGCTTGGCCTGGATGCCGAGCACGATGTTCTCGGCGACGGTCAGGTCGGCGATGATCCCCTCGGCGCGGCGGTCTTCGGAGGAGAACGCGATGCGGTGGTCGATCGCGTGCCGGGGCGACGTCAGCCGCGCCGGTCGACCTCCGATCTCGACGGTGCCCGAGTCGGCCTTGTCCGCACCGTACAGCAGGCGCACGAGCTCGGTGCGGCCGGACCCGAGGAGCCCGGCGAGGCCGACCACCTCGCCCTCGTAGATGTCGAGGTCGGCGGGCTCCAGCATCCCTCTCCGTCCGAGTCCGGTCGCGCGCAGCACGGGGGTCGCCGTCCGGTCGATGGCGCGATCGGCGGTGCGCGAGATCGCGGCGAGCTCGTCGAGCTCGCGCCCGATCATCTGGCTCACGAGGCTGTCGCGGGGCAGATCGGCCGCGACGTGCTCGCCGACGAGCCGGCCGTTACGCAGCACCGTGATGCGGTCGGAGATCTCGTACACCTGGTCGAGGAAGTGGCTGACGAACAGGATCGCGACGCCGTGATCGCGGAGTTCCCGGATCACGGCGAACAGGCGTTCGACCTCACCGCGGTCGAGGCTGGAGGTGGGCTCGTCGAGGATGAGCACCTTGGCGTCGAGCACCATGGCGCGGCTGATCGCGACGAGCTGCTGGATCGCGATGGAATGGCTCGAGAGGATCGAGCGGGTGTCGATGGTGAGGCCGAGCCCCGCGAGGTGCTCGGCGGCGAGCCGGTGCACCGCCCTCCAGTCGATGCCCGCACGGCCACGCGGCTCGTGTCCGAGCATCACGTTCTCGCCGACCGAGAGGTTGGCGGAGAGGTTGACCTCCTGGTAGACGGTGGAGATCCCTGCCGCCTGCGCATCCGCCGTGGCGGCGAACACGCGCTCCTCGCCGTCGACCGCGATCGTGCCGCTGTCGATCTGGTACACGCCGGTCAGCGCCTTGATGAGGGTCGACTTGCCTGCGCCGTTCTCGCCCATGAGGGCGTGCACCTCGCCGCGGCGGAGCGTGAAGTCGACGTCGTCGAGGGCGAGGACGCCGGGGAAGCTGATGGTGATGCCGCGCATCGCGACGGCGGGGATGTCTTCGTTGACGGTCATGCGCGTCCGTGTCTTCTGTCGGGTCCGGGCTTCGAGCCTCGGGATACGGGCTTCGGGCGTCGTGTCGAGTCCGACGTCCGTCGGGAATCGGCCTCAGCCGATCCCCGACGGACGCGGGGCGGGAATCAGTACGCGCGGGAGTCGATGACCTCGGCGGCCTGCTCCTGCGTGAAGGACTGGTCCTCGACGTAGTTCGCCTTCTCGACGTCCTTGTCGGCGAGCACGTCGGTCACGAGACCGGCGGCGAGCTCGCCGAGCAGCGGGTTGCATTCCACGATGAAGTTGATCTTGCCGTCGACCAGCGCCTGCATGCCGTCATGCACGGCGTCGATCGAGATGATCTTGATGTCCTCACCGGGAACGCCGCCGGCCGCCTCGATCGCCTCGATCGCGCCGAGCGCCATGTCGTCATTGTGCGCGTAGAGCAGGTCGATGCCGTCCAGGCCGTACTTCTGGAGGAAGCCCTCCATGACCGTCTTGCCGCCGTCGCGCGTGAAGTCGCCCGTCTGCGAGTCGATCGTCTCGATCGCCGTGCCGTCGATCGCCTCGTTGAAGCCCTCGGCACGGTCGTTCGCGGGCGCCGAACCCGTGGTGCCCTCGAGCACGACCATCTTCGTCGGAGTGTCGCCGAAGTTCTCTGCCGCCCACTCGCCGGCGGTCACGCCCTCCTTCTTGAAGTCGAGGCCGACCCAGCTGGCGTAGAGATCATCGGACGAGGTGACCGTGCGGTCCTCGAGGATGACCGGGATGCCGGCATCCGATGCCTCCTGCAGCACGTCGTCCCATCCGTCCTCCACGATCGGGGCGATGACGATCGCGTCGACGCCCCGGCTGATGAAGTCGCGAACGGCCCCGATCTGTGCCGCCGGGTCGTTGTCGGCCGCGTTGAAGACGAGCTCGAAACCGTTGTCCTCGGAGAACGCGTCCTTCATGGACTCGGTGTTGGCGCTGCGCCACCCCGACTCGGAACCGGTCTGCGCGAAGCCGACGGTCACGAGCTCGTCGCCACCGCCGTCGCCGGCTGCGCCGGCCCCGGTGTTCGAACTCGCGCAACCTGTGGCCGCCAGCGCCAACGCTCCCAGAAGCGCTGCACCGGCGAGAATCCTCTTCTTCATTCCCAAAACCTCCTCGTTCGGGTCCGGCGTCGATGCCGGTGTGTCACTGTGCCCCGGGCCGCGCTCGGCCGCCCGTCCGCCTGAATGTTAGCCTTCACATTCCAGGGTTGCGCAAGATGTGAGCGGTAACATTTGCGTAACGCGGTTTTGCCGGTTGGGTCCGCAAGCCCGTGATTCCGCTCCTGCGGGCCGAAAGTGAGGGATCACATTCGTCGGCGAGGGCGCCGCTGATGTGCTGCCGCTGCCGGCGCCGGTGATGAGCGCGTTCACAACGCGCGATCTGGAGGCACCCAGGCTCAGTGGCGCGAAGCGACCGCGTTCCAGATGCCGGCACCGAGGACGACGGTGGCGGCGACCAGCGGCGCGACCAGGGCTGTCGTCGCTCCTGAGCTGTCAGCCACGAGGCCTGTGACGGCGGATGCGGCGGACTGACCGACGACGACGGCCGAGCCGAGCATCGTCATGACCGTCGCCGAGCGTCCGCGCGGGCTGAAGGCTGCCGCAAGGCTGTACTGGGTGACGAGCGTGGGGCCGATGCCCACGCCGATCGCGAGCAGGCAGACCGCCATCGCACCGACGGTGCCGACGAACGGGAGCGACACGGCCCCGGCGACGAGGATCGACGCGAACGTCAGCCACCGCGCGCGCAGGGTGAAGCGCGACGGGAAGAGCGCGACGCCGAGCGCGAGCGCGGCGGATCCGATTCCCATCGCGCCGTAGACCAGACCGGCCTGCTCGGGCACGCCGCGCTCGGCCATGAAGGCCGTGAGCGAGGTCAGCATCGCGCCGAAGAACAGGCCCATGCCGAGCGCGCCGACGACCGGCGCGAACACGCGCGCGCGGAAGAGCTCCCGCAGCGGCGCCTGTTCGGGGCGCACGCCGCCCGCGGAGGGCGCGGCCTTCGCGGCGGTCGGATGCAGGGCGAACGCGGTCACGAAGACCAGGCCCAGCACGGCGGCGCCGATCACCGGTGCCGCCGGGTTGAGCGTCGTCGCCAGGAGGCCGACGATGACCGGACCGAAGACGAACACGATCTCGTCCGCCGCCGACTCGTACGCCATGGCGCCGTTCACGACGGGTGTGCGTCGCTCCTTCGGGTACGCGCGTCCGATGATGCCGACGAGGCGGCTCCGCGAGAGCGGCGCGACCTGGGGCATCGAGGCGCCGATGAAGAACGCGACAGCGAGCAGGGCGGCATCCGGAACAGGGGCGAAGGCCAGCCAGGCGAAGGTCGCGAGCATGACGCTGTTCGTCGCACCGGCGATCAGCAGCACGCGCCGCTGGCCGAAGCGGTCGGCCGCGGCACCCAGGAGGGGGCCGACGAGCGCGGTGCCCAGGCCGGTCATCGCGCTCGTCACTCCGCCGAGGGCGAGCGATCCTCGTGCCGATACGACGAGGGTCAGGATGCCGACCACCATCATGGCGAACGGCAGACGCGCGATCAGCGCGATGGGGAAGTACGCGTAGCCGGCCTCGCGAATGAGGCTCGGGCGTCGGACGGTCTGCGCAGGGCGCTGTCGCGTGCCGGTGAGGGTCGTGTGCATCGTGGTTCGGGGCTTTCCTGCCGCAGAAGGCGGCATTGCGTGCCGCCTTGTCCGCAGCCAAGAGCGCCGCAGGCAGGTAGATGCACATCGAGGATGGCCCGACCAGTCTACCGGCGCCACCTGGACGGCGCCTGGCTACGGGGTCGGGTCGTCCCCGAACACCGGTCCCTGAGCTTGTCGAAGGGCGCTTCGAGAAGCTCAGCGACCAGTCAGGGTCAGAGCACCGCGCCGACCATCGCCTCGCCGAGCGGGGTGCGGCGGTGCAGCACGCGCGCTCCCTCGCGTGTGCTCGCAAGGAGGCCGGCATCGCGCAGCACGGTGAGGTGGTGCGACGCGGTCGAGATCGCGAGGCCGGTGTCGCCCGCGACCTGGGACGTGGTCCTCGGCTCATGCGCGTCGAGCAGGATGCGGGCGCGCGCCGGTCCCAGCAACGCGCCCAGGGCGGAGGTCGCATCGGCGGCGTCTCGCGCCCAGGTCGCCGACACTCCCTGCGCCGGATAGAACAGGGTCGGCTGCGCCGGCGGCTCGGTGAGCACGAAGCATCCCGTCGTGCCCATCACCGACGGCACCAGGACCAGTCCGCTGCCGCGGCAGTCGACGACCTCGCTCCAGATCCGCATGGTGACGCGAACCGCGCCGTCGGTCCAGGCGACGCGATCGTGCAGCGTCTGGATCATGGCGCCGATGCCGCTCTCGGCGATCCGTCGCGACCGCACCGCGATGTCGGCGCGGAGCAGCCGCTCCAGCTGCGTCCATACCGGGGCGACGCCGGCGTTCCAGACCGACAGCCACGCCTCCGCGATCATGGCTCGAGCGCGATCCGGCTGATCGAGCATGCGCTGGACGGCGGCCCGACGGGCGCCCCCGGTGCGCGCCAGCACCTTCGCCATGTCGACGCGGAAGCGGTCGTCGTCGATGTCGCGCAGCCGCTCCGCCTCCGCCTCGGGCGTGAGCTCCCACGTCGGAGTGGTCGTGAAGAAGTCGGGGAAGTAACCCTCGTCGCGGATCAGCAGCGCCAGCACCTCGAAGTCCTCACGCGGGATGGCGCTGCGGGTGGTGCGCATCCATCCCCACTGCAGGGGGTACTCGTCGGGTCGCAGCAGGGCGCGCACCGCGTGACACAGCTCGTGGCCGGGCGAGACGCCGAACCTGATCGTGGTCAGGTCGTCCGGCGCGAGCTGGAAGTCGACGAACTTTCGATCCACATCGAAACTATAGGGCGGCCGGTCGACGACGAGGAGGCTGAAGTCACACCACCAGCACGCGGACGGAGCACCTCATGACCACCACCATTCCCGCCATCGTCCCCGCTGCCGAGCTCGTCGTCGGCACCGGACGCCTGCGCCGATTCATCGGCGTCGAGCACGGGGCTGCCGTCTCGTACTTCTTCGTCGACAACGAGCCCGGGCAGGGTCCCGACATCCATCGCCATCCCTACGCCGAGACGTGGGTGCTGCTCGACGGCGAGGCCCGCATCACGATCGACGGCGAGACCCTGGATGCCGTGGCCGGCGATACCGCAACGGCCCCCGCCGGCGCGTGGCACGGCTTCAAGAACTCCGGAAGCGGACGACTGCGCGTGCTCTGCATCCACGCCTCGGACCGCATCATCCAGGAGTGGCAGGACGAGCCCGGGGTTCTCGACATTCCCACCAGCGACTGATTGGATCACGAATATGACATTCCAGGCATATCTCGACAACATCGAGGAGAAGACCGGCCTCACGCCGCGTCAGTTCATCGACTTGGCGCACGAGAAGGGCTTCGACGAGAGCACGAAGTCCGCGCCGATCGTCGAGTGGCTCGCCGCGGACTACGGTCTTGGTCGCGGGCACGCGATGGCGCTCGTCCACGTCATCACCAAGGGCCCGCAGATCAGCGACAAGCACGTCGGCACCGGCACCGCTCACTCCGATCCGTCGAACATGCTGTGGCTCGACGGCAAGGCGACGAACCCGAACCCCTAGTCAGGCGAAGCCCTGACTCAGGTCGCGACGGGGATCCACACGCGCATGGTGGAGGGTCCCCGCTCCGCCCACTCGTGGTACGGAACCAGGGGGACGGAGACGGATGCTGCGCCCCCGGGCGCTGCCGCTGCGCCGGAGTACGGCCATGCCGACGCGGAATCGTCTGCGCCGATCGATGTCACGTCGATCCAGACGCGCCCGTCGCGTTCGAAGGGTCTCGCGTTCGGAGCAAGGACGATGTCGGCGACGTCGGCAGGGCCCGATGGCCCGAGGTCGACGGACTCGAGCGCGTAGACCTCCGGGCCGCGCTCGATCGCGACACATCCGCGGACCGCGTCGATGCGTGAGTCCGGGCTGCTGATGCGCGGCGTCATCGGCAGGTCGAGTTCGACGGTGTCGCCGGCGCGAAACGCTCGGCGGACCTCCACGCGTCCCGGTGCGACCTCGCGCTCCTCGGCCGGACCGCCGTCCGCGGGAGTGAGTCGCAGGCGGGCGCCGTGCGCCCACGAGGGCACGCGCAGCGTGAGGGTCCACGGCTCGTCGGGCGCGGCATCCCCCCGCGAGATCACGCGGATCCGACCCGATGCCGGGTAGTCCGTCTCGACGTCGAACGCGACGATCCGGCCGTCCGGCAGCGTCGTGTCGACGCTCGCGGACGCGTACTGGTGCAGCTGCACGCCGTCGTCGTCCGATGTCGCGAGATAGGCGTCGAGACTCGCGAGCGTCCGCGCGACGTTCGGGGGGCAGCACGACACCTCGAACCAGGGGGCGCGCAACGACGACGAGGCGCGGGGCGAGGTGGCCTCCTCGTCCGCCGGCACGCCGGGCACACGCTGGTGCAGCGTGTTCGCGTAGAAGAACGAGCGGCCGTCGGGCGCGGGCGACGTGGCCACGACGTTGTACAGGGTGCGTTCGATGAGGTCCGCGTGCCGAGGATCGCCGCCCGCCAGCAGCAGGCGCCACGAGAACATGACCGACCCGACCCCGGCGCAGGTCTCCGAATAGGCGCGGTCCGCCGGCAGCTCCCAGTCCTCGCCGAATGCCTCGTCCTGGTGGTGCGAACCCTGGCCGCCGGTGATGTAGGTCCGCCGCGCGACGGTACGGTCCCACTGCCCGCGGAGAGCGCCGAGCAGTTCGTCGTCGCCGGTGTCGACCGCGACGTCGGCAGCGCCCGCCGCCAGGTAGTTCGCGCGCACCGCGTGGCCGCGCAGAGCGGTCGCCTCGCGCACGGGCACGTCGTCCTGGAAGTACTTGCGCCCCCATTCGATGTCACCCAGGGTGCCCCCGCCGTGGCGCTCGACGAACACGCGCGCCTGCTCGAGGTAGCGAGGCTCGCCGGTCGCCCGGGCGAGCTCGACGAGCCCGACCTCGACCTCGGCGTGGCCGCAGATCCCGTCGCGGGCGTCGGCGCCGAACTCCGCACACACCAGGTCGGCGGCGCGCACCGCGATGCGGAGCAGTCCGTCGTCCGCCCCTGGGCGCGTGCGTTCCCGCGCGACAGCCGCCTGGAAGAGGTGGCCGAGGCAGTACAGCTCGTGACCCCACTCGAGTTCGGACCATCGCGCTCCCTGGCCCGCGCGGCCGAACCGGGTGTTGAGATATCCGTCGGACTCCTGAGCTGCCGCAACACGGCCGACGACGGCGCGGAACCGCGCTTCGAGGTCGGCGTCATCGGTCCGGCCGATCTCCCAGGCGAGCGCCTCGAGGTACTTGTACACCTCGGAGTCCGAGAACTCGCGTCCGCGGCGCCCGTCCGGCAGGGTGCCGGCGGCGGCGCGGTCGAAGTTGCCCAGCCAGCCCTCGGACTCCAGGCGGCTCTCGATGTGCGCGAGTGTGTTGCGGCCGTTGACGGCCTGCCGCTCGCCCCAGAAGCCGCCGGTGATGCGGACCTCCTGCTGACCGAGGGGGCGGAGGCGGCCCCGCGCCGGAGCGACGGGCGCCTGGGGCGCGGTAGTGGTCTGCATGGTCATCCCTTGAAAGCTCCCGACATGAATCCTCGGACGTAGTGGCGCTGCAGCACGAGGAACAGCACGATGCAGGGGAGGGCCAGCACGACCACCCCCGCCTCCGTCGCCCCGTAGTCGATGACGCCCTGCACCTGCACACGGAGGTTCGAGACGGCCAGCGGCAGCGTCATCCGGTTCGTGTCGGTGATCAGGATCAGCGGCGCCATGAAGTCGTTCCAGGCGGCGAGGAAGGCGAACATGCCGACGGTGATGAGCCCGGGCTTAACCGCGGGCAGCAGCACGAGCCGCAGCGCCCCGAAGGTGGTCGCGCCGTCCACCAGGGCCGCCTCGTCGAGCTCGCGCGGGACCGACTCGAACGAGATCCGCATCATGAACATCGAGAACGGCAGCTGGAACATCGTGAGGACGATCGCGACGCCGACCAGGGAGTTGCTGAGGCCGACGGCGTTGAGGATCACGTAGAGGGGGATGAGCAGCGTCGTGTAGGGCACCATCAGGATCGCGAGCACCGTCAGGAACAGCAGGTTCTTGCCGGGGAAGGTGAATCGCGCGAACGCATACCCGCCGAGGGTGGAGACCACCAGGGTCAGCAGCACCGTCAGCAGCGCCACGAACGTGGAGTTGCCGAGATACACCCAGATGCCCGCCTGGTAGTTGGCCAGCGCGGCGTAGTTGCCGAGCCCCCAGCCTTCGGGCTGGCTGGTGCCTGCGCGGGGGGCCATGGACGATACGGCGGTCCAGATGAGGGGATACAAGAACATGATCGCGAGCGCCGTGGTCAGCACCGCGTAGGGGATGCCGAACACGATGCGTGCCGCGGGGGACCGCCGCGCGCGGCGGGAGGGCTGCACCTCGATGAGGCGGGTCGACGACGGAAGTGTCTGTGTGGACATGGCGGGCCTCAGTCCTCGTCCGTGCGGCGGAACGCGCGCAGCTGGAACATGTTGATGACGATGAGCGCCAGCAGCACGATCACCGACAGCGCCGCCGCGATGCCGAGGTTGTTCTGGCCCTGGAAGGCGACGTTGTAGATCAGCTGCACGATCGTCATGGTGCTGTTGTCGGGTCCGCCCTTGGTGAGGATGTAGAACTGCTCGAAAGCCAGCAGCGAGCCGGTGACGCACAGCACGATGGTGAGCGCGAACGTGGGCCGCAGCAGCGGAAGGGTGATGCCGCGGAAGGTCTGCCACGCCGAGGCGCCGTCGATGCGCGCGGCCTCGTAGACGTCGTCGGGGATGGCCTGCAGTCCCACCAGCATGAGCAGCATGTAGAAGCCGGCGTACCGCCACACGATCAGGAACACGGTCGACCACAGCGCGCCCTCGGGAGTGCCGAGGAACGTGAAGCCCCACGACTGCATGAGGTCGGCGAACGGACCTGCATAGGGCGAATAGAGCACGTAGAAGAGGAGGGATGCCGAGGCCAGGCCGAGCGCGCTCGGCACGAGGAACGACGTGCGCAGCAGCGACTTCCACCGGGTGGACTCCTGCACCAGCAGCGCGAGCCCGAGGCCCAGGCCGATGAGGAGGATCGTCGTGATCACTGTGTACTTCACGGTGAACCAGATGGCGTCCCAGAAGAGGCGGTGGTCGACGGCGTCGACGTAGTTCTCGGGGAGGTTCCAGCCCTGGTTGCCCGAGAGCAGCGGCCAGTCGGATGCCGACATCTGCAGCACGAGCAGCAGCGGCAGGAGGAAGACGAACACCACGAACAGCGTGGTCGGCGATGCGTAGAGCCACCCGCGCACCGCCTCGCGCCTGGCGCGGGAAGAGCGGTGCGGCGGCGGCGGGGAGGGGATCATCGGTGGACTGGTCGGCGGGGTCAGCGTCTCGGCGGACATGGCGTTCGTTCTCCGGGGATGGGGGCGGTGG
>NZ_JAMXMB010000038.1 GCF_024055635.1 Microbacterium yannicii
CCACCGCCGCGGCTCACTGCGCGAGGATCTCGGTGATGGCGTCGTTGTCGCTGTCGACCGTGTCGGTGCCTTCGAGCACCGCGTTGCGCACGAGCGTCAGCCAGGGGCTGCCGGGTGCGTTGAACGCCTGCTGGAAGTTCAGCGCCACGGGCGTGTCGCCCTGCGAGGCCACCTCGTTGATGGTCACGAGCCGCGGGTCCTTCGCGGCGTACTCGTTGTCGGCGAAGTCCGCGCGTGAGACGACGTCGTTGTCCTTCGCGAGGACGTCCACCTGGGCATCCTCCGACATCAGCCACGTGAGGAAGTTCCAAGCCTGGGCGGCCTTCTTGGAGTCCTTCGAGATGCCGATGCCGTCGCCGCCGACGAATGTCGACGCGCCGCCGTCGACGCCCGGGATGCCGGCGACGCCCGCGTCGAACGGTGTCGATGACAGAAGGGTCGCGGGGTAGAACATCAGGCCGACGTTGCCTTCGGTGAAGCCGGCGGTCCAGGTCGGACCGGCTTCGTCCTGGGAGCTGGGCAGCACCGCGCCTGCCTCCCACAGATCGCGCCAGGTGTCGTAGACCTCCTTGGCGGCGTCGTTCGCGAGCAGCGATTCGTGGCCGTCGTCGCTCAGCACCTCTTCGCCGGACGCCCAGATGCTCGGGAACCACGTGAAGACGAGGCATCCGCCGCAGTTCAGGCCGGTGGCTGTGCCGTAGACGCCGTCTTTGCCGAGCGCCTGGATCTTCTTGGCCGCATCGGCGTACTCCGCCATGGTCGCGGGAGCCTTCTCGGGGTCGAGCCCGGCTTCTTCGAACAGCTCCTTGTTCCAGAACAGCATCGACAGGTCGAGCACGAAGGGCAGCACATGCTCCTTGCCGTCGGCGTCCGTTCCGGCCGAGAGGTGGCCCTGATTGATCTGATCCTTGTAGTCGAGGCCGTCGACCTGGGCACTGATGTCCTGGAACAGACCCTGCTCGACCCAGTTCGGCACGTAGACGATGTCGGCGGCGAAGAGGTCGGGCAGCCCGCCCGAGCCGGCAGCGGCGCCGACCTTCGCGACATAGTCGTCGTTCGGCACGACCGTCAGCTCGACCTGGTTCTCGTGCGACTCGTTGTAGGCGTCGACCAGCAGGTTCGCCTGCTTCTCGAGGGGCGCGCGGGTCCAGAGGGTGAGGGTCGTCCCGTCATCCGTCCCCTCGGCCGGGATGTCCTCCGCAGGCGTCGCCGCACCACCGGCGGCGCAGCCGGCGATGCCCACGAGGGCGCCTGAGAGGAGGAGTGCGGTCGCCGCGCGCCAGCCGGCGGCGCGACGTCGGGTGTTGGTCATTGCAGTCTCCTTGGCTCGTCTTCGAGCGTGCGCGTGCGGGATCGCCGCGCCGCTGCCGTGATGGATTCCGAAAACATCGAAATCGCTTTCGGCACGGTATCGTGAGAGTTCGCGAGCGGTCAAGACGTTGCTTCGATAACGTTTCCGCAACGAGGAGGGGTGATGGCGGCCAACGAGTCCGCGGGACGCAGCGCGACGCTGAGCGATGTCGCACGGCGTGCGGGAGTGTCGATCGCGACAGCGTCGAAGGCGCTCAACGGCCGCGAGGATGTCGCGCCGGCGACCCGGCGGCGGGTGATGGATGCCGCAGAAGAGCTGTCGTTCACGCCCAACGCCATGGCGCGCGGGCTCCTCGCGGGGCGCACCGGCACCGTCGGCCTGCTCACGAGCGACCTCGAGGGCCGCTTCATGATCCCGATCCTGATGGGTGCCGAGGACGCCTTCGGTGCCGGGCAGGTCAACGTGTTCCTCTGCGATGCGCGCGGTGACGCGATCCGCGAGCAGCATCACCTCAAGGCGCTGCTGAGCCGGCGAGTCGACGGCATCATCGTCGTCGGCCGTCAGACCGACCCCCGGCCCTCGCTCGGTCAGGAGATCCCCGTGCCGGTCGTGTACGCGTACGCCCCCTCCGACGATCCGCGCGACCTCTCACTCACGCCCGACAACTACGCCGGCGGCCGGCTCGCCGTCGAGCACCTCATCGCCTGCGGTCGCACCCGCATCGCCCACATCACCGGCGACCCCGCGTACGCCGCCGCACAGGATCGCATCGCGGGGGCGCGAGCGGCGCTCGACGCGGCAGGACTCGAGCTCGTCGGCGCGCCCATGTTCTCGGAATGGACCGAGCACTGGGGGCGGGATGCCGCCGCCATGCTGCTCGAGCGGCATCCCGACGTCGACGCGATCTTCTGCGGATCCGACCAGCTCGCCCGCGGCGCCCTCGACACCGCCCGCGATCTCGGTCGTCGCGTGCCGGAGGATCTCGCCGTCATCGGCTACGACAACTGGGAGGTGCTGTCGACGAACTCGCGCCCCGAGCTGACGAGCATCGACGCCAATCTGCAACAGCTCGGTCGCCAGGCGGCTCAGCGGGTGTTCGACGCGATCGACGGGGTCGACATCGGCGAGGGCACCCACCACCTCCCGGTGCGCCTCATCATCCGCGGCTCGACGATTCCACGACGCTGACGCGGCGTCCCGTGCGGCGGCGCAGCGGCGCGCGATGCGGCGCAGCGGCGCCCGACGCCGAAGCTACCCGCGTCCGCGACGGCGCCACCACGGGCTCCGACGCCGGGACACGGCATCCGCGTCCGCCTGCGCCTGCGCAGCCATGCGGGAGCTGCGGCGCTCCTGCCACGCCGCCACTTCGGAGTCGACGTCGCGGGTCGGTGTCACGACGGGCGGGCCTCCCTGCAGCTGTCGCCGGGCGTCGATGACGCGACGGTTGAAGTCCTCGAGCGCCTCACGCACGTCCGCCTCGCGGGACAGCGCGTCGAGCGTGCCCTCGAGCTCGGCGTTCTCGACCCGGAGCCGGAGGGCAGGCGGGCCGAGCCCGGTGAGCTTCTCGCTCTCGATCTTGCGCCGGATCCACCAGTCCGGATCATGCGTCTCGCCGAGACCGGGGATCGGCTTCCCCGCGCCCGGCAGGTCGTCGAACTCGCCGCGGCGGATCGCCTGCTGGATCGCGTTCTCGACGACGGCCGCACGCTCGGCGGCCGAGAAGCCCCGTGCCGGCGGGGCGGCTGCGTCCGCGGCATCCTCTTCGTCCGATAGGAGACCCTGCTCGCGCTGCCACTTCTCGAAGCGGTAGCGCTCGGCGGCTTCGCGCGGCCCCTCGGTCATGACGCCGGGAGGTGATCCCGCCACGAGTGCTGCGGGTCGTACCCGAGCACACGCCGGGCCTTGTCGATCGAGAGCAGGGTGTCGTGCTCGCCGAACTCGCGGGTCTCGACGCCGGGGAAGACCTCGGCGACGAGTTCGGCGTTGGGTCGCGACATCACGGTGTCGGCGGCGGCGATGATGTACGTCTCGAAGCCAAGAGGCGCAACCTCGAGGGCACGCTGCACCACCTGGGCGCCGTCGCGGGCGTCGATGTACCCCCACAGGTTCCACTTGCGCAGCGTCGCGTCGGCGTCGTACGAGGGGAACGCTTCGTAATCCTCGGGCACCATCACGTTCGAGAAGCGCAGGCCGGTGATCGACAGGTCGGGATTCCACCGCACGAGCTCGACGGCCATGCGCTCTTCGAGCGTCTTCACGAGCGAGTACACCGACTCGGGCCGCGGCGGGTACTCCTCGTCGACCGGGATGTACGGCGGCGGAACGTCGAACGGCAGGCCCAGCACGGTCTCGCTCGACGCGTAGACGATCTTGCGGATCCCGAGGCGCACCGCCGCCCAGAACACGTTGAACGTCGCGTTCATGTTGTTGTGGAACGTCGCCACGTCGGAGCGGATGCCGGGGGCCGGGATCGCGCCGAGATGCACGACCGCGTCGAACCCGTCGTGGCGATCGTTGACGGCGGTCAAAGCGTCGACGACCTGCCCGTAGTCGGTCAGGTCGACCTGGACGAAGCCGGGGCCGCGCGCCCCGACGACGTCGAGACCGATGACGTCGTGGCCGGCCGCGCGCAGTTCGCGGGCGACGACGGTGCCGAGCTTTCCGGATGAGCCGGTGAGGGCGATGCGCATGACTCCAGCCTGCCATTTCGTCGGACCGGTGGGGCGCTCGGGGGCGATGTCAGTGAGCGGCGGCTGTATCAGTGGTCGCCGTGGTCGTGCCCCGGAGCCGGAGGAGCCGCTCGCGGGCGAAGTCCTGCGCCCGCGGGCCCTCCTCGAGCGCCTTCGCCGACACCGCCAGCACGATCCGCGTGAGGGTCACGACGGGAAGCGGAGACCGGCGCAGCCCGAGCAGGCGCCGGTAGCTCCGCGGCAGGCTGGCGACGGCCGCCGCGAACAGCACGCGGTAGGCGAGGCGCATCATGCCGGTGAAAGGCGCCTTTCGGAGGAACCGCACCACGTCGTCGACGCGGTCGTCGCGGCGGAGCTCGCCGCGGGCGAGGAACCCATCCATGCGCGCGCGCAGGTCGGCCTCGGTCAGCGGCGGGTCCTCGAGGCGCATGAGACGCCCGGCCTGCGCCCACTCGCGCACGTACGCGTCGGCCCCGCCGGGGATCTGTCCGCCCCACCGCTGATGCGCGCCGAGGAACGCCTCCGTGAAGGCCAGGTGCACCCATTCGACGAGGTCCGCATCGCCGGCCGAGTACGCCCGCGGGCCGGTGACCGACTCGTACGAGCCCCGCACCCGCTGGTGGAGCCTGCCGACGCGCTGCGTCTCGCGCGCCGCCTGCGCGGTCGAGCCGTAGGTGACGCAGATGATCCAGCGCACGGTGCCGGTGAGGCGCCCGATCGGGTCGTCGCGGTAGCGCGAGAAGTCGTGCACGCCCGCCATCGCACCCGGATGCAGCGCCTGGATGAGCAGGGCACGGATGCCGGCGACAAAGGTCCCCGTCCCGGCATGCACCGTCCACACTGCGCCGCCGTCGGCGAAGTATCCGGCGTCGTCGCCCTCGGCGAGGGCTCGCACCCAGGGCGGCGTGCCGTCGGGGTCGCCGGCGAGGGCGGTCAGCAGCCGTGCGCGCAGCGTCGGCCGCCGCGTCTTCGGAGAGCGTGCACCCATGCGTCCAGCGTGCCACCGACACGGCGCAGTCGGGCGGGTTCGTCGCTGCGCGAGTCGGTGCGTTCACAGCGACTCGGCTCCGCGCATGAGCCGAGTCGCGGCAGATCGCCCGAGTCCGCCGCGGCGCGGACCGACGGATAGGGTGTGCGCCATGGACGACACGCGGCCGCTGCCCGCCGACCCCACCCGCGTGGGCGTGCGCGATGTGGCGCGGGCTGCCGGTGTGTCGACGCAGACGGTGTCGCGCGTCATCAACGAGCATCCGAACATCCGGCCCGAGACGCGCGACCGCGTGCTGGAGGCGATCGCCGCGCTCGGCTACCGGGTGAACAACGCGGCCCGCACGCTGGGCACCCGCACGACCCGCACCCTGGGAGTGATCGCGTCGGATGCGACGCTGTACGGGCCGGCGGTCGGGATCGCCGCGCTGGAGGCAGCCGCCCGCGACGCCGGACGCTGGATCGCCACGGCGTACTCGGATGCCTCGTCCGAGGCATCCGTCCACGATGCCGCCGATCGGCTGATCGGCCAGGGTGTTGACGGGCTCATCGTGCTCGCCCCGCATGCAGCCACGCTGATGGCGCTGACCGCGGCGCATCCCGGCGTCGCCATCGCCGCGTTGCACACCGGACCGGGCGCCGAGCAGCAGGAGGCGGGTGCGGCTCTCGCGATCACGCATCTCCTCGAGCTCGGCCACCGCCGCATCGGCCGGGTCGCCGGCCCCGAGGAGTGGCTGGAGGCGCGCTCGCGCGAAGCGGGGATGCGGCGCGCCCTCGAGGGCGCCGGCCTCGAAGCGGGGCCGCACTGGAGCGGCGACTGGACGGCCGCCGCCGGCGCAGCACTCGCTGGGCGGATCGCTGCGGCTGTCCGCGCGCCCGGTGGCCCCACGGCCGTCGCCGCTGCCAACGACCAGATGGCGCTCGGACTCATCGCGGGACTGCGCGAGGCAGGTGTCGGCGTGCCCGGCGATGTCAGCATCGTCGGCTTCGACGACAATCCGGATGCCGCGTACTACCGCCCCGCGCTGACCACCGTGGGCCTCGACCTGGCGGGGGAGGCCCGCCGTGCCGTCGCGGCCGTCCTCGGCGAGCCCGCAACCGCCGTCGCCGCACCCCGGCTCGTCGTCCGCGCGTCCACCGCCCCGCCTCATCCCTCGACCGCGTGAAAACGTCGGGACGGATCGTGGTTGTTACCGGTAACATAGCCGCGACGGCCGCGTATGGCCCGAAAGTTCCACACGAGACCCGATGGAGGACCCCGTGACCAGCCCCGAGCCGACGACGCCGGCACCCGCGTTCGCACCCGAGGTCGAGGCATCCATCGCCGCCGTCCGGGCCGATGTCGCGAAGCTCCACGGCGAGCTCGTGCGCTACGGCCTGGTGGTCTGGACCGGCGGCAACGTGTCGGGACGCGTGCCCGGGGCCGATCTCTTCGTCATCAAGCCGTCGGGCGTCTCGTACGACGACCTCGCCCCCGAGAACATGATCCTGTGCGATCTCGACGGGAAAGTCGTGCCCGGCAGCCAGGGCAGCGACCGCAGCCCCTCGAGCGACACCGCGGCGCACGCCTACGTGTACCGCCACATGCCCGACGTCGGCGGCATGGTGCACACGCACTCGACCTTCGCCGTGGCCTGGGCGGCGCGCGGCGAGGAGATCCCCTGCGTCATCACCGCCATGGCCGATGAGTTCGGCGGGCCTATCCCGATCGGCCCGTTCGCCATCATCGGCGACGACTCGATCGGACGCGGCATCGTCGAGACCCTCACCGGACACCGGAGCCGCGCCGTGCTCATGCAGAACCACGGTCCGTTCACGATCGGCACGTCGGCGAAGGATGCGGTCAAGGCCGCGGTGATGGTCGAGGACGTGGCCCGCACCGTGCACTACGCGCGGGAGGCCGGTCCGCTGATCCCGATCCCGCAGGAGGCCGTCGACCGCCTCTTCGACCGCTACCAGAACGTCTACGGCCAGTCGTCCGACGAGCGTCGCGACGGCACCGACGAGCGCGCGGAAGAGGGCGGGCGATGAGCGCCGACGCGATCCAGGCCGGGCGCACGGCGCTCGGCATCGAGCTGGGCTCGACCCGCATCAAGGCGTGCCTCGTGGATGCCGACGACCCGGCGAACGTCCTCGCCGTCGGGTCGCACGCCTGGGAGAACCGGTACGAGTCCGGCCTCTGGACGTACTCGCTCGACGACGTGTGGTCGGGTCTCCAGGCCGCGTACGCCGGCCTCGTCGCCGATGCGCAGCAGCGCCACGGCGTCGCGCCCGACACGTTCGGGGCGATCGGCGTCTCGGCCATGATGCACGGCTACCTCGCGTTCGACGAGGCCGGCACGCTCCTCGTGCCGTTCCGCACCTGGCGCAACACGAACACCGGCCCCGCGGCGGGGGAGCTCACCGACGCGTTCGGCGTGAACATCCCGCTGCGCTGGTCGATCGCCCACCTGCATCAGGCGGTGGTGGATGCCGAGCCGCACGTTCCCGACATCCGCTTCGTCACGACCCTCGCCGGCTACGTCCACCAGCGCCTGACGGGGGAGAAGGTGCTCGGCGTGGGGGACGCGTCGGGGATGTTCCCGATCGACTCCGCGACGGGCGACTACGACGCCGGGATGCTCGCCCGCTACGACGCCCTTCGACAGGCTCAGGGACCGGTGGCGGGACAGGCTCAGGGACCGGTGGGGGGTCAGGCTCAGGGACCGGTGGCGGGACAGGCTCAGGGACCGGTGGGGGGTCAGGCTCAGGGACCGGTGGCGGGCCAGGCTCAGGGACCGGTGGGGGGTCAGGCTCAGGGACCGGTGGGGGGTCAGGCTCAGGGACCGGTGGCGGGCCAGGCTCAGGGACCGGCCGCCGGCCGGCTGCCCGTCGCCCACGTCGCCGACCTGCTGCCCCGCGTGCTCGCCGCCGGCGCGCCGGCGGGCGAGCTGACAGCCGAGGGCGCGGCCCTCCTCGATCCGACAGGCGCGCTGCGCCCCGGCATCCCGTTCTGCGCTCCCGAAGGCGATGCGGGCACGGGCATGGTCGCCACCAATGCGGTCGCGCCGCGCACCGGCAATGTCAGCGCGGGCACGAGCATCTTCGCGATGGTCGTGCTCGAGCGGCCGCTCGAACGCGTCCACCACGAGCTCGACCTCGTCACGACCCCGTCCGGCGACGCGGTGGCGATGGTCCACTGCAACAACGGCGCCAGCGAGCTCGCCGCCTGGGCGGGCATGTTCTCCCGGTTCGCCGCCGCGTCGGGTATGCCGCTGGCCGACGATGCCGTGTACGAGACCCTGTTCCGGGAGGCGCTCGAGGGAGAGGCGGATGCCGGCGGCCTCCTCGCCTACAACCACCTCGCCGGCGAGCCCATCGCCGGCCTCACCGAAGGCCGCCCGCTGTTCGTGCGCACGCCCGACAGCCGCTTCACGCTCGCGAACGCCATCCGCGCCCAGCTCTACGGCGTGTTCGGGACGCTCGCGCTCGGCATGCGGGTGCTCGACGACGAAGGGGTTCGGCTCGACCGCATGTTCGCCCACGGCGGCATGTTCCGCACCGCCGGGGTCGCGCAGCGCTTCCTCGCGGGCGCGCTCGGCGCTCCGGTGTCGGTCGGCGACTCCGCCTCGGAGGGCGGGGCGTGGGGAATCGCGGTGCTCGCCGCGTACGCCATGACCGTGAGGGGGACGGATGCCTCGGCCGCGGCATCCGGAATCTCCCTGGCCGCCTACCTCGACGACCGGGTCTTCGCGAACGCCGCCATCGTGACAGCCGAACCCGACCCCGCCGATGTCGCGGGCTTCGCCGCCTATCTCGACCGCTACCGCGCGGGCCTGGCCGTCGAGGCCGCCGCCGTCACGTCACTCCCCGCTCGTTGAGCGAGCGAAGCGACACGAAACGCTCCGAAGGCTCACTGCGTTTCGTCTCGCTCGTTCCTCGCTCAACGACCGGTTCTCGCGAAAGGAAAGTCTCATGACCCGCACGCCCCTGTCCACCTCGCTCGACGCCTACGAGATCTGGTTCGTCACCGGCAGTCAGAACCTCTACGGCGAGGAGACGCTCCGCCAGGTCGCCGCGCAGTCGCAGGCCGTCGCCGAGGGCCTCGCAGGCCTTCCGGTCAAGGTCGTGTGGAAGCCCGTCCTCAAGGACTCCGACTCCATCCGTCGCCTCGCCCTCGACGTCAACGCGCGCGACGACGTCATCGGCGTCGTGGCGTGGATGCACACGTTCAGCCCCGCGAAGATGTGGATCGCAGGCCTCGACGCGCTGCAGAAGCCGCTCCTGCACCTGCACACGCAGGCGAACGTCGAGCTGCCCTGGGCCGAGATCGACTTCGACTTCATGAACCTCAACCAGGCCGCGCACGGCGACCGCGAGTTCGGCTACATCCAGACCCGCCTCGGTGTCGCCCGCAAGACCGTCGTCGGTCACGTCTCGAACCCCGCGGTGCGCCAGCAGGTGGAGGACTGGCAGCGCGCAGCCGCCGGCTGGGCCGCCTCGCGGTCCCTCAAGCTCGCCCGCTTCGGCGACAACATGCGCTACGTCGCGGTCACCGAGGGTGACAAGACCGAGGCCGAACTGCGGTTCGGCGTGCAGGTGAACACCTGGGGCGTGAACGAGCTGGTGGAGGCGGTGGATGCCGCGACCGACGCCGACGTCGACGCGCTGGTCGCCGAGTACCTCGAGTCCTACGACGTCGTCCCCGAGCTGCGGCCGGGCGGCGACCGCCACCAGTCGCTGCGCGACGGCGCCGCGATCGAGCTGGGCCTGCGGAGCTTCCTCGAGGAGGGCGGCTTCGGCGCTTTCACGACCTCCTTCGAAGACCTCGGGGCGCTGAAGCAGCTGCCCGGTCTCGCCGTGCAGCGCCTCATGGCCGAGGGCTACGGTTTCGGCGCCGAGGGCGACTGGAAGACCGCCATCCTGGTGCGCGTCGCGAACGTGATGGGGGAGGGCCTTCCTGGTGGCGCGAGCCTCATGGAGGACTACACGTACGATCTCGTCCCCGGCGACGAGAAGATCCTCGGCGCCCACATGCTCGAGGTCTCGCCGTCGCTGACCACCGCGAAGCCGCGGCTGGAGGTGCACCCGCTCGGCATCGGCGGCAAGGACGACCCGGTGCGGCTGGTCTTCACGGCCGACCCCGGACCGGCGCTGGTCGTCGCGATGAGCGACATGCGCGACCGCTTCCGTCTCGTGGCGAACGTCGTCGAGAACGTCGATGCGCCCGACCTGCCGAAGCTCCCGGTCGGACGTGCCGTCTGGAAGCCCGCGCCGGACTTCGCCACCAGCGCCGCCTGCTGGCTCGCAGCCGGCGCTGCGCACCACACCGTCATGACCACCGCGGTCGGCATCGAGGTGTTCCGCGACTTCGCCGAGATCGCAGCCACCGAGCTCGTCGTCATCGACGAGGACACCACGGTGCGCGGCTTCCAGCGCGAGCTCCGCTGGAACCAGGCCTACTACCGTCTCGCGCAGGGCCTGTAACGGCACCGTCACCCCGCCGCCGCACCGCCCGCGCCCGGCCCCCCGGTCTCGCCGAGACCGGGGATCCCCGCCGAAACCGAGGGCCTCACCACCGGTTTCGCCGCGAATCCCCGGGTTCGGGGCGCGTGACGCCCGCCGCTACTCTGGTGTGCGGCATCCCAGCTCCAAGGAGAACCCCATGGCACGTCCCCCCGCTTCCGGAATCCAGCACGCGCTCCGCGCCGGCGACTACGAAGCCGTCGTTGCGAGCGTCGGCGCGACGCTGCGCTCGCTCACCTACCGCGGCCGCGACCTCGTGGTGCCGTTCGAGGCCGACGAGGTGCGCCCGGCGCACCGCGGAGCGACGCTCGCACCGTGGCCGAACCGCGTGGTCGATGGCAGGTACTCGTTCGGCGGGCGGGACTTCCAGCTCCCGCTGACCGAGCCCGCGCGCTCGCACGCGCTGCACGGGCTGGCGACGTGGCTCGACTTCGAGGCGGTCGACAAAGGACCCGACCACGTGACCCTGTCCGCCGTCATCCAGCCGCAGACGTTCTACCCGTGGCGCCTGGTCATCACGACGACCTTCTCGCTCGGTCCCGACGGACTCACGCAGTCGGTCACCGCGCACAACGAGAGCGACGATGCGGCGCCGTGGGGCACCGCCCCGCACCCGTACCTCGTCGCGGGCGACGGCCGCGTCGATGGCTGGACCCTCGAGCTGCCCGCGACCCAGGTGCTGTCCGTCACCCCGGACCGCCTGATCCCGACCGCGCTGGTGCCGGTCGACGCCGAAGACCCGGAGCGCTTCGACTTCCGCTCGCCGCGGCCGATCGGCTCGGTGGAGATCGATCACGCGTACTCGGGCCTCGCGCGCGATGCGAACGGCACTGCCACCGTGCGGGTCACGAGCGATGCCGGCACGGGCGTCGACATGTCGTGGGATGCCGCGTGCCCGTGGGTGCAGATCCACACCGCCGACAAGCCCGACGCCGCGCAGAGCCGGCTCGGTCTCGCCGTCGAGCCGATGACCTGCGCACCGGACGCCTTCAACGCCGGGTCGTACGACTACGACGCGGGACTCATCGTCATCGAGCCCGCGGCATCCGCCACCGCATCATGGCGGATCGGCGCCATCGGCTGATCACAGCCGCCGATCGGATCGTCCCCTCCGCGGCTCTGCCGAGAGGACGACCGCCGCACGGCGGCGATGGCTGCCGCTCACGACGAAGGCGGAGCCGGCCCCCCGGTCGGCTCCGCCTTCATCGTGAGCGGGGTTTCAGGTGCTGTCCCGCAGATCTTCCTTGATGTCGTTGCGCGTTCTCACCGAGTCGCGCTCTGCTTCAGCCTTCTTCACGTCGGCGTCAGCCTTCATCTCGTCGACTTTGTCGCCGACTCGATCGGTGGTGTCTTCCCACGCGTCTTTGATCTTCTCGCCGACGGCCGCAGCCGTCTCCTTCGCGTCGTCCATGAATCCCATCGATCTCTCCTCTCATGAGGGATGACATCGACGCTACGCCGGGGGACTCGGCCGGTCCGGGGGCTTGCGCAACCGAGGACCGCTTGATACGGGAGGGCCCGGTCAGCGGATGGGCGTTGTGGTGTCGATCGCGTCGCGCAGCGGCCGCCGCATCGGCGCCCAGTAGTGGGTCGGCGTGACTCGTGCGAGCACGTCGACCAGCCGGGCCTCGCGCCCGATCATCGTGCGCGGACGACGGTGAATGGTCGCCGCGACGATGCGCGCGGCGGCGTCTGCGGGCTCCGTGTGGTACATCGCGGCCTGCGCCGCTGCAGCGCGCTCGGCGATCGCGGGATCGATCGCCGCCGCAAAACGTCCGCGCAGGATGATCCCCGTCTTCACTCCGGCCGGATAGACCGCGCCGACGCTGACGGTCGACCGCTCCAGCTCGTGCCGCAGGGCCTCCGTGAACCCGCGGACGGCGAACTTGCTCATGGCGTACGGGATGCGTCCCGCCGGCGCGGCGAGGCCGTAGATCGACACGAGGTGCGTGATGTGAGCGGCGGGCTCCCGGCGCAGCGCCGGCAGCAGGGCCTGCGTGACGTTGACCGTGCCCCAGAGGTTGACGTCCATGAGCCAGCGCATCTCTGCCATCGTCAGCTGATCGATGCCGCCCAGCATCGACGAGCCGGCGCAGGTCACGAGGGACTGCACATGGGGATGGGATGCCTCGACCTCGGCGACCACGGCCGCCACCGCGTCGTCGTCGGTGAGGTCGACGACGTGTGTCGTATGACTCGTGCCGCCGAGGCTTGCGGTCAGCCCCGCGAGTCCTGCGGCGTCGCGGTCGAGCAGCGCGATTCGGGCACCGCGTGCGGCGAGCTGGCGGGCGACCTCGGCCCCCATCCCGGCGGCCGCACCCGTGATGACGGTGGTGCGTCCGCGCACGTCCAGGGGTCGCGTCTTGCTCATCGGCTGCCTCTCGCTGCGCTCGTCGCCGTCGACGAGTCGTGCCTACGATTCTCGCTGACTCGACAACCCGCTGCGGACGCTAGCCTTCTGAGGGGAGGTGCGATGGGCAAGACCGCAGAGGCGATCGCCGAAGGGGTGTCCATCGCGTCCGCCGCCGCGCGGCTGGCGATCCGCAACCGCATCCTCGTCGAGACGATCGCGCATGACGAGCAGTTCGACATCGTCGCCTTCACCCCCTTCGCTCGCGAGACGCTCATCGCGCTCGCCGACGAGCAGGATGAGGCGGCGGCCATGGTGAAGCGCCAGCGCAAGAAGGCATGGGGCAAGTTCACCGATCCCGACGGCACGCACGACTACCGGGATCGCGACACCCGCAACCTGCGCCGTCGCGGGCGGCAGTACGCAGGAGTGGCGCAGGCCTTGCGGCGCATGGCGGACGACCCGCACGTCGTACGCTCTCTCATCGAACAGGCGCGCGACGCCGCGTGGGGCGATGTCGAGGCGAACCTCCAGCGTCGCCTTCGCGTCGAGGGCATGCGTCCCGACCTCGACCCGGACTACGAGCGGATGCGCGCCGCCCGCATGCAGTCGATCCGCCTTGTCGACATCCCGCGGCTCGCCGCGCACAAGCGTCATCGTGATGAGAGCGACACGGATGCCGCACCCGACGCCGTTCCGGCCACACCGTCGCCCCGTATCTCGGGTGTCGACGTCAGCGAGCTCGACTCCTGACAGCGGATCGCCGCGACGCTACGCTCGGCCTGTGAACGGCGACGCTGCCCCGGCCCACCCCATGTGGTTCCGGCCCGAGCACCCCCTCGTCGTGCGGGTGCGCGGACTGTGCATGGCCTACCCCGAAGCGGTGGAGGCGCTCTCGCACGGACGCTGCACGTTCCGCGCCGGCAAGCGTCAGTTCGCGCTGGTCGGCGTCGGCGCTGAACCAGCGGTGCTGTTCGTGCCCGACGAGCTGGAACGCCCCGTGCTCCTCGAACGCGACGATGTCTTCGTGCCGCCGTACGAGGGCGCGTACGGATGGCTCGCCCTGCGCATCGAACCGGATGCCGGTGACTGGGAGCTCCTCGCCGAGCTCCTCGACACGTCGTATCGTCTCGTCGCGCTGCAGCGTCAACTGCGAGCCCTCGATGCACGCGAAACCTGAGGGATCGGGCTCGCACCCGGCGAACACGCCCGGGAATCCGGCATCCCGCCGCCGATTCGCGCCGCGGGGGAGCGTGGGGTATTCTGGACGACGTTGTGCGCTGCTGCGGACAACATGCGCCCGTAGCTCAATGGATAGAGCATCTGACTACGGATCAGAAGGTTGGGAGTTCGAGTCTCTTCGGGCGCACACTGTGTTGAGACAGTGAATGGGAAAAGGGCCGGTAAGGCCCTTTTTCTGTATCCGGGATCCCCTTGGGAGTGCAGGACCGCTCGCGACCACTGACAGGTCCACGGGATCCTGCGACCTCCGCGCGCGTACGCGGGAGTTTCACCGCGCAGGCTACCCGGGCATCGCATCGATCCAACGTACGGGCTGGGCGCCGGCCGGCCCCGGCTGCAAGAGCACCGGCATCCGCCCTCTGGCCGACCGGCTATTGCGCCGTGATGATGGTGCCTTGGTGGAAGCGCAGTCGCGGCTTGTCGTCGGCCATGACCCACACGGATGAGTGACGACTGTCACTTTCGGCCCCGTGGACGGTGTAGCCGACGAGCGCGACGCCGGGCGCGATGTCGCCGATCTCCCAGTCGGACGTGGTGACGGGAGCACGCGCACCCTCATCGGCCAGCGCCGCCACGATTTCGTCCCGCGACCATCGCCTGCCCCATCGCCCGATCTCGACGAACTCGGGATGCAGGATCTCGCGCAGCCGGTCGGAGTCCCGCCGAGTCTCTGACGTCAGCAGTTGCTCTTCGGCGAGTCGGAGGGTGGAGAGGTCCATGCGGTCAGTTTGGCACTGGCACCCCGCTCGGAGCGCGTTGCGGCGGGCTGGCTGTGTAGGGCGGCTTCGGTGGCGCGCGCTGTGGCGGCCGAGTTCGCTGTGAGGGGTCAGAGGTGAGCGCGCATGACCCATCGCCACTTGGCGATGCGGCGGTCCCGCACGAACCCATATCGTGCGTACAGCTCTTCGGGGCCGGTGTGGAGATACGCGCCGCGCTGTGGCGATCGATCCTCGGTCTGCTCCGGGTAGGCCTCGACGATGCCCCCGCCAGCGCGCGTGATCTCATCCAAGGCGCCCCGCACCGCGGCCGACGCGATCCCCTTGCCGCGGTCATTTGAGTTCGTGAAGATGCAGCCGATCCGCCAGTCGGGCGGTTCCTGCTCTTCCGCGTCGTAGGCGCGCCGGCTCTTGATGTTGGGGAGCTCCGGCGGAGTGCCGAACTGGCACCAACCCACACAGTTGTCCCCGTCGTAGACCAGCACTTGGCGGGCGATGCCCTGCTCCACGAGCTGTCGCTTCGCATCACGGTTGCCCTGACGAGTTCCAGTGGAGCCCCCGGGGTGAAATCCCATGCACCAGCAGCCACCCCACACGCCGTTGTTCGACTCGACGAGCGCTGCGAAGTCTTCCCACGTCTCCGGTGTCAGCATCCGGGTGGTCAGCACCATGGCGCTATTTTCATCGAAAGCAACTCCGCCCTCAATGGGCGGCGTGCCCCGAAGCCGCACGGACGCCCGCTGGGAGATCGTCAGCGGACGGAATGCCCGCTGCGGGGAGGGACTTTCGTTCGTCGCTGGGAGAGGGATCGATCGCGAACAGTCCGGCTCACGGCTGCCCGCGCAGTAGTCTGGCGAGTTACCGGTAATCTGGCGATCATGTCCCGCGCTCGCCCCGATCGTCCCGCGACAATCTACGACGTCGCGAAGGCGGCGGGCGTCTCGCACCAGACTGTCTCAAAGGTCCTGCGGGGGCTCGGGGGCATGCGGGAGGAGACGCGGGAGCGCGTTGCGGCGGAGATCCAGCGTTTGAATTACCGGCCCAATGCGGGTGCGCGCGCGCTTGCCCGCTCGCAGCGACGTCGCATCGGTGTCGTGGGCTACGAGACGTTCGAGTCCAGCACCAGCAAGGTGCTTCGGGGCATCTCGGAGGTGGCGGAGGGCGCCGGCTACGTGCTGGAGATCGTGACCGTGGATCCGCTCGGCGCCGTGGACGAGATCGCGAGCGCCCTCGAGCAGATCAACGCCACGGATGTCGCCGGCGTTCTGGCGACATCGCCGACGAGCAACGTCCGCGAAGCTCTGGAGCGCATCCGCTTCCGCATGCCGGTGTTCCTCGACGTCAATGGCGATGCCGACACGGACCCGGCAGGCACCCACCGGAGCATCTCGGCCGGAATGGTGATGGACCACCTGGCAGAACTCGGGCACGAGCGTGTCGCGTTCGTCGGCGGCCCGCCCGGCTGGGACTCCGCGACGACGCGCGAGGCCGTGTATCTCGAACGCGTGGCGGCTCGTTCACTCGATGCGCGCATCCTGGGGCACGGCGACTGGTCTGCCGCATCCGGATACGAAGCCATGAAGGATGCCGACCTGCAGGACTCCACCGCCGTTTTCGTCGCCAACGACCGCATGGCGCTGGGTGTGCTCCGCGCTCTGGACGAACGAGGCCTGCGCGTTCCCGAAGACCTCAGCGTGGTGGGTATCGACGACATCCCAGAGGCGGCGTACTTCTCTCCGCCGCTGACGACGGTGCATATCGACTTCACGCAGGCGGGCCACGTCGCCGCGAAGAGCCTTCTCACGCTCATCGAGCTTCCGGGCTCCGCGATGCCGGTGTACCCGCGAAGCCGGCTCATCTCTCGCGCATCGGCCATTCCGGCCTGACCTCGCCGAGGCACTTGCGTTGACAGTGACGCGGCGCTAGGTTTACCGGTAATCCGATCTAGGTGAGCGGTAAACCAATCGATCGGATCCTCCGCCCCCCTTCATTCACGACAAGGAAGTTGACAATGAACAGCACTGCGTTCCGCCTCGTCGGAGGTGCACTCGCCACGTCCATCGCAGCAGCGAGTCTCGTCGGTTGCGCCGCCGGCGCGTCGGAGAACCCCGAGTCCGACGGTCCGATCGTCCTTCAGTACTGGTCATGGGCACCCAACATCGACAAGATCGTCGACGTCTGGAACGAGAGCCACCCCGACGTGCAGGTCGAAGTCAACACATCGGTCGGTGCGGCCGACATCGTGGCTAAGCTGGCCGCCGCCAAGGAAGCGGGGAGTCTCCCCGACGTTTCCAACACGACGTACGAGAACCTGCCGAACCTGATCGTCAACGGGATCGCGTCCGACATCACTGAGGCGTTCGGCGAGTACGAGGACCAGATCGCGCCGGCCGCGTGGAACCTCACCACCTTCGATGACAAGAACTACGCCGTCCCGCAGGGCACCGGCCCCCAGTTCCTCTTCTACCGTGCGGACATCTTCGAGTCCCTGGGCCTCGAGGCGCCGGCGACATGGCAGGCGTATGCCGACGCGGCGCGCACCATCCACGCGGCCGATCCGACGAAGTACCTCGCGACCTTTCCCGCCAACGACGCGCAGCTGTTCGCTGCACTGAGCGCGCAGGCCGGCGCTGAGTGGTGGTCGCAGTCTGACGGTGACTGGAGCGTCGGCATCGACAGTGAGGCGAGTCAGAAGGTGGCTGATTACTGGGAGGGGCTGGTTGATGAGGGCGTCGTGACAACGCTCAAGACGTGGACCCCGGAATGGCAGGCGGCGCTGGCGGACGGCACGCTCGCGAGCTGGCTGAGCGCCGTCTGGGCGCCGCCACTGATCCTGCAGAACGCGCCAGACACGGCCGGCAAGTGGGCCGCCGTCCAGCTCCCGCAGTGGAACGAGGGCGACTCCGTGTCAGCAGCGCTCGGCGGCTCGGCGACCGTCGTGACGACCGGCACGAAGCACGCGAAGGAGGCGCAGGAGTTCGCGATCTGGCTCAACAACTCCGAGGAGGCCTTGACCGCCTACATCGAGAACGCGAGCATCTGGCCCGCCAACCTCGAGGGGCGCGAGCTTCCCGGCCTCAAGGACACCATCCCGGAGGCGCTGGTTCCCGAGCAGACCGACTACTGGGATGTCGCCGCGAAGACCGATGAAGAGGCCGTCCCGGTCACCTGGGGACCCAACGTCGCCACCGCCTACAGCACCTTCGGCGACGCCTTCGGCACCGCCATCACTTCGGGTGGCTCGTTCTCCGATGCCCTGACGACAGTCCAGCAGGCGGTCGTCGCCGACATGGAGAAGCTCGGCTTCCAGCTCGACTGATCCGGTCCCACCACAGATATCCGATCCGACGGGTGGGCCCCACAGGGCCCACCCGAAAGGAAGCCCATGACTCTTCTCCGCACCCAGCGCCTCCGGCCCACCGTCGCACCCTGGCTCTTCCTGGCGCCGGCCATCGTCCTCTCGGCAGGCCTGCTGTTCGCCCCCCTCGTCTACACGATCGTGCTGAGCGTCCAGGGACGCCGGGTGCCGGTGTCCGGCATCGGGGTCGCGACCGACGTCTTCGTCGGCTTCGACAACTACGTCCGCACGCTCACCAACCCGGCGCTGCTCGCATCCTTCGGACGCATGCTCATTCTCGCCCTCATTGCCGTCCCGCTCACGATGGGGCTTGCCCTCCTGTTCGCGCTCCTGCTCGACCACCTCGCCAGCCGGTTCACGCGGTTCTCGCGCATCTCGATCTTCATCCCGTACGCCGTACCGGGTGTCATCGCAGCCCTCATGTGGGGCTTCATGTACTTGCCCGGCGTGAGCCCCGCCGGCGAGCTGTTGAGCCTCATCGGGCTCCCCGTTCCCGACCCGCTCGACGGCGGTTCCGTCTACTTCGCCGTCGCCAATGTCGGCATCTGGGGCGCGATCGGATTCAACATGGTCATCCTCTACACGTCGCTCCGGGGACTGCCGCAGGAGATCTACGACTCCGCACGCCTCGACGGATGCAGCGAGACCCAGCTCGCGCTGCGGATCAAACTGCCGCTCATCCTTCCAGGTCTCATCCTCACCGGGCTGTTCACGGTCATCGGAGCGCTCCAGATCTTCAGCGAGCCGAACATGATGATGACGCTGACGAACTCCATCACGTCGGACTGGGTTCCGATGATGCTCGTGTACCGCGACGCGTTCGTCACCAACGACCTCTATGGAGCATCCGCGACGGCGATCGTCATCACCGTCATCACCATGGTCGCGAGCCTCGGTCTGCTGCGGCTCCTTCGCACCCGCGCCTTCGGAGGAGAGTCATGAGCGCCTCGACCGCTATCCGTCGCACGAGGAGGGTCGAGCCGACCTCGCCGACGCCTGCCCGTCACGGCGACACGCGACCGAAGAAACCGCGGGGCGGATTCTGGCCCACGCTGACGCTCCTCGTCGGCGCCGCATACTCCCTGTTCCCCGTCTACTGGCTTGTCGCTGCGTCGACCAAGAGCGCGGGTGAACTCTTCACGACCTCGACGCTCGTCCCGAGCTTCACGGGTGGCTTCTTCGAGAACCTGACCGCGCTACTGCAGTACGACGACGGCGCCTTCCTCGCCTGGAGCGGCAACAGCATCCTCTTCTCGGTCGGCGGCGGACTCGCGGCCACGGCCGTCGCCGCTGCAGCGGGATACGGGCTCGCGAAGTACGACTTCCGCGGCAAGAGCCTCGTCTTCACCTTCCTGCTCATCGGCGTGCTCATCCCCGGCGTCGTGCTCGCGATCCCGCAATACCTGCTGCTCGCCAAGATCGGCATCGCCGGTACCTACTGGTCTGTCCTTCTGCCCTTCGCCATCAGCCCGTTCTCGATATACCTCGCACGCATCTACGCGGGCGCGGTGGTGCCCGGCGAACTGCTCGAGGCGGGACGGCTCGATGGCGCGAGCGAATGGCGGCTGTTCCGATCGATCGCGCTGCCTGCCATGGTGCCCGGATTGATCACCATCTTCCTGCTGCAGTTCGTCGCCATCTGGAACAACTTCCTGCTGCCGTTCATCATGCTCAGCCGGGACGAGACCTTCCCGCTCACCGTCGGGTTCTATTCGATGATGAACCAGGGCAGCGACCAGTTGAACGTGTACAACCTCGTGATCATCGGATGCCTCCTCGCGATCGTGCCGCTGATCCTGCTGTTCCTCTTCCTTCAGCGCTACTGGCGGCTGGACCTGGTGAGCGGATCGCTGAAGGGATGATGCACCGCCTGCCCGACGGCGCCTGGCCCGTCATGCTCACGCCCTACCGCGACGACCTGTCGATCGACTTCAACGCCGTCAACGAGTACACGGACTGGCTAATCGAGCTCGGGGCCGCGGGGCTGTTCTCCGTCTCGCTCTCGAGCGAGATGTACGACCTCAGCAAGGACGAGCAGCTTGTGCTCGCCCGTCACGTGCACGAGCGCGCCGCGGGTCGTGCTCCAGTGGTCGCGTCGGCGACCGCGCGCGGCGACTGGCGGGCTCAGGCCGACCGGGTGGCCGAGGTCGCGGCGACCGGCGTGGATGCCGTTGTGCTCATCTCGTCGCTCGTCACACCGCCTGATGCGACCGACTCCGCCTGGATCGACACCGTCGAACGGATCCTGGATGCTGTGCCCGGTGTCGACCTCGGCGTGTACGAGTGCCCACTGCCGTTCAAGCGCCTGCTTCCGGTGCAGACGGTTCGCTGGCTCGCTCAGACCGGCCGGTTCACGTTCTACAAGGACACGAGCCATTCGCTCGCGACGATGACCGAGCGGCTGAACGTCATCGGCGACACCCGCATGCGCCTCTACAACGCGGCGATCTCCTCGCTCGTCGCATCGATGCAGGTGGGCGCGTCGGGACTTTCAGGCTATGCGGCCAACGTCTACCCCGACCTCGTCTCGTGGGTGTGCCGCCACGCGAGCGACGCCGATCAGACCGACGTGTTGCGCGTGCAGCGCGTGCTGACGATGGTCGAGCACAGCATCAATCTGCGGTATCCGACTTCGGCCAAGTTCCTGCTGGATGCCTCGTCACGCCTGCGCTGGCGTGCGCGAAGCCGCTGGAAGCCCGAGGCTATCGGCGATCACGAGGGCGAGCCTCTCCGCCAGATCGCCGAGCTCGTCCGCGACTTCGACCTTGGAAGAGCCGACCTGCATCCCTCCCGATGACATCGAGAAACCGGAGATAGCGTGACTGAAACCCCGGGCGTCTGGCCCGTCGTCCTGACCCCGTTCACTGACACCGACGAGGTCGACTACGCGGCACTGGGCAGCTACGTAGATTGGCTCATCGACAACGGCGCCGACGGGCTGTTCGCTGTCGCGCTGTCGGGCGAGATGTACGAACTCGATCCCGCCGAGCGGGTGGAGGTAGCCCGGTGCGTGGTCGAGCGCGCGGCCGGGCGGGTGCCCGTCGCGGCATCCGTCGTGGGCGGTTTCCACCTCGGCGATATCGTCGCCGAGGCGAGCGACCTGGTCACTGCCGGTGTCGACGTCGTCGTCCTCGTCGCGTCGGTGGTACTGAACCCCGAGGACGAGGACGGACGGCTCGTGTCACTCGCCCAGGCTCTCGCGGCCGACCTCCCCGACGTCGCCCTCGGCATCTACGAGTGCCCGATCCCCTACCATCGCGTGTTGTCGGAGGACGTCGTAGCGGCGCTCGCGCGCACCGAGCGCTTCGTGTTCTTCAAAGAGACCAGCCACGACGTCTCGCGCATGGCGACTCGCGTCGCAGACGCGGAAGGCACTCCGCTCAGAGTCTTCAACGCCGATATCGAAAGCTACGTCGAGTCCCTCGGCGTCGGCGTGGCAGGCCTCTCCGGCTGGATCGTCAACGTTGCCCCCGACCTCGTCGCCCGGCTGGGCGAGCTGGCCGCCTCCGAGGGCGTGACCCCGCGGGTGCAGGGACTGCAGCGACTGCTCGTCGACATCGAGCAGCGGATGGGGCCGACGTATCCCGGCTCCGCGAAGGCTCTCGTCGCGCGCCGCACCGGGCTGAGCTGGTCGTCGCGATCGCGCTGGCGTGCGGCTGAGATCGACGACGCGCTCGTACGAGAACTCGCCGACACGATCGCGCGGGCGGCCGCTCGGTGAAATACACGACGCTGGGCGCCAGCAGGCTCGAGGTGTCGCGGCTCTGCCTGGGGACCATGAACTTCGGCCGCCACGCCGACACTTCCGCCTCACACGCGATCCTCGACGAGGCTCACGAGATCGGCATCAACTACATCGACACCGCCAACCGGTACGGCACAGCAGATCGCCCCCACGCCTCCGAGGAGATCATCGGCGAGTGGTTCGCGAAGGGCGGCGGACGTCGAGAGCGGACGGTTCTTGCCACCAAAGTGTTCGAGCAGACCGACCCATGGCCCAACAACGGGGGGCTCTCCGCGCTGAACATCCGCCGGGCGTGCGAGGCATCTCTGCGGCGCCTCAGGGCGGACCACATCGACGTCTATCAGATGCATCACGTCGACCGGAGGGCACCGTGGGACGAGGTCTGGGAGGCGTTCGAGACTCTGCGCAGCCAAGGCAAGATCATCTATGCGGGCTCGTCCAACTTCGCCGGCTGGCATCTCGCCCTCGCGCAGGCGTCGGCGAAGGACAACCACTGGCGCCTGATCAGCGAGCAGTCGGTGTACAGCCTCGCCCGACGAGACATCGAGCGCGAGGTCCTACCCGCGGCACGGGCGCTGGGAATCGGCGTCGTGCCGTGGAGCCCGCTTGCCGGCGGTCTACTGGCCGGGAGGGGCGAGGGCATGCGCCGCAGCGATGCTGCGACACTCGCGGCGTCAGAGGAGCGGCGCGCGGCGCTGGAGGGCACCCGGGCGCTCGCCGCCGACCTCGGGATGGATTCTGCCGCGCTCGCTCTCGCCTGGCTCCTCGCGCAGGAGGGTGTGGCCGCGCCGATCGTCGGGCCGCGGACGACGGAGCAACTCCGCACCTTCGTGGGAGTGCCCGACCTCGAACTCGGTGCCGACGTCCTTGCGCGGCTCGACGCGCTGTGGCCCGGTCCAGGCGTCGCCCCGGAAGCGTACGCCTGGTGACCACCTGCCCACACTGTGACCACCCACGTCCCGCGCGCATCGAGACGGCGCGGGCCGGGGATCCGTATCGAACGCTCGCTCCGAGAGCGATGCCCACTCGATCAGCGCCGAGTCTGCGGCAGTCGCCGGCGCCCTCGGGATTTCGGTCAGCGCTCGCGACCCAGCAGGAGCGTGTTGAGCGCCCAGCCGGCGAGCGTGACGAGCACGATGGCGCCCGCCATCGCGAGAAGCTGCGGCGGTTGTGCGAGGATGCCGAGGCTCACGATGAGCGTGGTCGCTCCGGCGGGCGGGTGAGGCGTCTTGAGCAGCGTGAGCACGAGCGTCGTGATGGCAACCGATAGCGTGCCGGCCACCACGTACGAGACGGTCAGGCCGCCATCAGGTGCGGCGATCTTTCGCCATCCCGGTCGAGTCGCTGGCATCTGACAAGGAGACGTCGTACGGCGGCAACCACTCTTGACCGCGCCAACCAGCAGGCCTACGTTGAGCACGGGGTTTGCTGTTCTTTGGGGGAACACCATGGCCAGCGGTTTGTCGTTGCACATCGGGCTCAATCGCGTCGACCCTGCCCACTACGACGGGTGGGACGGCGCGCTCAACGCGTGCGAATTCGACGCGCTGGACATGCAGGCGATCGCCGAAAGCTGCGGCTTCGACACGAACCTGCTGCTGACGCAGGACGCGACCGCTGACGCCGTGAAGGCCGCGATCAGCCGAGCCGCGGATGAACTGGCTCCGGGCGATCTGTTCTTCCTGTCGTACTCCGGCCACGGGGGGCAGGTCCCCGACGGCAACGGTGACGATGAAGTGGATCATCTGGACGAGACCTGGGTCGCGTTCGACCGGCAGCTGGTTGACGACGAGCTCTACGCGCTTTGGGCCACGTTCGCGCCTGGAGCCCGCATCGTCGTGCTGTCCGACAGCTGTCACAGCGGTACTGCCAATCGGAGAATCGGTGACGAGGCCGAAGTGCCGAACGTGGTCAAGACGAGGCAGCAGGCGGCCGCCGCGTCACCGCGGTACAGAGCGATGCCGCAGGACGTGCTTGCCGCAACCTACCGTGCGCACGCCGAACTGTACGACGACATCCAGAAGCAGGTTCCCAGTGCGGGGCAAGCCCAGCCGGAGGCCACCGTGCTGCTCATCTCCGGCTGCCGCGACGACCAGTTGTCCCGGGATGGTCTCGCCAACGGGCTCTTCACCGAGAACCTGAAGGCGGTGTGGAACGACGGCGCGTGGGAGGGCGGGTACCCGGCGTTCCGCGAGACCATCCGCGCCCGTATGCCTCAGGACCAGCAACCGAACTACAACCCGGTGGGGGCCGGCAATCCGGAGTTCGAGCAGCAGAAGCCCTTCTCGATCGGCTGACGCCGTGAACACGTCCCGCGAATAGCCACGCTCATGCGCTGGGCCATCGTCATCGGTGCGGACGACTACGGCACGCCCGAGATGGAATTGTCCGCCGCGGCAGACGACGCGTGCGACTTTCGCGATTGGGTGATTGCTGGTGGCGGCGTCCCGGCCTCCAACGTGCGGTTGCTGCTGTCTCCGCCATCGAAGGATCCGCATCCGGATGAAGACCCAGGGCGGCGCGCGCGGCCGGCGACGAAGGACAACATCGTGTCCGCGATCAACGAGGTGGTGGTGGCCACGGCCGACCAGAAGCCGGAGCGGCTCTACTTCTACTTCGCGGGCCACGGCATCACCGCTCGAGTCTCCAATCGCGACGAGAGCGCGATCGTCCTGCCGGGGTTCGACGAGGTGCACCCCGACCATTCACTGGCCGTCCGCTCGATCGCCGAGTATTTCGAAACGACGTCCTTCGCCGACCAGTTCCTGTTCATCGACGCCTGCCGCAACGTCCCGTGGGCCAACAGGGAGCTGGAGATCGGACGCTGGCCGGTTCCGCGCAAGCGCGATCCGGGCGCGCCACCGACCCAGCAGTTCATCCTCTACGCGACAGCGCCAGGTCATACCGCCCAAGAGGGCGGTTGGTTGGGGGAGCAGGAAGGGAGGTTCACGGGCGTCCTCCTCGAGGGTCTGGCGGGCGACAAGAATGCCAAGGCCTGGTCGTGGGAGCGCAACTGCTATGAAGTGCGCTGGGAGCGCCTCGCCTCGTTCATCAACGACGGGATGAGGGCGAAGATGCCCGTGGGCATCGCCGAGGCCGACATCCAAGCCCAGATCCCGCAGGACACCGGCACGCGTGGGGTCGCCAACCGGGAGCGCGATCCGGTCGTGGTGTCGTTCCCGAGCGGCCACTTCGACCCCGCGACACTGACCGTCCGGCTCGCGGTGGAAGCGAAGCGCAAGAAAGCGCAGGTCAGCGTCCTGGACGCGCTCGGTGCGCCGGTCGCGTCCGCGCTCGGGGTCACCGGCGAGGTCCAAGCATTTCAGCTTCCGCCCAAGACCTACGCTGTTCAGGCGACGACCACTACTCCGAAGGGTCTCTCCGGGTCGGCCATGGCCCCGATCGAGCTCTACGAAGACCAGCCCGTGACGATCGAACTGCTCCCGGGAGGCAGAAAGCCGGCGGGGCCGTCGTTCCCCCAGCCCGAAGTGACGCCGATTGCCGAGCCGATCGGCGATATGGCCACTCCGGGCTCTCGCCAGCAGCCCGGCGCCACGATCTCGATCGAGTCGGAAGACTCTCTCGCTGTGGCCGAGATCGTGGACGAGGCCGGTCGCGTGTGCGCGGTCAAGCGAGCAGGCGAGAAGGCTGACGTCGAGCCCGGGTTCTACTATGTCCGGCAGATCGGCCCTGACGGGACGCGCGACGGGGTATTCGTCCGGCTGACCGCAGGCGAGTCGGAGCCGGTGACGCTGAAGCCTCGCGCGCCGGGCGTGTTGGTGAAGGAACTGGCCTCAGCGATGGGCGGACGCGTCCGCGACGGCTACCTCACCATGGGGAACGACGCTATTGCGTGGGCGCAGCCCACCACAGTCGTGACGGCCGGACTGGCGAAGTACCTCGCCGGAGACGAGCCGGCGGCCATGGCCGCCGGTACGGTGCGCGCTGAGTTCGGCAATGGCTCCGGCGTCGCGGTGTTCGCCGTCGGTGTCGGCCGCGATGGGCGTGCGGACGTCGACGCAGTACGGCACGTCAAGGTGGCGATCTGGAGAGCCGGCGAGCCGGTCGTCGGGACAGGGTGGGGACTCCAACCCTCGGCGGCCGGCGTGGCTGGGAGGGTCAAGTCCGTGGATGCCGCGCCGCATTGGGTCTCCTTCACGGCCCCCGGTGCCGCTCCCATGGTCGTCGCCCTGCCGGTGCTGCCACAGCGGTTGGCCACCCTTGTTGCACAGATCGACATCGATCGCATCCGGCTCTACCAGTACCACCCGAGCCTCGCGGCCGGCGCATCGGCGAACGTGAGCCGGCTGTGGCGCATCGAGTACCTCCAGCGGATGCTGCTCGCCGGACGCATCGACGTCGCAGACCGTCTCGCGGGGGAGCTCGCGGCCACAGCGTCCGAGGACCCCTTCGCCGGAGTCGTCGCCGGATATGTGCTGCTCCGCCTGGGACTCCATGAAGAACTCGGCGCGCTCGCCTCAGCGATTATCACGGCTGCTCCCACCTTGAGCGACGCGTACATCCTCCGCGCGGAGGATGAAGCTCTGAAGGGACATAGCGAGCTCGCGGAACAAGCATTCATCAACGCGGTCGACTGCGGTATCCCGGCGTTCGGCGAGGGCATGACGCGACTCCTCGAGGGGCTGCGGCACATCAGATTGACCCTGCCACGCGGCGCGGTCGTCCGACATGTCTTCCAACGGCACGTGCGGGGTTCGATGTGGGCAGCGTTCACCCCGCGCCGAGGGCTCGAGCGAGGGAGTGCGGTGATCAGTTCCGCGGACCTCGGCTTGGAAGCTTGACCGCTTCGCCTATGCGTCGAGGAATTGTCAAGACCCGGCTGAACAGATGCACGGTGCATAGTGTGGGCGGCGCGGCGGACAAGACGCCGGGAATCGATGGCGATCATGAACGACCGCAGAGGCGCGACCAGGACGCGCACGGCGCGATCCAGGGCGAACTGAATGTCCACGAAGAAGGCGACCACCTCGTCGGTCAAACGCCTGCCCAAGGGACTGTACGAGGCTGAGCTCGAGCGTCTGCAGGTGGAGCTCGTGGAGATGCAGCAGTGGGTCGCGGCATCCGGCGCACGCGTTCTGGTGATCTTCGAGGGGCGCGACGCCGCGGGCAAGGGCGGGGCCATCAAACGGGTGGTGCAGTACCTGAACCCGCGACATGCGCGCGTCGTCGCGCTGCCGAAGCCTTCCAAGAAGGAGCGCGGCCAGTGGTACTTCCAGCGCTACATCGAACGGCTGCCCACCAAGGGCGAGATCGTCCTCATGGATCGGTCCTGGTACAACCGTGCGGGAGTGGAGCATGTCATGGACTACTGCTCCGAAGAGCAGTATCAGCTCTTCCTCCGCCAGTGCCCGATCGTCGAACGCCTGCTGATCGACGACGGGATCATCTTGATCAAGTACTGGTTCTCCGTCTCGGACGACGAGCAGCAGGCGCGTTTCGCGTCGCGGCTGGGCGACCCGATGCGTCGCTGGAAGCTCTCTCCGACGGATCTCGAGTCGATCCTGCGGTGGGAGGACTACTCGCGAGCGAAGGATGCGATGTTCGCCGCGACAGACACGTCGGAATCGCCGTGGTGGACGATCGAAAGCGATGACAAGCGCAGCGCGCGGTTGAACGTGATCGGACACCTGCTCAGCAGCATCCCGTATCAGCATCTCGAGCTCGAAGACGTCTCGATTCCCGATCGACCGGACGCCGACGACTATCAACGACCACCCGTCGAGCAGTTCCGGTACGTTCCCGACCTCGCCGGCCGGCTCCTCAAGACCAAGAGCAAGCAGCGCCGGTCAAAAGCGCGCTGACTTCACCAACCGTCGATGTGCAGAACGTCGTCCAGTGGCGCGCGGTGCGCGGGTCGGAAGTCCGTGCCCACGGTGTACGCGACGGGTAGCAGCACGCCTTGGCGTACGGTCGGCGGGATGCCGAGGAGCTCGGCGATCTCGCGCTCGTATGCGAGATGGAGGGTCGTCCACGCGCTGCCGAGGCCGCGGGCCCGCAGCGCGAGCTGCAGACTCCAGGCGGCAGGCAGAAGCGATCCCCACAGACCGGCCTGGCTTCCGGGTTCGAAGTCCTCGCCTCCCGCATAGATCGCACCGATCACCAGGACGGGGACGTCCGCCATATGCTCGGCCAGGTAGTCGGCGCTCGACGAGACCCGCTGCTGCACGGCCTGGCGCGTCGGGTCGGCGTAGGTCCGGCCACCGGACGCGCGGTACCGCGCGAACGATTGGGCATACAGTCCGGCGATCGCCGCGCGCTTCTCCGGGTCGGTGACGACGATCCAGTGCCACGTCTGAGCGTTGCCGCCCGTCGGTGCCTGCAGCGCCACCTCGAGCGCTTCGCGGACCACGTCGAGCGGCACGGGGCGCTCGAGGTCGAGCCGTCGCCGCACGGAGCGGGTCGTCGTCAACAACTCGTCGGGGCTCAAGGGGAGGGCGTCGCTCATAGGTCGACGTTATCGGGCGGTCGGGATCGGTCGGCGAACTCCGCCGTCGCACTGATCGCGCGGCGTCACGCAAGCGAATGTGGGGCCTCTTGCCGGCCGGGGCTCCTCGAGTGCCTGACGGCGCCCGAGCCGGTCGAGCAACGTCTCTCAGCGGCGCTGGTAGACCGTGAGCAACGTGCTGTCGCCGTAGACCGTAGCTTCGGTGAGCGTCCATGCGGTCTTGTCGGGTGTATGCGCCCACAGGGTACGGCCGTGGCCGAGGATGACCGGGGACGCCATGAGGTGGATCTCGTCGACCAGATCGTGGGCGAGCAGACTCTGGGCGAGCTGGATGCTGCCCGCGACGGAGATCTCGCCGTCGATCTCGCGCGTGAGGCGTGGCACCTCCTCGGCCATGTCGCCGCTCAGCACCGTCGTGTTGGTCCACGCCGGATCGGTGAGCGTGCCGGAGACCACGAACTTCGGCATGGAGTTGTATTTGTCGGCCAGTTCGCCTTCGTACTGCGGCCACGCTTCGGCGAATCCTTCGTAGGTCTTGCGGCCGAGGAGCAGCGCCGCCGCCCCCAGTGCCTCCCGCTCCTTGAACGCCTCGCCTTCGGGGCCGCGGTCGAACTCGAAGCTCCAGTTCGCGTACCTGAAGTCTTCGCCGCCCGGTGCTTCTACCACCCCGTCAAGTGAGATGAACTCGGTCAGCACGATCCGTCCCATGTCAGTTCTCCTTGATGAACGCGCGCAGCGCGGCGGCGAGGACATCGGGCGTGGTGCTGTGCTCCTGCCCGGGCACCGGCTGCAGGGTCGCAGCGGGCAGGTGAGCGGCGACGGCGCGGGCACCGGCGACCATGGCCGGCCACGTGTCGATGCCGTGCATGACCAAGACGGGTACATCGACGCCGTCCCAGAGCTCGGCGCGCAACGGCTTGCCGGAGAGGGCGTCGCCCACCTGGCGGCCGTCGTACGCGATCGTCGGTGCGATCGCCTCCAGCCCCTGCCACCAGTCCTGCCCCCGCATCCCGTCGACCATCTCCGGCGGCATCATCACGGCTGCGGTCATGAACAGGGCGACGGCGTCACCGGGTCGACCGTCGGCGACAGCGGCATCGAGACGCTCGACGTAGTCCTCCGGCAGGGGAGGGCGGGCGTCGTCGACGGCTGCGTTGGGCTCGAACAGCGCGATCCGCGCGATCGGAACACCGGCCTGGGCCGCGTTGAGGGCGAGGTTGCCCCCCGACGACCAGCCGAAGACCGTGGCGGGACGACCGTGACCCACGTGCTCGATGATCGCTGCCAGGTCCTCGAACTCCCGCTCGACGGCATAGGGAGCGGTGTCGCCGCTCTCGCCGCGACCGCGACGGTCGTAGTCGATCACGAGGAACTCGTCGGCCAGCAGCGCGGCCGTCGGTGCATTCTCCGGCGTCGTGGCGCGGGACGCGGTCGCCCCATCGACGATGACGATCGGGTCTCCGTCGCCCCACGCTGTAAAGGCGATGGTGGTTCCGTCTGCCGATGTCACGGTGCCTTCAGGCATGGTGCTGTCTCCTCTTGGGCTTCGCGGGGGTGTCGATCACCGCCACGAGATGAGGCTACGAAGCACCCGGGTCGTCGGGCTTGTACAGAAGCGACAGGGGAGTGGAGGCACCGTCGGGTTGCCGCAGCTGCGTCGCGGTACGGCCGATGAACCGCTGGAGCGACCGCGCGAGGTGGGGCTGGTCGTAGTAGCCGAGCTGGTGGACGACATCGAGCGGCAAGGCTCCCGCGCTGAGCAGCACCGCCGCCTCCCGCGCGCGCTCGATCTGCCGGATCGCCCCCTGGGTGAGCCCCGTCGCCGCCGCGACGCGGCGCTGCACCGACCGTGAGCCGACGCGTGCGACCCCACCCCACACCACGTCGTCCACCAACGGGTCGCGGACGAGGACGCCGGCCCGCACGAGCTTCTGCACGAGCAGTTCGGCATCGTCCAGATCGGGGATCTCCCAATCCTTGCCTCCCAGAAGGAACGTTCGCTCGGTGACGTGCCGGCTCTCGCGCTGGCCATCGACGAGGTCCGCGACGGGAAGGTGCGGCATCGACGTGCCGTGGGAGAGGGTGATCCCGAAGGATGCCGAGTCCGCCGTGATCTGCACCGTGGAGGCGGCGGTCTCCGGCCCGCGGACCGCGGCGTGGACTGCTCCCGCGTCGTCCCAGAAGACCAGCTCCCACGTCGACGTGGCCACCGAGGTCATGGTCTCGACTCCCGATGTGCGACCGCGCCAGACCCGCGCCACGTACGGCGAGTCAGAACTGCGGTCAACGCTGTCGATCGGCATCCCGAGCCTCTCCGGCGAGCACGGAGACGCGCCGCCACGTGTACACGATAGGAGTCGCTCCGGCATGCCGTCGTCCTTCGGCCCACGTCGGATCGAGCGAGGACGCTGGACGCGTCACGAGAGGTATGGGTCCACGAGCAACGCACCGCGGATGTCCCGGAGCGTGTCGATGAGACGCTCGAGACCTGACCGATTCCAGGTCGCCAGCTGCAGGTCGAACGGGCCGAGCGGTTCGAGCTTTCCGGTGCGGATGCGCACGACCTCCCACTTCGCACTGCGCAGCGCGCGGTCCTTTCGCCGGTCGGTGTCCTCGCGCTTGCCGACGTGCTCGAGGCCATGCCGGCCGGTGCTGTCGTACTCGATGGCGACGCGCAGTTCGGGAAGGAGGATGTCGGGCCATACCTCCACGTGATCGAAGAAGGGCCGCGCGACCCGTACCGCGTTGAACCCCGGCGTGAGCGACAGGCGTGCGAACAGGTCGGCGCGCAGCTGGGCTTCGATCGCCGAGGCGGGCTTCGGCGCACACTCCGAATGGAACGGCTCGCCGACGGGCAGATCGGGTGTCTTCGTGCACACGCGCTGCTTTCGCTTCGGCATCCTCGGCCGGAGAACGGCGCGCTCGACCGGGTTGGCGATCGCGGCGGGCACGGGAGAGTCCGGAGCGGTGACCACCTCGCGCATCGGGAGGGCCCGCACGGGTCGGGCGAGGTCCGCACAGTCAGGACACCACGCGGAGCGTCGGCGCTCGCGGCCCGGGCGGTTGCGCTGCTCGTCGGGCGTGGCGGCGAACTTGTGGCCCGCTTCGCACTGCCACAGCAGCAGCACGTCGGCCGCCGGCGGGACTTGGCTCAGCACGATCCCGGCATTGAGCTCGGGGTGGTACTGGCGGATGAGAGCGGGAAACGGCGCCCACGCCTCCCGATAGCTGCCGACCGGGTAGGGCACCTCCGCGCCCTTGGAGAACTGGCGGCGCGCCCACCACAGTTCGACACGCTCGGCCATGGCAGCAGAGTAAGCGCGGCCGGCGACATCACTCGTGCTCGGGCAGCACCGGCGTCGACCAGCCCGGGTCGCGACCGAGCTGCGCGGCCCGCGAGACCGACGTCGCACCGAAGCGATCGCGCACCGCGTCGAGCACCGTGTCCAGGCGCTCACCGTCGGCCCAGTCGATCGGCAGCTCCGGCTGGATGCTGTCGGCGCGCCCCAGCTGCGACAGCGAGATGCCGATCAGCGTGATGCCGCGTTCCGAGATCTGGGGCTGCGCGGCGGCGAGCAGGCCCCGCGCGACCTCGAGCAGCACGGCGGTGCGGTCGGTCGGGAACCGGACCGTGCGTGAGCGGGTCGCCTTCGCGTAGTCGCCGTAGCGGAGGCGCAGCACGACCGTGCGGCACACGCGGTCCCGCTCACGCAGGCGGCGGGCGAGTCGATCGACGATCTGAGTGAGGAAGAGGTCGAGCTCCTCGGCTGAGCGGGGGCGGTTGCCGAGCGCCCGTTGCGAGCCGATGGATCCCCGGCGCTTCGTGGTGTCGACGGGGCGAGGATCCCGCAGGCGCGCCAGCGCGTGCAGGTGCGCGCCGGTCGCCTTGCCGAGCAGCCTTTCGGCGGTCGCCGCTTCGAGTTCGGCGAGCTCCCCGACGGTGTGGATGCCGAGCCGGTGCAGCTTCTCGGCGGTCACGGCGCCGACGCCCCAGAGCCGTTCGACCGGCAACGGCAGCAGGAACGCCTCCTCGCGCTCGGGCTCGACGACGAGCAGCCCGTCGGGCTTGCTGACGGCGCTCGCGACCTTGGCGAGGAACTTGGTGCGCGCCACCCCGACCGAGATCGCCAGACCCACTTCGGCATGGACGCGCTGACGCAATCGCACGGCGATCTGCTCGGGCGTCCCGGCGATGCGTCGGAGGCCGCCGACCTCGAGGAACGCCTCGTCGATGGAAAGCCCCTCCACGAGCGGCGTCGTGTCGCGGAAGATCGCGAAGACGTCGCGACTGGCGGCGGAGTAGGCGTCCATGCGCGGGGGCACGACCACGGCGTCTGGGCAGAGGTCGCGCGCCTGGCGGCCACCCATCGCGGTGCGCACGCCACGCGCCTTTGCTTCGTAGCTCGCCGCCAGCACCACTCCACCGCCGACGATGACCGGCCGGCCACGCAGTGCGGGCGTGTCGCGCTGCTCGACCGAGGCGTAGAAGGCGTCGAGGTCGGCGTGCAGCACGGTCGCCTCGCCCCGCATCCCACCCTCCCGCCGATCGCCCCGTGCGGATCATCGCACCAACCGGCGACACCACACCTCGTGCGTCGGGTCAAGCCCCCAGACGCGGTGGCGCCCAGCGGATATCCCTGTATTCCAGACAACCGCCACTGCTTGAAGGTGAGCAGCCATGAACCCGATCGGATCCGCTCTCCGCTCCTTCCGAGACGCGCTGAGGAAGCTCTTCGACCGCCGGCGCCCGCGGCGAAGCACCTGGAAGGCCACGCTCGCCGACGTTCGTCGCGCCGAAGAGCATCACTTCCCGATCGCGTGAACGCCTCCGCCGGGCGCCGCGCGAAAGCCCCGCGGCGCGTCAGTCCTCGGCGGGGTCAGTGATCACGCCGGTGGGCTCGGCATCCTCCACGACGTGCCGCCAGCCCAGCTCGTCGGCGGTCGTGCGCCCCGCATCGATCGCCTCTTCGCGGCTCGAGAAGCTCTGCGAGAGGTCCGGCCGTTCGGCAACGGACACCTCCCACTGTCCGCGATTCGAACGGGTGACGACGGTCTGCTCGGTCTCGGCCATGATTCCTCCTGTCAGATCCCGCTATCTTCGGCGGCGCAGATCGACCCGTCGAGTGGGTTGACCGCGGCGTGGGATGCCGCATCCCGCCGTCAGTGGACCGGGCAGTGCGACGGCGATCCGTCGGCCCGCACGCGTGCTCCCGATCTCGGCATCGTCGGGAGCCGGCGGCGGTTCACGGTGAGGCCCGAGTCCAGGACCGTCAGCCGCGGGTCGCTCAGCGCGGCGATCGCCGTCGCGAGGCCGGTGATCGCGATCTTCTCGCCCGGGCAGCGGTGGCCGGTCGCCACCTCGCCACCGCCGTGAGGGATGAAGGTCGTCAACTGCTCGTAGTCTTCGATGCCGCGGAAGCGTTCGGGATCGAACGTCGCCGGGTCCTCCCATGAACGGGCATCCGTGTCGGTGCCGAGGATGTCCAGGACCACGCGCCCGCCGGTCGACAGGTGCTGCCCGTCGAGCTCGACGTCCTGGATCGCCCATCCCGGGAGCATCGGCACGAAGGGTGCAGTGCGCCGGATCTCCTGCGCGAACATGACGGCGAAAGGACCTCCGACGAGCGTTCCCCGTTCCGCCGTCTTGGCCGCGATGCGCGCCCGCCACTCGGGCCGGTCGTGCAGTTCTTTCGCGGCGAAGGCCACGAAACGAGCTACGGCGATCGTGGGCCGGAGCGTGTTCTGAAGCTCCACCCCCGAGAGCCGCGCGGGCAGGAGCTCGCCGACGCGGTCGCGGTGCCAGGCCCAGGAATGAAGCGCCGTCCCCTCGCGCGCCGGGAGCTCGCCCGCGCGCACGGCCTCGATCAGCCGCCGCGCGTGCCGGTCCGACCAGAGCCGGTTCGCGACAGCTGCCACGTAGGCGGGGGAGTAGGGCGCGCCGAAGCCGTCGACGATCTGCGCCAGACGCGCCGCCCAGCGGGTCATCGCCGCGGCCGTGCCCGGCAGTCCGGCCCACGCCATGATCGCCCGGCCCAGCGCACCGACCGCGGCGTCGTAGGCCGTACGCTCTCCGCCGCGCACCCACGCGTCGAGCTCGTCGCGCCACTCCCGCTCGAGCAGCGGCTGCAGGCGTTCGACCTCGGCATCCTCGTAAGCGACGTCCACGAACGTCGCTTTGCGATGGCGGTGTTCGTCGCCGTCGAGACTGTGAACCGAGCCATGTCCGAACAGGGTCTCCTGCACGACAGCGGGCATCGCGCCGTGGCGGGCGATGCGCGTCTCGTCGTAGAACAGCGCCACGCCGTCCGAGCCGCGCACGAGGAGCGCGTCACGGCCCAGCAAGCGCATGGGTGCGGATCGCGCACCGTCGCGCACCCGCCGCCACACGCGCTCGCCGAAGTCGTAGCCGTGGACGAGGACCGCGAGCGACTCGTCGGCGAGAGGACGCCTCATCGCCCCGGCCGCATCAGCGGCGGCCGGGCTTCACAGGCGGACGATGGGGGATCGGTATCGGCCGCGTCGTCCCGGTGCTGCGGCGACCATGGCGGATCAGGTCGCGCAGCACCGCGTCGGCCGTGCGGTAGTGGGTGGGCAGACCGACGGGGTTCAGCCACAGCACGTCGACGCCGTCGAGCGGAGCCTGGCTGATGCAGGCGACGAGGCTCCTCGCGTCGCTCGTGGGGACATGCGCGTCGCGGATGATCCACGTCGACTGATCCACGCGCTGCAGGTCGTACTGTCGTCCTGTCGGACGAGCCTGGGGTTCGAGCATCACCATTGTTCGCTCACCTCTCCTGTCCGGTGCCGGACCATGGCGATGCGGATATCGCTGTTCTCATTTGGTGCCTCCGCGCTGATGCAGCGAGTCGATTGTCGCCGACGACGAGCCGGGAGCCGCCGGGGTTGACAAACGGCGTTCGGCGCGTCAGACGCGATGCAGCAGTCGACGGAGAGCGCGATCGCCTCTCTGTCCGCGGGGCAGCGGGCTACTTGCGCGGGCCGCTGTCGATCCGCTGGGCCGCAATGGGAAGGGCCACCGCGAGTGAGATGCACAGCACTCCGGCGACGAACACCAGGGCCGGCAGGAACGGCGCCGCGAAGGCCGAGCCCACCAGGTACATGCCGCCGATGAGCAGGATGAGGTAAAGGACGAAGAGCATCGCGCACCCTCTCTCGAACCGCCTCCGTCGCGTGCGCGCGGGGCTGCTACCTGCCTATCGCACCGCCGCCGGATGCGCCAGAGGCAATGGTGCGCCGATACGCGCGCCGGGGCAGAATGACGCCATGAGACTCGTCCAGGTCGCCCAGCACGCCGACGACCTGGAGCGCGCCGCCGCCTTCTACACCGACCTGCTCGGCGTGGCGCCCACGGCGCTGTTCGATCCGCCGGGGCTCCTCTTCTTCGACCTCGAGGGCGTCCGGCTGCTGCTCGACCGCGGGGCTCCGACAGCACTGCACTACCTGCGGGTCGACGACGTGCGCGAGGCCGTCGAGCGCCTTCAGGAACGCGCCCGCGTGGTGACGGCTCCCCACGTGATCTTCACGCACGAGGACGACTCCCTCGGCCCAGCCGGCCACCAGGAGTGGCAGGCGTTCGTTGAGGACTCGGAGGGCAACACGGTGGGGCTCGTGTCGTTTCATCCGCGGGCGTGAGCGATCACTCTGCACCGTCGGATGACCCTGGCCGAGGCATCCTGCCCCTCACGACTCGGTAACGGCAGGCAGATCGCACCGGCGACCGCGTTAGCCTGGTGGCGATGAACGCCTACGTCTCGGCGTTCGAGCTGTTCTCCATCGGCGTAGGACCCTCGAGCTCCCACACGGTCGGACCCATGCGGGCCGCCCACGACTTCGTCGTCCGCCTGCGCGAGGCCGGCGTGCTGCCCCGGGTGGGGCGCGTCACCTGCACGCTGTACGGATCGCTCGGCGCCACCGGCATCGGCCACGGCACCCCGGACGCGGTCGTGGCGGGGTTGAGGGGGCTGGAGCCGGAGACGGTGGATCCGGATGCTGTCCGCTCGGCGTGGAGCGCCTGGCCCGACGGGCAGTCGCTCGAACTCGCGGGCATCCGCACCGTGCCGTTCGCCCGGGGCGATGTCGTTTTCGCGCCGCGCACGCGGTTGCCCGGCCATCCCAACGCGATGACGCTGGAAGCGTGGGCGTCTCCCGATGACGGACCCGCGCGCCCCACCGCGGTGGCAGGGCTGCGCGAGACCGGAGCCCCGTCCGTCGCACCCCTCGTCGACGTGTCGGATGCCGGACTCCTCGCCCGCGAGACCTACTACTCGGTCGGCGGTGGGTTCATCCGCCGCGAGGGCGACCAGTCGGCCCCGCACGGCGGGGGATCGTCCGCGCACGGGTTTCCCCTCGACTTCGCGAGTGCCGAGGAGCTCCTCGCGCTCTGCGACGAGCGCGGCATCACGATCGCCGAGGCCGCGCGCATCAACGAGGAGTCGCTGCGTCCCGACGACGAGATCGCCGCGAGGCTCGATCGCATCTGGGACGCGATGGCCGCCTGCGTCGAGGCGGGCCTCGGCGCCGGCGGCGTGCTGCCAGGCATGCTGGGCGTGAAGCGCCGCGCGGCATCCATCCGCGCGCAGCTCGAGGCCGCAGAGAAGGACGGTCGGCGAGAGCTGCCGGGTGAGTGGCTGGGAGCCTTCGCGCTCGCCGTCAACGAAGAGAACGCCGCGGGCGGACGTGTCGTGACGGCCCCGACGAACGGCGCCGCCGGCATCGTCCCCGCGGTGGCGATGTACTGGTGGCGGTTCCTGGCGGACTCCGGTCTGGGAGCGGGCAATGCGGTCACCCCGTATGGCGAGCTCGTCGGCAGCGCCCTGCTCGGCTACCCCGGTCAGGGTGCCACCGCCCCCGAGTCGGCGCACTGGAACGACGAGCAGGTCGCCGAGGCGAACCGTCGCCGCGGCATCCGTCGCTTCCTGCTCACCGCCACCGCGCTGGGCTCGCTGTTCAAGGCCAACGCGTCCATCTCAGGCGCGGAGGGCGGCTGTCAGGCCGAGGTCGGCTCGGCCTGCGCGATGGCGGCCGGGGGACTGACGGCAGTGATGGGCGGCACGAACCGGCAGATCGAGAATGCGGCAGAGATCGCGATGGAGCACCATCTGGGCCTCACCTGCGACCCGGTGGGCGGCCTCGTGCAGATCCCGTGCATCGAGCGCAACGCCATCGCGGCATCGACGGCGGTGACGGCGGCCCGGCTGGCACTGCGCGGCGACGGGTCGCACTACGTCTCGCTGGACGCCGTCGTGGAGACCATGCGGCAGACCGGCATCGACATGTCGCACAAGTACAAGGAGACGAGCGAAGGCGGGCTCGCGGTCAACGTCATCGAGTGCTGAAAAGCGGGCCGTGTTCGTTCTGAGCGAACACCGCAGCGCTTAGTAGTCGCGCGGCTCTGCGCGGAATAGTTCCGCGAAGAAGATCGGATGCCTCGTCCCGGCCGGGACGAGGCATCCGTCGTTCTGCGCCGCTACGGGCGCGCGGCACCTGTGAAATGGCGGCGGCACCGCGCCTGGTACGACTCGATGCCTCCCACCTGCTCGGTCGTCGGAATGAGGGGATCGCCGGTGTCGGCCGACGAGAGCCGCTGGTGGAAGGCCGCGTCCTCGCCGCACACCGCGCAGACGGCCGTGAGCTTGAGCACGTCCTCGGCGATCGCCATGAGCTCCGGCAGCGGCTCGAAGGGCCGCCCGTCGAAGGTGACGCAGAGGCCGGAGACCACCACATCGATGCCCTCGGCGACCAGTTCATCCACGGCGGCGACGAGGCCGGAGCCGAAGAACTGCGCCTCATCGACCGCGACCAGATCCAGTCCGCGGCCGTGCACCGAGCCGACCAGCGTCTCGACATCGGGCACCGACCGCGACGGCACGCTCAGCCCCGAGTGGGAGCTGACCTGGCCCTCGCCCCGGCGGTGGTCGAGCGCGTGACTCACGACCTCGACCGACAGCCCGGCGATGCGCGCGCGGCGGACGCGACGCAGCAGCTCCTCGGACTTGCCGGCGAACATGGGACCGGCGACGACCTGCAGCCTCGCCTGCGTGCGCGTGTGCATGGCGCCCACACTACGGCCGCCTAGGATCGAACCACCTCACCCGGACCGTCAGCAAGGACGCCGATGCCCGCAGAATCTCCCTCGCCCGCGCGCGTCCCGCTCCCGCCGGGCGCCGTACCCTCCGCACCGCGTGCGGAGGCGGCGGCCGTCGCTCCAGGATCAGGGATGACCGAGCGCGAGCTCACCGCGCGTGTGTCGCTGACCTTGCCGAATGGCCGCGTGAACCCGGACGCGATCGGCTGGGCGCGCCAGCCGATCGTGGACACGTCCGGCATCCGCCGCGGACGGGGGCGCAACAAGCGGTGGGAGTACTGGAACGTCACGACGCCGACGCACATCCTCGCGCTGACGGTGTCGTCGCTCGACTACGCCGCCGTGCACGAGGTGTGGGTGTTCGACCGGGCGACCGAGCGCACCTGGGGCAAAGCTGCGACCGTCCTCCCGGCACACGACGTCGAGCTGCCGGCCCAGGTCGAGGGCGGGCCGGCGCGGGCTCGGGCCCAGGACCTGAAGATCGACGTCGTGCCCGAGGTCGGCGGCACCCGGCTGCAGGCACGGATCCCGGACGCCTCGTTCGACGTGTTCGCCGCGCTGCCCGCGGGGCATGAGCGCCTGGCCGTCGTGGTGCCCTGGAGCAGGACGCGCTTCCAGTACACGGTCAAAGACGTCGCCCGCCCCGCCTCGGGGTCGGTCACCGTGGACGGCGCCACCTACGACGTTCCGGAGGGGGAGTCGTGGGCCGTGCTCGACCACGGCCGTGGCCGCTGGCCGTACGACATCCGCTGGAACTGGGGCGCGGGCTCCGGCATCTCGGACGGCCGGACCATCGGCATCCAGGTGGGCGGCAGGTGGACCGAGGGCACCGGTTCCACCGAGAACGCCGTCTTGATCGACGGACGACTGCACAAGATCCACGACGAGCTGGACTGGGAGTACGACATCGCCGACTGGCGGAGGCCCTGGCGGCTCACGGGCGGCGGGCTTGCGGCATCCTTCACGCCCTTCTACGACAAGGTGACCCGCACCAACCTCGGCGTCGTCGCCTCGCGCACCGACCAGTGCTTCGGCCACTGGGCAGGCACGTACGCCGTCCCCGCCGGCGAAGTGGTGCGCTTCGACGGCATCCTCGGGTGGGCGGAAGAGGTCCACAACCGCTGGTGACGCGGGTCTAGTCTGAGCGCATGGACGCCGTCAGCGTGCGCGATCTGCACGTGCGGCGCGGAAAGACCGAGGTCTTCACCGCGCTCGACCTCGACATCCCGCGCGGGCAGATCACCGGGCTTCTGGGGCCATCGGGCTGCGGCAAGACGACGCTGATGCGCGCGATCGTGGGCGTGCAGAAGATCGAGGACGGCACCGTGACCGTCCTCGGCGAACCCGGCGGATCGCGGGCGCTGCGCCGGCGCGTGGCGTACGACACGCAGGCGGCGTCGGTGTACGGCGACCTCACGATCCAGCAGAACCTGCGGTACTTCGCCCGGCTCGTCGGCGCCCGGCACAGCGACGTCGACCGCGTCATCGAGCAGGTGGGCCTCGCCGACCAGCGCGATCAGACCATCGATTCGCTCAGCGGTGGACAGGAGAGCCGCGTCTCGCTCGCCGTGGCCATGCTCGGTGCGCCGGAGCTGCTGGTGCTCGACGAGCCGACGGTAGGCCTCGACCCGCTGCTGCGGGCCGAGCTGTGGGAGGTCTTCCGCGGTCTCGCCGACGCGGGGGCGACGCTCATCGTCTCGAGTCACGTCATGGACGAAGCGCTGCGGTGCGACCGCCTCGTGCTGATGCGCGCGGGCCGCATCATCGCCGACACGACGCCCGACGTTCTGCTCGCCGACACCGGGACCGCGGATCCGGATGCCGCGTTCCTCGCGCTGATCGAACGGGACGCGCTTCGGCAAGCTCAGCGACCGGATGCGGCTCGGGCTGTGGATGAGTCCGATGGTGCCCAGGCGTCAGCCGACGACACCGACGAACCGCACCCGCTCACCCGCCGCGAGGCGCGTGAGCAGGCGGCGCACCCGCACTCGCCTGTCCCGGAGCGGGAGCGCCCGCCCGTTGAGCCCTCCTCGGATGAGGAGAGCGCTCCGTGAACGGCATGCTCACTCTCGCGACGGCCGGGCGGGTGCTCCGCCAGCTCAGCCACGATCCGCGATCGATCGTCCTGATGCTGGTGGCGCCGAGCCTTCTCGTCGGCCTGTTCGCGTGGCTGTTCAGCGACCAGGAGGGGGTGTTCGACCAGTTCGGCGGTCCGATCCTGGCGCTGTTCCCGTTCATCGTGATGTTCCTCATCACCTCGATCACGACGCTCCGGGAACGCCGGTCGGGAACGCTCGAACGCCTGATGACAACCCCGATCGCGAAGGCCGACTTCATCCTCGGCTACGGCCTCGCGTTCGGCCTGATGGCGACGCTGCAGGCCGTCATCACCGTCACCTTCGCGGTGTGGGTGTGCGGCCTCGAGGTCGAGGGGCCGCTCTGGCAGCTGGGACTCGTGGCCGTCGTGGACGCGATCCTCGGCACGGCACTCGGGCTGCTCGCGAGCGCCTTCGCACGCACCGAGTTCCAAGCGGTGCAGTTCATGCCGCTCATCGTGTTCCCGCAGATCATCCTCGGCGGCCTGTTCATGCCACGCGAAGACATGCCCGAGGCGCTCTACCAGATCTCGAAGGTGCTGCCGCTGAGCTACGCCATCGACACCATCAACGCCGTCACCGCAGGCGACGAGGGGTGGGACGTCTTCGGACCGCTCCTGGTCGTGGTGGCGTTCGCGGTCGGCGCGCTGATCCTCGCGTCGCTCACGCTCCGGCGCCGCACCGCCTAGGCGCCGGATCCCCCAGCTGCCGGTCCCTGAGCTTGTCGAAGGGCGCTTCGACAAGCTCAGCGACCGGGAGCGGCTCAGCGGCCGGGAACGGCTCAGCGACCGGGAATGATCAGCAGCTGGGCTGCTTCTTCCGCAGCTTCGCCGTGAGCTCGCGCAGCTGCGAGAGCTCCTCGTCCGAGAGCAGTGACATCCGCTCGGCGATGGCCTTGCCGTGGGCGCTGGCGATGCGGCGGAACAGCGATGCCCCGGCATCCGTCGCGTGCACGAGCGCCCCGCGCCCGTCGTCGGGATCCGCGCACTTCGTGAGCAGTCCGCGAGCCACCATGCGGTCCACCAGGCGCGACACGCTGGGCTGGCTGATGAGCATGTTCGCGGTCACGTCTCGCAGCCGCGCGGTCAGGTCGTCGGAGCGGGTGACGGTGAGGAGCACGTCGTACTCGGCCTGGCTCAGCTGCTCGTCGTCGAAGTCGCCGTTGATGTCGCCGAACACCTCGTGCTGGGCCCGGAAGAGGCTCTCCCAGGCGTCGATGGCGAGACGGCGGTCGGTCATATCGTCAAGAGTAGGGCAGGCCGAGGACCCTAGGCTGGCGGTATGTCGTCTTCGGTCTCCGCATTGCGCCGCCCTCGCCCCCCGCGGGTGATGGGGCGGATCGTGGGGCTGCTGCTCGCCGTCTTCATCGGCCTGCTCCTGGCGAGCGTCGGCGCCGCCCCGGCTCGTGCGGACGTCGATGACTTCTCGTTCGAGAGCCTCGATGTGGAGTACCAGCTCGGTCGCGCCGAGGACGGCACCAGCACGCTGACCGTCGTCGAGACGTTCGTGGCGCTGTTCCCCGAGTTCGACCAGAACCACGGCATGCGGCGGCAGATCCCGGACTCCTACCAGGGCGCGCCGCTGAACCCGCAGCTCGTCTCGATCACCGACGAGAACGGTGCGCCGCGCGAGGCCGAGACCGAGGCGGACGATGGTCTCTTCTCGATGACGTCTCGTGCGGACGGCTTCGTCCACGGCCGCCAGACCTATGTCTTCACGTACACCCTCGAGAACGTCACGCGGTATTTCGCCAACACCGGCTCTGACGAGTTCTACTGGGACGTGAACGGCACCGCCTGGCCGCAGTCGTTCGGGCGTGTCACGGCACGCGTCTCCATGTCGGACGGGGTGGATGCCGCGCGCACCGGTGCGCAGTCCTGTTATGTCGGCTACCAGGACGACACGCGCACGTGCGCCATCGCCGACGTCGACGGCGCGGTCGAGGCATCCGTCTCAGAGGTGCAGCCGTTCCAGACGATGACCATCGCCATCGGGTTCGAACCCGACACGTTCACGGAGTTCGACCCCGGGTACCTCTCCTCGCCGTGGGGCTGGCTGCAGGCGGTCGTGGCGCTGCTGGGACTCGGCACCGCCGTGGTGCTCGCCGCCGTCGGGCGTGCGCGGCATCTGCGCGACGAGCCCGGTCGCCCCGTGATCATCGCCGAGTACACCCCGCCGCGCGGCATCGACGCTCTCGAGAGCGCGGTGCTGCTCGGCCACACGACGAAGGCGATCCCGGCCGAGGTGCTCGAGCAGGCGGTGGTGGGCAGCATCCGCATCGAAGAAGGACCGGCGAAACTGTTCGGCGGCACGAAGCTGAAGGCCGTGCTCGTCGACCCATCGCTCGCTGACGGGGACGGACGGATGCTGCTTCCCGGCCTCTTCCCGACCGGCACGCCGGGCGAGGAGTTCGAGTTCGGTCGCACCGACACCCGCTTCTCGACGACGGCGCAGAAGGTGCTGAAGGCCGCCACGGCGGAGCTGTCGACGCGCGGACTGCGCCGTGCCGTGCCGGCGCGGGTGCGAGCGTGGCCCGTGGTGATCGCGATCGTGTCTGCGGTGCTGGTGCTGCTATTCGGCATCGGCGCCCTGGTGGCCTTCGTGACACCCGTGGTGCCGATCCTGCTCATCATCGGCGCGGTGCTCGTCGTGCTGGTGGTCGCCGGCCTGGTGTCGCGCAAGCCGCTCACCGCCGCCGGCGCCGAGGTGCGCGACCACCTCTTCGGGCTGAAGGAGTTCATCGACTGGGCTGAGGCCGATCGCATCCGGATGCTGCAGTCGCCGCAGGGCGCCGAACGGGTGCCGATCGATGTCTCCGACCCGCGCGTCAAGCTGAAGCTGTACGAGACCCTGCTGCCCTATGCCGTCGTGTTCGGCCAGGAGAAGAAGTGGGCCGACGAGCTGGCCGTGCTGTACGGCGAGGGCAACTCGCCCGGCTGGTACGCCGGGTCGTCGGGCTTCCACGCGGCCGCGTTCTCGGCCGGCATCTCGACGCTGTCGTCGTCGGCCTCCGCCTCGTCGTCGTCGGGAGGCTCGTCGGGTGGCGGTTCGGCCGGTGGTGGCGGAGGCGGGGGAGGCGGGGGCGGGGTCTGACCTTCAGCCCTCGAGGCCGTGCCGGCGGCGTGCCGCTTCCGGCACGTGCAGCCGCGTGAGGAACAGGTCGGTGCCGCGCGGGATCCCGCGCCGGTCGCCGCGTGAGACGAGCACGATCACGAGCACCGCGACCGGCACCGTCCAGGCCGCGGGCTGCTCGAGGAGCGGACGCAGCGCGGGCAGCCACGCCGAGACGATCCCACCCCCGAGGATGGCGACACCCGACAGCACCGCGCCGGTGAGCATGCCCGTGATCGCGCCGCGCGCTGTCAGCCCGCGCCACCAGATGCCGAGCAGGAGCACCGGACACAGCGTGGACGCGGTGAACGCGAAGACGAGGCCCACGCTGCCGGCAAGGCCGGCTGACTCCGTCGCCAGCGCGACGACGAGCGGCACGAACGACGACAGCACGGCGGCGATGCGGAAGCCTCGCACGCTGCCGCCGAGCAGATCCTGGCTGATCACGCCCGCGAGCGAGACGACGAGGCCCGACGACGTCGAGAGGAACGCCGCGAACGCGCCCGCGATGACGAGTGCCGTGAGCACGTCGCCCCACGGCCCGGGCACCAGCCGGCCGGGCAGCAGCAGGACGAGTGCATCGGCGTCATCGGAGTCAGCGAGGTCGGGCGCGAACGCCCTGCCGAGGAACCCGAACGCCGTGGGGAACAGATAGAAGACGGAGAGCAGCACGAGCACGATCACCGTCGTGCGCCGTGCCGCGACGCCGTCCGGGTTCGTGTAGAAGCGCACGAGCACGTGGGGGAGGCCCAGCGTGCCCAGCAGCAGGGCGACCATGAGCGAGACGGTCCGGTAGATCTCGAGGTCTCCGGGCCCGGCGGTCGCCGGGAACGCCTCGACGGGCGGCAGGGCGGCGGGAACGTCGCCCACCAGCAGCAGGATCGCCACCACCGGGATCGCGAGCGCGGTGAGCTTCAGCCAGAACTGGAACGCCTGCACGAAGGTGATGGAGCGCATGCCGCCTGCGGCGACCACGACCGCGACGATCACCGCGACGGCGAGAGAGCCCACCCAGGCGGGCAGCCCGGTGGTGATCCGCACGGTGAGTGCCGCACCCTGCAGCTGCGGCACGATGTAGAACCAGCCGATGACGATGACCAGTGTGCTCGTCACGCGGCGTGCCCACACCGACTCGAGCCGCGCCTCGGTGAAGTCGGGAATCGTGTACGCGCCCGAGCGCCGCAGAGGCGCGGCGACGAAGAGCAGCAGCATGAGGTACCCGGCCGTGTAGCCGATGGGGAACCAGATGCCCGCCGATCCGGTGAGCAGGATCAGGCCCGCGATGCCGAGGAAGGACGCCGCCGACAGGTACTCGCCGCCGATCGCCGAGGCGTTCCACCACGGCCGCACCGTGCGGCTCGCCACATAGAAGTCGCTCGTCGTGCGGGAGACGCGCAGGCCGTAGAACCCGATCAGCGCCGACGCGACCGCGACGGCGGCGATCGCGGTGTAGCCGACCGCGGGGTTCACTCCTCCTCCGTCAGCGATCGGTACCGCGCCTCATTGCGCGACGCCGCGCGCACATAGAGCGCCGCGACGGTGATGGCGAGCGGATAGACGCCTGCACCGAGCAGCAGCCACGACAGCGGCACGCCGGCAACGAAGGTGGTGTCGAGCTGCGGCACGAGCGCGATCGCGAGCACGAACAGGGCGGTCGCCACCGCGAACCCCACGGCGAACACGATCCCCAGCCGCAGCTGCGAACGGATCAGCGAGCGCACGTACACCCCGGCGATGTCGCTCGTGGGTGCATCGGCGTCGTTGCGCGGCACCCCTCGACCGGACGCCGCGGGCGATCCTGCCCGCGGCGCGGTGACGCGTACGCGAGCGGGCGACGGCGGCGCGGCGGTGCTCGCGGGCGGCGCAGCAGGCGAGGGGCGGGCGGCGTTGGGGGAGCCCGCCGCATCCGGGGATCCGACGCCGTGCGGGCCGGCATCGGACGGACCGCCCGCGCCACCGATGGAGGGCGTCGGCGTCATGGCCGTGGCCGGAGCGTCGTCGACTCGAGCCGCTCCCGCAGCGTGGGCAGAAGGCGCCGGCTCACCGGCAGCTCGGCACCGCCGACGACGACGCTCGGGTGGTCGCCGCCGAGCCGGAGGCGAGCGAGGTGCGGTATGGCGACGAGGTACGAGCGGTGGATGCGCACGAACGCGTCGGACCACTGCCGTTCGAGGTCCGACAGCGGCACGCGCACCAGATAGCTCGCCTCCTCGGTGTGCAGTCGCGCGTAGTCGCCCTGGGCCTGCACGTACCGCACCTCGTCTCGACGGATCATGCGCGTCGTGCCGCCCAGTGTGACGGCGATCATCTCGGGCTGCGCGGATGCTGCGGCATCCGTCGCCGGTGCGGCCTGGGCTTTCATCGCCTCGACGATGCGGGTGATCGAGCGGTGCAGTCGCTCGGTGCGCACGGGCTTCAGCAGGTAGTCGACCGCAGCCAGGTCGAAGGCCTCGAGCGCGCTGTCCTCGTCGGCGGTCACGAAGACGAGGGCCGGCCGGCGCTCGAACCGCTGCAGGGCGCGGGCGAGGTCGAAACCGTTGAGACCGGGCATGTGGATGTCGAGGAAGGCGGCGTCGACGGGCTCGCGCGTGAGCAGGCGGATCGCCTCGGCGCCCGACGACGCCTGATGGATGGTGCCGATGCGAGGGTCCTGCCTCAGAAGGAACGCCAGCTCGTCGATCGCGGGCTGCTCGTCATCGGCGATGAGCGCGGAGATCACGGGTGCCGCCTCCACTCCGCATGCACGGGAGAGGGGCTGGCCGGTGCGCGATCCGGACCGGACGCCGCCGTCATGCGACCTGGCTGCGACTTCGGGACCCGCATCCGCACCAGGGTGCCGGCGCCCACATTCGTCTCGACGACGAGTCCGTTCTCGTCGCCGTAGACCTGGCGCAGGCGAGCGTCCACATTGCGCAGCCCGACGTGCTCGCCCGGCGCACCGCCGGCGAGCGCGCGTTCCAACGCGGCCGGGTCGATGCCGACGCCGTCGTCCTCGACGCTGATCTCGGCGAACGCCCCCTGGTCGGAGGCCTCGATCGTGATGCGCCCGCCGCCCTCCTTCCCTTCCAGCCCGTGCCGCACCGCGTTCTCGACGAGAGGCTGGATCGACAGGAACGGCACGACCGTCGAGAGCACCTCGGGTGCGATCTGCAGCGTCACCTTCAGACGGTCGCCGAATCGCGCGCGCTCGAGCTTGAGGTAGCTGTCGATCGAGCGCAGCTCCTCGGCGACCGTCGTGAAGTCGCCGTGCCGACGAAAGGAGTACCGGGTGAAGTCGGCGAATTCGAGCACGAGCTCGCGTGCCTTCGCCGGGTCGGTGTTGATGAACGACGCGATCGCGTTCAGCGAGTTGTAGATGAAGTGCGGGCTGATCTGGGCGCGCAGCGCGCGCACCTCGGCTTCGGCGAGCGCGGCTCTCGAGGCGTCGAGCTCGCCGAGCTCCACCTGGGCGGCAACCCAGTCCGCCACCTCTCCGGTCGCGCGCACGAGGCCGGCTCGTGCGCGAGGCGCGAACGCGACGATGGCCCCCGCGGGCGCACCACCCGCGAGGATCGGCGCTGCCACGGCATCCATCTCCCGTTCTCCGATCCGGGTGCGACGCTGCAGCTGCGACCGTCCTGAAGTGCGCGCCTCGGCGGCCAGCCGACCGGCGACCGCACGCACGGCGTCGTCGCCCTCGACGGTCACGTGGCCGGCGCGATCGACGAGGGCGAGCGACTCGCACCCCAGCAGCGCGCGGAGATGCCGCCCGGCCCGCGTCGCGTCGCCTTCGGCGATGCCGCCACGCAGGTGCTGGGCAGCCCTGCTGGCGAGGTGGAGCGTCTGGTACGTCGCCTGTTCGACATCCGTCCCGAGGTCTTTCGAAGTGACGACGATGCGCCGGAGGAGGACGACCACGCCGACCGCGAGTGCCCCGGCGACGACGCCGGCGGCAGCGGCGAGCAGCATCGACTCGGGCATGCACGCCAGCGTAGCCGTCGTTCGTCGTCGTCGATCCGCCGTTCGTCGCACGGTGGACGCCGTTCACCGACGACGAGCGGCGTGCGTCCCTCGCGCAGCCGGCCGAGCGCGAGCATGGTGCCACTGTCAACGCAGCGGCGCGGCCGACGGGCGCGCCGAACCCCCCTCGAAGGAGAGACGCCATGGGCAACGAAGCCCCGCGTGCCGCCACGGACCTCGCAGAGGTCGACTACGGCGCGGTCCAATCGTCAACCGAGTTCCAACGACTACGACGCACGCACCGGAGCTTCGTCTTCCCCGTGCTGGGCGCGTGTCTGGTCTGGTACTTCGCGTACGTGCTGCTCGCGACGTACGCGCACGACTTCATGTCGACCCCGGTCTTCGGCAGCGTGAACATCGGCATGGTGCTGGGCATGGCGCAGGTGGTCACCACTTTCGCCGTGACCACCTGGTACGTGCACTACGCCAACCGCCGTCTCGACCCCCTCGCCGCTGAGATCCGTGACGGGATCGAGGACGGCACCTTCCAGAACGGCACCTTCACGAACGAGGAGTCACGCTGATGCGGTACTTCGCAGCGGCGAGCACATCGCCCGGTGAGCCCTGGCTCAACATCGCCATCTTCGGCGCCTTCGTCGCCGTCACGATGGTCATCGTGTTCCGCGCGAGCCGGAACAACAAGACCGCCGCCGACTACTACGCCGCTGGGCGTTCGTTCACCGGCGGCCAGAACGGGTCGGCGATCGCGGGCGACTATCTGTCGGCCGCATCGTTCCTCGGGATCGTGGGCGCGATCGCGATGACCGGCTACGACGGATTCCTGTACTCCATCGGGTTCCTGGTGGCCTGGCTGGTGGCACTCCTGCTCGTCGCGGAGCTGCTGCGCAACACCGGCAAGTTCACGATGGCCGACGTGCTGTCGTTCCGTCTCAAGCAGCGTCCGGTGCGCATCGCCGCAGCGACCACGACCCTCGTCGTCTGCTTCTTCTACCTGCTCGCGCAGATGGCAGGTGCCGGTGGCCTGGTCTCGCTGCTGCTCGGCATCGGCGACCAGCTCGGTCAGGCGATCGTGATCACGGTGGTGGGCGCGCTCATGATCCTCTACGTGCTCATCGGCGGGATGAAGGGCACCACGTGGGTGCAGATCATCAAGGCGGTGCTGCTCATCGCCGGCGCCGGCGTGATGACGGTGTGGGTGCTCGCGCTCAACGGGTTCGACTTCTCGGCGCTGCTCGACAAGGCCGTCGCCGTCGCAGAGAACCCGGCGATCCTCGAGCCCGGCATGAAGTACGGCGTCTCGGAGGTCGCGAAGATCGACTTCCTGTCGCTCGGACTCGCCCTCGTGCTGGGCACCGCCGCGCTGCCCCATGTACTCATGCGGTTCTACACGGTGCCCACGGCGAAGGAAGCGCGCAAGTCGGTGGTCTGGGCCATCTGGCTGATCGGCATCTTCTACGTCTTCACGCTCGTGCTCGGCTACGGCGCGGCGGCACTCGTCGGCCCGGCGGTCATCGCCGCGGCACCGGGCGGCCCGAACTCGGCGGCACCCCTGCTCGCGTTCTCGCTCGGCGGTCCGCTGCTGCTCGGCCTCATCTCGGCGATCGCGTTCGCGACGATCCTCGCGGTCGTTGCCGGTCTCACGATCACGGCGGCAGCCTCGTTCGCGCACGACATCTACGCGTCGGTCGTGAAGAAGGGCAAGCCCGAGCCGGGCGCGGAGGTCAAGGTCGCGCGTCGCACGGTCGTCATCATCGGCATCGTCGCGATCATCGGCGGCATCGGCGCGAACGGGCAGAACGTCGCGTTCCTTGTGGCTCTCGCATTCGCCGTCGCGGCGTCGGCGAACCTCCCGACGATCGTGTACTCGCTCTTCTGGAAGCGCTTCACCACGAAGGGCGCCCTGTGGAGCATGTACGGCGGTCTCGCCTCGGCGATCCTGCTCATCATCTTCTCGCCGGTGGTGTCGGGCTCCGAGACGTCGATGCTCAAGACGGAGGCGATCGACTTCGCCTGGTTCCCGTTGTCGAACCCGGGCATCATCTCGATCCCCCTCGCGTTCCTGCTGGGCTGGATCGTGAGCGTGCTCGACAAGACCCCGGAAGACCCGGCGAAGCAGTCCGAGATGGAGGTGCGCTCGCTCACCGGCATCGGTGCCGAGAAGGCGGTGAACCACTAGCAACTCGAGGATGAGCGAGGGCCGGTCGGGATGCTCCGACCGGCCCTTGTTCGTGGGCTGATCGAGACATTCGCCGATGGCAAGAGTAAGGGCCGGTCGGAGAGGCTACCGACCGGCCCTTGTCCCTTGCACCAAGAGTGTCCTGCAATCACATGCCGGTAGCTGCCACAGCAAAACAACTACCGTGCAAGCACTCTATAACGGCGAGATAACGAAGGGAAGTGTCTGCCGTTATCTTTTTGTGATGAGTTTCCTGAGCGTCGTGGCAGGCCAGCGCGGTGCGTCGCCGCGACGGTACCGTGACACGGCGTCGAGCTGGGCTGCCACGCTTTCCCACCGCCGCCGCCCACCGTCAACCGGCCTGAGCGGGCACATCGCCGCTGGCCCGGCGCCTGACCGACCGCGCGTGTACCGGGCGCATCAGCTGGACGCTCGCCCAGACGCACGGCAAGAGTACGAGCAGGCTGAGCACGATCCAGGGCACGCCCGCGAAGACGGGGACGAGGCTGAACAGCGGCGGGAGCAGGAACAGCAGCGGAACGACGATCGGAATCACGCGACTGCGCCAGAGGGCGAAGGCCAGAATCGGCAGCGCCAGGGAGTACCCGCCGAGGCCGACGAGCAGGAGGATCAGAAAGAACGGTTCGTTGAACAGGTCCACCGCCATTGCGACCCTCGTGTTCACGTCCGCATCGGACGTCAGCGCGAGGAGCGTAGCCGATTCGTATCCCATCAGCAGAAGAAGTGCGATCGAGCCCAGCATCCCGACGATCAGGCCGATGAAGCCGAGTGCCCGACCGCGACGTCCCGCGATCACGAAACCGCCGATCCCGAGCGCAGCCAGCATCACGAATACCGCACCGCAGGTCTGCACCGCCTGCCCGGCGAATCCACCATGACTCCCTTCCGCGATCGCTCTGAACTGCTCCTCGTTGGTCTCGAAAGCGCCGGAGTACATCAGGCCTGGGATGACGAAGATGCAGAGGGGAGCGAGCGTGATTCCGATCGCTCCCAACCAGCGAAGCACCGATTGACTACGTGGCATGGCTACCTCCGGATCCGCGCCTCGGGGTGAGCCGCATCTGGAGTGATCTTGTCTGGCGTCCTCGTGTCGACGCGTCAGGCAGGACGCTCGGCTGTCTAGACCGAACGTCTTGACTGCGAACGCGTGAGGGAGGATGTGGGGTCCGACCCAGGTCTGATGCGGTCCCAGCCTCGCCGCAGTACGCTCGCGCCATGTGGCTGCGCCGCCCCTCGCTCGCGGACGCCATTCCGGCTGTGCTGTGCGGAGTCGCCGTGGCGGTCACCCTGCTGCCCAAGACGTGGTGGGGACTGCCTGCTGCACTGGTGGTGACAGGGCTCATCATGATGATGCCGCAGCGACCGCTCACAGCAGGAGCGTTGCTGACGGCGGTCTACGCGGCGCTCTCACTCGCCGGCCTGATCCCCGGCAGTGCCGCCTATCTGGCGCCGCTCTTCGTCGCGGTGTATTCGCTCGGCCGGTATGCGCCGCTCTGGCAGGGCGCCCTGGTCGCACTTGTCTTCGCAATCGCGTCAGTGGAGATGTGGATCAACCCGCAGGCGATCGCATTCTTCGTCGCCTTGACCGGGTGCATTTTCGCCTACGGCCGGGTGGTCCAGCTCCGCGCACAGAAGGCTCAGCGCGCGAGAGCGTCGGAGAGTGAACTGCAGTCCGCGGATGCCGCGATGCTCGCCAGCCGGATCGTCGCAGACGAGCGAGCTCGCTTGGGTGGACAGTCGCTGGGGCTGCTCCGTGCCGCAGTCGAGAGCATGCGAGTCGATGCCGCAGCAGCAAGAATCGAGCTCGACGTGCGCCTCATCGATTCGGTCTGCGAGCGAGGGCGCCTGGCCGTCACCGAGTTGCGGTGGCTGCTCGGGATCCTGCGGTCTGAGTCGGTGGCCGACCCACCGATGAGAACCTCCAGTGTCCGGAGGTGGATAGTCGATGTCCTCCTCGCGACGGCCCTGCTCGTGCTCTGTGTCTGGGAGACCTGGCAACAGGTGTGGGGACCGCCCACCCCGCTCGCCTGGGCGCTCGCGGTTGTGCTCCCGGCCTGTGTGGTGGTGCGGCGGCGCTACATCGCGCTCGCCTGCGGTCTGGCAGCGACCGGTGTGGGCGCGGCCCTGCTTACCGGCATTCTGCCCACTGTCGGGAGCCTCTTCTGCATGGTGCTGCTCGCGTGGTCGGCGGGTTCCGCCGGCCGGCCGTTGGTCTGGGGGATCTTCGGGGCGCTCGCCGTCGGCACGGCTATCTGGGGCGCCCGCCATGATCCCGAGAATTGGGAGTTCACGTTGGCGCTTCTTGCGCTTCCGGCGTTCGCGGGGTTCGAGTGGTCGGCTCACGACCGCGTCGCCCGGGCTGCCTCCGCTCACGCCGATGAGCTGCGGGCCGAACTCGAAGCCCGCGTCGAAGCGGCCCGCCGCGAGGAGCGACTTCGCATCGCTCGCGAGCTGCACGATGTCGCCAGCCACGCCGTCGGTGTGATGGTGATGCAGGCCTCGGCCGCTTCAGCATTGCGCGAACGCCAGCCTGGAGCGGCGAGGGACGCGTTGAAGACGGTGGACGAAGCCGCGGCGCAGACCTTGGAAGAACTCGACGTGATGTTTCAGCTGCTCGACTCCGGCGCGATCGGTGGGCCGGGTCTCGCGAGCGCGAGCCCCGAGCCGATCCAGACCCTCATAGACCGGATGCGCAGGACCGGGCTCGACATCACGCTCGAGCAGGCACCGGTGCCAGCGCACCTGGGCGGTGTGGTCTATCGGATAGTCCAAGAGAGCCTGACGAACGTCGTGCGTCACTCCAACGCCCGGCATGTGCGCGTCATCGTGGCACGCGAAGCGGGTCAGCTGCGTGTTCGTGTCGTGGATGACGGGGCGCCGACCCCGGATAGACCCTTTCTGGGTGCAGAGCCGCCGGGTTTCGGGCTCACTGGTCTCGGAGAGCGGGTGGACGGAGTGGGCGGAGCGTTCCGTGCTGGCTGGCGCGCGGAGGGTTTCACGGTGGAAGCATTCCTCTCGATCGAACCGGTGAAGTCATGATGGACGGATCGCCGATCCGCGTGCTGGTCGCCGATGACCAGCACCTGATACGAGGGGGCTGCGGGCGATCATCGACGCGCAGCCAGACCTCCGGGTGGTCGGGGAGGCGGCGGACGGAGCGTCGGCAGCACGCGAGGCGGTTGCAGGTCGCGCCGACGTTGTGTTGATGGATGTGCAGATGCCGGGCGTGGACGGAATCGAGGGCGTGCGGCTGGTGATCGAAGCGCGACCCGAGGCGCGCGTTCTCATGCTCACGATGTTCGACCTCGACGACTACGTTCTGCGCGCCCTCCGCGCCGGGGCGAGCGGCTTCCTCCTGAAGACCACCCCACCGGCCGACCTCACTGCCGCGATCCGCGCCTCCCGGGATGGGACGATGCTGTTCGCCCCGTCGGTGACCCGACGCCTGGTGGAGTCGTATGTGAACCAGCCCACCCCGGTGGACGGCGTGCCTGAGCGGATTGCGAGTCTGACCCCGCGCGAACTCGACGTGTTCCAAGCAATCGCGCGGGGGTTGTCGAACACCGAAATCGGCGCGCAGCTCTACATGGGTGAAGCCACGGTGAAAACCCATGTCACCCGAATCCTCGCGAAACTCGGTCTCCGCGACCGAGTGCAGGCTGTCGTACTCGCATATGACAGCGGCATGATGCGGCCGGCGATCGATTGACTGGCATGGCACCCTGGGCGTCCCGAGCGGCCGGGGAGAACGGGCAACTCCCACGCTTGCGGCGTTGTGGAGAGACCGCCGTCCGGCGAACTCGATCTGCCGATCCGCCGCCTCAGTAGATCGATTCGCCGCGCTTGAGCATCTCGGCGTACTCGGCGGCGCGCGCGGTGCGCGACTCAGGTCGCTTGAGGTTGCCGACGCGGAAGCTCATCGCGAACCGGTTCTGCGCCGACTGCGCGGCGAACGCGGCGGCGATAGTCGGGTCGGCGTCGAGGGCTTCCTGCAACTCCGCGGGGAGGTCGCGGTCGCGCTGGCGGTAGGCGGCATCCCATCGTCCGTCCGCCTTCGCCCGATCGATCTCACGCTGACCCTCGGGTCGCATGCGGCCCTCTTCGATCAGTCGCGTCACATGTCCGATGTTGACCTTCGACCAGATGCTGCGCGGCCGTCGCGGCGTGAACGCCTGAAGGAAGTAGTCGGCGTCGAGAGCCTGCTTCTGCCCGTCGATCCACCCGAAGCACAGTGCGACATCGAGCGCCTCGGCGTACGTGATCCCCGGTCTGGTCGTCGCCGTCTTGCGGAGGCGGAGGCGAACCCCGGCGGGATCGGGGGCGGACTCCAGCCAGTTCTCCCACTCCACGACGGTGTCCACGTGCAGCTGGGGCTTGTCGGCATGGGCGACCATGGCCGAAATGCTAGCCAGAACGACCGACACCGGATGCCGCGGGGCACAGGCGCCCGCGGCATCCGGTGTCTTCAGCTGAGGCCGTTCACCTGATGCGATCCCACGGGTCGTGCTTCGACGACCCGGGTTCGTCGCCGCGCGACCACCACTTCGCGCGCCAGAGGCTGCCGCCGGACGACACGACATCGCCGGTGTCGAAAATGCGCGACGCGGTCCAGACCGCGACACCGGTCGGGGTCGCGGCGATCTCCTGCCAGGGGCCGTTCTTCTTGGCGCCCGGTCGCTGCCCCTGCGTCCACCACGACGCGACCCACACCGCGCCACGGGAGCTGACCACGTCGCCCTTGTCGTACACCGCGCTCGACGACCATTCGTGCGTGGATGCCGCCGACGTGTCGTCTCCGACCACGATGCCGCGGCCGTTCGTCGCCAGGTAGACGCGGCCGAACACGTCGGGATCACCCTCGATGTCGGCCCCTATCCAGCCCCACTCGTGCTCATCGTCGTTGATGCGCGCCCACGTCGCTCCACCGTCGATCGAGCGGTAGACGCCGCGCACGCCGTCGCGCGAGGCAGCCGTGTACACCGCCGGGCCCGGCGCTCCGGGCGCCGCCTTGCCGAAGCCGACGGCGTCGGCTTCGTCGAAGCCCTCGACCGCAGTCCAGGTCGAGCCGCCGTCGGTCGAGTGCCACAACCCGTACACGCCGCCCTCGTCGGACCCGCCCGCAAGCCAGAGATCGCCGAGGGCGCCTGGCGTCGAAGCGAATCGCACCAGGTTCTCGGCAGGCAAGGTGCCCGACGACACTGCGGCGAAGTGCGCACCAGCGTCCTCCGAGCGGAAGAACACCCCGCCGGCGAAGGCGTACACGCGCGACGCGTCGACGCGGTCGCTCTCCACACGCGCGCCCGCCGGCAGCCCGGTCACGTCGGTGAACGTGACGCCGCCGTCCGACGAGTGTCGCACGGCCGCGCCGTCGGGCGCCCACACGATGCCGGAACCGTCGGCGTTCACCGTGACGGTGCCCGATCCGGTCGCGCCGTCGGCTGCAGGCGATGTCGTCCATGAGGCGCCGGAATCGGTGGATGCCGCGACCACGCGTGCGCCGCCGCCGTCGGTGCCGGCACGCACGATGACATCGGGCACGAGTCCCGCGGCATCCACGCTCGTCCCTCCGCCGAAGTACGGAGCGCGGAAGCTCTGCGGCACAGTGCCCAGGTCGTCGTGCACGAAGCCGCCGAGATCGAGCATGGCCGACACGAGGTCGACCTCGCCGGCGGGGGCGACGAGGTCTTGAATCGCCGTCTCTTCGATGCCGAACGCCTCGGGCGTCAGATGGATCTTGCCGCCCGGCTGATCCCACGCGGTGAGGTCATCGCTGCGGTAGATGGTCGCGCCGGTGCCGTACATGAGCTCGTCGGAGTCGAACGGGTCGATCTCGAGCGCCGACACCATCCAGCCGAGCTTGGGAGCGGGCTCCGACCAGGGCACCGGGGGCGCGGCGTCCTTGCCGAAGGTCAGCCATGGCACCCCGTCGACCGACTGCTCGTAGCGGGACAGGAACGTCGTGCCGCCCTCGGGCGGATACGCGTACTCCCAGATCGGGCTCCATGTGGCGCCGCGGTCGGTCGAGCGGAAGATCAGGATGTCGGGCCACCACTGGATCTGCGACGCGACCATGATCGTGTCGGGGTCGCTCTTGTCGACCGTGAGGCCGCCGAAGCCGAAGTCCACGCCCACCGGGCGGTAGGCCGGTGTGATGTTCGTCCACGACCCGTCGTCGAGGCCGTAGCGCCACACCTCCCCGTCCGACCCGTCGTACGGGCCCGACGTGCTGCTCGTCGTCAGGTACAGGAATCGGCCGGCCTCGTCGATCACGCCGTGGTGCGGAAGAAAGCCCTTCGGTGCGCCGGCCACGGGACCCCATGTGGCGCCCGCGTCGTCGGAGCGGTAGAGGATGTCGTCGGTGTCTGCGACCGCGGTGAAAATGGTCCTCGTCGGTTCACCGGCAGAGGTTGCCGTGGTGTCGAAAGCGGTCCACAACACCCCCAGGTTCTGCATCAGGTAGGAGTTGCCCGACCCCGCGTCAGGCACGAAGTCGCCCACGTTGGGGAACGAGTCCACTCGCGAGAACGTCACGCCCGCGTCGGTCGAGCGCCAGAGGCCCTGGCCGGACTCGGCGCCGTAATACAGCACGTCGTTGTCGCTCGGGTCGACCTGGAGGCGCTCGCCGATGCCGCGTCCGGGCATGTTGCCGCCGACCTTGAAGGGCAGCGGGGAGGCGTCCCAGGTGGCGCCGCGGTCCCCCGAGCGGAGAATGGCGCCGTTTTCCGGATCCCACTCGTTCGTGTACATGCCGGTGGCGACGTAGACGCGGCTGGTGTCGACCGGATCCGTTGCCAGGCTGAGTACACCGAGCCGGTTCCAGTCATCCCATCCGACGTGGTCGAGCAAGGGCACCCACTCGTCCGTGGCCCGGTCGAGTCGGTACGCGCCGCCGATGTCGGTGCGCGCGTAGACGAGTCCCGGCTCGGTCTGGTTGTAGACGATGCCCGGCACGTACCCGCCGCCCGAGATGGCCGCGTTCGACCATTCGTAGGCGGGGACGGATGCCGAAGCCTGCGTCGCCGCGCGGTCCGGTGCCGCGGTCGCGGGCGCCGCGACGGCGAGCGGAACGACCACGCCGGTCGCGACGACGAGTCCGACCGCGGAACGTCTGAATCTCACGATGAGCACTCCTGTTGTGTTCGGTGACGGTCCACTTCGACCGTTCGCGTTGAGTTGACTGCTCGTACGGTATCGAAGCGCTTCGAACATGTCGAGGATGGAGCGGAGATTGGCGCCCCCGCAGGCGGGACGACCGAACCGCTCATCGCCTTCCGGCGACCGAAGCCTCTTGACGGCGGCATCCAGATGTGTACAGTGTGAACATACTCACTCGCACACTCGGAGGTTCCGATGCAGAGCACGACCCAGCAAGCCCTTCCGCCCGTGGTCGACGCCGAGACGTGGCGCCGTGAGCTCGACGATCTCCGCATCCGCGAGAAGGCGGCGACGAGGGAACTCGATGCGATCGCCGCGCAACGACGACGGCTGCCGATGGTGCGGCTGCCCGAATACACGCTCGTCGGCAACGACGGGCCGGTGCGACTGGCGGACGTCTTCGAGGGCAAGTCCCAGCTCATCGTCTACAACCACATGTGGTTCGAGGGCAAGGAATGGCACTGCCCCGGGTGCACCGGCTTCACGTCCCAGTTCACGCGGCTGGAGTTCCTCGAGCCGTACGACGCCCGTTTCGTGATCGTGACGCAGGGCCCCATCGACGAGGCGCTTGCATACCGCGAGAAGGTCGGCAACCGCATGGAGTGGTACTCGACCGCCGACAGCCCGTTCGGCGCCGACATGGATGCTCCGGCCGGCGGCGGCTTCGCAGTGAACGTCTTCCTGCGTGACGGCGACACCGTCTACCGCACCTGGCACACGAGCGGTCGGGGCACGGAGCAGCTGAGCCACGAGTTCCCGCTGATCGACCTCCTTCCCTACGGCCGGCGGGAAGAGTGGCAGGACTCGCCGGAGGGGTGGCCGAAGTCCGACACCTACGACGGCTGGTTCACCTCGCAGAAGATCGCAGAGCTGTACGGCCCGGGCTCGGCCCAGCGCTGAGAGCGACGGATGGCGCGGGCGTGCCCGCCGCCGGTCGCGGCATCCGCCAGTATGAGAGGCGATGCGCACTCTCTCCACCGGTCGCCTGCTCGCGTCGAGCACCCTCGCGGCCGCCCTCTGGCTTGTCGTCGTCATCGTCCGCTGGGCGTTCTCGCAGATCCAGAGCGGGGCGGCCCAGCTGAGCACGCTGGTGCCCGAGGTGATGCCGTCCGGGCTGCTGTGGGGCGAGAGCGGCGGCTGGTTCGTCATCGCGGTCGTGATCGGCGCGATCGCGGTGGCGATGGTCCACGCGCTCCTCACGACACTGGCGGGCAGGGCCGGCGCGCTCTTCGTGGCTTCGTGGCTGGCGACCGTCGCCGCAGGAGCTCTTGTCGGGCTCGCGTTCGACATCGCGACGGCGTGGAGCTCGCTCGCGATGTTCGGCCCGCGCGGGCTGCTGGTGGGGGAGTTCGGCGCCGGCGCCGCAGCGGGTGCCCTCTGGGGCCTGGCGGCCGGATGGATGCCGGGGCTCGTCGCCCGTGTGCCCGCCCCGGCACATTCACACTCCGGTGGGGCGACGCGGGTCCGGCGCCCCGTGTGGCTGCTGCCGGCGGCGGCCGTCGCGGTCGTCGCCGTCGTCGCGGGCGGAGTCCTGGCGGACCAGGCACGCACCGACGCGATCCAGGCGGAGGTCGACGCGCAGCGCGAGATCGAGGCGCAGAACACCTTCGGCGCTCTGCCCGACCCGAACGCGCAGGGGGAACCGGTGCCGACGGCGGCTGCAGCATCCGGCGAACTCGATCCGCAGTGGTGCACGCGCGACAAGGCGACGCTGCTCAAGGGCGAGCCCGACGCGGCCACCGGTCACCGCGGGCTGGCGATCCAGCTCATGAACTTCTCCGAGGAGCCCTGCGTGATCGAGGGCTATCCCGACATCGCGTTCGGCGACCAGAATGCCCACCTCCTCGCCGTCACGATCGAGGCGGGGAGCTCGTTCATGACGCAGGACCTCGGCCCGCAGCGCATCGAGGTGCCCGCGGGCGGCTATGCCGTGGCCCACCTGGGTTGGGACGCGGCTTCACCGCATGGTGCGCTCGTGACGAAGACGGTCTACGCGGCGCCCACCGCCGGCATGGAACGTGGCTCGTGGCCCATCGACCTCGACATCGTCGAAGGGTCGACGGTCGCCGTCACCGCGTGGGCGCTCGACCCGGACCCGTTCCCCTCGGAATGACGAGACGCGGATGCCGCATCCCGGCCGGG
>NZ_JAMXMB010000039.1 GCF_024055635.1 Microbacterium yannicii
ATCCGCGTCTCTTCTCACAGCCGAAGCTCGGCGACCGAGCGGCGCGATCAGTACCAGTTGACGGACTGCGAGTGACCCCACGCGGCGCACGGCGAGCCGTACGAGCGCGAGATGTAGTCCAGGCCCCAGGCGATCTGGGTGGCCGCGTTGGTCTGCCAGTCGGCGCCGAAGCTCGACATCTTGTTGCCGGGAAGGGACTGCGGGATGCCGGTGGCGCCGCCGTTGTTGTTGTAGGCCTGGTAGTTCCAGCCCGACTCCTTGTTCCAGAGCGACTCCAGGCACGAGAACTGCCCGTCGCCCCAGCCGTACTTCGAGGCGGCCATCTGACGCGCGGTCGCCTTGGCGCCGTCCGGGGTGTTCGCGGCCGCGAGTGCGGCGGCAGCGGCCTCGGCCTGGCGCTGCGCCTCGGCTGCGGCGGCGGCCGCCGCAGCGGCGGCGTCATCCGCGGCCTTCTGGGCCTTGGCGGCGTCGAGGTGCTCGCGCAGCTCGGCGATGCGCGACGACGTCTGGGCGGTCGCGCGGGCCGCGTCGGCGGTGAGGCCGGGCACCAGGATCATCGGCACGAGGTCGAGCTTCGACAGGCGGTCCGTCGCCTCGTCGAGCGCGGCGGTGTCGATCGAGGTGTCGGGCAGGCCGATGTCGAGACCCGTGGCACCGATGTCATCGGTCACGGCAGTGGCCTCGGTCATCGCGACACGGGCGGCGAGCAGCGTGCTCTGAGCATCGACACGGATGTCGCGAAGGCTCGCCGCGGTGGCCTCGGGTGCGGCGACGGAGGCGATCGCCGACGCGGCGAGCGGGGCGGCGGCGGCCAGGGTGGGGGAGGCGAGCGTGAGGCCCGCCGTGACCGCGATGCCGAGGGCGGCGCCGGCGGCGACGGTGGGAACGAGGAAGCGGCGGCGGCGGCGGCGGGCAGGAGTGAATGACGACTCTGAATGCATGACGAACGTACGATCCTTCGGGTTTCGCGCCGCGGGTATCGGCGCCGTGCACCCTCGGGTCGGGCGCACAAGTGCCCGAGTCTGCCTCATGCCGTCTGGACGACTCCCGGTGTTTTCCTGAGCGAATCGTGGGAGGCGTTTTCCCCGAAAGGCCTGATCCGGGGCACGAGAAGCGGTGCTGACCGCGGAAAAAGAGAGGGGGAGGATGCCGGTGTCCCGGCATCCTCCCCCTCTTCAGGAGCGTGCGTCAGACCGTGCGATGCGAGGCGTAGTAGGCGAGCAGAGCGCGGGTCGAGGCATCCTGCGCGGCGATCGCCGCCTCGTCGCCCTCGATGGCCGGCGCGATCTGCAGGGCGAGCTGCTTGCCGAGCTCGACCCCCCACTGATCGAAGGAGTTCACGCCCCAGATCACGCCCTGCGTGAAGGTGATGTGCTCGTAGAGGGCCACCAGCTGGCCGAGGACCGACGGGGTGAGCGCGGGCGCGAAGATCGACGTCGTCGGCCTGTTGCCGGCGAAGGTGCGAGCGGCGACGAGGGCGCCGGTGGTGCCCTCGGCCTCCACCTCCTCCGCCGTCTTCCCGAACGCCAGCGCCTTGGTCTGCGCGAGGAAGTTCGAGAGGAACAGCCCGTGCACGTCGCGCCCGTCGTCCGACAGCGGGTAGGCGGGATTCGCGAACGCGATGAAGTCGGCGGGGATGAGGCGCGTGCCCTGATGAATCAGCTGATAGAAGGCGTGCTGGCCGTTGGTCCCCGGCTCGCCCCAGAACACCTCTCCGGTGTCGGTGGTGACCGGGGAGCCGTCCCAGCGGACCGACTTGCCGTTCGACTCCATCGTCAGCTGCTGCAGGTAGGCCGCGAAGCGGCTGAGCTGCTGCGCGTACGGCAGGACCGCGTGCGACTGCGCGCCGAGGAAGTTCGTGTACCAGACGTTCAGGAGACCCATCAGCACCGGGACGTTGCGTTCGAGCGGGGTCGTGCGCACGTGCTCGTCGACCGCGTGGAAGCCGGCGAGCAGCTCGCGGAACACGTCGGGGCCGAGCTCGATCATGAGCGACAGGCCGATGGCCGAGTCCACCGAGTAGCGGCCGCCGACCCAGTCCCAGAAGCCGAACGCGTTGTCGGTGTCGATGCCGAAGGCGGCGACCTTGTCGAGCGCGGTCGAGACGGCGACGAAGTGGTGGGCGACGGCATCCGTCTTCGCCTCGTCCGAACCGTCGATCGCGCCGGCCGCCTCGAGACCGGCCCAGAGCCAGTCGCGGGCGAGACGTGCGTTCGTCAGCGTCTCGAGGGTGGTGAAGGTCTTCGACGCGACGATGAACAGCGTCGTCTCGGGGTCGAGCCCCTTCGTCTTCTGCGCGAGGTCGGTCGGGTCGATGTTCGAGACGAACCGCGCCTCGATGCCGGCCGTCGCGTAGGGTTCGAGCGCCGCGGAGATCATGACGGGTCCGAGGTCGGATCCGCCGATCCCGATGTTGACGATGTGGGTGACCTTCTTGCCGGTCGCCCCCGTCCATTCGCCGGAGCGCACGCGGTCGGCGAAAGCCGTCATCGCGGTCAGCACCGACTGCACGTCGTCATCGATGTGCTGCCCGTCGACCACCAGAGCGGGCTGAGCGCCCGCGGGGCGGCGGAGCGCCGTGTGCAGCACCGCACGGTCCTCGGTCGTGTTGATGTGCTCGCCGGCGATCATCGCCGCGTAGCGCTCGGCGACGCCGGTCTCTTCGGCGAGGCGCACGAGGGCGGCGAGGATCTCGTCGGTGACCAGGTTCTTCGACAGGTCGACGTGCACATCGGCGAGCTCGAAGCTCAGCCGTTCGGCGCGGCGCGGGTCGATCGCGAACCAATCACGCAGATCGGGGGCGAACGAATCGCGGATCGAGCTGAGCTCGGCCCAGGCGGACGTGGTGGTGGCATCGACGGGAGCGGTCACGCCCCTAACGTACCCGCGCCGATCGATGTCGTGGTTTCGGGTTGCTCACCGACGGTCCGGTGCGGTTGTGAGGCGCGCGGGGGCGGGCGGGTTAGGCTCCCGGCATGGCGGTGAGTCAGACCAGGCGGGCCCGCGCGGCGCGGCGCCGGGCGCGGCGCGTGGCTGCCGCCGACAACGACCTCACGCTCGACGAGTGGGAGGCGCTGCTGGAAGCCTGGTCAGCGTGCGCGTACTGCGGCACCGAGGCGGGCCCGTTCCAGAAGGACTGCGTGCTGCCGATCTCGCGCGGCGGCCGCTACACGTTCGAGAACGTCGTTCCCGCGTGCCGCTCGTGCAACGCGAGCAAGAGCAACGACGAGGTCACCGGGTGGCTCCGCCGCAAGCGACTCGACGAGCGCGCGTTCCTGCTGCGGCACATCGAGGTGCTCCGCGCGTGGCGCGGAGCGGCGGAGGTGGTCGTCGAGCAGGCCGTGGTCGTCGAGGAGCCGCAGCCGTTGCCGTCCGCATGACAGAGGAAGCGGCCCGCACGATTCGGGTTCGCGCGGGCCGCTGGTTCGGAGGACGGATGCTACTGCGCGGCGTAGCCGCCGTCGACGAGGTGGTAGCTGCCGCTGACGAAGGTCGCGGCATCCGAGGCGAGGAAGGCGACGAGGTTCGCGACCTCCTGCGAGTCGCCCAGGCGGCCGAGGGCGTGCTTGGCGGCCAGCGCCGCCTGCGCGTCGGCGTCGAGGTTGGCGTCGACGAGCGGGGTCCGGATGAAGCCGGGACCGACCGCGTTGACGCGGACGCCCTGCGCGCCGTATTCGAGCGCGGCGTTCTTGGTGAGGCCGACGACGCCGTGCTTCGCCGTGACGTAGGCCGACGACATCGGGATGCCGACCGAGCCGAGCACCGACGAGATATTGACGATGGAGCCGCCGCCGTTGCGGGCGATCGCGGGTGCCTGCGCGCGGGTGCCGTAGAACACCGCGTTCAGGTTGATCTCGATGACCTTCTGCCACGAGTCGATCGGGTACTCGCCGATCGGGGCTGCGGCGCCGCCGATGCCGGCGTTGTTGACCGCGATGCGCAGGGGCGCGAGCGCCTCCGCGGCGTCGACGGCCGCCTGTCCGACCGCGGGGTCGGAGACGTCGCCCACGAAGGCGACAGCCGTGCCGCCGGCGCCCGTGATCTCGGCGACGACCGCGTCCGCGGCATCCTGTCGCACGTCTGCGACGACCACCGCCGCACCGTTCTCGGCGAGAGTGAGGGCGACCGCCCGGCCGATGCCGGATCCGGCGCCCGTGACGATCGCGGAACGCTCCGCGACATCGTACGTAGCCATGATGTACCTCCGTAGGCGGCGTCAGCGCGTGGCGCCAGGTTTTTTCTCCGACATATGTCGGTTACTTATAGGTTAACCTACACCTGTCGAAAAGATTCCCGGAGGTGGCATGGACCCCCGCAAGCAGCGCAGCCGCGACCGCCTGTACGCCGCCGCGCTGGCGCTCGCCGCCGAGCGGCAGATCTCGAGCCTCACCGTGACGCAGGTCGCCGAAGCAGCGGGGGTGCACCGCTCCACTTTCTACGAGCACGCCGATTCGCCGTCCGGTCTCGTCGACGCCGCTCTGACGGCCGAGCTCGATGTGCTGCGCGACGAGCTCATGAAGGACCGATCGGATGCCGCCACCGCCGTCGCCACGGTGACCGAAGGCGTTCTCCGCCACATCCTGCGGCACATCGACATCTACCGCCGCGAGCTGGGGGATGGGGGAGGGGCGCTGCACGCGATGCTGAGCCGCCACTTCCGCGGCACCACCGAGCTCCTGCTGGATCGCGGACGCATACGGCTGCCGCTGACCGCCGACGGTGTCCCGGACTCGGCCGTCGCCGATGCCGCCGCGCGGTTCCTCGCCGACGGCACGGTGGGGATCATCGACGGGTGGCTGCGGCATCCGCGTCCCCGCGTGGAGGACTTCCTGCGCGTCTATCTCGCGCTGCTGCCGGCCTGGTGGCCGCACCGTCCCGCCGTCTGACTCCGCGACCGGCGCTCAGCCGTCGTCGCGCTGCCCGAGCAGCGCGATGCCGTCGACGACTGCGCGATGGGTGGCCGGTGATGCCAGCACGCGGAAGTGCCCGGGCGCGGGCACGGCGATGTTGGTGGCGCCGTCCACCGCGCTGCCCTCCGGGATGTGCGGGTCGAACGGACCGAAGATCGACACGATGCGCCCGTTGATGGAGGTCTCGCGGCCGAGCATGACGATCGTCTCGTCGTCGGGGAGGAATGCCCGGATGCTCGGATCGACGAAGATGCGTGCGCGCCGGGCGCCGGCGAACGGTGTGGCGACCGCCACCAGCCCCAGCAGTCCGAGCGGGCGGGCGGCAGTGGGCGGGGCGGCGGCGGCCGCGGCATCCGTCGGGTCCTCTCCTGCACCCGCCGCCTGCGCCGCCTCCACCGCGGCTCCGGAGGTGATCAGCACGTGCTTGCCGATGAGTCCGCCCTTGCTGTGCGCGACGAGCACGATCCCTGCGGTAGGCGCCGGGGTGGCGGCGAGCGCGCGCTCGAGGCGGTCGGCCGTGTCGGGGATGCTGCGGCGGTTCACGCCGAGTCCGTGGACCACCCGCACCCGGTGGCCTTCGGCCGCCAGAGCGTCGCCGAGGGGGCGGAGGAACGTCCAGTGCTCGTACACGCCGGGCACGAGGTACACCTCGGGAAGGGCGGGGTCGCCCGTGCGCCAGGATGCCGGGATGGGCCGCGGCCGGCCGATGGCCCAGGGCAGCGAGAGCACGGCGAGCTGACGTCGCGCGGCATAGAGGTAGTCGGCCGCCCACCACAGGGCATGCCGTACCGGCGAGGAGCGCGGGGCTGCGCCGGATGCGGCACGGTCGACCATGGTGCGCAGTCTACGAGGGGGGCGGCGCAGCCGTGCCTCGCACGCCCGTGATCGCCGCTTCCACGACGGAGGCCGCGAGGGCATCGACGACGGATGCCGGTTGCCGGCGCAGCGGGCCATGCACGGCGATGTCGGCGAAGCCATGGACCGCCGACCAGCACGCCCACTCGGCGTAGGGTCGCCGATCGGGCGCGAGGGCGCCGGCATCCACCATGGCGTCGAGCGTGTCCATGAGCAGGCCGAAGGGCGCGACGATCTCGTCGTCGAGGGTGACGACGGCGCCGTCCGCATCGGCGTCCTGCGCGAAGATGGCGGTCTCGAACCAGCCGGGTTCCGTGCGAGCGAAGTCGATGTACGCCCGTCCGACGCGGCGCAGGCGCTCGATCGTGGTGGCTGCCGGACCGAAACCTCCCGGCGTCGCGGCGACGCGTGTGGTGATCGCGCCGGCGAGGGCGAGCTGCGCCTCGCGGGCGACGGCCCGCACCAGAGCGTCGCGGTCGGCGAAATGTCGGTAGGCCGCGTTGGGCGACACTCCGGCGGCGCGGGTCGCCTCTCGGAGGGTCACGGCGCCGGGGCCGCCGGTGCGCGCGAGCTGCAGTCCTTCGCGGATGAGGGCTTGTCGGAGGTCCCCGTGATGATAGGTGCGCTCGGGCGAAACCATTGCGTCCTCCCGCCCACGTGTGTACGTTGTGAACATTGCGATGTGAACACTGTCCACATCGAGCTTAGACCCTCGCTCCTCCCTCCCCGATCGAGAACACGCCTAAGGAATCGACATGAGTCAGACGAGCCCCGCTGGGCCCGCCGCCTCCGACGAGGATCTTCACGCGCATCCGGGTCCGCGCACGCTGCGCGCCTTCTACCAGGTGCTCGTCAACACCGCGCTCGCCAACGTGACGAGCAGCTACCTCTGGTTCGCGCTCACGTTCTGGGTGTACCTCGAGACCCAGTCGGTGCTCGCCACGGCGATCATCGGCGGGTCGTACATGCTGCTCGTCGCCGTTTTCGGCGTCGTCTTCGGGGTGATCGTCGATCGCATGAAGAAGAAGGCGGTCATGCTGCTCTCGAGCATCGTGACCGCCGCGGCCTACGTGCTGGCGGGCGCCATCTATCTGGCCGTCCCCGAGAGCGCTCTGCTCGACTGGACCGGGGCGTGGTTCTGGGCGTTCGCCGGCGTCATCCTCATCGGCGGGGTCGTGGAGAACCTGCGCAACATCGCGCTCTCGACGACCGTCACGCTGCTGGTCCCCGCCGACCGCCGCGACCGCGCGAACGGCCTGGTGGGCGCGGTGCAGGGCATCGCCTTCATGGTGACGAGCGTCTTCTCGGGGCTGTCGATCGGCCTCCTCGGCATGGGGTGGACGGTCGCGATCGCCATCGCGGCCACCGGCGTCGCCCTCGTGCACCTGCTGTTCGTGCCCATTCCCGAGCGGGGCGTCGCTCACGTGGAGGGGGCAGCGCCTGCGGGCTTCAGCTTCCGCGGCGTGATCCCCGCGGTGATGGCGGTGCCGGGCCTGCTCGCGCTCATCCTCTTCGCGACGTTCAACAACCTCGTCGGCGGCGTCTTCATGGCGCTCATGGACCCCTACGGGCTCACGCTGTTCTCGGTCGAGGCATGGGGCATCGTGCTCGGTGTGACGAGCTTCGGCTTCATCATCGGCGGGGCGCTCGTGGCCAAGTTCGGGCTCGGCAAGAACCCGGTGCGCACCTTGCTGCTCGTCAACATCGGCATCGCGCTGCTCGGGATGACCTTCGCCATCCGCGAATGGTGGTGGCTGTACGCCCTCGGCATCCTCATCTTCATGGCGCTGATGCCGATCGCCGAGGCCTCCGAGCAGACGATCGTGCAGCGCGTGGTGCCGTACGAGAAGCAGGGACGCGTCTTCGGCTTCGCCGCGAGCGTGGAGTCCGCCGCTGCGCCGGTCTCGGCGTTCCTGATCGGTCCGATCGCCCAGTTCTGGCTCATCCCGTACATGGAATCTCCCCAGGGTCAGGACACCTTCGGCTGGCTGCTCGGCGACGGCGAGGCGCGGGGAATGGCGCTGGCGTTCGTCGGGGCCAGCCTGGTGCTGCTCCTCGTCGTACTCCTCGCCTTCGTGTCGAAGCCGTACCGCGAGCTCTCCGACGCGTACGCCGCCGCGCCGCCGTCGCTGCCCGAGGCAGAAGAGGGAGCGGATGCCGCGACCGCCGACGACAGCACAGTTGCCGCGGTCGGCGAGGGTGGCAAGAATCCGCGCTCAGACCGGCGCTGACCTGGGCGACTGCTCGAAGGCGGCGAAGCTGCCGCGCCCTCGTGCGCACCTGCTTGCCAGTGCGGCGCCAGCTCGGGCTGAGACCGGCGGCGGTCGGATGTCTCGTGTTCGGTGTCTCACTCGGCTGAGGGGGTGGGCGACGGGGTCGGGTCGGTCGGGACGTCATCTGGCGGAATGGGGTCGGGTACGACCGGATCGGGCTGGGTGGGTGACACGAGGCTCTCGTCGCTGTCGAAGGTCATGGGGTCGTCGTACACGCGGACGGTCGTGGTTACGCCCTCCGTCATCACCTCATACTCCTGCCAGGTGAACGGGGGCACGCCGCCGCCTGGGCAACCGATCTGGTCGGGGTCGATCTGCTCCAGAACACTCCGCAGCGTGCGGTACAGATCGCACTCGGCCTCGCCGTAGCCTGGCGGACGCGGCGGCGAGTAGAACTCACCCGTCGCTGGGTCCCTCGGCTGCCATGTTCGGTCGAGGCCGCTCGCGGAGTACGTCGCAAGGGCTGCGGCGGTCAGAGCCGCGGCACGCTCGAACTCTCCACGGCAGAGCGCCAGGCCCGCGTAGTACAGCACGACGTACCGCGGGTTCTGGAAGCCATGAAATACGAAGCCCTCACCCGACGTGTCCTCGAGGTAACGCGCGGCGTCGTCGCAACTCGAGCGCAACGCGCCGTAGGCAGGGCCCTCGTTGTCTTGGGGGCTCGTGTCCGTCGGAGGCAACGCCCACCCGTAGACGACGGGTGCGGTGGGGGGTTCGCCCCCGCCCCCGCCGCCTCCGGCGCCCCCGCCTCCGGCGCCCCCGCCTCCGGCGCCCCCGCCTCCGCCGCCCCCGCCGAGCCCGGAATCGCTCGGCCCGGGCGTGGGATCGTTGCTGGCGGATGGAGCGCTCGGCGCAGGACCAGTGACCGGTGGTGGCGCGTACCCGCAGCCGGCGAGCACGACGACGCACGCGCTCAGAAGGAGGAGCGCACGTCCGGTCGGCGGCAAGGGAGAGGCGCCGTGGCGGCGCGGGTTGTTGTTCTCAGGGAACATCGTCGGCCTCCTCGATGGTGGATGTGTCGGTAGGACACTCGGTGGCGGCGGTGTCTGTGCGCAGGCCGTCGAGATCGCGCACGAATGCGAACCGCAGGTCTTCGGCATCCGCGGGGAGGACGAATATCACTCCGTAGCGCGGACTCCACTCGTCCGATACGAGGAAGTACCGTCCGTTGGTGGATTCCATCAGTCGCAGCCCGCTGTAGTGGTGGCGCAGCTCGGCGTCCGTGCTGATGCATGTCTCGACAACACCGGGTGCGCGGAGGTCCAGGGGGCGGGCGCTGGAGATCTCCACACCAGGCAGCGTCGAGATCCTGGACTCGTACTCTCGCGCGAGCTCGTCCCCCTCGACGACGGCGAAGTTCGCCGCCGACCAGAAGAGGCCGACCGCGACCAGCAGTGCGACGGCGCCGCGGAGGACACCGTCGGCGAGGGGCGTGAACGGGAGCCCGCCGCTGCGCGTGCTGCGAAGGTGCACGCTGTACAGCAGCAGAAGGAGCGCGGTCGCGCAGACGAGCGGAGAGAGGCGGAACGCCCACGGATCGTTGATCCAGCCGACGGCCACGCCCAGTACGAACAGCATGACGGCCACCAGCCAGAGCCACCGCTCTGTCCACTCCAGAACGGAACTCGACGGCTCGTCGCGACGCAGCAGCCGCAGCCGATGATCTGCCCACACCCACAGCAGGCCCACGCCGGCGGCGACCACGGGGATCCAGAAGACGGAGCGGATGCTGCGGCGCACGTAGTCGTCGACGGTCATGCCGAAGATCGCCTCATCCGCTCCGAGCGCGAGCGACATCCGGTCGGCGCGGACCCAGCCGAAGTACACGAGGAGGGCGGTCAGCACGCTGACGTTGGCGACTACGGCGAGGAGCGCCTTCACCATCGAACTCCGCGTCTCGCGGTCGGCCTCAGGCTCGGTTACCGCCGCGCTCCGCCCGCCTGGATCCTCCATGCTGATGAGAGCTGTGGCGCCTCTTGGCTGATACGGCGCGCGCCGGAACGTGCGCGGCACGGACACTTCGCGCCACCTGAGCCTGGCCCGCCGGGGCGGGCGCATTCTGGCACCACCAGTGGCAAGGAGGGCGCCGCGGAGCTGTGTCGGTCCGCCCGAACATCGGGAGTCAGAAGCGGGTGAAGCCCGCGGTGGCCGCCTCATCTGGACGGCCGGGATAGACGTCCAGCGCGAACGTCTCCGTGTCGATGGCGATCGTGAGGAGCGTCGTCCACTGGTCCACGCGAGGCAGCGCGGGGTCCGGCGTCATGCACACCGGTGCGTCGGCGCCCAGGCCTCCGCAGACAGCGAGTGCCCGCGCAGTCGGGTCAGGGCCCGTCAGCCGCCCGCGCACGGTATCGAGGTGCGCGTACCGCGCCCGCGTCGTCGAGTCGTTCGGCACCGTGTCGCCGGACGACAGGCGGGCGTCGAGGAAGTGATTGGTGTGGAGCAGCCAGCCGTCCGCCGCGGGACCGACGACGCCGAGGCCGGCGGGGGAGAGCTCGAGCGAGGCGGCACGAGAACCGGCGGGACCGGTCTCGAAGACGGTCAGCACCGTCGAGGCGCTCACCGTCGCGCTCGCCGCGATGCGACGCGCGTCCTCGATCGATCGCGCTTCATCCAGCACGCGCCGTGCGATCGCGTGGACCGGTACGCCGCCCGCGTCCGAGTCCGACACGTGGGAGAGGATGTTGAAGTGCAGGCCCAACCCGGCGCTGTTCACACCGATCTTCGCCGCGGTGCCGAACTCGGTGAACAGCTTCACGTCGAGGCCTGCGTCTGATGGGAACTCCCACAGCAGCCCCTCGGGCGTCAGGAAGTCGTGCCAGTCCCACGTCTGGATCGACTCGGCGGGCTGACCGGGGCCGACGTGGACGGCGGTGGAGCACTCGCCCTCGGTGCGCGGCGGAGCCGCCGCCAGGATCTCCGTGCGCGCGCCCACGGCTGCGAGCCGCCAGCGTTCGAGCTGCGCCGCATCGGCTATGGCGTCGGCTTCGGCCGCGAGCTCGGGAGCCCACGCCGTGAGGGCTGCGCTGCTGCGCTCTGCAATGCCGCGCACTTCACCGGAGGGAACGCCGAGTTCGGCGAAATGCGCGAGGTACAGCGCCGCCGTGCGCTGGAACTGCGGTGCGAACGCCGCCCCGAGCTCGCGGCCTCGCGCGACCGGGTCCCGCGAGGTCGACGCTGCGGTGCGGAGCTGCATGGCGGTTCCTTCGGACGGGCAGGGGCGCGGGTGCGCCCTTCGTGGCGATTCTGCCCCGGAACGCCGCGATGCGCGCGGCCGCTGCGGATCAGAGCTCGGGCGTCCGCGGGGGAGCGGTCCGGCGCGCGCGGAGCGCCTCGAAGGCGGCGGCCCAGGCGAGCAGCTCGGGGTCGCTGTACGCGCGCCCGGCGACCGTCAGGCCCACCGGCATCCCGATGTCCGGCATCGTCCCCATCGGAACGGTGACCGTCGGCACGCCCAGGTGCCGCATCGCGAGGTTGCCGTTGGCGACCCACACCCCGTTGCGCCAGCCGAGATCGGCGGACGCCTCGTTCACGTCCATGTCGGCGGGGCCGACGTCGGCGACCGCCGGGAAGACCACCGCGTCGAGGCCGAGTTCCGACATCCATTCCTCCAGGTCGCGGCGGCGGGTCTCTTCGAGCCCGCGCACGCCGCCCTCGATCTCGGGGATGTCGGTGAACGACGCGTACCGGTGCTCGCGCACCTGTGCCGGGTACGTCGCGATGTCGTCGTCGAACCCGGTGTAGCGGTCGGGGAGTGCGCCGGGCGGGTGCGGGAAGATCGCCGCGGCGTCGACGTCGTCGAGCCGGTGGAGGGCCGGGTCGCCGTTCGCACGCAGGAAGTCGTCCCACGCCCACGCCGACAGGTCGACGATCTCGCGATGCAGGAACTCCGGGGTCACCAGGCCCCGCGTCATGATGGTGGGGGCACCAGGGCGGTCTCCCTCGTAGTTCGTCACGAGCGGGAAGTCGACTTCCACGACCTCGGCGCCCGCGGACTCGAGATCGCGGCGCGCCGTCTGCCACAGCGCGATGACGGATGCGCGGGTCTCGACGCGCGTGCCCGTCGGTCCGCCGATGCCGCCGTCCGGGTTCGTGCCGGCGTCGGCGTCGGCGTTGACGTACATCCGGGGCACGCCGAAGCGGCGGCCGGCGAGCGTCGCGCGGGCGTTGTCGGCGTCGCCCGAGCCGAGCGCGGGGAACGAGGCGGGACGCGTGGCCGCGGCATCCGGAATCGGGATCCACGGCTGTGCGCGCCAGAAGTCGCCGCGCGTCTCGGGATCGCGGGCGACGAGCACATCGAGGATCTCGAGCATGTCGGCCATCGTGCGCGTGTGCGGCACGACGACATCCATCGTGGGCACGAGCGGCCAGTTGCCGCGCACCGAGATCACCCCGCGCGAGGGCGTGTACGCACACAGCGCGTTGTTCGACGCGGGTGCTCGGCCGCTCGACCAGGTCTCCTCGCCGAGTCCGAAGGCGGCGAACGACGCGGCGGTCGCGGTGCCCGAGCCGTTCGACGAGCCGGATCCGAACGCCGACGTCAGGAAGTCGGCGTTGTACGGACTCTCGGCGCGGCCGTACAGCCCGCGCTGCATGCCACCGTTGGCCATCGGGGGCATGTTGGTGAGTCCGATCAGCACGCAGCCGGCCGCGCGCAGCCGCTCGATCGAGAACGCATCGCGCTGGGCGACGAGGTCGGCGAACGCGGGCGAGCCGGCCGCCACGGTGAGTCCCTTCGCGAGGAACGAGTCCTTCGCCGTGTACGGGATGCCGTCGAGCGGCCCGAGCGTGCGGCCATCGGCTCGACGAGCATCGGATGCCGCGGCCTCGGCCCGCGCGTCGGGGTTGCGCACGACCACGGCGTTGAGCGCGGTGGCCGTGCCGGGAGCGTCGAACGCCTCGATGCGGGCCAGGTAGGCGTCGAGCAGCCCGACGGCGGTCACCGTGCCGGACTCCAGTGCGGAGCGCAGCTCGGCGATCGTCGCTTCCACGACGGGGAAGTGGCGGGTCATAGGTCAGCTCCGTGTTCGGTGCGCTTCGTCTCGCTCGTTCCTCGCTCGCTCAGCGACCGGGTGGTCTCGCTCGTTCCTCGCTCGCTCAGCGACCGGGTGGTCTCGCTCGTTCCTCGCTCGCTCAGCGACCGGGTGGTCTCGCTCGTTCCTCGCTCGCTCAGCGACCGGTGGGAGGTCGCTGCGGGAGCGAGTGCCTGCGGCTGGATTCCGGTCGCTGAGCGAGGGAGCGCCAGCGACCGAGACGAAGCGCTCATCGGGTCACCGCCGGCTGCTGCTGGGTGATGCAGTGGATGCCGCCGCCGCCCGCGAAGATCTGGCGGGCGTCGACCGTCACGGCGCGCCGCCCGGGGTAGGCGGCCTCGAGGATGTCGCGCGCCTGCGCGTCCGCGCGCTCCTCGCCGAAGCCGCACGCGATCACGCCGCCGTTGACGACCAGGTGGTTGACGTAGCTGTAGTCGACGAAGCCCTCGCCGTCGCGCAGCGTCTCGGGTGCGGGCAGGTCGATGATCTCGAAGGCGCGGCCCGCGGCATCCGTCTGCTCCGAGAGGAAGGTGCGCAGCTCGCGCGATACGGCGAAGTCGGGATGCTGCGGATCCTGCTGAGCGTGCAGCAGCAGGCGGCCGGGAGTGGGGATCGTCGCGACGATGTCGACATGCCCGTTCGTGCCGAAGTCGTCGTAGTCGCGGGTGAGGCCGCGCGGCAGCCAGATGACCTTCGTGGCTCCGATCGTGCGGTGAAGCTCCGCCTCGACGCGGGCCTTGTCGGCGAAGCGGTTGCGGCGCGGGTCGAGCTGCACGGTCTCGGTGACGAGGACCGTGCCTTCGCCGTCGACGTGGATGCCGCCGCCCTCGTTCACGAGCAGGGAGCTGACCACTTCGGCTCCCACCAGCCCGGCGGTGAAGCGGGCGTGCTCGGCGGCCTTGGTCCACGACGCCCACTCGGGGGCGCCCCAGCCGTTGAACACCCAGTCGACCCCGCCGAGGACGCCCGGGCGCTCGTCGTCGACGACGAACGTGGGCCCGTGGTCCCGGAACCAGAACTCGTCCACGGGGGTCTCGACGATCTCGATGCCCGAGTCGAGCATGCGACGTGCGCGCCCGGCCCTCGACGGATCGACCAGCATCGTGACCGGCTCGAAGTCGGCGACGGCGTTCGCGACGGTGCTCCACGCCGCGTAGAAGCGCTCCTGCTCGGCCGGATCGTCGCCGAGGGTCGGACCCTCGTTCGGGAACGCCATCCACGTGCGCTCGTGGGGATCGCCTTCATGCGGCATCCTCCAGGCCATCGTCGCCCTCGTCTCTGCGCGGCTCGCGGGGGTCCGGCTGCGCGTCGTCATAATTGATCTAGCGATCAATAGAGAAGATACCTATGCTGGCGAGACCATGTCAAGCACATCGTCACGACCGCGCATCCGCAAGGCTCCGGCCGAACGCGCCGCCGAGATCGTCGCCGCCGCGACCGCGATCGCCCGCGAGCAAGGCCTCAGCGCGCTCACGCTGCGCGCCATCGCGGAGCGGGCGGGCGTCGCCTCTGGGCTCGTCGCCCACTACGAGCCGTCGATGGACGACCTCGTGGCGCGCGTGTACGCCGACCTTGTGGAGGAGGAGGTGCGCGACGTCGAGCAGGTCGTCGGCGCGGTCGCCGATCCAGCCGAGCGGCTGGGCGCACTCATCGAGACCCTCATGGACGGCGGACGCGACGAGCTCACGGTCGTGTGGGTCGAAGGCTGGGCGATGGCCCGCCGCAACGACGCGCTCGCCGTCGCGGTCCGGGCGCAGATGCAGCGGTGGCAGACGCTCGTCGAGGCGATCGTGGCGGACGGATGCCGCACCGGCGCGTTCTCCACGACAGAGCCGGGGGAGGTCGCGTGGGAGCTCATCGGCATGATCGACGGGCTCAACGCCCAGTCGCTGGCGCGCGGCACCGACACCACCCGCTTCGCGCCGCGCACGGCCCGCGCGGCAGAGGCGCTCGTGGGCGCGCGGCCCGGATCGGTGGCGGTGACCGCGAGATGATCGACGACGTCCGCGCCGATCGCAGGAGGGGCCCCGAGCAATGAGCCGTCTCGCATGGCATGACATCTCTGCGCCGGTGCGGGCGCAGATCGAGGAGGTGCTCGGCGGCCCGGTCGTCGAGGCGGTGTCGCAGCCTGGCGGCTACTCGCCCGGCTCGGCCGACCGGGTCGTGACCGCGTCCGGTCGTCGGGCGTTCGTCAAGGCCGCCAGTCCGGCGGTCAACATCGACACTCCCGACATCCACCGTCGCGAGGCGGCGATCAGCGCCCGGCTTCCGGCCGCCGTCCCGGCGCCGCAGCTCATCGGCGCGGTCGACGACGGAGAGTGGATCGCACTCGTCCTCGACGACGTCGAGGGACGGCATCCGTCCACTCCGTGGCAGCCCCGCGAACTGGCGGCCGTCTTCGACGCGCTGCAGCAGGTCGGGTCCGTCGCACTCCCCGCCGACGTGCCGGTGGCGGATGCCGGCGACGAGCTCGCCCAGGACGGCGTGGCGAGGTGGCGCATTCTCGATGCCGACGCCGTTCCCACGCTGCCCGGCGGGCTCGACTCCTGGGTGCGCGGGCATCTGGACGAGCTGACGGATGCCGCGGCCCAGGGAGTCTCGGACGCTCGCGGCGATCGGCTCGTGCACTACGACACCCGAGCCGACAACATCCTGCTGCGCCCGGACGACTCGGTCGTGCTGGTCGACTGGCCGTGGGCCGCCCGCGGCGCCGGATGGTTCGACGCGCTGACGCTGCTGGTCAACGTGCGGTACTACGACCCGCGCGCCGACGTCGAAGGCATGATCGCGGCTCATGGAGTGTTCGACGGCATGCCCGCGGACGCGGCGACCCACGTGCTGGCCGCGTTCTCCGGGATGTTCCTCGAGGCGTCGCTGCGGCCGGATCCGCCGCGGATGCCGACGCTGCGCACGTTCCAGCGCGACCAGGCCGTGGTGACGCTGGACTGGGTGCGCGAACGCTGGGAGGGTTGACTGCCGTGGGTGAACTCGACGATCCGGTGGTGGTGCAGTTCCCGCTTCGCGGGGAGGGCTGGATGGCCGTCACGACACCGGACGCTCGTATCCCGAGTCACGGCGTCGACATCCTCGGGCAGCGCTTCGCCTTCGATTTCGTGCGCGTCGACGACCGGCCGGGCGTGCACGTGCATCCGGCGTCGACCTTCACCTCCTCCACCGTGGGCGGACGCACGGACGAGTGCTACGCGTGGAACGCGCAGATCCGCGCGCCGTTCGATGGGGAGGTGGTGGCGGCATCCGACGGTGTCGCCGAACGCCGGTGGATCAACCCCGTCCGCGAGGCGGCGCGCATGATCTGGAACGGCATCACGTTCCGTCCCCACAAGATCCCGGCGATCCTCGGCAACCACGTGATCCTCCGCGCCGGTGACGTCTACGCGGGATTCGCGCACCTCCGCCCCGGCACCGTGCAGGTGCGGCTCGGCGATCGCGTCGCCACCGGCGACGTGATCGGCAACGTCGGCCACACCGGCAACTCGACCTCGCCGCACCTGCACTTCCAGCTCATGGACTCCGCCGACCTCTTGAGCGCGAGGGGCATCGCGTGCGCGTTCGCCGCCTACGACGTGCGCGCTGAGGACGGCTCGTGGCGACGCGTCGAGCGCGGCATCCCGGGCTCACGCGAGCGCATCCGCTCGGTGGATGCCGGCTCCGGCGCATAGCGTTACCGCCTCCCTCGCCGCGCCGCAAGCCCCCTCCGCCGGGCGGCCCCGCCGCCGTACCGTCGTGGCAGCGAAGGGAGAACGCCATGACCACCCAGAACCCGTACCCCGGACCGATCGACGACGACGACGATCCGATGCGCGACGACACCGCCGACGACTCCGACGGCATCCTCGACCCGATCCTCGGCGGCGACGACGACCGGCCCCTCGATCCCGACCTGGACGACGATCAGATCGACAGCGCGGCTGCCGACGAACGGGCGGCGACCGAGGGAACCCTCGACGTCGACGATCGCCCGTGAGACCGGGCGCCGGCCGGGAACCGGCGGACCGGAACAGGGCCAGGATGGAGTCATGAACGCGATCCCCACCGTGATCCTGAACGACGGCGCCTGGTTCCCCGAACTCGGGCTCGGCACCTACAACCTGCGCGGCGAGGAGGGCATCGAGGCGATCGTCGCCGCGATCGAGTTCGGTTATCGCCTCATCGACACCGCCGTGAACTACGAGAACGAGCGCGAGGTCGGCGAGGCCGTCCGCCGCAGCGGCGTCGACCGGGACAAGCTCCTCGTCACCTCGAAGATCCCGGGGCGCCACCACGGCCGCCAGGAGGCGATCGACAGCATCAAGGGATCGCTGGACGTGTTGGGCCTCAAGCGCATCGACCTGCACCTGATCCACTGGCCCAACCCGAGCGTCGGCCGGTACCTCGAGACCTGGCGCGGCATGATCGATGCCCGCGACCAGGGCCTCGTCCGGTCGATCGGCGTCTCGAACTTCACGGAGGACCAGCTCACGGAGCTGATCGAGGAGACCGGTGTCGCGCCCGCGGTGAACCAGGTGGAACTGCACCCGTACTTCCCACAGGAGGCACTGCGCGCGTTCCACCGGACCCACGGCATCCGCACGGAGAGCTGGAGTCCCCTCGCCCGCCGCAGCGAGCTGCTGACCGAGCAGATCATCCAAGAGTTGGCGACCGTCCACGACGTGACGCCGACGCAGGTGGTGCTGCGCTGGCACACGCAGCTCGGCAGCACACCGATCCCGAAATCGGCCGACCCCGACCGTCAGCGCGAGAACGCCGACGTGTTCGGCTTCACTCTCACGGACGAGCAGGTCGCCGCCATCAGCGCCCTCGAGCGCGGGCGGTTGTGGGACGGGGATCCGCGCACGCACGAAGAGATGTGATCGACGGATGCCGCGGTCCGGCGCCTGCGTCCGCGGCGTGCCGGCACGCGGCATCCGAATCCCGATGGGGTATGCGTGTGCGGCAGCTCAGGCGTCGGGGAGGGCCGCGAGCCATTCGCCGAAGGTCTGCGTGCCACGCAGCGCGTCGGTGCGAGGCAGCAGCGATCCCGAGCGGAAGGCGCGGCCCAGCGTGCCGGGCGCGTCGATCACGGCGAGGGGCCCGTGGTACCCGATGGCCCGGGCATAACGCTGCACCATGTCGGCCAGGCTCTCCTCCTGCGGTCCGCCGAGGTCGACCGCCCGCGCCGACGGCCCGTGCTCCGCGAGATCGACCAGACGTGCAGCGACCTCATGCACGGCGACGGGCTGCACGCGACCGGTGCGGGCGACGTGGGCGCCGGCATGGGTGCGGTGGAACATCATCGCCGCGTACTCGTGGAACTGCGTGGTCCGCTGGATCGTCCAGGGGACGCCGCCCGCGGCGACGAGCCGTTCCTGCGCCAGTTTCCCCGCGTAGTAGCCGTCGGGCGCGGCCTCCGCGCCGACGATCGTCAGCGCGAGGTGGTGGCGCACCCCAGCTGTGCGCTCTGCCGCGAGCAGGTTGGTCGTCGCCCCGGCGAAGAAGCTCACCGACTCGGCCGGTTTCGCGGTCACCACGTTCGAGACATCGATGACGGCATCGACGCCGTCGAGCGTGCCCGCGAGACCCGCTCCGCTCTGCAGATCGACGCCGGTCCGCCGCGAGAGCACGATGACCTCATGGCCGCGCTCCTTCGCGATCGCAGCCACGTGCGTGCCCGTCATCCCCGTCCCGCCGGCGATCGCCAGTCTCACGAATCCTCCTGCGTGCGTCGACACGGTCTGCCGGCCGACCCGCGACCAGGGTAGCGGCAGCTCAGCGGTCGGTCGCTCGGTGTGTGACATGAGCGGCTCATGCCCGCTCGGGGGACAGTTCGCCCACGAGCCGCTCGTGGACGTCGAGCGTGGAGCGCACCGTCTCCGATGGCGCAGAGGATGCGGTGCGGCCCCGCGAGACGTCCGTGTCAGGCGAGTTCGCGCAGCCAGTCCGAGAAGGTCTGGGTGGCGAGGACGGCGCCGGGGGCCGGCAGTGCGAGGCCGGCGCGCATCGCCTTCATCTGAGCGCCCGGCAGGCTGACGGAGGGGATCCATCCGCGGTGCCCGGTGTGACGGGCGAACGCCTTCACCATCTCGTCCATGGCCTCTTCGCGCGGCCCGGCGAGGTCGGGAACGCGGCCCTGCGGCGCTCCGGCGGCGAGAGTCGCCAGATGCCTGCCGACGTCGCGAGCGGCGACCGGCTGCACGCGTGCCCGCGGAGCGACGTGCAGCGGGCCGAGCTTCGCCCTGTCGAACAGCTGCCCCGCGAACTCGTGGAACTGCGTGGCCCGGAGGATGGTCCACGGCACCGCGGCCGTTTCGACCACGCGCTCCTGCGCCAGCTTGCCGGCGTAGTAGTCGTACGGCATCCGATCGATCCCGACGATCGACAGCAGCAGCACATGCCGGACTCCTGCCCGAGCCGCCGCCGCCACGAGATTGCCGGTCGCCGTCTCGAAGAAGCCGATGGCGGCGCCGGCCGACAACGTCGAGATATTGGCGGTGTCGACCACCGCGTCGACCCCGTCGAGCGCGGCGTCGAGCCCCGCCCCGGTCGTGAGGTCGACGCCGGTACGGCGACTCAGCGCGACAGCGTCGTGTCCCTCCGCGCGGAGGGCCTCCACGGTTCGGCTCCCGACCACACCGGTGCCTCCGGCCACAGCGATCCTCATCGTCGCACTCCTTCCGTCGATGCCTCCATGATGCGCATGATCGACCCGCTCAGCCAATGGCAGCGAGGGACGCCCCGCGGCTGAGGGGTCGGTTAGCGTGGAGCCATGGCGACTCCCTCCGACTCCACGCCCTTCGATTCGCTGGCCGACTACATCGCCCTTCCTCGTGTCGAGGCCCTCGCCCTCTCGCGCGACGGGCAGACCGCCGTGCTCACGGTGGCGGCGCTCAAGAAGGACGGGACGGGGTACGAGCGCGCGCTCTGGGCCGTGGCGGCCGACGGCGGCGGCGCGCCGCGACGGCTGACGCGTTCGGCCAAGGGCGAGGCGGGTGCGGCGTTCACCGCGAGCGGCGACATCCTGTTCGTGTCGGCGCGTCCCGACTCCGAAGGCGACGCCGACGACGAGTCCGGTCAGCTGTGGCTGCTGCCGGCAGCCGGTGGCGAAGCCCGCCCCGTGACGCGGCTCGCGGGTGGGGTCGACGGCATCGCTGCGACCGCGGAGGCTGCCGACCGCCTCGTGATCTCGGCATCCCTCCTGCCCGGCGCCGACACGCTCGAGAGTGAGGCGTCCCTCCGTGCGAAGCGCAAGGAGAAGAAGGTCTCGGCCATCCTGCATGACACCTATCCGGTGCGCTTCTGGGATCACGACCTCGGTCCCGCCGAGCCGCATCTGCTGGCGATCGACGTCGACGCGCTCGAAGACACGATCGCCGCCGCGGTCGCGGAGGCAGCGGCTGCGGAGGACGAGCAGAAGACCGAGGCCGCATCCGGCGCCGACGCCTCGGCACCTGCCGCGGAGGAGAAGCCCTACCCCGCCACACTGCCCCGCCCGCGCGATCTCACCCCGAAGCCCGGGCGCTCGGCCGACCACGCCGACGCGGCCCTCACCCCGGACGGCACCACGCTGATCGCGTCGATCGAGCACCGCGAGCAGCGGGCCGGCCGGCAGGTGCTCGTCGCGATCGACGCGGCCACCGGCGAGCGCACGACCCTCTTCGACGAGGTCGACGTCGATTACGAGATGCCCGCCGTCAGCCACGACGGCACGCGCATCGCGTATCTCCGCACCGTCAAGAGCACCCCGGCCGCCCCCACCGACTACGAGGTGTGGGTGGCGGATGTCGACGGCTCCGGCGCCCGGCGGATCGCCGAAGAATGGGACCACTGGGCGTCATCGTTCGTCTTCGCCGCCGACGACGCCGCCCTCATCGCCACAGCCGACCACGACGGCCGCGGACCGGTGTTCCGCCTGCCGCTGGAGGGCGGTGCCCCCGAGCGCCTCACCGAGGACGACTTCGCGTACTCCCACGTGCTGGTCGACCGCACCACCGGCGACCTCGTCGCCCTGCGCTCCTCGTGGGTGGTCCCGCCGCATCCCGTCCGCATCTCGGTCGACGGCACGGTCACCCCGCTCGCGACGCCCGCGACGACTCCTCGGGCACCCGGCTCGATGACCGACGTCGACACCACGACAGAGGACGGCGCCCGCGTGCGGGGATGGCTGCTGCTGCCCGACGGCGCGTCGGCCGAGGCACCGGCCCCGCTGCTGCTGTGGATCCACGGCGGACCGCTCAACAGCTGGAACGCCTGGAGCTGGCGCTGGGCGCCGCTGCTCGCGGTCGCCCGAGGCTACGCGGTGCTGCTGCCCGACCCGGCGCTGTCGACCGGCTACGGCCTCGACTTCATCGCTCGCGGCTGGAACAGCTGGGGCCATAAGCCCTACACCGACCTGCTAGCCATCACCGACGCCGTCGAGGCGCGCGACGACATCGACCAGACGCGCACGGCGGCCCTGGGCGGCTCGTTCGGCGGCTACATGGCGAACTGGGTCGCGGGCCACACCGACCGCTTCCGCGCCATCGTGACGCACGCGAGCCTGTGGGCGCTCGACCAGTTCGCCGGCACCACCGACAGCTCGGAGTACTGGCAGCGCATCTTCACGCCCGAGGCGATGGCCGAGCACTCGCCGCACCAGTTCGTGCGCGACATCCGCACACCCCTCCTCGTCGTGCACGGCGACAAGGACTACCGGGTGCCGATCGGCGAGGGCCTGCGGCTGTGGTCGGAGCTGGCCGAGCACCACGCCGACGCGGACGGACGGATGCCGCACCGCTTCCTGTACTTCCCCGACGAGAACCACTGGGTGCTGAAGCCCCAGCACGCCGTGATCTGGTACGAGACCGTGTTCGCCTTCCTCGCCGAGCACCTGCGGGGCGAGGAGTTCCAGCGGCCCGAGCTGCTCGGCTGAACCTCGCCGTCGACCGACGGGTCCGGCGCGCGGCTCAGGACGCGTGCCGGACTTCGCAGTCGCTCCCGGGCGACAGGATCGCCTCGTGGCCGTCGTCGTAGCGGACCACCAGCAGCGGATTCTCGCCGCTGCCGCGGACCTCGATCACCTCGCCTGCGCGCTCCACCGCTCCCACGATGCGGCCGTGGATGACCACGCGGTCGCCGACACTCGCCTGCATGCGGACCACCTCCTGGCGCTCACCATACGACGCCGCGGCCACGAGGGGTAGGGGCTCCGAGCGGCCGCCGTCGCGCGTCGGTTGCGCACGCTGGGCGCCGTCGCGTCAGAGCTGTGCGCCGTCGTCGTCGCGGTTCTCGAGGCCGACGCTGCGGCCGCGCCATGACTCGTAGGCCATCAGCCAGCCGATCGACACCGCGGCGGCGAGCACGATGCCCAGCAGCACGCTGCCCCAGATCAGTCCGAAGACGATCCCCAGCGTGAAGAGGAGGGCCGTACCGAGGGCCCAGCCGGAGTGCCCGCGGGTCCAGCCCTTGCGTGTCGTGGTCATGCCGAAAGCCTAGGGGTGCGTGAGGTGTCGCGGGGCGCTTCGGAAGGCGCTGCTCTCGCTAGGTTGGAATGCACGACCTCGTACACGGAACGGAAGCCATGACACTGAACGTCAGCCCGCTCACCCTCGGCACCTCCGGCCTCGGCCGCGACACCGCGCCCGGATCCCCGGAGGAGGACGCCGCCGTCGCCTTCGCGCAGCAGCTCTTCGCGAGCACGCACGCGTTCCTCGACACCTCGAACAACTACGCGGGTGGGCGCTCCGAGGCCGTCCTCGGCCGCGCGATCGCACGCATCGGGACGGATGCCGCCACCCGCGTCATCTCGAAGGTCGACGCCGAGCCCGAGACGGGGGCGTTCGACCGCGACCGCGTGCTGCGCTCGTTCGACGAGACCGTGACGCGTCTGGGCGTCGACCGGCTGCCGCTGCTGCACCTGCACGATCCATACACGGTGACCTTCGATGAGGCGATGGGCCGCGGCGGCGCTGTGGAAGGGCTCGTCGAACTGCGTGAGTCGGGCCGCGTCGATGCGATCGGCGTCGCCGCCGGGCCCATCGGGCTCATGGCGCGGTACGTCGGCACGGGCGTGTTCGACGCGGTACTGATCCACAACCGCTTCACCGTGGTCGACAGCTCCGCCGCACCGGTGTTCGCCGACGCGCACGAACGCGGGATGACGGTGTTCAACGCGGCCCCGTTCGGTGCCGGCATCCTCTCCACCGGCGCGAAGGAGGGTGCGATGTACGGCTACCGTCCTGCGACGCCTGAGCTCCAGGAATGGGTGTCGCGACTCGAGCGCGTGTGCGCGTCGTTCGGCGTGAGCCTGCCGGCGGTGGCACTGCACTACTCGCTGCGCTCGCCGCTCGTCGACTCGACCGTGGTCGGTCTGTCGTCCGCGCCTCGCCTCGACCAGCTCGACCAGCTCGAAGCGACACCGGTGCCCGAGGAGCTCTGGACCGAGCTCGAGTCCCTCGGTCCGGCGCCGTCGACCATCGACGACAGCGCCTACGCCTGAGTGGCAGGCGTGGTGCGCGCCCCGGCGGGGCCCTGTTGGCGGCCGGGCGCCGGCGTGGCGCCGGACCCCGGCCGCGCGCTCAGGACTGCTGCGCGTTGACCGCGATCATCCAGTCGATGCCGTAGCGGTCGGTGAGCATGCCGAACCGTCCGCCCCACGGGGGCGTGTCGAACGGCATCGTGACGCTGCCGCCGTCGGCGAGCTTGTCCCAGTACCCCTGCAGCGCGGCCTCGTCATCGCCGCTGACCGACACGGAGATGCCGGCCGGCTTCTCGTAGGTCATGCCGCTGGGGGTGTCGGCCCCCATGAGCACGAACCCCTCGGGCGTCGTCAGTTGTGCGTGCATCACGAGGTCGTTCTCGGCGGGATCCTGGACCATCCCCTCGAACTGGCCGAACGTCGAGATGTCGAGCTCGCCGCCGAACACGCTCTGGTAGAAGGTCATCGCCGCGCGGGCGTCGTTCCGGAAGGACAGATAGGGGTTGAGGCTGGGCATGTCGAACTCCTGAAGTGGATGATGGATGCCGCGCCCGGCCGCGTGGCGGGTCCCAGTGTGGCGGGGGCCTCCGACAGCCACAAGAACCCCGAGCGCAGCTTCCGGACCGACGGCGCCCTCGCGGCTGGGAGCCGGGCAGTCGGCCGCTCGGCTCAGCGGTCGCGGTGGTCTTCAGGGTGCAGGCGGGGTCCGCGACGGGGCTCGCGCACGCCGCTCGCGCCGATGAGCCGGATGACGCGCTGGCGCTGACCGGGCCAGTCGGCGAGGAGCCGCAGCATCCCGTCGTCGTCGACGCGGTGCCCGGTCAGGGCGTAGCCGACCTCGTGGGCGACGTGGTAGTCGCCGACGCTCACGGCGTCGGGGTCGCCGAGCGCCCGGATGCGGGTCTCGGCCGAGGTCCAGGGGCCGATGCCGTGCTGGCTGACGAGCACGCGATCGACGGCCTCGCCGTCCTCGGCGGCCAGCACAGTCCGCGTGATCGCGTCGCCGCGGCGCGCCGCGCGCACGACGGTCTGGGACTGCGGCGGCTCGAGCCCGGCGCGATGCCAGACCCAGGACGGCACGTGCTGCCAGCCGTCGACGGTCGGAGGAGCGAACATGGGCGCCGGCGTCGGCCCGGGGGCTCGTTCGCCACACCACGTGACGACGCGGCGCCAGGCGCCGAACGCCTGCATGCCGGTGACCTTCTGCTCGAAGATCGCGCCGACGAGCGCGTCGAACACGAGACCGGTGCGCGACAGGCGCAGGCCGGGATTGCGGCGGTGCGCGTCGGCGATGAGCGGATGCCGTGTCGCGTCGAAGTCGGCGGGATCGTCGTCGGCGCCGCACAGGGCGGGCAGCTGCGAGAGGGCCCATTCGCGACCAGGCCCCCACGCGGCGCCCCGGATCACGCCCGGATGGGTCTCGCGGATCGCGAGGGTGGCGATGCCCGCGGGCGTACGGCTCGCGCGCCAGATGACAGCTCCCGAGACGGTCATCGTCGGGTCGCCGGCGCCGCGTCGCTGATAGAGCACGGTGCGACGAAGGTCGAGCGGATGCCGCGGCCGGTACTCCGTCTCGAGCGGCCGGACCGGATCGGGGCGGGGGTCGCGGGCCGTGGCGGTCCGCTGGCCGAAGCGCTCGGCATCCCTCGTCCGAGGAATGCGCGAGAGCGAGGTGGTCATGCGGCCAACCCTACGCCCCGGTCTCCGACATCCGTGCCGGCGGGGCGGCGCTCAGAAGCGGTCGGGCGAGGGGGTGCCGTGGCCGTAGCGGATGACCACGTCGGCGTGACGGTCGAACCGGTAGCCGACGCCCCGCACCGTGCGCACGATGTCTTCGTACCGGCCGAGCTTGGCCCGCAGCCGCCGCACGTGCACGTCGATGGTGCGCTCACCGGGAGCGTCGTCGTCGGTCGTGCCCTGCCAGAGCGAGGTGACGAGCTCGGTGCGCTCGATCGTGCGGCCCTCGCGCAGGACGAGGTACTGCAGCAGCTCGAACTCCTTGAATGTGAACGCCGCGGACTCGCCGTCGATGAGCACGCGCTTGCGCGAGATGTCGACGACCACGCCGCCGGCGGTCGATTCCTCGTCCTCCGGCTCCTCCTGCTTGGTGCGGGCGACGGCCGACGGCTCGTGAAGTGCCAGGCGCACCACGTCGACGTCGCGGCCGCCGGCGCCGACAGGCGCGAGGGCGACTGTGGCATAGGTCTCGGCGGAGGGCGCGAGCTCGGCGATCGTGCGGCGCAGGGCGTCGACGAGCACACCGAGGTTCACGCCGGCGGCGGCGGCCTTGGCCTCGTCGAGCCCGACGTACAGGGCGAAGCCGCGCGGTGCGGTCCCTGCGGGAAGCGCGCGGGAGGCGGGCTCCGCGGCCGGCGGCGCCGGCGCCTCGGCAGCGGCCGGGTGATTCACGGCGCGGAGGTGGCGCACGGGGGTGGTGGGACGGTCGAGGAGAGCGGTGGTCGACATGATGATGTTCCTTGCGGGAGGAACCCGGAGAGCGGAGCCGGGTTGGATGTGCTGCGGCCCGGATCGTCGGAGGCGATGAGGCCGTCGGCCGATGAGGGCCGGTGCCCGACGTTGGGCGATGTGCGAAGCGGATCCGGGTGCGCGTGATCGACGCACGAAACCGGTGCTTCGGGGGACTCCGTGCGATCCGTTTTCAGAAGCGGAGCAGGAGTCCGACGGGGGTCACCGTGCTAGTGGCACATTCGACAACACATGGCAACGCGACCGGCCATCATCATGCCGGCAGTCCTGTTCGCCTCCCGGGCGGACAGATACAGCGCGTTGTCAGTCATGTGGCCGATTATGACGGACTTTGTCGGAAAACGTCAAATCGCACGGATGCCGCGGCCCGATCGTTTCGGAATGTGACAGATTGCTCAGTCCGCGGCGCGGTGGGGCACCCATGCACGGATCGGGCGCTTGACTATGCCGTGTGACACCGCAGCAGGGCCGTCTCCGACGCTGGTGGCTCGCCGTCATCCAGCGTCGTCTCAACCCGCTCACGCTCGATCTGGCGAGGGCCGGACGCGGCCCGTTCTCGCTGATCCGTCACGTGGGGCGCAAGAGCGGCAGGACGTTCGAGACCCCGGTCATCCTGGCCGATGCGGAGGACGGGCTCGTCGCGGAGCTCACCTACGGACCCGGCGTGAACTGGTACCGCAACATCGTCGCGGGCGGCGGCCAGGTGCTGCACCGCCGGCACTGGTACCGCATCGTCGGCGTCGAGCCCTACCCGGCAGATCGGGGCCGGCGGGCGTTCGGCCCCGCCCCGCGGATCGTGCTCACCATTCTGCGGCGGCACGAGTTCCGTCTGCTGCGGGTCGAGCAGGCCGACCCGCCCTCCGGCTGAGGGCGGCCGGGGTGTCTCCTGAGCGATTGCCGCGACATCGAGTGCCGCGGATCCGGCGGGGGGAGGGCGGGCGTAGCCTGTGCGCGTGACCGAGTTGCGCTTCACCAAAGAGACGGATGCTTCGCGGTACACGCTGCACCGGGGCGACGACCTCGTGAGCGTGCTCGACTACCGCGACGACGGCCGCACGGTGGCCATGACCCGCGCGTACACCGTGCCCACCTTCCGAGGACACGGCTACGCCGGCGAACTGGTCGAGCGGGCGATCGAGGAGCTCGAGCAGACAGGGGACCGGAAAGTCGTCCCGGTGTGCTGGTACGTCGCGGACTGGTTCGAGGAGAACCCCTCTCACCGCGGCATCCTCAGCCCTCGTCCCTGACGCGCAGAGGACCCTCTGCCGTAGGGGGACGCTTGTCAACCCCATGCCGCAGGGCACTGCGCCCGGCGATGCTGGGGAGTGACGAGAGGAGTCGCGATGGATCGCGATCGATCGAACGACCAGGAGCTTCCCGAGGGCGTGATCAATGCCGCCCCGGCGGGTGGCTGGGAGGGCGTCGGAGATCAGGAGTCTGACGAGCGCAGCGCCGCACAGACGGATTCCGAGCTCTTGACGGATGCCGCGTTGCAGCCGGATGACCCGGTGGAGGGCGAGGTCGCCCGGCAGGGCGCCGACCCCGATCTGGTGGCCGATGGCGGACGAGGAGAGGAACCCTGAGATGAGCACGACGGGCAACGAGTACGAGCAGCCGGGAGTGAACTACCCGGACCGCGAAGACGCCGGAGGCGCGACGCAGACGCCGGGAGGCGACGACGCTGCGCGCGACGCGCAGGCCGGTGCCGCCCCGGCCATGGGCGAGCCGAGTCCGGACGCCCAACCCGCAGGCGCATGGACCGAGTCGTCCGGGCAGGAGACCGCCGGGCAGTCGCCGACCACAGCCGGCACGGAGCCGGCTGCGGATGCGCCCGACGGTGAGCCGGTGGCGGGCCAGGCTGGAGGAGCAGCGTCCACCGGGCCATCGGAAGGAGCGCTGAGCGGCGAGCCCAGCCATGAGGCCGTCGGGATCGGCGTCGTCGACGGGGCCGATCACCACGGGCACGACGAGGGTCGTGACACGCTCACCGCCAGCCAGGCGCAGCGGTCGACCAGCGGGTTGGGAAGCGAGCAGGAGCAGCGACTTCCCGCCATGTCGCAGAACAACGCATCCGATGTCGACAAGGTCGCGGGCATCGTCGCGCAGACGCGCTCCGACGTCGGGACGGAACCGCTGGAGCGGATCGCCGAGGTCCTTCGCCAGCGTCTGAGCCAGTCGGGCGTGGATCTTCCCGACCACGACATCGAAGAGCTTGCGCGCCAGGTGTACACCGGGGACGCCGACAGTCCGGCGGAGCCGGGCCGCGACACGTCGGGCTGAGACCGCGCCGTCGACTCATCCTGCGCGCGCCCGGCCCTAGGCTGGGCGCGTGCAGATGGAGGCGTTGTTCACCGCCGTCGCCGTCGGGTTCGAGGCGGTCGGCGCCGCCGCGATGATCGTGGGGTTCGCGGTCGCGCTGGTGCTCGGCGCCCGCTCGCTCGCCCGTCACGAGGGCGGACAGGCTGCCTTCACGGTGCTGCGCACCACACTCGGTGCGGCCATCCTGCTGGGGCTGGAGGTACTGGTGGCTGCGGACCTGATCCGCACCATCACCTCGAAGCCCTCGCTCGAGGATGCGGCGATCCTGGGACTGATCGTGCTGATCCGGACGATCCTGTCGATCTCGATCCAGATCGAGATCGAAGGCACCCTTCCATGGCGCCGCGCTCTGCTGCGCAGCGGCGGTCAGATGATCGGCGATGCGGTCGCGCGCGACCGGACGGCCGGGCAGCAGGCGTCAGCCGCGCGCGGATCCACGACACCGGACCCGCGCGGCGGCTGACGGTCTAGGCGACCGCGCACGCGGTCGTGCACTCTTCCGCGGCGCGCAGTCCGATCGGCCGGGGCCACGCGACCCGCGCCGGGCGCACGGCGACCTGGACCTCCGGCGTCGGGAGCGCGGCGGTGATCCTCCGCTCGCGGATGGCTGCGCGAAGTGCGTGCTCGCGCTCTCGCGTCCAGGTGTCGTGGCGGTACTGCTGTTCGGCGGCGTATACAGCGAACATGATTCCTCCGTTGGTTCCGACAGTGTGAACCTACGCGGGGGTTCCGACATTGCCCGGGGGCGGACGGATGGCAGGAATCCGCCGCAGCACGGCCGTCCGGCGCGATGCGGCGGCCGGAGGTGCGCCGGGGATCAGGCCTCGCCGGCGAACGTGCGGATGAGACGGGCGGCGCGCGCGGCATCCCGGATCATCGTCTCGTGACCGTGGTCGGGCACCTCCGCCAGGCGCCCATCGGGAAGGTTCTCGGCGACGCGCGCGCACCAGTCCTGGGGAGCGACGAGATCGTCCTCCCCGCGCAGCACCAGTGCCGGCACGTGCGCGCGAGCGAGGACGTCCTCGGGACGGTGAGCGAGCATGGCGCGGAACTTCGCACGGATCCGCGGGCCCGCGTGCACGTACTCGCGCGCGCCGAGCACGATCACGCGGGGACTCTCGACGGCGATGTCGCGCAGCAGCCGCCACAGCTGTTTCGGAGCCGTGCGGGCCGACGGATCCACGGTCGGGCCGACGAGGACGATCCGGTCGACGACCTCGGGATGCCGCACCGCCACCTCGAGCGCGATCTGCGCGCCCATCGAATGGCCCACCACGACGGTGGGAACGCCGACCCGCGCGCGGAGATACGCGGCCACGAGATCGGCCATGCGCTCGATCGTGAGCACCCGGGCGGGCTCGGGGGCGTCGCCGTAGCCGGGAAGGTCCAGCGCGATGACCTCGCCGTCGCCAGGGTGTGGTGCGAGCTGACGCGCGAGGTCGGCGAAGACGGTGCGGCCCATGCCTATGCCGTGGACGAGCACGTAGACGCGGTCGCCCTGCCCCCGGCGCTCGGCGATCATCGTCGCGCCGGCATGCGCGAACTCCTCGATCCTCGGCATCCGTCAGGCGGCGCCCGGCTGATCGCGCAGACCGACTCGATCCGGGATGTCGAAGTGCACGCGAGGCAGCCATGCCGACGGCTCCGGCCACGGCCGCGACGCCGGCAGGCTCCGCAGTCGCGCCCGCAGCGCCGCTCCGGACGCCTCCACAGGAAGCACGCGCGAGGGCGCATGGTGAGCCAGCGCGCCCAGCCACCAGTGCCGCCAGGTGCCCTCGATCGCCTCCGGCCCCGCCACGACGTAGTAGTCAGGCATGACCGCCTCGCCGGTATCGAACAGGGACAGCAGTGCGTCGACCTCGGTCTCGAGCGAGCCGAGGGTGCAGCGCTCCTCGTACAGCTCCACCCACGCCGCCGCGACGTGCTCGAGCGGATCGGCGTCGTGCACCACATAGGGCGTCGACACCGTGGCCACGAGGTGCGCGGCGACGGCCGGGTCGGTCTCGCGCAGCGACAGCGCGACGAGGGCGGGAACGTCGGCGAGGCCGGTGAGCAGCTCGTCGCTGCCGGCCCCCACGAGTGCGACCACGGTCGATCGCGGGGCGGTGTCTGCGTTGTGCGCCATGTTCCACGATACGTCCGTCGATGCCGCGGGAGGTCGGCGCCCCGCCGAGCGGCCGCCAGGACCGCGGCGCCGAAAGCATCCGGCTGAGGCACCGCACCTGGGGACGTGCGCCGCCCGCGTGAGACGGTGGTTCGGCATCGTGCGGCCTGTCTCGGCGCGGATGTCGGGGGCCGAACGTAGCGTGTGAACATGCGGATCCTGCACACCTCGGACTGGCACATCGGGCGGTCGTTCCACGGCCACGCCACGCTCGATGCGCTGCGCGGAGTGCTCGAGACGCTCGTCGATCAGGTGCGCACGCACGGCGTCGACCTGGTGATCGTCGCCGGCGACGTGTTCGACTCGGCGACGCCCGCTGCGGGGGCCTACTCGCTCCTGTCGGATACGCTGCGGGGCCTCGTCGACGCGGGGGCGACAGTGGTGGTGACCAGCGGCAACCACGACTCCGCCGCACGGCTCGGCTTCCAGTCCGCCCTCCTGCGCGACGGCGTGCATGTCATCACCGATCCCGCCACGATCGGCACGCCGGTCACGGTCGTCGACGAGCACGGACCGGTGCACGTCTACGGCATCCCGTACCTCGAGCCGGTGCTGCTGCGCAGCAGCTGGCCCGGCGTGCGCAGCCAGGGCGACGTGCTGGCGCACGCGATGGATCTGGTGCGCGCGGACGCCGCCGCCCGCGGCGGCCGGTCGATCGCGGTGGCGCACTGCTTCGCGGCGGGGGTCGAGCCGACGCCGCACCTCGAACGCGACATCCAGCAGGGCGGGCTCGACATCGTGCCGCTGTCGACCTTCGACGGCGTCGACTACATGGCGCTCGGTCATATCCACGGCCGCCAGCAGCTGTCGCCCCGGGTCCGGTACGCCGGCGCGCCGCTGCACTACAGCTTCGACGAGGGGCACAAGCCGCGAGGGTCCTGGCTCATCGAACTCGGCGCCGACGGGCTCGTGACGGCGGACGCGCCCGGCGTGGACGAGGGTGCCGGCGCGGGGCAGAGCGCTGCGGGGGTCACCGGTGAGACGACGGCGCAGTGGCTGCCGCTGCCGGTGCCGCGCCGCCTCGTGACGCTCACGGCGACGCTCGACGACCTCCTGGCCGACGAGCGCTTCGCCGGCCACACGGGCGACTGGGTGCGCGCCGAATACACCGACCCGCTGCCGCAGCGCGATCCGATGCGCCGGCTGCTCGCGCGGTTTCCGCACTGCGCCGAGGTGCGCCACGCGCCGGTGGCCGCCCGCGCCGACGACGCGCGCACGTACGCGCAGCGCGTGCGGACCGCCCGCAACGAGGCCGAGCTCGTCGACGCGTTCCTGTCGCACGTCCGGGACGGCGAGGGGGCCTCGGTGCGCGAGGCCGAGCTGGTCGGCGAACTGCTGGACGAGCGCACGCGCGTGGAGGCGACGGCGTGAGGCTGCACCAGCTGGACCTCACCGGCTTCGGACCCTTTCGCGAGCGTCAGCGCGTCGACTTCGAAGCGTTCGAGCGGGACGGCATCTTCCTCATCTCCGGGCGCACGGGCGCCGGCAAGTCGAGCATCCTCGACGGTGTCTGCTTCGCTCTGTACGGCACCGCGCCCCGTTACGAATCGGGCGACAAACGGCTCCGCAGCGATCATTGCGAGCCCGAGGATCCGACCGAGGTGCGCCTCGAGTTCACCGTCGGCGACCGCCGCTGGCGCGTCACCCGTGCCCCGGAGTACCTGCGCCCCTCGCTGCGCGGCGGCGGGCTGACCAGCGAGCCGACCCGGGCCGAGCTCGAGGAGTTCGTGGACGGCGCATGGATCGGCCGCGCCGCCAAGCCCCGCGACGTCGGGCTGCTGCTGGACGAGGTGCTCGGCCTCAACGCGCAGCAGTTCCAGCAGGTCATCCTGCTCGCGCAGAACCGGTTCTCGCGCTTCCTGCTCGCTTCCGGCACCGAGCGCCAGTCGCTGCTGCGGGCACTGTTCGGCACACGGCGCTACGAGGAGTACGCGCGCGAGCTGGGCGAGCGCAGCAAGGCCGCCCAGCACGAGCTCGAGGCGCTCGGCGAACGTGCGCGCACGCTTCTCGACCAGGCCGAGCGCCTCATCGCCGCTCACGAACCCGAGGTCGACGGCGCCGATGAGGCGGCCGTGGCGCTGGATCTCGCCGCTCGTCGGGAGGCGGTCGACCTCGGCCAGCAGCGTGCGGCATACCGCCTGGAAACGCTCGCCCGTGAGCGGGCAGCCGCCGATGCCGCGCGCGCGGCGGCCGAATCGGCCCACGCCGACCGCGTCGCGCTGGCGAAGGGTCAGGCCGAGCTCGGCAAGGCCCGTGAGCGCCTGACAACTCTGGACGAGGCCGGAACGCAGGTCGCTGCCGACCGCGGGACGCTGCACCGTGCGCGGGCGGCCGAGCTGCTGCGCACGCCGCTCGAAGGCGCGCAGAGCGCCCAGCAGGCGGCGGTGAGAGCTTCCGAGACGGCGGCGGAAGCGGATGCTTCGTGGCAGCGACTCGCGGCCGGCACGCCCGACGAGTCGGCCGGCGACCTGTCGGAGGTGGTCGAGCGCCTGACGGGCGAGCTCGCGGTCTGGACCGCCGCCCTCACGCACGAGGCCGCGCTCACCGAGGGCGAGGCCCGGTTGCAGGATGCCTCGGCCGAGGTCACGCGGCTCGAGACCGACATCGTCGCGCTCGACGCGCAGCGCGCCCAGGTCCCCGTCGAGCTCGCGCGCCTCGCCGATCAGCTCGAGGCGGAGCGCGAGGGCGCCGCGCGTCGTGATCCGGCGCGCCTGCGTCACGAAGAGACCTCGAGCCGGCTGGCCGCTGCGGTCGAGGCGGAGGGGCTGGCCGCCGCGAAGCGAGACGCCGAGATCGCCCAGCGCGACGCGTCCGCGGCAGCGGCGACGGCTGCCGCCGCAGTCGCCGTGCTGCTGCAGCGTCGTCTGGACGGGTACGCCGGCGAACTCGCGGCGACGCTCGTCGACGGCGAGCCGTGCGCCGTCTGCGGTGCGACCACCCACCCGGCACCGGCTGATCCCGCCGAAGAGCCGGTCACCGACGAGATGCTCACTGCCGCTGAGGAGCTCGCCGACGCGACTGCCCGTGACGCGCGCACCGCAGGCGACGCCGCGAGCGCCGTGCGCGAGCGGCACGCCGAGGCGGCGGCACGCGCCGGCGGACAGGACGTCACGGCCCTGCGCACTCAGCTCGCCGCGGCCGCCGAGGAGCTCGCCGACGCAGAGGGCGCGGTGGGACGGCGCGACGCTCTCGCCGCGCGCCACGCCGAGCTCGCTGCTCTCGACGCCGAAGCCGAGGCCTCCCGTTCCGGCCTGGTCGAACTCCTCGCCGACGCACGCACCCGGATCGCCGCGCTCGCGGCGACGGTCGACGCTGCCCACCAGGCGGTGGACGCCGCACGTGGCGAGCATCCGAGCGTCGCCGAACGGGTGGCGCATGTGACCGCCGTCCGGGATGCGGCCCGAGCGGCCGCTGCCGCCCGCGCCGACGCCGAGCGAGCGGCGGCGCGGGCCGTCCAGGCGCAGGCCGATGCGGACGCGCGGATCGCGGCATCCGTCTTCACCGATGAGGCGGACGCCGTCGCAGCCCTCGTGAATGCTGCGGACGTCGACGCGCTGGCCGAGCGCATCTCGGCGCACGATGCGCAGCTCGCGGCGACGCGCGCACGCGTGCTCGAGCTCGAGCTGGAGCTCGCCGGCGCGCCGGTCGAGCCCGTCGACACCGCGGCCTCGCGCGCGGCGCTCGACGCAGCCGACGCCGAACGCACCGCAGCCCTGCGGGCAGAGAGGGACGCGCACACGGTCGTCGAACGCCTGCGCGACCTGGCGCTGCAGATCGACGACTCCTATGCCGGTGTGGCCGCGCGCGCCGCCGACGCGGCCGCGATCACCCGGCTCGCGGACACCGTGGCGGGGCGAGCCCCCAACACCATGAAGATGGACCTCGAGACCTTCGTGCTGGCCGCCGAGCTCGAGGAGATCGTCGCGGCGGCCAACCTGCGGCTCGGCGACATGTCGTCGGGGCGCTATCGCCTGCAGCACACCGATGCGCGCGCTGCGCGGGGCGCCGCGTCGGGGCTCGGCCTCGAGATCATGGATGCCTTCACCGGTCAGGCTCGTCCCGCCCAGTCCCTCTCGGGCGGTGAGACCTTCCTCGCCTCGCTCGCGCTGGCTCTCGGCCTCGCGGAGGTCGTCACCGCCCGTGCCGGCGGCATCCGGCTCGATACCCTCTTCGTCGACGAAGGCTTCGGCTCGCTCGACGAGGAGACCCTCGACCTTGCCATGCGCACGCTGGACGAGCTGCGCCAGGGCGGCCGCATGGTCGGGGTGATCAGCCACGTCGCGGCGATGAAGGAGCAGCTGCCGGCGCAGCTCGCCGTCGAGGCGACCCCGCAGGGGCCGAGCGTCATCACGCAGGACGACATCGCCCGCGTCTGACCCACTGTCGTCGACCGATGCACGGGTGTATCGTTCGCGGCAGATCGCGCTCCTGGGGATTCCGCGGTCCTGCCCGACCGCCGGCCCCGACCGGCCGCGGCCGTTCGCCGCGCCCACCCGTCACCACGATGTTCGGAGTCGACATGCATTCCATCACTCGGGCGCGCCGCGCCCTCGCCGCGATCGCGGCATCCGCTCTCCTTCTCACCGGAACCCTCGGCGCCGCATCCGTCGCCTACGCCGCACCGGCCCCGTCGCAGATCGTGCGGATGGCGGCGCTCGGCGACTCCCTCACGCAGGCCGCGATGACGTGCTCGAGCCTGACCTCCTGTCCTGCGAACAGCTGGTCCACCGGATCGTCGACGTCGGTCAACTCGCACTTCCTGCGGCTGAGGGCCGCCGGCGCGACGGCGCTCGTCGTCTCCAACAACGCCGTCTCCGGTGCATCCTCGAGCGCTCTGCCCGGCCAGGCGCAGGCGGCCGTCACCCAGGCGGCGCAGTATGTCACGATCGAGATCGGCGCCAACGACGCCTGCACGAAGACGGTCGCGGCGATGACGCCGACGGCCACGTTCCGGGCGAACGTGCAGGCCGCGCTGACCACCCTGGCCGCCAGCGGGGCGTCGCCGGAGATCTTCGTGGCGAGCATCCCGAGCCTGCAGCGGCTGTACGACCTCAACAAGTCCAGCATCTCGGCGCGATTCGCCTGGGGCATCCTGCAGACCTGTCAGTCGATGCTCGCGAACCCGAGCAGCACCCGAGCGGCTGATGTCGGGCGACGTGCAGCGGTGCAGCAGCGCGTGAACGAGTTCAACCAGGCGCTGTCAGAGGTGTGCGCCGCCACCGCCAAGTGCCGGTTCGACGGCTTCGCGGTGGCCAACTACGCGTTCGTCAAGTCCGACCTGTCGACGCGCGACTACTTCCACCCGTCCCTGTCCGGTCAGGCGACGCTCGCCAACCTCACCTGGCAGAAGACGCAGTGGGTGTCGTGATGCGATGAGGCTGCCACTGGACCGCGCAGCCGGCCGCTTACGCACGAGCGATGAGCGGAGAGGCCGGCGGTGACGGGGCGCGGCGTCTGATCCGGTCCAGGGGGAGCGGGATCAGACGCCGTAATCCACGCGGATGCGGTCCCGCAGCTGGTGGCTACATGCGGTCACGGCGGCGTGCCAGTCGGTGATGGCGCCGTCCTGCGCCCGATCCGAGACGGCTTTGAGCACGCGGATCGGCACGCCGAACCGCTGCGCCACCCAGATGTACGCGTAGGTCTCCATGTCGACCAGACCGGCGCCCAGCGGCCGGATCACCGCGACCGCCTCGGCATCGTCGACGAAGTGGTCGCCCGTGGCGATGGTGACGCCCTCCGCATCGAGCTCGACGAGCGGCGGCAGCGACACGTGCTGACCGACGATGCCGTCGATGTCGGTGACGTCGTGCTGCAGAGCGGCGCTGATCTCGTAGACGTCGGCGTCGAGCCGCGCGTCGATCGCCCCGGCGGTGCCGACCACCACGACCTCGTCGTAGGTGGTGGCGTCGAGTGCCCGCGTCAGAGCGTAGGTCGCCTGGAGCTTGCCGGGACCGGTGACCAGGCGGTCGAATCCCGGAAGGTCGTCAGGAAAGGCGACGAGTTCGGAGGCGAGGGCGGCGACGAGGAGTCTCACCGTCCCATCATGTCTCGCTTTCTGGCGAGCATGTCCCCGTAAGGGGACCTGAGAGCGTCGCCCGCGAATGAATCCAGACACCGGATGCCGCGCCTAGGCCTCCGGGACACCGGATGCCGCGCCAGGCCCCGGCACACTGCTGCCGCCGACATACCGGGGACACCGATGGCGCGCGATCTCCCCGTCGAGCCGGGAAGCGGGGCTAGCCTGAACGAGATGCCTGAGTCGCCTTCAGCGAAGACCACGGGCACGGCGCGCGCCGTGCCCCCCACGACCGCCGTCATCCCGCTCTCCTCCGCCGCGCGCTGGCGCGCCTTCTGGGTGTGCGTCTCGGTCGCCGCGATCACGATCCTCGACATGACGAAGGTCAACGTGGCACTCCCGTCGATCGGCGAGGTGCTCGATGCGAGCTCGACGCAGCTGCAGCTGATCGTGTCGGGGTTCGTGCTCACGTTCGGACTCGTACTCGTGCCGATGGGACGTCTCGGCGACCAGCGGTCGCGCCGCACGCTGTTCATCGTCGGGCTGTCGCTCTACACCGTCACCAGCGTCATGTGCGCCCTCGCCCCGACCGCGAACGTGCTGCTCGTCGGGCGGCTGTTGCAGGGCGTGGCCGCCGGCATCCAGATGCCGCAAGTGCTGGGCATGGCGCAGGAGCTGTTCCAGGGAAGGGAGCGCGCCCGCGCCTTCGGGCTGTTCGGCGCCACGATCGGCGTCGCGACGGCCTTCGGTCCTACGCTCGGCGGTCTGCTCATCGCGCTCGGCGGTCCGACCGACGGCTGGCGGCTCATCTTCTGGATGAACGTGCCGCTGTGCCTGGCGGCCATCGCGCTGGCGCTGTGGCTCCTGCCCGACACGAGGGCCAGATCGCGGCGCCGCGTGCAGCTCGACCCCGTCGGGCTGCTCCTGTTCGGCGCGAGCGTCGTCTCGCTGATGTGGCCGTTCCTGTTCACGACGGGCGCACCGACCGACAACCCGGCGCGCTGGTGGCTGCTCGTCGCCTTCGTGCTGTTCGTCTCGGCGCTCATCGCATGGGAACGTCACTATGCCGCGCGCGGGCGCAGTCCGCTCATCCCGCTCAAGCTGTTCCGCATCGCGTCGTATCGCAACGGGACCCTCCTGCAGACGGCGTATTTCACCGCGGCGCCGGCGATGTTCCTGATGACGACCCTGTTCCTGCAGATCGGTCTGGGCCTCGAACCGGTGTACGCGGGAATGGTCTCGATCGGCTTCGCGCTCGCGAGCGCCGTGACGTCGTGGGTCGGCGGCAACCTGGTGAGCAGCCACGGCCGCGTCGTGGTGGTGTGGGGACTCATCGGCATGCTCGCCTGCGTCGGAGGGCTCATGCTCGCGGCGCTGTACGTGCCATCGGCGTGGACGCCCTACATCATGGCCGCCATCATGACCGTCGGTGGCGCGGGCGGCGGCCTCGTCATCGCCCCGAACCAGACGCTCACCCTCGCCGACATCCCGGTCAAGCAGGGTGGCGTCGCCGGCTCGGTCGGCCAGCTCGGCCAGCGCATCGGCGCGGCGGTCGGCACCGCGGTCGCGCTGTCGCTCTTCTACGCCTCGATCTACCGCGAGTCCGGCACGCACGACGAGCTGGTGGTCTATCACGATGCGTACGCGTTCGGGATGCTGTCGGTCGCGCTCTTCCTCGCGCTCGCGTTCATCGTGGCCATCGTGGATCTCACCGCGCGTCGCAAGCGGGCCGAGTCGCCGACCGCCACCGATTCCCCGGTCCCGTAAACCCCGGAGGCATCTGGGGTAGGCCGCTCAGCGGCGGAGGGACACCGGTCCCAGGATGGGCCGCCGGCCGTCGCGCACCCAGCGGGCCCGGGTACGGCGGAACTCCTCGCGCGTCGTGAACCGGTAGCGGTACGAGACGGCCCGCACCCATCGGGGGCGCTCACCCGCGAACGGGTCGTGTGCGAGCAGGCGCAGGGTCGCGGCATCCGCTTCCAACAGCCGCACCAGGAACGCGGTGAACCAGTCGTCGAGCGAGTGCCCGAGCGGCAGGAACCACATCAGCCAGTCCAGCCGCAGGTGGTAGGGCGCGAACTGCCGGGGGATGCGGTGCACCTCGCCCGGCTTGCCCTTGAAGGCGTATTCGTGCCAGGTCGCGGCATCCGGATCCTCGTCGGTCGTCCCCTCGACGACGATCTCGATGCGCTGCTTCGTCACCGTGCCGAAGGCGCCGTAGGCGTTGGCGAGCTGCCAGCGGTTGAACGAGGCGTTCATGAGCTGCCGGCGCGCGAAGAGGTTCTGCAGCGGCCACCAGCTGAGCGCGAGGTAGAGCGCACCGACGGCGCACGTGACGACGAGCCAGTACACCGGCATCCCGTCGACGACCCACGGCGGGTCGGATGCCGCAGGCGCATGTGCGGCGCCGATCCCCGGCAGTCCGATCGCCGAGAACGCGAGCACGATCGTCATCCAGTTGAGCCAGGCGAAGTTGCCCGTGAGGACGAGCCACGCCTGCGTCGCGATGACGATCGCGGCGGCCACGGCGCCGATGATCGCGGGGACAGGGCCGGGGACGACCAGCCCGAGGAGCGGCGCGAACAGGAGCCAGGGCACCACGAGCTGCGAGAAATGGTTGCCGAGCACCTCGCCGCGATGGAACCAGGCAGGAAGCAGGTGCGCCTGACGGCTCAGCGGGCCGGGCATCGGCTGGGTCTCGTGGTGGTACATCAGCGCGGTGAGGTCGCGCCACTCGCGGCCCCCGCGGATCTTGATCATGCCCGCGCCGAACTCGAGCCGGAACACCAGCCACCAGAACAGCACGATCACGACGGTCGGCGGCGGCTGCCGATCCGACCCGAGGAACGCCGCGAGGAACCCCGCCTCGAGGAGCAGCATCTCCCACCCGAAGCCGTAGAAGGTCTGGCCGATGCTCGTGATCGACATGTAGCCGAACCACAGCGCGAGAAAGCAGAGCATCGGCACCCACGGCGGGCCGAGCTGCGGGATGCCGGCGACCAGTGCCGTCGCGACCACGATGCCGGCGGCGCACAGCGCGACCAGGCGCCGGTCGGTGTACCTCAGCCGGCGGAACAGCGTCGGGCGCAGCAGTCGGCGCCCCCGCTGGGAGGAGCGCGCCCAGTCGAGGAGCTCGGTCGCGGGCAGCAGTCCGTGCTCGCCGAGGAGCGGCCGGAACTGGTTGATCGTGGACACGAAGGCGACGACGAAGAGTGCGGCGATGCCTCGCTGCAGCACCTGGCGCGCGAACTCGAAGTCGACGGCGGCGAAGCCGTTCATGAACAGTGCCCTCGGTGCGCGGCGTCGAAACGGCATGCGGCGCGGTCGAGCACGTCCGTGAGGCAGAGCCCTCTCGAACCGCCGTCGACCATCAACGCACGCCTGACCATGGCCCCATCCTTTTCCTCCGGCCACGGGGGTCGACAGGGGCTTGACGACCCCTGGTCATTTCGCACGGAGAGAGGGCGCGGGGCGTGGCGTTCTTCCTCGCCGTGCGACGCGGGGACAGGATGGAGGGGCGGATGTGCCGCGGAGAAAGAGGTGGATCATGCAATCGGTGCTTCTCGATACTCCGGCGGGGATCACGGCGCGGCTCGGCTGGGATCCGAAGCTGCCCGATCACGACCGCAAGCGCCTGCTCGCGAAGGAGATCCTCTCCGCGAAGCTCGGCGTCGATGCGAAAGCCGTCCGCGTCGAGCGCGAGGCGCCGCGGACATTCGGCTTCCACACCCAGCTGATCGCCGAAGTCGGTGGCGCCGAGCTGCCGCTGAAGATCCGCAACGTCAACTTCCGCGCCGCCACTGTCGTCGCCGTCACGGACCCTGAGGTCAGTCTCGGGCTCGACCTGCGAGATGCGCATCCCGACGACGCCGAGCTGCACCTGATGAAGCGCCACTCGCACCTGCTGGACGAGAACGACCTCGGCAAGCTCATCGCCCACTGGACCCGCGTGCAGGCCGTGCGCGACGCCGACGGCCGGGGAGCGCGTGTCGCCGCCGACCATGTGCGGCTCGACACCCCGCTGACCAAGGGGTGGATCCCCGACCGGAAGGTCTTCTACCGGCTGGCGGATCTCTCACGCGACAGCTGGGTCATCACGCTCGCCTACGCCCCGACCGCCGGCTGACTCGGTCGCGCGGCTTCGTCTCGCTCGCGGTCGCGCGCGTGCGCGAGACCGAGCACCGGTCGTTGAACGAGCGAGGAACGAGCGAGACGAAACGCCCTCAGTCGTCGACGAGCTCCGGGAGGGCCGCCTTGAGCTCGGCCAGCCACACGCGGGCGTTGCCGTCGGAGGGAGCGCGCCAGTCACCCCGGGGTGACAGCGAGCCGGCCGGCGATACCTTCGGACCGTTGGGGATCGCGGACCGCTTGAACTGCGCGAAAGCGAAGTAGCGCCGCAGGAACACCTGCAGCCACTTCGTGACGGTGGCGAGGTCGTAGGCGTAGCGGTCTTCGTCCGGGAACCCGGGGGGCCAGGCGCCGGCCTCCTCGTCGCCCCACGCCTGCGCGGCCAGGTACGCGATCTTCGACGGCCGGAAGCCGAAGCGCAGCACGTGGTACAGCGTGAAGTCGTGCAGCGCGTAGGGGCCGATGCGGTCCTCGGTGGACTGCATCTTGCCGTCCTGGCCGGCGGGGACGAGCTCGGGCGAGATCTCGGTGTCGAGCACCGACTGCAGCACCTCGCGGGCGCTGTCGCTCAGTTCGGTCGAGCCGCCCTCGTCGCCCCGGTGCGAGATCACCCAGCGGATGAGGTGCTGGATCAGCGTCTTCGGGACGCCGGTGTTGACGGCGTAATGGCTCATGTGGTCGCCGACGCCGTACGTCGCCCATCCGAGGGCGAGCTCCGACAGGTCGGAGGTGCCGATGACCATGCCGCCGTGGTGGTTCGCCAGGCGGAAGAGGTAGTCGGTGCGCAGGCCCGCCTGCACGTTCTCGAACGTGATGTCATGCACCGGCTCGCCGTCGGCGAAGGGGTGATCGAGGCGTTCGAGCATCTCGATCGCCAGCGGGCGGATGTCGATGGTCTCGATCGACGCTCCGACCGACTCGGCGAGGGCGATGGCGTTGGACTTGGTGTGCTCGCTTGTCGCGAAGCCGGGCATCGTGTACGCGAGGATGTCGCTGCGGGGACGCCCCATGAGGTCCATGGCGCGTGCCACCACCAGCAGAGCGTGGGTCGAGTCCAGTCCGCCGCTCACGCCGATGACCGGCTTCGGCCCGCCGATCGCGCGCATGCGCTGCACGAGGCCCGAGACCTGGATGTTGAATGCCTCGTAGCAGTCCAGCGCCAGACGTTCCGGGTCGTCCGGCACGAACGGGAACCGGTCGAGGCTGCGGCGGAGCCCGACGTCGGTCGCCGGCGGGTCGAGCCGGAAGTGCACGGTGCGGAAGGCGGCATCCGCCTGCGTCGCCCGGCGATTGTCGTCGAACGTGCCCTGGCGCAGGCGATCCTGGCGCAGCCGGTCGAGGTCGACGTCGGCCACCGACCGTCGCGGGCCGTCGGGGAAGCGCTCGGTCTCGATGAGCAGGTTGCCGCCCTCGTAGATCATCGTCTGGCCGTCCCACGAGACGTCGTTCGTCGACTCGCCTCCGCCCGCGGCGGCGTACGCGTAGGCCGCGAGACAGCGCAGCGACTGCGACTGCACGAGGTCCTTGCGGTCCTCGGCGCGGGCGATGGTGATCGGGCTGCCGCTGAGGTTGAGCAGCACGGTCGCCCCCGCGAGTGCGGCGCCCGATGACGGCGGGATCGGCACCCAGACGTCCTCGCATACCTCGGCGTGCACGACGAGCCCCGGGATGTCGAGAGCCTCGAACAGCAGGTCGGGACCGAACGGGGCCTCGAGCGCGCCGACGCGGATGTCCTGGTCGCCCTGGTCGTCGCCCGGGGCATACCAGCGCCGCTCGTAGAACTCGCGGTACGTGGGCAGGTAGGACTTCGGGGCGACGCCGAGCAGCTCACCGCGGTGGATCACGACCGCGCAGTTGTAGAGGCGGTTGCGGTGACGCAGCGGCGCGCCGACGACGAGCAGAGGGAGAAGATCCGCGGATGCCTCGACCAGCCGCTCGATCGCGGCGACCACTGCATCGAGCACCGGGTCCTGCATGACGAGGTCGTCGATGGCGTAGCCGGTGAGGCACAGCTCCGGGAAGAGGGCGACGGCGACGGCCTCCGCGTCGCATTCGCGGGCGGTGGCGAGGACGGCGTCGGCGTTGGCCGCGGGGTCGGCGATCGAGACCGGGATCGTGCACGCTGCGACGCGGGCGAACCCGTGCCGGTACGCGCTCTCGAAGGGCAGGCTCATGCGCTCCAGTCTGGCAGGTGCCTCCGGCATCCTCCCCCTTCCGCCGCCCTCTTCCGCCCGTCCCCTCGCGCCCCGTTCTCTTGTTCGTCCGTCGTATGTGTACGCGTGCGGGGCCGTCTTGCGTGCATATACGACGGACGAACAGAAGGGAGGAGATGGGGGACGAGCGGGCGAGACCGGGCGGGGCGGGGTGTCGGATGCCGCGGCTAGGGTCGTGTGAGAAGGGCGGGGCATGCGATACATCGAGGACGAAGGCCGGATCGTCTGGAGCGCGAGCGATCTCAAGGCGGCCGCGGAATGCGAGTTCGCCTGGCTGCGCGCGATCGACGCGCGGCTCGGACGCGTCGCGGCGGTCGAAGAGCCCGAAGACCTCACCCTCGAGCGCGCCGGCCGCCTCGGCACCGTGCACGAGCGCCGCGTGCTCGACGACTACGTCGCGCGCTATGGCGACCGGGTCGCGGTGATTCCGGAGGCGAGATCGTCGGATGCCGCTGCCCTCGCCGATGCGGTCGCACGGACGAACGCGGCGCTGGCCTCCGACGCGGAGGTCATCTACCAGGCGGCGTTCGCGACCGACTCCTTCGTGGGTTTCGCGGACTTCCTCGTCCGCGACGACGCCGCCGGCAGCGGTGCCGTCAGGCCGTGGATCGTGCAGGACACGAAGCTCGCGCGACACGCCCGCGTCACCGCGCTCATGCAGCTCGCGGCCTATGTCGCCCAGCTCGACAGGCTCGGAGTGCCGCGCTCCCACCGGGTGCAGCTGCTGCTCGGCGACGGCAGCGTCAGCGAGCACGAGGTCGATGACCTCCTCCCCGTCTTCACGCTGCGCCGCGAGCGGCTGGCCGCGCTCATCGCCGACCGGCACCTCGAGCGGGGAGCGGCGGGGGAGCCGATCGCGTGGGGCGACCCGCGCGGCGAGCTCAGCGTCGTCGCGTGCGGGCGATGTGCGACGTGCGACGCGGAGGTCGTGGCATCCCGTGACCTGCTCCTCGTGGCAGGCATGCGCCCGGTCCAGCGCGAGCGGCTGCGCGCGGCCGGCATCGACACGATCGAGCAGCTGGCCGGGGCGTTCGCGGCACCGGCGGGGATGAACCCCGATGTCTTCGGCTCGCTGCGCACCCAGGCGCGTCTGCAGCTCGAGAGCCCGGCGGGCACGCCGCCGCTGGTCGCGCCGAAGGCACGCACTCCGCGGCACGACGTGCAGGGTGCCGTGAGCGATGGCGCCCTCGCGGTGCTCCTCGCCGAGGCATCGCCGGCAGCGGCGCCGCCGATCCCCGTCTTCGAGGTCGTCGCGCCGCAGGCGCTGGGCGCACTGCCGCGCCCAGACCACGGCGACATGTTCTTCGACTTCGAGGGCGATCCGCTGCACACCGAGCCGCCGGTGCCGGGGGAGCCCACGCAGTGGGGCATCGACTACCTCTTCGGCTGGGTCGACACGCGGGAGCAGTACACGGCGCTGTGGGCGCACTCGTTCGCCGACGAGAAGCGTGCGCTGGAGACCTTCCTCGACATCGTCAACCTGCGGCGACAGCAGTTCCCGGGCATGCACATCTACCACTACGCGCCGTACGAGCCGTCGCACCTGCTCGCGATGGCCGCCCGGCATGGCGTGCGCGAGGCCGATGTCGACCGGCTGCTGCGCGACGGCGTCTTCGTCGACCTGTACCCGATCGTGCGCCGTGCGCTGCGCGTCGGATCGCGCTCGTACTCGATCAAGAAGCTCGAACCCCTCTACATGGGTGATGAGGTGCGCACGAGCGACGTGCAGAAGGGTGACGAGTCGATCATCCGCTACGTCGAGGCCCGCGCGCTGCAGGCCGATGGCGCAGCGGCCGAAGCGTCCCTCGTCTTCGAGGACCTCGCCGACTACAACCGGTACGACTGCGTGTCGACGAGACGCCTGCGCGATTGGCTCGTCGACCGCGCACGTGAGGCGGCGCTCGTGCCGTCGCCCAACCCGGAGCCCGACGAGCGCGCCTACGAGCCGTCGGCCCGCGCGACCGTGCTCGACGCGCTGGCGTTGCAGTATCCGGATGACTCGGTGCCTGCCCGGACGCTGCGCCTCGGCGCGGCCGCGATCGACTACTACCCGCGAGAGGCCAAGTCGTTCTGGGCGACGCACTTCCTGCGGCTGCGCGAGCCGGTGTCGCTGTGGGATGAGACGCGCGACGTGGTCGCGATCGATCCGGCCCGCAGCAGCGTCCGGGAGGACTGGCACTTCCTCGAGAGCGGCAGAGGCGGCGAGCGACGCGTCGTCGAACTGCGCGGCGACCTCGCCCCCGGCACCCGCATCAGCGAGGGGAGCAATCCGTTCGCGCTCTACGAGCTGCCCGCGCCGTACCCGTTCGAGGCGTCGCCGCGGTGGATCCACTCGTACCGCTCGGTCACCGTGCTCGAGGTCCTCGACGACGGCGCGGTGATCGAAGAGACCGCGGTCGACGGCGTGACGTGGAGCGAACTGCCCCTTGCGCTCACGCCCCAGGCGCCGCCCGCGGCGGGCAACCAGCAGGCGGCCATCGATGCGTGGGCGGATGCCGTCATCGACGCCGCACCCGAGCTTCCAGCAGACCCCGCCACTGACATCCTGTGCCGCCGTCCGCCCCGCATGCTCCGCCCGGCTCTTCTTCCGGCCGGACCGCCGGCAGCGGAGGGCAGCACGCTGCCTGTCGCCGGGGACGATGCCGTGGACGCCATCGCCCGCGCCGTGCGCGCGCTCGACCGCAGCTATCTCGCGGTGCAGGGCCCTCCGGGCACGGGCAAGACGTATGTCGGGTCTCACGTGATCGCCCGGTTGGTGCGAGACCACGGCTACAAGGTCGGCGTCGTCGCGCAGGGGCACGCGACGATCGAGCACCTGCTCGACCGCGTCATCGAGGCGGGGGTGCCGGCGTCGCAGGTGGGCAAGGCGCCGAAGGACCCGTCGGCCGCCCACGCCTTCACGGTGCTGCCGAAGAACGGCGTCGCCGCGTTCACGGCCGAGCACGAGGCATCGGGCTTCGTCCTCGGCGGCACCGCGTGGGACTTCAGCCACCAGGGCCGCGTGCCGCGCGGCAGCCTGGACCTCCTCGTCGTCGATGAGGCCGGGCAGTTCTCGCTCGCCTCGACGATCGCCGTATCGCTCGCCGCGCCGCGTCTGCTGCTGTTGGGAGACCCCCAGCAGCTGCCGCAGGTGAGCCAGGGAACGCACCCGGCCCCTGTCGACACGTCGGCGCTCGGCTGGGTCATGGACGGTGCGGACGTCATCCCGCCGGAGTACGGCTACTTCCTCGCGCAGACCCGCCGCATGCGGCCCGAGGTCGCCGCGCCGGTGTCGACGCTCTCGTACCGCGGCGAACTCGCCGCGCACCCGTCCACGGCGCTGCGGCGGCTCGAGGGAATCCGTCCCGGTCTCGTGCCGATCCCGCTGCGCCACCACGGCAACGCGACGCAGTCCCTCGAGGAGGCCGCCGAGGTCGCGCGGCTGGTCACCGACCTCATCGGGCGCGAATGGACGGATGCTGCGACCGACGACAGCGATGGGGCATCGGTCGCCCTGCCGCCCCGGCCCCTGGAGCAGGCGGACCTCATCGTCGTGACTCCCTACAACGCCCAGCAGGTCGCCGTCGAAGCCGCGCTCGCCGCGGCCGGGTTCCCCGATGTGCCCGTCGGCACGGTCGACAAGTTCCAGGGCAAGGAGGCGGCTGTCGCGATCGTCTCGCTCGCGGCGTCGAGCGGCCGTGACGCGCCCCGGGGGCTGGAATTCCTCCTGCTGCGCAACCGCCTGAACGTCGCCATCTCGCGGGCGATGCACACCGCGTTCCTCGTCTATTCGCCCGGGCTGCTGGACGACCTGACCTACACGCCGGAGGGAGTGGCGCGGCTCAGCGGTTTCGCCCGCCTGGTCGGTCGCGGCTGAGCGCCGCGTAGACTCGCGCACACGTCGCACTCGACCGCCCGAGTCTCACGCGGCCACCGCGCGAGACGCCGCCGAACAGGAGCCCGCATGGCCGACGATCCATCGCAGCAGTTCGAGATCGACCTCCCGCCCGAGCTCATCGGTGGCGCGTACGCCGACTTCGCGAACGTCTGGCACACGCCGACGGTGTTCGTGATGGATTTCCTGACCCTCGCGCAGCCGCCGCGCGAGCAGGTGGACGCCGAGACCGGACAGCGTCACACCGTCGTGCCGGCGCGCGTGGTGAGCCGCATCCGCATCCCGCCCGACCAGGTGTTCGAGCTGGCGAAGGCCCTCACGCAGCAACTCGAGTTCTGGGAGCGCGAGACGGGCCGTCGCACCCCGCAGGAGCCGCCGCTCGGCGACTGAGCCTCGCGCGCGCCAGCGGGTCGTCGTCGTCCCCCCGTATGGTTAGTCGGCCGTCACCGGCATGTCAACCCCTTTGGGGTGTGAAGACCTCGCCACGTAGCCTTGCCACGCGCCAGAAGGCGTGCAGGCGCGACATCCGTTCGGCGAGGGGCGGGTGTCGCGCCGTCTGCATGTGCGGCACCGGCACCGGTGCCTGCCCGTATCATCGGCCGCGCTTCCTCCTCTGTCAGACGGAGGGGGACGCCATGACCACGATCGATCAGCCGGCCGAGACAGCAGCGATCACTCCCGCGTCGACGGCGACCGATCGGGCTGCGGCAGGCGGCGACACGCAGCCGCGCCGTGGCCTCCTGTTCTGGATCGCCCGCTACCTGCCCGCCGAGATCACCGGCACAGCGGCGATGGTGATCGCAGGCCTGGTCGCGACCCTGTGGACCGATGCAGCCCCGCTCATCGCCCTGGCCGCCCTGCTGGGCGAGATCGCCGGCTTCTACGCCGTGCTCGCGGTCACGATCTACCTCGAGGTCGTACGGGTCAGCGCGACGCGCCGCCGGGCCGTCGGGAAGACCGGCGTGCTCCTGATCGCGGAGTTCGGCGCGGCAGAGGCGCTCGACACCCTGCTGGTGCGACCCGTGGCGCTCATGCTCGGCGTGTGGCTCTTCCCCGATCCGCTGTGGGGGATGCTCGTCGGGAAGATCGCCGCCGACATCGTGTTCTATGCGGTCGCCGCGGGCGCGTTCACTCTCACCGCCCGTATCGGGCTGCGCGACGGGCGCCGGACGCGACGCACGGGGGCGACGACATGAACCTCGACGCGCTCCGTCGTGAGCCGGGGACGGCGCCCGACTTCGCCGACCGGCGGCGGGCGGAGGCGTGCGCCGTGATGTCGTCGGTGGCGGCGCGGGCCGCGATCGCCCGACACGGAACCCCGTTGCTGCTGCTGGATCCGCAGCGCGTCCGCACGCAGTATCGCCGCCTGCGCGAGGCGCTCCCGTTCGTCGGATTCCACTACGCGGTGAAGGCGCTCGCCCACGACGCGGTGCTGGACGTGCTCGACGACGCGGGCTGCGGGTTCGACATCGCCACCGGCGAGGAGCTCGCGATGCTCACCCGCCGCGGCGTCGACGTATCGCGCATCATCCACACGCATCCGATCAAGAAGCCCGCCGAGATCGCCGACGCGCTCGCGGCCGGCGTCCGCACGTTCGTGGTCGACAACGAGGTCGAGATCGGCAAGTTCCGGGGCGCGCCGGCGGACACACGTCTGCTCGTGCGACTGGCGTACCGGAGCCCGCACGCCAAGAGCGACCTGTCGAGCAAGTTCGGCGTCGGGCCGTTCGAAGCCGCCCACCTCGTCGAGAGCGCGCTCGCCGCCGGCGTCACGGTCGCAGGCTTCAGTTATCACGTCGGCAGCCAGCTCGACGATCCCGGCAGGTTCGCATCTGCCGCCGCCGACACCCTCGAGCTGATGAGCATCCTGGAGCGGCGCTGCAACGTGCAGTTCGACACGCTCGACATCGGCGGCGGGTTCCCCGCCTCGTACGACTCCGAGTCGGCGGCGTTCGACGACATCGCCACCCTGCTGCGGCCGGTGCTCGCCCCGCATGCACGCCGTCTCGACATCATCGCGGAGCCGGGGCGCGTGATGGTCGCCGATGCGATGACGCTCGTGACGAGCGTCGTCGGCATCGCCGAGCGCGGGGACGGGCGGTGGTACTACCTCGACGACGGCCTGTACGGGTCGTATTCGAACGTGCTGACGGAGGACGTGCACCCGCTGGTATTCGCGGCACGGGACCTGACGGCCACCGACCCCTGGAGCGGCCGGCTCTCCGCCGGCGCGCGCGCCGGGGGTCACCGCTGGGCGACGCTGGCCGGCCCCACGTGCGATTCGTCAGACGTGATCGCGCGAGAGGTCCTGCTGCCGGAGCTGCGCGTCGGCGACCTGCTCGTGAGCCCCACCATGGGCGCGTACACGACCGTCACGGCGACGCGCTTCAACGGACGCCCCTTCACTGCGGTGGCCGTGGTCGGCCGAGGTGGGGCGGGAGTCGCGCCCGACGAGACCCGCGACCTCCGCCGCGTTCCGGTCGTCTGACGCGGCCTGCGGGCGGCTCAGACCGTCCCGTAGAGCCGGTCGCCGGCGTCGCCGAGGCCGGGCACGATGTAGCCCTTCTCGTTCAGCCGCTCGTCCATCGCGCCCAGCACGAGCGTGACGTCGCGGCCGTCGACCTGCTTCTCGATGGCAGCGACGCCCTCGGGCGCGCCGAGGATGCAGATCGCCGTGACGTCCTGCGCACCGCGCTGGAACAGGAACTCGATGGCGGCGCCGAGCGAGCCGCCGGTTGCCAGCATGGGGTCGAGCACGAAGCACTGGCGGTCGCTCAGGTCGTCGGGCAGTCGCTCGGCGTAGGTCGACGGCTCGAGCGTCTCGTGGTCGCGCACCATCCCGAGGAAGCCCACCTCGGCGGTCGGGATGAGCTTGACCATGCCCTCGAGCATGCCGAGACCGGCGCGCAGGATGGGGACGACGAGCGGACGCGGCTCGCCGATCTTCACGCCGATCGTCGTGGTGACGGGCGTCTGGATCTCGATCGGCGACACGCGGACGTTCCGGGTCGCCTCGTACGCGAGGAGGGTGACGAGCTCCTCGGTGAGCTGGCGGAACACCGGCGACGAGGTGCGCTGGTCGCGCAGCACCGTGAGCTTGTGGGTGATGAGCGGATGGTCGGCGACGTGCAGGCGCATAGACACAGGTTAGTGCGTCACCGCCGCCCCGCCCGGGGCGGGTTGCCCGAGGGCGGCTACGCTCGTGCTGTGCAGCCCGCTTCCGCCGATCTCGCCGCGATGGACCGTGCGCTGGCTCTCGCCGCGGCGGCGGGGGAGGCGGGGGACGTGCCGGTCGGTGCCGTGGTGACGGATGCCGCGGGCGCGGTCATCGCCGAAGGCCGCAACCTGCGCGAGCTCGAGCACGATCCCACCGCGCACGCCGAGGTGGTCGCGCTGCGGGCGGCGGCCGCCGCGCGCGGCTCGTGGAACCTCGAAGGCTGCACCCTCGTCGTCACCCTCGAGCCGTGCGTGATGTGCGCCGGTGCCGTGCTCCAGTCCCGCATCTCGCGTCTGGTCTTCGGCGCGTGGGATGAGAAGGCCGGCGCCGCCGGGTCGGTGTACGACGTGGTGCGGGACCGGCGCCTGCCCTACCGGGCCGAAGTCGTCGCCGGGGTGCGCGAGGATGCGGCATCCGCTCTCCTGCGCGCCTTCTTCGACGCCCGCCGCTGACGCCGTCCTTCCCGCCCTCGGCCCCGCCCCCGTTGCCCCCACCCCGCCCCGTGAGTTGGCGTATATGTACGCGACACGCCGGGGTGTCGCGTACATATACGGCAAGTCAACGGGGCCTGCGGTCGTAGCTCCTCAGCACGGCGGCGTAGGACGCTCCCAGCGCGCGGCGAGCGTCAGCGGGGGAGGTGCGGCAGTACTTCGCCCAGGTACTCGACGTGCGGGACGTCCTGCAGGTCGAGCAGCTGGAAGTAGACGCGCTCGATGCCGAACGACCGGTAGAGGGCGATGCGCTCGCCGATCTCGGCCGCGTCGCCGACGATGTTCGTGCCGTCCCGCACGTCGTCGACCGTCTTCCCGATCCGCGCGGCACGGTGCGCGACCTCGGCATCGTCCCTGCCGGCGATGGTAGACATCGCGATCGACAGGCGCACCGTCGCCGGGTCGCGGCCGATGCGCTCGCAGGCGGCGCGCAGGTTCTCGATGCGCTCCGGGATCTGGTGGTCTTCGGGGAAGCCGATGTTGTACTCGCGGGCGAAGCGCGCGACGAGGTCGGGCGTGCGCCGCGGGCCTCCTCCGCCGATGATGACGGGGACCGGCTGCTGCACCGGCTTCGGGAGAGCCGGCGCCTCGGCCAGCCGGTAGTTCGTGCCGCTGAAGCTGTAGGTCTCGCCGACCGGTGTGGCCCACAGGCCGGTGACGATCTCGAGCTGCTCTTCGAGGAGGTCGAACCGCTTGGCGGGGAACGGGATGCCGTACGCCTGGTGCTCGCGCTCGAACCAGCCTGCGCCGAGCCCCAATTCGACGCGACCGTCCGACATGGCGTCGACCTGGGCGACCTGGATCGCGAGCGAGCCGGGATGCCGGAAGGTGACAGGGGAGACGAGCGTGCCGAGCCGGATCCGGGACGTCTCGCGGGCGAGGCCCGCCAGCGTCGTCCAGGCGTCCGACGGTCCGGGCAGGCCGTCGCCCATGCCGCTGAGGTAGTGGTCCGAGCGGAAGTACCCGGTGAACCCGAGGCGCTCCGCGGTCTGGGCGTACGCCAGTTCGTCGGCGTAGGTGGCGCCCAGCTGAGGCTCGGTGAAGATGCAGTACTCGATGATGGATCCTCGTATCGGTCTCGTGGTCGGAGCGAGCGCCCCGGTGTCCGAGCTCGGTGCCGTCGTCGCGCGCGGCGACCATCCGAGCCCGTCGGAGAGCGGAAGGTCAGTCGGCCGACTTGATGACGAACTGGGACGTCGGCGGCGCGGAGTCGTCTCCGGGCCGGTAGATGTCGGGCTCGAAGTAAATCACGCGCGCCGCAGGCACCGCGGCGCGCACACGAGCCTCGACACGATCGATGTCAGCGGCGATCTGCGCGAGCGGTGCGTCGGCGGCGAAGCCGAGCTTGGCGGCGACGAGCAGCTCGTCAGGCCCGAGGTAGAGCGTCTTGATGTGGATGAGCTTCACGACTTCGGGCCCCGCGGCGATGGCGTCGACGATGCGCTGCTGATCGGCATCCGTCGCGCCCTCGCCCACCAGCAGGCTCTTCGTCTCGATGCCGAGCGTGATCGCGACCAGGATCAGGAGCGTGCCGATCATGAGCGTGCCGATCGCGTCGAAGATCGGGTTGTGCGTGATCACGGTCATGCCGACGCCGAAGAGCGCGAACACCAGACCGGTCAGTGCGGCGACGTCTTCGAGCAGGACGACCGGCAGTTCGGGGGCCTTCGCGTGCCGCACGAAGGCGACCCAGGACTGGCCCTTCGCCCGCAGATGGTTGCTCTCCTTGACGGCGGTGCGCAGCGAGAACGACTCCAGCACGATCGCCACGAGGAGCACGGCGATGGGGATCCAGGCGTTCTCGAGCTCGTGCGGATGCGTCAGCTTCTCGACGCCCTCGTAGATCGAGAACAGTCCGCCGACCGAGAACAGGATGATCGACACGACGAACGCGTACACGTAGCGTTCGCGGCCGTAGCCGAACGGGTGGTCGCTGTCGGCCTTCTTCTTCGCCTGCCGTCCGCCCAGCATCAGCAGCAGCTGGTTGCCGGAGTCGGCGACCGAGTGGATCGCCTCGGCGAGCATCGACGCCGATCCCGAGAGGAACCAGGCCACGAACTTCGCCAGGGCGATGCCCATATTCGCCAGGAACGCCGCGAGGATCGCCTTGCCGCCACCGGATGCACTCATGCCGACGAGTCTACGGATGCCGGGCGCGCGGTTCGCGCGCCAGGCGAGGGTTCGCAGCGGGTCGCCTCGGCCGGCGCCGGCGGCGGGCGTCAGTCGGAGGAGCGGAGGATGATCGCCTCGGTCGGTGGCGCCGGATCGTGGCGGCGACCGACGTAGCCGATCACCTCGAGCAGCGCATGGCGGAACTCGGCCGGGCGTTCGAGGTGTGGCGTGTGGCCGGTTCCCTCGAGGGTCACCTCGGTGACCGCGCCGCCCGCCTCGGCGTAGCGATCGAGCACGTCGCGCGTCTGCGACACCATCTCCTGTGCCGGTGCGAGCTCGTCCCCCGGCCAGCCCGGGACGATGCCGAGCTTTCCGAGGTTGTTGAGGTCGTAGAACGACGCGTCCGAGACGATCGCGTCCAGGGTGCCGTGGATCCAGAGGATCGCCGGCTTCACGGCGAGATCGACGATGCCCGACACATCGAAGTGCGCCGGGGTCATCGTGTTGAGAACGCCGATGTCGCCCGCAGCGAAGCCGGGCCAGTTCTCGCTCGATACCGCGTCGCCCGGGTAATTGCCGGTGGCCGTCGACGTCGTCAGCATCGACTCGACCCAGAGGTCCTCATGCGCGGTCTCGAACCCTGACGCGACATAGCCGCTGCGGAAGACGTTCCGCGGCGACGTCGGGGCGTCCGCGGTCGTGTCGTGATCGATCAGGCGCTGCACGAAGTCGGGGTTCGCGCCGCCGCCGCCGCATCCGGCGTCGTCATCGGTGAGCCGCGAGCCGTCGCGGCGCGTGCCGCCGAAGCCGTAGGGCGACACGGGGGCCTGCAGGGTCAGACTCAGGACCGGGTGATCGAGTGCGTACTGCATGATCACGCCGCCGCCCATCGACCACCCGACGAGGTGAGCGGTCGGGATGCCGAGGGCCTCCAGCGTGGACTGCACATCGTCGCTGAAGTCGCGCACACCACGGGTCGCGTCGATCGGGGCGTGCTCGGTACCGCCGAAGCCGCGCAGGTCGATCGCGATGACCCGGAGGTCGGTCGGGAGGTCGAGCATCAGCTCCTGCCAGAACAACGCCGACGAGACGTTGCCGTGGATCAGCACCACGGTGCGATCCGGGGGCGTCGCGGGATCGTCGCCCGCGCGTTCCAGCACGTTGACGGTCAGACCCGGCGTCTCTACGCTGCGTGCCTCGATGCCGTCGAAGAGGGTCATGTCGGAAGCCTCCCACCTCATGCGGGAGCCCCTGCGTCCCCGCACTCCGAGGATAGACCGGGGCGCCGTCTCGGCGGACGGGCTTTCGATGACGGATGCCGCAGCGCCGGCGCCGGCCGGCCCCGGCGCTGCGGGACCCGGTGCTCACTCCTCGGCTGCGGCGGCCGGCTCTCCCGTGTAGAAGGCGTAGGTGTTGTCGGCCGCGCGGGCGGCGATCGCGGGGTCGGCCCCGTCGGCGGCGTGCGCCGCGGCCCAGGCGTCGGCGGCACCGCGGTAGAACGCCCTGCCCTCGTCGGTGAGCGCCCACGCCCCGGCCTCTGCGGGCGAGGGTCCGTCGCCGCCGGTCAGGTGGAGCTCAAGGCCCAGCAGGCCGCCGTCCCACCCGACGCCCGTCGCACCCGGACCGTAGACGTCCCAGAACTCGGCGGGCGCGTCGTCCGTACGAGCGACGTGCTCGAGCTCGAACCGTGTCGCATCCGACCCCTCGGCGGTCAGGCGCACGGTGAGCCACGTCACGCCGCCGCCGAACTCCCAGGTCGCCCGGAAACGGGCGGATCCGTTCTGGGGCGGTGCGCACTCCTGGATCTCACCTCCGGCGTTGCCTTCGATCTGATAGCGGCCGCCGAGCCGGAGATCGCCCGAGATCGGCAGGAACCACCGTGCGATCCGCGCCGCGCTGGTGACGGCATCCCACACGTCGTCGATCGGGGACGGGTACGTCTGCGCGAGCGTCTGCACCCGCGCCGCGTAGCCGTCGATCTCTTCGCTCGCGATCTCGCGGGTCACCGCGTCGAGCTGGTGCTGTACGTCGACCATGTCATTCCTCCTGAGGGTCGGTCGTGCCGGATTCATGGGTGTCGGATTCATCGATGTCGGATTCGTGGGTGACGGCGTCTTCGGTGCCGGCGTCTTCGGTGTCGGCGTCCGACTGCTGCTCGGCAGCGAGCCGTCGCCGCCGCCGCCCTCGGGCGAGCTCGGTGCCCAGAGCGTCGAGGTGCGGCTGCCAGAAGCGCCGGAAGGGGTCGAACCACGCGGCGGCGCTCGCGAGCTGCTCGGGCGCGATCGCGTAGAGCCGCCGGACGCCGTCGGGCCGGACGGTGGCGAACCCCGATTCCCGCAGCACGCGGAGGTGCTGCGAGACCGCGGGCTGCGAGATGCCGAACTCGCGCTGCACGTCTTCGCCGATCTCGCCGGCGCTGCGCTCGCCCTCCGCGAGGAGTTCGAGAATGCGCCGGCGCACCGGATCGCCGAGGATGTCGAGTGCGTGCACAAGGTCCATGATTGCGTCGCGGCTTATATAAGTCAAGCATTAATTCCGCGAGCATTCTGGGAACCCGCTCGTAGGATGACGCCATGGCTGCAGCAGATTCCGCCCTCCCGCCCATCGCGATCCTCGGCGCCGGATCGATGGGCGGCGCGATCGCGCGGGGCCTGTCGCGTTCCGGTCTGGCAACCCTGGGAGTGACGACCACGAACCGCTCGCGCGCGAAGGCGGCCGAGCTCGACGGTCTCGAGGCAGTGACGAGCCTCGCGCTCGAGGAGCATCCGACGGGGAACACGGATGCCGCGGCCGCCGCCGACATCGTGCTCGTGGGGGTGAAACCGGCGATGGTCCCGGACCTGCTCCGCGAGATCGCCCCGGCGCTGCGGCCCGGCGCCATCGTCGTGAGCCTCGCCGCCGGAGTCACGATCGCGACGTTCGAGGAGCGCCTCGGCGACGGCGTCGCGGTGCTGCGATCCATGCCCAATACGCCGGCCCTCGTCGGGCGCGGCGTCACCGGACTCGCTGCCGGCTCACGGGCGGACGCCGCGGCCGTCGCCACGGCCCGTCGGCTGTTCGAGACCGTCGGAACCGTCATCGAGGTGCCCGAATCCCAGATCGATGCGCTCTCCACCATCTCGGGCTCCGGTCCGGCGTACTTCTTCCTCCTCGTGGAGGAGTTCACGAAGGCGGCCGCCGGCAAGGGCTTCTCCGACGCCGAGGCCCGGCTCATGGCCGAGCAGACGTTCATCGGCGCAGCGGCGCTGCTCGAGGCATCCGGTGACGACCCCGCCGAGCTGCGCCGGCGGGTGACGAGTCCGAAGGGCACGACGGAGCGGGCGATCGCCGTGTTCCAGGAGGCACGTCTCGACGACGTCTTCGTGGCGGCGACGGACGCGGCGCTGGCGCGTGCCCGGGAACTCGCCCAGGGCCGATGAGCCCTCCGCGGCGTGTCAGTCGCGGGGCTGCTTCATGTACCACTCGGTGAACGAGCGAGCCCGTCCGTCCTCGTCGAGGTCGACGACCCAGAGGTTGCGGTAGATGCGCCCGTCGGGCAGGTCGTCGTTCGGGGCGTAGTCGGTGCGCGCGTCCACGAAGACGCGGGCGCCGTCGATGCCGGCGATCTCCCACTCGAACTCGTACGTGCCCGGCTCGTCGCGTGCCTCCAGCCAGCCCGCGACGATGGCGTCGGCGCCGGCCCACGGATCGCCCCACGGCTTCGTGAAGTAGGCGGCGTCCTCGGTGAACAGGGCCCGGATGTCATCGGGCTCGTTCGTCTTCCACGCGTTCTCGTAGGCTTCGACCCATCGCCGGGCCGCGGCATCCGTCCTGTTGCGCTCTGTCATGCCGCGAGTATGCCGCGCGGCGGGGACATCCGGGAGGGGGTCTCAGCGCTCGAGCGACGCGAAGCGCTCGATGTCGGAGTTCGTTCCCGACACGATGATGAGGTCGTGGTTGGTGACGACGGTGTTCGCCTCGGCGTAGCGGAACGGCTTGCCCGGGCTCTTCACGCCCACCACGGTGACGTTGTACTTCGTGCGCACTCCGGACTCGTTGAGTCCGACGCCGCGGATGAACTTGGGCGGGTACAGCTTCGCGAGCGCGAAGTCGTCGTCGAAGCGGATGAAGTCGAGCATGCGGCCGCTGACGAGGTGGGCGACGCGCTCGCCGGCCTCCCGCTCGGGGTAGATGACGTGGTTGGCGCCGACGCGGGCGAGGATCTTGCCGTGCGACTGCGACACCGCCTTGGCCCAGATCTGCGGCACCTTCAAGTCGACCAGGTTGGCCGTGATGAGGACGGATGCCTCGATCGATGAGCCGACCGCGACGACGGCTACCGAGAAGTCCTGCGCCCCGATCTGCTTGAGCGCGTCGATGTTCTTGGCATCGGCCTGCACCGTGTGGGTGACGCGCTCCGACCACTTCTGCACGAGATCGAGGTTCTCGTCGATCGCGAGCACCTCGCGATCGAGCCGATCGAGCTCACCCGCGCAGGCGGCGCCGAATCGACCGAGGCCGATCACGAGAACGGGCGCATCGCCCCTGATTCGCTCAACCAACGATCGGCCTTTCCACGGGCAGCGAATACAGCTGCGAACGGGTTGATGCGGCCACGGCCGCCGCGAGAGTCACTGTACCAACGCGACCCATGACGATCGTGATCGCCAGCACATACACAGCGGGATCCGGGAGCGTCTCGGTGAGACCCGTCGACAACCCGACAGTGGCGAAGCCCGAGATGACGTCGAAGAGAACGTCGCCGAGGTCGGCTTTGGTGATCTGGGTGATGATGATCGTCGACAGCGCGACAATGGTGGATCCCCACGCCACGACCGACAGCGCGACGCGCAGGACGTCGCTCGGGATGCGGCGGCCGAACACCTGGTTGGACGCACGGCCCTTCGCCTCGGACACGACCGCGAGCGCGATGACCGCCAGAGTCGTGACCTTGATGCCGCCGGCCGTCGATGCCGAGCCGCCGCCGACGAACATGAGCATGCACGCGACAAGCAGGCTCGACTGATTCAGCTCACCGATGTCGAGGATGGCGAAGCCGCCGGATCTCGTCATCGCCGAGAGGAAGAACGCCTGGAAGGTCGTGTCCCACGCGTCCTTCGTGCCCAGCGTCAGGAGGTTGTCGTACTCGAGGATCAGGAAGACCGCGCCGCCCAGAAAGAACAGCATCACCGTCGTGATGAGGGTGAGCTTCGCGTGCAGCGACCACCGACGCACCCTCCATCGCTCGCGGAGAAGCGTGTAGATGACGGGGAAGCCGATCGAGCCGAGGAACACGCCGGCCATGAGCACCGTCAGGAAGAAGTAGTCGTGCCGGAACGGCTCGAGACCGTCGGCGTTCGGCGTGAACCCGGTGTTCGTGAACGACATCGCGGCGTAGAACGGGGCCTCCCATAGCGCGACGTGCCAGGGGACGCCGGCGATCAACAGCCCGGGGAACAGCAGGATCGCGAGGAACCCTTCGATGACGAGTGTCGACAGCGCCACCGTCGCGAGCAGGCTGCCGATCTGGCCGAGCTGCACGGTCTGGCCCTCGTTGACCGGTCCGCCGTGCGTGCGCAGGGGATTCGAGTCGCTGGCGGCGATGAGCTTGGCCCTCAGGCCCAGTCGGCGCGAGATCACCAGGCCCAGAATCGACGCGAGGGTCAAGACGCCGAGCGCACCGATCTGCACGCCGACGAAGACCAGCACATGACCGAACGCCGACCAGTGGGTGGCCATGTCGACCGTCGCGAGGCCGGTGACGCAGATGGTCGACACCGCCGTGAAGAAGGCATCGGCGAACGGAGTCACCTGACGGTCGGCCGCGGCGATGGGAAGCGAGAAGAGCCCTGTGAACAGCAGGATCAACGACAGGAAGATGAGGATCGCGAACCGGGCGGGGGAGCGCTGAGTCAGGTCGCGGAAGAACTCCATGAACGCGTGACCGAGTGCACGCAGGCGGCCCATGCCCGTGACGGGGGCGGCGCGCCTGCCATCCGTCATACGGGTCCTCCTGGTGCGTGCGGGCTTCGTGAACCCAGCACCTGTGATTCGGTTGGGGGGCCGGTTGTTGCTCATGGTACTCCGCAGGGCTCCCGACTAATCTGAGCACATGGCGGACATCTTCGACGTGATCGCAGACGGAACGCGTCGCGACATCCTGCGACTGCTGCTCGACCGATCATCCGCCGGAGAACGCGGCACCAGCGTGTCGCACATCGTCACCGAGCTCGGCGCAAGCCAGCCGACGGTGTCGAAGCACCTCAAGGTGCTGCGCGACGCGCATCTGGTCTCGGTGCGCGAAGAGGGGCAGCATCGCTACTACAGCCTCTCGGCCGAGCCCTTGGACGAGGTCGACGACTGGCTCGTTCCCTTCCTCGACGGCGACGGCGATGGGGTGCTCGCCGGCGAAGGCGTCGCGGGTCTGCCCGACTCCGCCGCGCACGCGGCTGAAGTGGTCGGCCGGGCGGCCGCCTCCGCCAAGCACGCCTTCGAGAACGCCTTCAAGCGCCTCCCCGGGCGGTGACGCTTCGAAAGGCTCAGGGACCGGGTTGGTCGCTGAGCCTGTCGAAGCGCCCGCCGCGTTACCGGCGCCCGGCCTTGCGGCGGAACAGCCAGGCGCCCCACACGAACGAGGCGACGAGGATGCCGAGGCACCAGGCGATCGCCCAGCCGACGGTGTCGTCGACGGGCGTTCCCATCAGGAGGCCACGGATCGTCTCGATGATCGGCGTGACCGGCTGGTACTGCGCAACGCCTTGGAGCCACTCGGGCATCGTCTCGACGGGCACGTAGGCGCTCGACAGGTACGGCAGGAACAGGATGATGAAGCCGTAGCCGTTGGCGCCCTCGGGGCTGCCGGAGGCGAGCCCGATCGCCGCGAACAGGTACGTGATCGCGAGGATCCAGAGCGAGATCACCGCAACGGCGCCGGCCCAGCCCCAGAACCCCGCGGTCGGGCGGAACCCCACGAGCAGCGCGACGCCGATCACGATGGCGGTCGCGAGGAGGTTCCGCAGCAGGCTCGCGACGACGTGCCCGGTGAGCACGGCGCTCGCGCGCACCGGCATCGTACGGAACCGGTCGATGATGCCGGCCTTCATATCTCCCGCGACGTAGACGGCGGTCGAGGCGGCGCCGAAGCCGGCGCACGTGAGGATCACACCCGGTACGACGTAGTTCACGTAGTCGCCGGTGGGGTCGATCGCCCCACCGAACACCCACGTGAACATCAGCATGAGCATCACCGGCAGCATGATCGCCATCAGCAGCGACTCGCCGTCGCGCAGCGAGTGCAGGAGGCTGCGGCCGACGAAGACGCTCTCGGCGGTGAGCCCGCTCACCCGCGGACGCAGTGCGGGGATGGTCGGCGAGGCGGTGACAGTGGTCATGCGATCTCCTTGAGCGAGTCGGCCCGGCGGTCGTCGGCGCGCTCGCCGCGACCGTCGGGGGTGGTGAGAGCGAGAAACACGTCGTCGAGGCTCGGTCGCCGCAGCGTCACGACGCCCTCGGCGCCGGACTCGTCCAGCACGTCGAGCGCCCGGCGCAGCCCGGTCACCGATCCGTCGGTGGCGACCTCGTGCACGAGGTCGCCGTGGGCGTCATGCAGCTCGACCGTGTCGCCGCCGACGCGGGACTTCAGCTGCGCCGCGGTGCCGGTGGCGACGATGCGGCCACCGTCGAGCACGGCGATGCGGTCGGCGAGCTGGTCGGCCTCCTCGAGGTACTGCGTGGTCAGGAAGACCGTGGTGCCCGCCTCCGCGAGCGAGCGGATGACGTCCCACAGCTCGCGGCGGCTGCGGGTGTCGAGTCCGGTCGTCGGCTCGTCGAGGAAGAGCACCTCGGGCGCGACGACGAAGCTGAGCGCGAGGTCGAGGCGTCGTCGCATGCCGCCGGAGTACGTGCCGACGCGGCGGGATGCGGCATCCGTCAACCCGAAGCGCGCGAGCAGTTCTGCCGCGCGGTGGCGGGCCGGCCGGCGGGGGAGGCCTGAGAGGCGACCCATCATGACGACGTTCTCGGTGCCGGTGAGGACGTCGTCCACGGCGGCGGCCTGGCCGGTCAGACTGATGCGGCGCTTGACCTGCTCGGGTTCGCGCGCCACGTCGATGCCCGCGACCGTGGCGGTGCCGGCGTCGGGGTGGACGAGCGTCGTGAGGATGTTGATGGTCGTGGTCTTGCCGGCGCCGTTCGGGCCCAGGAGCGCGAAGACCTCGCCGCGGGCGACCTCGAGGTCGAGACCGTCGAGCACGCGTTGGCGGCCGAACGTCTTTCGCAGGCCCTCGACGACGATGACCGGCGGAGCGGTGCGGTCGGGCATGGGACTTCCTCTCTCTTCCATCTGTGTATGGCCAAAACTGTGTATGACATTAACTGTTTATGACGGTAACACACTGTTTACGTGATAGACAGTCCTAGACTTACGAGATGACCGATGCCGTCGAGCCCGAGCTTCCGCGAGGCATCGCTCTCGCGTGGGGCGTCGCCGCCACCCCGCAGCGTGGTCCCAAGCGAGAGATGAGCGTCGAGCGCATCGTGGAGGCGGCGATCGAGATCGCGGATGCCGAGGGCCTGGGCGCGGTGTCGATGGCCGCCGTCGCCGCCAAACTCGGCTTCACGCCCATGTCGCTGTACCGATACGTCACCGCCAAAGAAGACCTCGTGCTGCTCATGCAGGAGGAGGCCACCGGCTCGCCGTCGGAGGCCTCGCGGGAGGCCGGCGGCTGGCGGGAGCGCCTCGAGGCGCTGTTCGGCGAGCAGCTGCAGCATTACCTGCGGCACCCCTGGGTGCTCGACATCCCGATCTCGGGTGTTCCGGCCACTCCCAACACTGCCGCGTGGATGGATGCCGGAATAAGCGCGCTGGATGAGACGCCGCTGACGTACGAGGAGCGGTTGGCCGTGATGCTGCTCGTGACCGGCACGGCGCACTGGGCGGGCACGGTGCTCGCCGGCTACGCGCGGGTGGAGCGGGAGCAGGGTGTCGGGAGCGACACCATCGCCCGCAATGAGGACGCGATGTTCCGGGCGCTCATCACCGCGGAGGCGTACCCCTCGCTGCGCGCGGCCATCGAGGCGGGTGCGTTCCTGGACGAGTCGGACCCGTTCGCCTTCGCGCTGGAACGAGGCCTCGACGGCGTCGCCGCCTACATCGCCGCCGCCGCCGAAGGGCGCCGGGGCGTGCGCACGCAGTGGGTCACGCTCGACGATGCCGACATCGCCGACGACAAGAAGTTCCGCGAGGCGCAGAAGGCGGTGCGGCAGGCGGAGAAGGCGCTGCGCGACGCGCGCAAGCTCGAACGGCTGGCTGCCCGTGAGGCGCGCGACCGGAAGGCACGGCAGCGCTCGGAGTCGTGACACCGATCACATCGGCACCACTTGTCACACAGTTCACAGGGGCACCTGTTTACACACGGGTCCCGCGCGCTCTAGAGTGTGTCCAGTACTTCTGGGGAAGGAATCGACATGGCTGAGCTGTCCGATGTGCGCTTCCTCACGGTCGCCGAGGTCGCCGAGCTCATGCGTGTGTCGAAGATGACGGTCTACCGCCTCGTGCACTCCGGAGAACTGCCCGCCGTCCGGTTCGGCCGCAGCTATCGGGTGCCCGAATCCGCCGTCACCGAAGCTCTGCAACGGCCGATCGCCGACGTCGGCTAGACTGATCCGAGGCATTTTTCGTAATTGCTCGTTCCCGGGCGCCGCACACGCCGCGCCCAGACCCCGACATAGTGAGGTTTTCCGTGGGTTCTGTCATCAAGAAGCGCCGCAAGCGCATGGCGAAGAAGAAGCACCGCAAGCTGCTTCGCAAGACTCGCCACCAGCGCCGCAACAAGAAGTAAGCGGCATCCGCACCAAGCGCCTGTCTCCGGACGGGCGCTTCGTGTATGCCACTGCTCCGCCTTTGCGGAGTCCGCGACCCGAGAGGCCGACATGAAGTCCATCAGCATCCAGCAGCGGCGTGAGCGCACCGAGATCCCACTGATCGACGTGCGCGAGGTCGACGAGTTCGCCGCAGGACACGTCCCCGGGGCGATCAACATCCCGATGTCCACCATCGGCGGTCGACTGGACGAACTGCCCGAGGGTGCGTTCGATGTCATCTGCGCCGTCGGCGGCCGTTCGGGCCGCGTGGTCGAGGCCCTCGAGGCGCGCGGCTACGATGCCACCAACGTGGACGGCGGCACGAACGAGTGGATCGCGGCCGGCTTTCCGGTCGACGCGTGACCGCGGTGCCGGTGTGACGACGATCACCCTCATCGGCAAACCGGACTGCCACCTCTGCGATGTCGCCCGCGAGGTCGTCGAAACGGTCGTGGCCGAGCTCCCCGAAGATGCCGTCGACGTCGAGGAGCTCTCCATCGCCGACGACCCCGCCCTCTACGCGCAGTGGTGGGAGAAGATCCCCGTCGTGCTGATCGACGGGCAGCTGCACGGCCACTGGCGCGTCTCGCCCGACCGCCTGCGCGCCGCGCTCAGCAGCTGAGGAGCGGCGCGCGCGCCGAGAGCGGGATACGGATGCCTAGGCTCAGCCCGCGAGCCGGGTGCGCAGTGCGCCGAGCTCGGCGTCCGTCAGGCCGCCTGACTGCAGGTACGCCGCAGCGCCGCCGTGCTCGTCGAGCCAGGCCAGCGCCTGCTCGATCGCTGCGGGAGGTGTGCCGGTGACCAGTTCGCGGAGCTCGGGCGTCAGCGGCGCGCCCATCTGCTCGATGCCGGCGAGCATGCGGTCGGCCCACGGGCCGGCAAGGTTGCGCTCCGAGACGGCGTAGTCGGCGACGACGGCGTCCCGGTCGACGCCGACCGCGTCGAGGATGAGCGCGACCGCGACACCCGTACGGTCCTTGCCGGCGGTGCAGTGGACGAGGACCCCCGCGGGGTGGCTGTCGGATACCGGGTCCTGCAGCGACTGCCTCAGCCCGGGTGCGGCGATGCGGCGCGCCGCCTCGGCGAATGCGGGCGCGCCGTGCTCGAGCATCTGGACGTACAACTCGCCGAGACGGGGGAGCGTCGCGAGGATCTGCTTCGCCATGCCGGTGTCGACGGGGCCGTCGGCCTGCGCTGCCGCGCCGGCGGCGCCCGTGAGTGCCCCTTCGAGGACCGACAGCTCGACCACCTCCACCGCGCGATCAGCGGGCAGGCGGTCGGGCGCGCTCGCCTGCTCCATCGGGGTGCGGAAGTCCACGATGACGCCGATCGGGCTCGCCGAGAGGTCTGCGACGCCGGCATCCGTCAGGCCGATGAGCCCTTCGGAACGGTAGAGGACACCGGAGCGGACGCTGCCACCGGTCGCGAGGGGGAGGCCGCCGAGGTCGCGGAAGTTCTGAAGTCCGTCGAGGGTGATCGTCACCCTCGAGGATTACCACATCCGTGCGTCCGCGATGGCCGCGTCAGCGCTGTCCGCGTCAGCGCTGTCCGCGTCAGGCGGAGAGCAGCGTCGGGCCTCGGACGAGGTACGTGGCTTGGCGAATGGCATCCCGGCCACCCGGCGGGGCACCGCAGCGGGTGGGGTAGTGTCCGAACGCGCGACGGGTCGCCCGGTCCGTGGCAGCAGACCGGGCGACCCGCCCTTCTCGGGATCTCAGCGCAATTCGACCGCGTGCACCTCACCGCCGCCGGGGAGGACCGCGCCGACGCTCACGTACGCCGTCGTGCCGGAGATCGCCACGCCGTACGGGGCGAAGAGGCCGGACAGCACCGCGGGATGCTCATCGCCGCCTGGCACGATCCGCCGCAGCGAGCCGATCGGCGGCTCCTCGCTGAGCAGGCTGCCGTCGCTGATCTGAACGGCGTACAGCGTCTGGTGCTGCCATGCGAGACTCGTCACATTGCTCAGGCCCGTCGCGTAGACGGTCGGCTGCTGACCCGGAACGACACGCCAGATGCTGGATGCGCCGGGCGGGAACGGGAAGCCCACGAGCTGGGACACGTAGTACGCCCCGTCGGGCCCGAGGACGACCTGGGTCGGAACCGCCTCGGCGGGAATCGGATCGCCGCCCCACGGCGGCACGCCCGATGTCGGCGGCAGGACGGCCACCGTGGCGGGGGCGAGATTGCCGCCGATCGTCACGATCGCGTTCGCTCCCGCGTCCGCGACGGTCCAGCGCTTGCTGTTGACGTCCGCGAACCCGCTGGGGTTCGAATCGAGCTGTGCCCCGTCGGGGTTGGCAGCATCCTCGTAGCCGGTGACGTCCGCCGCGACGGTCAGTGGCTGGCCGAGGCGACCGGTGAGGATGGTGCCGAGCCGCGCGCCGCCTGCTCCGAGCAGGGCCCGCGTTTCGCTGTTGCCCCCGAGGCCGACGAGGACCGCGATGTTGTTGCCTCGCACGCTGACCGCCGATGGGCCGGTGGCGCCGGAACCGTCCGCCCCCGCGAGTGAGGGGAGTCCCGTGACGACGCGCGTCTGCGTGCCGTGGCGGATCTCGGTCACGGCCCCGGTGTCGCCGAGACACACACTCGCGGTGGGGTCCTCGGGATTGGGGAGGCAGGGGCCGGCGCCCCCGGTTCCCGCCTCGGCCACGTAGACGGTGCCGCCGGCGCCGACGGACACCTGCCGGGGGTTGTCCAGCCCGGTAGCGATGATCCTCGTCGCCACGGGATCGGCCGCGATCGCCGGCGCGCCGGCCGACACGATCGCGATGACCGCCGCGGCCGCTGTCACGACAGCCAGCACGGCGCGTGACCGGATTCTCCGTTGACTCATTCTGATGACCCCCTGAGCTCGCACTCTGACATGACGAAACCCCTCCCCCGGACACAGCCTGGTGGGGGAGGGGGCTCATCGCATCGGGGTTCGTCCCTAAGCGGATCCGACGGTCATTAGGGGGCGAGGCGCGTCGGGCCGCGGAAGAGGTACGTCACCTCGCGGATCGACGACTCGCCGAGCAGCAGCATGAGCACGCGGGCGAGACCCATGCCGAATCCGCCGTGGGGCGGGGCGCCGTAGCGGAAGAAGTCGAAGTAGAAGTCGAGGTGCTCGGCTCCGAGTCCCTTCTCCTTCGCCTGCTCGATCAGCACGTCGACGCGGTGCTCGCGCTGCGCGCCGGTCGTGATCTCGACGCCCTTGAACAGCAGATCGTACGACTTCGTCAGCCCGGTCTCTTCGTCGCGCATGTGGTAGAAGGCGCGGATCTCGGGGTGGTAGTCGGTGATGAAGACGAACTGGTGGCCGTAGGTCTCCTCGACGTACGCCGATATCTGGCGCTCGCCCTCGGGGTCGAGGTCGCCGTCGGTGCGCGGGATCTCGTAGCCGCGGCTCTTCACGATCTCGCGCGCCTCGGCGAGCGGGATGCGCGGGAACGGGATGGCGGGTACCTGCACCTCGAGGCCGAACAGCTCCTCGATCTCGGCGCCGTGCTTGTCCTTGACCGCCTGGAATGCGGTCTGCAGCAGCTCCTCCTGCATCGCGGCGACGTCTTCGTGCGAGTCGATCCAGCTGATCTCCGCGTCGACGGAGGTGAACTCGGTCGCGTGACGCGAGGTGAACGACGGGTCGGCGCGGAAGGCGGGGGCGATCTCGAAGATCTTGCCGAACCCGGCGACCTGCGCCATCTGCTTGAAGAACTGCGGCGACTGCGCGAGGTACGCCGTCTGGTCGCCGAAGTACTCCAGCGAGAACAATTCGGCGTTGGACTCGGATGCCGAGGCCATGAGCTTCGGCGAGTGCACCTCGATGTAGTCTCGCTCGATCCAATAAGAGCGGAAGGCGTGCTCGAGGGTCGTCTGCACGCGGAAGATCAGGTTGTTGCGGCGCTGGCGGAGGTCGAGGAAGCGCCAGTCCATGCGCTTGTCCATGCCACTGTCCGCGGCGATGGGCGTCTCGGGGAGGGCGGCGGCCGCGATGTCGAGCCCGCCGATCTTGATCTCGACGCCGCCGAGCTTGACGCGCTCGTCGTGCTTGAGCTCACCTCTGACGGTCAGGAACGTGCCCGTGGCGAGGTTCGAGATGAGGTCCGTGAGCGCCAGGGCCGCGGCATCCTGTTCCGAACCGTCCTCCGCGGGACGCGTCGCCGGGTTGACCAGCTGCACCGCCCCGGTCTCGTCGCGAAGGATGACGAACTGCACCTTCTTCTGATCACGGACGGTCTCGACCCATCCGGAGACGGAGACGGGGCCGTCGGCGAGGCCCTTGAGCTGGTTGACGAGAACGCGTTCAGTCACGAGGGACAAGTGTACGTTGACGCGTCGCGTCGTCATCTGCAGCGCACGATCACAGCGAGCTCCGCCAGCCCCCACGGGCTTCGGGGGGTCTGCACCAAGGTTCCGTTCATCCTCCTTCCGTAGCGTGGACTCGTCGCGCCGAACGGTGGCGGCCGCCGCCACCAGGTGCCGACGGACGGACGGGGATCCGACGAATGACCACTGCGACGACGACCGACGGCTCGTGGCTGAGCACGCTCGCCGACTGGGCGGTCTCACTCATGGACGTGATCGGCCCGGCCGGCGCCGGCATCGCGATCGCGATGGAGAACCTGTTCCCGCCGCTGCCGAGCGAGGTCATCCTGCCCATGGCGGGGCTCGCGGCGAGCCGCGGCTCGTTCACCGTCGTCGAGGCCCTCGTGTGGACGACCGCCGGATCGGTGATCGGGGCGCTGCTGCTGTACGGCCTGGGCGCGTGGCTCGGCGTCGACCGGTTGCGTGCGGTCGCGGCGAAGGTCCCGCTGCTGAAGCCCGAGGACATCGACCGCACGGTCGCGTGGTTCCAGCGGCACGGCGGCAAGGCGGTGTTCTTCGGCCGCATGATCCCCATCTTCCGCAGCCTCATCTCCATTCCCGCGGGCATCACGCGCATGCCGGTGTGGAGGTTCGCCCTGCTGACGGCGGCGGGCAGCCTGCTGTGGAACTCGATCTTCGTGCTGTCGGGATACTTCCTCGGTGCGTCCTGGCACATCGTCGAGCGGTACGCCGACATCCTCCAGTACGTCGTCATCGCGGTCGCCGCGGTGGCCGTGGCCTGGTTCGTCGTGGCACGGGTGCGCGAGGCGCTCGCCGCGCGTGATTCCCGCGACAACCGCGGCGAACTCGAACTCGACTAAGTCCGAGCCGCTCGATTCCCGGGCAGCGACCGCGAGCGGGTGTGTTTCCGCGTGCGGCTCCGGTGGGACGCACGCGGAACCTGGGAGGACGCTCAGCCGGCCCATAGATGAGGCCCACGTAGACTGGGGCGGTGCCCGCAGCTCGCCTTCATCTCGTGCGCCACGGGGAGGTTCACAACCCCGCCCGCGTGCTCTACGGGCGACTCCCCGGCTACGGCCTGAGCGCAGACGGCCGCCGCATGGCCCGGCAGGCGGCGGAGTACGTGAAGTCGCTCGACCGTCCCGTCTCGGCGCTGGTGTGCTCGCCGCTGCAGCGCACCCAGGAGTCCGCCGAGCCGTTCGCCGAGATCTTCGGCATGGCCCCCGTCATCGACGAGCGCGTCATCGAGCCGACCAACGTCTTCGAGGGCAAGCGCATGGCGATCGCGGTGGTCAACCCGTGGAACTGGCGCCACCTGCGCAAGCCCGCGCTCCCGAGCTGGGGCGAGCCGTACGCGGACGTCGTGGGCCGCATGAATGCGGCGATGACGCAGGCATGGGATGCCGCGGACGCCGGCGACGTCGTCATCGTGTCGCATCAGCTCCCGATCTGGATCACCCACCTCGCCGTCGCCGGGCTGCCGCTCCGGCACGATCCCCGCGCGCGCCGCTGCGCGCTGTCGAGCGTGACGAGCTTCGAGATGGTCGACAAGAAGTGGACCGAGACCGCCTACGCCGAACCGGCGTCGACGGCCGGCGCCGTGGATGTGGGGGCGGTATGACCGGTCGGTGGGCAGGGACGCGGGCGACGCGCAGAACGCAGGCGGCGGCATCCGCTCTCCTCGTCGTCGGCCTCATCGCGGGTCTCGCCGCGTGCACCAGCGACCCCCTCGCCGATCAGTACCGGTCCGGCGACAACAAGGGCTTCGTCGCGGCCGACGGCTTCGCGGTCGACGAGATCGCGGCCGCCGATCGCACCGAGCCGGTCGACTTCGAAGGCGTGCTCGACAACGGCGGCACGACCTCCAGCGCCGACTACGCGGGCGACGTGCTCGTCGTGAACTTCTGGTACGCGGGCTGCGCGCCGTGCCGCGTCGAGGCGTCCGAGCTCGCGGCGGCCGACGCCGCGTTCGAGGGGCAGGATGTCGCGTTCCTCGGCGTGAACCTGTACGACGGCGCGGAGGCATCGCGCGCGTTCGCCGAGACGTACGGCGTCACCTACCCCAGCGCACTGGCGACCGAGGACGGCTCGATCAAGCTCGCGTTCGCCGGGGAGAGCCCGCTGAACGCCGTGCCCGTGACGCTCGTGCTCGACAAGGAAGGCCGCGTCGCCGCGCGCCTGGTGGGGCAGATCGAGGACGCGTCGATCCTCGAGACCATCGTCCGCGAGACGCTGGAGGAGTCGTGAACCTGGGCGCACTGGTCGCCGACGGGTCGCTGCTCATCGCCATCCCCATCGCGATCCTCGCGGGTGCCATCTCGTTCCTCTCGCCGTGCGTGCTCCCGCTCGTGCCCGGCTACCTCGGCTTCATCGGCGGTGCCGTGAGCCCTCGTCCGGCACGGGTCGCCGTGGGCGCTTCGACAGGCTCAGCGACCGGGACCGACCTCGCTCCGGCGACCGGTGCCGGCTCAGCGACCGGTGCCGGCTCAGCGACCGGTGCCGGCTCAGCGACCGAGACGAAACGCGTCGAACCAGCGGTCGACGTCGAACTCGGCCGCGGGCGGCTCGTGCTCGGCGTGCTGCTGTTCATCGCCGGGTTCACCGTGGTGTTCGTCAGCATGGCGATGCTGGGTGGCACGCTCGGGCGCTTCCTGCTCGAGTACGCCGACCTCATCACCCGCGTGCTCGGGGTCGTCATCATCGCCATGGGGCTCGTCTTCATCGGGTGGTTCGGCATCGCGCAGCGCATCACGCGGCCGCAGGTGCGCGGCAACCTCGGGCTGATCGGCGCGCCGCTCCTGGGGATCGCCCTGGGCATCGGCTGGGCGCCCTGCATCGGCCCCACGCTCGCCGTCATCCTCACCATGGCGTTCGACTCCGGATCGGCGGCGCGTGCGGCTCTCCTCGGCGTCGCCTACTCGCTGGGACTCGGCATCCCGTTCCTCCTGCTCACACTCGGCTTCGGCTGGGCGACGCGCTCCGTCTCGTTCGTGCGCCGCCACATCCGCGTCGTGAACCTGATCGGCGGCGGCCTTCTCATCGTGCTCGGCCTCCTGATGGTCACGGGCATCTGGACCGCCGTCATGGCCCAGCTGCAGGGGGTGTTCGCCAGTGTCCCGGCCCCGCTCTGACGCCCCGCAGGGCTCGGCTCCCGAGGGGGCGGACGTCTCCGACCCGGTCGAAGGGATGCTGCGGCCCGCCGATCACGCCGATTCGGCGGCCCCCGCGGCCACCGACGAGGCCATCACCCAGCCGGCCCTCGGCGTCGTGGGGTGGCTGCGCTGGGGATGGCGCCAGCTCACGTCGATGCGGACGGCGCTCGTCCTGCTGCTGCTCCTCGCCATCGCGGCGGTGCCGGGCTCGCTGGTACCGCAGCGCAGCGCCGACCCCAACGGCGTGCGCCAGTACTTCGTGGACAACGCCGACCTCGCGCCGGTGCTCGACAAGCTGAGCCTCTTCGACGTCTACACGTCGCCCTGGTTCTCGGCGATCTACATCCTGCTGTTCATCTCACTCGTCGGCTGCGTCATCCCGCGCACCAGGCACCACTACAAGGCGATGCGCGCGCAGCCTCCCCGCACGCCCGCACGGCTGTCGCGGCTCGACGTTCATCGCACCGAGATCCTGGAGTGCCGGGACGACGCGGATGCCGCAGCCGCCGCCGCGACGGCGATCGAAGCCGCGCAGCACCAGCTGCGCAAAGCCGGCTACCGCGTGGCGAGGTACGACGGCGCCCGGTCGTTCTCGGTCTCGGCCGAGCGCGGCTATCTGCGCGAGACCGGCAACCTCGTCTTCCACGCGTCGCTCGTCGGCGTGCTGCTGGCCGTGGGCATCGGCGGGGGATTCACCTACACCGGGCAGACCGTCATCATCGAGGGCCGCACGTGGGTCAACACGATGCTCGACTACACGTCGTTCAACCCCGGCCGGTTCGTCGACGAGGACGCCCTCACGCCCTATGCGCTCACGCTCGACGACTTCTCGCTGTCGTACGTGACGCCCGGCCAGCAGGGCGCCGGGCAGGCCGGCGATTTCGTCGCCCACTTGACGACCCAGTTCCCCGACGCCGCCGCGCAGTCGGGCGAGGTGCGGGTGAATCACCCGCTGCAGATCGCGGGCGACAAGGTCTACCTCATGGGCAACGGCTACGCGCCCACCATCACCGTGCGCAACAGTGACGGCGACGTGGTGTTCTCCGAGCCGGTGCCGTTCCTGCCGCAGGACAACCACATGACCTCGCAGGGCGTCGTGAAGGTGCCTGACGGACTGCGCGAGCAGGTCGGCATGGTCGGCTTCTTCTACCCGACGGCGCAGGAGCTCGGCAGCGGCGCACTCACGTCGGTGTACGGCGACCTCGAGTATCCGATGCTCACCTTCTGGGTGTACGCCGGTGACCTGGGCATCGACGGTGGCGTGCCGAAGTCGGTGTACACCCTCGATCCCGCGGAGATGACACAGCTCGCCGGCGGCGATTCGGGTGCCGCGTCGCTCGAGCTCAAGCCCGGCGAGACCGTCGACCTGCCCGACGGCCTCGGCAGCGTCACGTTCGAGAACGAGGCGCCCGAGGGCGCGAACGGATTCCAGGACTCGGTCAAGCGCTACGTGTCGCTGTCGGTCCATCGCGATGCCGCTGCCACCTGGGTGCTGCTGTTCGCGGTGCTGGCGACCGCGGGCCTGCTCGCGGCGCTGTTCATCCCGCGCCGGCGCATGTGGGTCAGGGCGACGCCGCAGGGTCACACCGTGCAGCTCGAGTACGCCGGCCTCGCCCGCGGCGAGGACCCCGCGCTCGACGGCGCCGTCGCACAATTCGCACAGCGCCATCTCGTGTCGCTGGCAGACCGCGAGCCGGCCGGGGATCGCCCCGCCCGGCCCGAATCGACCCCCGACGTAGACTGAGGACCATGCCTGACGCCTCCCCTCTCACCCTCGACTCCGTCTCGGTGCTGCTGGTCTGGACGGCGATCGCGATCTACGCGCTCGCGTTCATCGCGTACGCGGTCGACCTGGCGAGGCGGGGTGCCGTGGCGGTGGAGGCGAAGGATGCCGCGGCCCAGACGGCACGCGAGCGCGAGCTCGTTGCGGCCGGCGGCGGCCGGGGGTCAGCGGGAAGCGGCATCGTCGACCAGCTGCGTGCGCAGGAGACCGCGTCGGAGGAGGCGCTCAACGCCCCCGTCGGCCGCCGTGCGCGCCTGGTGTGGGCGCGCATCGGCACGTCGCTGACGGTGCTCGGCTTCCTGTTCCATCTCGGTGGCGACGTGACCCGCGGCATCGCCGCCGGCCGTGTGCCGTGGTCGAACATGTACGAGTTCGCCCTGACGGGGACACTCCTGATCGTGGCCGTGTACCTCGGCGTGCTTCTTCGCTACGACCTGCGATTCCTCGGAACCTTCATCACCGGGCTCGTCGTCGTGCTGCTGGGCGGGACGGCCATCTGGTTCTACACCGACATCGTGCCGTTGATGGATCCGCTGAAGTCCGTGTGGCTCGTCATCCACGTGTTCGTCGCGTCGCTCGCGACTGCCCTGTTCTCGCTCGCATTCGGCCTGTCGGTGCTCCAGCTGATGCAGGCGCGGCGGGAGGCGCGGATCGCCGCCGTGGCCAGCGCGCAGGACGCCGTCGGCACCTCCGCCGCCTCCCCCGCGAAGACCGGCCCCGGCTTCCTCCGGACCCTTCCGAGCGCCGAGGCCCTCGAGTCGCTCGCGTACCGGTTCGCGATCCTCGGCTTCATATTCTGGACGTTCACGCTCATCGCCGGCTCCATCTGGGCCAACGACGCATGGGGCCGTTACTGGGGCTTCGACACGAAGGAAGTGTGGACCTTCGTGATCTGGGTGCTCTACGCCGGCTACATCCACGCGCGTGCGACGCGCGGATGGCGGGGCTCGCGGTCGGCCTGGCTGTCGATCATCGGCTTCACCGCAGTGATCTTCAACTTCACGATCGTGAACATGTTCTTCAAGGGCCTGCACGCTTATTCCGGCTTGAGCTGAACGAGGCCCCGGCGCGCGTCCGCCATGACGTGACCGCGACGACATGCCGTGGGCGGAACCCCGGCGGGTCAGCGTGTGGCCGGGGCGGGTTCCAGGACGACGAGAGGTGTCTCGCGGCTGCGGCGGGAGGCGTGCGCGTCCAGGTCGTCGCCGCCCTCGAGTGAGCGGAACACCTCCCACAGGCGCTCGCGTTCCGCGCCTTGCGCCTCGCGGGCGACCACGTTCCGCCGCTCGCCCGGAAGATCCACGGATGCCGCGGGCCGGGCCTGCAGATTGAGCCACCACGCCGGCGGCGGGTCGCCCCAGCCGTTCATCGCCATCGTGACCAGGCGGGGGCCGTCCTCGACGTACGCCACGATGGCGGCCCGCGGGGCACCCGAGCGGCGGCCGACGGTGTGCAGACGCATCATGCCCCAGACCTTCGTGCTGGGCGGCCGTAGACCCAGGCGCCCGCCCGTGACGTTGTAGATCGCGCGATGAACGACCCATGCGCTCCGGATGAACCAGCGCGGGGGCAGACGCGCGGAGCCGGGCTGCCGAGCCGCGGCAGAGGGGGTGGTCACGCGATGATCATGGCGGCCGGTGTGGCGGAGGGCAACCCCTGCGGGAACAGTTCGAGCCCGGGCGACACGTCGACCGGGCTCGAACTGGTGGGGATCACGCGGTGGCGGGCGTCGCCTTCAGCAGTGCCCGTGCCGAGGTGCTGCGGCGGCGTGCGACGACGATCATCGTCGCGACGAGCGCGAGCAGCGTCCAGATGATCAGCCCGGCGAAGGCCGCGCCGAGCCCCGATGCCGAGGTGAGCGCCGCCAGCATGCCGTTGTAGGCGGGGGCCGTCGGCATCAGACCTGCGACGCTCGAGAGCGCGCCCGGCACGGTCGAGACCACGCCGGTGGCGACGGTGAGCACGCCGATCAGCGCCGAGATCCAGCGCCCGGCGCCGCCGAACACGGCTACCAGTGCCTGGTTCACGGCGGCGAAGGCGATGCCGGCCACGACGCAGACGCCGGCGAGTGCCCACCACTCGCCCCAGCCGTACGAGGCGGCGAGCTGCACGACGCCGGCGACGAGCGCGCCCTGCAGCGCGCCGAGCCCGGCCGCGGGAGCGAACGACCGCAGGGTGAGCAGCGCCGACGGCTGCCGCGAGGTGAGAGCGCGGCGTGACACGGCCTGCAGCGCGATGAACGTGCCGAGTCCGCCGAACCACAGCGCGAGCGTCGCCAGCAGGGGGACCGCCGACGCACCGAAGAGCGAGGTTCCCACGCCGTCGGCCTCGACCGGGTCGGCGACGACGGAGGCGAGATCGGTGGCCTGCTGGTCGGTGTACGACGGCAGGGACTCGGATGCCGTCGTCAGGCCGCTCGCGAGGTCGGAGGTGCCGGTCGCGAGCTGCGAGACGCCGTCGGCGAGGCTCGTCGCGCCGTCCGCCGCCTGCGTGGCGCCCGAGGCGAGCTGCGTGGCGCCGTCGGCGAGGCCGGATGCGCCGTTCGCGGACTGGCTCGTCCCGGACTGGAGCTGGACAAGACCGGCGGCGAGATCGCGCGTGCCGTTCGCCGCCTGGGTGAGGCCGGCGCTCGTCTCGTCCATCAGAGTGGTGAGCCCTGTCAGGGTGCCGTTCGCGTACGCGGCGGCCGTGCCGGCGCTCGTGGCGAGCGCGCCGGCGCTCTGCGCCGCGGTGGCAGCGGTCGCCGCGGCGGCCTGCAACTGAGTGCAGAACGCATCACCCGAGACCGCGGGTACGCACTGGGCGGCCAGCGCGCCGAGCTGCTGAGCAAGCCCCGGTGTCTCCGGTGCGGGATTGCCGAGCGTCAGGGCGAGCGCACCCGCCTGCTTCGTGGCCTGGTCGGCGTTGCTCGCAGATTGGCCCGCGGCATCCTTCAGCTTCTGGTTCTGCACACCCGCCGCCGCTGTATCGAGGCCCGACGCGATGGTGTTCGCCCCGTCGGCGGCGCCTCCGATTCCGGTCGCGATCTGGTTGAGCCCGCCCGCGAGCTGTGACGCGCCGTCCGCCAGCTGCGCGTTGCCGTCGGCGAGCTGCGAGATGCCGCCCGGCAGCTGGGCGGCACCGTCGGCGGCCTGGGCCGCGCCGTCGGCGAGCTGGGTCGCTCCGTCGGCAGCCGTGCCGAGCTGGTCGCCCAGCGTCGTGAAGCCGAGGAACACGTTCTCGAGGTACACGCTCGACAACTGCGTGCCCATGCTCGACGCTGCCGCGGTCGCCACCTGGGCGGTGATCGCGTCGTCGACGATGAGGCTGTCGGGCGGCGTGGTGACCTCGATGGTGGCCTTCTCGGGCGTCGAACCGGGAGCCGTGGAGGTGGCGGCTGCTGAGAAGTTCTCCGGGATCGTGATGACCGCGGCGTAGGTGCCGTCGGCGAGGCCGGCCTCGGCATCCTCCTCGTTGGAGATCGTCCAGGTCAGGTTGCTGTCGAGTTCGTCCGACCCCTCGACGAGACCGGCGGTGAGCTGACGGCCGAGCGGCACCGTCTGCCCGTTGATCGTGACAGGCTCATCCTCGTTCACGATCGCGGCGGTGAGGCTGTCGAGGCGCTCGACCGGGTTGTACAGCGCGGCGACGAGGATGCCGCCGATGACGACGGGCAGCAGCAGCACGCCGACGAGCGTCAGCCAGGTGACGGGCCGGCGGGAGCGTGCGCGCTCGACGGCCGTGGTGATCCAGTTCGGGGTCATGCGTTCACCTCTGCGGTGGGGGTGGTCAGGGGAGCGCCCGAGCGCAGCGCCAGCGAGGCCACGTCGGGGCGATGCGCGTCGGCGAGGAGCGCGAGCGCGGCGCTCTCGCTTCGCGAGGTCACGACGACAGTGAGCATGCCGTTGCCGCCACCGCCGCGCAGTGCGCTCGCGGCGTCGCGCAGCAGGGCACCCGCCTGGTCGCGCTCGGCGGCATCCAGAGCGTCCACACCTTCGACGACGACGAGCGTCGCCTTGCCGGCGAGGGCGCGGCGCAGCGCGGGCAGTCGATCCTCGGTGTCGCCGAGGAGAGCGAGTCCGACATGGGCACGCACCCAGGCGCCGCGCTCCGGCAGCAGGTGGCCGGCGACGCGCAGCTTGCCGTCGGTCGGCGCGAGCCGCCCGGCCAGGGTCAGCGCGAATGCGCGCGCCGCGCGCGGGTCGCCGGTCGCGATGAGAGTGCCGCCGGGCTCGAGGCGGAACGCGGCATCCTCGAACAGCACGACCTCGCCGGCGGAGCCGCCGGCATCCGCCCGGACGCCCACGCCCTCGCCCACCACCACCGCGGTCGTGTTCGGCTCGGGCCAGGACTCGAGCGCGAGCTCGCGCTCGACGGCCTCGCCCTCGATGTCGAAGTGGGGGAGGATCCGGTCGAGCCAGCGGGGGATCCACCACGCCTTGTCGCCGAGCAGCGCCATGACGGCGGGCACGAGCGTCATGCGCACGAGGAAGGCGTCCACCGCGATGCCGACGGCCAGGCCGAGCGCGATCGGCTTGATCGACGCGTCGCCCTCCGGAACGAACGCCGCGAACACGGCGAACATGATGATCGCCGCCGCGGTGACGACACGCGCCGAGGCGGTGAAGCCCGACCGCACCGCGCCCAGGGCGATGTCACGGCGACTGCGGGTCGAGTGGCCGGCGGCCGCGCGGCGGGCGTGCACGTAGTCCTCGCGCATGCGGCTGACCAGGAAGACCTGGTAGTCCATCGCCAGCCCGAACAGCACACCCATCAGGATGATCGGCATGAAGCTGATGACCGGCCCGGTGCGATCGACGTGGAGGAGCTCCGCTCCCCAGCCCCACTCGAACACCGCGGCTACGACGCCGAAGGCGGCCAGCACGGAGAGCAGGTAGCCGACGGCCGCCTTGATCGGGACCCAGATCGAGCGGAACACGATCATCAGCAGCACCAGCGACAGGCCGACGACGAAGATGCCGAACGGCAGCAGGGCGGCGCCCAGACGGTCCGAGATGTCGATGCCCACCGCGGTGAAGCCGGTCACCTTGAGGTCGACGCCGTACTCGTCCTTGAGCTCAGGAGCGAGCTCCCGCAGCGCGCGCACGAGCTCGGCGGTCGCGGGATCGTCCGGCGCGGTCTCGGGCACGATCTGGATGAGGCCGGTGTCGGCGGTCTCGTTCGGCGTCGCGAGCGCGACCTCCTTGACGCCGGGCACCTTCTCGACCTCGTCGGCGAGGTCGGCCATGAGACCGAGCGGGTCGGTCGAGGTGACGATGGTGCCCGTCATGATGAGCGGGCCGTTCGCCCCCGGGCCGAAGTGCTCGGCGGTGAGGTCGTACGCCTGGCGTGCCTGGCTGGACTCGGGCTGCTGGCCCGCGTTCGGCAGCGCGAGGCCGAGGCTCGCGGCCGGGATCGCCATGACCCCGAGCGTCAGCACCACCGCGATGGTCGTGACGACCGGGTGGTTGGTGACCAGCTGCACCCACCGGTTCGTCTTCTTGACGGGCGCCGCCGGGGTGGCATCCTCAGCGACCGGAGTGGGATCTGCGGCCAGGTCACCGGTCGCTGAGCGAGCGCCCGCTTCCGTATTCCCGGTCGCTGAGCGAGCGCCGGCGTGCAGGTCCCCGGTCGCTGAGCGAGCGCCGGCGTCCAGGTCCCCGGTCGCTGAGCGAGCGCCAGCGAGACGAAGCGCGTCCTCGGGCTCGGCAGACGGTCCCGTCGCGCTGCGGCGCGACAGCGAGACTCCCCGGCGCTTCCTGCGGTGGCCCCAGCCGGCGACACGGCCCTTGGCGAAGCCCAGGAGCGCGGGGGTCAGGGTGATGGCGACGACCACGGCGATCGCGACCGCCACCGCCGCGGCGTTGCCCATGGTCGTGAGGAACGGGATGCCGGCGAAGCCGAGGCCGATCAGTGCGATGAGCACGGTGACACCGGCGAACACGACGGCCGAGCCGGCCGTGCCGGTCGCGCGCGCAGCGGACTCCTCGGGTTCGACGCCCGCGCGCACCTGATCCTGATGTCGGGCGACGATGAACAGGGCGTAGTCGATCCCCACCGCGAGCCCCAGCATGATGGCCAGCATCGGGGTGGTGGACGAGATCGACGCGAACGCCGTCGAGACGTAGATGAGGGCGATCGCGAGGCCGACCCCGATCAGGGCCGACACCAGCGGGAACCAGGCGACCGCGAACGAGCGGAACGTGACGATCAGCACGAACAGTGCGATCAGAACGCCCACCGCCTCGATCAGCGAGAGGGCCGGCACCGAGGTCGAGAAGAGATCGCCGCCCATGGCGACCTGCGAGCCCTCGGGCAGCGTCTCGCGGAGATCGTCGGCGACATCCTCGAGACCTGCCTTGGTCTCGTCCGACACATCGGTCGACTGACCGTCGAACTGCAGGCGCACGATCGCCGCCGACTCGTCGTCGGCGACCATGCCGGTGACCATCTCGTTGAAGGGGTCGGTGACGGCGATCACGCCGTCGAGGTCTTCGAGATGCGAGACGGTGTCGTCGATCGCGGTCGCGTAGGGCTCTTCGTCGACCTGGTCGCCGTCGGCCGCGACGATCACCAGCTGCGCGCTCGTGCCGCTCGCCTGTGGAAAGCTGCGGTCCAGGAGCGCGATGCCCTCCTGAGCCTCGGTCCCGGGAATCGAGAACGAGTTGTCGGTGCCCTTCATGAACAGAGCCGCACCGCCGCCGGCGAGGGCGAGCAGGAGCACCCACGAGACGAGCACCCGCCACGGGTGGCGGTACGTCCAGCGGCCGAGCGCATAGAGAAGGGTCGACACAGCGCCTCCGTATTACGGGTATGAGGTGGGGGTTGCGTCGATACAGCGCTGTATCGGATACATGAGTGTATCGTAAGGCGGGTTGCCCGCCCCAACCTGAGTAGTCCGTGTGAGACTGGCGGCAAGGAGGACCGATGAGCGACACCCCCGTGATGGAAGTGGCAGGCATGTCACGCCGCCGCGAAGCGACCCGGCAGAAGCTGCTGGATGCCGCAGCCCTGGTCTTCGCCGAGGTCGGGCTGGATGCGGCATCCGTCGAGGCGATCTGCGAACGCGCGGGCTTCACCCGCGGCGCGTTCTATTCGAACTTCGAGACCAAGGACGAGCTGTTCCTCGAGCTCGCCGGCTCGGTGGCGCGCGGTCGCGTCGCCGTGGTGCGGGAGCGCGTGGCGGCGCTGGAGGGCGAGGGCGCCCTCGAGCTCATGCCCACCAACGCGCTGGAGATCGTGCAGCAGATCCTCGACGTCTCGGCCGACGACCGCCTCGGCGTGCTGCTGATGAGCGAGATTCGGATCCGCGCCCTCCGCACGCCGGCGCTCGCCCTGGCCTACCTCGCGCAGGACGAGGAGATGCTGCGCAACGTCGCACAGATCATCTCCGACATCGGCGCAGCACGCGCACTGCGATTCCGGGTTCCGGCAGACGAGGCTGCTCGGCTCATGCTCACCGTATGGGAGGCGGCGTCCGTGCGGGCCGTGATGGCGGGGCTCGGCGACGAGGAGATGCGTCTGCGCATCAACGAGGAGCTCGCCCGCGTCGCGCAGGTCATCATCGAACCCGTCTGAGGCTGTCAGCCGGCGAGACGAGCGGGGTGAGACCTCGGCGGATCGCCGCTGACAGCATGCAGCCTGGACCGCCGGCGCTCCGTCGGCGCGCGGCAGGAAGCGTCAGGGGGTGGGCGAAGGGTCAGCGTCCGAGTCGAGCACCGCGTAGCACCGCGCCAGGCGGTCGAGCCACCAGGCGCGGCGCTCGGCGGACGCCGCGCGCGCGTCGAGCAGCGCCGCGTCAGGCGCGACCCGGCCCACCGCGAGGAAGCCGTCACGCGGCACCAGCGGCGGATCGACCACGTCGGCGGTGAACAGCGACGCCGTCCCGAGCCCGCAGTCGTAGTCGAGCTCGGGGAGCGCGGCAGCGAGCGCGACGCCCATCGACAGCCCGACGGACGTGTCGAGGGCGCTGGAGACCACGGCCGGGAGCCCCGCCTCCGCCACGATCTCGAGGGCTCGGCGCACGCCGCCGAGCGGCTGCGCCTTGACGACCAGCAGGTCCGCCGCCCCGGCACGGGCCACGGCCAGGGGATCCGCGGCCTTGCGCACGCTCTCATCGGCCGCGATCGGAATGCCCATGTACTTCACGCGCCGCCGCAGCTCAGCGAGTTCGTCGACGGTCGCGCAGGGCTGCTCGGCGTATTCGAGGTCGAACTCCGCGAGGGCGTGCAGCGCACGCTCCGCCTCGTCGACGTTCCAGGCGCCGTTCGCGTCGATGCGCACGCGCCCCTCCGGGCCCATCGCCTCGCGCACGGCGCGGACGCGGGCGACGTCGTCGGCGAGCAGCTGACCGGCCTCGGCGACCTTGACCTTCGCCGTCCGGCAGCCGTCGAACCGCGCCAGCACGGCCGGGACGGATGCCGCGGCCACCGCCGGCACCGTGGCGTTGACGCCGATGAGCTCACGGCGGGCGGCGGGCCGCGGCATCCGTGAGTCCTCGATGGCTGCAGCGAGCCACGTCGCGGCCTCCGCGTCGCCGTACTCCGGGAACGGCGAGAACTCGGCCCAGCCCTCGGGGCCTTCGAAGAGGAGCGCTTCGCGCACGTCGATGCCGCGGAACCTCGTCGCCAGCGGCAGGGCGACCACGCGCGCCGTGTCGAGGAGCTCATTCAGGGCGGGCCGGTTCGCGTCATTGCTCACGTCCCCATCCTCGCCTCTCCCCGTTCGTCCGTCGAATAGGTACACGAATCGGCGCGCCGGTGCATCTGCGACGGACCGAACACGGAGCGCGGGATGCGGCCGGGACCCGGGGGCGCGAGCGATCCGACAATGTGTCCTTGACGATGGTGTGTGGCGCACAGTATGGTGTGAGACATGAGTGAAACCGAGATCCTCGAGACGCACCTGCAGGAGCTGCGTCGCGGCACCGTCGTGCTCGCATGCCTGCGCCTGCTCGTGAACCCGGGGTACGGGTACGGGCTGCTCGAAGAACTGGGGCAGCACGGCTTCGCCACCGACGCGAACACGCTCTACCCGCTGCTGCGACGCCTTGAGAAGCAGGGGTTCCTCACCAGCGAGTGGAACACCGACGAGTCGCGGCCCCGCAAGTTCTACCGCACCAGCGCCGCGGGCTCTCGGCTCGCGGCATCGCTCACCGACGACTTCCGCGCGATCGCCGCGGCGATCGACGACCTTCCGACCCCCGACGTTCAGCACTGACCGTCGGCACTGATCACGACCAGCACTTGAGGAGAACCGACATGACAACCGCGACGCTCACCGACCGTTACGTCGACGCCGCGATGCGCACCGTGCCCGAGGCGCAGCGCGCGGACCTCGCCGCCGAGCTGCGTGGCTCGATCGACGACCAGATCGAGGCGCGCCTCGGGGAGGGGGAGGACCAGGCATCGGCGGAACGCGCCGTCCTGACCGACCTGGGAGACCCCGACAAGCTCGCCGCGGGGTACACCGACCGGCCGCTGTGGCTCGTCGGCCCGCGATACTTCCTGGACTGGTGGCGGCTTCTGAAGCTGCTCCTGTGGATCGTCCCGGCGTGCGCCGCGTTCGGCGTCTCGCTCGCCATGGTGCTCGAGGGGGCGACCTTCGGCGAGATCGTCGGCGCCGTCGTGCCCCTCCTCCTCACGGTGGTCGTGCACATCGGGTTCTGGACCACCCTCGTCTTCGTGGTGCTGGAGCGCACCGGGCACGAGACGATGACGAGCGGACCCTGGACGCCCGACCAGCTGCCCGAGCCGCGCCAGCGCGGCGCCGGACTCGGCGACATGGTGACCTCGCTCGCGTTCCTCGCCATCTTCGCGGGCGTCGTCCTGTGGGACCACTTCGTCGGACTCGCGCCGACGCAGCCGGGGCTGCCCTTCCTCGATCCGGGGCTGTGGCCGTGGTGGATCATCGGGCTGTTCCTGCTGATGGCCCTCGAAGCGGTGCTCGCGATCGTGGTCTATGCGGTCGGACGCTGGACCCCCGCGCTCGCCGTGGCCAACGGCATCCTGAATCTCGTCCTCGCGGTGCCGGCGCTGTGGCTGCTGTTCGAGGGGCGGCTGATCAACCCGGAGTTCTTCCCGACGATCGTCGCCGACGACGGCGCCAAGGTGGGCGTGATCGTCAACGTGGTGATCGGCTTCGTCATCGCCGGAATCGCCATCTGGGACACGGTGGATGCTGCGATGAAGGCGCGGCGGGCCAGCCGAGGCTGACCCGCCCGCGGTCCTCACCTGAGGAGCTGCGCCGAGATGAGGACGCGCGAGCCGCTGCGCGTCCTCATCTCGGCAATCCTCCTCGAACGAGGATCGCCCCCTCGCAGCGGCCCTAGTCTTTTTGGCATGCCCCTCCTCGATACTCCTGTGCGCCTCGGCGTGCAGCTGCAGCCCCAGCACGCCCCGTACTCCGCGTTCCGCGACGCCGTCCTCCGTCTCGAGGAGATGGGCGTCGACGTCCTCTTCAACTGGGACCACTTCTTCCCGCTGTCGGGCGACCCGGACGGTCTCCACTTCGAGTCGTGGACCATGCTCGCCGCCTGGGCGGAGCAGACCGAGCGCGTCGAGTTCGGTGCGCTGGTCAACTGCAACAGCTACCGCAACCCCGACCTGCAGGCCGACATGGCCCGCACCGTCGACCACATCTCGGCGAAGGACGGCGTCGGCCGCTTCATCTTCGCGACGGGCTCCGGCTGGTTCGCCCGCGACTACGAGGAGTACGGCTACGACTTCGGCACCGCCGGTTCGCGACTCGACGACCTCGCCGCCGGACTCGAGCGCATCGAGGCCCGCTGGCAGAGGCTCAACCCGGCTCCCACGCGCGAGATCCCTGTCATGATCGGCGGACAGGGCGAGCAGAAGACGCTGCGTCTGGTCGCCCGGCACGCCGACATCTGGCACAGCTTCGTGCGCCCCGACCAGCTGGCGCACAAGCTCGATGTCATCGAGAAGTGGTCCGAGCGCGAGCAGCGCGACACGTCGAACCTCGTGATCTCCAACGAGCTGCACCAGCGCGGCGAGGGCTTCGCCGATGAGCTGTACGACGCCGGCGTGCGGCTGTTCACCCTCGGCTTCCAGGGCCCCGACTGGGACTACGACCTGATCCGGTCGTGGCTGCGCTGGCGCGACTCGAAGAACGCCTGAGCGGGGACGGATGCCGCGTCCCGAGCCTGCGCCGGCGCGGGGCGTCACGAACCGGGCGGCGGGGCGCGCCCGCGACTAAAATCACGGGGTGACCGCTGCGCCGCCCGCTCCCCGCTTCGCCCTCGACATCGACGGCGTGCCGCGTCCGGAGCGCTCGCAGCAGCTGCTGGAGGGTGTGCGCGAGCGGGTCGTCATCGCCGACGGCGCGATGGGCACCATGCTGCAGCGCTACGACCTTTCGATCGACGGCGACTTCCAGGGCCTCGAGGGCTGCAACGAGATCCTCAACGTCTCGCGGCCGGATGTCGTCGCCGCGATCCACGACGCCTACCTCGAGGTCGGCGTCGACGCCGTCGAGACGAACACGTTCGGCGCGAACTGGTCGAACCTCGGCGACTACGGCATCGACGACCGCATCGCCGAGCTGGCTGCCGCGGGGGCGCGCATCGCGCGTGAGCGGGCCGAGGCGGCCGAGGCCGCCGACGGACGCGTGCGCTGGGTGCTGGGTTCGATGGGGCCGGGCACGAAGCTGCCGAGCCTCGGCCACACGACCTACGACAACCTCAAGCAGACGTTCGCGCTGCAGGCCGAGGGGCTCATCGACGGCGGCGCCGACGCCTTCCTCGTGGAGACCTCGCAGGACCTCCTGCAGACCAAGGCCGCCATCAACGGCTGTCGACAGGCGATCGTGAGCCGCGGCATCCGTCTGCCGATCTTCGTCGAGGTGACCGTCGAGACCACCGGCACCATGCTCATGGGGTCCGAGATCGGCGCGGCGCTCACTGCGATCGAGCCGCTCGGCGTGGACGCGATCGGCCTCAACTGCGCCACGGGGCCGACCGAGATGAGCGAGCACCTGCGGCACCTCTCCAAGCACGCCACCGTGCCGGTCGCGTGCATGCCGAACGCCGGGCTTCCCGTGCTCGGGGCGAACGGCGCGCACTACCCGCTGTCTCCGGCCGAGCTGGCGACGGCGCACGAGCAGTTCGTGCGCGAGTTCGGGCTGGGTCTCGTCGGCGGATGCTGCGGCACGACGCCCGAGCACCTCGCCGCGGTCGTCGAGCGGCTGAGTCCCCTTCGACAGGCTCAGGGACCGGACGAGGCTCGGGGACCGGACGCAGATGCCGGACGGGACGGGGTGCGGTCCCTGAGCCTGTCGAAGGGCCACGAAGAAGATCCCGGCGTCGCGTCGCTGTACCAGCATGTCTCGTTCCAGCAGGATGCCTCGTACCTCGCCATCGGCGAGCGCACCAACGCGAACGGCTCGAAGGCGTTCCGTGAGGCCATGCTCGAGGAGCGGTGGGACGACTGCGTCGAGATCGCCCGCGACCAGATCCGCGTGGGCGCGCACCTGCTCGACGTCTGCACGGACTACGTCGGACGGGACGGCGCCGCCGACATGCGCGAGGTCGTGTCGCGCCTGGCGAGCGCCTCGACGCTGCCGCTCGTCGTCGACTCGACCGAGCCGGCGGTCATCGCCGCGGGGCTCGAGCTGATCGGCGGACGCCCCGTCGTGAACTCGGTGAACTACGAGGACGGCGACGGCCCGACCTCGCGCTTCGGCCGCATCATGCCGCTCGTGAAGGAGCACGGCACCGCCGTCGTGGCGCTGACGATCGACGAGCACGGCCAGGCCCGCACCACCGAGGGCAAGGTGCAGATCGCGACGCGCCTCATCGACGAGCTGGTCGGCGAGTGGGGCCTGCGTGTCAGTGACATCATCGTCGACTGCCTGACGTTCCCCATCGCGACCGGCCAGGAGGAGACGCGCCGCGACGCGATCGAGACCATCGAGGCGATCCGCCAGATCTCGGCCAAGTACCCCGGCATCAACACGACGCTGGGCGTCTCGAACGTGTCGTTCGGGCTCAACCCGGCCGCGCGCAGCGTGCTGAACTCGGCGTTCCTCCACGAGGCCGTCGAGGCCGGGCTCACGTCCGGCATCATCGACGCGGCCAAGATCGTGCCGCTCGCCTCGATCTCCGACGAACAGCGCAAGGTCGCTCTCGACCTGGTGTGGGACCGCCGCGAGTACGACGCCGACGGCAACGTCACGTACGACCCGCTGGCACGGATGCTGGACCTCTTCGCCGGCGTCGACACCGCGGCGCTGCGCAATCAACGTGCCGCCGAGCTCGCCGCGCTGCCGGTGGGCGAGCGGCTCGAGCGCCGCATCATCGACGGCGAGGGCAAGGGGCTGGAGGCCGACCTCGACCTGGCGCGGGAGGGCGGGCTGGCGCCGCTGCAGATCATCAACGACCACCTGCTCGAGGGCATGAAGATCGTCGGTGAGCGGTTCGGCGCGGGCGAGATGCAGCTGCCGTTCGTGCTGCAGTCCGCCGAGGTGATGAAGACCGCTGTCGCGCTGCTCGAACCGCACATGGAGAAGTCGGATGCCTCGGGCAAGGGCCGCATCGTGCTCGCCACGGTGCGCGGCGACGTGCACGACATCGGCAAGAACCTCGTCGACATCATCCTCACCAACAACGGCTACGACGTGGTCAACCTCGGCATCAAGCAGCCGATCGCCGACATCATCGCCGCGGCCGAGGAGCACAACGCCGACGTCATCGGCATGTCCGGCCTGCTCGTGAAGTCGACGGTCGTCATGAAGGAGAACCTCGAAGAGCTCCGCTCCCGCGGGCTCGGCACGAAGTGGCCGGTGATCCTGGGCGGTGCGGCGCTCACGCGCGCCTATGTCGAGGACGACCTCGCCTCCCTGTTCGACGGCGAGGTGCGCTACGCCCGTGATGCGTTCGAGGGCCTCGCGCTGATGGAGCCTCTCGTGAAGATCGCGCGCGGCGCCGACCCGGCGTCGGTCGGACTCCCGGCGTTGAAGAAGCGGCGGCACGCGGCCGGCTCGAAGCTCACGCTCACCGAGCCGGCGGCGATGCCGGCGCGCTCGGACGTGGCATCCGACAATCCGGTGCCGACGCCGCCGTTCTGGGGCACGCGCATCGTCCGCGGCATCGCGCTGCACGACTACGCCGCCTTCCTCGACGAGCGCGCGACGTTCATGGGGCAGTGGGGCCTGAAGCCCGGCCGCGGCGACGACGGCGCATCGTACGAGCAGCTCGTCGACACCGAGGGGCGTCCGCGGCTGCGCTACTGGCTCGACCGCATCCTCGGCGAGGGCATGCTCGACGCGTCGGTCGCGTACGGCTACTTCCCGGTCGTGTCGGAGGGCAACGACGTCGTCGTGCTGCACCACGGCGATGACCCGACGGGGGTGCTCGGGGTGCCGGGCCTGCTCGCGCCCGACGGCGGGTCGCTCTCCCCGATTTCTGAGCCTGCCGAAGGGCTCGGCACCGAGCGCCTCCGCTTCCATTTCCCGCGTCAGCGCCGCGACCGCCACCTGTGCCTCGCCGACTTCGTCCGCTCGCGCGAGTCCGGCGCTGTCGACGTGATGCCTGTCCAGCTTGTGACGGCGGGCGCGCACATCGACTCGGTGACCGCGAAGCTGTTCGCCGCGGACAAGTACCGCGACTACTACGAGCTCAACGGGCTCGTGATGCAGCTGACCGAGGCGCTCGCCGAGTTCTGGCATGCCCGCATCCGCTCCGAGCTCGGCTTCTCGGCGGAGGATCCCGCGGAGACGGCCGGATTGTTCAAGCTGGAGTATCGCGGGGCCCGCTTCTCACTCGGCTACCCGGCGTGCCCCGAAATGGAGGACCGCCGCAAGGTCGTCGAGCTGCTCCGGCCCGAGCGCATGGGCGTCGAGCTCAGCGAGGAGCTGCAGCTGCACCCCGAGCAGTCCACCGACGCCTTCGTCTTCCACCACCCCGAGGCGAAGTACTTCTCGGTCTGACCCGGACGTGGAGGAGAGCGGATGCCGCGGCCCGCGGCATCCGTCACCGCACGGGAGTGGCCTGACGCCGCGAGGCGGTCGCTACGGCGTGTAGGCGACGCCACGCTCGGCGGCTGCTGTGTGGAGGCGCTTATCGCGCGTCCACAGCCGCGCACCCGGCGTGATGAGTGTGGAGGCCAGGAGATGTGTGTCGACAGCACTGAGACCGCGACCCCAGAGCGGGAAGGTCGTCACGAGGTGGAGCACCTCGCGGTGCGACGCGTCGGGGAGCCGGACAAGCCTCTCGAGGCCGCCGATGACGTCATTGCGGCGGGCGAGCGTACCCAAAGCGATCTCCTCGATGACAAGGGCGTGCGCGGCGACGCGATCGGCTTCGAGCAGTGCCGCGAGGACGGCATTGCCGCTGCGCAGGTGATCAATCCATACCGACGTGTCGACGAGCACGACGGCGGCCGGACCGGGTGCACTCGTCACGCCGAGCGGTCCCGTCGCGGGGCTTCGGCGTGCGGGTCGGTCCCGCCGAGTGCGGCGAGGCGGCGCGCACTCTCGCTGCGAATCAGCGCTTCAAGTCCAGAGCGCAGCAGCGCGCTCCGGTCGTGGATTCCGGTGAGCTCAGCGGCGCGTGTCAGAAGCTCGTCATCGAGAGTCACGGTCGTACGCATGATCCTCCTCGCATCGAGAATCGCATCAATTGATGCGGTCTCTGATTCTACGCTCGGTCCCTCATCAACGGCGGTGCGCGACGGATTCGGATGCCGTATCCCGCCGCGATCGCCAGTCTGACCAGTCGTGGTGAGCCCCATCCGTCAGCGGCTTCGCGCGGCGCAGGGCGGCGAGGATCGGCCGGCCGACCACGACGAGGCCCAGGACGGTCGTGATGGCGCGGAGGGTGTCCCAGCTGAGCGTCGAGGTGACCAGCGAGTACAGCAGGAAGCTCGAGAGGTTGACGTCGAGCGGCGCCCCGCCGTCGTACGAGATGCCGGTGCCGTAGCCGACCGCGAAGGGCCAGAACCACAGGTTCATGAGCAGCCCGAAGGCGTACGACGCGACGACGCCGTAGACGCAGAGCATCGCGATCTCGGCGGCGCGAGAGAGCCGGCGGGGCAGCAGGCCCGCAACACCGCCCACCCACGCGCAGGCGAACATCTGGAACGGCGTCCACGGCCCGAACGTGCCGGTGATGACGGTCGACAGCGCGATGGTCGCGAGGCCCAGCAGCATCCCGAAGCGGGCGCCATACGCTCGGCCGGCGAGGATCAGCAGGATGAACACCGCCTCGACCCCGCCCACGCCGGTGCCGGCGATGCGCACCGCGGCACCGATCGCCGCCAGCGTGCCGAGCAGGGCGAGCATGTGGGCGGAGCGCACCGTGCTGTCGAGGGTCGCCACCACCACCAGCGCGGCGAGGGGGATCAGCGCGAGCGCCGCGACCGGCACTGCCGCGTAGGCCTGCGCGGGCACCGCGGTCGCGACCAGCGGCCAGCAGAACGCCGCCAGCGCGACGAGGTTGGCGGCGACGAGGGCGGTGAAGGCCGCGCGGTGCCGGCCGTGGCGCCGAGGGCTGACGTGCGGCGAGTGGGGAACGGATGCCGCGTCCGCGGCGGTTCCCGAGCGCCCGGCGCCCGCCGCATGTGCCGCCGTACCGTTCTCAGGAACACCTGCGGGCGTTGCGGCCCCCGCACGCGAAGCGGCCGCAGAATCCCGCGGCCGGCGCTGTGTATCGGCGTGCGGATCCGGCCAGGGATCCTGCGAACGGTACGCGGGCGACGCCGGCGCGTCTGGATTCCGGGACGGCGAGCCGGGGGGATGGGCGCGCTCGGCGAGCATGCCGGCGCGCATCTCGAGAACACGGTCGGCCGACGCGGTGAAGTCCGGCTCGTGCGACGCGACGAGTACCGCCGTGCCGTCGCCTGCGAGAGTGTTCAGAGCGTCGCGCACCATGTGCTGCGCCGCCGGGTCGAGGCCGCGGGTCGGTTCGTCCAGCATCAGCACGGTCGGGCGGGTCGAAAGCTGGACGGCCATGGCGAGGCAGCGTCGCTCGCCGACCGAGAGGTCTCGTGGGTGGCGGGCGAGAAGCGCCGCGAACTCCGACCCCTCCGGATCTTGCCCGAGGAAGCGCGCGAACCGCGCAGCGGTGGACGGGCTCGCCTCCCTGCCGTCGCCGTGCGCCGCCGGTGCGAGCGTCGCGTCGCGCGACCGGATGGCGCGCCGGTCAGCACGGGCGCATTCCGCCGCGACGGTATCGCGCACGAACAGGTCGTCGGAGGCGTCGGGCACCAACGCGATGCGGCCCACCGTCTCGATGCGCGCCCCCCGCTCGGTCAGGGCCAGCGCGGTGAGCAGACTCGACTTGCCGGCGCCGTTGGGCCCGATCAGCGCGACGATCTCACCGGCGTGCAGGTCGAGGTCCGCCGCCGCGACAGCCACCGTCCCGCGGTGGCTCACCGTGATGCCACGCGCTCGCAGCACCGGCGTACCCGACAGCTCCGGCACCGAGACTGTGTCCCTGTTTCCGGGTTTGGGGCGCATGCCGTACGTCTGGGGCGTCAGCGACGCGCCCCGAACGCCCACGCCGCGCCCCGAACCGGATGCGGCAGCACCCGGCGAGGACGAAGCATCCCCGGTGCCACTCGATGGCACGAGCGCAGGCTCCGGCGACGACCCATCCTCGGCGGCACCATCCACGACGACGACCGCATCGCCGTCGATCCGCAGCACCGTGTCGGCGACGCCCGATAGCGACGCCACGCGATGCTCGGCCACGACCACGCACAGGCCCGCCTCGTGGGCGAGGGCGTCGAGCAGCCCCGCGATGCGCGTGCGGGCGTCGGCGTCGAGGTCGGCCAGCGGCTCGTCGACGAGCAGCAGGATCGGGTGCTCGACGATCGCCGCCGCGATGGCGACGAGCGTCGCCTCACCGGCCGACAGCCCGCGCGTCGGCCGGTCGAGCAGCCCCGTCACGCCCACGCGCGCAGCGACCTCGGTCACCCGTGCTGCCGTGATCACCGGCGCGACGCCACGCAGTTCGAGCGACAGGCCGATCTCGTCGCGCACCCGGTCCGTGGCGAACGCCTCCCGCGGATGCTGCAGCACCACCCCGACGCGCTGCGCCAGATCCCGCGGCGCCACGGCGCTACGCTCGTGTCCGACGACCCGCAGCGAGCCGGCGGTCCAGCCGCCGTCGGTATGCGCGTGCAGCCCCGCGAGTGCGCGCAGCAGCGTGGACTTTCCCGACCCGGTCGGCCCCGCCACCAGGGCCAGCGTGCCGGCGTCGAGGACGAGCTCGGAGGGGAGACGGATGCCGGAGCCGGCGGCCGCCGGCCCGAATCCGATCTCGACGTCCTGGGCCTCGACCGGGGCGAGGCAGTCGCCGTCGAGCCCTCGTCCTGCGAAACCGCGCAGCTCGAGCGCGGCGGCGACGCCCCCGGCACGCTCGAGCGTGCGCTCGAGGAGGGGCAGCAGCATCCGTGGCCCGCTGCGCTCGCCGCGCAGTCTCTGTGCGAACCGCACCGCGCGAGCGCCGTCGGCCAGCGAGGGGAGCGTGGCCGCCGCGATCGCGAGGGCGCGTGCGATCCCACGGAGCGGTCCCCGTCGCGACGCGCGGGCGAACACACGGTTGAGGTCGACGACGGCGTTCAGCACGCCGAACGCGAGGATCGCCAGCGCGATGGGCACGGCGCTGGCTGCGGCATCCCACAGTCCGTCGACCGTGACGGGACCCAGCAGCACCACATGGGCGAACGGCGACGGCAGCCGCACCGCGGGCAGGTCGAGCAGCACCACGCCGTCGCCGTCGGCCCCATGGAAGAGGATGCGGTAGGCGACCCGGGCCGCCACGAAGCCGGCGGCGAGGATCGCCGCGGCACGCAGGGGACCGGGTCGGAACGTCATGTCAGGTCGTCGGCGCGGCAGGCTCGCCGTTCAGCGTGAAGAGCAGCGCCAGAGACTCGCCCGGCTGGAGCTCGAGGGTCGAGATGCCCTCCTGGGCGTAGTCCCACTCGCCGCCCGCGGGCTTCACCCAGAGCCCCCAGTACGCGAAGGCGGGCGCCATCGACTCGCACTTCTCGAAGTACTCGGAGCCGTCCGCCGCCGGGATCGCGGCGTTCTCTGCCGGCACGCCGTTGACGCGGCACACGACCTCGTCGCCGTATTCGTCGGTGCCTTCCGTCGTCACGTTGACGAGGGTGAGGGCGTCGGACGCCGCGAGGGGCTCCTCCGTGCCGATGCACCATTCCTTGCTGTCGCCGTCTTCGAGCGCCGACGCGTCGACCGCGACGGTGATCCCAGCGTCGTCGGCGCACGCGCTGTCGAGGATCGCGACGGTTTTGGTCTCGGCGGGCGTCGGGGCCGCGTCCGGTGTGCCGGAGCAGGCGACGAGGGCGAGGAGCAGGGCAGCGGATGCCGAGGCAGCGGCCACGGAGCGAAGAGTCGGGGTCACCGATCCAGGGTAGTTGCGGGCGGCGTCGTCCGGTTGCCCGATGACGCTCGCGGACGCGCGGCCCTAGGCTGGCCGGGTGAGCGTTTCGGAACTGTTCGACGAGGACGAGTGGTCCCCGGCACCGGGCCAGGGCGAGGGCGGACAGGCGGGCGGTTACACCGACATCACCTCGCACGTCTCGAAGGACGGCCGCATCGCGCGCATCGCGTTCCACCGCCCCGAGGTGCGCAACGCGTTCCGCCCGCACACGGTCGACGAGCTGTACCGCGCGCTCGACATCGCCCGGCAGGATCCGCGCATCGGGGTCGTGCTCCTCACCGGCAATGGGCCGAGTCCCAAGGACGGCGGCTGGGCGTTCTGCTCCGGCGGCGACCAGCGCATCCGCGGTCGCGACGGCTACAAGTACGAGCAGGCGGTCACTGGGCCGTCGGACTCGCGCGACGGGGGCCCTTCGACAAGCTCAGGGACCGACGACGGGGTCGCTGAGCCTGTCGAAGCGCGCGACGGGGGCCCTTCGACAAGCTCAGGGATCGACGACGCGGTCGCTGAGCCTGTCGAAGCGCGCGACGGGGGCCCTTCGACAAGCTCAGGGACCGACGACGCGGTCGCTGAGCCCGTCGACGCGTCCGGAAGCCCCTCGACGCGCCCAGGCGCCGGGTCGATCGACCAGGCGCGGTCGGGTCGCCTCCATATCCTCGAGGTGCAGCGGCTGATCCGCTTCATGCCCAAGGTCGTCATCGCCGTGATCCCCGGCTGGGCCGCGGGCGGTGGGCACTCGCTCCACGTGGTGTGCGACCTGTCGATCGCGTCGGCCGAGCACGGCCGGTTCAAGCAGACCGACGCGGACGTCGGCTCGTTCGACGCCGGTTACGGCTCCGCCTACTTCGCCCGCCAGATCGGGCAGAAGTTCGCGCGTGAGGTGTTCTTCCTCGCCGAGGAGTACTCGGCGCAGCGCGCCTACGAGATGGGCGCCGTGAACCGGGTCGTGCCGCACGCCGACCTCGAGCGCGAGGCCCTCGCCATGGCGCGGACCATCCTCACCAAGTCGCCCACCGCGATCCGCATGCTGAAGTTCGCGTTCAACGCCGTCGACGACGGCATGGTCGGCCAGCAGGTGTTCGCGGGCGAGGCCACCCGCCTCGCGTACGGCACCGACGAGGCCGTCGAGGGTCGCGACGCGTTCCTCGAGAAGCGCGACCCCGACTGGTCGCCCTACCCCTGGCACTTCTGAGGCCGGCCATGCACGAACTCCTCAAGATCGCGCGACGGGTCGATCAGTACGGCCAGACCCCGCCGCGTCGACCCGCTTCTGAGGAGCTGATGTCCGCATGAAGCTCGAGCCCGTCGTCGGCGACGATCCCCGCGAGATCCTGCGGGCGCTGCGGGCCGCGCTGAACGGCGCCGGTCCCGCGCTCAGCCTCGGCCTCGTGAGCGGGCTGCCGCCGGAGGTCCGGCCGGGCACCGCCGTCGTCGTGACGACCTCGGGGTCGACCGGCGTTCCCAAGAGCGTCGTGCTCGGCCGCGACGCCCTCACCGCGAGCGCGATGGCGACCGCCGACCGCATCGGGGACGGCGCCTGGCTGCTCGCCCTGCCCGCGAGCTACGTGGCGGGGCTGCAGGTGCTCGTGCGCTCACTCGTCGCGGGCCGCGAGCCCGCGATCCTCTCCGGCGCGTTCACCCCGCAGTCCTTCGCCGCCGCCGCCCTGCTGATGGTGTCGTCGGAGCGAGGGGAACGCGTCCCGACCTACACGTCGCTCGTGCCGGCACAGCTCTCCAAGCTGCTCGATGCGGCCGCGCACGACAGCACGGTGCTCGCGGCCCTCCGCTCGTTCGAGACGATCCTCGTCGGCGGCCAGGCGCTGCCCGCCGCGACGCTGGAGCGCGCCGAGGCTGCCGGCGCGCGCATCGTCCGGACCTACGGCTCGACCGAGACCAGCGGTGGCTGCGTGTACGACGGTGTGCCGCTCGCGAACGTGCGGCTGCGTATCGAGCACGGTGAGGTCCAGGTGTCGGGACCCACTCTGGCCGCGGGCTACCTGGGTGATCAGGAGCGAACGGATGCCGCGTTCCTCCGCGACCGCGACGGCACGCGGTGGTACCGCACCGGCGACGCCGGCATCTTCGACGACGGCGTGCTGCGGGTGCGCGGGCGCATCGACAACGTCATCGTGTCGGGCGGCGTCAATATCTCCCTGGACCGCGTAGAGCGGATCGTGCGGGGGATACCGGGACTCGACACGGCGGTTGTCGTCGGGATTCCGGACGAGCGCTGGGGCGAGGCATCCGTCGTCGTCGCCTCCCGCGGCGAGGCGCTGCGCCGGAGCGAGGCCGTGCAGCTGCAGGAAGCCCGCGCGGCTGTGCAGGCCGAGATCGGCCCGCACGCGCGACCGTCGCGCCTCGTGCTGGTGGACGAGCTGGCCACGCTGCCGTCGGGCAAGCCCGACCGCGAAGCGATCCGCCGCGCCGTCCTCGCCCTGCACTGACCCGTCGCCGCTGCGTCGCCGCTGCGTCGGCGGCGCGGACACGGCGGCCGACCCCCGTCGTCCCCCCCGGTCGTTGAGCGAGCGAGGAACGAGCGAGACGAAACGCGCGCACCCGGCGCAGACGCGAGGTTCGAGGCGTTTCGTCTCGGTCGCTGGCGCTCCCTCGCTCAACGACCGAAGCTCAGGGTTCCCGTCTTCGCGCTGCCTTGTCAGCTCCCGGCACCGGGGTACGGGCCGGTCTGCACGACGCAGAACCGATTGCCCTCGGTGTCTTCGAGCACGACCCAGTCGGCGTCGTCCGGGTAGCCGTCCCAATCGACCTCGCGGGCGCCGAGGCCGAGCAGCCGCTGGATCTCGGCGGCCTGGTCCTCGGCGTACAGGTCGAGGTGGATCCGCGGCGGGAAGTGCTGGGGGTAGCCGGTGACCGACAGGGCGAGGCTCGCCCCGGGCGCTGCCCAATGGGCTTTGCCCGGCGGATCGAGGATGACCCAGTCGTCGCTGGGCTCGCTGCGGTTGTCGTACCCGAGTGCCGCGCGCCAGAAGTCGCCGGCGCGCCCGATGTCTTCGACCGTGAGGACGGTGGATCCGATGCTCAACATGGCCCCCATGATGGGGGAGGATGCCGACGTCCGGCAGGGGGCTTGACGTGCGGCGCTCCTCTTCATCGGCGCGACCCCTATGATGTGCATTCGTGGCAGGAACCCCCAGCAAGAAGCGCAGCACCGCGGCCCGCAAGAAGCAGCAACCCCGCGGGAATCCGCAGAAGGCGCGCGTCTCGCGCGACCCCGCGCGCATCCCGGAGCCCACGGTCGGGGACTGGATCGGCGCCGCGCGCCTGCGCACCCTGCCTCTCGCGGTCACGCCGATCCTCGTCGGCACGGGCGCGGCGATCCTGGTGACCGACGTCTTCCACTGGGTGATCGCACTGTTCTGCCTCATCGTCTCGGTGTCGCTGCAGATCGGCGTCAACTACGCCAACGACTACAGCGACGGCGTCCGCGGCACCGACGACTTCCGCGTGGGCCCGGCACGTCTCACCGCATCGCGTAAGGTCAAGCCGCGCACCGTGCTGTTCGTGGCGCTGGCCTTCTTCGCGATCGCCGCGGTCGCCGGGCTGGCGATCACGATCCGCACGCAGCAGTGGTGGCTCATCGCGGTCGGCGTCGTCTGCATCATCGCCGCGTGGTTCTACACCGGCGGCAAGCGTCCGTACGGCTACTACGGTCTGGGCGAGCTCTTCGTCTTCGTGTTCTTCGGTCTCGTCGCCACCCTCGGCACGACCTGGGTCCAGGCGCTCGCGCTGCCGCAGGAGGCCTGGTTCGGCGCCGTCGGAGTGGGACTCCTCGCCTGCGCGGTGCTGCTGGCCAACAACCTCCGCGACATCGACCAGGACCGCGTCGCGGGCAAGAAGACGCTCACGGTGCTCATCGGACGCACCGCCACACGGTGGCTGTTCACCGTGTTCGTGCTGGTGGCGTTCCTCATCGCGGCGTTCCTCGCGTGGATCGGCTACCCGATCGCCTGGCTCACGCTCCTCGCCCTCCTCGCCGGATTGCCCGCGATGCTCATCGTGTGGACCTACCGCGAACCGCGCGAGCTGGTGGTGGCGCTCGGGCTCACCTCACTGACCTCGGTGGCATACGGCGCGTTCCTCATGTGGGCCTTCATCGGCTGAGAACGGATGCCGCGGCGGCGCTGGGCTCCTCAGCCAGTGACGGCGGCACGGATCCGCTCGACCGGGAATTTGGGCGACCTGTCGTCGAACAGCAGGCCGTTCGTCTCCTGACCGGTGTCGGTGAGCTGGGTGTAACAGAACCCTGCCAGTGGCGAGGACTCCCGCACCGCGCGGAGGATCGCGGTCACCTGCCTCTCGAAGGCGGCGGGGTCGCTCGCCGACGAGTATCCCCAGTCGTCGGCACCGCCCGTCTCGAGGCTCACACCGCCGAACTCCGACAGGATCACCGGCGCAGCGCCGTCGTGTGGCCCGACCGTCATGCGCCGCCCGGCGGGGCCGAAGCCGTCGAGCATCTCGCGCAGCCGTGCCGGGTCTCCGTAGCGCTCCGTGAGGGAGTGGGCGTCGGGCTCGTAGTCGTGGATCGTGATGATGTCGGAGTCAGTGTGCTCCCAGCCGTCGTTGGAGATCACCGGCCGCGTGCCGTCGAGCGCGCGCGTCAGATCGCCGATCGACCGGCTGAAAGCCGCCTGCCGCGCGTCATGCGAGATGTGCTGAACGCCCCAGCTCTCGTTGAGTGGCACCCACACCACGACCGAGGGGTGTGACTGATCGCGTCGCACGAGCGCGGTCCATTCGTCCACGAGGCTGACAATGGCGCGCTCGTCGAAGGCGTAGGCGTTGGCGGTCTCGGCCCAGACCATGAGTCCCAGCCGGTCGGCCCAGAACAGGAATCGCGGGTCTTCGGCCTTCTGATGCACGCGTGCCGTGTTGAAGCCCAGTTCGAGGATGAGCTCGACCTCGCGTCGGAGCGTGTCGGCGGTGGCAGCGAGATGGGTGTCGGGCCAGTAATTCTGGGCGAGCACCGCGCGAACCGGGATCGGCCGATCGTTCAGCAGCAGGCTCGCGGCCGAGACCGACACCGATCGCAGGCCCACATAGCTGGCCACGGTGTCGATAGCAGTCCCCGATTCGCTCTCCAGAGTCACCGCCGCTGACAGCAGCGTCGGGCGCGCCGGACTCCACAGGAGCTCCTCGTACTGCTGACCATTGAGCTGGCGGGGGATGACGAGCCGGACAGGACAGTGCCGCCGTCCGCCGGTCCGCACGCGCACGTCGGCGAGCCGCTCGCCGTCATGGGAGATCGAGACCCGTACCCACGCGTCGCGTGGGATGGCGCCCGACAAGGCGACATCCACGTCCACGGTCGCAGTCGGCAGATCCGTGCGCCAAGTGAGGGTCTCGACAGCTGCCTCCGGCACGCATTCCAGCCAGACGGGCTGCCAGATGCCTGTTGTCCGGTGGTACCAGATCGAGTGCGGGCGTTCCCGCCAGTCCTGCTTGCCCCGAAGCACCGACACGTCTTCGGGCAGGTCGATCGCGCGCACGATCAGCGCATTGTCGCCCTGTGGATCCACCGCGCGGGTGATGTCGGCGTGGAACGGCGACTGACCGCCGGAGTGGGTCGCCACGAGACGGCCGTTCACCCACACCTCCGCCGCGTGGTCCACCGCGCCCAAGTGCAGCAGCACGCGCGGACTTTCGGCGCCGAACCCCGCATCGGCGAGTTCGGCGCGGCCGAAGGAACGCCGGTACCAGACGCACGGAGTGAATCCGGTCTCGCCGATGCCGGATGCCGGTGACTCGGGCGGGAAAGGGACGACGATGCGCCGGTCGAAGACGATGTCGTCCACCTGCCCGGCCATCCCGTCGTCGCGCGCGAAGTCCCACTCGCCCGACAGGTCATGCCACTGGGGGCGCACGAGCTGGGGTCTCGGATACGTTCCGTCCTGCGCCGTGGCGTCCACTGCTCCGTGGCTGCTCATTCGGTCGGTCCTTTCGTGCTCGCCCGGTGTGCGACGGTGAAACCCACCGTGTGGATGCCCGGGGTCGGCGGCCCCTCGTAGATCAGGTCGATCGCGAGCCGGGCCAGCGCCGGCGTATCCGGCGAGATCGAGCTGAGCGCGGGCGTGCTGTAGCGAGACTCCTCGATGTCGTCGAAGCCGATCACCGCGATGTCGTCGGGCACCCGTACGCCGCCCGTGATGAGGACGTGCATCGCGCCGAGGGCGAGGAGGTCGTTGAAGGCGAAGACGGCGTCGGGCTCCGCGCCGGATTCCAGGATGCGGCGGGCCGCCGCGGCCCCATCGGCACGATGGAATTCGTCGACCTCGAACACCAGGCGGTCGTCATACTCGATGCCCGCGGCCTCCAGGGCCATGCGGTAGCCCGCCAGGCGGAGTACGGCGGTCTCGTTCGGACCGGTGGTCTGGGCTCCGATCGCGGCGATCCGCCGGCAGCCGAGCGACAGCAGATGCTCCGTCGCCGTCGCGGCCGCCGCGGTGTTGTCGACGGTGACGTGTGCGAAGCCGCCGTCGCCGATGTGCTCACCCAGCAGCACCAGGGGAGTGGGGTCGATGCGTGTGTCCAGATCCTTGGCACCCAGGGCCAGGGGGCTCATGATCAGCCCGTCCATGACCGGAGCGTCGATGCCGTCGCTGATGCGGCGCTCGATGTCGGCGCGACCGTCGGTCTGATGCACGAGGACCGTGATCGACCGCTCTTGGGCGGCGCGCACGAGTTCCGAGGCGAGTTCGGCGAAGTAGGGCTGGCTGAGCTCGGGGAGGGCGAGAGCGATCATGCGGCTTCTTCCGCTGCGCAGTTGCCGAGCGGCGACGTTCGGCCGATAGCCCAGTTCGCTGATGGCCTCCCGTACCCGAGCGGCCAACTCATCGGTGACCCACCCCGTGCCGTTCACGACGTTCGACACCGTCTTGGCGGAGACGCCGACCCGCGCCGCCACGTCTTTGAGCGTCGTCCGCGTCATCGCCTCCACCCCTTCCTGCGATCCGGCGTCGCTCACACTCTCACGAGTCGCCTGTCTTGTTCAACGATTACCGGTCATGTATAACAGTATTCGATCCCATCGTTCAACGTTGAACGGCACTCGAAGGAGAAAGATCGATGAACGCACAGCAACCACTCCGCAGCGCCCGCCGCGGTCACCTCCGCGTCGTGACGGCGACGACGGCAATCATCGCCATCTCGACGCTGACGCTCGCCGGCTGCGCCGGCCAGGGGTCCGGCAGCGCCGACGACACCACCACCGACGGAAAGATCGTCCTGAGCTTCTGGAACGGTTTCACAGGCCCGGACGGGCCCGCGCTTCAGCAGGTCGTCGACGACTTCAACGACTCCCAGGATGAGATCGAAGTCAAGACGAACATCATGCCCTGGGACACGCTGTACCAGAAGGTGCTCACGTCGGTCGCGGGCAACAACGGTCCCGACATCATCGCGATGTCGGCTTCCCGTATCCCGCAATTCGCCGATGAAGGCATGTTCATGCCCGTCGATGACTACTACGACGATGAGGCCAACGACGCCGCCGCGCTGACCCCGGCCGCCGTCGAGGCGTCGATGTTCGACGGAGCGAACTACGGCGTACCGGTCAACTACGCCACCATGATGATGTACTACAACAAGGACCTCTTCACCGCGGCGGGACTCGATCCCGAAGCGCCGCCCACGACGTGGGACGAGTTCGCCGCGATGGTGCCGCAGCTGTCGACAGATGACAACGGCGACGGCAAGCCCGACGTATACGCGATCGCCCTCGCCGATCACGAGACTGTGCCGATCTTCCCCTCGCTGCTGTGGGGGACAGGCGGTGGCATCGTGTCGGAAGATGGCACGACGTCGATGCTCGGCGACCCCGCGTCGATCGAGGCACTCGAGTTCTGGGTCGACCTGGTCACCGAGCAGAAGGCAGCGCCTGTGGGGCTCTCCGGCGCCGACGCCGACAAGCTCTTCCAGACGGAGAAGGCGGCCATCGAGATCGTCGGGCCGTGGATGACGACCGGCTTCGACGAGGCGGACATCAACTACGGCTTGGCGAAGCCGTTCGGGGGGCCCGTCGATGACGCGGTGCTTGCCGACGTCGTGTCGATGGGTATCCCGTCGAACGCGAGCGACGAGGTCAAGGAGGCGGCTTACAAGTTCTTCGCGTACTGGAACTCGCCGGACGGCCAGATCACGTGGGCCAACGGGTCCGGCTTCCCGCCCACGCGGGCGGACGTCTCCGACCAGATCACCGAGAGCCCGTATCCGGCCATCTTCGGCGCTCCCGACGTCGCCGACAGCGCGCGCGTGCTCATGCCCGGTGTGGCGGCAGGCGGGCCGATTCTGGAGACGGTGTTCACACCTGCCCTCCAGCGGGCGCTCAATGGAGAGGGGACGGTCGAGGAGATCTTCACACAGGCGTCCGAAGAGGCTCAGGCCGAGCTCGACAAGTGACCGTATGTGAGGCGGGTGGTGCGCGTCGCGCCACCCGCCCCTCACGGGAAGGCTCTTCATGACCACCACGATCGCCGTACCCCCCGCGACCGGAACGAGCTCCGCGGCCCCTCGTCGCCGCCTGCGGGCGGGCGGACGCCGCGCCCTCACCGCTTGGCTGTTCCTGGCACCGTCGCTCATCATCCTGGTCGCGTTCACGCTGTACCCGATGATCCAGGCCGTGTACCTGTCGTTCACGGACTACAACCTCATCCGTGCAGCCGAGTTCGTCGGCCTGTCGAACTACGTCGAGCTGTTCCAATCGGCGCCCTTCTGGAACGCGTTCACCAACACGGTGGTGTACGCGCTGGTGGTCACTCCGGTGACCGTGATCCTCGCTCTTCTCTTCGCCATCATGCTGAACCAGGCGTTCCGCGGTCGGGCATTCGCACGCACGGCCATCTTTCTGCCCTTCATCGTGTCGCTCGGCATCATCGCGATCGCGTGGGCGTTCCTCCTGGACCCCAACATCGGTCTGCTGTCCTACTGGCTCGGCTTCGTCGGCATCGTGCCGGAGCAGGGATGGCTCAGCGATCCGCGCTACGCCATGGGTGCGGTCATGCTCGTGGGCGTGTGGAAGAACGTCGGCTTCTACATGGTGATCTACCTGGCTGGACTGCAGTCCATTCCGGTGGACATGTACGAGGCCGCCCGTCTCGACGGCGCGGGGCCCTGGCAGCGGTTCCGCAGCATCACGCTGCCACTCCTGTCGAACCAGACGCTTCTCGTGATGGTGCTGGCGCTGATCGCGACGCTGCAGGCCTTCGATCAGATCTACGTGATGACCCGGGGCGGGCCGTTCTTCCGCACGGAGACCCTCGTGATGCTCATCTACCGCGAGGGCTTCCAGGAGCTCCGCTTCGGCTACGCGTCGGCGATCTCATTCGTCCTGCTGATATTCGTGTTCATCCTGTCGATGATCCAGTTCGGCTACCTTCGCCGGAAGCAGGTGACCTACTGATGGCTGTGACAGCTCTCCCCACCGTCGAGGATGATCGCGCCGCGGCGGCGCGTCGCCCTGCACGCGGGCGCGCCGCGCGCCTGCAGCGCAGCACGAGCTGGCTGCTCGCGATCGTGTCCACGATCATCGGGCTGCTCATGCTGCTGCCGATCATCTGGATGGTGTTCACCGCGTTCAAACCGGAGGCAGACATCGTCAGCTACCCGCCCACGCTGTGGCCGCGGGAGCTGACGCTGGACCACTTCATCGACGTGTGGAACCGCATCCCGTTCGCCCGGCTCTACATCAACACGATCATCTTCGCGGGCGGCGTCACGGTCATCTCGCTGCTCTTCGACTCGATGGCCGCCTACGCCCTGGCGCGGCTCCCGTTCAAAGGGCGGGGCGTCGTCTTCGTCGGCATCCTGCTCCTGCTCATGCTGCCGTTCCAGGTGACGCTCATCCCCCTCTACGACATGCTCAACGGGATGGGGCTGACGAACACGCTGCCGGGTCTCATCATCCCGAGGATGACCAACGCGTTCGGCATCTTCTTCCTGACGCAGTTCTTCCTGTCCCTTCCGAAGGATCTGGAAGAGGCTGCGCGCGTTGACGGGGCGTCGGAGTGGCGCATCTATTCGGGAATCATCATGCCGCTCGCCAAGCCTGCGCTGCTCACACTGGGTCTGTTCCACTTCCAGTACAACTGGAACGATCTGCTCTGGCCGCTGGTCATGTCGTCGGAGGTGCAGACCTCGACGCTTCCGGCCGGGCTTGCCCTGTTCATGGGACAGCATGTCGTGGAGTACGGACTCCTGATGGCCGGCTCTCTGCTCGCGCTGCTGCCCGTGATCGTGTTCTTCCTCCTCATCCAGAAGAGCTTCGTCGCGGGCATCGCCACGACGGGACTGAAATGAGCTGTCCCGTGATCACGCGGGCACGACCCCTGAGAAAGGATGCCGAATGACCGGCGCCCCCTGGTATCGCGACGGCCGACTCCGCTACGGCGTAGGGATCGAGGACACCTTCATCCCGCAGGAGCGGATCGGGCATCGCAAGCTCGACGAGTACGAGCTGACTCAGCACTATGCGCGCTGGGAGGAAGATCTCGAGCTCGTCGCGCAGAGCGGCGCAGAGTTCCTCCGCTGGGGGATCCCCTGGTACCTCGTGGAGCCTGAGCCGGGCGTGTTCGACTGGTCGTGGATCGACCGGGTGGCCGCGAAGATGGAGCAACTGGGTCTGCGCTGCATCGTCGACCTGATGCACTACGGAACGCCGCTGTGGCTCGAGAATTCGTTCCTCAACGCTGACTACCCGAAGCGGGTCGCGGCGTACGCGCGGGCCGTCGCCGAGCGCTATCGCGACGTCTGGTCCGACTTCACGCCGCTCAACGAACCCGTGGTGAACGCGGAGTGGTGTGGTGAGAACGGCGCGTGGCCGCCCTATCTCGTCGGCCATGACGGCTTCGTCAAGGTGACGATGCAGTTGGCGCGGGGGATGGTGTGCACGCAGCAGGAGATCGCACGCGTGCACCCCGATGCCGTCTTCGTGCACGTCGACGCCGGCTTCCGTTACGAGGGCGAGACGTCGCCGGTGTCGCGCGAGTTCCTGGAGGAGCGCAGGTTCGTCGCGCTCGATCTGATCACCGGCCGCGTGGAGTCCGACTCGGTGCTCGGCGTCTGGCTGGCATCCCACGGCGTCTCGGCCGCCGAACTCCAGTGGTTCCGCGACAACGCTGTGACGCCCGACGTCATCGGCATCAACTACTACCCGCGCTTCACGACGGCTCGCATCGAGGACGGCGTGATGACCCCTCAGCGAGCGGATGCCGCAGGCCTGCGGGATCTCGTGCAGCTCTACTCCGCCCGGTACGGCGGGCCGCTCGCGATCACCGAGTCGTCGCTCGTCGGCACCCCCGGAGAGAAGGAGGAGTGGCTGCGCGACTCGGCGGAGGAGCTGGCCGCCCTGCGCTCCGAAGGCCACGACATCGTGGGTTTCACGTGGTTCCCGTTCTTCACGCTCGTGGACTGGCTGTACCGCTACGACCAGAAGCAGCCCGACGAATGGTTCCGGGAGTTCGGTCTGATCGACCTCGTCCGCGGCGCCGACCAGGGGCTGGAGCGGGTGCCGAACAGCTCGCTCCAGGTCTTCCAGGAGCTGGCGGCGCGGAGTCGCTGATCAGGCGGCCGTGTCGGGCTTGTCGGCGTCGGGCGCCGGGGGAGGGGCGACGGCGTCGGCCGCGGCATCCTCCGCCTGCTCGTCCGTAGCCACGGACCGCGACCGCTCGCGGCGCTCGGCGAGGCCTGAGGTCGCGTCGGCCAGCGGCTTGCGCAGGAAGAGCACCGACAGGCTGAGGCCGATGAGTGCGGCGAAGATGGCCGCGAGCCAGTAGTACTCCTGCATGATCGGGAACAGCATGAGGATGCCGAACGGCACGAGGAATGCCAGCAGCCGCAGCACCGAGTAGACGATGGCCGAGCGCGCTTTCACCCGTCCATCCTACGTTCGCGGCGCACGCGGGTTTTCGGCGACGGTTGCGTCACGGAGCAATGCCGGCCGCCCACACCGGGCCCCGCCCGCCTAGGATGGGAAGATGCCTCGGGTGCTGTTGATTCTGGCCCTGGTGGCGACCGCGTTCTGGGTCTTCACCATCGTCGATTGCGCGGTCCAGCCCCCGAACCGGCACCGCGGGGTGAGCAAGCCGGTGTGGATCCTCATCGTGATCCTCCTGCCCGTGCTCGGCGGCATCCTCTGGCTCATCGTCGGACGCATGCGCGCCTCGACCGTCGCCGCCCGTCGTGCGCCGGACGACGATCCCGAATTCCTCGGCCGCATCGGCAGCATCAGCGACCAGGACGAGCGCATCCGCCGCCTGGAGGAGGAGCTCGCACAGCTCGACTCCGAGAGCGACGATCCCCGGTGGAACCCGCCGGGCACACCGGCGGCATCCGACGACACAGCCGCGCCGGGCGGAATCGCTCCTGCCGCCGCCGGAGGGACGACCGCGCCTGGCACCCCGCCGCAGTCGAAGCCGCCGACCCGGCCCGCCGAGGGCGACGACGACGCCCGCGGTCAGCGCGGGGCCATCGGCTGACGTGAGCGGGACGCGCGCCGACGACGGCGCTCTCGACTCCGCGCCCGCGAGCGATGCCGCGGCGGCGCTGCTGTGCCGGCTCGTGGAACTCGGGGTCCGCCACATCGTGCTGAGCCCCGGCTCGCGGTCGCAGGCACTCGCGCTGGTCGCCGCCGAGCTCGAGCGCCGTGGCGCGATCCGCCTGCACGTCCGCATCGACGAGCGGGTCGCCGGCTTCACGGCGCTCGGCATCGGACGCGAGACACGGATGCCGGCGGCCGTGATCTGCACGTCGGGCACCGCGGTCGCCAACCTGCTGCCGGCCGCGCTCGAAGCCCACCACGCCGGCGTGCCGCTGCTGCTGCTCACGGCCGATCGGCCGCCGGAGCTGCGCGGCGTCGGCGCCAACCAGACCACCCGTCAGCCGGGGATGTTCGCGCCGACCGTGCGGCTCGAAGCCGATGTGCCCGTGCCGGAGGCGGTCGATCCCGACGGCACGCACGAGCAGAGCGTGATGCTGCGGGCGCTGGCCGACGAGGCCGTCGCCGCCGCGCTGGGTGCCGGCACGCGGGCGCCGGGCCCCGTGCACCTGAACCTGCCGTACCGCGAGCCGTTGGCCGGAGCGCTCCCCGCCTGGATGGGCGTGCCCGCGTCGGAGCTCGAGACCGCCGTCGACGACGACCCCGACGGGCCGCCCGTCGACGCCGAGGTCGAGGACGAGGCATCCGGCGCGCTGTACCAGGGCGGCGGCGGCATCGGCGAGTCCGACGTCCCGACCGAGCCGGAGGATGCGCCGCTCGTCCTCGAACGAGGACCACGCACGATCGTGCTCGCGGGCGCCGACGCCGGCCCCGATGCCGAGGAGCTCGCGCACGTGGGCGGGTGGCCGCTCATCGCCGAGATCGTCAGCGGTGCCCGTTACGGACGCCAGCTCGTGCACGGGTACCGTGAGCTGCTGCGCGACCCCGAGCTCGGCGGGCGCGTCGAGCGCGTCGTCGTGCTCGGGCATCCGACCCTCAGCCGCGAGACCGCGAGGTTGCTGGCGGATGCCGATATCGAGGTCGTGGCCGTGCGCGGCCCCGGCGAGCCCCTCAACCTCAACGGCGCGACGTTCGCGGCCGACCGCATCGCCGTCGCGACCGGCGACCCCGACCGCGACTGGCTCGGGGAGTGGCTGCAGGCGTCGCGCGCGGCATCCGTCGATCTCACCCCGCCCGCCCCCGACGCCGACGGTCTCTCGTCTGCTGTACCGGGTGAGCGGCTGGGCGCCATCGCCGCCGAGCTCGAGGTCATCCGCGCGCCGATCGATCGCGCAGCGCTGGTCGACGCCGTCTGGCGGGCCACGTGGCCTCACGACCGACTCGTGTTCGGCTCATCGCGGCTGGTGCGCGTGGCCGATGAGGTGCTGCCCGGTAAGAAGGTGCCGGTGCACGCCAACCGCGGGCTCGCGGGCATCGACGGCACGGTCGCCACGGCCACCGGCATCGCGCTGGCGAGCCAGACGGCCGGCAGCCCGGGCGTCACGCGCGTGATCCTCGGCGACCTCGCCGTGCTGCATGACGTCGGCGCCCTGCTGCTGCCTCCGCACGAGCAGGAGCCGCGGCTGCAGCTGGTGGTCGGCAACGACGGCGGCGGCACGATCTTCGACGGGCTGGAAGTGGCAGCCGTGGCCGGCTCGGACGTGATGGATCGGGTGCTCTACACGCCGCACACGGTGCACCTCGAGCAGCTGGCTCTCGCCTACGGCTGGGAGTACCTCCGGGTCACGACGCGCTCCGCACTCGACCAGGCGCTCACCTCGCCGATCGAGGGCCGACAGCTCATCGAAGTGCCGCTGGGACGCTGAGCCGCGGCATCCGCCATGATGGCTCCATGATCGCCTCGAGTCAGAAGCACTGGAGCGGCGACGTCGCCGATCTCCTCCGTGTCGGCGAGGGCTTCGTGCTCGCCGACGTCGACACCCGTTCGACGCCCGGGTATGCGAAGGACAAGGTGCACGCCGCCGAGGACCTGAAGGCCGGCGCCCGGGAGCTCGACGAGTATCAGGAGCGGCTGTTCGCGCGCAGCCGTGTCGATGCGACGGATGCCGCCGTCCTGCTGGTGCTGCAGGCGATGGATTCCGCGGGCAAGGGCGGCATCATCCGGCACGTGGTCGGCTCGGTCGACCCGCAGGGCGTCGTGCTCTCGGCCTTCAAGAAGCCGACGCCCGAGGAGCTCGAACACGACTTCCTGTGGCGGGTGGAACAGCGTCTGCCGGCGTCGGGCCTGATCGGCGTGTTCGACCGCTCGCACTACGAGGATGTCCTCATCGGCCGGGTGCGCCAGCTCGCGCCGGCGGAGGAGATCGAGCGTCGCTACACCGCGATCAACGACTTCGAGAAGCGCCTCACCAAGACCGGCACGCGGGTGGTAAAAGTGATGCTGCACATCTCGCCCGACGAGCAGAAGTCGCGGCTCATGGAACGGCTCGAGCGCCCCGACAAGCACTGGAAGTACAACCCGGGCGATGTCGACGAGCGGGAGCTCTGGCCGTCGTACATGGCGGCGTATCAGACGGTCTTCGAGCGCACCTCGACCGAGCACGCTCCGTGGCACGTCGTTCCTGCCGACCGCAAGTGGTACGCACGCCTCGCGGTGCAGCACCTGCTGCTGGAGGCGCTCGAAGAGATCGACCCGCACTGGCCCGCCGCGACCTTCGACGTCGAGGCCGAGAAGAAGAGGCTCACCGCGAGCTGACCTCGGGCCGCTCCCTCTCAATCGCACTCGCGTCGGGGTGATATCGGCCTGGTCAAGTATTCCATGGTCACAGGTACTTGATGTGATACAGTACTGGACATGACACAAGACGACGCGTTCGCGGCCGACCTGCTGCGCGGTCATACCGACACGATCGTGCTCGGGGTGCTCCGGCGCGGCGACGCGTACGGCTTCGAGATCTACAAGGCCATCCGCGACGCGACCGGCGGTCAGCACGAGATCAAAGAGGCCACGCTGTACGCCACGTACCGCCGCCTCGAGAAGGACGGCCTGGTCGAGTCCTACTGGGGCGACGAATCCCAGGGCGGCCGCCGCAAGTACTACCGCATCACCGACGCCGGCCGAGCCGTGTTCCGCGGCAACGTCGCGGCATGGACCGCGACCCGGCGCATCATAGACGCCCTGCTCGACGTGAAGGAGAGCCAGCAATGAACCCCGACATCCACCGTCTCCTCGACGAAGCCTTCCAGGGCATCGAGATGACACCCGACGCCCAGGACCTGAAGGAGGAGATGCGCGCGAACCTGATGGCGCGCGCGGACGAGCTCGCGGCAGCCGGCGCCACGCCGGACGATGCCGCGCGCCAGGCGATCGCCGAGCTCGGCGACGTGCGCGCCCTGCTCGATGAGACGCCCGATGCCGCACCGCAGCGCGGAGCCGACGACTACGCGTCGCTCGTCCTGCGCCATCACGTGCGTCCCAAGCCGGGGTTCGTCGTGCGGGCCGTGGTGTGGTCGATCGCTGCGGTGGTCGGGATCACGCTCGGGATCCTGGGTGCGACGGGGGTGCTGCCGCTGTCACTCGGTCCGCAGATCGCGCTGTTCGGCCTCGCGTCGACGGGGATCGCGCTCCTGGTCGGCGACTCGCTCTCCCAAGAGACCACGACGAATCACCCGCTGCCGCAGAACCGGGCTGCCGGGTATTTCCTCGCGACGCTGCTGGGTGCCTACGGGCTCGGCTTCGCGGCTCTCGTCGCGTTCGGCACGATGCCCGTCTGGGGCGTCGTGTTCGCGGCGCTGGGAGTGATCGCCTCGATCGTCCTCTTCTCGTTCCTCGGCGCGACCCAGACGAACCGCCACAAGGCCTGGACCCGCGAGGCGCTGCGGAACGAGCCGCCCAACCGGTTCGAGCGCGAGCCCGAGACCGCCGCGCGCTTCGGCGTGTACACCGCCGCGATCTGGCTGGTCACCTTCGCCGTCATCGCGGTGCTGGTGTTCACGGTCGGCTGGTGGTGGGCGCCGGTCGCCTTCGTGGCGGGCTTCGCCCTCATGATGCTCGTGCTCGCCCGCATGCTCTTCACCTCCGACAAGCCCGCCGGTCG
>NZ_JAMXMB010000040.1 GCF_024055635.1 Microbacterium yannicii
TCTCGCTCGTTCCTCGCTCGCTCAACGACCGGGAAGCCGCAACCACATTCAAAGGAAGGGATGCTTCGCCATGCCTGAAAACTCCACCGACCGCGGCACCGCCATCGTCGCCCGCGATCTCGTCAAGGTCTATCCGGGCCGCGGCCGCAGACCCGCTGTCCGCGCGCTGGATGGTCTCGGATTCTCGGTCGGCGCCGGACGCGTCTTCGGCCTTCTCGGTCCGAACGGCGCCGGCAAGTCCACCACGACAAAGATCCTCACGACGCTGTCACGCCCGACGAGCGGCACGGCGTCCGTTTCCGGCCACGACGTGTCGACCGACCCCGCCGCCGTACGCGCCGCGATCGGCTACGTCTCGCAGGGCTCGAGCACCGACCCCGTGCTGACCGCGCGTGAGAACCTCGAGATCGCCGGCCGGCTGCGCGGCGTGTCGCCGCGCGATGCCCGCGCCTGGGCCGTGCGCCTGCTCGACGAGTTCGGCCTGGCCGAGGCATCCCGCCGCCCCGTCGGCGCGTTCTCGGGCGGCATGCGCCGCCGGCTCGACGTGGCTGCGGCGCTGGTGCACCGTCCGCGCGTGCTTTTCCTCGACGAGCCCACGACGGGCCTCGACCCGGAGGCTCGCGCCACGATGTGGGCCGAGATCCGGCGGCTCGCGGGGCAGGAGCCGGCAGCCCGCGAGGGCCGGCAGCCGCTCACCGTCGTACTGACGACCCACTACATGGAGGAGGCCGACCGCCTGGCCGACGACCTGCTCCTGGTCAATCGGGGCCGGGCGGTCGTGCAGGGCACACCCGCCGAGCTCAAGGCCGCGCTGCACGGCGACTCGGTGCGCGTCTCGCTGGTCGAACCCGACCCCGCCGCCGTGCGCGCCGCGATCGGGCGCGTGCCGAGCCTCCGCGACGTCGTGATCGAGGCGAGCGGTGTCGACGGTGTGCTCGCCGCCCGCACCGACGATGCCTCTGCAGCTGTCGGGGCCGTCATCGTGGCTCTGGATGCCGCGGGCATCCGCTACGGGCAGGTCGCGGCATCCCATCCCACCCTCGACGACGTGTACCTCCACTTCGTCGGCCACACGTTCGACCCGACCACCAGCGGGAACACCGCGTCCCGCACGGACGCCGACACGACGGGAGTCGCCGCATGAGCACCGCACTCGCTCTCACCCACCACGAGGCCCGCCACACCCGTGTCGGTCGTGCCGGGTGGTTCACGCAGGCCGCACAGGTGCTGCGCCGCTGGCTCATCTCGTCGCTGCGCCAGGCGTGGGGGCCGGTGATGTCGCTCATCCAGCCGGTCATCTGGATCGTGCTGTTCGGCGCCGTGTTCTCGACGCTCGGCGACCTGCCCCAGTTCAGCGCTGCCACGGGAGCCGGGGGATACATCGACTACCTGGTGCCGGGCATCCTCATGATGACGGTGCTCTACTCCGGCGCGTGGGCGGGAACGGGCTACATCGACGACATCGGCTCCGGCGTCATGGACCAATACCTGACGTCGCCGGTGCACCGGTCGGCCATCATCAGCGGCCAGCTCGCCCAGCAGCTGATCATCAACCTCGCGCAGTCGCTGGTGGTCCTCGGCATCGGCTGGCTCGCCGGCGCCCGATACTCAGGCGGCCTCGGCGGCATGCTGATCACGCTCGGCGTCGCGACCCTGCTGGCGACGATCTTCTGCTGCGCCTCGACGGCCGTGGCCCTGATCTCGCGCAGTCAGATCGCGCTGATCAGCCTGTCGCAGCTCATCGTGCTGCCGGCGACGTTCCTGTCGACGACGATGATGCCCGCCGACCTCATGCCGGTGTGGGTGCAGGACGTCGCGCGCTGGAACCCCATGAACTGGGCCGTGGAGCTCGGCCGCGGCGGTCTCACCGGCGAATATCCGGCCGCGGGCTGGTGGCAGGCGGGAGGACTGGCGGTGCTCGCTGCGCTCGCCTTCCTCTGGGCGGTCCGGTCGATCCGCGCCTACCAGCGCTCGGTGTGATGCCGGGACGATCCCGGGACGGCCGCCCCGGGATCGTCGCGCCTAGGGTGGAGCGGGTGAGCACTCCCGATCCGGTCCGCCTCGCCGCCGACGCCTACGTCCGTGAACTCGCCGCCCACGAGCCCGACGCCGCGATGGCGATCGGCACCGCGGGCCCGCCGCTGCCCGACCTCTCACCCGAATGGCTGGTGCGCAAGTACGAGCTGCAGGGCGAGACGCTCGCGGCGCTGCGATCGGCCGGTCCCGGCGACGAGACCCTGCGCGCCGCGCTGGGGGAGCGGCTCGAGCGCGAGCGGACGCTGTTCGACACGGGCTTCACGCCGCGCCTGGTCGCCGGCCTCGCGACGCCGGTGCACCTGGTGCGCTCCTCATTCGAGGGACTGACGGTGACTCCGGATGCCGCCGGCCGGGCGCTCCTCGAGGGTCTGGAGGCGGCGCCGGCCGCGGTCCGCGAATACGAACGGGCCCTGCGCTGGTCGCGCGACCACGCCGATCGCTTCACGGGCACCGGCGTCGCGCCCGTCCGTCAGCTGGACACGCTCGCCGGTCAGATCGACGGCTGGATCGCGTCGGACTGGTTCGGATCCGTTCCGCTCGCCGACGGCGCCAGCGCGACGGACGCGGCCCGCGTGCGGGCGGCGGCCGATGAGACTGCGACCGCGCTCGCCGAGCTCGTCGACGTGCTGCGCGTCGAGCTGCGCCCGGTGGCGCCGGCGGCCGACGGCGTCGGCGAGGATGTCTACGCGGACCTGTCCGCCGGCATGCTCGGAGCCCGCATCGACGTCGGCGAGACCTACGCGTTCGGCTGGGCGGAGCTGGAGCGCCTGACCGGCGAGGCGCGTGCCCTCGCGCGCGAGCTCGGCGGCACGGGGGACGACCCGGTGCGGTCCGCGGCATCCGTTCTCGATGCCGACCCGCGGTACCGGCTGGACGGTGTCGACGCGATCCGCACATGGCTGACCACGCGCGTCGCCGAGACCATCGACGCCGTGGAGCCGGCCTTCGACCTGCCCGCGTCGGTGGGCAATGTGGAGTGCCTCGTGTCGGAGGCGGCATCGGGCGTGGTCTACTACACGCCCGGCGCGCCGGACGGATCGACGCCCGGGCGGGTGGTGTGGACGATTCCGAGCGGCGTTCCGGTCGCGGCCACCTGGCAGGAGGTGACGAGCGTCCACCACGAGGGCGTCCCCGGCCATCATCTCCAGTTCGCGCTCACCGCCGCCTATCCGCAGCTGCACCCCTGGCAGCGGCACCTGTGCCACATCCACGGCTATGCCGAGGGATGGGCGCACTACGCCGAGCAGCTCGCCGACGAGCTCGGTCTCATCCGCGACACCGCCGAGCGCCTCGGGCTGCTCCTCGGACAGATCTGGCGGTCGGTGCGCATCGTCGCCGACATCGGACTGCACACCGGTCGTGCCATCCCCGCGAACACCCTGGTGAGCGAGGGGGAGTGGACGCCGGAGCTCGCCCGCCGCATGCTCGTCGACTTCGCGCTGGTCGAGCCCTCTCTCGCCGGTTTCGAGGTCGACCGGTACCTGGGCTGGCCGGGCCAGGCCCTCGCGTTCAAGATCGGGGCGCGCCTCTGGCTGGAAGCGCGGGCCGCGCGCGAAGCCGCCGAGGGTGCCGACTTCTCACTCCGCGCCTTCCATCGCGACGCGCTCGCCCTCGGGCCGATGGGACTCGACCCGCTGCGCGAGCTGCTGGCAGCGCCGGTGAGCGCAGCCCGCTAGTCCCGGGGCTCGGCTACGCGCTGCGACCGTCGCGGTCATCGCGGACTATCACGCCCGAGGCCATGACGAAGTCGAGCGTGCGGAGCGCCCCGACGCTCGCCGTGGGGTCTTCTCGCATTGCGATGAGGTCGGCGGAGAGGCCGGGGCGCAGCATCCCGTACCGCTCCTCGTCGCCCAGCCAGCGCGCCGGCCCTGCCGTCGCAGCACGGATGACCTCCGTGGCCGAGAGACCGCCGGCCTGCATGTGCTCGAGCTCGCGCACGATGGCGCTGGTGCCCTCGAACGCCCAGTAGGGCGGCATGTCGCTGCCCAGCAGCACCTCGACGCCCGCGTCGAGGGCGTGACGGAACGACTCCAGGTGCCGCTCGGCGGCCCCGAGCGAGCGCTGCTGCATCCATGGCGGCACGCCCAGGTCGTCGAAGAACGCCTGCGCCCGCGTCACCACCAGCGTCGGCACGAGTGCTGTGCCGTGCTCAGCCATGAGCCGCGCGACCTCCGGGGTGAGCGCATAGCCGTGTTCGACGCAGTCGAGGCCGAGCGCGACGGCCTCCGCGATGACCGCCGACGGACCGGCATGGGCGGTGACCTTTCGGCCCCAAGCGTGCGCCGTCGTGATGGCGGCGCTCATCTCGTCGCGGGTCAGCTGGGCCGTCGAGATCTGCTCGTGCTCGCCGGCGATGCCGCCCGAGATCATCAGCTTGATGAGGTCGGCGCCCAGCGCGACCTGGCTGCGCACGCCGCGCGCGAACGCGTCGGCTCCGTCGCACTCGATCGTGTCGTCGGTGTCGTGGCCGTGGCCGCCGGTGCAGCACAGCGCGCGGCCTGCCGTGCGGATCCGCGGTCCGGGCACCTGTCCGGCCTCGATCGCCCGCCGCAGCGCGAAGTCCGCTCCGGCCTTCTCGGCCACGCTGCGCACCGTCGTCACGCCCGCGAGCAGCGTCCGCCGCGCGGCATCCGCCATGTACAGCGCCAGATCGTGCGGCCCCAGCGCACTCACCGCGTCGCCGCCCGGCCCGGGCAGCGAGAGCGAGAAGTGGTTGTGCATGTTGACGAGGCCGGGCATCACGAAGGCGCCGCCCATGTCGACGGACGCGACGGAGGCGGGGACGAATGCCGCGGCCGCTACGTCCGCGATCAGACCGTCCTCGATCACCAGCGCGAGGCCGTCCTGCGGCTCCGGCGTGACGCCGTCGACGAGGCGCAGATTCGTCAGCACCGCGTTCCCGCGGGTCGGCAGCGAAGCGGGTGCGCTCACGCCAGCGCATCCACGATGGGACGGAACTTCACGCGCGTCTCGAGCAGCTCCGCCTCGGGGTTGCTCTGCGCGACGATGCCGGCGCCGGCGTGCGCCACGACGGGGATCGTGTCGCTGTAGGCGGCGAAACGGCGCGCCGGCTCCGCGCCGATCTGCGCGCACCGCAGCGCGATCGCCCATTCGCCGTTGCCCTCGCCGTCGATCCAGCCGACCGGCCCGGCATAGCGGCCGCGATCGAACGGCTCGAGTCGCTGGATCAGGTCGAGCGCGGCATCCCGCGGCGTGCCCGCCACGGCCGCGGTCGGGTGCAGCGCGGCCACGAGATCGAGCGCCGACGCGTGGTCGGCGAGGTCGCCGGCGACATCGGTTGCGAGATGCCAGAGATTCGGCAGCTTGAGCGTGAAGGGCTCGGGGTCGGCGCGCAGATGGCTGACGTGCGGCCGGAGGGTCTCGAGCACGCTCTGCACGGCGAAGCGGTGCTCTTCGAGGTCCTTGGAGCTGTGGGCGAGGGAGCTGGATGCTCCGGCGTCGTCGTGCGCGTCGGTTCCTCGCGGGATCGTCCCTGCGAGCACGCGGGCCGTCACGACGCCGCGTGAGGCGGTGACGAGGGTCTCGGGACTCGCCCCGATGAGACCGTCCACGGCGAACGTCCACGTGTCGGGGTAGTCGTGCGACAGGGCGCGGACGAGGCGGCGCAGATCGGCGCCCGCCGGCACGGTGCCGACCAGGTCGCGCGCCAGCACGACCTTCTCGAGCTCACCGGCGACGATGGCGTCGACCGCCTGCCGCACCGCTGCCTGATAGCCCGCCGGGTCGAGAGTGCCGGGGCCGAGGGTTCCCGACCAGTGCGGTCCGTAAGGCCTCGGCTCGACCACGGGGTCGGTGAGGTCCGTGGAGGTCTGCCGGATCCGCGTGATCCACGACCGTCCGCGGTGCCGCCCGACGACGGCCTGCGGCACGATGAGGCGGCTGGTGCCCGACGACCGCCGGTCGAAGACGAGAGTGCCGAACGCCACGAGGCCCGTGCCGGGCAGGCCGAGCGGGTCGTCGACCTGGGCCGTCGCCGCGATGCCGCGCCAGGTGTCGGCGGCGCTGGGCACCGCGGCCGAGTCGATCCCCGGGGCGCTGTGCGGTCCGCGCTGGTAGCCGCCGACCTCGCCGATGCCGACGATGCCGTCCCCCCGACGCAGCCACGCGAGGGGCTCGTCGGGAGAGGCGTAGGCCAGGAGGTCGTCGACGTGCTCGATCTCGCGGGTCTCGACCACCAGCTGGGGCGGGCGATGCGCAGATGTCACCCCTCCAGCCTAGACTCGCGGGGTGACTGCCGACGCCGACGCACAGCACAGCTCCGTCCCCGCCGAGCGCCCCGCGCCGGGCGCTCCGCTGCAGTTCCGCTGGACGAAGTGGGACGGCGGCGACCACTGGGTCAACGACGGCATCTACCTCGGCAGCGACCGCTGGGGCGACTGGATCGGACAGCCGGACGGCTGGCGCAACGTGCGGCCCGGGCTCGAGTTCGTCGCCGACGGCCCGAACGTCACGCTGCTCCCGCCGAGCGGCGACTACGCCATGACCGTCCACGGATCGCCGCGGCGCGTGCGCATCTACATCGACATCGCCTGGGACGTCCACTGGGAGAACCGCGAGCCGCGCGGCATCGACATGGACCTCGACGTCGTGAAGGCGATAGACGGACGCGGGCTGTTCATCGACGATCGCGACGAGTGGGACGAGCACCGGGTCGCCTACGGCTACCCGATCGACGTGGTGGAGCGGCTCGACGCGCTCGCCCTCGACCTCGAGCGCCGCGTGGCCGCCGCGGAGGCGCCGTTCGACGACGCGACGCCGAACGCCTGGCTCGCCCGACTCGCCGCCTACGACGGGGTCGCCCCGCCGCCGCCCGTGTCGTTCCCCGCCGCTGCCGATGCTGCGGCCGCGGGCGCGGCCGCCGACCCCGCCCGGCCCGGCAGCGCGGCCTAGACTCGAACCCGTGGCATCCCACCCCTCTGATCACGAGCCGAACCGGGCCGACCTGCACAAGGATCCGTCCCGCGTGAGCGGCATGTTCGATCAGGTCGCTGCCGGCTACGACCGCACCAACACCGTGCTGAGCATGGGCAACGACCGGTTCTGGCGGGCTGCGACCACACGGGCGGTCGACCCCCGGCGCGGTCAGCGCATCCTCGATCTGGCCGCGGGCACCGGCGCCTCGAGCGTCGCGCTCGCCGGCCGCGGCGCAGAGGTGGTCGCTGCGGACTTCTCGCCCGGCATGATCGCCGAGGGGGAGCGCCGGCACGGCCGCAGCGCGCCGGGAGGCGGCATCCGGAATCTCTCGTTCGTGCAGGCCGACGCGACAGCCTTGCCCTTCGGGAACGACGAGTTCGACACCGTCACGATGTCGTTCGGGCTGCGCAACGTCAACGAGCCCAAGAAGGCGCTGCGTGAGCTGCTGCGCGTGACGAAGCCCGGCGGGCGGCTCGTGATCTGCGAGTTCTCTCAGCCGCCGTCGAAGGTCTTCAACGGGCTGTACCGCTTCTACAACGGCCGCGTGCTGCCGGTCGTCGCGAAGACGATGAGTTCGAACGCCGACGCGTACGACTACCTCAACGAGTCGATCCGCGACTGGCCCGACCAGCGCACGCTGGCGGCGTGGATCCGCGAGGCCGGCTGGACGGAGGTCGCCCACCGCAACCTCTCCATGGGCATCGTCGCGCTGCATCGGGCGACGAAGCCTCGAGACGCAGCGGCGAAGGCGGGCGGCGCGGGGAAACCCCTGGCCTAGTGCCGATCGACGCCGGCTGGACCGCGACGAAACGCACCCCCGGTAGGCTGGGCGTGTGACACCGACAGCGCCAGGCTCCCATATCGCGGGCAAGCTGGGCCTGACCGACCGCATCTTCGCCGGAGCGCGATCGCGCAGCCTGCTCAAGACTGTCGAGGCAGGCCTGAAGCGGGTCGACAGTGCGCTCGAGCGCGAACTGCGGGTGGCGGACGCCCTAGCGGACGCCACCAGCCGCTATCTCTACGACGCGGGCGGCAAGCGCGTTCGGCCGATGCTCGCGCTGCTGACGGCGCAGCTCGGCGACGGCGCGACCGACGAGGTCATCCAGGCCGCGACGGCGCTGGAGATGACCCATCTCGGATCCCTGTACCACGACGACGTGATGGATGCGGCGGACAAGCGCCGCGGCGTGCCCAGCGCCCACGCGGTGTGGGGCAACAACGTTGCGATCCTGACCGGCGACCTGCTGTTCTCGCGGGCGAGCCAGATCATGGCCCGCCACGGCGAGCGCGCCATCCGGCTGCAGGCCGACACGTTCGAGCGGCTCGTGCTCGGTCAGATGCACGAGACCGTCGGCCCGTCCGAGTCCGACGACCGCGTCGAGTTCTATCTGAACGTGCTCTCCGACAAGACCGGCTCCCTCATCGCAGCCGCGGCGCAGTCAGGCGTGATCTTCTCGAACGGGCCGAGGGAGTTCGAGGAGCCGATGGTGACGTTCGGCGAGAAGGCCGGTGTCGCGTTCCAGCTTCTCGATGACGTGATCGATCTGTCCGCCGACCCCGACGAGACCGGCAAGGTGCCGGGCACCGACCTGCGTGCCGGCGTGCCCACCATGCCGTATCTGGTGCTGGGCGAGCGGAAGGACGACGCATCGATCGAGCTGCGCGAGAGGATCGACGACGGCGTCGCACGCATCGCCGACGGCGCCGATCCCTCGATCCTCGACGAGCCACTCGCGCGGCTGCGCGATCATGAGGCGACCGAGGCGACCCGCGATCTCGCGCACGCCTGGTCGAGCCAGGCGATCGACGCCCTCGAACCCCTCCCGGACGGCGCGGTGCGCGAGGCGCTCACCCGATTCGCGCAGGCCGTCGCCGACCGCTCCAGTTAGACGTTCCCGCGTTTCGTCTCGCTTCGCTCGCTCAACGACCGGGGAATGCGACGAGCCGAGTTCCCGAAAGGACCCCCATGACCAAGCTCCGGCTGGCGATCGTCGGTGCAGGACCGGCAGGCATCTACGCCGCCGACATCCTGCTCAAGGCCGAGCGCAAGTTCGACGTGTCGATCGACCTGTTCGAGCAGCTCCCCGCCCCATACGGGCTGGTGCGCTACGGCGTCGCGCCCGACCATCCGCGCATCAAGGGCATCATCACGGCGCTCCGCGAGGTGCTGGACCGCGGGGACATCCGCATCTTCGGCAACGTCCGGTTCGGCGAGGACATCACCCTCGACGACCTGAAGCACCACTACCACGCCGTCATCTTCGCCACCGGTGCCATCCGCGACACCGACCTCGACATCCCCGGCATCGACGCCGCCGGCTCGTACGGCGCCGCCGACTTCGTGAGCTGGTTCGACGGGCATCCCGACGTGCCGCGCGAATGGCCGCTGGATGCGGCATCCGTCGCGGTGCTCGGCAACGGCAACGTGGCCCTCGATGTGTCGCGGATGCTGGCCAAGCACGCCGAAGATCTGCTTCCCACCGAGATCCCCGACAACGTCTACGAGGGTCTGGTGGCGTCGCAGGTGACCGACGTGCACGTGTTCGGACGGCGCGGGCCGGCGAACGTGAAGTTCACGCCGCTCGAACTGCGTGAGCTCGGCGAGCTGCGCGATGTCGACATGGTCGTCTACGACGAGGACTTCGACTACGACGACGCCGCGCGAGCCGCCATCGCGAGCAACAAGCAGGTCATGGTCATCGACCGCGTGCTCCAGTCCTGGCGCAAGCGCGACTCGGTCAACAACGCCGGCGGCACGGCATCGCGCCGCCTGCACCTGCATTTCTACGCGAAGCCCGTCGAAGTGAAGAAGGATGCCGAGGGCGGGGTGTCCGCGCTCGTCTACGAGCGCACGCGCCCCGACGGGGAAGGCGGTGTCGTCGGCACCGGCGAGCTGCGCGAGGTGCCGATCCAGGCCCTCTACCGGGCCGTCGGCTACTTCGGCTCACCGCTGCCGGGCGTGCCCTTCGACAAGCGCCACGGCGTCATCCCCAACCGCGAGGGCCAGGTCCTGAGCAAGGACTCGAACCAGCGCGTCAACGGTGTGTACGCGACCGGGTGGATCAAACGGGGGCCCGTGGGCCTGATCGGTCACACGAAGTCGGATGCGATGGAGACGATCCGCCATCTCATCAACGACCAGGGCACGTGGTGGCAGCCGGCGGACCCGTCGGAGGAGTCGATCCCCGAGCTGCTGGCGTCGCGCGGCGTGGCGTGGACCGACCTGGAAGGCTGGCACCGCCTCGACGAGCACGAGGTGGCGCTCGGAGCGCCGCATGAGCGGGCCCGTGTGAAGGTCGTGCCGCGCGATGAGATGGTGACGATCTCCCGCGGCGAGTGAGAACCCTCCGGTCGCTGAGCCGGAGCCCCGCTAGCGAGCCGCAGCCCCGGTCGCTGAGCCGGAGCCCCGCCCGGTAGCGAGCCGGAGCCCCGGTCGCTGAGCCGGAGCCCCGGTCGCTGAGCCGGAGCCCCGGTAGCGAGCCGCAGCCCCGGTCGCTGAGCCTGTCGAAGCGCACCGCACCCTAGGCTGAGGCCATGGCCGGGACGACTGCGGCGTGGGCACCCGACATCCTCGGGGAGCCGTTCGAGCAGCTGACGCTGCCGCTCGGCGTGAGCGGCGAGCACGGCGATCTCGTCGCCACTCTGGTGCGCAGCATCCCTCACCCGCTCGCGATCCCGTTCGCGCCGCTGCGCGACGTCGACGTGCTCTACGTGCACGGCTGGTCGGACTACTTCTTCCAGCGCGACCTGGCGCGGTTCTGGACGCAGCGGGGCGCCCGGTTCTACGCGCTCGACCTGCGCCGCTACGGACGCAGTCTGCGCGAGGGGCAGTCCCCGGGCTACATCGACTCGCTCGAGGACTACGACGTCGACATCGAGGCGGCTCTCCAGGCGATGGGGCACCACCCGGCGGCGACCGGAAAGGGACGCCGGGCGCACGGCGTGTTGAAACCGGACAGGCTGGGGGCGCGGAACGGCCGCCGGCTCGTGCTGATGGGGCACTCGACCGGCGGCCTCACTCTCACGCTGTGGGCAGACCGTCATCGCGGCCGCGCAGACGCGCTCGTGCTCAACAGTCCGTGGCTCGAACTGCAGCTAGGCCCCCTCGGTCGTCAGGCGCTCGCGCCGCTCGTCGACATGAGGGCCCGACTGGACCCGCGCGGGACGCAGCCGGCCGTCGATTTCGGGTTCTACAGCCGCGCGCAAAGCGAAATCGGCACCCTTCCGGACGGTGAGCAGCGCGCAGTTTGGCGGCCCGACCGGGGATTTCCCACAGCCCCCGGCTGGCTGTCGGCCGTCATGGCGGGCCATCGCCGTGTGGCGGCCGGCGTCGACGTCGGCTGTCCCGCGCTGGTGCTGCTGTCGAAGGCCTCGACCGCGCCGCTGTCGTGGCGCCCGTCGATGACGTCGACGGACTCCGTGCTGGTCGTCGACGACATCGCCCGCGCGGCGACGCGCATCGGCGGACTCGTGACGATCTCGCGCATCCGCGGCGCGATCCACGACGTCTTCCTCTCGCGCGACCGGGCCCGCACGGCGGCGTACGATGCACTGGACCGTTGGGTGAGCGGGTACGTCGTACCGGACTGACGGGCGGAAATTGTCCCCCGAAGAGGGGACAGCGCATTCCTAGACAGCGGGGTTACCCTTTAAGGGAGATGTCCCCAGCATCTCAGGGAAGGCCCTCCCCAAGAATCCTTCCCGAACCGTCGTCCAGCGCCGCTGACCGGGGGGTTGGTAGCGAGAGCAGACGACGACAGGCCCCGGGTGTCCCCAGCACCCGGGGCCTTTTATCGTCTGTTCGGTGCGGTGGTCGGTGGGGTTCCGCGCGAAAGCACGCGAATGAGCAGCACGTACGTCGTGAGCGAGAGCACGTAGCCGAAGACATACACCAGCAGCTCCTGGGCGAGGAAGCGGCTGTAGATCAGCTCACCGTCGATCAGCGCGGGCGCGTTCTGCCCGAGGAGGTAGGCCGCCGTCTGCCCGGCGGCGAAGATCGCCAGCAGCGCGAGCACGGCGAGCAGCGCGCGCCAGATCCGCGCCCGCCACACCCGCGCGGCGGCCGCCATCGCGGTGGTCGCGGTCCAGGCCGGCACCTCGGGATCGAGCCACCCGTTCACCCTCGGGATCAGGATGATCGCCGCGATGAACGCCGCGTTGAGCAGGGTGCCGCCGACGCCGCTGAACGCCGCGGTGCCGGCATCCCCGCGCACGAGCGGCGGGATCAGCAGGACGACGAGCACCGGCAGCGTCGCGACCACGGCCGACATCACGGCCCGGAGAAAGCGCATGGCCCGAGTGTAGGGCGGCGGTGTCGCCGAGCCGTCTCCCGACTCACGAGGCGAGCGTGAGGATCGCCGAGGCGACGGCCTTCGGGGCGGAGTGCTGCGCGACGTGGCGGTGGCGAGGGATGAGGGCGAGCTCGGCCGCCGGCGCGCTCCGGCGAAGCCGTCGGCACCATTCCAGCCCGGCGATGGGGTCGGCACCGCCCCTGATGAGGAGCAGGGGCACCGCGAGGTCGGGAACGCGCTCCTCCAGTCGGTAGGCGAGCATGTGCCGCAGCTGCGTCAGATACCAGGGGACCCCGCAGCGCAGATAGTCGGTGAACACGATCACGTTCACGGACGGCGGCTCGCCCAGGGTGTCGACGGCGAGTGCGCGCGTCTGGCCGACCATGGTCCGGTACCGGTCGTCAGCGACCGGGCCCATCGCCACGACAGTCGTGACGAGGTCGGGGCGCTGGAGGGCCGTCTCGACGACCCACTGGGTTCCCATCGAATGTCCGAGGAGCACGACCGGCCCGACGCCGAGTCCTTCCAGGACGCGCCCGAGCGCGTGCGCCATCTGAGGCACGCCCACGTCGCGGCGAGGCTTGGGCAGTCCGCCGAAACCCGGCAGGTCGATCGAGAAGACGCTGCGGCGCGCTGCTGCCAGCTCGTTGTGCAGCCGGGAGAGGTAGCGGTGCGATACGCCGATCCCGTGAACGAGCACGATCGCGGGCTCGCGGCTCGCCGGCGCGACCGAGGACAGCACCCGGAACGCGAGGTCCCCGACGTCGACGCGCCGCTCCGCGGGGCGCACCCGGTCAGACATTGACGTCTCGCTCCTCGGTGGCCGCGTGCCACTCTCCGTCGACGTCATCCGGTCACACTACGGCGTGCTGGTGCCGCGGCGACGGCTGTTGACAAGCCGCTGCTGCTTGAACACACCGACTCTTCCGTCGACGACTCGTGCATCGTGCGCCCCACTGGCTGAGACGATCCGCGTGCCGACGAAGCGGCTGCGCACGCCGCGTGGCGCAGAATGGGCACCGTGATGCATGACGGTCAGATCGAGGTCGCCGTGGATGCGCTCGCGTCCGCGCTCGCGTCGCAGTTCCCCGAATCTGCGGGGTTGTCGATCCAGCGTGTGGAGTCTGCCGGCACCGTCGTCGCACCGTTCCGTGTGGGCGTGGAGCTCGTCGCGCGATTGCCGTTGGTGCCGAGCGACTCCGACGCGGTACGCAAGAGTGTTCGCCGCGAGCAGGAGTACGCGGCCGTTCTGGCCGATCACCTTCGAGTAGCGATCCCGCGGCCACGGGGGATCGGGGAACCGTTCGAAGGGTATCCGGGCATCTGGTCGGTCTGGACCTGGTTGCCTGGGCGTTCACTCGATCGGCTTCCGATGGCTCAGGACCGGCGTCTCGCACGGGACCTCGCCGAACTCGTCGGAACGATTCACGCGCTTCCGACAGGAGGTCGATCGTGGAACGGCGAGGGCCGCGGGGGCACCCCACTCGCCGACACCCCGTGGGTGCGGGAGTCCATCGAGAGATCAGCCCATCTGATCGATCCGCGCAAGGCGACTGCCGTCTGGGAGCGGGCGCTTGCAGCCTGTCCTCACCGAGGTGCCGCCGTCCGCATCCATGGTGACCCGATGCCGGGCAACTTCCTCGTGAACGATGGTCGACTCACGGGGATGGTGGACGTCGCGCCGCCGGCCTTCGGCGACCCGGCAGCGGATCTGCAACCTGCCTGGGTTCTCTTCGAGGAACCGGCGCGCAGTGTGTTCCTCTCTGCCACGGGGCTCGACGAGTTTGCTCAAGAACGCGGACGCGGCTGGGCTTTCGAGATGGCGATCGGTGGCGCGCACTACTACGAACACACCAATGCTGTCTTCTTCCAGCAGGCGATGCGGACTCTCGAGCGGCTCCTGGAACAGTGAGCGGCGGCGGGGCTCGGCAAGAGTGCCGCCGCGGGACGCGCCCCGCCCCGTCCGTCAGCGGCGATCACTGCCGGTAATCGACGATCTGCAGCGACGCCGGCGGCCGGTCGTGGTTCACCGCGTAACGATGCGCCCTTCTCCCCGACACCGAAACGGTGCGGCGGTCGTTCACCGGATGCACACCTGCGATTCATCGACATCGCCCCCGCCAGGCCGGAGCATTGGTGCATTCGGCGTCGGCGCCGCGCATCGACAACACCGCTGGGACTGCGTGGCACAGGCGTGACGAACGACCTCTGCGACGCGGACCCCGCTTCACGACACAGAGGAGCTTCGCCATGGTCCGACCTACTCGTGTGCTCTCGCTGTACGAGGGCTTCTTCGCCGGTGGTGCCCGCATCCTGCACTCCGACGTCGTTTCCGGACTCCACGCCGGAGGCGATCAGCATCACAGTGTGCTCGCGATCGCCTCTCGGACGCATCGAGAGGCGACCGTGCAGCGGGTGGAGGACGATCCCCGCTACCACCGCCTCGTGGGCGCGGGTGTGCGTGTCAGCACCCTCGGAAGGCTCGGCGACGGCGACTCGGCCGGGCCGGACAGCTTCACGGATCAGCAGTTGCGGGTCGCTGCCGAGGTCGTGAACTCGGCCGACCTGATCCTCTCCCTGAAGGAGCAGCCCCTGGGTATCCTGCTGGCGCTGCGGTCGCGCGGGATGATGCCCGCCATCCCCGTCGCTGCGTGCCTGCACCGCTCGGATCCGCGGCATTCCGGTGCCGCTTTGGGGTGGCTGACGGATGCCGCGGCAACGGGCCTGCTCACCGCCACGGTCTCGTGCGCCGAGGCCACCGACCGCGCCTACGCGCACGCCGGCGTCACCGCAGAGAGTCGCTACGTCATCGCCAACGGCATCGACACGGACCGGTTCCGTGCCGCGGGCCGAGCGGACCGTCAAGCGACGCGGCGGGGCCTCGGCATTCCGCCGAACGCCCCCGTGATCGCCTACGCCGCACGATTCGATGCCATGAAGGACCCGGGCCTCTTCCTGCGCGCACTCGCGGTCCACTCGCGTCGGCATCCCGGCGCGCACTACGTGCTCTGCGGGGCGGGCATGTCGTGGGAGAACGCGGCGTTCCGTGCGCTCGCGGCGGAGCGGGGCGTGCCACGTACCGCCCACATCCACGCGCTCGGCATCCGTCAGGACATGCCCTCGATCTACCAGATCGCCGATGTGGTCGCGCTGACAAGCGCGTTCGGGGAGGCATCGCCGCTCTGCCTCATCGAGGGTGCGGCCTGCGGTGCGACGCCCGTGACGACGAATGTCGGGGATGCCGCTGCGCAGGTGGAGGGGATCGGAGTCGTCACTCCGCGCGACGCTGAGACGATCGCCGAGGTGTGGCAGTTCGTCCTGCGGAACCGCGGCGCCTTCCGGCGCCGTGCGCTCGCCGCGCGGCCGCGGCTCGGACGGGAGCGCATGCTGACGGAGTACCGCGCGGTGACGCACGACTTGCTGCGGCGCGAGGAAGTCGCCGCGTGACCCGCCCGAGATACCGACGCCGCCGTCCTGAGCGGCTCGCGGCCGCTCATACCCGATCGGCGCGAGGCGCGCTGTGACGCCGGACACCGCTCCAGAGTCCGTCCTCGAGCGAGCGGCGACGAGACGCGCCGACGAGGGGCGCTCGCGGCGGGCCACGCCCGCGGTGCGGATCGCCGGCATCTACCTGGCCTCCCGGCTCGTCACCACCGCACTCTTCCTCCTCGCTGCACGGCTGTCGCCGTCCGGCTCCCGGTTCGGCCCGGACGCGGATCTGGCCACCTATGTCGTGGCCTGGGATGCGCAGTACTACCTGCGTATCGCGTCAGAGGGCTACCCGGCAGAGCTGCCGCTCACGGCCGCCGGCGAGGTGGCGCAGAACGCGTGGGCGTTCATGCCGTTCTTCCCGTGGGCGGCCGGCGCGGCCGGATGGCTTCTCGGCTCATGGGCGGCCGGAGCGGTGGCGCTGGCCATCGTCGCCGGATACCTCTGCTGCCTGGTTCTCCGCAGCATCCTGAAGCCGGCGATCGGCGAGACGGCGGCGCTCTGGGCTGTCGTGTTCTTCGCCTGTGCTCCGCTGGCGGCGATGTTCCAGCTCGGCTATGCGGAGGCGCCCTTCCTGCTGCTGGTCCTCCTCGGCATCCGCAGCGTGCAGCGACGGCAGTACGGACCCCTGTACGCGATCATTCCCACGATGGCGTTCACCAGGCCGGGCGTGCTGGCATTCGCGTTGTTCCTCGGCCTGTTCGGCATCCATCGATGGCTGAACCGGTCGCGGGAGCCGTTCGCGCGCCGGGAGGCTCTGCACATCCTCGCACTCGCGGGCATCGCGACCCTGCTCGGCTTCTCCTGGCAGGTGATCGCGGGGCTGGTGACCGGGCGTGACGACGCCTATCTCGCGACGGAACTCGCCTGGCGGCGGCTGTGGGTCGGTGACGCGGGCGGATTCGTGCCCTTCGAAGGCTGGCCGCAGGCGGCGGACTACTGGTTCCGGTCCTGGGGACTCGACCCGGTGTGGGGCCTGGTCGGCCTCGGACTTCTCGTCGTGGCCGGCGGCGCCCTGCTGGCGTTCAGCCCGCACGTGGCCCGTCTCGGACCGGAGATCCGGCTGTGGGCGGCCGCCTATCTGGCCTACCTGCTGGCGGTCTTCCTCCCGCAGTCCAGCGTGTTCCGGATCCTCTTCCCGCTGTCACCCCTGTGGGGTGCGGTAGCCGCGCCGCGCAGCCTTCCGTGGCGGCTCGCTGTGCTCGCCGCGTGCCTGATCGGCCAATGGTGGTGGATCTGGAACATGTACGGGCTCGGTACCGAGTTCTGGCATATCCCCTGACCGCTCGGCGCGGCCGGCTGCGATGAAGGGCGAGTGCGCTACCGGTAGTTGACGAACTGCAGATCCACCTCGAGGTCGGCGGCCTTCAGCAGGCGCTGCACCTCCTGCAGGTCGTCGCGGGACTTCGACTGCACCCGCAGCTCGTCGCCCTGGATCTGCGACTTGACGCCCTTCGGGCCTTCGTCGCGGATGATCTTGGAGATCTTCTTCGCGTTCTCCGAAGAGATGCCGTCCTTGATCGTCGAGACGATGCGGTACTCCTTACCGCTGGCGAAGGGCTCGCCGGACTCGAGGCTCTTGAGCGAGATGCCGCGCTTGATGAGCTTCGATTGGAAGACGTCGAGGACGGCCTTCGCGCGCTCCTCGGTGCTCGCCTTGATGAGCACCGACTCGCCGCTCCACTCCACCGAGGCTCCGGTGCCCTTGAAGTCGTAGCGCTGCTCGATCTCTTTGCGCGCCTGGTTGAGGGCGTTCTCCGCCTCCTGGTGGTCGACCTTGCTGACGATGTCGAACGAAGAATCTGCCATGCGGGGAAGTTTAGTGGCCGACGGGATGCCGCGCCCCGGCGTGCCGGGCAGGTTCCGGCCGACCGTCTCCGGCTGACGCCACGCAGCCACGTGCAAGCGATTCCAAATCCGTCTTCTTTATCACGGCGGGATATCGATACGGAGGCCGTGTTGCCATATGGGGCGCTCCGAGGTAAGAATGTAAGCGCTTGCATTTTGCAGCGCGAGTCCCAGCCGCACCGTCGCGATCGGCACTGCGGCCGAACTCACTCAGTACTCCAGAGAGGCACGGCACCGATGAAGGTGAACAAGAAGAGCTGGCTCGCGATCGGTGGAATCGCCGTCGCGTCGATCATCCTCGCCGGCTGCGCAGGCAGCGGCGACGACACCGCGGGCGGCGACGACAAGGACGCCAGCACCACGCTGACCGTCTGGGTCGACTCCGAGCGTGTGGACGCGCTCAAGGGAGCGGCCGACGCATACTCCGACAAGACCGGCGTCAAGGTCGATCTCGTCGGCAAGGAGACCGGCAAGATCAAGGACGACTTCATCCAGCAGGCGCCGACCGGCAAGGGTCCGGACGTCGTCATGGGCGCCCACGACTGGCTCGGCGAGCTGTCGACCAACGGCGTCGTCGCTCCGATCGAGCTCGGCGACACCGCCGGCGACTACCTGCCCGTCGCACTGCAGGCGTCCACCTACGAGGGCACCGTCTACATGCTCCCGTACGCGGTCGAGAACATCGCTATCCTCCGCAACGCCGACCTCGTCCCCGAGGCCGCCACGAGCTTCGACGACATGATCGCGAAGGGCCAGGCAGCCGGACTCACCACCCCGTTCGTGGTGCAGCAGGGCGTCGAAGGCGACCCGTACCACCTGTACCCGTTCCAGACGGCGTTCGGCGCACCGGTGTTCGGCACCGACGCCGAGGGCAACTACGACCCGACCGATCTGCAGATCGGCGACCAGGGCGGGTTCGACTTCGCCAACTGGCTCGGTGCGCAGGGCGCGGCCGGCAACTTCAACACCGACATCGACGGCGACATCGCGAAGACGAAGTTCACCGACGGCGAGGCGGCCTTCTGGCTCACCGGGCCGTGGAACGTCAGCGCCGCGACCGACGCCGGCATCAACGTCGCGATCGACTCGATCCCCAGCCCGACCGGCGCGCCGGCACAGCCGTTCGCCGGCGTGAAGGGCTTCTTCGTGAGCTCGGAGTCCGACAACAAGGTTGCCGCGAACGACTTCCTGGTCAACTACATCGGCACCGAGGACGTGCAGCTCGACCTGTTCAAGGCCGGCAACGTGCTCCCCGCGCTGACCGCCGCGGCCGACACGGCCGCCGCCGACCCGATCATCGCCGGCTTCCAGAAGGTCGGTGCGGACGCCGTCCCGATGCCCGCGATCCCGGCCATGGGTGCGGTCTGGCAGTACTGGGGCATCGCCGAGGCCGCCATCATCAACGGCGAAGACCCGACGGCGACGTGGCAGAAGCTCACCGACGACGTGAGCGCCGCGATCAAGTAACAACCTGCGGTCCCACGACCGCGACACGCGACCGGGACGGATGCCGAGGCATCCGTCCCGGTCCCGATGATGAGGACGATCCATGACCGACACAGTCACCGCCGACACGGACGAGAAGGCGCCGCCGCAGACCCCGCGCCAGCGCAGTGCCGCCCGCATCGCGGATGCCGCGTCCGGCCGGGTGCGATGGCTCGTGCTGAAGATCGCGCTGCTCGCGATCGTCGACGCCGTCGCCCTGTACGCCGTGTTCGTGCTGTTCCTGCACAACCAATGGCTCGTGCTGGCGCTCGTCGTCGCGGTGACGGTCCTCGTCAACTGGATCTACTTCTCCCGCAAGGCCATCCCCGCGAAGTACCTGACGCCGGGGATCATCCTGCTCGTCGTCTTCCAGATCTTCACCCTCAGCTACACCGCCTACATCGGCCTCACGAACTACGGAACCGGCCACAACGGCAGCAAGGATCAGGCTGTCGCGTCGCTGATGCGGTCCTCGCTCGTGCGGGTCGAGGACTCGCCGACGTTCGAGGTGACGGTGGTCGAGGGCTTCAACGAGCTCGGCCTGCTCGTGACGGATCCGACCGACGGTGAAGCGTCCCTCGGCACCAACACCCAGCCGCTGCACTCCGTCGATGCCACCATGGAAGGCGGCAAGGCGGTCGCCGTGGACGGCTGGACCTCGCTCACGTTCGCCGAGGTGCTCGAGCGCAGCAACGAGGTCGAGCAGCTGGCCGTCGCCTACAGCGACGACCCCAACGACGGGGCGATCCGCACGCAGGACGGCCAGAAGGGGTATCTGTACACCTCGACGCTGGTCTACGACGCCGACGCCGACACCATGACCGACGTCACCACCGGCACGGTGTACGCCGACAACGGCGACGGCGCCTTCACCTCCGAGTCCGGCGAGCAGCTGCTGCCGGGCTGGCAGGTGTTCGTCGGCTTCGACAACTTCGTCCGCGCGCTCACCGACACCACCATCCGCGGACCGCTGCTGGCCGTGACCGCGTGGACCTTCGTGTTCGCCGCGATCTCCGTCGCGTCCACGTTCTTCCTCGGGCTGCTGCTCGCACTGGTCTTCCAGAACAAGCGCATGCGGTTCAAGAACGGCTACCGCATCATGCTGATCCTGCCGTACGCGTTCCCGGCGTTCCTGTCGGCCCTCATCTGGGCGGGCATGATGAACAAGAGCTTCGGCTTCATCAACCAGGTGCTGCTCGGCGGTGCCGAGATCGGCTGGCTCACCGATCCGTGGATCGCGAAGTTCTCCGTGCTTCTCGTGAACCTGTGGCTCGGCTTCCCCTACATGTTCCTGGTGTGCCTGGGCGCGCTGCAGGGCATCCCCGAGGAAGTCAACGAGGCCGGCGTCATGGACGGCGCGAACCCGTGGCAGATCTTCCGCCGCATCAAGCTGCCGCTGCTGCTGGTGACCGTGACGCCGCTGCTCATCGCGTCGTTCGCGTTCAACTTCAACAACTTCAACCTCATCTACATGCTCACCGGCGGCGGTCCACGCTTCTCCGACGTGTCGATACCCGTCGGTCACACCGACATCCTGATCTCGATGGTCTACAAGGTCGCTTTCACCGGCCAGAACCGCGACTACGGCCTGGCGTCGGCCTTCACGATCCTCATCTTCATCGTGGTCGCCGCCATCTCGATCATCAGTTTCCGCAAGACCAAGGCCCTCGAGGAGCTGAACTGACATGTCCGAGCCCCAGGACCGACTGACGCGGCCCGGCCGCGTCGATGCCGACAACGCGGCACTCGCCGTCGCTTCGGGCGGCAGCGCCGAGCAGTTCGAGACCGCCTCGGCCGGCATGATGCCGGCGCCCCGCGCCGAGAGGCCGGTGCGCCGCCGCTCGTTCGGCCGCTGGTTCGGCGACACCGGATGGCGGCATCTCGTCGCGATCGTGGTCTCTGTGTTCGCGATCTTCCCGCTGCTCTACGTCCTGTCGGCGTCGCTGAACCCGAACGGCACGCTGACCGGCAGCAATGCGCTCTTCTCCCGGATCGGCATCGATGCCTACGTGCGCATCCTGACCGATCCCGCGGTGCCCTACCCGATGTGGTTCCTGAACACCCTGATCGTCGCCACGGTCACCGGCTTCGTGATGGTGTTCATCGGGGCGCTCGCCGCATATGCGTTCTCGCGCATGCGCTTCTCCGGTCGCCGTGTAGGACTGATCACGATCGTGGTGGTGCAGATGTTCCCGCAGCTGCTCGCGGTCGTCGCGATCTTCCTCATGATGAGCGCGATCGGCGACTGGTTCCCCGCCATCGGCCTCAACACGCTGAGCGGCCTGATCCTCATCTACCTCGGCGGCGCGCTCGGAGTGAACACGTACCTCATGTACGGCTTCTTCAACACGATCCCCAAGGAGCTCGACGAGGCGGCCAAGATCGACGGTGCCGGCCATGCGCGCATCTTCTTCACGATCATCCTGCGCCTGGTCGCTCCGATCCTCGCGGTCGTGGGCCTGCTGTCGTTCATCGGCATCGTCAACGAGTACGTGATCGCGAGCGTCATGCTGATCGACCCCGAGCAGCAGACCCTCGTCGTCGGGCTCACCAAGCTGGTGTCGAACCCGCGCTACGCGGACTGGGCGGCCTTCTCGGCCGGCGCCGTCATGGCGGCGATCCCCGTCGTGGTGCTCTTCCTGCTGCTGCAGAAGTACATCGTCGGCGGTCTTACCGCAGGCGCCACCAAGGGCTGACGCACCTGATCGTGCAGCAGAGCGGATGCCGCGGCATCCGCTCTGCTGCATCCATGCCGCGGCGCGGGTCTCGGTCGCGCGCGGGGTGGCGGACGCATCCGTCGTTCGTAGACTGGGCGGGCGAGGAGGTGCCATGCGCCCACTGACCGAAGAAGAAGTGCGTTCGTCGTTCGTGAACGCCACACCGGATGACCTGCGGCTCATCACGCTGCCCGCCGACTTCATGATCACCGACTGGGATCACCTGGATTTCCTGGCGTGGCGCGACCCGCGCAGCCGCGGCCGCGGCTACCTGGTGGCCGAGATCGACGGTCAGGCTGCGGGAATCGTGCTGCGCGGGGCCGAGGGCTCGTCGCACGCGCATGCCGCGCTGTGCAACCTGTGCCACACGATGCAGCCGGCCGATCAGGTGGTCATGTACACGGCCCGCAAGGCAGGGGAGGCCGGCACCCACGGCGACAGCGTCGGCACGTACATCTGCGCCGACCTGTCATGCCATGAGAACGTCCGGCTGGCCGCCCCGCTCGCGCCGAACGAGGTGAGGGCGAGCGTCGACCGGAAGATCGACGGCACCCGGCGCCGCACCGAGGCCTTCGTCGGGCGCGTGCTCGAGACCGCGGGCGTCGCGCGATGACCGTCGTCGTCGTCGGCGACGCGCTCATCGACGAGCTGCGCGACGACCACGGCGTGCGCGAGTTCGTCGGCGGCGCCGCCCTGAATGTCGCCGTCGGGCTCGCGCGGCTGGGCGTGCCCGCGACCCTCGTCGCCATGCTGGGTGATGACGAGCCCGCGTCCCGCGTACGGCGCTACCTCGCCGATTTCGGTGTCGAGCTCATCGCGACGCCGTCGCTCTTCGGTACGGCGCGCGCGGTGAGCACCCGCTCCGGCGGTGGCGAGCCGGTCTACGAGTTCAACGAGGCGGCGCAGCGCCGCCGCATCAGGTTCGCCGACGCCGAGCGGCGGGCGTTCGCGGATGCCGACGTGGTGGTGGTGAGCTGCTTCGCGTTCGACGACGTCGAGCAGTCGGCGGAGCTGGTCGCCGCACTCGAGGAAGCGAGCACCCTCGCGCGGACCACGGCACGCGGCGAGGTGCCCGTCGCCGTCGACCCGAATCCGCGGACCGGGATGCTCCACGACAAGGCAGAGTTCGTACGCGGCTTCGAGCGGTTGGCGGCCGGCGCTGCGCTGGTGAAGGTCGGCGAGGACGACGCCGCCGTCCTGTACGGCGACCGCCTCGACGTCCTGCGCGCGCGCCTCGTCGATCTCGGCGCTCAGGCCGTGCTGGCGACGGAGGGCGCGGCCGGCGCCACGATCGAGGCGGGTGCCGTGGTCGTGACACGACCGATCTCGAATCTCCCCGGGCGCATCGTCGACACGATGGGCGCCGGCGACGCAGCCTTCGCGGCGACGGTCGCGGCGCTCGTCGACGGCGCGCCAGTGGATGCGGACGGCTGGGAGGCGGTGCTGCAGTCAGCGATGGATGCCGCGGCCGCCACGTGTCGCTTCGAAGGCGCGCTGCTGCGCACGCCCGATGCGCTCGGCGGTCTCGATCTCGACCGCATCGGCACCTAGCCAAAAGCGATCTCGGCACGTCGCGCGCCCCTCGATGCGAGCGGATTTCTGACCTCGCGCATCTACGCGTAAGATTCTGTATCGCGCCTCCGGTCGTCTGGAAAAGTCGGGTGGGTGCGCCTGGCGAGTTACCCAAGCGGCCAAAGGGATCTGACTGTAAATCAGACTGCTCAGCATTCGGGGGTTCGAATCCCTCACTCGCCACCACTCGAAAGCGCCCCCTCGTGGGGCGCTTCGTGGGTTCTGCGGTCGGTAGCCTGATGCCCATGACCTGGACCGCCACCGGAAACCTCATCGCGGAGGCCGCGACGCGGCATCCCGAACTCGTGAGCTCTGCCGTCTCCGACGGTCTGGCGCGACTCGATCCCGAGATCGCCGCGACAGTGGGTGTCGCCGCCATCGACCCGGCGCTCGCCGACACCGCCGCGTTCTGCGAGCGATATGGCGTCGCCCCTGACGTGTCGGCCAACTGCGTCGTCGTCAAGGGCAAGCGCGGCGGCGAGGTGCGGTTCGCCGCCTGCCTGGTGCTCGCCACGACACGGGCGGACGTGAACGGGTTCGTGCGCCGACGACTGGACGTGCGCAGCGTGTCGTTCGCTTCGATGGACGAGGCAGTCGCGCTGACAGGGATGGAGTACGGCGGCATCACGCCGATCGGGCTGCCGTCCGGCTGGCCGATCCTCGTCGATGCGGCCGTCGCGGATGCTCCGGAAGTGGTCGTCGGCGGGGGAGTGCGCGGCAGCAAGCTCTTCCTGCCCGGCCGTGCGCTCCTCGCGCTGCCGGGAGCGGAACGAGCCGAGGGGCTCGGGCGCGCGGCGGCGTGAGGCATCCGCTTCCGCACAGAGCGACGGCTGTACCCGCGGACCGAGGAATCGGCATCCACGCGGTGGGGTGGGGCGTGTCAGGATGGGCGTGCAGGCACTCCGCCCGCGTCACGAGAGGAACGCCATGACCGCGCCCGATCCGTATGCGCCGCCCGCCCCGACGCACGCCGCTCCCGCCGACGGCTCCCGCTCGTCGCTGCTGCGTGCCGCCATCTGGGTGGCCATCGGCGCACTCATCGCTGCCGCCGTCGTGTGCGTGCTGTGGGTGCTGCTGGGCTCGCAGAGCGACATCATCGGCCGGGCGTTCCTGACGATCCTGCTGCTGGCTGCCTTCGCCGGCGTCGCCATCCTCGACGCGCACCTCGCGCCGACGCGTCCGGCATGGTTCGCACTGGCCAGCATGGCCTCGTGGATCGTGGCGCTGCTGCTCGGCGCCGTCATGATCTGGATGCCCGAGCGCTTCCCGTGGCTGGGCTTCTCGCGGTTCATCCAGTTCCTGCTGATCGTGCTGATCCTGCAGCTCGTGCTGCTGCACCTCCGGTTCTATCTGAAGGCGTTCCAGCGCCATGACACGCCCTTCACCCGCACGGTCGCGATCATCACGATCGCACTCGTGGTCGCGCTGGCGGCGCTGCTGATCATTCCGCTGGCCTTCGGCGAATGGCTGTACCTCGCCGACATCTACTGGCGCATCGTGGTGGCCGTCGCGATCCTCGCGGCGCTCGGCACGGCGCTCGTGCCGCTCGTGAACGTCCTCTTCGCGCCCAAGAAGCAGCGCGCTCCCCTGACGTACGGCCCGGTCGCGCCCGCAGCCGGTCCGGCACCGACGGCATCGTCCACCCCGGCCGCGCAGGAGCTGCTCCCGTGGCCGACCTACGTCGACGCCGTCACGCCGCTGCCCATGCTGCCGGACGGCTCGCCCGACTGGAACGCGTACTACACGGGCTACCCGTCGCCGGGCGCGCACGTCTTCACGGCGGTCGAGCCGGCCGCGCCCGCCGCACCGCAGGCGGTGCCGACGCAGCCTGCCGCTCCGGCGCAGCCCGCGCCGGCGCCAGGCTACGAGGGATACCCGCCGCCCCCGCCGCTGCCGCCGCGCTCGTAGCGGGCGGTGCCGCGCCGCGGCGCGGGGAGTGTCGACATCGTGTGATCTCGCCGAGGGCACGCGCCCGATCCGCGCGCAGCGTGTGCGTTCGGCGAGATCACATGAACTCGACGGGATGCTGACGCCGACGCCGACGGCTTCAGCGGGCGAGCATCTCCAACGCCGCCATCGCCGCGTTGTGGCCGCCCAGTCCGCTCACCCCGCCGCCGCGGCGCGCCCCTGAGCCGCACACCAGCACGTTCGCGTGCGCGGTGGCGACGCCCCAGCGCGCGGCGGCGGTCACGAGCGGATCGTCGTCGTCGGCCCACGGCCACGACAGCCCGCCGTGGAAGATGTCACCGCCCACCATCCCCAGCGAACGCTCCAGGTCGGCCGTCGTGCGCGCCTCGATGCACGGCGAACCATCGGGCGCCTCGTACACGCAGTCGGCGATCGGCTCGGCCAGGACCGAGTCGAGCGAGCGCTGAGCCGCGTCGAGGAGCGCCGCGCGCGCGGCATCCGGATCCCGCCCCTCGAGGAGTCGATGCGGCGTCTGCAGTCCGAACAGCGTCAGGGTCTGCGCGCCCGACGCGCGCAGCGCGGGGCTGAGGATCGAGGGGTCGGTGAGCGAGTGGCAGTAGATCTCGGCCGGCAGAGGATCCGGGATGCTGCCACCGAGCGCCGTCGTGTACGCCCCGTCGAGCTGAGACATGGTCTCGTTGACGTGGAAGGTGCCGGCGAACGCGGCCTCGGCAGCCACCCGCTCGTCGCGCAGACGGGGGAGGCGCCGGAGCAGCATGTTGACCTTGAGCTGTGCGCCCTCCGCCGCGGTGGGCTCCTCGACGGATGCCGCGGCCCCACCCGCGGCGAGCAGCGACGCGAGCACAGCCGGGCCCACCCCGCTCAGCACCAGTCGCGCCTGGACGGCGGTGTCGTCGCCGAGCGTGACGCGGCCGTCGGGTGACACCGCCACCACCACGGCGCCGGTCCGAAGGTCGGCGCCTGCGGCGATCGCGGCGCGCGACAGCTCGGCCGTCACGCGGCCCATGCCGCCGACGGGCACGTCCCAGTCGCCCGTGCCGCCGCCGATCACGTGGTAGAGGAAGCAGCGGTTCTGCCGAAGGCTCTCGTCGTCGGCCGACGCGAAGGTGCCGATGAGGCCGTCGGTCAGGGCGATGCCCCGCGCGATGTCCGTATCGAGGGACGACCGCAGCAGGCTGCCCAGCGGATGCACGAACAGCGCCTCCCAGAGGGCGTCGTCATCCAGCCGGGCGCGCAGCTCGGCGGCGCGGCGCAGCGGCTCGGTCATGGACGGGAAGAGCAGTCGTGCGACGGGTGCGAGGCGTGCGGACAACTCGGCGACGCGCGTCGCCTCGCCGGTGCCTCCGGTGACCCGGGCGAAGGAGTCCGCAGTGGCCGCGGCATCCGCCGTGTCGATGAGGATGCCGCGCGACGGGTCGCCGGGATCGGGCGTGTAGGACGAGAAGCGGCGGCGACGCAGCCGGATGTCGAGGCCCAGGTCGTCGATGATGGTCCGCGGCAGCAGGCTCACGAGGTAGGAATAGCGCGACAGTCGCGCGTCGACGCCCTCCCAGGGCTGCTCGGACACCGCGGCGCCGCCGACGTGGTCGAGGCGCTCGAGCACCACCACGGAGTGGCCGGCTCGCGCCAGGTAGGCGGCAGCGACGAGGGCGTTGTGCCCGCCGCCCACGATGGCGACGTCGTAGATGGGGGAGCGGGCGCCGGCAGCCATGGCCTCACGCTAGCGAGCCGCGGCCGCTGAGTGCAGGGTCTGTTCTCCGCGCCTCGGCCTGTGCAACGCGCATCGGGTGAGGGAGGGTCGCCGGCCCGGCCGCCGGATACCGTGGAGGCATGAGCCTCGAGCACGACCTCGAATCCCTTGCCATCGACATCGCGCGTGAAGCCGGTGAGCTCGCTCGCACGCGGCGCGACGCCGGGGTGGCCATCGCGGCGACCAAGTCGGCGCTCGCCGACATCGTCACGGAGGCCGACCGCGAAGTCGAGGCGCTGATCCGCACCCGTCTGAAGGAGGCCCGGCCGGACGACGGCTTCCTCGGCGAGGAGAGCGGCGCCGAGCGCGGGGCCGGGGACGTGACCTGGGTCGTCGACCCGATCGACGGCACCGTCAACTACGCGTACGGCATCCCGACGTACGCGGTGAGCATCGCCGCCGTGCAGGGCGAACCCGCTCCCGGCGAGTGGACGGCATTGGCCGGCGTCGTCTTCGCGCCGGTCAGCGGTGAGGTCTTCCACGCCGCCCGCGGCGAGGGCGCCTGGCTGGGGGTGAACCGGCTCGCGGTCAACCCCGAGGTCGGACCCGCCGGCGCACTTCTGGCGACGGGGTTCGGGTACGACCCCGCGACCCGCCCCGGAGACCTCGAGATGATCGCTCGGGTCATGCCCTCGCTGGCCCGGGACCTGCGCCGCGCGGGAGCCGCCTCGCTCGACCTGTCGTACGTGGCGGCCGGTCGCCTCGACGGCTACTTCGAGCGCGGGCTCGCCCCGTGGGACCTTGCGGCCGGCTCTCTGCTGGTCACCGAGGCCGGCGGCCGATTCGGTCGCGCCGAGCCCGACGGCGGCCCGCGTGCGCCGCTCGTCGTCGCGGCCACTCCGGCGATCTTCGATCGCCTGGCTGAGGCCGCCGGACTGGCGTGACACCGGCCGTCTCATCGAACTTTCACGAAATGCGCAGGACGAAATCCGAGTCTTACATGGCATTCCCAGCACGCCCGGGGTAGTGTTTACCCGATCGTTACCTTCGCCGCCCGAACGGCGGAGGTGGTCCTAGCCCGACTGACCGCCTTGCCGCGTGCATCCCCCTCGCGGCACGACCTGAGAGCCCGACTCCGCTTTGCCTTTTGATGCCCCCATGGCTGAGCCTGCGCCCACGCGCCGATCCAGCCGCACCTCCCCGACGCCTGTGCAGGCGACGCCGGAGACCCCGGGGACGGGCCGCGCCACGGTACGGCGGCAGGCGGCGAGCACCGCTCCCGAGCGTCCCGCGGTGGTCTGGGGTCGTCCCGTAGATGCCAAGCGGACGGATGCCGCGGGCCTGCCCGCTGCGCAGACTCCGGCGCCGTCAGGCGGGAGCGCTCCCCTCGCAGCCGCACCCGCGCTTCCTCCCGTCGCCGCGGAGCAGGCGAGCCGGCGCACGCGACGCGCGCAGACCGGCCCGCAGTCGACGATCGCTGTGTCCTCGAGCATCGCGCCCTCGGGAACCGTCCCGCCGATCGCCGCGCAGGCGCCGGCAGCACCGGAGCGCCCCGCGGCCACGTTCGAGGCCGAGCTGCCGACGCGCGAAGAGCCGGCGCCGTTGCTGGACACCGTGCTCGTTCCCGCCGAGCCGTTCGAGCTTCTCGAGCCTGCTGTCGAGGCCGCTGCCGCAACGCCGGTCGCCGTCGCCGAGACGGTTGCGCCGACGGGCGCCGACACCGGCTCCGCGTGGGTGGCCGACACCTTCGCGAAACTGCTCGCCGCTCAAGCGGCCGCCGCGGCCGCGGTCGCGTCGACGCCGGCGGTGGTCGAGACCGGCGTCACCGCGAACAACCCCGCGACGCACACGCCGGCAGCGCCGCGTGTCGCAACACCCCAGAGCACGGCTCAGCCGCAGATGGCGGGCACGTCAGCGCCGCAGACGTCCGAGTCGCCGTCGATCGCCGTGCCGTCGGCGGAGACGCAGGCGCAGACCACGGCACCGTCGCTCGCGGTGCCCGGCCGTCGACGCACCGCCGCCGCCTCGCAGACGCCCGCGCCCGCAGCGACCATCGGCTCCCCGCATGTCGCGCAGCAGACCGCCGCGCCGACCGCGCCGCCGACCGCCGCCCCGCGGACCGCAGCACCCACCACGCCTCAGGCCGGCGCGTCGCAGTCCACCGGCGCCCCGTCGCAGCACGCCGAGCAGCCCCGCCCCGAGCGCGTGGGGCCCTTGACCGGACCGATTCCTCAGCCCGCGGCATCCGATGTCGATGAATTCGAGGCAGCCGCGCGGCTGTTCTCGTTCACGGGCGAGACCCCGGTCCAGCGGGCTCCGCGCCCCGCCGGTCCCGCACCGGAGGCGGAGTCCACTCAGCGCACGACCTCGCCGTCCCCGGCACGTCGCGGATCCGCCTTCCGGCGGACGGCGACGGCGTCGTTCTCGGTGGGTGTGCTGGGGATCGTCGGCCTCCTCGCGGTCGGGATGACCACGCCGGCGGAGGCGGTCGCCGCCGTGAACGGCACCGACGCGCCGCTGTCGGTCGTCGCGGCGGGCGACAACACCGTGCCGGTCATCGACGAGGCCGAGATCCAGGCGTACGTCGCCCCGGGCGATGCGCAGAACGACACCCTTCAGCGGACTGAGAACTACACGACCACGACGACCGCGCAGCTGGCGTCCGAGGCCGGCATCAAGAACTTCTCGAACCTGTTCCACAACAATCCGAACTCGAACATCCAGTGGCCCTTCGCGGTCGGCGTGACGATGTCGTACGGGTTCGGAATGCGCTCGGGACGCATGCACGAGGGCATCGACTTCACGCCGGGCAACGGCGCGCCCGTGCAGGCGATCGCCGACGGCACGGTGCGTGTCGCGTCCGAGGCGGGCGGCGCCTACGGCGTGCACGTGATCATCGACCACATCGTCGACGGCGAGCTGGTCTCGAGCCACTACGCGCACATGCAGTACGGCTCGCTCCAGGTCTCGCCCGGCCAGCACGTGACCGTCGGCACCGTGATCGGTCACACCGGCAACACCGGACGCTCGTACGGTGCCCACACGCACTTCGAGATCCTGAAGAACGGCACCACCGCGATCGACCCCTGGCCGTGGCTCCAGGAGCACACCGACGGCACCCACACGGTGGGCTGACCGGTTCGGAAGGATGCCGGGCCTCTGGTATCCTCTTCTAGTTGCCTGCTCGCAGGCAGCACGCCCCGATAGCTCAGTGGCAGAGCACTTCCATGGTAAGGAAGGGGTCGTCAGTTCAATCCTGACTCGGGGCTCGCAGCATCCATCTTCATTCACCTCGGATGCCGTGCGGCAGGGTAGCTCAGTTGGTGAGAGCGCACGACTCATAATCGTGAGGTCGCGGGTTCAAGCCCCGCTCCTGCTACGGATCGCCCCGGAATCTCGCCGATTCTCCGGGGCTTTCTTCTTGCCCTGGATGATGTCCGGGAGTCAGCGGGCCGGCTGACGCGTCAACTCGTCGCCCGAGACCGTCGCATGGCCACCAATACGACGGCCCAGGTGATGAGCAGCACGCCCGTCAGTGCGAACCCGAGGCCGTCGATGCCGATGGATGCCACCCAGGGCAGCGGGCCGCCGAGACCCAGATTGGCCACGAGGACGTCCGCCAGCTGGACGACCGCGATCAGGACCGCGGCCAGCACCGAGATGCCGGTCATCGCGAGCGCGTAGACGTCGCCCAGGTGGCGACGACCGGGCCGCCAGCTGTACGCGCGGCGCATCACCGCGCCCTGGGTGGTGTCGAAGGCGCTCATTCCGGCGGCGAACAGGATCGGCAGGGTGAGCGCCGCCCACCAGGGCACCGCTGCGAACGTGGCCGCACCCGCGAGGGTGAGCAGTCCGATCTCCGTCGCGGTGTCGAAGCCGAGACCGAACAGCAGCCCGACGACGTACATGCGCGATGGCCGGTCCACTGCCCGCTCGAGGGGACCGAGCATCCGCAGCACCGGCCCGCCTGCGTGCCCGTGGCGATGCCGGAGCGATGCGATGTTGAGGGCGGCGATGATGAGCAGGAAGACGCCCGAGACGGTCGGGCCGATGATGCCGGTCCAGGTGCGGAGGGCGGAGGAGTCATCGGCGAGGGAGGTGCCGATCGCGCTGATCCCCAGTGCCAGCAGGATGCAGAGCACCACGACGATCGTCGAGTGGCCGAGCGAGAACCAGAATCCGACGGTGCCGGCCGGCTTGCCGCGTTCGGCGAGGCGGCGGGTGGTGTTGTCGATCGCTGCGATGTGGTCGGCGTCGAACGCGTGGCGCACCCCCAAGGCATAGGCGGTGACTCCGACGCCGAGCGTGACGAGCGCGCCGCCGCCGCCACCGAGCGGGATGCCGGCGGGGATCACCAGGAGGACGAGGACTCCCCAGCCGAGCACGTGCAGGAGGATGATCAGGGAGACGACGCCGATCGTGCTGCGACGGAGGCGCGTCGTGGGCCGGTCACCATGCAGGGCTGTCACTGTGAGTCCTTTCCGGCTCGGGCGTGCCTTCCGGCTCCGGCGTGCCTTCTGATTCGAACGTGAGCGAGCGCTCTCGTGCATCCGCGACCCAGCCCTCCCACACGCGGTCGAGGGGCGAGCCGTGGGTGTGATCCGAGAGGTGACGCGCCACGGCTCCGGGCTGATCGAACTCGAGATCCCCTGCCTGAGTGGGTGGGCGGAACCCGACGGCGATCACGGCATCGATCACGCGGTTGCTGCCGAGCACCCCGGGCTCGGGCGCATCGCCGGCGGCCTCCAGTCGTTCCACCAGGATCGGTCCGCCGCTGTCGCAGACGTCGAGCGCCGAGGCCAATCGCCCGCCCCGCTCGCCGTACCTGCCGAGCACGAGCGTCTCGCGGATCACCGCGCGCGCGTCCGAGCCGAGTGTGAGGGAGGTTCGGCGTTCGGCGTCCGCCCCGTCGGTGACGACGAAGGGCAGCCCCTGCCACAGCAGCGTCCCGCCGGCTCCGATCGCGACGTCGAGAACCCACGAGGAACGCGCACCGCGATACGCGACAGTACCCCCGACATCCTCGATCTCGACGGTGCAGCCCGGGCCGACCTCGATCTCCATGTGCACGTGGTCGCCGCCGAGCAGCACCATGCCGGCCGCCGCGACGGCTATGCGCGCATGCATGCGATCGCGCGAGATGAGCCGCGGTGCGAGCGCGCCCACGGCAAGGTCCACGTGTGCGCGCGGTTCACCCGCGGTCACGGCGATGCGCGTGGAGCTCACTCGTCCGTTCTCAGCCTCGCGCGGCGGGTGTGCGCGAATGGTCGTGGACGGGGGTGGCGTCGGAGGATCCGTGTTCGTGCGAATGGACGAAGCCACCGTCCGGGTGGTCCTCATCGGCGTGGAAGTGCGGCGCCATCGGGCCGGGATCCTGGGGGATGTGGGTTCCTCCGCGGTGACTCGCGAGCATCGTGAGCACCCAGGCCCGCAGCGCCGCGACCGACGCGGCGTCGTGCCGTGACAGGGCCAGCACGGCGCGGCCCTCGCGCGCGGCTTCGGCATCCGTCACCATCTGCTCCACATCGACGCCGACGTACGGCGCGAGGTCGGTCTTGTTGACGACGAGCAGGTCGGCGCGTGCGATGCCCGGGCCGCCCTTCCGCGCGACATCGCCGCCGCCGGCGACGTCGAGGACGAAGATCTGCGCGTCGACGAGGGCCGGCGAGAACGTCGCCGTCAAGTTGTCCCCGCCCGACTCGATGAGCACCACGTCGAGGGGCGCGAAGTCCCGCTCGAGGTCCTCGGCGGCGAGCAGGTTGGTGGTGATGTCGTCGCGGATCGCGGTGTGCGGGCACGCGCCGGTCTCGACGGCGCGGATGCGCTCGGGGTCGAGCACGCCGGCGGACCGGAGGAACCGGGCATCCTCATCTGTGTAGATGTCGTTCGTGATGACGCCGAGGCGCAGCTCGGTCGCAAGGGCGCGGCACACCGTGGCGATCAGCGACGACTTGCCGGTGCCGACGGGACCGGCGACGCCGAGCCGCAGCGCGCGAGGAGCGGTGGATGAGTCAGGCACGGAAGAGTCTCCTGTTCGTGAGGGCGTGGACCTCTGTCCACGCTTCGGCTTGGGGGGCGCTCGCCGCCGGGATCGCCTCGGGTGAGTCGACCGCCGCCAGCTGGGGGACGAGGGGATCGACCGCCGCGCACGCGTCGATGACGAGCCGGACACCGTCGACAGGGTCGCCGGGGTCGAGCTTGAGAAGGGCCGCGACGCCGCCGGCCATGTCGTCGTAGACGGCGACGCGCACGAGCGTCTCGGCATCGAGCCCCGCGTGGACGGCGATCGCACCGAGCACGATCGGGCGAGGCGGCGTCGCCGCATCGCCCGCGGTCAGCGCGGCGATCGCGGGGGACTGCGGCCACAGGCGCTGCGCGAGGCGCAGCAGCCCGCGGCCCAGGTCCATGGAGGCGATCCGCGCGGCGCGGCTCGGGGTCCGCGCCGCCCATGCTCGTTCGATCGGCGCATACGGTGTGCCGCTCAGACCCGCACGCCGCGCCACGACGGCGGTCGCGGCATCCACCAGCGTCGTCGTGCGGGCACGTCCGCGCAGGAACGCCCCGACGTCCGCTCGTGCGAGCCCGGCCTGGATCGCGGGCTCGACACCCGCCGAGAACGCGTGCCCACCCGAGGGAAGACGTGCGTCGGCGAGCAGCATGGTGACGGTGTGCGCGGCGGAGTCCATGGTGCGTCTCAGAACAGGTTGTACAGCTGGGCGAGGGGGAGGGATGCCGCGGGCGCCGGTTCGACGTCCTCGCCGTCGATCGCGATCTCGAAGGTGTCGGGGCGGATGCGGATGGAGGGCAGCACGTCGTTGTTCTTCATGTCGGCCTTGCCGATGTGACGTGTGGGCTCGACGGCTGCGAGCCGCCGGCGCAGACCGAGTGTCTCGGCGAGGCCGTCCTCGAGGGCCGCGGGCGAGACATAGGTGACCGACAGGTCGGCCCCGATCGTGTCGCCGAAGGACGGTCGCATCATGACGGGCTGCGGTGTCGGGATCGACGCGTTCGGGTCGCCGAGCGCGGCCCACGCGATCGCTCCGCCCTTGATGACCACGGCCGGGCGGACGCCGAAGAACTTCGGGTCCCACACCGTCAGGTCGGCGAGCTTGCCGACCTCGATCGATCCGACGTCGTAGGCGATGCCGTGGGCGATCGCGGGGTTGATCGTGTACTTCGCCACATAGCGCCGCGCGCGCTCGTTGTCGGCCGGCATCCCCCCGTCCAGCGGGCCGCGACGGTGCTTCATGACGTGCGCCACCTGCCAGGTGCGCGTGACCACTTCGCCGATGCGGCCCATGGCCTGCGCGTCGGACGAGGTCACCGACAGCGCTCCGATGTCGTGGAGGATGTCTTCCGCGGCGATCGTCGTGGCGCGGATGCGGGACTCCGCGAACGCGAGATCCTCCGGCACCGCGGGGTTGAGGTGGTGGCAGACCATCAGCATGTCGAGGTGCTCGGCGACGGTGTTCATGGTGTGAGGCAGCGTCGGGTTCGTCGATCCCGGGATCACGTTCGGCAGGCCCGCGATCGACAGGATGTCGGGCGCGTGACCGCCACCGGCGCCTTCGACGTGGAACGCGTGGATCGAGCGTCCGCCCATCGCCGCGATGGTCGACTCGACGAAGCCGGCCTCGTTCAGCGAGTCCGAGTGCAGGGCGACCTGTAGACCCCACTCCTCGGCGGCGCGCAGCGATGCGTCGATCGCGGCGGGGGAGGAGCCCCAGTCCTCGTGCACCTTGTAGCCCGCGGCGCCCGCGAGCGCCTGCTCCTTCAGCGCAGCCATGGACACGGTGTTGCCCTTGCCGAGAAGCAGGACGTTGACGGGGAGGGGGTCGAGCGCGCGGTGCATCGCGGACAGGTGCCAGGCGCCCGGAGTGACGGTCGTCGCCTTCGATCCCTCGGAGGGGCCGGTGCCGCCGCCCACGATCGTGGTGATCCCGGTCGCGAGGGCCTCGTGGATCTGCGAGGGCGAGAGCAGGTGGACGTGCGAGTCGATCGCGCCGGCGGTGACGATGCGGCCCTCGCCGGAGATGACGTCGGTCGAGGGCCCGATGATCATGTCGATGCCGTCGCTGATGTCGGGATTGCCGGCATGGCCGATTCCGACGATGCGACCGTCACGGATGCCGATGTCGGCGCGGATGATGCCCCACCAGTCCAGGATGATCGCGTTGGTGATGACGGTGTCGAGCGCGCCGCCCGCCCGGGTCGTCGTGGCCTGCGCCATCGATTCGCGGATGGACTTGCCGCCGCCGAAGACGGCCTCCTCTCCGCCCGCGGTGAGGTCGCGCTCGATCTGTATCCACAGATCGGTGTCGCCCAGACGCACCTCGTCGCCGACGGTCGGGCCGTAGATGGCGGCGTACCGCGACCGGTCAAGCCAGACCATCGAGCAGCTCCTCTCCGTCGGTCTTGATCCGGATGCCGGGGACCCGACGGGCGCCGCGCAGCGCGACGGCGTCGAGCTCTCGCGATGCCCCCGGCTCGAAACGCTGCGAGGTTCCGGACGCGATGTCGAGGCGGAACCCGTGCGCCCGCACGCGGTCGAACTGCAGTGCCGGATTCACATCGGGGAGGTGGATGTGCGAGCCGATCTGGATCGGCCGATCGCCGGTGTTCACGAACACGAGCCGGATGCGCTCCGTCTCGCTCCGATCGGCGTTGAGCTCGATGCGTCCCGGTCGGATCCGGTAGGCGCCGGGGCCCTGGAAGGTAGCGGATGCCACAGCGACTCCTCAGTCGATCGGGTGGTGGACGGTGACGAGCTTGCGACCATCCGGAAAGGTCGCCTCCACCTGCACGTCCGCGAGCATCTCGGGAACGCCCGCCATCACCTGGTCCCGCGTGAGGACCGTGCGGCCCTCCTGCATCAGCTCGGCGACGCCACGGCCTTCCCGGGCCCGTTCGATCACCCAGGAGGACAGCAGAGCGACCGTCTCGGGGTGATTGAGCAGGATGCCGCGCTCGAGCCGGTCGCGGGCGACCATCGCTGCGACCGACAACAGGAGCTTCTCGGTTTCGGCGGGCGTGAAGTGCATTCGGACCTCCGGCGGGTGATGTCAGAAGTGTGCCATATCGCCAGTATTCACCGGAGGTGGCGAAAAGCCGCCGGTCTCGGCATCCGGTCAACGAGCCCCGGAATCACGGTTCACCTGGCTCGCGGGGCGGCTGACGATTAACAGGATCGGAACAACCGAGAAATGTCAGAGCAATGTCACGCGCCCATGCTGGCAATGACCGCAGCAGTCGGCGACCACCTTCCGCCGATCCAACCGGCACGCGAAGCCCGGCACCAGCAGGCATCGAGACGCACCACCGGCCCACCTCTGCACCACACGTCTGACTCACCGATCAGCGCGCTCCGTCACACCCGCGACACGCCCTTCCTTCGGCGTTCCCGTGGGCGGTGCCGGTGCGACGGCGTCATCCGGCGTGCCCGCAGGACGGGCCATCACCCGAGAACGCACCACCTGCATCACACAGAAACGGAGTTCCCATGACAACGAACAGGACACGGCGGGCGCGCAGCCTGCTGGCCGTTCCCGCTCTCGCGGCGACGGTCGCCCTCGTGCTCGCCGGCTGCGGCTCCCGCGCCGGCGATGCTCCCACTGCCGCCGGATCGGATGCCGCAGCCCCGGCGAGCTGCATCGACACCTCCGGCGACACGATCAAGCTCGGCTTCCTCAATTCCCTCACCGGCGGCATGGCCATCTCGGAGCAGACCGTCTCCAATGTCCTGCACATGGCCGCGGACGAGATCAACGCCGACGGCGGCATCCTCGGCAAGCAGATCGAGTACATCCAGGAAGACGGTGCCACCGACTGGCCCACCTTCGCGGAGAAGACCGAGAAGCTGCTCACCCAGGACTGCGTCGCCGCGATCTTCGGCGGCTGGACCTCGTCCTCTCGCAAGGCCGTAAAGCCCGTCGTTGAGGAGAACAACGGACTCTTCTTCTACCCGGTGCAGTACGAAGGCCTCGAGTCGTCGCCGAACATCTACTACACCGGCGCGACCACCAACCAGCAGATCATCCCCGCGATGGACTACCTCGCCGCGCAGGGGGTGAAGACGCTGTTCCTCGCCGGCTCCGACTACGTGTTCCCGCGCACCGCGAACGCGATCATCAAGCTCTACGCCGAAGAGCTCGGCATCGAGATCGTCGGCGAGGAGTACGTGCCCCTCGACAAGGACGACTGGACCACCCAGGTGTCCAAGATCGTGGCGGCGAACCCCGATTTCGTCTTCAACACGATCAACGGCTCGTCGAACGTCGGCTTCGTCAAGGCCTACTACGACGCCGGTCTCACCCCGGAGACGACTCCGATCATCTCGGTGTCGATCGCCGAGGAGGAGGCGCCGGCGATGGGCCACGAAGTCACCGGCAACTACGCGTCGTGGAACTACTTCCAGTCGATGGACACGCCCAACAACCCGGCGTTCATCGAGCGTTGGAAGGCCTACCCGGGCAGCAGCGGTGTCACCTCCGACCCGATGGAGGCGGCGTACATCTCGCTCTACCTCTACAAGGAGCTCGTCGAAGCGGCAGGTTCGTTCGAGGTCGACGACGTGAATGCGGCCGCCGCGGCGGGTGGGATCACCGTCGATGCGCCGGAGGGCGTCGTCACGCTCGACGGCGAGAACCACCACATCTCGAAGCCCGGCAACATCGGCAAGATCAACGCCGAGAACCAGTTCGACATCGTCTGGTCGTCCGACGGCTTCATCGAGCCCGACCCGTACCTCGAGGGCTACGACTGGTTCCCCGCCGACGTCCGCGATGCGCTGGTAGCCGCCGCGGGCTGATCCTCACCGGAGCCGGGGTCCCGTGTCCACGCGGGCACGGGACCCCGCTCCCACACCGCTCCAGACTCCCGACCGCACAGAGAGCGAAAGCACGTGGATGCACTCTTACCGCCCCTGCTGAACGGCACCGCGCTAGGTGCGCTGCTGCTGCTGGCAGCGCTCGGGCTCACCCTCACCTTCGGCCAGATGGGGGTGATCAACATGGCGCACGGCGAGTTCATCATGGCCGGCGCCTTCATCGCCTATGTGACCCAGCTGGTCGTCACCTCGAGCAACATCTCCATCCTGCTCGCGCTGCCGCTGGCGTTCCTCGGGGCGGGTCTGCTCGGCCTGCTTCTCGAGATCGGCATCATCCAGTGGATGTATCGGCGGCCGCTCGACACGCTGCTGGTCACGGTCGGGGTGGCGCTCATCCTGCAGCAGGTCGCGCTGCAGATCTTCCCCGCGCAGGGCGTCCCGGTGGAGGCCCCCGGGTGGCTCGACGGGCAGATCGACGTCTTCGGCTACGCCTGGCCGCTTCGGCAGGTGTTCACCATCGTGCTGGCCGCCGTGTGCCTGGTCGCATTGGCGGCGTGGCTGAAGTACTCGTCCTTCGGGCGCCGGATCAGGGCGACGGTTCAGAACCGCGATCTCGCCGAGACCAGCGGCATCCGCACCCGCAACATCGACCGCATCACCTTCTTCGTCGGTTCGGGCCTCGCCGGTGTCGCCGGCGTCGCCGCCTCCCTGATCGGCGGCACGAATTCTCAGATGGGCACGCAGTACATCATCCCCGCGTTCCTCGTGGTCGTCGCGGGAGGTGTCGGCCAGATCAAGGGCACGGTGATCGCCGCGTGGGCCCTGGGCATCGCGCTGTCGTTCTTCGCCGACTGGACGACCGGGAGCATGGCGCAAGTGCTCGCCTTCGTGCTGCTCGTCGTATTCCTGCAGTTCCGCCCACAGGGCCTCTTCACGGTCCGCACCCGGGGGTTGACATGACCAAACTCAAGCCGTGGCTTCCGCTGATCGGCATCGCGGTGTTCGCCGTGCTGCTCCTGGTGGTCGCGCCAGCCGTCCTCTCCATGCACTGGATCAACAACCTCGGCAAGTACTGCTGCTGGGCGATCGCGGCAGTCGGGATCGGCCTCGCCTGGGGTCGCGGAGGAATGCTCGTCCTCGGTCAGGGCGTCTTCTTCGGGCTCGGTGCCTACGCCATGGCGATGCACCTCACGCTGGAGAGCACGGCACCGGGCGGCCTCCCCGTCTTCATGATCCTGTACGACCCGTCGGCGTCGCTTCCGGCCTTCTGGGAGCCGTTCCGCAGTGACGCGTTCACGCTGGCGGCCATCCTGCTGCTGCCGGTCATCGTGGCCGGCGTGCTCGGCTACGCCCTGTTCAAGCGGAGGATCAAAGGGGCGTACTTCGCGATCCTGTCCCAGGCGCTCGCCGTGGCCCTCGCCGTCCTCATCAGCTCGACGATCCGCGAGACCGGTGGCGATACCGGGCTCAGCGACTTCAAGTACTTCTTCGGGTACGTCCTGAACGACGACGCGAACAAGGTCATGGTCTTCATGATCGCCGCGTCGCTGCTCATCCTGTGCCTGCTCGCGGTGTGGCAGCTCAACCGCAGCCGCTTCGGCGAGCTGCTGATCGCCACCCGCGACGCCGAGGAGCGCGTGCGGTTCCTCGGCTACGACCCCGCCAACATCAAACTGGTCGCCTACGTGGTCGCCGCCGTCATGGCCAGCATCGCGGGAGCCCTCTTCGTTCCGATCGTCGGCATCATCACCCCGGCCGAGATCGGCGCCTCGGCCTCGATCCTCATGATCGCCGGAGTGGCGCTCGGAGGCCGCGCCTCGCTCTTCGGCCCGGCTCTCGGCGCGATGGCCATCGGATGGGGACAGTCGAGTCTCGGGTCCAGCTGGCCGGACGGGTGGATCTACATCCTGGGGCTGGTCTTCATCCTGGTGACGCTCTTCCTCCCGATGGGCCTGTCGTCGCTGTTCGCGAAGGCGAAGGGTCTGGTGTGGCGCCCGCGCGACACACCGCCCGCTTCGCTGCCCGACCCGGCACCCGTGCTGGAGCGCGTCGAAGAGCCCGGGCGCGTCGCAGAGGAGGTGGCGAAGTGACCGCCGCCGAGGATCAATCGCTCGTCGTCACCGACCTCCGGGTCGAGTTCGATGGCTTCGTCGCGGTCGGCGGCGTCTCGTTCGACGCCCACCCGGGTGAAGTCCGCTTCCTCATCGGCCCGAACGGCGCCGGCAAGACCACCTGCATCGACGCCATCACCGGCCTGTCCAAGGGCACGGGCTCGGTCACGCTCGCAGGGCAGGAGCTCCTGGGCAAGTCGACCCAGAAGATCGTGCGGCTCGGAGTCGGGCGCACCTTCCAGACCGCGAGCGTCTTCGAGCAGCTCTCCGTGCTGCAGAACCTCGACATCGCGGCGGGGCTGCACCGCTCCTCGCTGTCGCTGCTGCGAGCGCGCCGCGGCGTCGACCCGGCGATCGAGTCGGCGCTGGAGGAGACCGGCCTCAGCGGTGAGCGCGACACACCCGCCGGCATCCTGTCCCATGGCCAGAAGCAGTGGCTGGAGATCGGCATGATGCTCGTGCAGGAACCGCGCGCCCTCCTGCTCGACGAGCCCGTGGCCGGAATGAGCCAGGATGAGCGCACCGCCACGGGGGAGCTGCTGCAGCGGATCGCCCAGCGACGAATCGTCCTGGTGGTCGAACACGACATGGACTTCATGCGCCGCTACGCGTCGCGCGTCACCGTGTTGCACCAGGGCAAGGTGCTCTCAGAGGGGGCGGTCGCGCACGTGCAGGCCGACCCCCGGGTTCAGGAGGTCTATCTCGGCACGGCCGGCGCGGCCACCACTGCCGCGATGGCCGTGATGCCCGATGCGACGACGGCGACCGCCGATGCCGCACTGCAGGAAGAGGGAGTCTGACGTGCTCGAGCTGAATGAGATCCAGGCGGGGTACGGACCGACCCTCGTGCTGCACGGTGTGACACTGCCCGCCGCCAAGGTGGTGGCCGTGCTCGGTCACAACGGCGCCGGCAAGTCGACGCTGCTGCGCGTCGCCATCGGGCTCATCAAGCCGCGGAGCGGTCAGGTGATCTTCGACGGCGACGACGTCACGTCGCTGCCGCCCAACAAGCGCGTCGCGCGTGGCATGGCGTATGTCCCGCAGGGGCAGCAGTCCTTCCCGCAGCTCACGACCATGGAGAATCTGCAGCTCGTCGCGGACGGTCGCAAGCGCGGCAAGGTGCTCATCGAGCAGCAGCTGTCGCGGTTCCCCGCGTTGGAGAAGTTCGCGGGCCGCAAGGCCGGTCTGCTCTCGGGCGGGCAGCGCCAGCAGCTCGCGATCGCGCGGGCGCTCATCACCGAGCCGAAGATGCTCATCCTCGACGAGCCGACGGAAGGCATCCAGCCCACGATCGTGGCCGAGATCGAGCACACGGTCATGCAGCTCGCGAGCGAGGGGCTGTCGGTTCTCCTCGTCGAGCAGCACATCGGCTTCGCGTTGGAGGCCGCCGACAAGTACCTCGTGCTCGCGAGCGGCTTCGTGTCCAGCGTGGGCGACGGGGGAGCCTCCGCCGCGGAAGGGGTGCGAGCGGCAATGGCGATCTAGCGCCGTCCGCCCGCAATGCGGCTGTAACACGCGGGGCGCACAATGAGCCTGACGCGAGCCGCAGGGGGTCCGGGTGGGCAGGGCAGACAACGCGCGGGCAGCCGCCGAGGACAGCCTCGAAGACTACGCCTTCCGCTATGTCCCGCGATCGTTCCGGCGCTGGAGCGCCGGTTCCATCGGTGTCACCGCCCTCGGCTCGATCGCCTTCCTCGCCGACTTCTCCATCGGCGCCAGCGGCGGGATCGAGCATGGCACGCACAACGCCGTTCTCGGCATCCTATTCGCATCCATCACGATCTTCCTCGTCGGGCTGCCCATCGCCTACTACGCCGCCCGCTACAACCTCGATCTGGATCTCATCGCGCGCGGGTCGGGGTTCGGCTACTACGGCTCGTCGATCACGACCGTCATCTTCGCGGTGTTCACGTGCATCTTCTTCGCCCTGGAGGGAGCGATCATGGCGCAGGGGCTGCACATCGCGGTCGCGATCCCGCTGCCGGTCGGCTACCTCATCTCCACGGTGGTGGTGATCCCCATCGTCATCTACGGCATGCGTGCACTCGAGCGGCTGCAGTTCTGGACCACGCCCCTGTGGCTCGCGCTGGCCCTCCTGCCGCTGCTCTGGGTGATCGTCTCCGATCCCGCAGCAGTGAGCGCGTTCGTCACGTTCCCCGGCGAGTCCGATGGGGAGGTCAGCTTCCAGGCGATCGTCGCGACGGCCGCCCTCTGCTTCGCCCTCACCCCACAGCTCGCCGAGCAGATCGACGTCATCCGGGCGATGCCCCCGCGTACTCCCCTGAATCGGCGGGCGTGGTGGGGTTCGCTGCTGTTCGCCGGACCCGGCTGGGTGATCTTCAGCGGCATCAAGCAGGTCATCGGGGTGTTCCTGGCGGTCTACCTCATCACGCGTGTCGATCCGCAGCTCGGTCAGAGGGCCGCCGAGCCGGTGCGGCAGTTCATCGCCCTCTACGAATCGATCATGCCGGAATGGCTGGCGATCGGGCTGGCGCTGGTTCTCGTCGTCGTCGCGCAGGTGAAGATCAACGTCACGAACGCCTACTCCGGCTCGCTCGCCTGGTCCAACGTCTACACCCGCCTGACCAAGACCTACCCGGGAAGATCCGTCTTCATCTTCTTCAACCTCGCCATCGCGCTCGCGCTGATGTGGATGGACGTCTTCAGCCTCATCAGCTTCGTCCTCAGCCTGTACGCCAACGTCGTGATGGCCTGGCTGGTGACCATCGCCGCCGACATCGCCATCAACAAGCACCTCCTTCACCTCTCGCCGTTGTTCCCCGAATTCCGGCGCGGGATGCTGCGCGACTGGAATCCGGTCGGCCTCGTGTCGGTCGGTCTGGCGTCGCTGCTGTCGCTCGCGGCATTCGCGGGTGCGTTCGGAGAGGCGGTGCGGCCCCTCTCGGTACTGATCGCGATCGGCGTGGCGGTGGTCACGACGCCGCTCATGGCCGTGCTGACCCGGGGTCGGTACTACCTGCGACGCCAGACGGACGGCATCGCCTCACCGATCCTCGATGTCGACGGAAACCCGTCAGGTGAGCGGCTGCGCTGCCACGTCACCGGCTATACGTTCGAGCGGCCGGATATGCTGGCGTCGGCGGAGCGCGGGACCTACGGCGAGACCCAGTACGTCTCGTCGCTCGCGCTCACGCTGGACGACTCGGATCGATATCTCCTGCCCGCCGAGCCGGCGTCCCGGCAGAACGAATCCCCGGGACGGACCGCCGAGCAGGCCGAACGGCAGAAGGGACGAGGCGGATGATGGCGGAGGGCGTCGACACTCCGACCGCGATCCTCGCCCACGCCGCCGCGGCCCTGCGCGAGCACCCGTTCGACGACATCTCGTATCGCACCCTCGGCGACGCGGTGGGGGTGTCGGAGCGAACGGTCTACCGTCACTTCCCGACGAGATCGCATCTCCTCGAGGGGCTCGCCGGGTGGATCGAGGCCACGGAGTTCCCGTTCCCGCCTTTCGTCACGATGGGGCAGTTCCAGGATGCCGCGCGCGCCAGGTTCCACGCCTTCGACGCGTCGCCGGCATTCGCGTTCGTGTGTGCCCGGGCGGCGACGATCTCGCCGACCGGCGAGGCGGAGCCGACGTTCTTCACGAGGGCTCTCGTGGCGATGCTCGCCACGAATCACCCCTCTCTGAACGAGCGGGATCTGCGACGGGTCGCGGCTGCGTTGCGGTATTTTGCGTCAGCCCCGTTCTGGGCTCGGATGCGCACCGGCTTCGACATGAGCGCCGCCGAGATGGAGGACGTCTTCGACCACACCGTCGCGCAGGTGCTGGGGGACCGGTGGAGGGCGAGCGAGACCGAGATGGGTGCCTCGCGACGGGACGGCCGATGACCGTGCCGGCGAGCTCCGACGCGGATGCGCGGGCGTCCGACGTGAGTCGGACCCAGGAGGCGATCCTCGCGGCCTACGCGGAGCTCATCGAGGAGCTCGGCACCGACGACGTGTCGTTCCGGCTGATCGCCCGACGGGCGGGTGTCGGCGAGCGTACCGTCTTCCGCAACTATCCGACGCGGGTGGATCTGCTGCTCGCGACGGCGGCGTGGATCGAGCAGAGGATCTTCCCCCGGCAGGAATCCACGAGCATCTTCGACACGCCTCTGGCCATTCGCGCGGCGATGGAGTCGTACGACCAGCGCCCGGAGCTGGCGCACGTGGTGGCAGAGACCACGATGCGCGGGATCAGCGGCGCGGCACCCAGCCCGAGGCGCGCGCGGCTGGAGCAGATGATCGATGCCGAGATCCCCTCTCTCGGACGTGCTGAGCGCATCGCGATCGTCGCAGCGCTGTCGCACCTCGACTCGGCCGCCACGTGGGTGACCTTTCACCGGGAGTTCGGAATGAGCCGTCGCGACATCGCCGACGCCGCAGCCTGGGCCGCTGAGGCGGTGCTGGACCCGGTTCGGTCACGCGTCGGCTGACAGCAGCTCGCGCGCCGGGATCAGGCCGGTGTGCGTCCGAACGCGAATCGCGTCGAGCGGCGCAGTGCGAATCCCAATCGCTCGTAGGCCGCGATGGCGTTCACATTCGACGCGGCCGCGTGCATGAGCGCCCGATCCCCGCGCTGCTGGATGTGGAACGCGACGTCGAGCACCAGCCGGGAGGCCAGACCCTGCCGTCGGTATGCGGCGTCCGTGGAGACCGCGCTGATCTCGGTCCAGCCGTCCGGGTGCAGGCGCTCGCCGGCCATCGCGACGAGCCGCCCATCCCGGCGGATGCCGATGTAGCGGCCGAGCTCGTGCGTGCGCGGCCGGAAGGGGCCGGGCTGGTTGCGTTCGACGATCGCCAGCATCTCCGCGACGTCGTCCGCTCCGAGGTCCACGGCCTCGGCATCCGGTCTCGGCTGCAGCGCGTCCGTCTCGACGAGCTGCACGCCGTCGCCGCCGCCGAGATCCTCCCACCCGGCAGGAAACGGCTGCTCGACCGCGGAGAGCCCGACGGGTGCGCCCGGTCCGACGAGATCGCGCAGCGCGTCCCACACCTCGGGGTCGTCCCACGTCCGCACCGCGACGAAGGGAGCGACGTCTTCGGGGTAGCGCCGCACGAGGTCGTTGCCGATAGCGAAACGGGCGTGCGGACCGGTGAGTGCGTGCCAGGCAGGATTGTCGAGCACGGCAGCGTCCGCGTGCGGAGCCTCTGCCGCGGACGGATGCTGCGGCTCAGGGTGCTCGGCCGGGTCTGCGATGTCGATGGCGGTGTCTGACATGGATCCAGCGTGCTCCCGCTCGGGGCGAGCGGCAAAACCGGCCTGTCATCCCCGGCAATGCAGGAGCGGCGGTCTCGGCCGGAGTGCGACTGTGACGTCGGACGACCGTCCGACGGGCACGCCTCGGGGCTCCGCCGTTAGGGTCGGCGGGAGCGCGCCCGCGCGCCTCGACCACCCACAACACCACGAGGAGCTCCGTGTCCACACTGCTGGAGGATGAGACGCTGCAGTTCGTTCGCGAGCTCATCCGCATCGAGAGCGTGAACACCGGCGTGGCGGCGACCATCGGCGACGGCGAGACCCGTGCCGCGCGGTTCGTGCAGGAGCGCCTGGCCGAGGTCGGCATCGTGTCGGAGCTCGTCGAGCCCCGGCCCGGGCGCGGCTCGCTCGTCGCCCGCATCGCCGGGAGCGATCCCGGCGCGGGAGCTCTGCTCGTGCACGCGCACCTCGATGTGGTGCCTGTGGAGGAGAGCGACTGGACGCATCCGCCGTTCGGCGCCGACATCGAGGACGGCATCCTGTACGGGCGGGGCGCCGTCGACATGAAGAACTACGCCGGCACGATCCTGGCCGTCGCCCGGCACTTCGCGCGCGAGGGCATCGTTCCCCGTCGCGACCTGGTGTTCGCCTTCCTCGCCGACGAGGAGAGCGGGGGAGTATGGGGTGCGGGCTGGCTCGTCGAGCGCCGCCCGGAGCTGTTCGCCGGCGTCACCGAGGCGCTGAGCGAGGTGGGCGGCTTCTCGGTGCCGCTCGTCGCCGACCCGGCGGACCAGCGGCGCGCGTATCTCGTCGCCACGAGCGAGAAGGGTGTCGCGTGGTCCACGCTCACTGCGCGGGGCCACGCCGCCCATGGGTCTCGCCCCACCGACGACAACGCCGTGGTGAGGCTGGCGCGCGCGGTGTCGGCTGTCGGCTCGCACCGATTCCCCGTCGTGCGCACACCGGCATTGCAGCGGTTCCTCGACGTCTTCGGTGAGGCACGCGGACTCGCCTTCACCGACGAGTCGCTCGCCGACGATCTGGCGAGCCTCGGTTTCATGGCGTCGCTGGTGGGAGCCACGACGCGCAACACCGCGACGCCCACGGTGCTGTCGGCGGGGGAGAAGACGAACATCATCCCCGCCGAGGCGTCGGCGCGGCTCGACATCCGCATCCTGCCGGGACAGGACGAGCAGCTCCGCCAGGGGCTCCGCGACCTCGCCGGTGACGACATCGACATCCGCGAGGGACGCTGGTGGTCGGCGACCGAGGCGCCGCTGGACGCCCCGATCATCGGTGTGCTGCAGGACGCGATCACCGCGCACGATCCAGAGGGGATCGTCGTGCCGTACCTGCTGCCCGCGAGCACCGACAACAAGCACTTCGCCAAGCTCGGCATCCACGGCTACGGATTCGTGCCGTTGCGGGTACCCGGCGACTTCGACGTCTTCGCGCAGTTCCACGCGGCCGACGAGCGCGTCCCGGTCGACGCGCTCCACTTCTCGGCGCGTGTCACCGAGCGCATCCTGCGGACCGCCTGAAACGACGGCGGCCCCCGCCCGCCCGCGAAGGATCGACGGCGTACACGACGGGGTGCCTGGCATTCGTCGAAGACGCGATCGTACGCGCGAACGACCTCGGGATGTTCGGCGGCGACGACGCGGCGGATTCCGCCCGCGCAGCGGCGCCCAGGTTACGGCGTTCGCGCCGCAGGTCTCGCCATCGAAAGGCGATCAGAAAGGGGCGCCGCTGCTCTCCGCGGAGCGGAACACGGGCACTGCGCGCTCCGGCTCGACGAGGTAGTGGCGGCCGGAGGGCGAGGTCCATCGGATCGCGCCGCCCGAACCGGCGACCTGTTCGATTCTCCAGTCGGTGTGGTGCCGGACGGTGTGATGACCTTCGCACAGCGGCCCGAGGTTCGTGAGTTCGGTGCGTCCGCCGAGGGCCCAGTCGACGTTGTGGTCGACGTCGCACCGGGAGGCCGGCATCCCGCATCCCGGTCCCATGCACCGATCCGCTCGCCATTTCACCAGCTTCTGAAGCGCGGGTGGTGGCCGGTACTGGTCGCGGCCGACGGAGAGCACCATGCCCGTCTCAGGGTGGGTCAGCACGCGCGTCCACCCGGACGCACCGCCCGCGAGTTCCCGCGCGACAGGCAGTGGGATCGGCCCGATGCCTTCGACGACCGGCGGATCGATACCGGCCGCCGCTCGGGAGGCGTCGGACTCGTGGAGGAGCGCGAGCACGGGAGCGGTGACGAACACCGTCGCCTTCACGCCGCGCGCCTGGCCAGGGTGACTCTCGACCGCGCCGTCGATCAGAAGGTCCAGGACCACGTCGGCGCGCACCTGGTCGAGCGTGCGCGTCTCGCCGTCGCCGCCCACGATGGCTTTCGCCATCGCTGTCGTCCGGCCGAAGGCGGCATGGAGCGCGACCAAGGGGCCATAGACGTGTGCCCATCCCATTCCGTCACGATCGGGCTCGACCACGACCCGTCGCCCCGTCAGCGCCCATTCATATCGTTCGGTGAGGGTGGCCGAGCGCACCTTGTCAACAAGCGTGCGCAGCTTGCGGCGGAAGGTGCCGACCGGCTCGGACTCCGCCAGTGCGATGCCCGGCTCGAGCACCCGCTCCCGGAACTCCGGTTCGACTTCGTCCACAGCGGCGATCAGGATCTGCGCGTGCCGCTCCGTGATCCGGGCCCGCTCCATCGACGCCAACACCGCCGGATAGGAGTGCACCATGGCCTGCGAGAGGCTCAAGAGGTCGCCGGCGGCATGCTCGGTGATCCGGAGCGCAGCCGCGAGCTCCAGCCGAACGCCCCGCTCCACGACCTCGGTCAGAACACGGCCGTTACGGGTGGCGTCGCGAAGCGCCTCCCGCCGCATGGCGTCGATGCGCACAAGCCGCTGCGCCGCGAGCACCGTCATCATGTCGGCCGCTTCGATGACCAGGTCGAGTTCATCGGGAAGCACCAGGTGAGGGAGTTGGGGATCGATGAACATGCTTCGACTTTAGAACATACCTACGACATTGCGATGGGTGGAGAGGCAACCCGCGAGGCGACTCAGGAATTGCTCACCTCGACTCTCGAACACGTCCTGCGCACGTTCGGAGCACCGCGCCGCGCCCCGAGCCGACCTCTCGACCGGCGCGGTGAGCCTACCCGGGTCGCCCGCCCGCCCGCGCGGTGCGCGGGCGGACGGGCGGCCGGACGCCATCGTCGATGTCAGGCGGCGATCTCGGCGCGCTCGCCGACGGCGGGCAGTCCCAGGTTCTCGCGCAGCGTCGTACCCGGGTACTCGGTGGGATACACCCCGCGCTCCTGCAGCTCGGGGATGAGCCCGTCGACGATGTCGTCCAGGCCCTCCGGCACCAGGTACGGCGAGACGTTGAACCCGTCGACGGCGTGCGCGTCGACGTACTGCACGATGCGGTCGGCGATGGTCGAGAAGCCGCCGACGAACGTGCGCAGCGACGAGCGCTTGATGACGAACTCCCGGATCGACAGACCCTCCGCGGCCGCGCTCTCACGCCACTCCCGCGCCGTCTCGACCGCACGGCGGCCCTGGAACAGCGATCCCCGCTGGCCGTCGACCTCGTCGACGACCGGGTCGAAGCTCGGGAGCGGTCCGTCCGCGTCGAGCTCGGAGAGGTCGCGACCCCAGATCGGCTCGAGGAAGCGGATCGCGGTCTGCGGCGATACCTGCTCGCGGGTGACCCACTCGGCCTTCTCGCGCGCCTCGGCGTCGGTCGCGGCGAGGATGAACTGGGCGCCAGGGAAGAACTTGAGCTCGTCCACGCTCCGCCCGTGCGCGGGCAGGCGCCGGCGGACGTCCGCAGCGAACGCGATCGCCTCGTCGAGTCCCGGGTGGGCGGAGAAGATGACGTCGGCGCTCGACGCGGCGAACTCGCGACCTTCATCCGAGTCGCCGGCCTGGAAGAGCACCGGCCGTCCCTGCGGACTCGGGGGCAGCGGCGCCGGCCCGGTGAACGACACCAGATCGCCGTCGACCGCGACCGGCGTGCCGACGCCGTCGGCTCCGGCATCCCACAGCCGCTGAGCGGCGTCGACGAACTGCGCCGCACGGCGGTACCGGTCGGCGTGGTCGAGGTAGCCGCCACGGCGGAAGTTGGCCCCGGTCCACGCGTTGTCGGTGGTGACGACGTTCCAGCCGGCGCGGCCGTCGCTCAGCAGGTCGAGCGAGTTCAGGCGCTTCGCGAGGTCGTAGGGGTCGTTGTAGGTCGTGTTCTGCGTGGCGACGAGGCCGATGCGGTCGGTGACCGCGGCCAGCGCCGCGAGCTGCGTCTGCGCGTCGGGACGCCCGGCGATGTCGAGATCGTGGATGCGGCCGAAGTGCTCGCGCAGCCGCAGCCCCTCGCCGAGGAAGAACGCCGAGAACAGTCCGCGCTCGGCGGTCTGCGCGATGCGGCGGAACGACTCGAAGTCGTACTGCGATCCGCTGCGGTCGCTCGACCAGATCGTGCCGAAGTTGACGCCCTGGAAGAAGACTCCGAACTGGATGCGGCGGGACGTGGTCATGCGAACTCCTTCACGGCGGATGCGGCGTAGCGGCTGAGGGGGCGCTCGAGACCGAGCGCGTCGCGGAGCGTGTCGCCCGGACGGGGGGAGCGGAATCCGATCCGCTCGCGGAGGCCGGGGAGCACCGCACGCCCTGCCTCCTCGAGGTCGACGTCGAGCTCGGCGACGTGCACCCGCACGCCGTCGACCGATGCCGACAGCTCGGCGAGCAGCGCGACGAGGCCCGGGGCATCGCCGACGTGGCGGATGCGGCCGTTCTGCGGCCACGCGCCCAGGGTCTCCAGCCGCTGCGCAGCCGGCACGCCGCGCGCGCCGAGCAGCACCTCGACCTCGGCCCACACGAGCGGTGCGCCTGCGGCGCGCGCCCGGGAGGCGGCATCCGCGATCGCCGCGATGTCGGCGCCCTCGACGAGGGCGACGTCCGCACCCGCGGTGCCCGCGGACGCCACGACGACCAGCTGCCCCTGCGGCGGGCGCGGCGTGATGAGCGGCCCCTTCACGGAGAAGCTCTCGCCCTCGAAATCGACGTAGTGCAGCCGATCGGCGTCGAGGTAGCGGCCGGTGGCGACATCCTGGATCACCGCGTCGTCCTCCCACGAGTCCCACAGCCGGCGGGCGACCTCGATGACGTCGTCGCGCTCGCGGCGCAGCTCGTCGTCGGCGATCGCCTCGCGCCCGTAGGCGGCGGCTTCGCGGGCGGTGCCGGATGCCGCGGCGATCCATCCCGCTCGGCCGTTCGATGCCCAGTCGAGGCTGGCGAGCTGCGTGGCGACGTGGAACGGCTCGCTGTATGCCACGTGCGCGACGGGGATGAGGCCGATCGCAGAGGTCACGGGCGCGGCGAACGCGGCGCGCTGCACGGCGTCGAGCCGTGCGGTGTTGCCGGCGGCCGGCAGCGGCGAGTCATCGAAGGTCGCCGCGGTGAATCCCCAGCGCTCGGCGCCGGCTGCGCGCGTGGCGAGGCGTCGCGCTGAGAGCGCGCCGGAAGGGGTGGCGGAGGCCGCGGGGTGGGCGCCGTCGGCGTCCAGCTCGAGCGCGACCACGAACGGTGTGTCGGACATGCGAGCCACGGTAAGTGTCCTGGCGCGGAGGCGGCCGGCGTGCGTCGGTGCATTCCGGAGTGTGACGCCGCGTTGCGGACCGTCACGATCCGTGTCGCCGCGGTTCCCCGCCAACTGGGTCGCAGACGCGGTGCAGCCCTAGCTTCGGCCTACCGACGCACCCCAGACACCGACCCCGCAGACCCCGCGCCACCGACCGAGGAGCACCTCATGACCGACACACTCCCGCGCCAGACAGGCGCCGCCGAAGACGCACCGCCGTCGACCGCGGCGTCGTCGCGCGTCGACCTCGGCGACCTCCGCGTCGTCCACACGCGGCATTGGTTCCGGTGGTCGATCGGCATCGTCGTCCTATTCGTCGTCGCCCAGTTCGCGTGGTCGCTGGTGACGAACGAGAACTACGAGTGGGATGTCTTCGCCCACTACTTCCTGTCGGAGCCGGTGCTGCAGGGCGTCGGCATCACACTGGCACTCACCGTGATCTCGGCAACCATCGGCTTCTTCCTGGGCACCCTGCTCGCGCTCGCCCGCCTCTCGAAGTCGCCTCTCCTGGGCTCGGCCGCATGGCTGTTCATCTGGTTCTTCCGGTCGGTGCCGCTCGTCGTCCAGATCATCGTCTGGTACAACCTCGGCTACCTGTACCCGACGCTGGGTCTCGGCACCCCCTTCACCACAGATTTCTGGATCGTCGAGTTCCCGACGGTGCAGCTGATCAGCGCGTTCGCGGCGGCGATCCTCGGCCTCAGCCTCAACCAGGCGGCGTACTCGGCGGAGATCATCCGCGGCGGCCTGGTGTCGGTCGACCAGGGCCAGCTCGAGGCGGCCGCGGCCCTCGGCATCCCGCCGCGTCGTCGCCTGACGCGCATCATCCTGCCGCAGGCCATGCGCTCGATCATCCCGAACGCCACCAACGAGGTGATCGGCCTCGTCAAGGGCGCGTCGGTGGTCTTCGTCATCGCGATCCCCGAGGTGTTCTACGCGGTGCAGGTCATCTACAACCGCAACAGCCGTGTGATCCCGCTCCTGCTGGTCGCGGTCGTCTGGTACACGATCATCACCACGGTCCTGAGCATCGCGCAGTACTACATCGAGCGGCACTACGCCCGCGGCACGGTGCGCGTGCTGCCGCCGACGCCCCTGCAGCGCGCGCGCCATTGGGCCGGCGTGCAGTGGGCACGCCTCGGCGACTCCGAGACGGGGCCGGCGCCGCTCGTCGGCGTCGATGCACCCGTCGTCGCGAAGGCGACGTTCCAGGGCTCGAGCAACGATGCCAAGAACTCCGGAGGAGCAGGAGCATGACCACCGTCATCGCAGAGACCGCCACGCGCGGACTCGTCGAGATCCACAACGTCCACAAGAACTACGGCGGCGTCGAGGTGCTCAGCGGCATCGATCTGACGGTGCAGCCGGGCGAGGTCGTCGCCATCCTCGGGCCGAGCGGCTCGGGCAAGTCGACGCTGCTGCGCACGATCAACCACCTCGAGAGCGTCGATCGCGGCTCGGTCACGGTCGACGGCCAGCTCATCGGCTACGAGCTGCGCGGTGGGAAGCTCTACGAGCTGCGCGAGCGGGAGGTGCTGGAGCGACGCACGCAGATCGGCATCGTCCTCCAGAACTTCAACCTCTTCCCGCACCTGACCGCGCTCGAGAACATCACCGAGGCGCCCGTCGCGCTCGGCCGGCTCTCCAAGGACGACGCGCGCGAACTCGCCCTCGGCCTGCTCGACCGCGTCGGACTGAGCGACAAGGCGGAGCACTACCCCCGGCAGCTGTCGGGCGGCCAGCAGCAGCGCGTCGCGATCGCGCGAGCCCTGGCCCTCAAGCCCAAGGTGATCCTGTTCGACGAGCCGACGAGCGCGCTCGACCCCGAGCTCGTGGGCGAGGTGCTCGACGTCATCCGCGATCTCGCGCAGCTCGGCACGACCCTCATCATCGTCACGCACGAGGTCGGCTTCGCCCGCGAGGTCGCCGACCGCGTCGTGTTCCTCGACGGCGGCCAGGTCATCGAGCAGGGCCCGCCTGCGGAGGTCCTCGTCGCGCCGAAGCACCCCCGCGTCCAGGACTTCCTCGCAAAAGTCCTGGCCTGACCCATAGAGATCTCGACTTCGAGTCCTCACACCCGAGAAAGGAAACACAGCAATGGCACTGAGCAAGAAGCAGGGCATCGCGATCGGCGTCGGCGTCGTCGCGGTAGCCGCGATCGTCGGCGGCGTCGTCTGGGGCGTCAATCAGAACGCTCCGGCAGAGGCTGCCGCGCCCGAGCCCAGCGAGTCGTCGGCGAACGTCGCGACCGGCGACATCCAGTGGGTCCGCCTCGACGAGCCGGTCGCCGAGGCCGTCGAAGCCCTCGAGGAGAGCGGCTTCGAGCCGGTCGAGCCGGGCAAGCTCACCGTCGCGCACTCCGCGTACGTCCCGCCGCTGGGCTACATCCCGGAGGGCGAGACCGAGCCCGCCGGCACGGAACCCAACATCGGCGCGCTGATCGCCGACGCGCTCGGCCTCGAGTACAACCCCGTCGTCGTCGCGTGGGCGGACTGGCCCCTCGGCATCCAGTCGGGCAAGTACGACCTCATCACGTCGAACGTCACCGTGACCGAGGAGCGCAAGGAGCTCTACGACTTCGCGAGCTACCGCGAGGACCTGCTCGGCTTCTACGTGCGCAGCGACAGCGACATCGAGAAGATCGAGGAGTCCGCCGACATCACCGGGCTCAAGATCGCGGTCGGCTCCGGCACGAACCAGGAGCAGGTGCTGCTCGCCTGGAACGAGGAGCTCGAGGCCGCCGGCGAAGAGCCCGCCGAGCTGCAGTACTTCGACGACAACGCCGCGACCGTGCTGGCGCTGCAGTCGGGGCGCATCGATGCGACGTTCGGTCCGAACGCGACGTCCGCGTGGGCTGCACGCGAGACGGGTGACACGAAGGTCGTCGGGCTCGTCCCGGGCGGCTGGCCGCTGACCGCGAACATCGCCGCCGGCACCGCGAAGGGCAACGGACTCATCGAGCCGGTCAACATCGCGCTCAACTATCTGATCGAGAACGGACAGTACGACGAGGTCCTGAAGATCTGGGACCTGCAGTCGGAGGGCATTGAGAAGAGCGAGATCAACCCCGCCGGGCTTCCGAAGTCCTGACGAACCTCAAGCCGGCCGGATCCGTCGGGGTCCGGCCGGCTTCCCGCATCCATCGTCGCCGTCCGGCAGCGTCCGCCTCAAGGAGCCCCATGTCGCCCGTCCCGCTCGCCGACCCGCCATCCTCCTCCGAGGCGGGGACGGATGCCGAAGCCCGTCGTCTCGCGCCGGGTTACGGTCGATGGGTGCACAGTTCCTCTTCCCCCGACCAGGGCGCCGTGTCCTTCCCCTCGACCGACGGAAGCGCCGAGGCCGCGGCATCCGGTTCCGCCGAGTGGACCATCCGACCAGTCCGCCCCGATGAGTACGAGCGCGCCGGCGAGGTCACGGCGGACGCCTACCTGACCAGCTACGGGGAACTGTCGGATGAGTACGTGGCGTCCCTGCGTGACGTCGCCCGGCGGGTCCATGAGGGCGACGTCTGGGTAGCGGTCGATGAGGCCGGCGACATCCTCGGCACGGTGTGGGTCGCGCGCGAGGGCAAGCCGCTCGCGGACATGGCCCAGCCGGGCGAGACGGACTTCCGTCAACTGGCCGTCGCACCGGCGGCGCGCGGACGCGGCATCGGCGAGGCGCTCACCCGTCACGTCATCGAGCTCGCCCAAGAACGCGGCTCGCACCGCGTCGTGATGAACAGCGGACCCGAGATGACCGGCGCTCACGCGCTCTATGCGAAGCTCGGCTTCCAGCGACTGTCGGAGCGGGAGGGCATGTGGGAGGTGCAGCCGGGCCGGTGGATCGAGCTGTACGCGTTCGGCTACGACCTGGCTCCTGCGCTCCGCTGACATCTCACCCGGCGGCGACGGATCCCGAGAGCTCCCGTCACCTCCTTGCATCGGGTGCGCTCGACCTGATCTGTGGAAACACGCGACATCCGGCCGTAATGCGCCTACCCTTGGCCTGGCGCCCCAGACCTCGGCGTGCATCTCGGCACACAGGCCTTCGCGCGAGCCCGCTCCTCGGTTCGTCGACGTTCCGATCCTGTTGTGCCCGCGCGCGATCGGCAGGGGCCTGACATGACGGAGCAAGACCACTCGTTCGGCAAGGCGCTGTTCGGGCGTCGCTGGAAGTCGATCACACCGGTCTTCGGCTGGGCCCGCAGGGCGTGGCGCAGGGCGCTGACGTCGGCACGCGACTCGGGACGGTGACTCCCTGCTCCCGGCTCGTCAGCCGCCCGGAATGACGCGCTCCGGGGTCAAGGGCCGCCCAGGATGATGGGCCTCCCGGGATAATGGCTCGGTGGAACCGTGGGAGATGCGCGAGTGGCACGCCGAGTACCTCGACGCGTGCAACCGGCACGACCTCGACGCCGTCCGATCGTTCGTCGACCCGGCGGTGCGGCGTGCGCACCTCCCCGGTGGGGTCGAGGCGTGGGTCGCCGACATGGCCGACCTCTTCCAGGGCTTTCCTGATTGGCGGTGGCGCCGCATCCAGCTCATCGTGGAGGACGACCGCCTCGCCGCACATCTGCGTGGCAGCGGCACGCACCTGGGTACGTTCCGGGGGATCGCCCCGACGAGGCGCCACGTCAACGTCGCCGAGTTCGCGATGTACCGGGTCGTCCACGGGCTGATCACCGAGTTCACCGGTTCCGAGAACGATCTCGAACTGCGCGCGCAGCTCGGTCTCGCCGAACGGTAGCGAGGACGAGCTCCGCGTCGGCGGCATCAAGCGAGCTCAGGCGGCAACGAGCTCGGGGGTGCGCCGGCCCTGGGGGTCGGCATCCGTCCACAGCGTCGTCGGGAACTCGCGGCGCAGCACCGGCGCCACCTCGTCGGCGAAGCGCTCGAGGATCTCGAGCTGCCGAGCGAACGGCACCGTGGTCGGCAGGCTGATCGACTGGAGGTCGTGCCCGAGACGTCCGTGGAAGCGGGCGATCTTGTCGATCACCTGCTGCGGCGTGCCGACGAGGGCCGGGCCCTCGGCGACGGCGTGCTCGATGTCGCGGAACGGGGTGTTGTTCCCGGGCACGTTGGTGGCGGCCACGATCGCGTTGTAGACCGGACCGTACTCGCGGATCGCCTCCTGGGTGGTGTCGGCGATGAAGAGCGCGCCCGAGCCGGCGGCGACGAACGCCCCCGCCGGGTCGTGGCCGTGCCGCGTGTACTCGGAGCGATAGTGGTCGACGAGCACGCCGTAGTTCTCGAGCGGCTGAATGGCGTTCGCGCTGAACAGTGGATCGCCGAAGCGTGCGGCGAGACCCGCCGAGAAGAGCGTCGTGGCCGACCCGTGCCAGACACGGGGCGCACCCGCGAAGGGGCGCGGCAGGGTCGTCACGCCGGTCAGCGGCCGGGTGAACTCGCTGCCCGGCCAGGTGACGTCCTCCTCGCGCCAGAGGGTCCGCAGCAGCTCGTACTTCTCGGCGAGCAGCTCCCACTGGTCGTCGATGTCGAGGCCGAACAGCGGGAACTGCGCGACCTCGTTGCCCTTGCCGATCGTGATGTCGAGGCGGCCGCCGGACAGCTGGTCGATCGTCGCGTAGTCCTCGGCGACGCGCACCGGGTCGAGCACCGAGAGGACCGTGACACCGGAGTTGAGACGGATGCGGGAGGTCCGTGCCGCGATCGCCCCCAGCAGCACCGTCGGGGACGACGAGATGAAGTGCCCCGCGTGGCGTTCGCCGATGGCGACGGCATCCAATCCGAGCTCCTCGGCGCGCACCGCCTGCTGCAGCGTCTCGGCGAACCGCTCGGACGGCGAGACCTGGCGACCGGTGAGGGGGTCGGCGCGGTACGGGACGATGTCGAGCAGCTGGAATCTCATGCCGTCACCGCCGGCGCGACGAGCTCGGCGTCGGAGCGCACGCGCGACAGCGGTGTCTTCTCGCCCGCCTCGATGCCGATGGGCAGGCGGTTGCCCGCCGGAGGCAGCGGGCACGTCGCGAAGTCGGTGTAGGCGCACGGGAGGTTGACGGCGCGGTTGAAGTCGATCGTGGTCCAGCCGTCGGCATCCGGCGCGTCGACTCCCACCGAACGGTTCGCGGCGTACGTGGTGAGCCCGCTCGTCGCGTCGGTGAACAGCACGAGCAGGGCGCCCGGCGCCTTGCCGTCGAACGCGGTGAGCGTGAACTCCTCGCCGCGCCACGAGAACTCGAGCACGCCGGGGGCGTCGTACACGTGGGTGAGGCCGTCCACGGCAGCGCCCACCTCGGTCGGGCGGGGGGCGTCGAACGGACGGAAGCGTGCGGCCACGCGCCAGCGGGGATTCGGCACGTACGTCGGGGTTCCGTTGTACTCGGCGAGGAACGGGTGGTCGGCGCGCCGCGGCCGAAGGATCGTGTGCCCGCCGCGCTGCGCGATCTCCACGACGCCGACGACGTCGCCGTCGGTGAAGCCGGGCGTGATGCTGGTGCGCTCCGGGAGCTCGCCGAAGGCGTGGCGACCGGTGATCGTGACGCCTTCCAGCGTCAGGCTTTCGCCCTCCGCCAGCTCGACCACGACGCCCTCGGAGCCGAGCGTCCAGGTTCCCGGCGCGCCCGGCAGCGTGGTCGGCTCGGTGCCCAGCCAGTGCAGCCCCGTGATGGCGAAGAAGCCGAGGGGGTCGGCGCGGTACGTCTCGTGGGCCCGGTGCCAGGCCTCCCAGTCGCGGCCGAACTGGACGCGGTCGATGTCGGTGTTGAGGGTGGTGGTCATGGGGATCTCCTCGGTGCGGACGGGGTCGGGGTCTGTCAGGCGGCGTGGGCGACCGCGACGGCGGGCTGCCAGCCGACGAGCGGCAGGACGGCGGCACGGATGTCGGTCAGGATCTGGCCGTATTCGTCCTCGTCGAACCCGTAGGGGAAGGCGACGCGCAGCTCGGTGCGTCCGTCGAACGTCGGGTCGGAGGCGAGGCGCTCGGCGATCTGCTCGGCGGTGCCGTGCAGATCGCGCTGGAAGACGACCGTGCGCCCGCCGAGGGTCACCGGCTGCGCGGTGCGCTCGTCGCGCGCGGCGACGTAGGCGGCGTAGTGCTCGCGCTGCGCGGCGGTCGCCGAGTCGGTCGGCAGGATCACCCGCTCGACACCGATCGCCGGCGCGTCGCCGCGGAACGCGGAGTGGTAGGCGTCGACGTGGGCGCGCTGCGCCGCCTCGAACGTGTCGGCGGCGTCGCCGTCGCCGACGTTGCCGAGCAGCAGCTTCAGACCGTGTTCGGCCGCCCAGCGCACCGATCGGAGTGATCCGCCGCCCAGCCACACCCGGTCGCGGAGCCCGCTGACGTGAGGCTGCACGCGCGGGATCTGGGGTCCGTACGGCGTGGACAACTCCTCGTCCGACAGCGCGTGACCCTCGAGCGACAGCAGGAAGCGCTCGATGAGGGCGTACGGGTCGGCCGTGGCCGCATCGTCGGTGCGCCCCAGTGAAGCGAGCAGGTCGCCGTGCGGCGCCGACGTGCTCACTCCGACGTTCACCCGCCCGCGCGCGAGCGCGTCGACGGTGGCGAAGTCCTCGGCGAGCCGGAACGGCGTCTCGTAGCCCAGCGGCACGACGTCGGTCTCGAGGCGGATGGTGCGTGTGCGCTGGCTCGCGGCGGCGAGGAAGGTCAGTGCCGACGAGACGCCGCGTTCGAGATGACGTTGACGGATGCCGGCCACGTCGTAGCCGAGATCCTCGGCGAGCTCGAACAGGCGCAGCGTGGTCTCGAGGCCCGCGCCCGCGTCGTGCTCCGGGAAGGTGCCGGCGAGGATGATCCCCGCCGCGGGGATCGTGCCGACGCTCATACGGCGGCCTCCGCCCGGGCGCCGACTCTGGCGGCCGCGCCGGTGTCGGCGTGGAACGCGCGCACCGCGTGGTCGAGGGCGTTCACGGTGAGGGCGATGGAGTCGAGGTCGATGCGCTCGTCATTGCCATGGAACAGGCGGCGGAAGGTGCCGTAGTCCCAGCGCTCGCTGAGCACGCCGAACCCGTACGCCGGGATGCCGCGGCGCCGGTAGAAGCGGCCGTCGGTGCCGCCGACCCCGAGCATCGGCAGAAGCTCGGCGCTCGGGTACGCCCGGCGCACCGCGCTGCCGAGCGCGTCGAAGAGCGGCGTGTCGATCGGGGAGGCCGTCGACTCGCCGAACCAGTCGCCCTCGATCTCGATCTGCTCCATCAGGTCGCCGAGCGCCTCGCGGATCAGGCCCTCGACGTCTTCGCGCGTCACGCCGGGGAGGATGCGGATGTCGAGCTGCACGGTCGCGGCGCCCGGAATGACGTTCGCCTTCTCGCCCGCACGGACGATGGTCGGCGAGATGGTGGTGTGCGTCGACGCGTGCGCGAACCCGTCGAGCCCGCCGAGGTGCGGCAGGCCGTCGTAGAAGCGGTCAGGGTCGGTGAGGGCCGCCCGCGTGTCGGCGTCGAGGTCGAGGGCCTGCGCGTACGCGCGCCACTGCGGTGTGATGACGGTCGGTCCCCGGTGCCTCGCGAGCCGCGTCACGGCCTCCGCGGCGATCACCGCGGCATTGCGTGAGCCCCATGGCGCCGAGCCGTGCCCGGGTGCGCCGGTGACGCGCAGCAGGCGGCCGGCGCCGCCTTTCTCGCCGACCATGACGCCGATCGAGGGCCGGGAGCCGGCCGGCGCGCCGCCCGACTCGGTGAGCACGTAGTCCGCGTCGATGAGGTCGAGGCGGTTCTCGGTGAGCCAGCCGACGCCGAAGCGGCTGCCGTTCTCCTCGTCGGCGACGGCGGCGAAGATCAGATCGCCGCGGGGACGGAATCGGCCCGCCGACCCGGTGGCGATGGCACGGGTGACGACCGCGTACGCCGCGGTGAGGTTGAGCATGTCGATCGCGCCGCGACCCCACAGCACGCCGTCGACGATGTCGCCGGCGAACGGATCGCGCGACCACCCGGCAGGTTCCACAGGCACGACGTCGGTGTGGCCGACGAGGGCGAGCGACGGCGCGGTGGGGTCGGTGCCCTCGATCCGCACGATCAGCGACGCGCGCCCGGGGTGCGGCTCGACAGTGACGCCCTCCAGCCCGGACCCTGCGAAGAACCGCTGCAGCGTGCGCACCTGCAGGTACTCGTGCCCCGAGTCGGGCGTGCCGTCGTTGACCGCGGCATTGCGGATCAGCTCCTGCAGCAGCTCGGTTGTCTGCTGCGCGAGGGAGCCCCGGGCAGCGAGGCTCGGCGCACTCATGCGACCACCTCGCCCGCGAGCACCGACGCCGACAGCGTCGATCCGGGGATCGCCTCGATGAGGCGGCGCGTGTACTCCTCGCGCGGGGTGCCGAGCACGCGCGAGGTCGCGCCCTGTTCGACGATGCGCCCGTGCTGCATCACGGCCACGCGGTCGGAGATCTCGCGCACGACGGCGAGGTCGTGGCTGATGAAGAGGTACGAGACCCCGACATCGCGCTGCACCGCCGCGAGCAGGTCGAGGATCTGCGCCTGCACCGACACGTCGAGCGCCGACACGGCTTCGTCGAGCACCACCAGGTCGGGGTGCAGCGCGAGGGCGCGAGCGATCGCGACGCGCTGGCGCTGGCCGCCCGAGAGCTCGGCGGGCCGCCGTGTCGCCGTGCTCGCCGGCAGTGCGACCTGATCGATGAGCTCGCGCACGCGTCGCCCGCGCTCCGCCCTGTCGACGCCGTAGGCCCGGAGCGGCTCGTCGATGACGTCGGCGATCGTGAACCGCGGATCGAGCGACGCGAAGGGGCTCTGGTAGACGAGCTGGAACCGGCGCCGCAGCGTGCGCAGCTCTTCCCGGCTCGCGGCGACGATATCGGTGCCGTCGAATCGGATGCCGCCGGCCGTCGGCTTCTCGAGCCGCAGCGCGAGTCGCGCCGTCGTGCTCTTGCCCGAGCCCGACTCGCCGACGATCGCGAGCGTCTCGCCGCGGTCGATGCGGAACGACACGTCATCGACGGCGACGAGCTTCTCGCGCCCGGGGAGCGGGAACTCCTTGCGCAGGCCCGTCACCTCGAGGAGAGCCGGGCGCTCGGCATCCGCCGCGAGCCGCGACGCACGTTCGGCGGCGCGCCCGGGGCCCGGCTCCGACGGGCGCGAGGCCGCCGTCCCGCGCAGTCCCGGTGCCGCCGCGATGAGCGCGCGCGTGTAGGGATGCTGCGGATCCTCCAGCACCGCCCGCGCCGGGCCGGTCTCCACGATCTCGCCGTGCTGCATCACGATGATGCGATCGGCGCGATCGGCCGCGACGCCGAGGTCGTGCGTGATGAGCAGCACCGCGGTGCCGAGCGTCGACGCGAGCGTGTCGATGTGGTCGAGGATCTGCTTCTGCACCGTCACGTCGAGGGCGCTCGTCGGCTCGTCGGCGATCACGAGCTGCGGCTCCGCCGCCAGCGCCGTCGCGATGAGCGCGCGCTGCTTCATGCCGCCCGAGAACTGGTGCGGGAACTGGCGTGCGCGGGCCTCCGGCTCACCGATCCCGGCGAGGCGCAGCAGCTCGATCGCCTGCGCGTCGGCGGAGCGGCGGCTCGCGAGGCCGTGGACGACGAGCGGCTCGCCGACCTGGCGACCCACGCGCTTGACCGGATTGAGGCTCGTCGTCGGATCCTGTGGAATGAGCCCGATGCGGCGTCCGCGTACCTCGCGCCACGCCCGCGGCGACAGCGCGGTGAGGTCGGCACCGTCGAAGCGGATGGTGCCGGCATCGACGGAGGCGTTCCCGGCCAGCAGGTGGATCACCGCATGGGCGGTCGTGCTCTTGCCCGAGCCCGACTCGCCGACGATCGCGACGACCTCGCCGCGGTCGACGGTGAAGCTCACATCGCGGATCGCCGGGCGGGGCACGCCACCGAGTGCGTACGACACCGACAGGCCGGTCACCTCCAGCAGCGCGGTCATCGGACTCCTCCGTTGCGCTCGAGGGCCCGCGAGATGCGGTTCGCCGACAGCACGACCGCGACGATGACGAGTCCGGGCAGCGTGGTCAGCCACCACGCCACGGCGAGGTAGTCCCGGCCGCCCGCCACGAGCGAGCCCCACTCCGGCGTCGGCGGCGGGGCGCCGAAGCCGAGGAACGACAGCGACGAGATCGCGAGCACCATGACGCCGAACTCGAGCGCGGCGAGGGCGACGACGGGGCCTGAGGCGTTCGGCAGCACGTGCCGGCGCAGCACGGTGTACCAGCGCACGCCCGAGACGCGCGCGGCCTCGACGTAGACGGCGGTCGCGATCTGCAGCACCTCGGCACGCATGACGCGGGAGAAGGATGCCACGCTGGCGAGTCCGACGGCGACCGCGACGTTGAGCGTCCCGAAGCCGAGCGCCGTGATCAGGGCGAGCGAGAGCAGCAGGCTGGGGATCGCCAGCAGCACGTCCATGAAGCGCATGATCGCGTCGTCGACGAACCCGCGGAGGAATCCGGCCAGGAGGCCGAACAGCGAGCCGACGGCGAGTCCCACCACCACGGCGACCGTGGTCGCGGCGAGTGAGGTCGCCGCGCCGTAGACCACGCGGGCGTAGAGGTCGCGGCCGAGGTTGTCGGTGCCGAAGATGTGCTCGGTGCTCGGCGGGAGCAGGCGGTCCTGCGGCACGCCGACGATCGGATCCCATGCCGTGAACCACGAGGGCACCAGGGCCCACAGCGTCACGAGCGCCAGCACGAGGATCGATGCCACCAGCGTCGGCTGCTTCAGCACGGCGACGATGGGCTTCACCGCAGAGCGCCGGGTCGCGGCATCCTGTCGCTCTTGCTCCAGCGAAGCGGCCGCAGGGCCGCCCGCGGGATCGGCGTCCGGGTCGACGAACTCCTCGATGAAAGGGTCGTGCGGCTCGATGGTGCGCGCGGGGGCGGAGAGCACGTTCTCGACGGTCATGGCTGCTCCTGTCAGGCCGCGACGAACGCCGTGCGGGCGAGCGTGATGCGACGGTCGATGAGGGGGTAGACGAGGTCGACGACGAGGTTGGCGACGACGAAGACGAGGGCCGCGAAGACGACCACGGCCTGCACGACGGGCACGTCGCGGTTGTTGACGGCGGTCACGACGAGACGGCCGAGGCCCAGGCGCGAGAACACCGTCTCGGTGACGACGGCGCCCGAGAGCAGTCCGCCGATGAGCACGCCCACCATCGTGAGCGCGGGGATCGCGGCGTTGCGGAAGGCGTGACCCAGCTGCACGCGACGCTCGCTGGCGCCCTTGGCGCGCACGATCTCGACGTACGGCTGGGCGAGGGTCGACCGCAGGCTCCTCGACAGCAACTGCGCGATGAACGCCCCGGAGGGGATCGCGATCGTGATCGCCGGCAGTACGAGGCTCTCGAAGCCGTCGTTGCCCATCGACGGGAACAGCCGCAGCCGGAACGAGAAGGCCTGCAGCAGGAGGAGCCCGATCCAGAACACGGGGACTGACACGCCGAGCGGTGGCAGTGACGAGAGGATGTTGCGCAGCCACTGGGCCCGGGCGAGTGAGGCAGTCAGAGCCAGGGCGACGCCGAAGACGACCGACAGCACGAACGCGAACGCCGTGAGGGCCAGCGTCGGCGGCAAGGACTCGAGGAGCAGATCGGATGCCGGACGCCCGGTCTGCGTCGACACCCCGAAGTCGCCGGTGAGCGCCTTGCCGAGTGCCACGAGGTACTGCTCCCACAGCGGGCGGTCGAGCCCGAGCTCGCTGCGAAGCTTCGCCACGAGCTCGGGGTCGATGGCCTCGACGTCGCCGCCACCGGCGAACAGCGTGGCGGCGTCACCGGGCAGCAGATAGAGGATGAGGAACGAGATCGTGTAGGCGGCCCACAGCACCACCAGGCCCTGCCCGATCCTCCGGGCGATGTAACTGCCCCACATGGTCTCGCTCCTCATCCTCTCGACGCCCGCGCGGGCTCTACTCGGCGATCCAGGCGTCGTAGAAGTCCAGGCGGCTGGACGCCTCGAACGTCAGCCCCTGCACCTTCGAGGCGGCTGTGATGGTCGTCGACAGCTGGTAGATCGGGATGCTGTAGCCGCCGGTGATCAGCAGGCTCGCGGCTTCGTCCACGACCTTCTGGCGCTCGGCAGGGTCGGTGATCGCCGCCTGCTCGTCGAGCAGCTCGTCGATCTCGGCCGGCTCGGTGCGCTTGGTGTTGTTGTTGGGGCTGGTGACGGAGAACACCGTGCGCAGCACATCGGGATCGGCGCGCGTCAGGTTGCCGTACGAGAAGTCGTACGTGCCGTCGGCGTTCGCGGCCTGCACGTCGGCGATGCTCGCGAAGGTGAGCTGCAGGTCGACGCCGATCTGACGCAGCTGCTGCTGCACGAGCTCGAGCACCTCCTTCGGCGACTGCCAGTACGTCACGTGGAAGCTGAGCTTCTCGCCGTCCTTCTCGCGGATGCCGTCCTCGCCCTCGGTCCAGCCGGCCTCCTCCAGCAGGTCGGCGGCCCCCTCGGGGTCGTATTCGAGCACGTCGCCGAGGTCGGTGAAGTAGGGCGTCGACGACGCGAGCGGCGACACGGCGGGCAGGTCGTCCGGACCGAGCAGGGTCGACGTGATCTGCTCGCGGTCGATGCCCTTCTGGATCGCGAGGCGCACGCTCTCGTCGGCGAGCTTCTCGGTCGACTGGTTGGCGTACAGGTTGTAGACGACGCCGGGATTCGCGCGGTTCAGGCTCCAGAAGTCGTCGCCCTCGAAGAGCACGGCGTCGGCGGTCGCGATGCCGGCGGTGGCGTCGATCTGGCCGGACTGCAGGCTGCCGGTGCGGTTGCCCGACTCGGGGATCACCTTGAACGTGATGGTGTCGAGGTACGCCTCGCCGGTGTGCCCGGCGGTCGACGGGCCCCACTCGTAGCCGTCGCGGCGCTCGAGCACGGCGCCCTCGTTGGGCGTGTAGCTCTGCACCGAGAACGGACCCGAGCCCACGAAGTCGCCGAGGCACCGGTCGGCCTGGCTGACCGCGGCCGTCGCGGGCGACAGCAGCCCGAGCGAGAACGTCGAGGTCGCCTGCAGGAACTGCGCGCTGGGCTCGGAGAAGTTGATCGTCACGGTGTGCTCGTCGACCACGTCGATGCTCTCGAGACCGGCGAGGTACGACGAGCCGAGCGTCGCCTTCGCCCCGAGGGCGACGATCGCCTCGAAGTTCGTCTTGACGGATGCCGCGTCGATCGGCTCCCCGTCGGCGTAGGTGGGCCCGTCCTGGAGGGTGAACGTGAAGCTCGTCGCGTCGTCGTTCACCTCGTAGTCCTCGGCGAGCCACGGCAGGATGTCGCCGGTCTCGGGATCCTGGATCGTGAGCGAGGCGACGGTCTGCCGCGCGATGGCGATCGCGTCGTTGTTGCCCACCTGCTGCGGGTCGATGCACTGGCTGTCGACCGAGATAGCGAAAGTCAGGTTGCCGCCGGTCTCGGGCTCCGCGTCGGCGGATCCGGTCGGGGCGGGGTCGCCGGCGCCGGTCGCGCACGCGGTGAGCGCGAGTGCGACGACGCCGATCGCCGCGAGGGCGGCGGTACGGGGTCGGGTGAACGACATGGGGGTCTCCAGAAGCTGTGACGGGCGAGTCGCGGCGGGCTGCCGGGCTCGTGACTTCAGCGTCTCCGACAGGCCCGACGAGGCTCGATCGGCCCCGTCACACGACGGAAATCGCGGTCGCGCATGTTCACACACCGTCACGTGGCGTCATACGCCCAGTGCGGGCGGCGGGCCCCGGGGCATGCAGCGAGTGCGCGTGCCGGCGTGCGCGGCACCTTCGCGCGGGTGCTGCAGTTTCCCGCGAGCGCCGGACCTTCCTGCGAGCGCTCCAGTTGCTGCGAGCGCTGCAGTTTCCTGCGAGCGCTGCACAGCGCGACACAGCGCTCGCAGGAAACTGCCGCGGTCGCGGTCGCGGTCGGGGTCGTGGTCGGGGTCGCGGTTCCGGGCAGGGGTGGTTACGGGGTGACGGGGACGGAGACCCCGAGCCGGGCGGCGATTGCGCCCGCGACCCGGTCGGTCTGGCGCAGCGACAGCGAGTCCGCGGCGGGGCGGGTGAACGCGCCGGTCTCGGTCTGCGACGTGAAGGGCCCGATGGCGAACAGCGCGTCGTGCGCCGAGTCGTCGCCGCGCAGCACGCGCCCGTCGTCGTCCACGCGCACGCGTCCGAGGGCGCCGTCGTACTCGGCATCCGTCACCCGCAGTTCGCTGCCGTGCAGCGTGATGAGCTCCCGCAGCGCGCCGTTCGTACTGCGGGCCGCGTCGGCCGCGGGCAGCCACGCGTCGACGAGAACCCCGGCGACCGTCTCGCCCGGCACGCGGGGACCGGATGCCGTGAACCCGCCCGGTCCGGCAGCCACGGCGATGTCGGGGCCGAGGAAGCGCACCACTCCGGCGTCCGAGAGGGCGAGCAGCTCCTCGAGTCGCTGAGGCGGGGGACCGCTCGCCAGGTAGCTGAAGAACGTGTGGAACCGCACGGGCAGGCTGTGCGCACGCGACCGTGCGTTCCAGCGCTCCTTCGGGATCTCCGACAGCGCCATGAACGACAGGAGCGCGGCGATGAAGACGCCCTGGGCCGGGCTGTGCTCCTGGGTGGTGCGCAGCCGCAGATCGTCCGCGATGTGGGCTCTCACCTGACGCTGGACGTCTCCCGCATCCCGGAAGCGCGCGTCGGCGAGCGGGCGGTCGAACGCCGCGACGTCGAACCTGTCCAGCGGGTCGGGAACCACCGCGGCGATCGCCTCGAGGAGTGCCGGCGCGTCCCACGGGTGCGCCCGCAGCACGGGACGGAACTGCGCCCAGGTGCTCGAGACCCGATCGGGGTGACCCGTGAACAACTCCCGGTAGTGCCCGTGGAGCAGCTCCGCCGCGACGAGCGGCCAGGCGTCGCGCTCGAAGTCGATCGGCCGCCCCGATCTCAGCAGCGCGGCGATCGCGTCGGGCGTGAGCACCTCGCGCTGCGGCGGCTCGCCCTGCAGGGTCGAGGTCACCTTGGAACGGTAGGGCACGCCCCGGCGCGAGCCGAGGTGCAGCCGCGGCTCGCGGCCCGAGGGGAGGTAGCGCAGCGTGCCGTCGCCTGCTCGGTCGAACCGTCCGCCGCGTCCCTGGGTCAGCAGGACCACGAGGTCGACGGCCGCCAGGCCCATGCCGCGCACGATGACGTCGGATGACTCCGGGATCACCGAGAGGTCGGCGTCGGCGGTGAACGCCGGCGGCACGTAGACGAGCCCCGAACGAGCGGATGCCGCGGCCAGCGCCGCCGACCCGGGATCGAGTTCGCGTTCGGTGTGACCGAGGCAGTAGGCGACGGCATCCGTCACGATCTCGGTGCCGCTCGCCAGCACGACGAGGTGGCGTTCCCCGACGGCGGCCGGCCGTACGGCGGCCACGGTGTCCGCGTGCTGCCGGACGGTCACGCCGGCCGGAGCACCCGCCACGGTGGTGCGGAAGAACCAGTCGAGGTAGTGGCTGTGCAGGCGCCGGGTCGGAAACCCGTCCGGAGCCAGTGCCCGCGCCTCGGCCGCCGACAGCTCGTCGAGCTCGACGTCCGGCAGCCCACCGGCGCGCCACAACTCGACCCACTCGCTGAGCGATGGGCCGGGACGCACCGGGCCGTCGATGGTGCAGCTTTCGTCGGTGAACACGGTGACGTCGCGGGTCATCGAGTTGAGCTTGAGAAGCGGCGACTGCGCGCGCCGCCAGATGCGGCCGGCGCCGGGCGGGTGGGGATCGACCAGGTCGATGTCGAGCAGCGTGTGCTCGTCGGTGCGCGCCAGCAGGCGCTCGAGGAGCATGATCGCCCGCGGGCCGGCCCCGACGAGCAGCAGGCGCGCGCGGTCGGTCATCGCGCCGCGAGCGCCGGGCTCGTGAGGGGCACAGCCGCCCCCCGGGGCGCCGTCGGCGCGGGCAGGCCCAGCAGGTCTCGGAGCGTCGCGCCGTCCTCGTACGACCGGCGGTACGAGCCGCGCTCCTGCAGCAGCGGTACCACGCGTTCGGCGAACTCGTCGAGACCGTGCGGCGTCAGGTGGCCGACGACCGTGAAGCCGTCCGTGGCCCGCTCCTGCACGTACCGATCGATCTCGGCGGCGATCCGGGAGGGTGTGCCGACGAACGTGGGCGTGGCCGTGAGGCGGATGACCGTCTCGCGGATGCTGAGTCCCTCGGTCTCCGACAGCTCGCGAAGCTTGGCGATGCGAGCTCTCACCGCGGCGTGCCGGTTCGCCCAGCCCCGCGCGGTCTCCGAGCCGGTGTCGGGCTCGACGTCGGGGAGCGGCCCCTCGGGGTCGTAGCCCGAGAGGTCGCGTCCCCACACCTGCTCGACGTAGGTGAGGGCGACCTCGGGCCGTACCTGCTGCCGCGCGATGTGTCGTGCCCGATCCCGGGCGTCGTCGTCGGTGTCGCCGATCGCGAATGTCGCGGCGGGCAGGATCTTGAGCGAGTCCTCCTCGCGGCCGTACCCCGCGAGACGTCCCTTGACGTCGTCGTAGAACGCGCGGGCATCGTCGAATCCGGTGTGCAGCGAGAAGATCACCTCGGCATGCTCGGCGCCGAAGGTGCGGCCGTCCGCCGAGTCGCCGGCCTGCACGATCACCGGGCGTCCCTGCGGCGAACGCGGCACGTCGAACAGCGCGTCGACGTCGAACTGCGGGCCGCTGTGGCGCACCCGCGCGGGCACGCCGTCGTCGAGGAAGTCGCCGGTCGCGGCATCCGCTCGCACGCCGCCCTCCGGCCACGAGTCCCACAGCTCCTTCGCGAGCGCCGCGAACTCGCGCGCCCGCTCGTAGCGGTCGGCGTGGTCGAGGTACCCGCCGCGGCGGAAGTTCGCACCGTGGAAGGCGTCGGAGCTCGTCACGGCGTTCCAGCCGGCGCGGCCCTCCGACAGGTGGTCGAGGGTCGCGAGCTGCCGGGCCAGCTCGTAGGGCTCGTTGAATGTCGTGTTCAGCGTGCCGACCAACCCGACGTGCTCGGTGATCGCGGCGAGGGCCGCGAGGATCGACAGCGTGTTCGGGCGGCCCAGCACGTCGAGCTCGTGGATGCGCCCCTTGTGCTCGCGCAGCCGGAGCCCCTCGGCGAGGAAGACGTAGTCGAAGAGCCCGCGCTCGGCGGTGCGGGCGAAGTGCTCGAACGAGGCGAAGTCGATCTGGCTGCCGGCGGAGGGGTCGGTCCAGACCGTGGTGCTGTTGACCCCGGGGAAGTGCGCCGCGAGGTGAATCTGACGGGGACGGCTCACAGGACGACCTTCTCTCGCACGTAGCGGCTCTCGGGGCGCGACAGCTGGAGTCGCGACCGCAACGCGGTCTCGCTGCCGTCCGCGTTGTCGTCGGGGGCATCGCGCAGCACACCGGCCGCGCGTGCGAGCGGCACGACCTGGTCGGCGATCGCAGCGACGTCGGCGGGCTGGCGCGCAGGGCGGAGCCGGATGCCGTCGACGCCGGCTTCGGCCAGCGAGACGATCTCGTCGACCACGTCGGCCGCGGTGCCGACGACGATGCGCGCGTCCGAGGCGAGTTCGGCTCCCGCGAGGTCGTCGAGCCGCCGCGCGGCCCGGCGGGCGGCATCCGCCGTGTCATCCACGAGAACCAGCAGGTCGGCGAACACGCGCAGGCGTTCGCGGCCCTCGCTGCGCAGCACCGCCGCAGCGCCATCGAGCTCGGTGCGGATGGCGGCGACATCCTCCGCCCCGTGCGGCGTCGTGAAGACGAGGTCGGCGTGCTCCGCGGCCAGGCGGTATGGCACCGTCTGGTGCGCGAGCACCGTGATGAGCGGGCGGCCCTGCGGCGACCGCGGCACGATGGAGGCGCCGGTGATCGAGAAGAACTCGCCCTCGAAGTCGATGCTGTGGATGCGGTCGGCGTCGATGTAGCGGCCGGACGCGGCATCCCGGATCACGGCGTCGTCCTGCCACGAGTCCCACAGCCGCGCCAGCACGTCGGCGAACTCGCCGGCCTCGCGGAACGCCGCGGCGATCTCGGGGGAGTCCTCGACCCGGCCCGAGGCGGGGAAGGCGTCGACGCCCGACGCGCGGCGGCCGAAGTTCGCTCGCTCGGCAGCCGATGCCCCGGCCACGAGGCGCACGCCGGCGCGGCCGCGGCTCGCGAAGTCCAGGGTCTGGATGCCCGTGGCGACGTGGAACGGCTCGGGGTGCGCGGTGGTCACGGTCGGCACGAGGCCGATGCGGGCGGTGAGGGGAGCGAGGTAGGACGCGAGCAGCACGGCGTCGAGGCGACCGCGCACACGATCGCGACGGAGACCATCGACGGGCTCGAAGCGATCGGACAGCGACAGGGCATCCTCGATCGTGGCGAGGACGAGGCCGGCGCGGTCCGCCGTGCGCAGCAGATCGCGCCAGTATCCGGGCGAACTCAGCTCGCGCGGCCGGGCGGTCTGCTCGCGCCAGGCGGCAGGATGCCAGCCCGCACGCTCCAGGGCGAGGGCGATGTGCACCTGTTCTGTCACGGTCGTCCGCTCCTCACGGTCGATTCGGCGGCGTGCGGGCGGTGCGCCGAGGTCTCGCCGACACGGGAGTGCTCGCCGAGCCGGTGCCACGTGCGGTTGTGGAAGACCAGCGCGTCGCCTCCCGCCGGCGAGTCGGCGTCGCGGGCGATGTGCGCCTGCACGGCATGGGCGGCGATAATCGTCGAGCCCCCGGCATCCATCCGGCTGACGACGGCGCCGCGCACCCAGGCCCGCACGCCGCGGAACACGGGCTCGCCGGTCGGCAGCGGAGCCCACGACTGGGCGTCGGCGAAGCGGTCGACACCACTGGTGGCGCCGAGTCTGGCGAGGTCGATGTCGTCGGCGTCGAGGAGGTGGACCACGACGGAGTCGGCCGCGAGGATCGTGGGCGTCGCCGACGAGATCGCCGATACCGAGAACACGAGAAGCGGTGGATCGGCGCTCACCGACGACACCGAGGAGGCCGTCAGGGCCACCGGCCCGCCCGGCCCGGTCGCCGTGATCACCGCGACCCCGCTGGGGTGACCGCGGAAGAGCGATCGGAACTCGGCGGGCGAGATCGCGCTGCCGATCGATCGTCTCGAGGGATGCAGATCGGCTGCCGAGGCTCTGGGGGAAGCGGTCATGGCACGACGGTAGACGCGGTGTCCGGAGCGGCAGCAGGCCGCCGTGCAACACGAGGAAACGCGCGTTCACATGACGGCGCACACGGTGACCCGCGGCGCGCGGACACGCCCCGTGCGGTTGCATGGTCGACATGTCGCACATCGTCGTCCTCGTGGGCAACCCGCAGCTCTCGTCCCGCACGCGTCTCGTCGCGGAGGAGGTCGCGCGGCAGATCGCGGGCCGCTCCGGTGCCGAGGTCGACGAGACCATCGAATTGGCGAGCGTCGCCGACACGCTGTTCCGCTTTCCCGACGACACCGTCGACGCGCTGTCGGCGCGCGTCGCGGACGCCGACGTCCTCATCGTGGCGAGCCCCACCTACAAGGCCACCTACACGGGGCTGCTCAAGGCATTCCTCGACCGCTCCCCGACCGGCGGCCTGCGGGGCGTGACGGCGATCCCCCTCCTCACGATCGGGGCGCCCACTCACGCCCTCGCGGTGGAGCACGGGCTGCGGCCCCTCCTCGTCGAGCTCGGCGCCTCGACGCCGACGCGGGGGATCGCGTTCCCCGCCGCCGACGTCGACCGGCGGTCGGAGATCGTCGCCGCATGGCTCGACGCCGAGTGGCAGGCTCTTGCGGGCGCGCTCAGTACAGCGCGGGGCTCGGAGGCCGTCGCTTCCGCGGCGCGATGAGCCGCGGCATCCGCGCCGTGAGCTCTCAGGGAGGAGCACGGCGCATCGCTGTCGCGACGTGAGGGATCAGTCCCTCGCGCGGTCACCGCCGCGTCGTGCGGCGAGGTATTCCGGCGGCATCCCGGGACCGATACGGATGCCGACCTCATCGGCCCTCACCGCGCCGCAGCTGTCGCACAGGGCCGCCGCATGCACGTCTGAGTCGCACACCGAGTGCCGGTACAGGATCGGCGGGTCGATGGGCGACGCCCATTCGTCGCCCCACTCGGTGAGGGCGATGAGTGCGACGGCCAGTGCGTGGCCTTTCGGCGTGAGGACGTACTCGGCGGTGCCTTGGCGATCCATGATGCCGCTCGCGACGAACGCCTCCAGGCGGGAGGTGAGCACGTTCGTCGCGATTCCGAGGTTGTGCTGGAAATCGCCGAACCGCGTGACGCGCGCGAAGAGGGCGTCGCGGATGATGAGCAGGCTCCAGCGCTCGCCGACGAGTTCGAGCGAGCGTGCGATAGAGCACACCTGAGAGTCGTACGTCTTGCCCAGCATGGCTCGAATCTACCACTTGCGTGATGCAAGTATGGTCGCTAGGGTCGCTTGCATCACGCAAGTTCGACCGTTCCTGGTCGCGAGCAGAGGAGCACGGATATGACAGCGGACTTCACGACCACCATCACGGTCGGCGCCTCGGTGCAGGAGGCGTTCGACGCGATCAACGACGTCTCGAGCTGGTGGGGCCGCATCACCGGCTCCACGACCGCCGTCGGCGACGAATTCGTCTACGTCGTTCCCGGGTTGCACTACAGCGGCTTCCGCGTGACCGAGCTCGAACCCGGCCGACGCGTCGAGTGGCTGGTGACGGGCAGCTACCTCGATTTCGTCGCCGACAAGCAGGAGTGGAACGGCAGCACCGTCCGCTTCGACATCGCGGAGGTGGACGGGCGCACTCAGGTCACCTTCACGCACGACGGCCTGACCGCCGACGAGGAGTGCTACGACATCTGCACCAATGCCTGGGGCATGTTCGTCAACGGGAGCCTCAAGGCGCTCATCGACACCGGGGCGGGTGCGCCGTATGTCTTCGGCGGCGACGAGGCGCTGACGACCGAGGACCACGATGCGCTGCATCGCCAAGTGGCCGCCGCGGGCGCTGGCGGCACGGCGGTCTGACGGCCACCCGTACGCTTCTTCGGATGTATCCGCGACGGGAGTCGCCGGCACCCGCGCGTGCAGTGCGCTCGTGTCGGCGGCTCCCGTTACGGTGAGATCCGGAGGGGACATGAAGACGAAGCGATTCGCCCGTACCTCGTCGCGACTGCCGCGACGAGGGCACGTGCTGGTGACCATCACGGTGGTCGACGAGAACGGGTTCACCTCCCAGTACGAGACGGTGCAGACGCCCGTCGGCGCCCTCCGCGAGGGCGTCGCCGCGATCCACCTCGCTGCTGTCGCGGCCGACGCCGAGGTCGACGCCGAATCCGCCTGACTCGGCGACGTCTGCGGTTGTGCGATGCATTCGCGCACCCTAGAATCGAACATATATTCGACGAAGGAGTGCAAAATGCGTATGGCTGCCCGAGAGGATGTTCAAGTCTGGTGCGAGCATGAACGACCGGTGCGCCTGGTCGTCGAAGGAGAACGCTGGCGCATCATCGACACGCCGACGCGATCGGATGGAGGTCTGCTGTTCCAGAGCTGGCGGTTCACGGCGCGCAGTGACGTGGATCACCGCACGCGCGTGATGGATGTCGAAGTGGTGGACGGGCACTGGATGCTCGTCGCGTCCTGGGAGTAAGTCCGGCAGGGACGAACAGGCGTCTGCCGCAGGAAATGAGAAGTTCCTCAGAACTTCTCATCCCACAGTGGCCTCGCGCCCTTGAAACCTGAATCGTGCGTCAGGTATCGTCCCGCAGAGCGGCATCCCCACGCCGCTTCCGCGCTCTACAAGGAGGTACCAGCGCATGGCATCCAGCCAAGAAACCCCCGCGCCGATGAAGCAATCGAGCCTGCGGCGGGTCGTCACAGCATCGATGGCCGGCACCGTCGTCGAGTGGTACGAGTTCTTCCTCTATGCCACCGCGGCGACGCTCGTCTTCAACAAGATCATGTTCCCGCCGTCGGACGACCCCTATGCGCCGATCATCGCCGCGTTCGTGACGTATGCCGTCGGGTTCATCGCCCGCCCGCTCGGCGGAATCGTCTTCGGCCACTTCGGCGACAAGTACGGGCGCAAGAAGCTCCTGCAGCTCGCGATCATCCTCGTGGGCGTGGCGACGTTCCTGATGGGATGCCTGCCCACGTTCGACATGATCGGCTACTGGGCTCCGGCGCTCCTTGTCGCGCTCCGCTTCGCGCAGGGCTTCGCGGTCGGCGGCGAATGGGGCGGTGCGATCCTCCTCGTCGCCGAGCACTCGCCCGACAGGACGCGAGGCTTCTGGGCGTCGTGGCCGCAGGCCGCGGTCCCGATCGGCAACCTCGTGGCGACGGTCGTGCTCCTCGTCCTCAGCCGCACGCTGACCGAGGCGCAGTTCCTCTCGTGGGGATGGCGCATCGGCTTCTGGCTCTCCGTCGTCATCGTCGCGATCGGCTACTACGTCCGCACCCGCGTGACCGACGCGCCGATCTTCCTCGAGGTGCAGCGAGAGGTCGAGCAGTCGAAGGCGGTGCGCTTCGGCGTGCTCGAGGTGATCAGGCGCTACCCGCGCGGCGTGGTGACCGCGATGGGCCTGCGCTTCGCCGAGAACATCATGTACTACCTCGTCGTGACGTTCTCGATCACCTACCTGGCGGTGGCACTCGAGGTCGACACCTCCGAGATCCTCGGGCTGCTCGTGATCGCGCACATCGTCCACATGATCGTCATCCCGCTCATCGGCGGCCTGACCGATCGGGTCGGGCGCAAGCCGGTGTACATCATCGGCACGATCGGCGCGGCGGCGTGGGGCTTCGTGGCCTTCCCCATGTTCGACACCCGCAACCCGGTGATCATCGTCGCCGCGATCAGCCTCGGCCTGTTCATCCACGCCTTCATGTACGCACCGCAGCCCGCGATCATGTCGGAGATGTTCCCGACGCGCATGAGGTACTCGGGGGTCTCGCTCGGCTACCAGGTGACGTCGATCGTCGCCGGCTCGCTCGCGCCGATCATCGCGACCGCGCTGCTCGCGAGCACGGGATCGTACGTGCCGGTCGCCGTCTACCTGGCGATCGCGGCGGCGATCACGCTCGTCGCGGCCGTGTCGCTGCGCGAGACGAAGGGCTCGTCGCTGCACGAACTGGACCGCCTCGACGAGGAGAAGCTGGCCGCCGAGAAGGTCGCCGCCGACGCCTGACCGCTTCTGCACGGACGAACGCCCCGCCACGTCGTGGCGGGGCGTTCCCTGTCGGCTGATCCAGCCGCAGAGGTCAGACGCCCTGGCGTCTCGTCTGCGGCATCGCCGGCGGCCTCCGGAGCACCAGCACCGTCGTGATCGCCAGGATCACGATGCCGATGGACTCCACGATGACGGCTTCGGGGACGAGCATGAGGTCCCAGGACGAGGTGATGCCGAACAGCCCCACGGTCAGCGCCAGGATCAGGGCGAGCAGCGTGGCGATGAGGAACAGCAGGCTCAGCACGGTCGCCAGCTGCAGCAGACGGCCGTGGAGCGCCAGCATGCCGATCGCGAGGACCAGCGCCGCGATGGCATTGAGGACGAACATCACCCCCAGGATGCCGCCGGTGCCGTTGAAGACGAGGAACAGGTGGATGGCGCCTGCTGCGAGGAGCGCGATCGCGCTCAGGATGCGCATCGTCCAGACCACGCGTCCGGCGGTTCGGGTGGTATCGGTCATGCTGCTACCTGCTCTCCGGTGGAGGTGAGGTCGTCGTCGAAGCCTTCTCCAGGGAAACGAGCGCGCGAGCGCTGCGGTTCAATCGGACGAGCCACGCGACGTCGCGACCGAACGACTCGAGCATCAGCAGCAGCGCCGCGAGGGCGACCGCCACGTTCGCGGGCGCGGGCAGCACCTGGGCCGCGACGACCGTGAGCGCGACGCCGCAGACGGCGGTGACGACCTTGCGCCAGTACCGCGACGGCAGCGTGTGGCGCATCCACGGAAGCAGCGCGCCGGCGACCACGAACGCGTACCTCATGAACCCGATGGCGAGCACCCACCAGCCGACGTAGCGCGCGTCGTAGACGCACAGCACCAGCAGCAGGAATGCATCGACCTCCATGTCGAACCGCGCGCCGAGGTCGCTCTCGCTCGCCGTCCGGCGAGCGACGTAGCCGTCCACGCCGTCGAGCGCGAGAGCGCAGGCGACGAGCGTGACGAACAGGACCGTGGCCCCCACGGCGCCTGCACTCGCCGGCGCGTCGAGCGGAGCCTCCGGCCGCACGGGCCCCGCCGCGTCCTCGAGCGCCGCGACCGTCAGCGCGGTGACGAGGCCGACGAGCATGGAGCGGGTTGCGGTGACCGTGTTCGCGGGTCCGAACCGCTGAGCGCCCCGACGACGGAGTCCGACGGTCAGGAGGACGGTCGACACCACGAGGTAGGCGAGTCCGAGCGTCACCGCGGTCGGCGACAGCGGGACCACGAGGCCGATGGCGACCAATCCGCCCGCGCCCGCCGCCACCCACCACCAAGGAATCCACTGAACCTTTTCCATGTGCGCTCCGTGTACTCCCTATGGCGGTCACGGGGGACACGACGCAGGTACCCGCCGCGGTTCATCGCGATCCTGCGGAGGCCGCGCACGCATGGTGGACGATCGGGCCGGGGGAGGGAGAGTTCCGGTCGGAGTCGCTCCCCGTCCCCACTGGCAGCGAGGCGTCGGTGCGGACGCTCTGGACGGGCATCAGCCGGGGGACGGAGGTGCTCGTCGCCCGTGGCGAGGTGCCGGCCTCCGAGCGGGATCGCATGCGGGCGCCGTTCCAGGGCGGGGACTTCCCGTTCCCGGTGAAGTACGGCTACCTCAACGTGGGGCGGGTGGAGGAAGGCCCTGCCGATCTCACCGGCCGCCCGGTGTTCGCCCTGGTGCCGCACCAGTCGCGCTACGTCGTCCCGGTCGAGGCCCTCGTCCCGGTGCCGGAAGGCGTTCCGCCCCGTCGTGCCGTGCTGGCGGGTGCGGTCGAGACCGCGGTCAACGTCCTCTGGGATGTCGCTCCGCTCGTCGGCGACCGCGTGGTCGTGGTCGGGGCCGGCATGATCGGCTGTGCGATCGCACGCGTGGCGCGCGGCATCCCGGGCATCGGAGTGACTCTCATCGACGTCGACCCGGCGAAGGAGCGGCTCGCCCGCGAGCTCGGCGCGGACTTCATGCTCGCCCCGACACAGCCACAGCCCGAGCCGGAGATACAGACACAGCCGCAGCCCGAGGCCGATGTCGTGATCGAGGCGAGCGGCAGCGGAGCGGGGCTCGAGCTCGCCCTGCGGCTGGCATCCACGGATGGCGAGGTGATCGTCGCCAGCTGGTACGGCAGCCGGCCCGTGCCGATCACGCTGGGCGCCGACTTCCACTCGCGGCGGCTCACGATCCGCTCCAGCCAGGTCGGCGCGGTGTCGTCCCGCCGGCGGTCCACCCGCACGACACGGGATCGCCTGGGCGTCGCACTCCGGCTGCTCGAGGATCCCGCGTTCGATCTGCTGCTGGGCGGCACCTCGTCGTGGCGACAGCTGCCCGAGGTCACCGCCGCGCTCGCGGCGGGCACGGCCGGCGAACTCTGCCACACCATCGATTGGAGCACCGCATGACGTTCAGCGTCACCGTCCGCGACCACCTGATGATCGCCCACAGCCTGCGCGGCGACGTCTTCGGGCCCGCGCAGCAGCTGCACGGCGCGACCTTCCTCGTCGACGCCACGTTCCGCGCCGACGAGCTGGACGCCGACGGGGTCGTGGTCGACATCGGTCGCGCGGGTGACGTGGTGCGCGAGATCGTCGGCGCGCTGACCTACCGGAACCTCGACGACGAGCCGGACCTGCAGGGCGTCAACACCACGACGGAGCGGCTGTGTCAGGTCGTGGGCGACCGGCTGGCCGCGCGCGTGCGGGACGGCGCTGTCGGCGCGGCGCGACTGACCGGGATCACGGTCACCCTCCACGAGTCGCACGTGGCGTGGGCCTCGTACGAGGTGTCGTTGTGACGAGCGGCCCCTCGGTCCGCTTCCTGGTCCCGGAAGGGGTCGATGATCCGCGCCGCGTGAGCGGCGGAAACGTCTACGACCGGCACATCCGCGACGGACTGCCTGCCCGCGGCTGGGCCGTGGAGACGCTCGAGGTGGCGGACGCGGGGGACGCGGCATCCGCTCTGCGCCGTGCACCCGATGATGCGCTGGCGCTGGTGGACGGACTCGTGGCGGGGTGGGCGCCGGACGCGCTCGAAGAGGAGGCGTCGAGGCTCCGCGTCGTGCTGCTGGCGCACATGGTGGTCGCGGCATTCCCCGATACGACGGATGCCGCGGCCGACGCCGAGCGGCGCGCACTGGCGGCCGCGCGGACGGTGGTGACGACGAGTCGCTGGACCGCCGGCGAGCTGTCGCGGCGAGGGCTGACCGACCCGGCGCGCATCCGGGTCGCCGTACCCGGTGTGAATGAGGCCGACCCGGGCTCGCCGCACTCCGACAACGACCTCTTGTGCGTGGGAGTGCTCGCACCGCATAAGGGGCAGGACACGCTGCTGGACGCGCTCGCGCGGCTTCCGACGCAGGACTGGACCTGCACGATCGCGGGATCCTCGGAACCGTCCCCGGAGTTCGCGGCGACCATCGCCCGGCGTGCGGCGGCCTTCGACGGGCGGGTGCGGCTCACCGGTGTGCTCGACCACGACGGGCTCGCCGAGGCGTATGGCCGCAGCGCGCTGCTCGTGGCGCCGTCCCGCGTCGAGAGCTGGGGCATCGCGATCGCCGACGCGAGGGCACGGGGACTGCCGGTGATCGGTGCTGCGGCCGGCGGCATACCCGACGCGCTCGCCGGCGGTGGCGGCCTCCTCGTGCCGCCCGACGACCCCGCGGCGCTCGCCGACGCGCTGGAGTCGTGGATGTCGGACCCGCAGCTGCGGGCGCGACTCCGGCGTGAAGCGCTGGCGTCGCGCGAGACCCTGCCGACGTGGTCCGACACCGTCGCGGACGTCTCCCGCGCCCTGGAGGCGGCATGACTTCGATCTCGACGGCGACAGCCGACTGGCTCGCGCTGCGGGCGCCGGCCGACGATGCCGCGCGCTCGCCGGAACTCGCGCACGAACTCGGCCGCATGCTGGCCGCAGTGCCGGGACCGGTGCTGCTGCACGACCTCGGAGCGGGAACCGGATCGATGACCCGCTGGCTCGCGCCGCGGCTTCCGGGTCCGCAGCAGTGGGTGCTGCGCGACGGCGACGCCGACATCGTCGAGCATCTCGACCTCAGTGCGGTCACCGATGCCGGGCGCCGGTCCATCGACACGCAGGTCGTCGTCGAAGACCTCGCCGCGCTGCCGAGCGACGCCTTTCACGGCGCGGCGGCGGTGACGGCATCCGCTCTCCTCGATGTGATCACGAGGGCCGAGGCCGCGCACGTGGTCGCGGCCTGCGTCGCGGCCGGAACCCCCGCGCTCTTCAGCCTGACCGTGACGGGTGGGGTGCGGGTACGCGCGGCGCGGCGGCATCCGACAGGGCTGCGCTCGTCGGGGCTGCATTCGGCAGCGCTGCATCCTTCCGGGCCGGACGAGACGATCGAGCGGGCCATCGCCGCCGCCTTCAACGACCACCAGCGGCGCGACGCCGAGGGGCGACGGATGCTGGGGCCCGATGCGGTCGCTGTGACAGCGGCGCTGTTCGCCGACGCCGGGTGGCACGTGCGCCGGGCGCCGACTCCGTGGCGCCTGAGGCGCAGCGACCGTGCGCTCGTCGCCGCCTGGCTGGACGGGTGGGTCGACGCCGCCGTCGAGCAGCGGCCCGAGCTCACCGAGGACGCCGAGGCCTATCGCCGTCGCCGTCGGGCGCAGGCCGACGCGGCCGGGCTGCGGGTGACGGTGTCGCATGAGGACCTGCTGGCGTGGCCTGGCTGACGAGTCCGTCCCCGCGCGCGCGGTCCGGTGTCCGGATCGTGGCGGCGCTGGCGGTCGTGGTCGGCACGGCCGCCGTCGTCGGTGCCGCGCCGTTCGTCGCGGGACTGGCGTCGCTCTCGGCCTGGACGATCCTCGCCGCCGTCGCGCTCACGGCGGTGGCGACGGCCGCAGCGGCCTGGCGGTGGCGGACGGTGTCGGCGGGGTTCGGGCTGCCCCTCACCTGGGGCGAGGCGTTCACCGCGTACTACCGGTCGCAGTTCCTCAACACGGTGCTTCCGGGCGGCGTCGTGGGGGATGTGCAGCGTGCCTATGTCCACGGCCGACGGCACGACCGTCTCGATCTCGCCGCCCGCGCGGTCGCGGCGGAGCGTATCGCCGGACAGCTCGTGCAGATCGCTCTGACACTGGCGATCCTGCTGCCCCTCGGCCTGTCGTCCCCCCTGGCGCCCCTCGGGTGGATCAGCGGAGCAATGGCGCTCGTCGTCGTTGCGGCGATCGCGGCACTGGCGTTCACCCGCAGGGGTCGCTCCCTCCTCGTTCGTGAATATCGGATGCTGCGGCCCGTGCTCTCCCGGCCGCTGACGCTCCTCGCCGTCATCGCGACGTCCGTCCTCGTCGTGGCGGCGCACGCGGCCACGTTCGTGGTCGCCGGTCTCGCCGTGGGGGTGGACGTGGGCGCCGGCGAGCTCGGCTTCGTGGCGTTGATCGTGCTCGCCGCGGCGGCGATCCCCGTCAACGTCGGAGGATGGGGACCGCGGGAAGCCGTCGCGGCGGCCGCGTTCGCACTCGCCGGACTGGGCGCCCCCGCCGGAGTATCCGTCTCGACCGCGTTCGGCGTGCTGACTGTCATCGCCGTCGCGCCCGGGGCGATCGGGCTGCTTGTCAACCGCTTCCGTTCGACTCGGGGGAGGGGCATCATCGGGGGTGGGAGACCCGTATGCGAGGCACTGAGCGAGCGGAGCGAGTCGAAGTGAGCGAGCGACCGTACGTCACGCTCAGCTGCGCGATGTCGATCGACGGCTATCTCGACAGCGCCGAGCCCCATCGGCTGGCGATGTCGAATGCGGCAGACCTCGACCGCGTCGACGATGTGCGCGCCCTCCATGACGCGATCATGGTGGGCGCCTCGACGGTGCGCCGAGACAACCCTCGACTGCTGGTGCGGGATGCCGCGCGCCGGGCGCGGCGGCTGGCTGCGGGTCTTCGGGAATCGCCGGCCAAGGTGACGGTGACGTCGAGCGGCGAGCTCGAGCCCGACGCCGCCTTCTTCACCACAGGTGAGGGCCCGAGGATCGTGTACTGCCCGCAGGATCGGCAGGCGCAGCTGCAGGAGCGGCTGGGCGACCGTGCCATCGTGGTCGGTCTCGGTGACGACTGCGTCGCGATGGCGGAGCTGCTGGACGATCTCGGCGCGCAACAGGGTGTGCGGAGCCTGATGGTGGAGGGCGGCGGCACGGTGCTGACGCAGTTCCTCGGTGCGGACCTCGCCGACGAGCTGCATCTCGTCGTCGCGCCGTTCTTCGTGGGCGAGGCTCGCGCGCCGCGCGTCGTCGGGCCCGGGGCCTTTCCCTGGACGGCCTCCCGCCGCGCGCGGCTGGCCGACACCCGCAGGATCGGCGATGTGGTGCTGCTGCGGTATGCCCTCTCCGACCGGTTCGGCATGCTCGAGCCGGGGAGCGCCGCAGCCGGGCGGGAGCCGGTCTCCGTCGAGCTCCCGTGAGCCTCCCGCCCCCGGGTAGGGCCACCCGGGCATGGCGCACCCGCCTCGCGATCGCGGCATCCGTCGCCCTGCTCGTCGTGCTGCCGCTTGTGCCCGGCGTCGTGACGTCCGGATCGCTGCTCGCGTTCGCCCGCCTTCCCGTCGAGTCGATCATCGTCCTCCTCGTGCTGGCGCTGCTGCCGTCGGGGTCCCCGCTTCTGAACTCCGCGGCGCCGACGCGGGGTCCTCGGGGCGTGTGGGCGTGGGTGCGCATCGTGCTCGCCACAGCCTTCGGGCTGTTCGTGTGCCTGGCCATCGTGCTCGCGGGCATCGATGCGGGATACGAGGCTGCTCTGGGCGTCCATTTCGTCCCCCTCGACTGGCCGCAGCTGGGAGACGCCTACGGGGTCGTCGCGGCCTCGATCGGTGCTGCGCCGGCCGCCACGGTCGCTGTCGCGATCGTCGTCGTCGTGACTGCGGTGTCGGCCGGCCTCGCGTGGGCCGCGCTGCGCGTGGACGCGTCGCTCCGTCGGCACGCGGGGCGTGGGCGTGCGGCGCTCGCCGCGGCGACCGCGGCCTGGATCGCGATCGCGGCGGTGGCACCCCCGCTGGGCCTCGCCGATCCGCCGGCGGCCGCGGCATCCACCGGCGCCCTCGGCTCGGCCGTGTCGCGCACCGTCAGTGCGCTGCACACCCGAGACCTCGTCGCCCGCGCGATCGCAGAGGATCCGTTCGCCGACGCGGACGAGGGGCGGCTCCTCACCGCGCTGCGCGGCAAGCATGTGGTCTTCGCCTTCATCGAGAGCTATGGCCGGGTCGCGCTGGAGGACGAGGACATCTCGGTGGGTGTCGACGATGTGCTGCGCCGCGGTCAGGCGGCGCTGGCTGCGCGGGGCTACTCCGCCCGCAGCGCGTGGCTCACCTCGCCCACGTACGGTGGCGCCAGCTGGCTCGCGCACGCGACGCTGCAGACGGGGATGTGGATCGACTCGCAGACGGTCTACAGCGAGGTTGTCCGCAGCGGCCGGCTGACGCTGAGCGCGGCGTTCGCGGCCGCCGGCTGGCGAACCGTCAGCGACGTGCCCTCCAACACCCAGGACTGGTCGGTCGGGAGGGACTTCTATCGCTTCGACACGATGCTGGACGCGACGAACGTCGGCTACCGCGGCCCGTCCTTCGGCTACGCGCGCATCCCCGATCAGTACACGTGGAAGCACTTCGCCGATGGGGAGCTCGCCGACTCGCCGCGACCGGTGATGGCGGAGATCGATCTGGTCTCGTCCCATACCCCGTGGGCGCCGCTTCCCGAGCTCGTACCGTGGTCGGGGATCGGCGACGGATCCGTCTATGACGGGCAGCCGGAGCGCAGCCGGCCCGCCAGCGCCGTCTGGGAGGATCCCGAGACGGTCCAGCGCTTCTACGGGCTCTCGATCGAGTACGCGCTCGGCTCGCTGTTCTCATTCCTCGAGAACGTCGACGACCCGGATCTCGTGGTGGTCGCGCTCGGCGACCACCAGCCCGCCGCGATCGTCAGCGGCGAGGATGCCGCGCGCGACGTCCCGATCACCATCATCGCCGAGGACCCCGCCGTCTTCGCAGCGATCGCCGGGTGGGAGTGGGAGCCGGGGCTGCGGCCGGGCGTCGCATCGCCGACCTGGCGGATGGATGCGTTCCGCGACCGGTTCTTCACGGCGTTCGGCGAGGACCGCTGAGCCCGGCGGGTTGCCGGGCACACTCACGCCGCGGCACGGCGTCTCGGCCTGGTCGCGATCGCGGCGAGCCCGCCGCCCACCGCGCCGAACAGGTGCGCCTGCCATGACACGCCCGCAGGCGCACCGAAGACGCCCATCAGCATGCTGCCGCCGTACACGAAGGCCACGGCCGTCGCGATGAGTGCGTACAGGATGCCGTGGCCGAGCGACGGGGCGACGAAGGCGCGGAACAGCAGGTAGCCGAAGTAGCCGAACACGAGCCCGGATGCGCCCACCGTAACGACGCCGGGGGCGTTGAAGATCCACGTGCCGAGCCCGCCGACGACCGCGATGAGAGCCGTCACCGCCCAGAACCGGCCGATTCCGTCCAGCGCGACCAGGACGCCGAGCACGAGGAACGGGAGGCTGTTCGCGAGCAGATGCGGCCATCCCGCGTGCAGGCCGGGGCCGAACAGCACGCCGTCGAGTCCGTCGAGGGCCCACGACCGCAGGCCGAACTCGCGGTTGGCGTCGCCGGGCAGCAGGTCGTCGAGCACACGGACGACCCACATGACGGCGAGCAGCAGCAGTGGCTGTGCGATCCGGGCGAGGAGGCCGCCCCCGCGTCGGGGCGAGGAGGATGCGGTCGTCACATGCCTATCGTCGCACCCGCGGGGCGCCAGGCCGGGCGGTGCCAAACGCTCAGGCTGATGCGGGGCTGCTGGCAGGATGACGGGATGACGTTCATCGTTCGTGTTCCGGAGCTGAGTGAGGCGGCGGAGATCGCCGACCTGCACGTGATGACGTGGCGCGAGACGTATACGCACCTCCTGCCCGACGGGTTCTTCGACGAGGAGTACGTGCAAGGTCGCCACCGGCTGTGGCGTCGGCTCCTGGAGAATCCGAGGGAGGAGTGGCGCATCCGCGTCGCCGAGCGGAACGGGCGGATCATCGGCCTGGCGACGTCCGGCCCCAGCACGGCGGCCGAGGGACAGGAGGCGGCGCGCGAACGCCAGTTGTACATGCTCTACGTGCTCGCGACCGAGTACGGCGGGGGAGCCGGGCAGGCGCTGTTCGACGAGGTCGTCGGGGACGAGCCCGCGCAGCTGTGGGTGGCGAAAGAGAACCCGCGGGCGATCGCGTTCTACCGCCGCAACGGATTCACGTTCGACGGCGTCGAGGAGGCCTATCCGGGCGTTCCCGCTCTCATCGACGCCCGCATGGTGCGGTAACGGCTGCTGACTGCTGACTGCTGACTGCTGACTGCTGGCCGCGACCGATGGCCGCGACCGGTGGCCGCGACCGGTGGCCGCGACTGGTGGCCGCGACCGGTGGCCGCGACTGGTGGCCGCGACCGGTGGCCGCGACCGGTGGCCCCGACCGGTGGCCCCGCCCGCCGGAGCCGCGACCGCTGACGCCGCGAGCGGTCGGGATTCGTCAGCCGGCGAAGTCGGAGTCGTCCGTCCACGCGGCGATGTCGACACCGTGGTTGTCGGGAGAGGTGAGCGTCCACCACTCGGGAGCGTGGGAGTCGTCGGCCAGGCGGCCGCCGGCGGCGAGCGCCGCGGCGACGCGGGCATCGACCTGATCGCGAGGCACCGAGATATCGATGTGCGTGCGGCCCCGGCCGGACTTCGCCGGCTCGAGGGGGTGGAACCACACGTGTGGGCCGCGTCGGAGGGGATCGATCGCATCTTCGGCGCCGAGCGGGTCGTACCCGAGCGCGGCGCTCCAGAACGGCCGCACGTGGGCATCGGGACCCTGGGCGACGGCGATGCCGACGACCGTGAGTACGGACGGGTCGGGCTCGAGGCCGAGCTCGCGGGCAGCGCGCGAGACCGATGCAGCGAGCTCGGCATCCGTCCTGGTCAACGCGCCGTCGCGGCGACTGAATGTCTTGACGAACACCCCTTCGGGGCGCAGGTCGATGTCGGGGGAGTGGTCGAGTGTGTCGGCGATGGTGACGATCTCGGCTACCAGACGGGCGCCCTGCGCGAACGAGTCCGCGCGGAAGAACGCGTGCGCACCCCAGTACAGGACGCGCCAATCGTCCACGCCCTCCGACTCGTGGAAGGCCCGCGCGCTGATCGTCTCGAGCTCGGGTTCGATGGTGCCGTCCCCGAGCGGCGGCTGCGCGAGGATGATGCGTGCGAGCTGCTGCGGGCGCGTCAGCTGTGGCCAATGCCCCGTCGGCAGGTCGATGAAGGTGACGTCCTCGAGGGTCGTGAACTCCTGGACGGACGCCGCGCCCTCAGCGATCCACGAGCGAAGGTCGGCGACGGTGTACTCGGTGGCGACGGCCGTGACGGGAATCGCTCGCCGACGATCGTCGTGGAGATGCTGGATGCCGGTGACCACCCCGGCCGGGGAGGGGATCGCGTAGGCCCGCAACGCTGCCATGCCGCCCTCGCCGAGGTCGCGCAGGTCTGCCTCGTCGAACTCACTCCACTCGGGAAGCGGCAGATCGGCGCCCACGGGTTCGTAGCCGGAGAGCAGCGGTGCACCGTCGGGCGTCGGGAATCCGCCGATGAGGATGAGCCGGGCGACGCGGTCGGGGCGTGCATCGGCCGCCGCATAGACGATGCCCGCGCCGGCGGAATGCCCGACCAGCACCACCTGGTCACCCGGCGCCGCATCGATCGCCGCCACGACGGCCGCGACGTGGTCGTCGAGCGTGATCGCCGAGCGATCGGCGTCGGCTGATTCCATTCCGGGAAGCGTGAGCGCGACGGGGCGGTGACCGGCCCGCTCGAGGGCCGGCGCGACCTCGTACCACGCCCATCCGCCCATCCACAGGCCGGCGACCAGGATGATGTCCACTTCGACTCCTCTGCGTGACGACGGTGTCGTGCGTGACGACAGTGCAGCCAGTGTGACGTGAGCCTCAGACATTCGCGACGGAGGGAATACGTCATCGCCGCCCACGATTGACTCTGATACCCCTAGGGGGTATGACCATCTCGTACCGATGAGGAGAACGCCGTGACCGAATCGAATCGCGACCGCGACCGGGGCGGAGTCGCGCACGACGAACAGCCGGCCGTCGAGCGTGACCATGCCGAACACGACGACAGCGCCATGCGCGACCACGCCGCGATGGCTCACGACGACCACGACCACGCCGCGATGGGTCACGCCGACCACGGCGCCCACGCCGGCCACGCGGGTCACGGCGCGGACCACGTCGCGCAGTTCCGCCGGCTCTTCTGGATCAACCTCGCGCTGGCCATCCCGGTGGTCGCGTTCTCGGGCATGTTCGCGATGGTCCTCGGCTACGCGCTGCCCGACGCACCGTTCGTGCGGTGGATCTCGCCGCTGCTCGGCACGGTGATGTACTTCTGGGGCGGGTGGCCGTTCCTCACGGGTGCGGTGTCGGAGCTGCGAGCCCGCACGCCCGGGATGATGCTCCTCATCGGGCTCGCCATCACCGTCGCCTTCTTCGCGTCATGGGGTGCGAGCCTCGGCCTGCTCCACCACGAGCTGGAGTTCTGGTGGGAGCTCGCCCTCCTCATCGTCATCATGCTGCTCGGTCACTGGATGGAGATGCGCTCGCTCGCTCAGACGACGTCGGCGCTCGACTCGCTCGCGGCGCTCCTTCCCGACGAGGCGGAGCGCGTCGAGGGCGACCGCATCGTGACGGTGGCCCCTGCCGAGCTGCGCGTCGGCGACGTGGTCGTGGTCCGTCCGGGCGGCAGCGTGCCGGCCGACGGGCGCATCGTCGACGGCCTCGCCGACATGGACGAGTCCATGGTCTCGGGCGAGTCCCGGACCGTATCGCGCACAACGGGCGACCCGGTCACGGCCGGCACCGTCGCCACCGACTCGGGACTCCGGGTCGAGGTCACGGCGACCGGCGACGACACCACGCTCGCCGGCATCCAGCGGCTCGTCGCAGCAGCGCAGAACTCGACATCGCGGGCGCAGCGCCTCGCCGACCGTGCGGCCGGTTGGCTGTTCTGGTTCGCCCTCGGCGCCGCCGTGCTGACAGCGGTCGTATGGACCGCTTTCGGGATGCCGGATGAAGCGGTCGTGCGCACCATCACCGTGCTCGTCATCGCGTGCCCCCACGCGCTGGGGCTCGCCATCCCGCTCGTTGTGTCGATCGCGACCGAGCGCGCGGCGCGCGGCGGGGTGCTGATCAAGGACCGGCTCGCACTCGAGAGCATGCGCACCATCGGCGCAGTGCTCTTCGACAAGACCGGCACGCTCACGAAGGGTGAGCCCACGGTCACGGATGTCGCGCTCGCCGCAGTCGCACCGCTGGACGCCGATGCCGTCCTGGCGCTGGCAGCGTCCGCCGAGGCCGACAGCGAGCACCCGCTCGCCAAGGCGATCGTCCGGGCCGCCGAGGCGCGAGGGCTCACCCTCGCGGCAGCCACGGGCTTCGCGTCGTCGCCCGCTGTCGGCGTGACGGCGACGGTCGACGGACACGTCGTCCGCGTCGGAGGTCCGCGCCTGCTCGAAGAGGTCGGCGGCGCAGACGTGCCCGCGTCGGCCGAGTGGCGCGCGCAGGGGGCGATCGTGCTCCACATCGTGCGGGACGGCGAGGTCGTCGGCGGGCTCGCGCTGGCCGACGAGATCCGGCCCGAGTCGCGCGAGGCGGTCGACGCGCTCCACAAGCTCGGTGTCGAGGTCGTCATGATCACCGGGGACGCGGAGCCTGTGGCCCGCGCTGTCGCCCAGGAGCTCGGCATCCGTCGAGTGTTCGCGGGCGTCCGCCCTGAAGACAAGGAGCGCAAGGTCGCCGAGCTCCAGGCCGAAGGGCTGAAGGTCGCGATGGTGGGCGACGGCGTCAACGATGCGCCCGCGCTGGCGCGAGCCGACGTCGGCATCGCGATCGGCGCCGGCACCGACGTCGCGATCGCCTCCGCGGGGGTCATCCTCGCATCGAGCGACCCGCGCTCGGTGCTGTCGGTCATCGAGCTGTCGCGTGCGAGCTACCGCAAGATGACGCAGAACCTGTGGTGGGCGGCGGGGTACAACCTCATCTCGGTGCCGCTCGCCGCGGGCGTGCTCGCGCCGATCGGATTCGTCCTGCCGATGTCCGTCGGTGCGATCCTGATGTCGCTGTCGACGGTGGTGGTGGCGCTGAACGCCCAGCTGCTGCGGCGGCTCGACCTCCGTCCCGGGCGCAGTGCGCGGAGCGTGTGGGACCGGTGACCCCCCGCGGTCACGTCCGGCAGCGGCCAGCCCGCCGCGGGACGGGGACCTCGCGCCGCGGCGGAGGGTCGGCCGCGACGATAGGGTTTGATGATGACGACGACTCCTCCCGGCTGGTACGACGACGGTCACGGCGCACTGCGCTGGTGGGACGGAGCGCAATGGACGGAACACGTCGCGCAGCCCGATCCCGAATCGTCGCCGGCCCCGACCGAGGCTGAGATCGTCGCCGAGCAGCTGGGGTTCGAGCAGCCGGCAGCGGCCCCCGCGGTCGCGCCGGCCACCCCGTCGGCCGCGGAGCCCGCCGGTTCCGCGTCCCTCGACGCCGTCTCGCCTCCGGTCGCGGGGCCGCCCGAGGTTCCCGGACAGCCGGCGTCCGCCGCCGCGCAGCAGTATGCCGCCGCTCAGCAGTATCCCGCCGCTCAGCAGTACCCGCCCGCGGCGCCGGGTGCCTACCCGGGTGCGCCCGTCGGCGGCGGATTCGTCGCGGCGACCGAGCCGCGCAAGTCGAAGCTGTGGATCCTGTGGGTCGTGCTGGGCGTGGTGCTCCTGGGCATCGTGATCGCCGCCGCGGTGGTCATCCCGCTTCTCTTCCTCTCCGCCACCACGGCGAACGGCGGTGCGCAGTCCGACGACGAGCGCGCGGCGGTCGCCGCGGTCGAGGTCTACGACGATGCCTGGCAGGAGGGCGACTGCGACGCGTTCACCTCAGCGACCTCGGAGCTGTTCCGCACCGACAACGGCTTCACCGACTGCGCCACCTTCGAAGCCGAATCGGACGCCTTCGACCAGAACTTCGATGACTACGAGCTGACCGTCACCGATGTCGAGACCCAGGGCGACGAGATCGCGGTGACCACGAGCGAGACGTTCACGGCGCTCGTCGACGCCGACGGCCAGCCTTCCGACCCGGCGCCGGGTTCGACGGTGTACCACTACACGCTCGTGCAGGTCGACGGCGCGTGGGTGATCGACGCGCTGACGTACGAATGAGCGCGCCCGAGACAGCGCGCCCGCCGCACGACGCCCGGTTCTACCTCGCCTGCATCGGGATCGGGCTCCTGGCCGGTTTGCTGTCGGGCCTGTTCGGGGTGGGCGGCGGCACGGTCATCGTGCCGTTCCTGGTGCTGCTGCTGCGCTTCGACCAGCGACTCGCGGCGGGGACGTCCTTGGCGGCGATCGTGCCGACGGCGGCCGTCGGCGTGATCTCGTACGCCGTGCACGGCTCCGTGGCCTGGATCCCGGCGCTGCTCCTCGCTGCGGGCGCCGTCGTCGGCGCGCAGCTCGGGACGTGGCTGCTTCCGCGTCTGTCGCTCACCGTCCTGCGATGGGCGTTCGTCGGATTCCTCGTCGCCGTGATCGTGAGCCTGTTCGTGGTCATCCCCTCGCGCGACTCCGAACTCTCCCTCACCCTGCTGAGCGGCGCCGCCCTGGTCGTGCTGGGCGTGGTCACCGGCATCCTGTCGGGACTCATCGGCGTGGGAGGCGGGATCATCGTGGTCCCGGCGCTGATGGTGCTGTTCGGCACCAGCGATCTCGTCGCGAAGGGCACGTCGCTGCTCATGATGATCCCGACCGCGGTGTCGGGCACCATCGGCAACGTCCGCCGGCGCAACGTCGACCTCGTCGCCGCGGCGATCGTCGGCGTGGCGGCGTGCACGACGACTGCTCTGGGCGCGTGGGCGGCGGTCCTGCTCGACCCGTTCGTGGCCAACGTTCTCTTCGCCGCGTACCTCCTGGTCATCGCGGTGCAGATGGCGCTGCGCGCCTGGCGGGGTCGCCCCCGCCCGACGTGATCCGGTCGGCGGGAGTCTGAACCTTCCGCGGCGAACCGGGCGATTCGGGCCCAAGCCGGGGCTTTCCCCGGCGAGACCGGGGAATCGCGCCGAAACCAGGGGCGACGCCCCGAGTCTCGACGGAGACCCCCTGGTTCGGCGAGTGGGTGCTCGTCCGCCGCCCTGCCGGCCCGGCGGAAGCCGCTCGGTAGGATGGCCTGGTGCCAGTGAACCCCGAGCTCGTCGGCCGCGACTTCGCGCCGACGGCCCCCTACCTCGTGGGTCGCGAGAAGGTGCGCGAGTTCGCGCGTGCCGTCTTCGCCGATGACCCACAGCACAGCGACCCCGCCGCCGCGCAGGCGCTCGGCTATGCCGACGTCGTCGCGCCGCCGACCTTCGCGATCGTCGTCACGGATGCGACGCTGCAGCAGCTGCTCGGCGAGCCCGACTCGGGCATCGTGCTGCAGAACGTGCTGCACGCCGAGCAGAAGTTCCGCTATTCGCGGCCGATCGTCGCCGGCGACGAGCTCACCGCGCGACTCTCGGTCACCGGCATCCGTGCCATGGGGGCGGCAGCGATGGTGACGAGCGAGTCCGAGATCACGGATGCCGCGGGCGAGCATGTCGTCACCGCGACGTCCATCCTGCTCGTGGGGGAGGGCGACCAGTGAGCGCGCTGACGAACCTCACCGTCGGGGATGTCGTGGCGGAGCGCACGGTGCATCTCACCCGCGAGTCGCTCGTGCGCTATGCCGGGGCATCCGGGGACTTCAACCCGATCCACTACCGCGACGACATCGCGGCCGCGGTGGGCCTTCCCGGCGTCCTCGCCCACGGCATGCTGACCATGGGCCTCGCCGTCGGCACGATCGAGTCGTGGCTCGGTGACACCGGACGCATCCTCGAGTACGGCGTGCGGTTCACCAAGCCCGTCGTCGTCGATCCCGAGACCGGCGCCGACGTGACCGTCGTCGCGAAGGTGGGCGCCGTCGATGACGAATCGGCCCGCATCGACCTCACCGTCTCGTTCAACGACGCAACTGTGCTGGTCAAGGCGCAGGTTCGCGTCCGGACCGTCTGACGCATGCCCGACGTCACTCCCCTTCCACTGTCGCGCCTGACGACGCTGCGCACCGGCGGTGAGCCCGCGCGCATGATCGACGCGCCGACGACCGACGAGCTGGTCGCAGCGCTGCGCGACGTCTGGGCTTCCGTCGACGACTGGCTCGTGCTGGGTGGCGGCTCGAACCTGTTCGTCGGCGACGAGCCCTTCGACGGCACCGTCGTACGCGTGCTCACCCAGGGCATCGAACGGATGCCGTCGCCCTTGGCCGGACGCGTGCGGCTGCGGGTGCAGGCGGGCCACGACTGGGACGCCCTCGTCGCCTACGCGGTGGCCGAGGGCCTCGGCGGCGTCGAGGCGATGTCGGGGATCCCCGGCACCGTCGGCGCCGCTCCGGTGCAGAACATCGGCGCGTACGGTCAGGAGATCGTGCAGACGCTCAGCGAGGTGGAGCTCCTCGACGAGTCGACCGGCGAAGTCTCGACGGTGCCCGCCGCAGAGCTCGGGCTGGGCTTCCGGACCTCCGTGCTCAAGCATCACTACGGCTCGGCGCCGTCTCGACGCGCGGTGATCCTGTCGGTGACGCTCGACCTCCCTGAGATCGGTCCGGGCGCCCGCCGCATCGCCGGCGAGCAGCTGCGCACCGCGCTGCGGCTCGGTCCCGACGACGAGGTGACGCTCGCGTGGGTGCGCGAGCGCATCCTCGAGACGCGCCGCAGCAAGGGCATGGTGCTCGATCCCGACGACCCCGACACCTACAGCGCAGGCTCGTTCTTCCAGAACGCGGTGGTCTCGGCATCCTTCGCACGCACGCTCCCCGACGCCTGTCCTCGCTGGCCGGTGCACCCCGACCTCGACCCGGTGCTCGTCATCCCGCTGGCGAACTTCGACGGCTACGTGCCCCCGGCGCCGACCGTCGAATCCGACGTCAAGGTGAGCGCCGGCTGGCTGATCGAGCATGCCGGCGTCCGCAAGGGCTTCAAGCTGCCGCGCTCGCGCGCCGGCCTGTCGACCAAGCACGCGCTGGCCTTGACCAATCGCGGCAGCGCCACGGCCGCCGAGCTCGCCGAGCTCGCCCGCTTCATCCAGGGCCGCGTGCAGTCGGAGTTCGGCCTCGTGCTCCAGCCCGAGCCGGTGCTGATCAACGTCGAGCTCTAGCCGCAGCCCCCTTCGCCGTCCCCGCGGTGGCTCTCGTCGTCGTCCGCGAGCAGCAGCGTTCGGTGCGCGGGCGCCAGGTTCGCCAGCGCCGCCGCCAGTTCCATCATCAGGTCGATTCGCCGTCCCATGGGGTGTCCTTCCGTTGATCGTCCTCATCAAGGACGACGAACGAAGCGGTCACAGGTCGACGTAGGCCCGGTGCGCATTTTGGCGACTCGCCAGCAACTGCACCTGCGGGACGACGTTCTTGGCGAGTCGCCGGAAGCCGGCGGAGTGCGAGAACAGCTGGCGCGTCGCGTCGACACCGCGTTCTTGGCGAGTCGCCAGGAGTGGCGGTCTGCCTGCGTCGCTTTTGGCGAGTCGCCGGAAACTGTTGCTTCCTCCGTCGCTTTTGGCGAGTCGCCAGAACTGTTGCTTCCCTCCGCCGCTTTTGGCGAGTCGCCGAAAACTGTCGGGTGCCACGTGCCTTTTGGCGAGTCGCCGGACACTGTTGCTTTCCTCCGTCGCTTTGGCGAGTCGCCGGACACTGTTGCTTCCCTCCGCCGTTTCTGGCGAGTCGCCAGAAACTGTGGCCTCCCTCCGCCGCTCTTGGCGAGTCGCCGGAAACTGTCGGGTGCCCCGTGCCGTTTTGGCGAGACGCGAGGCCGTTGGCATATACGTGCCGTTCTGCGACTCACACACTGCCGGCCGCGACACGCCGTTCTTGGCGAGTCGCCAGAGTTGTCGCTCTGTGCGGGCCCATTGGCGAGTCGCCAGGAGCCCGGACTCGGGCGGCGGCACGGCGGGCGCGCGCGACCACGCTGGAAGACCGTTCGTCCCCGCGGGGCTCACGCCATGAGAAGGCGGCGGATCCGATCTGCGAGCGCACCCAGGTCGTCGAAGTCTCGCCGTGTGACGACGGTGACCCGGTATCCGAAGGATTCCAACTCCGCGCGCCGGACCTCGTCACGGCTCCACTGATCAGGGTCGCGGTGGTGGTCCCCGTAATACTCGACCACCAGTTTGCGATCCCGATACATGATGTCGACGCGAGCGACGAAACGTGAACCGTCATAGATCTGGACGTTGCACTCCGGGCGGGGCAGTCCTGCTTGATCGAGCGCGCACCGCAGCTCGGACTCCCGCGGCGATTCCGAGTGCTCCGTACAGAGCTCAAGGGCCCGCCGACGGTTCTGAGCGCCGGGTGCGCGCGGCGAAGCGGCGTGCTCAGCCGCCAGTTCTTCTCGCGTGCAACGTCGTCGGCGGCGAGAGATCAGAAAGTCGGTGACTGCGACCAAGGCGGGCAGGTCGAGCTCGGCGGACAGGTCCAGCCAAGTCCGGGCATTGCTGGTCACACGGATCTCTCGACGCGTCTTGAGGTCGGTCGCCCCGATCTGCAGTGACCTCCCGCGGACACCACGTCCACGGATGCGGTTGCTCGGATACGGCACCGCGATTGTCGGTCGACCGAATGCGTCACGGTGAACGGCGGCAGGCAAGGGGAAGCCCAGCACGACCGCTGCCGTCGGGCCACAGGCGAAGGCATGCGAGGGGAGGGCCCGCATGAGGAGTCGGAGGCGCACCCAGCCGTCCACCTCGCGCACGGCGCGCGTGCCGTGAAACGGCGCCAGCAGCCTGCGGCTGCGAAGCTGCGGTTCGGTGATTCCCGCTTCTCGGCCTTCGCGAACAGTGAACGCGGGCACGAGATGCGGTGGCAGCCACGGCGACTTCATGTGTCGATGGTCGGCGTTCGCGCGCTGAGTGGCGGCCCGTGGGCGTGATCTGTGGAGGAATAGCGCGAGCGCACCGTTTGTGGAGGAGACCTTCCCTCGCGCGATGCATTGTCTCGGTCTCTGGCGACTCGCCAAGTTCCGCTGTCGGCGGCGGTCGTTTCTGGCGAATCGCCCGCTCGCTTCTCAACTCCGGAGTGCGGGCTTTGTGGCGACTCGCCAAAACGTTCGGGGGCGGAGCGCACAATGTGGCGACTCGCCAAAACCCGGGGGAGGGGAAAGGGGAGGGAGCAGCGGACGTCGGTCCCTGAGGCGGGCGGCGGATCCCGACCCCCACGAAGAACGACGCACGAACGAAGAACGACGCACGACGAAGAACGACGCACGAGGAAGAACGACGCACGAACGAAGAACGAAGGACGCAGAACGGAGAACGCGGATGCCTCGAACCGAGGCATCCGCGTTCCGTGACGTCGCGCGCGACGGGTGGGACTACGAGGCGAAGAGGCGCTGCAGGCGCTGGACGCCCTCGAGGAGGGCGTCGTCGCCGAGTGCGTACGAGAGGCGCAGGTACCCGGACGGACCGAAGGCCTCGCCGGGCACGACGGCGACCTCGGCCTCTTCGAGGATGAGGTCGGCGAGCTCGAGCGACGTGGTCGGCGTCTTGCCCGCCCACTCCCGGCCGAGCAGGCCTCGCACGTCGGGGTAGGCGTAGAACGCACCCAGCGGCGTGGGCACCTCGACGCCGTCGATCTTCGACAGCTCGGCCACGATCGTGCGGCGGCGGCGGTCGAAGGCCTGACGCATCTGCTCGACCTCGTCCTGCGGGCCGGTGAGGGCTGCGAGCGCCGCGCGCTGCGCGATGTTGTTGACGTTCGAGCACAGGTGCGACTGGAGGTTGCCGGCGATCTTGATCGCCTCCTTCGGCCCGACCATCCAGCCGAGGCGCCAGCCGGTCATCGCGTAGGTCTTCGCGACGCCGTTGACGAGGATCGTCTGGGCCGCGGCATCCGGAACCGCCTCCACGATCGAGACGGCCTTCACCGGCGCGTCCGAGCCGTCGGCCTGCCCTGAGCCTGTCGAAGGGTAGACGAGGTTCTGGTAGATCTCGTCGGTGATGATCCAGACGCCGTGCTCGACGGCCCATTCGCCGATCGCCCGCGTCTCTTCGAGGGTGTACACCGAGCCGGTGGGGTTCGACGGCGACACGAACACGAGCGCCACCGTGCGCTCGGTGCGCGCGGCCTCGAGCTGCGCGACGGTCACCTTGTAGTGCTGGTCGGCTCCGGCGAACACCTCGACGGGGATGCCGTCGGCCAGGGCGATCGCCTCCGGGTAGGTCGTCCAGTACGGCGCCGGCAGGAGCACCTCGTCGCCGGGGTTCACCACGGTCTGGAACGCCTGGTACACCGCCTGCTTGCCGCCGTTGGTGACGATGATCTGCGACGGGTCGACCTCGAGGCCGGAGTCGCGCAGCGTCTTCGCGGCGATCGCCTCACGGAGCGCGGGCAGGCCCGCAGCCGGCGTGTAGCGGAAGTTCGCCGGGTTGTGCAGCGCCTCGGCGGCGGCATCGACGATGAACTGCGGGGTCGCGAAGTCCGGCTCGCCGGCGGCATACGAGATGACCGGCCGGCCGGCGGCCTGCAGCGCCTTGGCCTTGGCATCGACCTTGAGGGTCGCCGACTCGGCGATGGCGCTCAGCTTGCGGGAGAGCGTGGGCGTACGGGTGGGCGGTGCGGGTTCTGTCACGCTTCGAGCGTAGTCGGCGCGCGCGTCGCGGTCAGGGGCCAATCGGGCTCGGCCGGACCGTGACTGTGCGCGATGTCCGGGGCGCGCGACGAAACGTCTGACGGAGCATCCGACCGCAGGCTTCCTGGCGCCGCGACCGCGCGGTACCCTGTGCCTCGTGGAAGCCTGGATGCTGGCAGCCGTCGTGCTCGCGATCGTGCTCGTCATCGCGGGCGGGATCGCCTGGTGGCTCGCGCGCGGCTGCAAGCTGACCATGGTCGGCGCCACCGGCGCGATCGTGGGCGGCGTGCTGTCGCTGATCGCCCTGGTCGTGCTGCTCGACCCCGAGGCGGGCCTCCGCGCCGCCGCGATCATCACGACGGGCTCGGGCGTCTGGCTGCTCGCGTGGGCGCTGGCGGGCGGCATCCATGGCCAGCGGCTGCTCCGCGCGGAAGAGCGAGCGGATGCCGCGGCCGGCGTCGCGCCGGCGGTCCTTCCGCTGACGGCCACCGCCGAGCGCTGACCCGCGGCGGCACGACCCGACCAGGTCTCCGACCCGGCACACCTCCGGCGTCCCGCACGGTGCGAACCTCGGACCGCGGCATCCACCGAATGGGGGATGCCGGTCCCGCAGATGGCCGCTGGTCCAACCCTGTGTGCTCGACCAGGCTGAGGAGCATGCAGATCCAGGCGGGTGAGGATGCGGTCGCGGTACGGGTGCGCGACCTGCGGAAGACGTACGGCGACCGTGCCGTCGTCGACGGGGTGTCGTTCGACATCGCGCGGGGCGAGACGTTCGCCCTGCTCGGTCCGAACGGCGCGGGCAAGTCCACGACGGTCGAGATCCTGGAGGGCTACCGGCGCCGCACCAGCGGCGAGGTGGCGGTGCTCGGTGTCGACCCCGGCCTCGGCGGGCTCGATCTGAAAGCCCGGCTCGGCATCGTCCTCCAGTCGACCGCCCAGTCGGGGCCGGCGACGGTGCGCGAGCAGCTGCGGCAGTTCGCGGGCTTCTATCCGAACCCGCGCGACGTCGACGAGGTCATCGCAGCGGTCGGCCTGCAGGCGCAGGCCAAGACGCGCATCTCGAAGCTGTCGGGCGGGCAGCAGCGGCGCGTCGACGTCGCCCTGGGGATCATCGGGCGTCCCGACCTGCTGTTCCTCGACGAGCCGACGACGGGGTTCGATCCGCACGCGCGCCGCGAGTTCTGGGAGCTCATCCGCGGGCTGCAGCGCGAGGGCACGACGATCCTGCTCACCACCCACTACCTCGACGAGGCCGCGCAGCTCGCCGACCGGGTCGCGGTGATCGCGGCGGGTCGCATGCGGGCGATCGGCCCGGTCGCCGGATTCGGAGGCGAAGAGGCACGCACACCGGTCGTGAAATGGGTGGAGGGCGGGATGCCGCGGCAGGAGCGCACCACGGATCCGTTCGCGTTCGCCACAGCGCTCGCCGCACGTCTCGGCGGCGCGCCGACCGAGCTCGAGATCATCCGTCCGAGCCTCGAGGACATCTACCTGGCGCTCGTCGCCGAGGCCGAGGCCGGGCTTACGCGGCCAGAGGCTCCGCGCGACGCGCCGGCGGCGCGTGGCGGGGTCATCGGGGCCGTCGACGACCCGACGGACACCGCCGCGACGAGGGGAGCAGCGTGATGAGCACAGTGACGCGAAACGTGGCATCGACTCAGACGAGCCGGACGCGGCGCCGCGGGCTTCTCGCCGTCGGTGTCTGGCAAGCCCGTTTCGAGCTGGTCCAGTACTTCCGCTCGGGCGACACCCTCTTCTTCACCTTCCTCTTCCCGATCTTCATGCTGGGGCTGTTCAGCGTGGCATTCGGGTCGGACGGCGACGTGCAGCTCGCACCGAACGTGCCGGCCATCCCGATGGCGCAGCTGTACCTGCCCGGCATGATCGCCGCCGGGCTGCTGCTGTCAGGCTTCCAGAACCTCGCGATGGACATCGCGATCGAGCGCTCCGACGGCATGCTCAAGCGCCTCGGCGGCACGCCGCTGTCGCCGGTGAGCTACTTCATCGGCAAGATCGGCCAGGTTCTCGTGACGGGGGTGCTGCAGTCGGCACTGCTCCTGCTGTTCGCCTCGGTGGTGCTCGGGGTGGAGCTCCCCACTTCGCTCGAGAGCTGGGCGACGTTCGCCTGGGTGTTCGTGCTCGGCATCACCACATCGGCGCTCCTCGGCGTGGCGCTGTCGGCGGTGCCGCGCACGGGCAAGAGCGCGACCGCCGTGGTCGTGCCGATCGCACTCGCCCTGCAGTTCATCTCGGGCGTGTATCTCACGTTCTCGCAGCTGCCGGAGTGGCTCCAGAACGTGGCCGGGTTGTTCCCGCTCAAGTGGATGGCCCAGGGGATGCGCGCCGTCTTCCTGCCCGACCAGTACGCAGCCCTCGAGCAGAACGGCGAGTGGGATCTGAGCGGGGTCGCGATCGCCCTGCTCGTGTGGCTCGTCGTCGGGCTCGTGCTGTCCCGCGTCACGTTCCGGTGGATCCGCCGCGATGCGTGAGCGGGTTCGGGGCTCGCACCGTGCCCCGGCACAGCCGTTGCCCGTGGGATCGGAGGTGGGGCTCCCGCAGCCTCAGGGGTCGGGAGCGGTGCCGCCCCGTCCGGCCGACGCGTGGCCGGCGGGCGCGCCGCCGCGTAGCCTGACGAGGGCCGGCTCCCCGCGGTGAGCCGAATCGGGGCGACACCCGCACCAGGAAACGAGGGCAGCGGAGCATGCTGAGCGAGCGCCGGTGGGACGCGATCGTGTGCATCGTCGCGGCGGTGATCGCCCTCGCGCTGGTCTTCCTGTTCGCGCCGTCGAGCGCTTCGCGCACGGTGGTCGGCCTCGCGGCGATCGGGCTCTTCGTGGCGGGGTATGCCGCGATCGGCCGCGCCGCCGTCGAACCGCCTCGAGCCGCATGGCGGTATCCCGCGTTCCTCTCCGTGGCCGCCGTCGCGGTGGGCATCGGCGTCGGAGCCGCGCCGTTCATGGCCATGCTCCAGACGCTCGCGTACCCGCTCGTGTGGGTCATCGGCGACTCCCGGCAGCGGGGGATCGGCGGATCGGTGGTCATCGCCGGCAGCGTGTTCGTCGGCGTCATCATCGGGTATGGCGCAGACATCGATTCGGTGCTCGCCGGGGCGACCACTGCCGTCTTCTCACTGGCCTTCGCAATCGCGATCGGGCTGTGGATCGCCCGCATCGCCGAGTACGGCGAGGAGCGCGAGCGCCTGCTGACCGAGCTGACGGCCGCGCAGGGGCAGGTGGAGGCGCTGAGCCGCGAGCGAGGCGCCTCGGCGGAGCGTGAGCGCCTGGCCCGCGACATCCATGACACGCTCGCGCAGACGCTCGCCGGCCTGGTGATCTTCGCCGAGCGGGCGGGTCGGCAGTCACGTGACGGACAGGCGGATGCCGCGGCCTCGACCATCGCGACCGTCGAGCAGGTGGCGCGCGACGCGCTGGCCGAGGCGCGGGCGCTCGTCGCCCGGACGGGGGCCGTGCCCCGCGAGCCCGCGTTCGCCGCCGCGGTGGAGCGCCTGGTGGAGCGGTTCCGCGCGCAGGGCCGCGCGGCGATCGAACTCGACACGGACGGCGTCGCCGCGAACCTCGATCGTGAGACGCAGGTGGTCCTCCTCCGCTGCCTGCAGGAGGCGCTGTCCAACGCCGCCAAGCACGCCGACGCCGACCTGGTGCGCGTCCGCGTCCGCGTCGAGCCGGACGGTCTCGCCGCGCTCGAGGTCACCGATGACGGCCGCGGCTTCGCGCCGGCCGCGCCCGGCGCGGGGTTCGGCCTCGACGGCATGCGGGAGCGCGTGGCGCTCGCCGGCGGTGCGTTCGAGGTGGCCTCGACGACCGGCGGCGGGACGGCGCTGCGCGTGCGCCTGCCGCCGGCACAGCCCGGCCGGCCCGATGATGTCCGTGGAGGCCCCGCATGATCCGCCTGCTCATCGCCGACGACCACCCCGTGGTGCGCGCCGGGCTGTCGGGCCTGCTCTCGGACGAGCCCGGCTTCGAGGTGGTGGCGGAGGCGTCCGACGGCGACGAAGCGGTGCGCTTCGCCGTCGCGACGCGGCCCGACGTGGTGCTGATGGACCTGCGGATGCCGCGCGTCGACGGTGTCGCCGCCACGGCGCGGATCGCCGCGGGCGAGGCGGGCGATCCGCCGCCGCGCGTGCTGATCCTCACCACCTACGAGTCCGACGACCAGATCCTTGCGGCCATCGAGGCGGGCGCCTCGGGGTATCTCCTCAAGGCGGCTCCGCAGGCGGAGATCGTCGCCGGCATCCGCTCGGTCGCGGCCGGGCAGTCGGCGCTCTCCCCGCAGGTGGCCGTGCGCCTGGTCGAGCGGATGCGCCGGCCGACGCCCGAGACCGTCCTCACCCCACGCGAACTCGATGTGCTGCGGCTCGTGGCGAGAGGCCACAGCAACAAGCAGATCGCCGTGGCGCTCGGCATCGGCGAATCGACCGTCAAGACGCACCTGCTCAAGATCTTCGAGAGGCTCGGCGTCACCGACCGCACGAGAGCCGCGACGCTGGCGATGGAGCGGGGCCTGCTCACCTAGCCGATGGACGACGGATGCCTCGGACCGGCCGGTCCGAGGCATCCGTCGTCTGAGAGCGTCAGTTGAACTGGTTCATCGTGTTGTGCTGTCCGCCGGCCTTCAGGGCCGCCTCGCCGGCGAAGTACTCCTTGTGGTTGTCGCCGAGGTCGCTGCCGGCCATGTTCTGGTGCTTGACCGTGGCGATGCCCTCGCGGATCTCGCGACGCTGCACGCCCTTCACATAGGCGAGCATGCCCTCGTCGCCGAAGTAGCCCTTGGCGAGGTCATCGGTCGACAGTGCCGCCGTGTGGTAGGTCGGCAGAGTGATGAGGTGGTGGAAGATCCCGGCACGGGCGGACCCTTCGCGCTGGAAGGTGCGGATCTTCTCGTCGGCCAGCCGCGCCAGCTCGGTGTCGTCGTACTGGACGTTCATCAGGTCGCCTCGGTCGTAAGCCGAGACGTCCTCGCCCTGCTCCGCGAGCAGGTCGTACGCCTGCTGGCGGAAGCTGAGCGTCCAGTTGAACGACGGGCTGTTGTTGTAGACGAGCTTCGCGTTCGGGATCTCCCTGCGGATCGCGTCGACCATGCCCGCGATCTGCTCGACGTGCGGCTTCTCGGTCTCGATCCACAGCAGGTCGGCACCGTTGCGCAGCGACGTGATGCAGTCCAGCACGACGCGCTCCTCTCCGGTTCCGGAGCGGAACTGGTACAGGTTGCTGGCCAGGCGCTTCGGGCGCAGCAGCCTGCCGTCGCGCTTGATGACGACGTCGCCGTTGCCGAGGTCGGCCCCAGAGATCTCTTCGACGTCGAGGAAGGAGTTGTACTGATCGCCGAGGTCGCCCGGTTCGTGCGTCACGGCGAGCTTCTGCGTGAGGCCGGCACCGAGCGAGTCGGTGCGCGCGACGATGATGCCGTTCTCGATGCCGAGCTCGAGGAACGCGTAGCGCACCGCGTTGAGCTTCGCGATGAAGTCCTCGTGCGGGACGGTGACCTTGCCGTCCTGGTGGCCGCACTGCTTCTCGTCCGACACCTGGTTCTCGATCTGGATGGCGCACGCACCCGCCTCGATCATCTTCTTGGCGAGGAGATATGTGGCCTCGGGATTGCCGAAACCGGCGTCGATGTCGGCGATGATCGGCACGACGTGGGTCTCGTAGTTGTCGATCTGCGACTGGATGAACTCGGCGGCGGTGTCGTCGCCCGCCGCGCGTGCCCCGTCGAGCTGGGTGAAGAGCAGGTCGAGCTCGCGCGCGTCGGCCTGGCGAAGGAAGGTGTAGAGCTCCTCGATGAGGGCCGGCACCGACGTCTTCTCGTGCATCGACTGGTCGGGAAGGGGACCGAACTCCGAGCGGAGCGCGGCGACCATCCAGCCCGACAGGTAGAGGTAGCGCTTGTTGGTGCTCTTCAGGTGCTTCTTGATCGAGATGAGCTTCTGCTGTCCGATGAAGCCGTGCCACACGCCGAGCGACTGCGTGTACACCGACGAGTCGGCGTCGTACTCGGCCATGTCGCGGCGCATGATGTCTGCCGTGTACTGGGCGATCTCGAGACCGGTCCGGAAGCGGTTCTGCGCGCGCATGCGGGCGGCGGACTCGGGGTCGATGGCGTCCCAACTGGAGCCGTGCTGCTCCTTGAGCGCCCGGATGGCTTCGATGTCGTCGGTATAGGCGGTCATGGTGTGTCCTTTGCGGTAGGTGGGTTCGTGTCCCGAGAAGCGGTCCTCGCGTCCCGATCTCCACCGGTCAAGCGGTGGAGATCGGGACACGAAGACGCGTCAGTCGGTCTCGATCAGGAAGCGGGAGTAGGCCGGCAGCGTCAGGAAGGCCGGGAAATCCTGGCCCAGGGCGACGTCGCGGAAGATCTCCGCCGCATCGTCGAAGCGGTCACCGCTGCTCCCTGAGCCTGTCGAAGGGCGCTGGACCTCGCCCAGCACCTGTGTGATCAGGCTCTCGACGTACTCGCGGGTGATCGCGGTGCCGTCGTCGGTGGTGCGGTCCTGGTGGATCCACTGCCACACCTGCGAGCGCGAGATCTCGGCGGTCGCGGCATCCTCCATGAGGTTGTCGATCGCCACGGCGCCGAGGCCCCGCAGCCACGCCTCGAGGTACCGGATGGCCACCGAAACGTTCGCGTGCACGCCGGCCGCCGTGACCGGACGGCCGATGTGCACGTCGATCAGGTCGGACGCGCTCACGCGCACCTCGGGACGCTGACGGTCGAGCTGGTTCGGGCAATCGCCCAGCACCGCGTCGAACTCGGCCCGCGCGACCGGGATCAGGTCGGGGTGGGCCACCCACGTGCCGTCGAAGCCGTCGCCGGCCTCGCGCTTCTTGTCGGCCGCGACCTTCTCGAAAGCCGTCGCCGTCACCTCGGGGTCACGGCGATTCGGGATGAACGCGCTCATGCCGCCGATCGCGAAGGCGCCGCGCTTGTGGCACGTCTGCACGAGCAGCTCCGTGTAGGACCGCATGAACGGCACGGTCATCGTGACCTCGCTCCGGTCGGGCAGCACGAACCGTGCGCCGCGTCCGCGGTAGTTCTTGATGATCGAGAAGATGTAGTCCCAGCGGCCGGCGTTGAGGCCCGCGCAGTGGTCGCGCAGCTCGAAGAGGATCTCCTCCATCTCGAACGCCGCCGGCAGCGTCTCGATGAGCACTGTCGCGCGGATCGTGCCGTGCGGGATGCCGACATACTGCTCGCTGAAGGTGAAGACGTCGTCCCACAGCTTCGCCTCGTCGCTCGACTCGAGCTTGGCGATGTAGAAGTACGGTCCACGGCCGTTCGCGATCAGCTGCTCGGCGTTGTGGAAGAAGTACAGCCCGAAGTCAACGAGCGAGCCCGACGCAGCCATCGTGCGGCCGCTGCGGTCGGTGAAGCGGATGTGCTGCTCCGGCAGGTGCCATCCGCGGGGACGCATCACGATGGTGGGCGTCTCAGTGGCCGTGACCTCGTAGCGCTTGCCTTCGGCGCTGGTGAACGAGAGCTCGCCGCGGATCGCGTCGCGCAGGCTGAGCTGGCCCTCGATCACGTTCTTCCACGTGGGACTGGTCGCGTCCTCCTGGTCGGCGAGCCACACCTTCGCGCCCGAGTTCAGCGCGTTGATGGTCATCTTCGGGTCGGTCGGACCGGTGATCTCGACGCGGCGGTCCTCGAGGCCCGGACCGGCCCCCGCGACCCGCCACTCGGCGTCCTCGCGGATGTGCCGGGTGTCGTCGCGGAACTGCGGGTCGTGCCCGTTGCCGATCTCGAAGCGGCGGCGCATGCGGTCGGCGAGCCGGTCGTGCCGACGGGCGCCGAAGCGGTGGTGCAGCTCCGTGAGGAACGCGATGGCCTCGGGAGTCAGGATCTCGTCGTACCGGGCCGGCATGCGGCCGGCGATCTCGATCGAGGGCTCCTGGGTCGTGGTGGGGATGGGGCCGGTGCGCGTACGCATCGGGGTGGCGGTTGCAGGTGTCATGTCCCTGTCTTCCTGTGAACGAATGTGCTGGGAGTGGGAGGATGCCGCACCCGGCATGTGGGCCGGGTCGAGGCATCCCATGATCCGCGTTCTGGATCAACCGTCGGTCTGTCGTGGAACCACTCTGCGGTGAAGTTCAGCCCTCCCACCCGCGATGTGGGCTGTGAACTTTTCCGCTATTTCTGCTTTCGTGACAGAATCGCCGCATGACGACGACGTTGACCGCCGATCGGCCCGGTGAACTCCCCGACGATGATGAGGTGGACCCCCTCACCATCGGCCGCCGCATCCGGCAGCTGCGCACCGACCGTGGCATGACGCTCGAAGAGCTCGCGGCGGCGGTCGAGCGCGCGCCCAGTCAGCTCTCGATGATCGAGAACGGTCGCCGCGAGCCGAAGCTCACGCTCCTGCAGGCCATCGCGCGGGCGCTCGGCTCATCGATCGAGGCGATCCTCGAGTCCGAGCCGCTGGACGAGCGGGCCACGCTCGAGATCTCGCTCGAGCGGGCCATGCGAGGTCAGACGTTCCAGGCGCTCGGCATCCCGCCATTTCGCATCGGGAAGACGGTGCCCACCGAGGCCCTCAAGGCGATGCTGGCGCTGCAGGGCGAGATCGAGCGGCTGCGCGACGAGCGCGCCGCGACGCCCGAAGAGGCGCGGCGGGCGAACGTCGCACTGCGCAAGCTCATGCGCACGCAGAACAACTACTTCGCCGAGCTGGAGCAGCAGGCGCGGGGGATCCTCGACGCCGTCGACCACCCGGGCGGCCCGCTCACGCAGCGGACGGCATCCGATATCGCCGCCCATCTCGGGTTCACGCTGCACTACGTGCCCGACCTGCCGCAGACGACCCGGTCGGTCGCCGACATCAAGAACGGGCGCCTGTACCTCTCGAGCCGCCTCACGACCAAGGGCGACCCGCGCACCGCCGTGCTGCAGGCCCTCTCGAGCCGGATCCTCGGGCATCGCGAGCCGACCTCGTACGCCGACTTCCTGCGCCAGCGCGTCGAGACCAACTACCTCACCGGCGCCCTCCTCATCCCCGAGGCGCACGCGGTGCCGTTCCTGCAGGAGGCCAAGAAAGACCGGTCGATCTCGATCGAGGACCTCCGCGACGCGTACTCGGTCTCGTACGAGACGGCGGCGCACCGCTTCACGAACCTCGCGACCGTGCACCTCGGCCTGCCCGTGCATTTCCTCAAGGTGCACGAGTCGGGCGTGATCACGAAGGTCTACGAGAACGACGACGTCAACTTCCCGACCGACCGCCTCGGCGCGATCGAGGGGCAGATGTGCTGCCGCAAGTGGACCTCGCGCGTCGTCTTCGACGTGGACGACCACTTCAACCCGTACTACCAGTACACCGACACGGGCAACGGCACCTACTGGTGCACCGCCCGCGTGGAGCTCTCGAGCGAAGGGGCGCACTCGGTGAGCGTGGGGGTGCGGTTCGACGACACGAAGTGGTTCCTCGGCCGCGACACCCCCAACCGGGGCGTCTCGACCCACTCGATGGAGGTGTGCTGCCGCCGTGCGCCCGCCGACCTCGAGTCTTCGTGGCGCGAGCACTCCTGGCCGAACGTGCGGACGCCGCGCACCCTGCTCGCCACGCTGCCCACGGGTGCCTTCCCGGGGGTCGACACCACCGACGTGTACGAGTTCCTCGAGGCGCACGCCCCGCGCTGACCGGCCGCTGGTAAGAGCAACGGATGCCGCGGGACGAAGCGCTCAACCCCCCGAGCCGGGCACTGGGGCCAGCTGTCCCGGTCACGGTCGCTGAGCGAGCGCCAGCGAGACGAAGCGCACCCCGCCGTGCTCGGTTTGAGCCGCCCGGCCCTGATCCGGTCGCTGAGCGAGCGCCAGCGAGACGAAGCGCTCAGCCCACCGGTCCGTCGAGGGCGCGCAGCGCCGCCCACAGCTCGGCGCGGGTCGCGAACGACGCCAAGTCGCGGCCGAGCACGCGCTCGATGAGCGCCAGTCGCGTGCGCACGGTGTGCCGGTGCACGCCGAGGGACTGGGCGGTCGCCTCGTGCGAGCAGTCGGCGTCGAGCCACACCTGCAGCGTGTCGAGGAGGTGCGTGCCCTGCGCGGAGTCGTGGTCGTACAGCGGCGCCAGCTCGGCCCGCGCGAGCGCCCGCGCGTCCTCGGTGAGCGCCGACAACACGCCGGCGCGCGCGACCTGGGCGAACGCGGTGATCGCACCCGTACCGCGGTCCCGGGCGACACGCGCCTGCCCGACCGCGGCGGCGAACGCGTCATAGCCGGCGGGATCCGATAGGCCGACGCGGACGTCGAAGCGGTCGACGAGGTCGTGGATGGCCGACGGATCGTCTGCGGGCACGACGAGCACGAGCCCGTCGTCGCCGCGCCCGAAGAACAGCGCACCGCGCCGCTCGTCGGCCCAGAGCTCCAGCAGCTCGGCGATGCCGTCGACGCGTGCGGCCGCGGCATCCGTCACCGCCACCACCACCGGCGCGGCCGGCAGTGGTCCCCACAGCTCGCGGGAGGTGCGGCGAGCCAGCCCCGGGTCTCCGCTCAGCAGCGACTGCACGAGGCCCGCCCGCAGCGCCGAGCGCGCGCGGCCGAGTCCCTGCTGCTGCTCGAGCGCCAGGCCGGCCATGGCGATCACCGCGGTGACGACGACGCGCCCCTCCTGGTCGAGATCGCCGGCGGCGATCGCGATCACGCCGCGCAGATGGCCGCCTCGTCCGAGCGTCTGGAGCGTGAAGGGCGTGTCGCCGAGGTGCAGCGACGATCCGGCACGGGCGCCGCGGTGGAGCACCCCGGTCACCTCGCGCTGCAGCGCGGCGGCCGTCTCGGCGTCGAGGGCGCCCGCGGGGTGCTCGCGTGCCAGCTCGCCGGCGGCGTCGAACATGCCCACCCAGGTGTCGAGCTGCTTGGCGAGCTCCGCCACGGTCGCGCCGAGCCCGTCGGGGCGGAGCGCCGCCAGGGCGATCGCGCGCTGCGCGGCGAGCGCCCAGCTGCGGCGGGCGTAGGCGTCGGCGGCGATCGCCTCGGCGTTCGCCCGCGCCACCGCGATGAACGGCGTGCGATACGGCACCTCGAACAGCGGCATCCGCTCGTCCCGGCACGCGTCGACCAGGGCCGGAGGGATGCCGTCGCGCACGACTTCCGTGCCGAAGCCGAGGCCGACGACACCCCGTGCCGCGAGACGGCGGACGTAGGCGCGGTACACCTCGGACGCACCGTCGCCCTGGGGGAACTGGGTGCCGGTGGTGAGCAGCACGAGCCCCTCGGAGAGGAACGGGGTGGGGTCGGCGAGATCCGAGCTGTGCACCCAGCGGATGGCCCTGTCCAAAGCCTGCGGGCCGGGGTCGTCGCCGGCCAGCGACAGCCGCAGGTCGCGGCGGGCGAGCAGCGCGCGGAGGGTGGGGGCGTCGGCATCCATGACGATCCGAGTGTACGGCCGGTACAGCGAGGCGGACAGAATGTACAACGAGGAGGGTGCGGGCGCTCGGCGGAGCGACATACGCTCCCCAGCATGAGCAGCGCAGCCGACATCGTCACAGAAACGCCCCTCGGCGGTCCGACCCTCCCGCAGGAGCGCCGCCTGGTCACCAGCATCCCCGGTCCCCGCTCGCAGGAGCTCCTCGACCGCAAGGCCGATGCCGTGGCGGCAGGAGTGGGTCACACCGCACCCGTCCACGCCGTGGCCGCGGGCGGCGGAGTCATCGTCGATGCCGACGGCAACTCGCTCATCGACCTCGGCTCGGGGATCGCGGTCACCACGATCGGCAACGCCCACCCGAAGGTGGTCGCGGCGGTGCAGGCGCAGGTCGCCCAGTTCACCCACACGTGCTTCATGATCGCGCCGTACGACTCCTACGTGTCGGTCGCCGAGGCGCTCAACCGCATCACGCCCGGTGATCACGCGAAGAAGAGCGCCCTGTTCAACTCGGGCGCCGAGGCGGTGGAGAACGCGGTCAAGATCGCCCGCAAGTACACCGGCAAGCAGGCCGTCGTCGCGTTCGACCACGGCTACCACGGCCGCACGAACCTCACGATGGCGCTGACCGCGAAGGCGATGCCGTACAAGAGCGGCTTCGGGCCCTTCGCGTCGGAGATCTATCGCGCGCCGCTGTCGTACCCGTACCGCGACGGGCTCACCGGTGCCGAAGCTGCCAAGAAGGCCATCTCGCTCATCGAGAAGCAGGTCGGCGCCGACAACCTCGCCGCCGTGATCATCGAGCCGATCCAGGGCGAGGGCGGCTTCATCGTCCCCGCCGACGGCTACCTTCCGGCGCTCGTCGACTGGTGCCGCGCGAACGACGTGGTGTTCATCGCCGACGAGATCCAGACCGGCTTCGCCCGCACGGGTGAGATGTTCGCGAGCGAGGTCTTCGGCATCGTCCCCGACCTCATCACCACCGCCAAGGGCATCGCGGGGGGTCTTCCGCTCGCGGCCGTCACCGGACGGGCGGAGATGATGGATGCCTCGCACGCGGGCGGCCTCGGCGGCACCTACGGCGGCAACCCCGTGGCCTGCGCCGCGGCGCTCGCCGCCATCGACGTGTTCGAGAACGACGGGATGCTCGAGCGCGCGCGTGAGATCGAGACCATCCTCAAGGGCCGCCTGCAGCAGCTGCAGGCCGCCGACCCCCGCGTCGGCGACGTGCGCGGCCACGGCGCGATGATCGCGGCCGAGTTCGTGGATCCCGCGACGGGAGAGCCGGATGCCGCGCTCACCGCCGCGGTCGCGAAGGCGTCCATCGCACAGGGCGTCATCGTGCTCACCTGCGGCACCTACGGGAACGTGATCCGTTTCCTGCCGCCGCTGTCGATCACCGACGATCTGCTCCACGAGGGCCTGGACGTCGTCGCCGCAGCGCTCGCGGCATCCTGATCCCTCCGATCCGCCTGAACCTCTGATCCTCGGATCGATCCCGCGGTGGCCCGACCGGCCGCCGCGGGGTACCGAACAACACGCGAGGTGCGCGAGCATGCGCGCCCTGACGAAGGAGTCCCCATGACCGAGCTGACCCGAGACGTCGTCATCGTCGGCGCCGGCGCCGCCGGCACCACCGCCGCCAACGAACTGAAGAAGGCCGGTCTGTCGGTCGTCGTGCTCGAGGCACGCGACCGCGTCGGCGGACGTCTGTGGACCGATGTCATCGACGGCGCCATGCTCGAGATCGGCGGCCAGTGGGTGTCGCCCGATCAGGACGCCCTCAAGGAGACGCTCGCCGAACTGGGGCTCGAGACCTACAGCCGCTACCGCGAGGGCGAGTCGGTGTACGTCGGCGCCGACGGCGCGTCGACCCGCTTCACGGGGGAGATGTTCCCCGTGGCGCCTGAGACCGAGCGTGTGATCGCCGAGATCACCGAGCGGCTGGACGCCATGGTCGCCGAGATCGACCCCGACCGGCCGTGGGCCCACGAGAAGGCCGCGGAATGGGACGCGATCACGTGGGATGCGTGGCTGCGCGCGCAGACCGACGACGATGAAGCCGTCCGCAACCTCGCATTCGCGACCGGCTCGGCCATGCTCACCAAGCCCACGCACGCGTTCTCGCTCCTGCAGTCGCTGCTGATGGCGGCCTCCGCGGGGTCGTACTCGAACCTCGTGGACGCCGACTTCATCCTCGACAAGCGCGTGGTGGGCGGCCTGCAGCAGGTTCCGCTGCTGCTGGCCGAGCGCCTCGGCGACGACGTGCTGCTCGGGCACCCGGTCCGCACGATCGCGTGGTCCCCTGCGACCGGCTCGGGGACGGGTGGGGTGACCGTCGAGGCCGACGGCGACCTGCGCGTGCACGCGCGGTACGTGATCCTCGCGCACGCGCCGGTGCTGTACAACCGCATCTCGTTCGTGCCCGCGCTGCCGCGCCTCCAGCACCAGATGCACCAGCACATCTCCATGGGCTTCGTGATCAAGGTGCACGCCGTCTACGACCGTCCGTTCTGGCGCGAGCACGGCCTCTCGGGCACGGCGTTCAGCCCGTACGAGCTCGTGCACGAGGCCTACGACAACACCAACCACGGAGACGACCGAGGAACCCTCGTCGGCTTCGTGTCGGACCGCAATGCGGACGACGTCTTCCGCCTCACTCCGGAGGAGCGCAGGGAGCGCATCCTCGCGTCGCTGTCGCACTACTACGGCGCCGAGGCCGAGAACCCGGTGGTGTACTACGAGAGCGACTGGGGCTCGGAGGAGTGGACCCGCGGCGCGTACGCCGCCAGCTTCGACATGGGCGGCCTGCACCGGTATGGCGCCGATGTGCGGGCGGCCGTCGGTCCCATCCACTTCGCCTGCAGCGACGTGGCCGGCGCCGGCTACCAGCACGTCGACGGCGCGATCCGCATGGGACGCCTGGCCGCTGCGAACATCATCGAAGCTGCCCGACGATGACCGCGCACGTGGTCGTCGGCTACACGGCGACGGATGCCGGCGCCGACGCCGTCGCGCTGGGGGTGCGTCTGGCTGCCGCGACCGGGGCCGCGCTCGATCTCGTGCTCGTGCTGCCGGGGGAGGACCGCAGCGTCATCACGCCGCCGGACGCGAGCTACGACCGCTACCTCGAAGCGCAGGCGGAGACGTGGCTCGCTGAGGCGGCCACGTCGATTCCGGATGCCGTGGCTCACGCCTCGCACGTGCGCTTCGGCGACTCCTTCGCCGAAGGGCTGATCGCCGCCGCGCACGAGCTCGAGGCTTCGCTCATCGTCGTGGGCGCGGCGAACGGCGGGCTGCGTGGCCGCCACCGCCTGGGGACGGTCGCCACCGAGCTGCTCCACTCCGCCGACGTCGCCGTCGCCCTGGCCCCGGAGGGCACACGGCAGACCCAGGTCACCGGCGTCAGTCGCGTCACGGCCGCGATCGGCACGCGGCCCGGCGCGAGCGCGCTCCTCGACGCGAGCGTCGCGATCGCCACCGCTGCCGGTGCACCTCTGCGGCTGCTGTCGCTCGTCTCGGTGGACCTGCCGGTCGGCGTCGACACCGGCGTGATCCGCATCGCGGGGGCCGCGCACGCCGATGACGTCCTCGGCAAGGCGCTCGACGCCCTTCCCGCGGATCTCGACGCCGATGTGGTCGTCGCGCGCGGCGACAGCATCGAAGACGCCGTCGCCCACCTGGCCTGGGAGCCGGGCGAGCTCGCCGTCGTCGGCTCCAGCAGGCTCGCGCAGCCCCGGCGCCTGTTCCTCGGCTCGACGGCGGCGAAGATGCTGCACGAGCTTCCCGTCCCGATGGTCGTCGTGCCGCGCACGTACGACAAGGAGAGCGCCCGCGCACTGTCGCGCGCCGTCGCCGAAGAAGGAGAACGCGCATGAGCGCTTCCCAGCAGACCGGCGCCGCGGCGCCGCTCGATGCCGGCGTCGACGCCGGCGGGTTGTCGAAGAAGGGGCTCAGCGCCGGCGCCGTCGGCGTGCTCGGCGCCGTCGTCATCGGCATCTCGACCATCGCCCCGGCCTACACGCTCACCGCGTCGCTCGGTCCCACGGTCGCCGTCGTCGGCACCCAGGTGCCCGCGATCATCCTCGTCGGCTTCATCCCGATGCTGCTGACGGCGTTCGGCTACCGCGAGCTCAACCGCGCGATGCCCGACTCGGGCACCTCGTTCACGTGGGGCGTCCGGGCGTTCGGTCCCTGGATCGGCTGGATGACCGGGTGGGGCCTCATCGCCGCCACCGTCATCGTCTTGTCGAACCTCGCCGGCATCGCCGTGGAGTTCCTGTTCCTGTTGATCTCGCAGCTGACCGGCAACCCCGACATCGCAGACCTCGCGTTCAATCCGTTCATCAATGTCGCCGTGTGCCTGCTGTTCATGCTGGGTGCCACCCTCATCTCCTACCGCGACATGCAGACCACGCAGAAGTTCCAGTACATCCTGGTGACCTTCCAGCTCGTCGTGCTGGTGCTGTTCGCGGTCGTCGCGATCGTCAAGGCGGTCTCGGGCGATGCCCCCGATCCGACCGCCTTCTCGTGGTCGTGGTTCAATCCGTTCGAGGTGCCGACCTTCAGCGCCTTCGCCGCGGGACTGTCGCTCTCGATCTTCATCTTCTGGGGCTGGGACGTCGTCCTCACCATGAACGAGGAGACGAAGAACCCGGCGAAGACCCCGGGCCGCGCCGCGATGCTCACCGTCGTGATCGTCGTCTCGCTGTACCTCCTGCTCTCGATCGGCCTGATGATGTTCGCGGGCGTCGGCACCGGCTCGCTGGGGCTGGCGAACGAGGAGATCTCGGCCAACGTGTTCTTCGCCCTGTCCGACCCGATCCTCGGGCCGCTCGCGTTCCTCGTGTCGCTCGCGGTGCTGTCGAGCTCGGCGGCCTCGCTGCAGTCGACCGCCGTCGGCCCTGCCCGGACGCTGCTGGCGATGGGGCACTACGGGGCGCTCCCCGGAAAGTTCGCGCGCGTCAGCCCCCGCTTCTTCACCCCGGGCTACGCCACCGTCGTGTCGGCGATCGTCGCGTCGGTGTTCTACGCCGTCATGCGCGTGGTGAGCGAGAACGTGCTCACCGACACGATCCTGTCGCTCGGCATGATGATCTGCTTCTACTACGGCCTCACCGCGTTCGCGTGCGTCTGGTACTTCCGCAGGCAGTGGTTCGATTCGGTGCGGAGCTTCTTCTTCACCTTCCTGTTCCCGCTGGTCGGCGGCGCCATCCTCGCTGTCCTGTTCGTGACGACCCTCATCGACTCGATGGACCCCGCCTACGGCAGCGGATCGAGCGTCTTCGGCCTCGGCCTGGTCTTCGTGCTGGGGGTCACCGTGATCCTGGTGGGCGTCGTGATCATGATCTGGCAGGCGATCAAGCGTCCGGCGTTCTTCCGCGGTGAGACACTCGGTATCGACGCACTCGAAAGCCTTCGACGCGTCCGTCGCTGACGGGCAGACTGTCCCCCATCCATCCGATCGGAGAGCAAGCATGACCGACTACGCCGTCGTGAACCCGGCCACGGGCGAGACCCTGGCCACGTATCCGACCATCACCGACGAGGCCCTCGAGACCGCGATCGCGGGAGCGGATGCCGCCTACCGCACCTGGCGCGATCAGCCGGTCGCCGAGCGCGCAGCGGGCATCCGCAAGGTCGCCGACCTGCACCGCGAGCGGCGCGACGACCTCGCCGCGATCATCGTGCGCGAGATGGGCAAGCCGCTGGAGGCCGCGCTCGGCGAGGTCGACTTCGCCGCCGACATCACGGAGTACTACGCGGACCACGCGGAGAAGATCACCGGCGACCAGCCCATCGACATCGACGGCGAGGGCACCGCCGTCATCCGGCGCACGCCCCTCGGCGTGCTGCTGGGGATCATGCCGTGGAACTTCCCGTACTACCAGGTGGCCCGCTTCGCGGCACCGAACATCGTGGTGGGCAACACGATCCTGCTCAAGCACGCGCCGCAGTGCCCGGAGTCGGCCGCCGCGATCGCGGCGATCTACGCCGACGCGGGACTCGAGGGCGTTTACACGAACATCTACGCGACGAACGACCAGGCCGCCGCCGTCATCGCCGACCGCCGGGTGCAGGGCGTCTCGGTGACCGGCTCCGAGCGCGCCGGCGCGGCGGTCGCCGAGATCGCCGGCCGCAACCTCAAGAAGGTCGCGCTCGAACTGGGCGGGTCGGACCCCTTCATCCTGCTCTCGACCGACGATCTCGACAGCGCTGTGGAGGCGGCGGTCGCCGCTCGTCTCGACAACACGGGTCAGTCGTGCAACGCGGCCAAGCGGTTCATCGTCGTCGACGGCCTGTACGACGCGTTCCTCGAGAAGTTCACCGCGGCGATGTCGGGTGCGAAGGTCGGCGACCCGTTCGCCGATGACACCGTGCTCGGCCCGCTGTCGTCCGTCACGGCCGCGGAGCGCCTGGCCGAGCAGGTCGACAGGGCGGTGTCGCAGGGAGCGACCCTCGTGACCGGCGGCACGCGCGACGGCGCGTTCTACCCCGGCACGGTCCTCGCCGATGTCACGAGCGACATGGACGCGTACCGTGAGGAGTTCTTCGGACCCGTGGGCGTCGTCTACAAGGTCGCCGACGAAGACGCCGCCGTGGCGCTCGCCAACGACACCAGCTACGGCCTGGGTTCGTACGTCTTCACCACCGACGAGGAGCAGGCCAAGCGGGTCGCCGACAGGATCGACGCCGGGATGGTCTACGTCAACGTCGTGCTCGCCGACGAGCCGGGTCTGCCGTTCGGCGGCGTGAAGCGCTCCGGCACCTCGCGCGAGATGGGCCTGCTCGCCGCCGACGAGTTCGTCAACAAGAAGCTCATCCGCGTCGGCGCCTGACCTGCTGACGTCGAGACCGGGGAATCCCGTCGAGACCGAGGGCATCGCCCCCGGTCTCGACGGCATTCCCCGGTCTCGCAATTCGAGAACGTGTCACGCGCACACGTTCCGGGGTGTCGCCGAGGGAGCGCGCGCGCGAGGATGAGGGCATGGCAGAGACATCGGACCCCGTCGTCGTCCTCTCGGATGAGCAGTGCTGGGAGCGCCTGCGCGGTCAGGAGCTGGGCCGCCTCGTGACGCATGTCGGCGAGGTGCTCGACATCTTCCCCGTGAACTACGTCGTCGACGGCGAGAGCGTGCTGTTCCGCACCGCGCAGGGCAGCAAGCTGTTCGAGCTGACCGTCAACGACGAGGTGCTCTTCGAGGTCGACGACCACACCGACACCGACGCATGGAGCGTGATCCTCCGCGGGCGGGCCCACCCGCTCGACAGCTCCGCGGAGGTGGAGCGGGCGGACGGTCTCGGCCTCCGGCCCTGGATCCCGACCCTCAAGTACACCTACGTGCGCGTCGAGCCGACGTCCCTGTCGGGCCGCGCTTTCGAGCGATCGGGCGAGCCGGACCGCTACGGCGTCCAGCAGTACTGAGTGGATCACCTCCTGATGGCCGCGACGCGCGGACACCCGTGACGGCGCGGCGCATGCGCTCCCATCGGATCCTCGTCGTCGGCGCAGGGATCGCCGGCGCGGCTGCCGGTGCGCTCCTGGGCCGCAGCGGCCACGACGTCACCGTGGTGGAGCGCAGCGCCGGCGTGCGCTCCAGCGGCAGCCCCGTCGACGTCCGTGGCCCGGCGCTGGACGTGGTGCGCGGTCTGGGCCTGGAGGCGGCGGTGCGCGAGCACGACACGGGCGCGGACACCCTGGCGCTCATCGACCGTGACGGCCGCGTGTTCACCACCATCCGGATACGCTCCGACCCGCTCGACATCGAGATCGCGCGCGTCGATCTCGCCGCCGTGCTCACGACGGCCGCGCAGGATGTCGCGGACGTGCGCTTCGACGACACTTTCGAGATGCTGTCTCCCCACGCCGGCGGCGTCGACGTGCGCTTCGCCTCAGGCGGCGAGGAGCGGTTCGACCTCGTCGTCGGAGCCGACGGGCAGAACTCGGCGACGCGGCGCGCGCTGTGGGAGCCGGCCGCCACCGCGTCCACGCTGTCTGGCGGCGCGAAGAGCGGAGCCGGGGGTCGCGGCGGCCCCGCCGCGGCCCGGCAGCGATCACCGCGGCTCGCCATCGCGACGGTCCCGCTGCCGTTGACGATCGACGACCCACGCGTGGTGACGATGTACAACGAGCCGGGGCGTTCGCTCACCGTTCATCCCGCCGGCGGCCGCCCGGGTGTGGCGTTCATCTTCCGGACGGAGGGGGCGCCGCGCGACCGGGCCGCGCAGGTCGGACTGCTGCGCGAGCGCTACGCATCGACGGGCTGGCGCGCGCACGAATTCCTCGAGGCCCTCGACGATGCTGAGGATCTCTACTTCGACAGCGTGCGTCGTGTGGACGCCCAGCCGTGGTGGCGCGGACGCGTGGTGCTGCTGGGCGATGCCGCGTCGAGCCTGACGATCCTCGGCGAGGGTTCGAGCATGGCCCTTCTCGGCGCTCGCGCGCTGGACGGCGCCCTGCGGGACGGCTCCGATCTGTCCGCCGCGCTGACCGCGTACGAGGCGCAGCACGCGCCTGTCGTGCGCCGCGCGCAGGGCGGGGCGGCGCTGGGCGCGGAGTTCCTCGTGCCAGGCAGCCGGGCGGCCCTCGGCATCCGGAATCTGCTCGCGCGCGCGATGCGCGGCATATGATGCGGACCCCCCCTCGGTTCGCGGCGTCCGCGGGCATGCCGTACACTGGAACGTGCAGTTGAAGTCTGCATTCTTTCGCCGTGCCCGTTGCCGGACGCGGATCCTCGAGCCGTGGTGAGAGGGGAAGAGTGCGTGCTTCACGAGACCTCCGGGTCTCTAGGGCGGTAGCTCAATTGGCAGAGCAGCGGTCTCCAAAACCGCAGGTTGCAGGTTCGATTCCTGTCCGCCCTGCGCGTCAGCGCATACATCCTGCGTTGATAAGAAAGTGCGGTCGACCCGTGTCGGCTCACGGAAGGTAATCAGGTGGCATCGATGGTTCAGGACGAGCCGAAGGGCGACGTCGTCCCCGCTGAGGGAACGGCTGCACCCCGCGAGAAGAAGCTCAACGTCTTCGCTCGCATCGCCCTGTTCGTCCGTCAGGTCTTCGCCGAGCTCCGCAAGGTCGTCACCCCGACGCGCCAGGAGCTGCTGAAGTACACGCTCGTGGTGCTCGGCTTCGTCGTCGTGATGATGGCGCTCGTCTACGGCCTGGACGTGCTGTTCGTGTGGATCACGACGTACGTCTTCGGAGTGCCCGGCGCCTGATCCCCGAGTGCCCCGGCCTGGCCGGGACCATGACACGGGCGGACCGCAGGTCCGGCAGCGTACGGAACGGAAGAGAACTCACGTGACTGAAAAATATGTCGACGACGCCGATTGGGCGACCGCCGCAGAGCAGTCCTCGGAGGACGACGAAGCCCAGGAGGGCAACGTCCTCGCCGAGGAGGAGCGTTCGGTCGAGGCGGCCGAGCACGTCGCGATCCACATCGTGGACGACGGTGACGACGACGACGCCGATCTGGACGACATCGACATCGACGACCCGGAGGCGGACGCGATCGTGAACGACGCTCTCAATCTTGACGAGACGGCAGAGACCGAGGCGGCAGCCGAGGTGATCAACGACTCCCTCGCAGAGGAGGTCGCCGAGCGCGAGGCCGAGGCCGCCGACGAGGTGACCCCCTACGACGGTCCCGACGTGAACGGCGACGAGGACGAGCCCGAGCTCGACGAAGACTTCGTCGCGGAGGTGGATGCCGCAGCCGGCGTCGTCGACGAGGTCGAGGCATCCGTCTCCCCGGCCGACGCCGCAGAGGCTCCGGTGTTCGAGGACGACGCTGACGACGAGGACTCGGACGACGAGTTCGCGGACGATGAGGACTCGGACGACGAGAGCGCCGACAGCGCCTCGGACGACGCGGAGAACGACGACGACGAGGACGAGGACCCGTACGAGGCCTTCCGCGCCGAGCTTCGCACCCTGCCGGGCAAGTGGTACGTCATCCACTCGTACGCGGGCTTCGAGCGCAAGGTGAAGGCCAACATCGAGCAGCGCAAGTCGACGCTCGAGGTCGAGGACGACATCTACCAGATCGAGGTCCCGATGGAGGACGTCGTCGAGATCAAGAACGGTCAGCGCAAGATGGTCACGCGCGTCCGGATCCCCGGCTACGTGCTCGTGCGCATGGATCTGAACGAAGACACGTGGTCGGTCGTGCGCCACACGCCCGGTGTCACCGGCTTCGTCGGCAACGCCCACAACCCGACGCCGCTGCGCTTCGAGGAGGCCTTCAACATGCTGAAGAGCCTCGTCGAGGTCAAGGAGGTCGCGGGTGCGAAGGGTGGAGCGGCCAAGAAGGGCGCCGCCGCCGCGGCCCGCGTCATCCCCGCCGAGGTCGACTTCGAGGTGGGCGAGACCATCACGATCAAGGAGGGTTCGTTCGCGGGCCTTCCCGGCACGATCAGCGAGATCAAGCCCGAGAGCGGCAAGCTCACGGTCCTCGTCTCGCTCTTCGAGCGCGAGACCCCGGTCGAGCTCAGCTTCGACCAGGTCACCAAGCTCTGACCTGCTGGTAGACTTCTCAGGTTTGCGTGCGCGCTGAGCGCACGCGATGGACACCGCGATCCGGAACGGCCGGATTCGCGGGAGAACAGGGTGCTCCGGCATCCGCTGTTCGATGAAAGGAAGAAGAATGGCACCGAAGAAGAAGGTGACCGGCCTGATCAAGCTTCAGATCAACGCCGGTGCCGCCAACCCGGCGCCGCCGATCGGGCCCGCGCTCGGTCAGCATGGCGTCAACATCATGGAGTTCTGCAAGGCGTACAACGCCGCGACCGAGTCGCAGCGCGGCAACGTCATCCCCGTCGAGATCACCGTCTACGAGGACCGCAGCTTCACGTTCATCCTGAAGACCCCGCCGGCCGCTGAGCTCATCAAGAAGGCTGCGGGCGTCCAGAAGGGCTCCAAGACCCCTCACACGGTCAAGGTCGCGAAGCTCACCAAGGAGCAGGTCCGCCAGATCGCCGAGACCAAGCAGCCTGACCTGAACGCGAACGACATCGAGGCCGCCTCGAAGATCATCGCCGGCACCGCCCGTTCCATGGGCATCACGGTCGAGGACTGAGGGGAAGAGGAAACATGGCTACCAAGTCCAAGGCCTTCCGGGCCGCAGCCGCCAAGATCGAGGCGGACAAGTTCTACACCCCCACCGAAGCCGTCGCGCTCGCGAAGCAGACCGGCTCGGCCAAGTTCGACTCGACCGTCGAGGTCGCGCTGAAGCTCGCGGTCGACCCGCGCAAGGCCGACCAGATGGTGCGCGGCACCGTCATCCTCCCGCACGGCACCGGCAAGACCGCTCGTGTCATCGTCTTCGCGACGGGTCCGGCCGCTGAGGCCGCGATCGCCGCGGGCGCGGACGAGGTCGGCGGCGCCGAGCTCATCGAGCGTGTGGCCGGTGGCTGGACCGCGTTCGACGCGGCAGTCTCGACGCCCGAGCTCATGGGCCAGGTCGGTCGACTGGGGAAGGTGCTCGGCCCGCGCGGCCTCATGCCGAACCCCAAGACCGGCACCGTGACCCCCAATCCGGCCAAGGCCGTCGAGGAGATCAAGGGCGGCAAGATCGAGTTCCGCGTCGACAAGCACGCCAACGTGCACTTCGTCGTCGGCAAGGCGTCCTTCTCGGAGGAGCAGCTCGACGAGAACCTCAAGGTCGCCCTCGAGGAGATCGTCCGCCTGAAGCCGTCGAGCTCGAAGGGCCGTTACATCCAGAAGGGCGCCGTGTCGACCACGTTCGGCCCCGGCATCCCGCTGGACGTCAACGCCATCGTCTGACACTTCGACAGGCTCAGCGACCGACACGTCGCAACGCAAGGGGCTCCACCTTCGGGTGGGGCCCCTTCGTCGTCCCGAAACCGTCCGCCGCGGCACCGGCGGGCGGGGTAGCGTCGGAGACATGGTCGCGACACTTCAGGATCTGCTCGGCATCGACGCCCCGATCGTGCTCGGCCCCTTCGGCGGCTTGTCGTCGGTGGAGCTGACGGCGGCGGTCAGCGACGCGGGAGGCCTCGGCTCGTACGGGCTCTACGGCTACTCGGCCGATCGCATCAGCGACACGCTCGCCGCGCTGCACTCCGCGACGTCCCGCCCCTTCGCCGTGAACCTCTGGCTGCCGACGGGTGACGAGGTCACACCGGGCGAGGTCGATCTCGCGCCGGCGATCGCGGCGACGGCACCCCTCTTCGACGAGCTGGGCCTCGCGCACCCCTCGCCGCCGATCGAGTTCCTTCCGGACCTCGACTCCCAGGTGACGGCGGTGCTGGATGCCGCGCCCGCGGCGCTGAGCGTCGTCTTCGGCGTTCCCTCCGAGCGGCTCGTCGCGGCGGCGCACAGCCGCGGCATCCGCGTCATCGGAACCGCGACGACCGTGGCCGAGGCCGTTGCGCTCGACGCGTCGGGTGTGGATGCGATCGTGGCCACCGGCGCCGAGGCGGGCGGGCACCGCGTGTCGTTCCTGCGCCCTGCCGAGCAGTCGCTCGTCGGCACCTTCGCGCTGGTGCCGCAGGTCGTCGATGCCGTGGGCGTGCCTGTGGTCGCAGCGGGCGGCATCGCCGACCGGCGCGGGGTCGCCGCGGCGTTCGCGCTCGGTGCCGCGGGCGTCCAGGTCGGCTCGGCCTTCCTCCGCACCCGCCAGTCGGCGGCCACCGATGCGCACCGCCGCGCGATCGCCGGCGCCGCCGACACCTCCACCGTCCTCACACGGGCGATGAGCGGACGGCTGGCGCGCGGCATCCCGAACCGTGCCATGCGCACGATCGAGACGTCGGGTGTCATCGCCCCGTTCCCCGCGCAGAACTGGCTCACGGGCCTGTTCCGTGCCGAGGCCGGACGACGCGGCGACGGCGACCTCGTCTCGCTGTGGGCGGGTCAGGCGGCGGGCCTCGCCACGCGCGACGAGGCGGCCGACGTGTTCGCCGAGCTGGCGGCCGGCGTCCCCGCCTGACCGCCCCCGGCGACGGCGTCACTGCGTCGGCAGCACCTCGAAGCCGCGTTCGCCGGTGGTGGCGGCATCCGTCACCGTCGCGCTCTCGACGTGCGACCCCGGGGGACCTTCGGCCATCCACGCGAGCACCTCGTCGACCTCCGCGGGCGTGCCTTCGACCTCCGCCTCGACCGACCCGTCGCGGCGGTTGCGCACCCAGCCGGACGCACCCGCCTCGCGCGCGATCATGCGCAGCGTGTACCGATAGCCCACGCCCTGCACCTCGCCGCGGACAGTCACGTGCACGCGTCTCATTCCGCCATCTTGCCGCGAGGTGGCCGGGTGGGCCAGGATGCCGCCATGGGAACCGTCGACGACTACCTCGAGAGCCTCGACTCCGACGACCGGGCGGTGGTGTCGCACGTGTTCGACGTCGTCCGCGAGCTGCACCCCGACGTCACGCAGGGGAAGAGCTACGGCATGCCCGCGCTGCTGTACCGCGACAAGGCCCTCATCGCCGTGATGCGGACGAAGAAGCACATCGGCGTGTACCCGTTCAGCGGGCGCGTTCCCGAGGTCGTCGCGGACTCGCTGACCGGCGCCGACCGTGAGCCGCTGGACTTCGACAAGGGCACGATCCGGTTCCAGCCCGACAAGCCGCTGTCCGACGACACCATCCGGGCCATCGTGTCGGCGCGGGTCGCCGAGATCGAGGATCCCTCGCTGCGCAAGCGCTGAACTCCGGGCGACTCAGCCCGCAGCCGGCAGTACGAGCGAGATGCCGAGCGCGATCATCACGACGGCGATGACCGCGTCGAGGAGACGCCACGCGCGCGGCGTCGAGAGCCAGCGGCCGAGCAGTCGTGCTCCGAACGCGAGACCGAAGAACCAGACGACGCTCCCGGCCATGGCGCCGGCGGCGAAGAGCCAGCGGGCGTCTCCGTGCGTGTTCGCGACCGTCCCGAGGAGGAACACGGTGTCGAGGTACACATGAGGGTTGAGCCACGTGAGCGCCAGGCACGTGAGCACGACGGAGACCAGTCGCGTGCGGGGGGCCGCAGGCGAGATTGTGCGGATGTCGCTGCGCACCTGCTCCGCCGAGACATCGGGCTCGAGGAGGAACTCGCTCGTGCCGGTGCGGGCCGGCTCGACGGACGCGGCGCGGCGCCGGGAGGTGACATCGGGCGGGGTCGTCGCTTCTTCAGGCTCTTCGGTGGCGTCCGCCCCCAGAGCCGCGCCCGTCGGCTTCCACGCGCGTCGTGCGGCCAGTACACCATAGGCGACCAGGAACAGTGCACCGGCCCAGCGGACCACGTCGATCAGCCAGGGCACGGCCTCCAGCACGAAGCCGACCCCCGACACGCCCAGGGCGATGAGGACGGCATCCGAGACGGCGCAGATCGCCGCCACCGCGAGCAGGTGTTCCCGGCGGAGACCCTGCCGCAGCACGAACAGGTTCTGCGCGCCGATCGCGATGATGAGCGACAGACCGAGGCCGAGACCGGCGAGGACGGGAGAGAGCATCCTTCGACGGTACGAGCGGCGGCAGCAGTAGTCCAGCTCACGGTTCTTCAGTACCATTAGCGGGACTGAAGATGCGGATTCCGTTCGAGCTGGCTGAGACACTCGCCGTCGTCGTCGACGAAGGCACCCTCGACGCGGCCGCCCGCCGACTGCACGTCACACCGTCGGCCGTCAGCCAGCGGATCAAGGCGCTCGAGGAGCAGCTGGGGCGGCTGGTGCTCGTGCGCTCCAAGCCGGTGCGGGCGACGGAAGCCGGGGCGTCGGTGATCCGCCTGGCGCGACAGCTGGCGCTGCTCGAGCACGACGCCCTCGCCGAGCTCGGCGCGGACGACGGCGAGACGGCGCTCACCAGCGTGCCGCTCGCGGTCAACGCCGATTCGCTGGCCACGTGGTTCCTCGCGCCGATCGCGGACCTGGCGCGGCGGCATCCCGTCGTCTTCGATCTGCACCGCGACGACCAGGACTTCACCGCGGGACTGCTCGAATCGGGCACGGTGATGGGGGCAGTCACCTCGAGGCAGGCGCCGGTCGCAGGATGCCGCTCCTCGGCGCTCGGCGCGATGCGCTACGAGGCGGTCGCCACTGCGGGCTATGTCGCGCGATGGCTGACGGGGGAGCGCACCGAGGATCTCTCGAATGCGCCGCTCGTCGACTTCGACCGCCGCGACGACCTGCAGAACGCCTGGCTCGCGCGGCAGGGGGTCGATCCGGCACGCCCGCCGCGGCACTACGTGCCCGCGTCGAACGACTTCGCGGCGGCCGTGCGACTCGGCCTGGGGTGGGCGATGCTGCCGCGGTTCCAGTCGCACGATGCGCTGGAGCGCGGCGAGCTGGTGCTGCTGGGCGGCCCGCCGGTCGACGTCGCCCTGCACTGGCAGCAGTGGAACCTGCGCTCGCCGCTGCTCGACGCGATCGCCGACGCGGTGGTGACCGAGGGCCGTCGCGTGCTCGCCCCGGTCTGAACCGCTTCGAGGGGGTGATGGGGGAGGGCGAGTGGGGGTCAGCCGTCGCTCACGCGCAGCACGACCTTGCCGCGGGTGTGGCCGGTCTCGAGGGCGCGATGCGCCTCCGGTGCCTCGCCGAGCTCGAAGACCTGGTCGATGTAGACCTGCACCGAGCCGGAATCCAGCAGCCGGGCGATGGTCGCGAGCGCACCGCCGTCGGGGATGACCTTGTACGACGTGACGCGCACGCCCGCCTCCTCCGCCGCCTCGGCGTAGCCCGGCCACGAACCGGTCGGCACGAGCACGTACAGACCTCCGGCGCGCAGCACGCCCAGCGATCGGGTGGCCGTCTCGGCCTGCACGTTGCCGACCAGGTCGATGACCACATCGACCTCGCCGACGACCTCTTCGAACCTCGTCGTGGTGTAGTCGATGACCACGGCGGCGCCGAGCTCCCGCAGCCACGCCGCGTTGCGCGCTGATGCGGTGACGGTGACGTGGGCGCCGAAGTACGCGGCGAACTGCACCGCGAAATGACCCACACCGCCGCTGCCGGCGTGGATCAGCATGCGCTGCCCCTCGTGCGCGTGAGCGGTCTCGACGACCAGCCCCCATGCGGTGAGCGCGGCCAGCGGCACACCTGCTGCTTCGACGTGCGAGAGCGCCGCCGGCTTGCGCGCGACCGAGAGGGAGGGCGCCACCACGTACTCCGCGTACGTGCCGCCGGTGCGAGGGAACGACGCCATGCCGAACACCTCGGTGCCCGGCGGAAAGGCGTGCGCCTCGTAGGGGCTCTTCACCACGATGCCGCTGAAGTCGTATCCGAGGGTGGCCGGGTACGCGTCGATGGCGCCCGCCACTCCGGCGCCGGCGCGGGTCTTCGCGTCGATCGGATTGACCCCCGCGGCGACCACCCGCACCAGCAGCTCGCTGAGCACGGGGGAGGGGACGGGAACGGATGCCGCGCGCAGCGCGTCCGGCGCGCCGGCGGCGTCCACGACCATGGCGCGCATGGCGGCGGGCGGTTCTGCCACGGGGGCAAGCGGTGCTTCGGGTGTCGATCGCAGCGGTCGGATCATCGTGCCGCACTCCTTCCGCGGGGGTGCCGGCGTCGGCACCAGAACTGAACCCGGTGCAGACAGTCAACCGTGCGTTCGTCTCACCCGTGTTACGCGGGTGCTACCGGTGGGGGTCAGTCGAAGACCCGGAGGAGCCGCTCCATCGATCGCTCGACGTGAGTGCGCATCGCCGACTCGGCGCCTGCCGGATCGGACGCCGCGATCGCCTCCGCGATGGCCGCATGCTCTGCGACGGTGTCTGCGACGTACGAGCCGGTGTAGGCGAGCCGGAACGTGTGGAGGTGGCAGTGCGTGCGCGCATACGCGAGGCGCACCGTGTCGTTGTGCGCGGCGCGGAACACCTTGTCGTGCAAGCGCACGTCGTGCTGCGACAGCGTCGCATACGCGTCGGACTGTCCGACGGCGACCTGGGCGAGATCGATCTCGGCGAGGAGGTCCTGTGCTTCGGCGGGGCGTCGCCGTTGCGCAGCACGCGCGGCGGTGCCCGGCTCCAGCAGGAGCCGCAGCTCGAAGAGATCGACCAGCTCCTCGCGTGCGAGCAGGTCGGTCGTGCGGTATCCCTTCAGAGGGTGCTTCTCGACGAGCCCGTCGGATTCCAGACGCGCGAGCGCCTCTCGGATGGGCGTCGGCGAGACGTCGAATCGCCGCGCCAGCTCTCCGGCATTGACCCGGGCATCCGGCGGGATGGTCCCGTCCATGATGGCCTGCTGGAGGACCGCGTAGATCTCGTCGCCGAGCATGACGCGGGCGCTCGAACCCAGCGAGGGCAGTTGATCCATTGCCGACACGAGCACCTCCGGCTTGACAGCTGGCTTCTTGATGGCCACTATAGCGTTCGAAATATCAAATACGATTTTTCACATTCACTTCCTGCTATGGAGGCGTCAACGATGAGAAGCACACAGCGCGCACGCGCGGGAGCGGCCCCGCGGGCCAGGCGCACGTGAGCAGCGTCATGGGCCACACGATCACCGCCGCGCGGGCGCGCCTCGTCGACGTCGCCGTCGAGACGGAGCGGACCGATGCCGTTCAGGCCTTCGTCAAGCAGGAGACGATCTTCGTCGATGTGACCACCAGCGACGGCCTGCAGGGGCTGGGCTACTCCTACACGATCGGGACGGGAGGTCGCGCGGTGCTCTCCATGCTGCGCGACCACCTTCTCCCGCTCCTGATCGGGGAGGAGGCGGACCGGATCGAGGCGGTGTGGCACCGCCTCTTCTCCGCCACCCGCGCGACGACGACCGGCGCCATCACCTCGCTCGCTCTCGCCGCGGTCGACACCGCGCTCTGGGACGTCGCCTGCCGGCGTGCCTCACTCCCGCTGTGGCGGCTCGCCGGAGGCTTCCGCCGGGAAGTGCCGCTGTACGACACCGAGGGCGGCTGGCTGCATCTGCCGGCGGAGGACCTCGTCGAAGGTGCGCTCGCGTCGCAGCGAGCGGGCCTCGGCGGCGTCAAGATCAAGGTCGGCAAGCCGACGGGTCACGAAGACCGTGAGCGGCTGCAGGCGGTGAGGGATGCCGTGGGCCCTGGCTTCGACATCATGGTCGATGCGAACCAGTCGATGACCTCCGCCGAGGCCATCCGGCGCGCCAGGCTGTGGGGGGAACTCGACCTCGGCTGGATCGAAGAGCCTCTCCCCGCCGACGACATCGAGGGCCATGTGCGCCTCTCCCGATCGACGAGCACACCCATCGCGGTGGGAGAGTCGATGTATTCCATCGCGCAGTTCCGCGAGTATCTCGACCGCGGCGCCGCCGGCATCGTGCAGGTCGACGTCGCGCGGGTCGGCGGGATCACCCCCTGGCTGAAGGTCGCCCACCTTGCGGAGGCGTTCAATGTCAGCGTCTGCCCCCACTTCCTGATGGAACTGCACGTCAGTCTCGTCGCCGCCGTGCCCAACGGGCGCTACGTCGAGCACATCCCGCAGCTGCGCGCCCTCACGCGCAGCGAGATGACCGTCGACGCGGGCCGTGCGCTCGCACCCGAGGCCGTGGGACTGGGCATCGACTGGGATCACGACGCCATCGACGACAGGACCGTCGCATGATTGCGACATCATGAGCAAGGTCATCATGGACCACATCCACGGATCGGAGGCCCCGGCATGACTCTCGACACCCGCCGGCGTCGTAACGTGCGCAGCAGCGGCCGGACCCGGCCACGCGACGCCCCGGAAGGGGCGCAGCGGTGACGGGCATCATCGACGCGCACACCCACATCTGGGATCGCCGCACCGGGGACTACACCTGGCTGACTGCGGAGTACGGGCCCATCCACCGCGACTTCGCCCTCGAGGACTTCGCGCATGAGCGTGAGCAGCTGGGGGTCGATGCCGTCGTGCTGGTGCAGGCGGCCGACACCGCCGGCGATACGGACCGCATGCTCGCCGCCGCCGAGCGGCACCGCGAGGTGGCCGGCGTGGTGGCCTGGCTGCCTCTGGCCGATCCCGGGCTGCCTCGGGTGCTCGAGCAGAGACTGGCCACTCGTCGCGTCGTCGGCGTGCGCGCACTCGTCCACGAGATGGCCGACCGCGAGTGGCTGCTCCGGTCCGACGTGGCCGCAGGGCTCGACGCGGTGGCAGCGGCGGAGCTGCCATTCGATCTCGTGACCTCCGGCCCCGAGGCGCTGTCGCTGGTGCCCCGGCTCGTCGAGCGGCATCCGACCCTGCGCATCGTCATCGATCACCTCGGCAAGCCGCCGGTGGGCGGGGATGCCGAGTTCTTCGCGCGCTGGCGGGCGCTGCTCCGGGACGCCGCGGCCTCGCCCCGCGTCGCGGCGAAGCTGTCGGGCCTGGCGTCGGCCGTCGGGCCGCCGGACGCGTGGACCGTCGCCGGCCTCCGGCCCGTCGTCGACGAGGCGGTCGAGGCGTTCGGGGCGGAGCGGCTGATGTACGGCGGCGATTGGCCGGTGAGCACGCTCGCGGGCGGCTGCACCCGCGTCTTCGAGGGTCTGCACGAGGCGCTCGACGTGTCCGCCGACGAGCTCGCCCACATCCACCGCGGTACAGCGACGCGGTGGTACCGACTCGGCGAGAGGGCGAAGGATGAGACGCGGACTCCCTGAGCGCCAGGGGTTGAAAGGCTCGGACGGCGGGGCAGTGGCCGACGGGTGGATACGCTGATGCGCGTGGCGCAGGTGATCGGGCTCGATCCCGATCGGATCGACGAATACGAGCGCGTGCATGCCGACGTGTGGCCGGAGGCGCTCGCGCAGATCGCACGCAGCGGCATCCGGAACTACTCGATCCACCGGTACGGCACGCTGCTGTTCGCCACGTTCGACTACGTCGGCGACGATCTCGCGGCCGATATGGCGGCGATGGCGGCCGACGAGGCGACGCAGCGGTGGTGGGCGCTGTGCGAGCCGTTGCAGCGGCCCGTCCCCGAGCGCACGGAGGGCGAGTGGTGGCACACGATTCCCGAGGTGTTCCACGTCGACTGACCGCGCACGAGGGTCACGAGCGGACGGAGCGGGCCTCCACCGCCGAGGGTGAGAGCACCTGCTGGGTGACCATGATCGCCGCGCCCAGCACTCCCGCGGTGTCGTCGGCCTGGGACTGGACGATGCCGAGATGCTGTGTCGCCAGGGGAATGGAACGACGATAGACGACCTCTCGGGCGCCGGCGAGGAGGTGCTCGCCGGCGCGCGCCACACTGCCGCCGATCACGATCACCGACGGGTTGAGCATGTTGACGACGGTGGCGAGCACCTCGCCCACCTCCCGGCCCGCCTGGCGCGTCGCGGTGATCGCCGCCGGGTGACCGGCGCGTACGAGCGCGACCACGTCCGAGCTTCCGGCCGCCTCGATGCCCTGCGCGCGCAGATCGGCCGCGATGGCGGTGCCGCTCGCGATGGCCTCCAGGTCGCGCTGATCCCCGGGGGGACGAGGCGAGTCGTGGCTGAAGGGCACCTGCACGTGTCCCATGTCGCCCGCCGACCCCTGGGCGCCGCGCTGCAGGGCACCGCCGGAGATGATGCCGGCGCCGATGCCGGTGGACACCTTGACGAAGATGAGGTCGGCGACTCCCGGCCAGCTGAGGGCCTGTTCTCCCAGCGCGAGGATGTTGACGTCGTTGTCGACGAGGACGGGCACGTCGAAGCTGCGCTGCACGTAGTGGGGGACGTCGAACCTGTCCCACCCGGGCATGATGGGCGGGTTGGTCGGGCGGCCGGTGGAGTGCTCGACGGGGCCGGGTACGCCGATCCCCACGCCGACCACGTGCGAGGCAGGAATGCCGCGATGCTCGAGCAGGGCTGCGGCCTCCGCGATGACCGAGTCGAGCACGTGCTCGGGGCCGCCGGCGATGTCGAGCGGGTGGGTGTTGGCGGTGAGGATGTTCGCGGCGAGGTCTGCGAGGGCGACGGTGGCGTGCGTGGCGCCGAGATCGACTGCGATCACGATGCCGGCCAGAGGGTTGAAGGCGACGCGGGCGGGTGGTCGTCCGCCGGTCGAGGCCGCTTCACCGGCGGGGCGCACGAGGCCGGCGGCGAGCAGGGCGTCGACGCGGCCCGAGACGGTCGAGCGCGCCAAGCCGGTGAGCGTCGCGAGCTCCGCCTTGGTGCGGGCGCGGCCGTCGCGGAGGATCTGGAAGATCTCGCCCGCGCCGTTGCCGCCGGCGGCTCCGCTGCCGCGCACTGCATCGACCATGGCGACAGTAAAGCACAGGCTTCTGACCGCGCCGCCGCCGACTTGAAGATCACAACCAGATCACTTTTGACGCCTTACTGACAAAAGTCCGAGCCGCCGTGCCATGATCACCGCATGACTACGGAAGTCATCGACATCGGTGTCGACGCCGTGCACACGGGGCTCGTGGGCGGCGGTTTCATGGCGCGGGTCCACGCCGCAGCCGCCCGCAGCGCGGGGGCCCGTCTCACGGCGGTGGCATCGTCGAGCCGCGACCGTGCAGAGACGGCTGCGAGAGAACTCGGCGTCGCACGCGCCGAAGACGATGCGGCCAGGCTCTTCGCGGCATCCGATGTCGATGTGGTGCACATCTGCACCCCCAACGCGACCCACGCGCCTCTCGCCGCGGCGGCGCTCGCCGCCGGCAAGCATGTCGTCTGCGAGAAGCCGCTCGCCACCTCCGTCGCCGATGCCCGGGCGCTCGTGCAGGCGGCCGATGACGCCGGTGTGGTGGCGGCGGTGCCGTTCGTGTACCGCTACCACCCGATGGTCCGCGAGGCGCGTGCGCGCGTCGCCTCGGGCCGCGTCGGCACGCTCCTCACGCTCGAGGGCACCTACCTGCAGGACTGGATGCTGCGGCAAGACGATGACGACTGGCGGGCGGATGCCGCGACCGGTGGTGCATCGCGCGCCTTCGCCGACATCGGCTCACACCTGTGCGACCTGGTCGAGTTCGTCACGGGAGAGCGCATCGTGCGCCTCGCGGCGCGCACGCGCCGGGTCTTCGACGAGCGTCGGGGCCGGACGGTGACCAACGAGGACGTCGCCGCCGTCCTGATCGAGACCGAGTCCGGCGCCCTCGGCACCCTCCTCGTGTCGCAGATGGCGCCAGGCCGCAAGAACGCCCTCGTCATCGAGCTGCACGGCAGTCGCCGCAGCATCCGGTTCGATCAAGAGCGCCCCGAGGAGCTGTGGGTCGGCGCGCGGAAGGGCTCACGGCTCACGTTGCGCGACCCCGCCACGGCGTCCCCCGATGCGGCACGACTGCAGTCGCTTCCGGCCGGGCACCCGATGGGGTACCAGGACGCGTTCGACGGCTTCGTCGCCGACGTCTATCGCGCGATCGCCGGCGAGCCGGCCGATGGCCTGCCCACCTTCGCCGACGGGGTGCGTGCCGCCGTCGTCACCGACGCCGTGCTCGAGTCCGCGGAGCGCCGATCCTGGATCGAGGTCCCCGCATGAGTGACACGATGCTGTCAGACGCCCCGGTGCCGTCGGGTGGCTCCGACGTGGTCCTGCGCGCACAAGGCATCTCGAAGTCGTTCTTCGGCGTGCGCGTCCTCACCGACATCGACATCGACGTCCGCCGCGGCGAGGTGCACGGCCTGGTCGGCGAGAACGGCGCGGGCAAGTCGACGCTCATGAAGATCCTCGCCGGCGTGCACCACGCCGACGCCGGCTCGGTCGAGTTCGAGGGACGCCAGGTCGCCTTCAGCCATCCGCGCCAGGCGATGGATGCGGGTCTCGTGACCGTCTTCCAGGAGTTCAATCTCCTTCCCGAGCGCACGGTGGCGCAGAACGTCTTCCTCGGCCGCGAGCCGCGCCGGGGCGGCTTCGTCGACGACAAGGGCATGCAGCGTCACACCCGGACGCTCCTGGAAGGACTCGGCGTCACGTTCATCGACCCGGGTGCGCGTGTGGGATCGCTCACCGTGGCCGAACAGCAGATCGTCGAGATCGTCAAGGCGCTCTCGTTCGACGCGCGCGTCATCTCGATGGATGAGCCGACCGCCGCACTGAGCGACCACGAGGTCGAGCTCCTCTACGCGATCATCCGCAAGCTGACCGCCCGTGGCGTCGCGGTCGTCTACGTCTCGCACCGGCTGAAGGAGATCTTCGACCTCTGCGACCGCATCACGATCCTGAAGGACGGCGCCCTGGTGTCCACGGACGCCACCGCCGACCTGACGGACGCCGAGCTCGTGCGCCGCATGGTCGGCCGGCCCCTGCAGTCCTACTTCCCCGGCCCGGTCGAGGGCACCGCGGTGGGAGACGCCCGACTGGAGCTGACGGGCTGCGGCAACGAGTTCGTGGACGGCGTCTCGCTGACACTGCGGGCGGGCGAGATCGTCGGACTCGCCGGCCTGCAGGGTTCCGGTCGTACCGAGCTCGTCGAGGGCATCTTCGGCGTCCACGGCTTCACCCGGGGGGCGATGACCCTCGACGGCCGTTCCGTACGGTTCACGAGCCCGCGGGCCGCCGTCCGCGCCGGTCTCGCGCTCGTCACCGAAGACCGCAAGGCCCAGGGGCTCGCCCTCGGCCAGTCCGTGCTCGACAACTCGCTGCTCGTGGTGCGCAGCGTCTTCGCCGGGCGCACCCGCGCATCGCGCAAGCGCGTGCCCGGCATCCTGAGCTCCCTCGAGGTGTCATCGCGCGGCGTCGATCAGGAGGCGCGCTTCCTGTCGGGCGGCAACCAGCAGAAGGTCGTGCTCGCGAAATGGCTCGTGACCGACCCGCAGGTCGTCCTCTTCGACGAGCCGACCCGCGGCATCGATGTCGGCGCCAAGGTCGCGGTGTACCAGCTCATGCGGCAGCTGGCCGCGGAGGGCAAGGCGGTGCTGATGGTCTCGAGCGAGCTGCCCGAGGTGATCGGCATGAGCGATCGCATCCTCGTGATGCGCGACGGTGAGCTCGCCGCCGAGCTTCCCGCGCGCTCCGCGGAGCATGAGGTGCTCGCCGCCGCCACAGGTTCCATCGACGCGGGGGCGGCTGCGGACGAGATCGCCGATCCCCGCCTCGGGGACGGAGGGGACAGGCCGTGAAGCGCATCAGAGTCGACTCGACGGTCATCGTGCTCGGCATCCTCATCCTCGTCATCGCCGTCGGAGCGATCCTCGTCGCGACCGTCGGCCGCAGCTTCTTCAGCCCCGGCAACATCCGCGACATCCTCACCGGCATGAGCGTGCTGGGGCTGGTCGCCATCGGGCAGACGCTCGTGATCCTGGGCGCCTCCCTCGACCTGTCCGTCACCTACGTCATCAGCCTCGCCAGCCTCATCGCCGCCACCACCATGAACGGGAACCCGGCCAACATCCCCTGGGCGGTGACACTGACCCTCATCGTCTGCGCGGCCATCGGCCTGGCGAACGGGCTCATCGTCACGGTGCTGAAGGTGAACGGATTCATCGCGACCCTCGGCGTCGGCCTGATCCTCCAAGGCGTCCTCAATACCGGCTTCCAGGGCAGCGCCGGATCGGTGCCGTGGGCATTCCAGCTGATCGGGGCGACCGGCGTCGGACCGCTTCCCGTGTCGTGGATCATCATGATCGCGCTCGCCGCGGTCGTGTGGTTCCTCCTCGGACGCACGCGCACGGGCGCCCACCTGTTCGCCGTGGGCGGCGACCCCGAGGTCGCACGTCTCTCGGGCGTGCGCACGAAGCCGCCGCTGATCGTGGCGCACGTCCTGTGCTCTGTCTTCGCGGGTCTGGCGGGACTGCTGCTGGCGAGCCGGCTGGGGGTGGGCAGTCCCACTGTCGGCCAGCAGGGCGGCTATGCGCTGCTGTCGATCGCGGCCGTCGTGCTGGGCGGAACCCTGCTCATGGGCGGTCGCGGATCGGTCTGGGGCACCATCGGCGGTGTCGCGATCTTCGCCGTCGTCGACAACGTCATGAGCGTCATGCAGGTGAATCCCTTCCTCAAGGATGTCGTCCGCGGCGTCGTGATCGTCGCGGCCGTCGCCGTGTACAGCCGTCGGGCGATCGTCCGGCGCCGCACACGTTTCGGGCCGGGCGGCACGAGGACCGGCGGCGATGCGCCTGCCGAGGCGGCCGCACCGGCGATGGTGGCGGCGACCCAGGCGCTCGAAGCGGAGGCCGATGCGGCCGATGGCGGCGCATCGATGCAGGGAGGCACACGATGAAGTTCCTCACAGCGCTCGTGAGCCCCCGTGGCGCCGTCTTCCTGCTGCTGGTGATCCTGCTCGTCGCCGTCATGGTGCTGAACCCGAACTTCGCGGAGCCCGGCCAGCTCATGCGCTACATCCAGCGGGTTGCCCCGGTCGCCATCGTCGCGATCGGCCAGTACTTCGTCATCATCGCGGGCGAGTTCGACCTGTCGCAGGGCTCGCTGATCACCGCGCAGGTGATCGTCGCCGGCAACCTCGTCGCCCAGGACGACGCCCGCACCGTCCCGGTGCTCTGCCTCATGGTGGTGCTCGGCCTCGTCGTCGGACTCGTGAACGGCCTGCTGACGACGCTCCTGAAGGTGCCGTCGTTCATCGTGACGCTCGGCATGATGCTCGCCCTCCTGGGCCTCGTGCTGTGGTGGACCGGCGGGGCAGCCACCGGCAACCCGGCCGACAGCTTCCGTCAGATCGGCCGCGGCGGCATCCGCGATATTCCGGTGCTCGACTTCCTGCCGTGGTCGGTGCTGGTCCTGGCGGCGTGGCTCGCGCTCGGCATCTGGGTCACCAAGCGCCCGCTGGGCAAGCTCCTCATCGCGATCGGCGACAACGCCCGGGCGACGCGCTACTCGGGCGCCCGCGACTGGTGGGTGACGACGCGCGCCTTCATGATCTCGTCGCTGTCGGCAACGGTCTCGGCGGTGCTCCTGGTCGGCTACGCCGGCGTGCACCCGTCGGTCGGACGGGGCTACGAGTTCGTCGCGATCACGGCCGTCGTGCTCGGCGGCGTCGTGCTCGGAGGCGGGCGGGGCTGGATCGTCGCGGCCGTCGCGGGAGCCTTCGTGCTCGAGGCGCTCTTCCTGCTGCTGAACATCGCCGGCGTCCCGTCGTCGCTGCGCGACGCGGTCCAGGGCGTCATCATCATCGCCGCCGTCGCGTACTCGGGACTGGTCTTCCGATCCCGCAGACGCGGTGGCGCACCACAGACCCCTCCCTCTCCGGGGAAGGAACCCGACGCGCCCGACGGCGCCGAGGAGTCGTCCGCAACACAGGCCCTCGCAGGCGAGGGCGCCGCACCGAACAACAGGAGTTAGCAATGCGACGATCAATGAAGATCGCCACCACAGCGGTGGCGCTCGTCGGCCTCTTCGCCCTCGCAGGGTGCACGACCGACCCCAACGTGGCGCCACCGGACTCGTCGGCGGAGCCCAGCGATGAAGGCGGCGCCAACGAGTGGTTCGACCAGGCGCTGTTCGACACGCAGATGGCCCAGCGCGAGGTCGTGCCCGAAGGTCCTGAGGACGAGCCGTACCTGCAGTACATCGACGCCGAGATGATCGACACGTCGGAGTACGCGAGCACCGGTCCGAAGAAGGCGTGCTTCGCGAACGCCTCGATCTCGAACCCGTGGCGTCAGACCGGCTGGATCACCATGAACCAGCAGCTGGAGGTGCTGCAGGAGCAGGGGGTGATCAGCGAGATGGAGACGCGCGACGCGCAGGACTCCGACGACACGCAGATCGCCGACATCGACTACTTCATCTCGGAGGGCGGCTGCGACGTCTTCCTCATCTCGCCGAACAGCACGGCCGCGATGACGCCGGCGGTCGAGCGTGCGTGCGACACCGGCAAGCCCGTGATCGTGTTCGACCGCGGCGTGGAGACCGACTGCCCCGTCACCTTCATCCACCCCATCGGCGGCTTCGCCTGGGGCATCGACACCGCGCAGTTCCTCATCGACAACCTCGAGGAGGGCGACAAGGTGGTGGGACTTCGCATCCTTCCCGGCGTCGACGTGCTCGAGCAGCGCTGGGCGGCCGCCGAGTACATGTTCGAGGAGGCGGGCATTGAGGCGGTGGACTACTTCACCGGCGCCGACCCGGCCGAGATCAAGAGCATCATCAGCGACGAGCTCGCGAAGGGCGACGTCGCGGGCATCTGGATGGATGCCGGTGACGGCGCCGTCGCGGCGATCGAGGCGTTCGAGGATGCCGGGGTCGACTACCCCGTCATGACGGGTGAGGACGAGATGAGCTTCCTGCGGAAGTGGAAGGAGACCGGCCTGACCGGCCTCGCTCCGGTCTACTCCAACTTCCAGTGGCGCACCCCGCTGCTGGCGGCGCAGAAGATCTTCGCCGGCGAGGAGATCCCCAAGGAGTGGGTGCTGCCGCAGGTGCCGATCGAGGCTGGGGAGCTCGATGAGTGGCTGGAGGCGAACGACGGCATGCCCGACGGTCACTACGCCAAGTTCGGCGGCGAGAACCTGCCGGGCTACCCCGAGGTCTGGCAGAAGCGCCAGATCCCGTAACCACGAGATCGTGTCCCACTCTCTCGGTCGCATGTCCCGATGACAACGGTTGCCGGGCGTGTCAGCCAGAGAGAGTGGGACACGATCACCATGCTCTGATCCGGGATGCAGGGAGAGTCATGCAGCGCACGATCGGCGTCAACACCTGGGTGTGGACCTCGCCGCTGACCGACGAATCGCTCGCCGAGCTGGCGCCCAAGATCGCCGGCATGGGCTTCGGCGCGATCGAGCTCCCGCTCGAGAACGCGGGGGACTGGGATGCCGGGCGCGCCGGTGAGCTCCTCGCCTCACTGAGGCTGCAGCCCGTGGTGATCGGAGCGATGGGACCGGGACGCTCGCTGGTCGACCGCGCGGGCAACGTGCCGGCGACCCAGGCCTATCTGCGCACCTGCATGGCCGCCGCGCGCCGGGTCGGGGCATCCGTCGTCGCCGGCCCTTTCTATGCGCCCACCGGAGTGACCTGGCGCATGACCGCCGACGAGCGCATCGAGGTGGTCGCGCAACTGCGGCGCAACCTCGCGCCTCTCGTGGCCGAGGCCGCCGCGGAGGGCCTCGTGCTCGCCGTCGAGCCGTTGAACCGCTACGAGACGAGCGTGATCAACACGGTCGAGCAGGGGCTCGACGCGCTCGCGCCGCTGCTCGGCTCCGGGCTCGGACTGGCGCTCGACACCTACCACCTCAACATCGAGGAGAAGCGGCCGGAGGTGGCCATCCGCTCCGCCGGCGAGCATATCGCTCACGTGCAGGTCTGCGGCAGCGACCGCGGTGCGGTCGGAGACGACCACACCGATTGGCCCGCCACCCTGGCCGCGCTGGACGATGCCGGATACGGGGGCATCCTCGGACTGGAGAGCTTCACCGGTGAGAACGCCACGATCGCGGTGGCTGCCTCGGTCTGGCGACCGCTCGCGTCGAGTCAGGACGATCTGGCCGAACGCACGCTCAGATACCTCACGGCGCTGCAGGCGCAGCGCTGACCCGGCAGACTCGAACCATGCCGTTTTCACCCACGCGCGTTCAGCACACCGTCGTCTTCCGCCTGGTCCACGTACCCGGCTCCCCGGAAGAGCGGGCGTTCCTCGCGGACGGCCGGGCCGCGCTCACGTCGATCCCGGGCGTCGAGGACTTCCGGGTGAACCGCCAGGTGAGTCCGAAGAGCGGTCTCAGCCACCAGTTCTCGATGGTCTTCGCGGACGAGGCCGCCTACCGCACCTACAACGACCACCCGACCCACGTGGCCTTCGTCGCGGAGCGCTGGGTGCCGGAGGTCGCCGAATTCCAGGAGTACGACTTCGTCGAGGCGTGAGCCTGGTCAGGCGGAGGGGCGCTCGCCGAGGGTGAGCGCGTGCAGCAGGCGCGTCAGGTTCAGGATGTCGTCGACCGGCCACTCTTCGAGGGCGTCGACGAGCAGGCTCTCCTGAGGTGCCCGCGCCTCCGCGAGGCGCTCCAGCCCGAACGGCGTCGGGGAGAGCAGGCTCGACCGGCCGTCGTCGGGGTCGGGGGTTCGCTCGATCAGGCCGAGCTGCTCGAGCTCGCGCACCGTCCGGCTGATCTGGCCCTTGTCGGCCGTGAGCGTCTCGGCGAGCGCCGAGAGGGTGATGCCCTCGCGACGCACGATGGTGGTGAACACCTTGTAGGCGCCGGGCAGCATGCCGGGGCTCACGCGGTGGGCGTTCTCGGTGATGATCCGCCGGAAGCGGTTGATCAGCTCCCCGAACTCCGCCTCGAGGGCGCGCACCGCTTCGGTGCGCGCCGCTCGAGTGTCAGGGGAGGTCATCGTGTTCGACATTATCGCCGGGTGGCGTTCGAATCGTCGGTCGCGTCCGCCGACTCGGTCGTGGCGTCGCCCGCACCGGAGGCGGAGGCCGCGGCATCCGTCGTCTTCACCGTCGCCGTGGCGGTCAGCGCGTCCATGCCCTCGGCGACCGAGACGGTCGCGAGGTCGGCCTCGCTGGCCTGCACGCGCTCGCTCGTCGTCATGTGGGTGAGCGGCTTGTTCGGCAGGAAGATGATCGCGATGAGGCTGATCACGGCCAGCGGCACGGCGATGAGGAACGAATGGGCGATGGCCTGGGCGTAGATGTCCTCGACGATGACGCGGATCGCCTCGGGGAGCGCCGTCACCTGCGGGATGGTGCCCGACTGGAGCTGCTCGCCGATGGCCGCGCCCTTCTCGCCGAGCGTCATGAGTGCGGCGAGGATGTCGTCCTTGCGGTCGGTGAACAGGTTGGTCGCCGATGTGGCGAGCGCCGCACCCATGACCGACACGCCGATGGTGCCGCCGAGGCTGCGGAAGAACGTCACACCCGAGCTCGCAACGCCGATCTCACTCGGCTTCGCCGTGTTCTGCACGATGAGCACCAGGTTCTGCATCGTCATGCCGACGCCCGCGCCGAGCAGGAACATGTACAGCGATACCAGCACGAAGTTCGTGTCGTAGTGGATCGTCGACAGCAGGTACGAGCCCGCGATCAGCAGCACGCCACCCAGGATGAGGAACGGCTTCCAGGTGCCGGTGCGGGTCACCAGGCCGCCGATCACGATCGACGCCAGCAGCAGGCCGGCGATCATCGGGATCGTCATGAGGCCGGCCTCGGTCGGGGTCGCGCCGCGCGCCAGCTGCATGTACTGGCTGAGGAAGACCGACGTGCCGAACATCGCGATGCCGATGGAGATCGACGCGATGACCGCGAGCGTGAACGTGCGGTTGCGGAACATGGTGAGGGGGACCAGCGGCTCCTTCGAGCGCAGCTCGACGATCACGAACAGCACGGCTGCCAGCAGTGCGCCGCCTACCATGAGGATCGTCTCGGTGCTCCACCAGTCGTAGTCCTTGCCCGCGTTGGTCACCCAGATGAGGAGCAGCGAGACGGCGGTGGACAGCAGCACGATGCCGAAGTAGTCGATCCGCGCCTTGACCTTCGGACGCACCGGCAGGTGCAGCGTGCGCTGCATGATGATGAGCGCGGCGACCGCGAATGGCAGGGCGATGAAGAAGTTCCAGCGCCAGTCGATCGTGTCGGTGATGAACCCGCCGAGGAGCGGGCCGCCGACGGTCGCGACGGCCATCACGGCGCCGAACAGGCCCATGTAGCGGCCACGCTCGCGCGGGCTGATGATGTCGGCCATGATGACCTGGCTGAGGGCGGCGAGACCCCCGGCGCCGATGCCCTGCACGGCGCGGAACGCGATGAGCGTTCCCGTGTCCTGCGAGAAGCCGGCAGCCGCAGTTGCCAGCACGAAGATCACGATGGCGATCTGGATCAGGAGCTTGCGGTTGAACAGGTCGGCGAGCTTGCCCCAGACCGGGGTGGAGATCGCGGTGGTCAGCAGCGTGGCCGTGACGACCCACGTGAATGCCGCCTGGTCGCCGCCCAGATCGTGGACGATGACGGGCAGCGACGTCGAGACGACGGTCGACGCGAGCATCGACACGAACATGCCGAGCAGCAGGCCGGTGAGCGCCTGCAGCACCTTGCGGTGACGGCGCTTCGCGTCGTCGACGGTGCTGCCGGCGGCGGAAGTGGCGACCGACCCGGTCGCGGGGGTGGACGTAGCCATAGGAGTCCTTCTCGCTGGTGTTGATTCGAGGGATGTGCGGCGACGATGGCGCAAAGATGGTTGACCAGGGTCAACAGTTGATATGGGTCAACTATACACCGATGGTTGATGTGCGTCAACTATCAGAGCGCATGAAGGTTCGGCGGACGTCCGGCCGCGGCATCCGTTCACATCTTGTGCTCTCGCCGAGCCCACATGTCAGCCGCGCACAGGGCGTGCGTACCCGGTGAGAGCGCGGGATATCGCCGGCGGGGCAGTGCGGGGGCAGGGATTCAGGCGGGATGCGCGGCGCGCTCGGCGGAGCGGATGACCCACTCGACGCCGAGGGAGAAGAGCTCCCGGTCCTCGAGCTCCTGCAGCTGCGGCGAGATCTGCGCGATGTGCGGGTGCTTGATGGGATCGACCAGCAGCGGGCCTTCGAACCAGGGGCTGGGCTCCGAGGGTGAGGTGCTGCCCCGCACGGTCCGCGCTCGCGCGACGCCGGCGGCGGACGACAGGATGTGCGTGGCCAGCAGGGCGTAGTGCTGGACGAGGTCCTCGCCCGTCAGGCCCGCGCGCGAGAAGGCGTCGAGCATGAACTCGATCGCGTCGAGCTCGCCCGGTCCGTGCGTGGTGAGCACGATGGCCTCCTGCCCGACGGCGGGGTAACGGGAGAGCTCGCTGAGCGTGGCGGACGCGAGCTGACGCAGTCGCTCCTGCCACTCCTCGGGCGGCGCGGTGACGGCGGCGAGGCTGCGCACGGTGAGCTCGTCGAGCAGGGCGCCCATGAGGTCGTCCTTGCTGCGGAAGTGGCGGTAGATCGCGGTGGGGTCGGCGCCGAGTTTGGCGCCCAGTTCGCGAATCGAGACGGATGCTGATCCCGTCGTCTCGGCGAGCTCCAATCCGGCCGCGATGATCGTCGCGCGGTCCAGGCGCCTGCCGCCGGCCTTCTCGGAGCTCGCTCCGCTGCGTGCCGCCATGTCCCCGCTTCCGTCGCCGTCCATCGTGTCACGGAGTCGCAGTACGACGCCGTGACGCCCGAGCATATCGTTCGGGGTGCGGACTATGTCAACAGTGTTGACAGCGGTGATGACGTGCGCCTATCGTCAAGCAACCCCGCTCGATGATGAAGGAGAGGTCCCGTGGCCGCTGCCGTTCCTGACGACGCACAGACGCCGTTCGCAGACACCGTGTTCACCGGAGGCGCGCTGTTCAGCTCCGACCTCGTGACCGCCGGCAGTCCTGCGGCGCCGACAGGCCTCTCCGTCGCCGTGCGCGGCGGGCGCATCACCGCGGTGTGCGCCGAGGAAGCGGCATCCGCCCTCATCGGCCCCGAGACCGAGGTCGTCGACCTCGCAGGCGCGCTGCTGGCCCCGGGCTTTCAGGACGCGCACATCCACCCGATGTCGGGCGGCGTCGAGCTGCTGCAGTGCAACCTCACCGGCTCCGAGGACGCCGCCGATGCGCTCGCGACCATCGCGCGCCACGCCGCGGAGAATCCCGACGCGGAGTGGATCGTCGGCGGCGGCTGGTCGATGGATCACTTCCCCGGCGGCGCGCCGCTGCGAGGCGCCCTCGACGCCATCGTGCCCGACCGCCCGGTGCTGCTCGCCAGCCGCGACCACCATTCCTCCTGGGCGAACACGGCGGCCATCCGCCTCGCGGGAGTGGATGCCGCGACCGTGGACCCTGCCGACGGGCGCATCGAGCGGGAGACGGACGGCTTCCCAGCCGGGACCTTCCACGAGGGGGCGACTGACCTCTTCGCGAGCGTTCGGCCCACCGTCTCGGAGGACCTCGCGTACGCCGGTCTGCTGCGTGCCCAGCACGACCTGCTCGCGCAGGGCATCACGGGATGGCAGGACGCGCTCGTCGGCGACTTCCCCGGGATCGCCGGCGGACTCGCGTCCTACCGGCGGGCGCTCGCCGACGGCACCCTCAAGGCACATGTCGTGGGAGCGCAGTGGTGGGAGCGGGCCGACGGCATCGAGCAGCTCGACGACATGATCCGTCTGCGTGACGAGATCGCCGACCTCGGTCGTGAGGACCGGTTCTCGCTCACATCCATCAAGTTCATGGTCGACGGCGTCGCCGAGAACCACACCGCGGCGATGCTCGAGCCGTACCGCGACGCACACGGGCACGACACCGACAATCGCGGGCTGTCGTTCATCCCCGCCGAGAAGCTCGCCGAGTACGCGGTCGCGGCCGACGCGGCCGGTTTCCAGCTGCACTTCCACGCCCTCGGCGATCGAGCCGTGCGCGAGACGCTCGACGCGCTCGAGGCAGCGGCGGCGGCCAACGGCGACACCGACGGGCGCCACCACCTCGCCCATATCCAGATCATCGACGAGGCTGATGTGACGCGCTTCGCAAGAGTCGGGGCGGTGGCGAACATGCAGCCGCTGTGGGCGTGCCACGAAGACCAGATGGACGAGCTGACCCTGCCGTTCCTCGCCGAGTCCGCAGCATCCCGTCAGTACCCCTTCGGCGATCTGCAGCGCGCCGGTGTGCGCCTCGCCGGCGGCAGTGACTGGCCCGTCTCGAGCGCCGATCCGCTGGCCGGCGTGCACATCGCCGTCAACCGGGTCGCCCCGCTGTCGGATGCCGCGCCGCTCGGCGGCGCGCACCAGCGACTGGATCTCGCGACCGCGCTCGCCGCGTACACATCCGGCACGGCCTACGTGAACCACCGCGACCACGACACCGGCTACCTGCGCGCCGGCTACCTCGCGAACCTGGTGGTCGTCGAGCCCAACCCCTTCACCGTCCCCGCCGAGGAGCTGTACGCGTGTCAGGTCGCCTCGACCTGGATCGACGGCGAGCGGGTCTACGCCCGCGATGACTCGGCGAACGTCGGCACCGGCCCGTCGTCGGCCGCAGGCCCGGTGCCGGCCGCCGCGCCCGCCGGGGCCGGCGCCGCCGAGCCCGCCGCCGCCGAGCCCGCCGCCGCCGCGAGCCACGGCTGACGCTTTCGCTCGCCCACTCCCACCCAGCCCCTTCTCCACCCGACACCGCTGTCTGAACCCGAGGAGCACCATGACCCCCACCCGGCGAATCGCCCGTCGACCATCCGTCCGTCGACGCGTCGCTCTCGCAGCAGCCGGCCTCGTCGGCGTGCTCGTCCTGTCGGCGTGCAGCCCGGGTGACGCCGAGCCCGATGCGACCGCCGCGCCGGAGTGGGAGCTCACCGCCCAGACGGCAGTGCCGTCCGGCGACATCGACTCCTTCACGTGGGTGAGCTATTCCGAGCCGTACTCGCTCGACTACGCCTACGCGTTCGACTACGCCGACAACCAGGTGCTCGCGAACGTGTGCGAGTCGCTGCTGCGCCTCAACCCCGACTACACCCTGTCGCCGGGCCTCGCAGAGTCGTTCGAGCACCCGACGCCGGATACCTGGGTGTACACGATCCGCGAGGACGTCACCTTCCACGACGGGACGCCGCTCACCGCCGCCGACGTCGTGACTTCGATGAGCCGCCACCTCGACCCGGAGGTCGGCTCGTCGTGGTTCTCGGTGTACCAGAACGTCGCCGCGATCGCGCAGACCGGCGAGCGCCAGGTCACTGTCACGATGACCCGGCCGGACTCCCAGTTCAATCTCGCCATGGGCGGCTCGGCTGGAGTCGTCGAGTCGGCGGCGACTCTGGCCGACACGGGTGCGGACTACGGCAACTCCACCGGCCTCGTCAACTGCACGGGGCCGTTCGCACTGACGGACTGGAAGCCGGGCGAGTCGGTGACGCTGACGCGGTACGACGACTACTGGGACGACGCGCTGCGCGCCCGGGCGGGGGAGGTCGAGATCCTCTTCATGACCGACCCCAACGCCCGCGTCAACGCTCTGAAGTCCGGCGAGGTGGACGGCGGGTGGATGATCCCGCCGGATGCGATCGCGCAGCTCCAGGGCTCCGGCAAGGGCGACGTGTACTTCGGCCTCAACACGGCGGTCGGCAGCCTGATCGTGAGCGATCTCGAAGGTCCGCTCGGTGACCAGCGCGTGCGGCAGGCACTGCTGATGGCGATGGACCGAGAGGGCATCCTGGATGCCGCGGCCCAGGGGTACGGCGAGGTCACGAACGCGCTCACCACCGAGTCGGTGTGGGTAGGTGCGAGCGAAGCGGGGCTGGACGAGGCGTTCGACGGGCTCGAGGAGTATCCGTACGACCTCGAGGCGGCGAAGAAGCTCATCGACGACGCGGGCGTCGCGGGCGAGGAGATCGTCATCGCGACGGCACCGCTCGGCAACGACTTCGCCGTGATCTCGCAGGGCGCGGCGGCCGCCGCGCAGGCGATCGGCCTGAAGGCGACGATCCAGACCGTCAGCCCGAGCGCGTACACGGCGCTGTTCTCCGATCCGACCGCGCGGGAGGGCGTCGACCTCTTCTACACCTCCTGGTACCTCTCGAGTCCCGACCCCCTCGAGATGTACGGCGTGCTGCGCACCGGCGAGTTCAGCAACTACGGCGGCTGGAGCGACTCCGACTTCGACGCCCTGGTCGACGAGGCCGTGGCGATCGACGATCCCGCCCAGCGCAGTGAGGTGACGGCGCAGGCGCAGCGCATCGCGAACGAGCAGCTGCCCTGGCTGCCCCTGTTCGAGGGGCCGATGACGGTGTTCCTCGGCGACCGTGTGACCGGTGTGGCACCGTCGGTGGCGTTCCTCTACTACCCGTGGGCGGCGACCATTGGCTCGCGGTGACCTGCGCGTGGGCTCAGGGGCGAGGACGGGGTCCCGTCCGGCCGCCTGCGCAGAGGAGGTCGTGCGGTGACGGCCATCCGCCGGATCGCGGGCAAGCTCGGCGGTCTGCTGCTCACGCTGTTCCTGGCATCCGTCCTGGTCTTCTTCTCGCGGTTCCTGGTGCCTGGCGACCCCGTTGCGTTCCTCCTGCGAGGTCGCAAGCCGAGTCCGGAGGCGGTGGCGCAGATCACCGCGCAGTACGGGCTCGACCTGCCGCCGTGGCAGCAGTACCTGACGTGGGTGTCGGGTCTGCTGCACGGCGATCTGGGCCGCTCCCTGCAGTACCGGCAGGACGTCACGGTCGTGCTCGGTGAGCGTCTGCCGGTCACTCTCGGGCTCGTCGTGATGGCGGGGACCATGATCGCGGTCATCGGCCTGACGGCGGGCGCGTTCGCCGCGCTCTCGCGCGGGCGCATCGCCGACCGCTCGATCCTCATCGGACTCACCGTGCTCGGTGCGGTGCCGTCCTTCGTCGGATCTATCGTGCTCATCGCGGTCTTCGCGGTGCAGCTCGGCTGGTTCCCGTCGTTCGGGTCGGGCGACGGCTTCTGGGACACGGTGTACCACCTGGTGCTGCCGTCCATCGCGCTCGCGATCGTGTTCGTCGTGCTCGTGGGCAAGGTGACGCGCTCGTCGATGATCGACCAGCTCGACCGCGAGCACGTCGAGGTGGCGATCAGTCGCGGCATCCGTCGCGGCACGGTGGTCCGTCGCCATGTCTTCCGCAACGCCGTCGGACCGATCCTGACGGTGAGCGGGATGCTGGTGGCCGGGCTGCTCGTGTCGAGCTCCATCGTCGAGGCGGCGTTCGGCCTCGCCGGCATCGGCTCACTGCTGGTGCAGTCGGTCGACCGGCTCGACTTCCCGGTCGTGCAGGCGATCGTCCTCCTCGTCGTCACCGCGTTCGTGCTCGTCAACGCCGTGATCGACGTCCTCGAACCCTGGATCGACCCCCGATCCGCTGCCGGAGCCGGTGCCCGATGACCTCCATGACCCCTTCGCCGGCCGAAGCGCCGAGCGAGCCGAGCCTGCCGTCGGTGCCGAGTGCGTCCGCACGTACGAGCCCTGCCACACTCGCCATCGGCGTGCTGCGGGCGCCTCGGCGGCGGCGCGCCGGAATCACGCTCGTGATCGCCGTCGCGGTCGTCGCGGCGATGACCCTGGCCGCGATCTTCGCGCCGTTCCTCGCGCCCTACAACCCGGACGCCGTCGACTTCGCCGCGGTCAACGCCGGTCCGAGCGCCGCGCACTGGCTCGGCACCGACAGCCTGGGACGTGACACCTTCAGCCGCCTCATCTACGGAGCGCGCACAGCGCTGCTCGGGCCGCTCCTGGTGGTCGTCGCGTCGACGGTGCTCGGCATCCTTCTGGGGCTGGTCGCGGGGTGGCGCGGCGGCTGGATCGATGCCGCACTCGGTCGCGTGTTCGACGTGCTCTTCGCCTTCCCGTCGCTCCTCATCGCGATCATGGCCGTGGCGCTGTTCGGCAAGGGCCTGGTGGCGCCGGTCATCGCCATGAGCATCGCGTACGCCCCCTTCGTCGCACGCCTGATGCGTTCGCTGGTTGCGGCCGAGCGCAGCCGCCCGTACGTCGCGGCCTACCGCGTGCAGGGTTTCTCCGGCCCGTGGATCGCGCTGCGGCGCGTGCTGCCCAACCTCACCCCGATCGTCGGCGCGCAGTCGACGCTCAACTTCGGCTACGTTCTGGCGGAGCTCGCGGCGCTGTCGTTCCTCGGTCTCGGCGTGCAACCGCCCACCGCGGACTGGGGCGCGATGATCAACGAGGCGCAGGCCGGCCTCATCGGGGGACACTTCCTGCCGGCGATCGTGCCGGCGATCGCCGTGGTCGTGGTCGTCGTGGCGGTCAACGTCATCGGGGAAGAGGTCTCCGACCGCATCGGAGGGGGGATCCCGGCATGAACGCACGCGATTCGGTCGTCGCGGATCCGGCAGCCGCCGGTGCCCCCGAGGGGCCCGCGGTGCTCGGCGACGCCCTGCTCGGCATCCGTGATCTGACGCTCGATCTCGCCGACGGCACGCGCCTGCTCCACGGGATCTCGCTCTCGGTCGCCGCCGGTGAGACAGTCGGGCTCGTCGGCGAGTCGGGCTCGGGCAAGTCGCTCACTGCCCGCACCGTGCTGGGGCTCCTTCCCGCGGGCGCCGTCACCGCCGGCCAGGTCGTGCTCGGCGGGGCCGACGTGCTGACCGCCACCTCATCCGAGCTGCGCGGGCTGCGTCGTCACGGCGCGGCCATGATCTTCCAGGACCCGCGTGCCGGCATCAACCCGATGCGCACGATCGGCGACCACCTGATCGAGGCGCTGCGACTGGCGGAGGGGTGGTCGACGGATGCCGCGACAGCACGCGCCCTCGAACTGCTCGCGGCCGTGCGCCTGCCGCGGCCCGAAGAGCACCTGCGGCAGTATCCGCACGAGTTCTCGGGGGGCATGCTGCAGCGCGTCATGATCGCGGGCGCGCTCACCACGTCGCCACGACTGCTGGTGTGCGACGAGCCGACCACCGCTCTCGACGTCACGACGCAGGCCGAGATCATCGGCGTGCTCAGCGAACAGCGCGCACGCCGCGCCATGGGGATGCTGTTCATCACGCACGACCTCAACCTCGCCGCCTCGCTCTGCGACCGCGTCTACGTGATGAGCGGCGGGCACATCGTCGAGCAGGGGCCCGCGCGCGACGTGCTGCGCCGGCCGCAGGCGGAGTACACCCGGCGTCTCGTCGCCGCGACGCCGACGCTCTTCACGAGCCCTCCGACGCCGACCGGGCACTGCGTCGGGGACTCTGCCCGACAGGCCGACCTGCGGCATCCGCTCACCGGCGTGTCGGTGAAGGACCCCGGACCTGCGCAGGGCGATGGTGCGGACGCCGGCGGTGACGGATCCGCCCGGACCGAACTTGCGGAACCTGTGCCGATGCTCGAGGCGAGCGGGATCTCGAAGAGCTATCACCGCCGCGGCAAGGATCCGGTGCACGCGGTGATCGACGCCTCGATCGCCGTGCCGCGTGGCGGCGCGCTCGGCGTGGTGGGGGAGTCGGGCTCGGGCAAGTCGACGCTGGCGCGCCTGATCGTGGGCCTCGAAAGCGCCGACGGCGGCGACATCCGCATCGATGGACGTGCGCGGATGGTTCCCCGTGGCCGGCGGGAGCGACTGGCGCACGCGCGCAGCGTGCAGATGGTGTTCCAGGATCCGTACCTCTCGCTGGATCCGCGGATCACGGCCGGTCGGGCGATCGAGGACGCCCTGCGCCTGCACAGCAGCGCTCGCGGCCAGGAGCGACTCGGTGCGGCCGAGTTGCGCTCGCGAGTGCGGGATCTTCTCGGGCAGGTGGGGCTGGGGGAGAAGCACGCCGCCGCGAGGCCCCGGACGCTCTCGGGCGGGCAACGCCAGCGGGTCGCGATCGCGCGCGCCCTCGCGATCGAACCGGACGTGCTCGTGATGGACGAGGCGACCAGCGCGCTCGACGTCTCGGTGCAGGCGCAGGTGCTCGACCTCGTCGACCGCATCAGACGGGAGCGCGGTCTGACGGTGCTGTTCATCAGCCACGACCTGGCGGTCGTCCGGCGGGTGTGCGACGAGACCGTGGTGATGCGCCGCGGGCAGATCGTCGAACGCGGGCGCACTGACGAGCTGCTCGCCGACCCGCAGCACGAGTACACCCGGCTGCTCATCGACTCCGTGCCGAAGCCCGGCTGGGATCACGCGCAGGCTGCCGCTGAGGTCGAGGGGGCCGGCATCGAGGCCCAAGGCCGGGACGGTGTCGCCGACGACGATGGCGAGGCGGTTTCGGTGGAAGCGGTCTCGGCGGAGGCAGCTTCGGTGGAAGCGGCGAGGATCGAGGCATCGGGACAGGCACGCTGAGCGTCGCGTCTCGTCGCGCCGCGCGGTCGGTGCGAGCAGGATGGAGGCGTGTTCAGTGTCGAGCTGATTCCGGATGCCGAACTCGACCGCGCGGTGCGGGAGGACTGGGATCGCCTGCTCGCGGCCGATCTGCCGAGCTCGGGCCGCAATCCCGCGCCGAGCAACCGCCCGCACCTGACACTCGCGGTGCGGGACCGGCTCGATCCGTCGGCGTTCGGCAGCGTCGCCGACCTGTTGCCCGTCACCCTCGAGCTCGCGGGAGTCCTGCTCCTCGGCCACCGGGACCGGTACGTGCTGGCGCGGCATGTCGTCGTGAGCTCGCAGCTGCTGGCGGTCCACCGCGCCGTCGCAGAGATCGCCGGCCGACCCGAGCCGCGATTCTCGAACACCGGGACCGACCGATGGACGCCGCACATCACGCTGGCGCGTGGGCTCACGGCCGCCAGACTCGCCACGGCGATGCGGTTGATCGCGGCGCCGAACCTGGTGGGGCGGGCGACCGGAGCGCGGGTGTGGGATGCCGATGCCCGGCGTGTGACCCTGCTCCGATGAGCCGGGGCACCCGCCGCGCCGCGGCAGTCTCAGCTCAGTCTGCGAGGGCCAGCGCGCGGAACGGCTGGCGGGGCGCAGTCGGCGGCTGCGGCATCCGCTCTCCCTGCTGCTGACGCGAGCGCGTGGTGCGGAGGTAGAGCTCGTCGATGAGGGCGGTGGCGAGGCGGACGAGCTTCGCGATCTCGGCCTCGTCCCGATCGACCCAGGCGCAGCGGGGCTCGTCGTCGACGGGCACGAAGCCGTCGTGCTGCTCCCAGGCCACGAGCGTGCGTTCGGCGCCCAGCACGTGCTGCTGCCACCAGACCTGCCGGAGGTAGGAGCGCGGGATGCTGCGCCAGGCCTTGTTCGTCGTCTTGATCTCGGCGAGCCTGATGCGTCCGGACGCATCGACCCCGATGCCGTCCGGTGTCGCAAGGTGCCGCTTCTCGACGACGGCGTGGAACAGCGCCGACGAGGGCTGGATGCCGTGGGTCGCGGCCACCCACGCGGCGATCTCGGGCTCTCTCGCGCGCCCGTGTGCGGTGTAGGCGTTGCCCGAGAAGCCCGAGCCGAGCAGCTTGGCGTCCGCCGCGCGGCCGATGGCCCGGTCGGAGGTGAGGCTCGCGACGTCGGTCGCGGTGATGCCGCGCGACCGTGCGCGCACCCAGGCCACGCGGTCGCGCGAGTCCGCGACGATGCGGGCGGCGACCTCCGGCGCGTGCGCCGCCAGCGCCGAGGGGCGTGCGGCGGCGTGCTCGGGGTTCACCCTTCGAGGCTACGCCGCCGACCCGACATCCACCGCCTGCGACGCACCCGCCGCGAAGGTCTGTCTCACAGGGGTCGCGGTCGCAGGATGCGCGGGACGACAAAGGGTTGCGCTCGGGCGTGGCGGTGGCATCCTCGGGAACATGAGCACCATCACGTCAAAGGAGTTCCGCGCGTTCCCGGGCGTCGAGGACTGGCGTCCTCGCGTGACGGGGGCCTTCGCCCTGTTCCGCACCGGCAGCTTCGCGGCGGGCGCACAGCTGTTCGCGGCGATCGCCGACCTCGCGGACGCGGCGGACCACCACCCCGATGTCGACGTGCGTTACGCCACCGTGCGCGTGCGGCTCTTCACCCATTCGGCGGGCGGACTGACGGCGAAGGATGCCGGACTCGCCGCTCAGATCTCGCAGGCCGCCCGCGAGCTCGACATCCGTGCGGAGACCGAACGGATGCAGGACCTCATGCTCGCCGTGGCGACTCCGGATCCCGGCGCCGCGCTGGCGTTCTGGAAGGCCGCGACGGGCTTCCGCGAAGTGCGCGACGGCGTGCTGTTCGACGCCGACGGGCGCGGGCCTCTCATCTGGTTCCAGCCGGTGGACAAGCCGCTGCGCGGCAGGTCGCACCTCGATGTCAACGCTCCCCGCGACGTGATCGAGAAGCGCCTCGAGGCCGCGCTCGCCGCAGGCGGAGTGATCGTCGACGACTCCCATGCGCCCGAGTGGTGGACCCTGGCGGACGCGGACGGCCACAAGGTCGACCTCTGCCCCTGGCGCGAGTAGCCGCCCCGTCGACGTCGGCGAACGGCTCAGAAGGCGGCGGCGCCGGCCTCCGCGACCGTCTGGTCCTGGTCGCCCGAGCCGCCGCTGACCCCCACGGCACCCACGACGGCGCCGTCGCGGGACAGGGGCACACCGCCGGCGAAGATGGCGACTTTGCCGCCGTTGGTGGCATGGATGCCGTAGAACTGCTGCGTCGGCTGCGAGTTCTCGCCGAGCGTCTTGGTCTCGATGTCGAACGCCCTCGAGGTCCAGGCCTTGTTGATCGAGATGTTGACGCTGCCGATCCATGCGCCGTCCTGGCGGACGTGGGCGACGAGGTTTCCTCCTGCGTCGACGACGGCGATGTTCATGGGCTGGCCGATCTCGTCGGCCCGCTTCTCCGCGGCGGCGATGATGCGACGGGCATCCTCGAGGGTGACGGACATGGTGGTGTTCCTTTCGTCGACGAGCGGATGCCTCGACCGAGGGATCCGCTCCTTGTCAGGTGGTCGGGATGTAGCCGTTGGGATTCAGCACGTACTTCTTCGCCGCACCCTGGTCGAAGTCGGCATACCCCTGCGGGGCGTCCTCGAGTCCGATGGCGGTGGCGCCGACGGCATCGGCGATCGCCACCTTGTCGTGAAGGATCGCCATCATCAGCCGGCGGTTGTAGCGCATCACGGGGCACTGGCCCGTGGTGAACGAGAGCGACTTGGCCCAGCCGAGTCCGAGCCGCAGCGACAGCGACCCGACCTTCGCGGCCTCGTCGATGCCGCCCGGGTCTCCGGTGACGTAGAGCCCGGGGATGCCGAGCGCACCGCCGGCGGCGGTGAGGTCCATGAGGGAGTTGAGGACGGTCGCCGGCGCTTCATGCGATGCATCCGCCCCGTGTCCGCGTGCCTCGAACCCCACCGCGTCTACGCCGCTGTCCACCTCGGGCACACCGAGGATCTGCTCGATCTGATCCTTCGGGTCGCCCTTCGACACGTCGACGGTCTCGCAGCCGAACGTTCGTGCTCGCGCGAGGCGGTCGGCGTTCAGGTCGCCCACGATGACGACCGCCGCTCCGAGCAGCTGCGCCCCCACCGCGGCGGCGAGGCCGACAGGCCCGGCCCCTGCGATGTACACGGTCGACCCGGGGCCCACTCCGGCGGTGTAGGCGCCGTGGAATCCGGTGGGGAAGATGTCGGAGAGCATCGTGAGGTCGAGGATCTTCTCGAGAGCCTGGTCGCGGTCGGGGAAGACCAGCAGGTTCCAGTCGGCGTACGGCACGAGCACGTACTCGGCCTGGCCGCCCACCCAGCCGCCCATGTCGACGTAGCCGTAAGCGCTCCCCGGTCGGTCGGGGTTGACGTTGAGACAGATGCCGGTCTTGCCCTCCTTGCAGTTGCGGCAGCGGCCGCACGCGATGTTGAACGGGACCGAGACGATGTCCCCGACCTTCACGAACTCGACGTCCGGGCCGACCTCGACCACCTCGCCGGTGATCTCGTGGCCGAGCACCAGGCCGGCGGGCGCCGTCGTGCGACCGCGCACCATGTGCTGGTCGGAACCGCAGATGTTCGTGCTCACGGTCTTGAGGATCGCGCCGTGCGGCACCTTCCTGCCGACATTCGCCGGGTTGACGCCGGGACCGTCCTTCAGCTCGAACGTGGGGTATTCCGTGTCGATGACCTCGACCTCGCCGGGGCTCTTGTAGGCGACCGCCCTGTTGCCGGACATCCTCGTCCTCTCCGTCGCACCGCGGATGGCCCTGCGACTCGGTCGTGCTGGTTCTGATGCGAGCCTGTACCTCCGCGGCGCCGTGCGCAACGGGCCCCCCAGCCGCCGACGCGGCGTGAGCGGCGGCGCGATGACCTGACGGCGTCGATTTGGCGGGAGGGCGTGTGTCGCGTACCCTTGTGGGAGCCAAAGACCGCCGGTCATCGTCGTGCACGTGAGTGCAGGGGATCGAAGCACTGCATCGCAGGGGCCCGCGCAGGTGTCACGATAGATTCTCCCGGATTCGGGAATCCAGCTCCGTGCGCTTGCGCCGGAGCTTTTCTGTTGCCGTGACGAGATCGGATGAGCGGATGTCGAGGCCGACGCCCCGCCATCGCGGAGCGTCTCATCCACACAAGGAGTGACCATGGCGCAGAAGGATGCATCGGTCGCCGAGCTCACGAAGAACTTCGAGAACTCGAACGCCGTACTGCTGACCGAGTACCGCGGTCTGACGGTCGCCCAGCTCAAGCAGCTGCGCAACAGCATCCGTCAGGACGCGGAATACGCCGTGGTGAAGAACACGCTGACCAAGATCGCCGCGAACAACGCGGGGATCACGTCGCTGGACGAGGACCTCAAGGGCCCCTCGGCTATCGCATTCGTGCACGGCGACTTCGTCGCCACTGCGAAGGCTCTGCGTGACTTCGCCAAGGCCAACCCGCTTCTGGTGATCAAGGGCGGCGTGTTCGAGGGCAACTCGATCGACGCCGACGAGGTCAACAAGTACGCCTCGCTCGAGAGCCGTGAGGTTCTGCTGGCGAAGGCCGCGGGCATGATGAAGGCGACGATGGGCAAGGCTGCCGCGACCATCGACGCGCTTCGCGAAAAGCTGGAGACCGCCGAGGCCGCGTAAGCGACCGGCGATTTCCTCCCCACCACCCCATCTATTTAGGAGATACATCATGGCGAAGCTCACCACTGAGGAGCTGCTCCAGCAGTTCGCCGACCTGACGCTCGTCGAGCTCAGCGATTTCGTGAAGGCGTTCGAGGAGAAGTTCGACGTCACCGCTGCTGCTCCCGTCGCCGTTGCCGGCGCCGGCGGCGGCGCCGCTGCAGAAGAGGTCGAGGAGAAGGACTCCTTCGACGTCATCCTCGAGGCTGCCGGCGACAAGAAGATCCAGGTCATCAAGACGGTCCGCGAGCTCACCTCGCTCGGCCTCGGTGAGGCCAAGGCCGTCGTCGACGGTGCTCCCAAGGCCGTCCTCGAGGGCGCGACCAAGGAGGCCGCTGAGAAGGCTCAGGCCGCTCTGCAGGAGGCTGGCGCGACGGTTACCCTCAAGTAACCCGCTCTGCGAATCACGAGGGCCCCGGATGCTGTGCATCCGGGGCCTTCGTCATGCCCACCGGCGGATTCCGCGTCGCCTGGTACCCCGTCTGCGAAATCCCTTTCTCACGGTTTGATCTCGAATCACCCCTGTTTTTCTCGCGGACTTGCATTCCAGCATCCGTTCTGACAAGAATGAGAAAGCGCATTCCAGAAAGCGCATTCTCACTCGATGACGAGACCGGAGGACACGGTGACGACGACGCACCGCCCCAGAACACGGCCGCCCGGTCGTGCCCGTGGAGCACGCGCATGAGCGCGATCAGCGAGCTCGGCAAGCTCAAGGCGGCGAAGTCCGGCGGCAAGAAGCAGAACAAGGCCGCGTACCTCTTCCTCGCGCCGTGGTTCGTCGGGCTCGTGCTCATCACGATCGGCCCGATGATCGCCTCGTTCGGCCTGTCGTTCACCCGCTACAACCTGTTGAGCCCTCCGAAGTGGATCGGCCTCCAGAACTTCGAGCGGATGCTGACCGACGAGCGGCTCGCCGCCTCGCTCCAGGTGACCTTCACCTACGTGTTCGTGTCGCTGCCGCTGCAGCTGGCGGTCGCGCTGTTCCTCGCGATCATCCTGGATCGGGGACTCCGCGGGCTGGCGTTCTACCGCTCGGCGTTCTACCTGCCCTCGCTGCTCGGCGCCAGCGTCGCCATCGCGATCCTGTGGCGCCAGATCTTCGGGGTCGACGGCCTCGTCAACCAGGTGCTCGCGGTCTTCGGCATCCAGGGGCAGGGATGGATCTCCAATCCCGACACGGCCCTCGGCACGCTCATGATCCTCAACGTCTGGACGTTCGGTTCGCCGATGGTGATCTTCCTGGCGGGGCTGCGCCAGATCCCGACCATGTACTACGAAGCGGCCGACGTCGACGGTGCGAGCCGCCGCCAGCAGCTGTTCCGCATCACGGTGCCGCTGCTGACTCCGATCATCTTCTTCAACGCCGTGCTGCAGCTCATCGGCACGTTCCAGTCGTTCACGCAGGCGTACATCGTCTCGGGCGGCACGGGCGGGCCGGTCGACTCGACGCTCTTCTACACGCTGTACCTGTACCAGCAGGGCTTCACCAACTACAACATGGGCTACGCGTCGGCCATGGCGTGGCTGCTGCTGGTCATCATCGGCATTCTGACCGTCCTGATGTTCTGGACCTCGAGATTCTGGGTTTTCTACGATGACCAAGATTGACGACGCCGCCATGACGGCCCCGCTCGCGACCGAGACGATCGTCACCGGCCGCGCACCGCGCGCCCGCCGGCGCAGCCCGTTCCGCAAGCCGGTCACGAGCATCGTGAGGCACACGCTCCTCATCGCCCTCGCGCTGGCCATGCTCTATCCGGTGATCTGGATGGTCGTGAGCTCGCTGCGGCCGAACGACGAGATCTTCCGCGACCCGAGCATCATCCCGGACAGCTTCCAGATCTCGAACTACACCGACGGCTGGAACGCACTGGCGTACCCGTTCAACGTGTACATGTGGAACTCGGCGCTGATCGTGATCGGCTGCATCATCGGCAACCTGGTGTCGTGCTCGATGGCCGCCTACGCGTTCGCCCGCCTGGACTTCACAGCCAAGAGGTTCTGGTTCGCCGTGATGCTGCTGAGCATCATGCTCCCGATCCACGTCATCATCGTGCCGCAGTACGTGCTGTTCTCCCAGCTCGGATGGGTCAACACGTTCCTGCCGCTGATCGTGCCGAAGCTCCTCGCCACCGACGCGTTCTTCATCTTCCTGATGGTGCAGTTCATCCGCGGCATCCCGAAGGAGCTCGATGAGGCAGCGCGGATCGACGGCGCCGGCCACCCGCGGATCTTCCTGCAGATCATCCTGCCGCTGATGGTCCCGGCCTTGGCGACGACGGCGATCTTCACGTTCATCTGGACGTGGAACGACTTCTTCTCGCAGCTGATCTTCCTCACCAAGCCCGAGCTGTACACGGTCCCGTTGGCGCTGCGCTCCTTCGAAGACGCGCAGAGCACCACCAACTACGCCCAGATGTTCGCGATGAGCGTCGTCTCGCTCATCCCGATCTTCCTGATCTTCCTGTTCGGCCAGAAGTTCCTCATCAAGGGGATCGCGACGACCGGGATCAAGTGACGTCCGCGTCACACACACCTTCGCGGGCCGCCAGGCCCACCCTCATCACACGCACCAACACCCACTCACCGACTTCGGTCGAAAGGATGCAAGACATGCGACGCACCACAACCGCACCGCGCTGGTTGCTGCTGACCTCCGTCGGCGCAGCGACGATGCTGACGCTGACGGCGTGCGCGGGACCGACGGAGGCCCCCGCCGCGACCGGCCCGACCCTGTCAGACGAGCCCGTGACCCTCAGCTTCACCTGGTGGGGCAACGACGTCCGTCACGGGATCACCGAAGAGCTGATCGCAGCCTTCGAGGCCGAGCACGAGAACATCACCATCGAGCCGCAGTACACCGACTGGGCAGGCTACTGGGACAAGCTGGCGACGACCGTCGCCGCCGGCGATGCCCCCGACATCATCCAGATGGACGAGAAGCAGCTGTCGACGTACGCCGCCAACGGCGTGCTGCTCGACCTCGGCACCCTCGGCGACCAACTGCCGACCGGTGACTTCCCCGAGGCCGTGCTCGGCACCGGCGCCCTGGACGGCACGCAGTACGGCATCCCGGTCGGCATCAACTCCTACACCTACATGGCGAACGTCGACGTGCTCGAGAGCCTCGGCATCGAGCTGCCCGACGACGAGACGTGGTCGTGGGACGACCTCAACGAGATCGCCGAGGAGGTCACCGCAGCCAGCGGCGGCGCCGTGGTCGGCTCGCAGTCGTGGGGCTTCGAGGACGGCGGGCTCAACAACTGGCTCCGCCAGCACGGCGAGTCCCTCTACGCCGAGGACGGATCGCCCGAGGTGACGGCGTCCGCGAAGACGCTGGCCGCCTGGTGGCAGAACCTCCTGGACGTCACCGAGGCGGGCGGCACGCCCGACCCGTCCGCGACGATCGAGCGGGAGTCCGCGGGCCTCGCCGAATCGTTCACCGCGACCAACCAGTCGGCTTTCGGGCCGTGGTGGTCGAACCAGGTCGCCGCGCTGCGTGAGGCGAGCGGCCAGAACCTCGAGCCGCTGATGGTGCCGACGCCCGACGAGGGCGAGAGCGCGGCGGCGTACTACAAGCCGTCCATGTTCTGGTCGGCGTCCGCGAAGACCGAGTGCCCCGCCGAGGTGGCGCTGTTCCTCGACTTCCTCTCGAACAGCGAGGAGGCGGCGGACCTGCTGCTCGCGGAACGCGGTGTGCCGGCGAATGAGAAGATCCGCGAGTACATCACGCCCAAGCTGGACGAGGTGAACCAGGAGGTCGTGGACTTCCTCGACGAGATCGCGCCCCGTGTCGGCGACGCCCCGCCGGCGACCCCGCCGGGCGGCGGCGCCATCGAGACGATCATCGACCAGCACACCCAGCGGGTGCTGTTCGGCGAGCTGTCGCCCGCGGACGCCGCAGAGAGCTTCATCGCGGAACTGCAGCAGGCGCTGGACGACGCCGCCATCTAGCCGACGAGCGGGCCGCGTCCACCCGAGGCGCGGCCCGTCGTCCCCAGACCGCACGGGGCCGGACCGAAGTGATGAGGGGTCCGGTCCCGGGCGGGCCTGCAGAGAATCCCGCGGCGACCGTCGCCGGGACGAAGTCGCACGCGCGAATGCGCCCCACCGGGCCCGTCGACGCCCAAGATTGAGAGAGGAGGGGATCCGTTGAGCGAGGTCACAGCGCGCCCGATCACGATGGCGCAGGTCGCGCAGCACGCGGGAGTGTCGCAGGCGTCGGTGTCGCGCGTCCTCAATGGCGTCGCCACCGTCGATCCGGCGATCGTCGCCAAGGTCAACCGCGCGGTCGCCGCGCTGAACTACTCGCCGAGCGAGGCGGCGCGCAGTCTCGTGCGGGGGAGCAGCCACACCATCGCGCTGCTCGTGCCGGATCTCGAGAATCCGCTGTTCCAGGGCGTGCTCAAGGGGCTCACGGTCGCAGCGGCCCGCGACGGGTACCGGGTGCTCGTCGCCGACAGCGCCGAGGCCGTCGGTGTGGAGGCCGACATCGCCGGCGAAGCGCGGAGCAAGTGCGACGCCCTCGTGCTCGTCTCGCCACGGATGCCGGATGCCGAGCTGCGGGAGCTGATCCAGCGCACGACCCCCGTCGTGGTGGTGAACCGCCGCGTCGACGACACCGCCGCGGCGCAGCTCTCGGTGGACTACGTCACGGCGGTCAAAGAGCTCGGCGTGCATCTGCGAGGCTTCGGTCACCGGCGCATCGCGTACGTCGCCGGACCGGCGCTCAGCTATGCGAACGAGCAGCGCGCCCAGGGGCTCGGCGAGCTCGCCCGCGAATACCCCGACCTCGAGTTCCTCACCATCCCGGCGGGCTCCAGCATGGAGGCGGGCTACGACGCCGCCGATGCCGTGCTCGAGACCGGCGCGACGGCCGCCATCGCCTTCAACGATCTCGTCGCGCTCGGTCTGATGTCGCGTCTGCGCGAAGTGGGCGTCGAGGTTCCCCAACAGCTGTCCATCGTCGGGATCGACGACATCCCGCAGTCACGTTTCGCCGCCCCTCCGCTGACGACCATGTCGGTTCCGCGGATCGAGATCGGGCGGCAGGCTTGGAATCGCATGCGTCAAGCGCTGGACGGCGAGAACGCCGACCACCCCCTGTTCTATCGGCCGGTCCTCGTGGCGCGGCAGAGCTCCGGTCCCGCATCCCATGCGAGCGGCTGGGTGGGTCCTGCCCGTCCGGTCCTGCGGCTGGGGTCGACGGTCGTCGCACAGTACGAGGAGGGGACGAACGTCGACTCCGTGCTGTCGCCTCGCCCGTACCTCGACGCCGTGATCTCGCGCACCGGCACGCCGCTCAGCGTGACCGAGCCCACCGACCACCCGCATCATCTGGGCGTGAGTCTCGCGATCGCCGACGTCAACGGCACGTCGTACTGGGGCGGGCGCACCTACGTGCGAGGCGAGGGCTCGATCATGGTGCCCAACCACGGCCGCCAACGGCGGGACCGGCTGCGCATCGACGGCCATTCACTCGACGAGCGGCTCAGCTGGGTCGACGAGCACGGGACCACTCAGCTGGTCGAGGTGCGCGAGCTGCGCTCCGCCGAACTCGCCGGCGGCTGGGCGCTGCGGTGGCGCAGCCATCTCAAGGCCACGCTGGATGCCATCACCTTCGGCTCGCCCGCGACCAACGGCCGCGAGGGTGCCGGCTACGGCGGCATCTTCTGGCGGTTCGCGCCGGAGATCGCCCGGGTGTTCAGTCCAGCGGGCGACACCGAACGCGAGGTGCACGGAGCGGCGACCGACTGGCTCGCGTTCACGTTCCCCGATCGGGGCACCACGGTCGTGCTCACGCAGGGCGAGGAGCGCCTGCCGTGGTTCGTCCGCTTCGCGGAGTATCTCGGCGCCGGTCCCTCGGTGGCCTGGAACGAGCCGCGGACCATCCCCGAAGGCGGCGAGCTGAACCTCGAGCTGACGGCCTATGTGCTCGACGCCGAACTGGTCGATGCCGCTGCGGTCGAAGCGGCACTTCCCGCGCTGCGGGCCGAGGCAGGGCTGTGACCGCACCGCTGCGCACGAGCGCACCCCTCCGCGTGGGCGTCGCCGGTGTCCACGGGCACGGGCGCAGCCACGTGGACGCTGTGCTGGCCCGCACGGACTTCGAACTCGTCGCCGTCGCCGACCCCCGGGGCGGCGGCGACGTGCCATCTTCGACCCGGGTGTTCACCGATGCCGCGGCGATGATCGCCGACGCCGAACTCGACGTGGTCGTGCTGAGCACGCCCATTCCGACGCACACCGAGCTCGCGCGCCTCGCGGTGTCGCGCGGCGCCCACGTGCTGCTCGAGAAGCCGCCGGTGCCATCGGTCGCCGATCATCACGCGCTGCTCAGTGCCGCGGATGCCGCCTCCCGGGCGGTGCAGGTCGGCTTCCAGTCGCTCGGCAGCGCGGGCGTACCGGCGACGGCCGACGCCCTGGCATCGGGCGTCATCGGGGAACTCGTGCATGTCGGCGCGGTGGGGCAGTGGTCGCGGTCAGAGGAGTACTGGCGGCGTGCACCGTGGGCTGGCCACCGGGCGGTGGACGGGCGCCTGATCGCCGACGGCGTCGTGACGAACCCGTTGGCGCACGCGGTGGCGACGGCGTTCGCCATCGCGGGCGCCGCGGCTGCCGAAGACGTGGTGGCGATCGACGCCGACCTGCGACGGGCGAACGACATCGACACCGACGACACGTCGTCTTTGGTCGTCGGCCTTCGCGACGGCACACGCGTCGCGGCCGGCCTCGCGGCCACGGCAGAACGGCGCCATGAGCCGTACGTGCTGGTGCGGGGCACCCGGGGTTTCCTCGTCTACCTGTACACGCTCGACACGCTGCACGTGCACCGCGACGGTGCGGCGCTGCCGAGGACCTATGCCTTCGAGCGCACGGCTCTCCTCGACGACCTCGCCGCGCACATCCGCGAGGGCAGCGACCTGGTCGCGCCGCTCCGGCGCACCGGAGCCTTCACGCGGGTGCTCGAGGCGGTCGTCACCGGGCCGCCGGCGACGCCGATCGATTCCGCACTCGTCAGGGTCGAGGCATCCGGCGGTCAGACGTTCCGAACGGTGACCGGTGTGGAGGATGCCGTGGAGCGCGTCGCCTGGGAGGGCCGCACGTTCCGCGATCTCGGCCTGCTCTGACCTCGCACCGCGCCGCGGGACTCGCGTGAGGGGCGGATCTCCGCACCCCGGGTTGCGGCTCAGCGGGTGTCGCGCGCCCCGACGCCGACGATCGCCGACGCATCGTCGTCGAGCGCAGCGGTGGAGTTGCGCACCACGAGCGGCGACGACTCGTAGAGCCGGCGGGTCGGAGCGGCGGGGTCGTCGAGCTGCCACATCAGCAGCTGCACGGCGGCGCGACCCTGCTGGTGCGGGCGCTGCTGCAGGGTGGTGAGCGAGAACATCTCGGCGTAGGCGTGGTCGTCGATGCCGATGACGCTGAGGCGCTCCGGAACGCGGAGGCCGAGCCGTCTGGCCGCGATGATGGCGCCGACCGCCACCTCGTCGCACACCCCGACGATCGCCGTCGGGCGGGTGCGGCGGTCGCCGAGAAGCTCCACCGCCACGCGGTACCCATCCGGCATCGTCGCCTCGGACTGGACATGGCGGACGGATGCCTCCAGCCCCGCATCCCGCATCGCACTCCTATAGCCGTCCTGGCGGCGGCCGTCGCCGAAGCTGGTCCGGTGCCCATCGGGATCGCCGCCGAGGAACGCGATATCGCGGTGCCCCAGCCCGATCAGGTGGTCGGTGGCGATCCTCGCCGCCGCCTGGTCGTCGATCGAGACCGCGTTGGTTCCGACGTCGTAGCCGCCCACCGCGACGACGGGCCTGCCGAAGGCGACCAGCCGCTCGAGCTCGCGCGCGCTGGGCTCGATGCCCACAGCGATGAGTCCGTCGAACCGCTTTCGCGCGAGGATGTGCTCGAACATCTCGCGCCGGGCGGGGGAGTCCGGTGGCGCGCCGTAGAGGGCCAGGTCGTACCGGCGCTCACGCAGCGCATCCTGGATCCCCTCGAGCACCTGGGCGAAGAACCAGCGGTCGAGCGAGGGCATGACGACGCCGACGGTCTGGGTGCGGCCGGTCACCAGGCTGACCGCGCTCGTCGTGGGGACGTAGCCGAGGGCGGCCGCGGCATCCCTCACCCGAGCGCGCGTGGCCGTCGAGACATAGCCGGATCCGGTGAGCGCACGGGAGGCGGTCGACTTCGAGACGCCTGCCGCACGAGCGACGTCGGCGATGCCCGCCATCGGGTCCTCCTCGCCTCCGGCGACGCCGCCGTCGCGCGGAATGTGGAACCGGTTCCGGGCCTCATTGTGCCGTGATCGCCTCCAGCCCGCCACCCCGGGGTCCGAGGTTTACCGAGTTGTGACCGACGGTCATTGTGTCGTCATGCAGCATCCAATACCGTGAACATGGAATCGGTTCCCGATCCCATACGTGCGGGGTGCGCAGGCCTTGCGGCTCCGCGACTCGAAGAGGAGGCAGACGAACATGACTGCACTGCGATCACGTCGTCGACACGGCTATATCGCTCTCGGGCTCGCCACCGTCGCGGCACTGACCCTTGCGGGCTGCGCCGAGGGCGGAGATGAGGGCGACGGGGGCGACGGCTCGCTCGAGGGCGAGACCGTCGAGATCTCCGGCGGCATCACCGGCACCGAGGCGGACTCGCTTCAGAAGTCGTTCGACCAGTTCACCGCCGACACCGGCGTCGAGGTCGTCTACACCGGCGACAAGGGCTTCGAGGGCAACATCGTGACGAAGGTCGCCGGTGGCTCGGCACCCGACATCGCGATCGTGCCCCAGCCCGGCCTGCTGGCGTCGCTGGTCGGCACCGGCGAGGTGCAGGAGGGCACCAAGGAGGTCTCCGACAACGTCGACGAGTACTGGGCCGCGGCCTGGAAGGATTACGGCTCGGTCGACGGCACCTTCTACGCCGCGCCGATGCTCGCGAACCTCAAGGGCTACATCTACTACTCTCCCGCGAGCTTCAAGGAGTGGGGCGTCGAGGTGCCCACGACGTGGGACGAGCTGCTCGAGCTCACCAAGACGATCCAGGAGAAGACAGGTCAGCCGCCGTGGTGCGCTGGATTCTCGTCCGAGGCAGCGTCGGGATGGCCGGGCACGGACTGGGTCGAGGACCTCGTGCTGCGCCAGGCCGGCGCCGACGTGTACGACAGCTGGGCAGCCGGTGACACTCCGTTCACCGACCCCGACATCGAGGCCGCGTTCGACGAGGTGGCGAAGGTCCTGCTCGACCCGAAGTACGTCAACGCCGGATTCGGAGACGTGAAGAGCATCAACTCGACCGCCTTCGGCGACCCCATCGCTTCGGCGGTGGCCAACGGCACGTGCGCACTGACGCACCAGGGCTCCTTCCTCACGGCGAACTTCCTCGCCGTGCAGACGGCCGAGGGCGCGACGCCCGACGTCGCCGAGGATGGCGACGTCTACGCGTTCCTGATGCCGGGCTTCGAGGGCGAGCCGTTCTCGGTCGAAGGCGGTGGCGAGTTCGTCACGGTCTTCTCCGATGATGCAGCGACCCAGGCCGTGGCCGAGTACATGTCGACCCCGGAGTTCGCCGACGCGCGCGTCTCCCTCGGCGGCGCCCTCTCGGCCAACACGGGCGCCGACCCGTCGCTGGCGTCGAGCAAGTTTCTCACCGACGCCATGACGGTCGTGCAGGACCCCGAGACGGTCTTCCGCTTCGACGCCTCCGACCTGATGCCGGCAACGGTCGGTTCGGGTTCGTTCTGGCGCGGCATGGTCGACTGGGTCGACGGCAAGCCGACGCCGCAGGTCCTGGAAGACATCCAGGCAGGCTACGAGGACTGACGCACCGCACCTCGGTGCCGGGCCCCTCGCTCTGCGGGCGGGCCCGGCACCGGGGTGACGTCATCCGTCGGTGGCGACGGGGGAAAGGCAGAACATGTCTCAGACCACATCCACGACGGCGCAGGCGGAAGCAGCGCCGCCGTCCGAGCGCGGCGGCAGGAAGCCGCCCTCGCGGACGACCACACGGCTCGTCGTCACGATCGGCTTCATCCTGATCGCGGCGCTGCTGATCTTCCTCTTCCTCAGCCCGCCGGCTCCCGATGCGCGGCCGACCTCGCTGGGATTCTCGTTCAATTCGTTCTTCCAATGGATCGGCAACCTGGGGCCGATCGTGCAGATCCCGATCGTCCTGCTGATCTTCGCGGTCGTGGTCGGGATCCTTCTCGTACTCATCGAGTACGCGCCCCGCCAGGGCAGGGGCTACTTCTGGCTGCGGCTGATCTCGTGCTTCGCGATCCCGCTCCTGGCGTTCATGATGCTGCGGCCGTACCAGAACGCGGTCATCTACGTGATCCCGATCGCTCTCATCGCGGGCGGTCTGCTCTTCTACGCCGACTACCGTGCGCGCGAAGGCGCGGGGTATCTGTACCAGCTGACGCTGTTCCTCGCCCCCGCGGCGATCCTGATCCTGATGGGCCTCATCTACCCCTCGATCGCGACGATCATCCAGTCGTTCTTCGACAAGACCGGCGACAACTTCGTCGGCATGGACAACTATGTGTGGGCGTTCACGAACCCGCAGGGGTTCTGGTCGATCATCAACACGCTGATCTGGGCGATCTTCGCGCCGGTCTTCTCGACGGTCGTCGGGCTGGCCTACGCCGCCTTCATGGAGCGGGCACGCGGCGACCGCATCCTCAAGATCCTTGTCTTCATCCCCTTCGCGATCGCGCCGGTGAGCATCAGCCTCATCTGGAAGTTCGTGTACGACTACCGGCAGGGCGAGCAGATCGGCATCCTGAACGCGCTCGTCGTGGCGTTCGGCGGAGAACCGGTCAGGTGGCTCGACGTCTGGCCGCTCGTCAACACGTTCTGCCTGCTCTTCGCGTTCGTGTGGGCCCAGACCGGCTTCGCGATGGTGGTGCTCTCCGCCGCGATCAAGGCGGTGCCGGCCGAGCAGATGGAGGCCGCGCAGCTCGACGGCACCAACGCGTGGCAGCGGTTCACCAACGTCACCGTGCCGGGCATCCGCACGGCGATCGTCATCGTGCTCACCACGGTCACCATCGCCGCCCTCAAGCTGTACGACATCGTGGCGGTGATGACCGGAGGCCGGTCCAACTCGACGGTGCTGGGCTTCGAGATGGTGAACCAGCAGCAGCGGTTCCAGAGCTACGGGCACGCGGCGGCGCTGGCGGTGCTGATCTTCATCTTCGTCACGCCGCTGATCATCTACAACGTCAGGCAGCTGCGCAGGCAGAGGGAGGTGCGGTGATGACCGCCGTCGACGAGAAGAAGCCGAGCCCGCAGTTCGACAGAGCCAGCGCACGCAAGGTCGCGCGCGAGACGCGTCGCAGCGAGGCGCAGGCCCAGAAGCGGATGACGTCGCCCATCGCCACGGTGGTCGCCATCGCGATCGCGTTCCTGTGGACCATCCCCACGCTCGGACTGCTGATCACGTCGTTCCGTCCGGGCGCGGATTCGGCGTCGTCGGGGTGGTGGACCGTCTTCACGAACCCAGATTTCGTCCTCGGCAACTACCAGGCGGCCCTCACCTCCGGCGGCACGGCGCTCACGCTCGGCGAGTCGTTCCTCAACTCGCTCGCGATCACGATCCCGGTGACCGTCTTCGTGCTCGCGATCGCAGCGCTCGCCGCGTACGCCTTCGCGTGGATGGACTTCAAGGGCCGGGGCGTCATCTTCGTCGCCGTCTTCGCGCTGCAGATCGTCCCCATCCAGATGGCACTGGTGCCGCTGCTGAGCCTGTTCTCGCGCGGGCTCGAGTTCGGCGACGTCACGGTGTTCCCGGGGCTGGAGATGCGCGACGTCGATCACAGCTTCGCGACGATGTGGATCGCGCACGTGATGTTCGCGATGCCGCTCGCGATCTTCCTGCTGTACAACTTCATCGCCGAGATCCCGTCCGACGTGATCGAGGCGGCACGCGTGGACGGCGCGGGGCACGGGCAGATCTTCTTCCGGATCATCCTGCCGCTCGCCACGCCGGCGCTCGCGTCGTTCGCGATCCTCGAGTTCGTCTGGGTCTGGAACGACCTGCTGGTCGCGACGATCTTCGCGCCCTCGTCGTCGCTGCCGATGACGCAGACCCTGAACTCGCTCTCCGGGTCGTGGGGCGATCAGTGGTTCCTGGTGTCGGCGGGCGCGTTCCTCGTGCTCATCGTGCCGGTGATCGTGTTCCTCTCGCTGCAGCGGTTCTTCGTGCGCGGCCTGCTGGCCGGCGCGACGAAGGGCTGACCCGGCAGACGAAGCAGACGGATGCCGCGACCTGGCGATCGACGCCGGGTCGCGGCATCCGTCTGCGGGCGTGCTCTCCGACCGTGCCGCAATCAGCCGGTGCCCGCGAGGTGAGCCGACCTCAGCCCGAGCAGCCGAGGCGGTTCTGGATCGACCGCATCGCGTCGATCTCGGAGGTCTGGCCGTTCTTGATGGCCTGCGCGACCTCGAGTGCGCGGGGGTCGGTGCCGAGGTCGAGGAGCGCCTGGGCCATCGGGATCGCTCCCTCGTGGTGGCGGATCATGAGCGACAGGAACAGACAGTCCGCCTCCTGGCCGGTGGCCGACTCCAGTGCGGCCATCTCGTCCGCGGATGCCATGCCCATGGCTTCGCGGGCCTCGTCCTCGGTCATCGGCTCGCCCGACGCGCCTCCGTGATCGTGTTCGCCGGTGGCGGGATCCATCCACTGCATCATCGGTCCGCCCGACTGCGGGAGCCCCCACTGTACGAGCCAGTCGAACATCTCGCCGCGCTGGCCGGCCTGGCCGGTGGCGATGTCGTACGACAGCATGCGCAGTTCGTCGTCGTCGGTCTTGCGGTAGATCTGCATCGCCATCTCGATCGCCTGCGCGTGGTGCACCTGCATGTCGCGGGAGAACCCGGCCTCAGGCGAAGCGGTGCCGGGGGTGGTGGCGACGGTCTGCGAGCCGAACGTCGAGAACCGCCCGACCGCGAAGCCCAGCGCGGCGATCAGGACGAGAGCGACGCCGATGACCAGCCAACGCCGGGTGCCCGCCGTCGGCGCCTCGTCCGACACGTGCGAGCTACTTCTTGCCCGGCGCGTCGAGTCCGCCGGTGCAGAGCGCGTTGGGCTCCGGAGCGTTGGTCGAGTGCCAGTACGCCGTGATGAACTCCTTGATGCGCGCGTCGTCGGCGGAGTCGACCTTCAGCTGCGCGTTCCAGGCGCTCACCGCGATCGGGGTGTCCATGTCCTCGTACGGCGAGAGCACCGAGTAGGTCGAGGGAAGCAGCGCTTCGAGCTTCGCCACGTCGCCGTCCGACACCTGAGCGGGGTCATACGTGACCCACACCGCACCGTGCTCGAGGTCGTGCACGGCGTTCTCGTTGGGCACCGGCTCGGTGTACACGCCGCAGTTCAGCCAGACGGCGTTGTGGTCGCCGCCGGCCGGCGGCGTCTGCGGGTAGTCGACGCTGCCCTCGACGTGGTTCGCCGTGTTCTCGAACGTCTCGACGCCCTCGATGCCGCTGCCGTCGCCGGCGCCGCGATCGTAGGTCGGTGCCGGGGCGGGAGCGAAGACGATGGATGCGACGATCGCCGCGATGACGAGGATCGCGGCGACGGAGCCGACGATCCACCACACGAGCTTGCTGCGTCGCCGCTTGGCGAGCTGCCTCTGGTACTCGGCCAGTTTCTCCTGGCGCTTCTGCTCGCGCTGCTGCTTGACGGTGAGGTCGATCTTCGCCTGCGTGGCCGGGTTGCCGCTCGCGCGCTTGTCGGTGGTCGGGGTCATGCTCGTGATCTCTGCCAATCGATAACAGGGGTCTGGGCGCCCGCGACGTGCCGCAGAAGCGGGTGACGGGTTGTTTTCATCCTATGCGAGCGCATGTGTCGTGGCCCTGAGAAGGCGCCGACAGCGCGGCGACCCTGCCGATGGATGCGGTCGAGGGGAAGCATCCGATATCATGGGCTCGAATCGATTCGACCTTTCACGGTCGTCCGCCTGTGTCCTGGTGCCGATCGGCAGCGCCGGACCCTTTTACCTCGGTCTTGGCTCCGCCCGCATGACGCGAAGTCCATGCCAAGCCGCCCTCGCACGCCGACCGTCGAAACCCCGCCACGAAACGAAACCCACTGTTGCTCGACACCGCATCGCTCCCCGTCCAGAAACCCCAGCCCCGCGCCGACCAGCAGCCTGCTGACCCGAAGCCGCACCCGCACCCGACGACCACGGGTGCCATCCGAACGCTCGGGAGCAACCCGGCCACCGCGCCGATCGTGCTGCACCCGGGCGACTCGATCCCGCATCGCCGACGCGTCCTCTACATCGTGCTGCTCGGAGCGCTGACAGCGCTCGGCCCCTTCACGATCGACCTCTACCTACCGGCGTTCCCGGTGCTCGAGGCCGACTTCGACACCACGGCCGCGATGATCCAGCTCACCCTCACCGGGACGATGATCGGGTTCGCGCTCGGTCAGCTCATCGTCGGCCCGCTGAGCGACAAGGTCGGTCGGCGGGTGCCGCTGCTCTCGGTGACCGCGCTCCACGTCGTCGCCAGCGTGGCCGCCGCCCTCGCCCCCACCCTCGAGCTGCTGTCGGTCGCGCGGGTGTTCCAGGGCGCAGGCGCGGCGGCGGGCGGCGTCGTGGCCGCAGCGATCGTGCGGGACCTGTTCGGCGGTCGCCGACTCGTGGTGATGCTGTCGCGCCTCGCGCTCGTCTCGGGCGTCGCCCCGGTGCTCGCGCCCCTCGTGGGCTCGGCGCTGCTGGCCGTCATGCCGTGGCGCGGCGTCTTCGTGGTGCTCGCGGTGTACGGCGCCGTCATGCTCGTCTCGGCGCTCGTGTTCCTCCCCGAGACCCTGCCGCCCGCGCGCCGCCGCGAGCGAGGCTCCACCACGGTGTGGCAGCGCTACCGGAGCGTCTTCAGCGACCGGGTCTTCATCGGCGTGCTGATCATCGGCGGGATGACGTTCTCTGGGCTGTTCTCGTACCTGTCGAGCTCGTCGTTCCTCTTTCAGCTCGACTACGGCCTGAGCGCCCAGGAGTACGGCCTGATGTTCGCCGTCAACTCGCTCGGCGTCGTGCTCGGCGTGCAGGCCGCATCGCGCCTGGCTGCCCGGTTCGGCCCGCAGTGGGTGATGGCCTGGTCGACGGCTGTGCTCGTGGTGGCGGCATCCGCCATCATCGTCACCGACCAGCTCGGGCTCGGGCTGTGGGGCACCATCGTGCCGCTCTTCGTCTTCATGACGGGCTGTGGCTTCACGTTCCCGTGCGTGCAGGTGCTGGCGCTCGACCGCCACGGCAAGGCGGCGGGCACGGCGCAGTCGATCGTCGGCGCCACCAACTTCGGCGTCGCGGGCATCATCTCGCCGCTGGTGGGATGGATCGCGAAGGATGCCGGCATCACCGCCACCACGATGGCCTCGGTGATGGTCGGGTGCGCGGTGGTGGGCCTGCTGTCGCTGTGGCTCATCGTGCGGCCGCGCACCGTGGAGCGTCTCGCGCCCTGATCGGAGTCAGTCCGCGTGCGCGACGGGTTGCAGGCGGAACAGGCGCACGGTGCGCCCGGACTCGCGCTCGTAGTTGCGGTAGCCGGGCCACTGCGCCTCGATGCGTGCCCAGACGGCGTCGCGTTCGGCAGCGGGCACGGGACTCGCGTGCACCAGCATGCGGCGTCCGCGCACCGTGATCTCGGCATCCGGGTGGGCCAGCAGGTTGTTCGTCCATGCCGGATGGCGGGCACCGGCGAAGTTCGTACCCGCGACGATCGCGCGACCCTGGCCGTCGGGCGTGTACATCAGCGCGGCGTCGCGGGGCTCGCCCGACTTCGCGCCGATCGTGTGAAGCACGAGCGACGGCACGAGCAGTGCGCTCACCTGCACGCGCCCGTGCGAGATCCACCCGACGAAGCGCTCGACCGGCGGCAGCAGCAGCGGACCCAGGACACGGCGGAACACCCGGGTGCGCGTGAGCGGCGCGACGAGGGTGCGGACGATGTCGACGGCCCGTGATGGCATGGCGCCCATCCTGCCCGACGACACCGACGCTGTCACGGGAGGACGACGCGCCCCCGCCGAAGAGATTGTCAAGGGTGCACGGAAAAAGCCCGGATGAGGTCGATGTCGCGAGGTGACAGGCACAATGGGGCGATGACCACGACAGAGCGGCGGGTCGCCGTCCCCGTCATCGCCTACCTGCTCGCCGGGTCGTCACTGGTGGTGCTGTCGTGTCTGCTGGGGTGGTGGATCTTCTCGCGCGGCGATGAGCCGTTCGCCGTCGACACCGCGTGGAACGCGCTCATGGGCGAGTGGTGGCGTCCCGTCATCACCGGGTTCGCTCATTTCATGGACTTCGTCGGCGGCGGCTGGTTCGGCGTCCTCCTGGTGCCGATCGCCGGGGCGGTCGCGCTCATCGTGCTGCGGCGGCCGTGGGCCGCTGCCTACTTCCTGGCCGCTGAGGCGGTGTCGGCCGCAGGGGTGCAGGTGCTCAAGCACCTCTTCGGGCGGGTGCGGCCGGAAGACATCCTCGTGCTGTCGGACTACGGCTCGTACCCGTCGGGGCATGTGGCGAACGCCGCCACCATCGCGGTGGCGGCCACCGTGATCTTCCCCCGGCTGTGGGTGGCCATCGTGGGCGCCGCCTGGGTGCTGCTCATGGCGTTCAGTCGCACCTACCTGCACGCGCATTGGCTGAGCGACACGTTGGGCGGCGCCCTGATAGGTGCGGGGGCGGCGCTGCTGGTGGCGGCCGCGTTCGCGCTGCCGATGGCACGGGAGGGGTCGGCTGTCGCGGCGAGGGCCGCTGGCTAGGCTGAGCGCATGACCGCGCCCGATTCCGCAGCGCCTGATTCCGCAGCGCCTGATTCCACAGCGCCTGATTCCACAGCGACCGATCCGGCCGTCCTGGCCGCGGAGGCCGAGCTCGCCCGGTTGCGTGCGGAGGCGGATGCGGCCGAGGCGCAGCTCAAGGCCGCACAGGCCCGGGCCGCGCTCGCCGCCGCCGAGGCCGCCGCCGCCAAGGCCAGGGCGACCGGCGCCGCGTCTCCGGCTGCCGCCGAGCCCGTGGTCGCTGTTCCGGCCTCGTCGGACGGCGCAGCATCAGCTGCCGCCCCGACGGCCGGGCAGACCTCGGGTGCGACGGCCCCAGAGCCCGCGCGAGCGCCCAGCTCGGCCTCGCAGACGCAGGAGCCCTCCTCCTCACCGACCGCCCCGCCGCCGCAGACCGGTCCTCTGACGCAACAGGACGTCGACAAGATCGCGTCCGGCTACACGTTCGAGGAGACCACTCTCGACCTCGGCGCCCTGCTCAACGGCGACCCGGTGTCGTCGGCGCAGATCCGCATCCCGCTCGGCATGATGAATCGCCACGGCCTCGTCGCCGGGGCCACTGGGACGGGCAAGACCCGCACGCTGCAGGGACTCGCCGAGCAGCTCGCGGCGAAGGGTGTGCCGGTGTTCGCCGCCGACATCAAGGGCGACCTGTCGGGTGTCGCGACGCCGGGGGAGCCGAGCGAGAAGCTGCTCGCGCGGACGCAGGCGATCGGGCAGGACTGGAAGCCCGAGGCATCCGCCACCGAGTACTTCGCGCTGGGCGGCATCGGCAAGGGCGTTCCGGTGCGGGCGACGGTGTCGGGCTTCGGCCCGCTGCTGCTGAGCAAGGTGCTGGGGCTGAACGACACGCAGGAGTCGAGCCTCGGCCTCGTCTTCCACTACGCGGACGCCAACGGCCTCGCGCTCGTCGACCTGTCGGATCTGCGGGCCGTGCTCAGCCATCTCACCAGCGACGAGGGCAAGGCCGAGCTCAAGGAGCTCGGCGGGCTCTCGGCGGCGACGGCGGGCGTGATCCTGCGCGAGCTGATCACGTTCGCGGATGCCGGAGCCGACGTGTTCTTCGGCGAGCCGGAGTTCGACGTGGCCGACTTCATCCGCACGGCACCGGACGGGCGCGGCATCATCAGCCTGCTGGAGGTGCCGGGGGTGATCGACAAGCCGGCGCTGTTCTCGACGTTCCTGATGTACCTGCTCGCCGAGCTGTTCGAGATCCTCCCCGAGGTCGGCGACGCCGACAAGCCGAAGCTCGTCTTCTTCTTCGACGAGGCGCACCTGCTGTTCAAGGACGCCTCGAAGGACTTCCTGTCGGCGATCGTGCAGACCGTGCGGCTCATCCGGTCGAAGGGCGTCGGGGTGTTCTTCGTGACGCAGACGCCGAAGGACGTGCCCTCGGACGTGCTGGCGCAGCTGGGCTCGCGCGTGCAGCACGCGCTGCGCGCGTTCACCCCCGATGACGCGAAGGCGCTGCGCGCGACCGTCGGCACCTACCCAAGATCCGGCTACGACCTCGAGCGGGTGCTGCAGGAGCTCGGCACCGGCGAGGCCATCGTCACCGTCATGAGCGAGAAGGGCGCCCCCACCCCGGTCGCGTGGACACGGCTGCGCGCGCCGCAGGGACTCATGTCGCCGACGCCCGACCCTGCGATCGAGGCTGCGGTGAAGGCATCCACCCTCCTGGCGAAGTACGGGACGGCCATCGACCGCGAGTCGGCGCGCGAGGTCCTCGCCGCGAAGATGAAGGCCGCCGACGATGCCGCCGCCGCCGAGGACGCGGCCCTTGCGAAGGCGAAGGCCGACGCCGAGTACGCGAAACAGAAGGCCGCGATCGACAAGCAGCAGACCGCCGCCGACAAGGCGAGCGCTGCGGCCGAGAAGAAGGCGCAGCAGGAGTACGAGAGGCTGCTCAAGAAGACGGCCGGCACGACGCGCACCTCGCGATCGAGCCAGAAGTCGCCGCTCGACCAGATCCTGAACTCCAAGTCGACGCAGACTATCCTCGGGGGAGTGATCCGCGGGATCTTCGGCACCGGTAGGCGCTGACGCATCCCGATCCGCCGGCCCACGTCCCCGAGTCCTCACGGCGCAAAGCGCTGTGACGCGACGGCACGAGGCGCGGCGTGAGCGGGATCGCTCCGATCCGGAAGGCCCCCGTGCGCCGCAGAGCTGTCGCCATCGTCGCGTTGACGCTCGCCATGGCGACCGCTGCGGCGGGGGTCGCGCTCGCGGTCGCCGCAACGACGGCCGGCGCCGGCGCGCGCCCCGCGGCGTCGCCCGGCACGAACGCGACGGCCTCGGCATCCCCGTCGCCCTCGATCCCGGTGACAGCCGACGACTACTGCTACGTCGAGGCGATGATCTACTACCGCGTCAAGGAGCAGGAGCTCGCACAGACGCTGCTGCGCAAGGAGGGGCTCGATGCCGAGGCGAGCGGCTTCGCCACCGGCATCGCGGCCCGAGACGAGGACGACCTCGCCGAGCTGCGCGAGTGGTACGTCTCGTGGGTGGACGCCCGCCCGCTCGAGCCGCCCGCCGACGGCCCGTGCGGCGGTCACGGGGCCGACCACGCCCAGATGCCGGGCATGCCGTCGTGGAGCACGCTGCAGGGCTTCGTCGACGCCCGGCATCCCGACGCCGAACGCCGGTTCGCGGAGATCCTCCGCGACCAGAACGCGGGCATGGTGGCGCTCGTGAACCTGATCCTCGACGGCGAGCCGCATCCGGCGGTCGTGGAGTCGGCGCAGCAGGTGCTCGAGCAGGCCGCCTCCGACGCGGCCATCATCGACGGCATCCTCGCGCGGGAGCTGTGATCGCGGGCGGTGACGGATGCCGCGGCATCCGTCGTTCCCGGGTCACCAGTCGCTGAGCGCGCCGATCGGAGCGAGCGCGCGCGCCGCGTCGCGCAGCGCGCCGACGTGGCGTGCCGCGATCGAGACGCGTGAGAGGGAGGTCGACAGGGTCACCGCTCCGACGGGACGGGCGGCGTCGTCGTGGATGGGGACGGCGAGGCACCCGCGGTCGGACCTGAGCAGCGCGACCTGCTCGGTGTAGCCGCGCACCGCGTACGCCTCGTGGATGGCGCGGACGTCGCCGGGCGCCGCGTCGGTCCGCCAGCTCGGCGCCTGCGGCAGGCGCCGGTCGGGATGCGCGACCAGCCAGAGGTGGCCGATCGCCGATCGAGTGGGGTCGGCGAGCAGCACGTCGGGGTCCGACAGCGGCTGGGCCGCGTCCTCGTCGAGCACCAGGAGCCCGGAGCGGTGGAAGGCGAACAGGTGCACCGCTTCGCCCGTCTCGGTGCGGAGGCGCTCCACGACCGCGGCGTGGGCCGGTCGCGTGCGGGCGCCGACGATCGCGGCGAGCTCGAGCACCCGCGTGCCGAGGAGGAAACCCGAGAAGTCCGCTCGCCGTACGAGGTACTCGTCACGGACCAGCGAGTTGACCACGCGGTAGACGGTCGCCCGCGGGGCGCCGACGGCGCGGGCGATCTCGGCCGCCGACGCGCCACGGTCGTCGCGCGCGACCTGCTCCAGGATCTCCAGCGCGAGGCCGAGGCCCTTCTCCGGGAGCCGGGTGTCGCCCGCGAGACCCCCGCCGCTCACGTCCGCGCCGGCCCTTCGATGCAGTCCGAGTCGACGGGCCAGTCGTGCACGCCGATCCGGGCCGCCACCCGCGGGTGGCGCGCCAGCCGCAGCGAGCCGGCGCCGACGACGACGGCGAGGATCCCGCTCGCCCACAGCAGGCCGCCCGGGTTGTCACGCACCGTCGCGACGAGATAGAACCCCAGCACGCAGACGAGCCCCGCGAGGGGTAAGGCGCTGATGGCCACCGCACGGACTGTGAGCTCGCCGATCCGGGCGAGGAAGACCGGCGCCGCCGCGCACACCAGCGCGTAGGCCAGCACGAACCCGATGATCGAGGCGGGCGAGGTGACGATCCGCATGTCCTGCCGGCTGCCGCCGATCGCGAGGATCACGACGGGCACCGCCGTCACCACCGCGGCGAGCAGCATGCCGGCGACGGCGGGCACGCCCCGGCCAGAGACGCGGCCGAAGACCACCGGCAGCAGACCCTCGCGGCTCATCGCGAAGCCGAGCCGCGTCGCCGCATTCGTCATCGCCAGCGCGCACGCGAGGAAGGAGATCGCCACGATGACGTCGATGAGGCCCGACAGGCCCGTCACGGCGGCGAGGGATGCCGCGCCCGGCCGCTCCGCCACGATGGACAGCTGTGCGGCCGTCCCGACGAGCATGACCAGGCCCGTCGCCCCCACGCTGACCATCAGGGCGCGGGGCACCGCCGCGAAGGGACGGCGCGTCTCCGGACCGAGCGCCGCGCCGCTCTCGAACCCGACGAATCCGATCAGGGCGAACGCGACGCCCGTGATGACGGCCTCGATCGAGAAGTCCGAGGGGCGGGGCACGAGCAGCCCCAGATCCCACCGTGTGAGGCTGAGGGCGACGAGCGAGAGCACCAGCACCGTCGCCACAGCGATCGACTCGAGCACGAGCAGCATGCGCGTCGACATCCGCAGCCCGCGGGCGACGACCAGGGCGATGATGCCGCCGAACCCGGTGATGAGGACGACGACGAGCCACGGGGGAGCGGTTCCGCCGCTCAGGATGTTCGCGAGTCGCTGCGAGCCCGACGCCAGCGTGTTCATGGCGACGGCCAGATATCCGATGCCCAGGGCGGCGCCGGTGACGAGGCCGACGTGGGACCCGAGGCCGCGGGCCGCGAAGGTGTACAGGGAGCCCGTGCTCGCGATCCGGCGCGCGAACATGCCGATCACCAGCCCGACGCCCACCACGAGAGTGATCGTGATCGCGATGTCGAGCAACGCGAAGGATCCGCTGCGCGCGTAGGCGGCGGCGGGGTGGATGAGCAGGACGCCGGCGGGCGCGGTGGCCGCCACGGACTGCGCGACGACGTCGATCGTGCGGGCGTGACGACGGCGCAGGCCCGCGAAGGGCGAGCTGGACCCGAGGTCGTGCCTCGGCCGCGCCTGCTCGATCGCGTCCGCGAGTGCAGTGCTCACGCGTCCTCCTCCGTAGCCGGCGCTCGCCGCGGTGCGGCTGGGCGCGACGCTACCCGGCCCGCGTTGCCGGAAACGGCGGGCCGTGTTTCGGCCGCGTGACACGACGTGGGATCCGCGGACCGGAATCGGCCGAGGTCGTCTCAGGAGGATTTCGCCCGACGTTCGCGGCCTCGTACGACGGCGAAACGGCGCGGGCGAAGAATCGGCCCCGATGCGGGTGCGAGCCGTGTCATCGCCGTCGAAAGGAATCCTGTGACCGAACAACAGCTCTCTCCCGAGGGGGACTCGCCGCCCCCCTCGCGGCAGCGGCCGACACGCCGCGGCCGACTGCTCACCCCGCGCGCTCTCGGCATCGGCTCCGCGGTCGCCGCGGCGGCTGCCGCGGTCGCGCTCGTCTTCGCCACCCAGACCGCCGTGCAGGCGACCTCATCGCCCGCGACCACGGCATCCACCCCCATCGCCGCCGACAGCACGGACGAGGACGCGCCCGAGAAGGCCGAGGAAGTCGCCAAGCCGGCGACGATCGCGGCCGCCTACGACGCGCTGTCCGGCGCCGAAGTCGAGTACGTCCGCTTCGTGGGTGCGCAGGACGCGGCGTTCGCGGCCGGCGTCGACGTGTTCGGCGAGCCCGGACTGCAGTTCCTCTCGACCGATGTGGCCGACCCGCAGGCGTACGCCGACGGACAGCGGCGCCTCCTCTCGCTGTACTACGACTACGCCACCAACGAGACGGTCAGCATGATCGTCAACGCGACGACCGGAGCCGTCGAGGCCGTGGACCGCGCGTCGGGCACGCAGCCCGCACCGACAGATGCCGAGACCTCGCTCGCGTGGGAGCTGCTGCTCGACTCCGATGCGGCCCAGCCGGTCGTCGACGAGTTCGCTGCGCTGACCGGCGGCTCTGTCCTGACCCCGGCATCTGCCGAGGTCCTCCTCACCGCCCACTCGTTCGTCACGGATGCCGGATCCTTCGGTGCCGAGTCGTGCGGCGTCGACCGGTGCGTGCAGCTGCTCGCCCAGGTCGACGGCGGCGCGTTCCTCACCACCAGCACCTACGTCGTCAACCTGTCGACGCGGGCCGTCCTGTCCATCTCATGACCCTGGAGACCCTCCCGATGAAACGAAACCCCCTCCGCCGGCTGCTCGGCGCGGGCACCGCGATGGCGCTGCTGGCCGGCGGCCTCGTGCTGTCCGCACCGGCCGCGGCCTCCGCCCAGACCGTCACCGAGGCATCCTGCTCCGGCGACTCCCTCGTCTCGAAGACCCTCGAATCCGGATCCAGCTGGCAGATGTGCTGGCGCCTCGACACGTATCGCGGTCTCGTCCTCGACAAGATCGCATATCAGCCGCGCGACGACGCGGCGCCGATCCTCGTACTCGACTCCATCGCGCTCGCCCAGCTCAACGTGCCGTACGACACCGGCGCCACGGAGTACAACGACGTGACCACCTACCAGGTCGGCGGGCGTCGCCTGCAGGCCATCGCGGCGGTCGACTGCCCGGTCGGCGAGGTGCACAGTGCCTGGGTGGACGCGACCCGCGGTGAGATCCCGGCCGTCTGCATCGGCGAGGAGGACTCGGGTCTCGCCTACCGCTCGAACATCACCAACGATGCGCTGTACGCCGCGCAGGGCACCGACCTCGTGCTGCACAGCGTGTCGCGCATCGGCTGGTACGAGTATCAGACCGAGTACCGCTTCCACGACGACGGCGAGATCTCGGTGCGCCTCGGCGCGACCGGTGACCTGTCGCCCAACGACTACGTCGACGTCGTCAACCAGGGGTGGCCGATCGCCCCGGGTCAGGAGGACTTCGCGGTCAACCACTACCACTCGGCGTTCTGGCGCGTGGACTTCGGCCTCGACTCCGGCGCCACCCAGCAGGTCGAGAAGTTCGCGACCACGCCGACCGGTGAGTACGGCACCACGGGCGACACCGGTCACACCGCGATCCTCGAGACGCAGCTCACGCAGGTCACGAACGAGACCAAGACCATGGGCTCGAACCGCGAGGCGTACCGGGTCGTGAACCCCGAGAGCATCAACGCCGACGGGCACGCCCGCTCGTACGAGATCACCGTGCCCCGCGACCAGGCGTACAACCTCAACCCCGAGACGGACTACGACATCGCGTTCACGTCGGCCAAGTCGGACGAGATCCACGCCAGCCACAACCTCATCCCGTCGAAGGCGGGGCAGATGGTCAGCGACTACATCGCCGACGGTGAGGCGCTCGTAGACCCGGTGGCATGGGTGAACGTGGGCTTCCACCACATCAACCGCGACGAGGACCAGAGCCCGATGCCGATCCACTGGCAGGGCTTCACCCTCTATCCGCGTGATTTCGCGGCGCAGAACCCGAACATCCCCGAGGGCCGCAAGTGGGTCAACGGCGACATGCGCGGGGTGCCGAACCCGAACATCACGCCGACGCCCACCGCGTCGCCGACGCCCACGCCGACGACGGAGCCCACGACGGAGCCCACGCCGACGCCCACCGAATCCGGCAACGGGAACGGCAACGGGAACGGCAACGGCAACGGCAATGGGAACGGCAACGGGAACGGCAACGGCAACGGCAATGGGAACGGCAACGGCAACGGCAACGGCAACGGCAACGGCAACGGGGGCTCCACGGCGCCCGCGGCCGCACCTGTGACGTTCGGCAGCGCCGAGGTCGCCCCCGGCGCCGCACAGACGGCGACGGCCAGCGGCTTCACCCCCGGTGAGACCGTGAGCGCCGTGCTGCACTCCGACCCCGTCGACGTCGGCACGTTCGTGGCGGACAGCGAGGGCGTCGTGACGGCCCAGTTCGTCGTCCCGTCGGGTACCCCTGCCGGCGAGCACACCCTGGTGCTGACCGGGCAGACCTCGTCGGCCGTCGCGCAGGGATCGTTCACGGTGGCGTCCGCATCGCCGGCTGCCATCTTCGGCGCACTCGCCACGACCGGCACCGACGCGAACAACTGGGCGCTGTCGGGCATCCTGCTCCTGGTGGCAGGAGCCGGACTCGCGGCCACGTCGTGGCACCTGCGTCGCCAGCAGGCGCACAAGGGACAGGCCGCGGCCTGATCCCACCCGCGGGCGGCGCGTTCATCGCGTCGCCCCGCGGGACCCTTTCGCCGCGGAAGCCTCCGCCCGCGGCATCCGGAGCTGAAAGGTCCTCCTCATGCGCAGTCGTATCGCCGCCTTCGGCGTCGTGCTGGCCATGTCGACCGCGACGGTGGCAGCGGCCGCCGTCGGGCTCAGCCTGACGACGGGCGCCGAGTCGGCTCCACAGGCAGCCGCCGCGGGTGCGAGGACGGATGCCGCCACCGCCGCCTACCCGACCATCGAGGATCATTGCTACATCGAGGGCATGATCCCGCACCACGAACAGGCGCTCGAGCTCAGCAGCCTGGTGCTCGGCGCGACCGGCGTCCGGGATCGCACGCGGGCGCTCGCCGAATTCATCGTGGCCGACCAGACCGCGGAGATCGAGACGATGCGGGCCTGGCAGGACGCCTGGCGCCGCGCGATCCCCGCCGGCGGTCCGAGTGGCGGCCACGAGGGTCACGGTGGTGCACAGCCCGCAGCCGGAACCGTGCCGACGGGATGCGGCGATCACCCGCACACGCAGATGAAGGGCATGGCGAGCGCCGAGCAGCTCGCCGCGCTCGATGCCGCCGAGGCCGGCGCCGCGGACCGGATGTTCCTCGACCTGATGATCGCTCACCACGAGGGCGCGCTCGAGATGGCGGAGAGCGCGGTCCGTGAGGGGACGAATGCGTATGTGCGGTCGTCCGGCAAGCACGTGCTCGTCGAGCAGCAGCGCGAGATCGCGGCCATGACAACGCTCCTCGCCGAGGCGCCGTGACGGTCGTCGCCGGCTCGGCGGTGGTCGGCCGACCGCTCGGCGTCCGGCGACGGGCGCTCGTCGGGCTCGCCGCCCTCCTGATCTCCACCGGCGCCGCGCTCGCCTTCGCCGCGGCCTTCGGCGTCGCGACCGTGCGCAACGACTCCATGAACCCGACCCTCCACAGCGGCGACACGGTGCTGTTCGACCGATGGAGCATGCCCGCACGCGGGGACGTCGTGCTCCTCGTCGACCGCGAAGGATGGTCGGGCACACCGGACGCGCTCCTCGTGAAGCGCGTCGTCGGCGTCGCGGGCGACGTCGTGGTGTGCTGCGAGGCGGGAACCGGCCGGCTGCTCCTCAACGGCACTCCGGTCGAGGAGGTATACGCCGGTGCGGTCCGGCCGGGCGGCGACATCCCGTTCCGCGTCACCGTGCCCGACGGTGCTGTCTGGGTGATGGGCGACAACCGGGCCGCGTCTTCCGACTCCCGCGCATCGGTCTCGGCGCCCGGGCATGGCGCCGTCGCGCGCGACGACCTGCGTGGCACGGCTCGTGCGTGGTGGGGCGGCTAGCGCGCACGACGCGCACGGACGGGATGCCGGGGGCCGCGGCATCCGTCCACCCGCAGCAGTACCGCTCATGCGTTGTGGGGCGCCCTCGATGCCTCCGCGAGGCATAGCCTGGTGACATGGCGACGAAGCCCCCGAAAGCCGACATCGACGAGACGCGTGTGCGCGCGACCGCCCCCAAGAAGGTGGCCGTGGGCGTGCCCGCGGTGCTGCACGCGCTGCAGATCGCGAACGACCAGATGGGCGTGTCGCGGTCGGTGCAGACGCTGCTGCGCGTCAATCAGAAGGACGGCTTCGACTGCCCCGGGTGTGCGTGGCCCGAGGAGGACAAGCGGCACATCGCCGAGTTCTGCGAGAACGGCGCCAAGGCCGTCGCCGAAGAGGCGACGCTGCGCCGAGTGGGTCCCGACTTCTTCGCCGCGCACCCGCTGGACGAGCTGCGCGGCCACGACGACTGGTGGCTCGGTCAGCAGGGGCGGCTCACCCACCCGATGGTGCTGGAGGAGGGTGCGACGCATTACCGGCCCATCTCGTGGGACGACGCGCTGGCCCTGGTCGCGGATGAGCTGCGGTCGCTGGACGACCCCGCTGAGGCGGTGTTCTACACGTCGGGTCGCACGTCCAATGAGGCGGCGTTCCTGTACCAGCTGCTGGTGCGCGGACTGGGCACCAACAACCTGCCCGACTGCTCCAACATGTGCCACGAGTCGTCCGGCTCGGCGCTGACCGAGACGATCGGCATCGGCAAGGGCACCGTCTCGATCGACGACATCCACGAGGCCGACCTGCTCATCGTCGCCGGGCAGAACCCCGGCACGAACCATCCCCGCATGCTCTCCGCGCTCGAGAAGGCGAAGCAGCGCGGCGCGACGATCATCGCGGTGAACCCGCTGCCCGAGGCGGGGCTCATGCGGTTCGAGAACCCCCAGACGGTGCGGGGCGTGGCGTTCGGCGGCACCAAGCTCGCCGACCAGTTCCTGCAGATCCGGCTCGGCGGCGATCAGGCGCTGTTCCAGGCGATCGGCAAGCACCTGCTCGAGATCGACCCTTCGACAGGCTCCGGGACCGGTGCCGCGGTTCTCGACCACGAGTTCATCGCGGCGCACACCAGCGGCTTCGATGCGTACCGGCAGGCCATGGCGGATGCCTCGTGGCGCGACCTCGTCGCGGCCACGGGCCTTCCCGAGAAGTCGTTGCGGCGGGTCGCCGAGACGGTGCGCACATCCAAGGCCACGATCGTCTGCTGGGCGATGGGACTCACCCAGCACAAGCACTCCGTGCCGACGTTGCGCGAGGTGGTGAACATGCTGCTGCTCCAGGGCAACATCGGCCGCCCCGGCGCCGGCGTGTGTCCGGTCCGCGGGCACTCCAACGTGCAGGGCGATCGCACCGTGGGCATCTACGAGAAGCCGTCGGCGGCGTTCCTCGACGCCCTCGACACGGAGTTCGGCTTCGCCGCTCCGCGCGAGCACGGCTTCGACACGGTGGGCGCCATCCGCGCGATGCGCGACGGCCGCGTGCGGTTCTTCATGAGCATGGGCGGCAACTTCGTCTCGGCGACCCCCGATACCGCGGTCGTCGAGGCCGGCATGTCGCGCGTCGGGCTGACGGTGCACGTCTCCACGAAGCTCAACCGCTCGCACGTCGTCACGGGGCGCCGGGCACTGATCCTCCCGACGCTGGGCCGCACCGACCGCGACCGCCGCGGCGGCCGCGAGCAGCGCGTCACCGTTGAGGACTCGATGGGAGCGGTCCACGCCTCGCGGGGCCGCCTGGCCCCGCCGTCCGAGGAACTGCTCAGCGAGGTCGCCATCGTCGCCCGGCTGAGTGCGCTCGTGTTCGGAGCCGGCGCCGCGGATTCCGGCCGGGCCGCGGGTGCCGGCGGGGCCAGCACGTCGTCACGGGCGGAGGAGATGGCACGAGCGGAGGATGGTTTCGCGGCATCCGCTCCTCCTCTCCTCACATCCCCTCCGCTCGTCACGCGGGACGCCGAGGCTCCTGCCGACACCTCTCCTCCGCTCGTGGCAGGGGATGCGGCGGTGCACGCTGCCGACGCGGCGCGCCACGACCGCGGATACCCCGAGCGGTCACCGCGCGAGGAGGCTCGCTCCGACGGTCCCGATCCGGCCGGGTTGCGGCATCCGTCCAACGTCCCGCACGCGGACTGGGCGGCGCTCGAGGCGGACTACGCCCGGATCCGCGCCCACATCGCGCGGGTGATCCCGGGATTCGACGACTACGAGGAGCGCATCGACAAGGGGCGCACGCTGCACCTGCCCAACGGACCCCGCGATGCGCGCCGCTTCGCGACGGCCGACGGCCGGGCGCAGTTCACCGTCAACCCGCTCGAGTATCCGAGGATCCCGCGCGGGCGCCTGCTGCTGCAGACGCTCCGCTCGCACGACCAGTACAACACCACGATCTACGGCAAGGACGACCGGTACCGCGGCATCCACGGCGGACGCCGGGTCGTGCTCGTGAACGCGAAGGACATCGAGCACCTGGGCTTCGCCGAGAACGACATCGTCGACCTGGTGTCGGAGTGGCGGTCGCCCGACGGCACGCTCGAGGAGCGCCGCGCCGAGGAGTTCCGGATCGTCGCCTACCGCACGCCCCGTGGCAACGCGGCCGCGTACTACCCGGAGACGAACGTGCTCGTGCCGCTGGACTCCGTGGCCGATGTCTCGGGCACACCCACCTCCAAGTCCGTGATCGTGCGACTCGAGCGTCGCGCATGAGGGGCCCGGCGCGTGCCTAGGCTGGAGGCATGACCCGTGCCGCCGTCATCACCGTCTCCGACCGCTCGGCCGAGGGCAGCCGTCCCGATGCGAGCGGTCCTGTCGCGGTCGCCGCGTTGCGCGAGGCGGGGTTCGACTGCGCGAACGCCGTCGTCATCGCGGACGGGGCTGACAGCGTCGAGCGTGCGCTGACCGCGGAGGTCGTGGCGGGCGTCAAGCTCATCGTGACGACCGGCGGCACCGGTGTCTCGCCCCGCGACCAGACGCCCGAGGGCACGGCCCGCGTTGTCACGCGACAGGTGCCGGGTATCGCCGAGGAGTTGCGGCGACGCGGTGCCGCTGCGAAGCCCGCCGGCATGCTGACACGCGGCGTGGCCGGCGTCGTCGATCCGAACGGCGCGCTGGTGGTGAACCTGCCGGGGTCCCCGGGCGGCGTGGCCGACGGGATGCCGGTGGTGTTGTCGGTCGCGAGGCATGTGCTCGACCAGCTCGGCGGAGGGGACCACTGATGGCCGTGTCGACCGACGCCGTGCGGGTGGCCGCCATCAGCGCTGAACCGCTCGATCTCGACGCGCACCTCCGCGCGGTGGATGACCCGCGGATGGGCGCTGTGACGACATTCGTCGGTCGCGTGCGCGATCACGATCCGGATGCCGCCACCGCCGTCGTCGCCCTCGAATACTCCGCACACCCCGATGCCGCAGCGGCGCTCGCCGCTCTGGCTGCGGCCGCGATCGGCTCCTCCGGGGCGCTGGTTGCCGTGTCGCACCGGGTCGGCACACTGCGCGTCGGCGACGCCGCCGTCGTGATCGCGGTCGCGTCCGCACACCGCGCGGAGGCGTTCGAGGTGTGCCGCACGCTCATCGAGACCATCAAGACCGGGCTGCCGGTGTGGAAGCGCCAGGTCGAGTCCGACGGCACCGCCACCTGGCTCGGGCTCGGCGGCTGATGCCGCAACTGGTCCGCGCCACCGCCTCCGACCTCCCGGAGCTGGTGGCGTTCCTGCGGCTGGCGGACCTCACTCTCGCGGGCCTCGACGCGCCAGGGGTGCGGCTGTGGATCGTGCGTGACGACACCGGACGGATCGTCGGCAGCACCGGCTTCGAACGGAGCGGGGAGCACGCGCTCATCCGCAGCGTCGCCGTGCATCCCGATGCCCGCCGCTCCCGGCACGGCACCGCGCTCGCACGGGCGGCGCTGGACGAAGCCGCCGCCGAGGGTGTCGCCCGTGCGTGGCTGTTCAGCCGCCGGTCCGGACCGTTCTGGCAGAGCCTGGGTTTCGAGCCGGCGGATCGGACGGCGCTCGCCGCCGCCCTTCATGACACCGAGCAGGTCCGCCTGTTCGTGCAGACGGGGCAGCTCGAGCGCGAGACCGCCTGGTCGCGTCGTCTGCCCTGAGCGGCGGTATGGGTCAGCCGCCCGCGAAGGGGGGCAGCACGTCGACGAGGTCGTCCGCGCCGAGCGGCGTGTCGTCCTCGACCCGCGAGCCTCCGACGAGCACCGCGCACCGCGGCAGGATCCCGCTCAGCCCGGGAAACTCCTCCGACACGGCGCGGCGCAGTTCGCCCAGCGTCGCCTCCGCGCGGCGCTCGGTGTCGAGCCCCGTCGCCTCCTGGGCCGCGGCGAAGTAGCGGACGACGGCCATCAGACCTCGTGCTCCCAGTCGGCGGCGAGAGCGGTGATCGCAGCCACGGCGGACTCGATGTCGGCCGGAGAGCCGCCGTTGCGACCTGCGACCAGCCCGGCCACGAATGCGCTGAACGGTGCCGCCGGGCGTGCCACGCCGACAGCGACGTCGCGTGCGAGGTCGAGGATCAGCGACACCGGCACGTCTTCGGGCGCGAGATCGAACCGTTCGCGCAGCGCGGCGGCCCAGGCGTCGAGGGCCTCGGGGGGAAGGGTGCGGGACCGCTCGCTCATGGCGACTCCTCCAGGCTGGGGTGCGCGTGGTCGGCCCGCGCGCGGGCCTCGTTCAGATCCTCCCACGTGTCGACATCGCGGGTCAGGTCGTCGGGTGCGGCGACGACCGCGATCGCCAACTCCGCGACGAGCGTGCGCACGGGTTGGTCACGTCCTCGGTCGGGGAGAGCGGATGCCGCCTGCCGCAGCGCCCGCGTGCGGTACACGCCCGTCAGCCACTGGGGTCGGCTCGAGGCGTCGCCGAGGCACAGCCCCTCGGTGTCGGCGGGCAGCAGGGGGAGATCGCCCACCAGCCGCCGGACTGCGGCATCGACGCCGGGGAGGTCGCAGGCCAGCACGAGCGTCCACTCCGGGTCGTCGTCCGCCGGCCAGGATGCGAGCGCCGCGACCACGGCAGCGACGGGGCCGCCGAAGGGCGGCTCCTCGCGCACCCATTCGACGGCGAGGCTCTCATCGAGCACCGGTGCCACCACGGTGAGTGGCCGGGCTCCGGCATCCGTCGCCGCGGTCACGGCCGCTGCGAGCAGTGTGCGCCCGCCGACCTCGAACAGTGGTTTGACGGCGCCGTCCACGCGCGTGCCGCGGCCGCCGGCGAGCAGGATCGCGCCCAGGACGGCGGGGACGTCGGGTCGCCGGCCGGGCATCAGCTCTCGGCCGGGCGGTGCCAGTCGCCGCTCTTGCCGCCGGTCTTCGTGACGATGCGCACGTTCTCGATCGAGGTCCCCTTGTCGAGGCCCTTCACCATGTCGACGACGGCGAGCCCGGCCACCGACACCGCCGTGAGGGCCTCCATCTCGACGCCGGTGCGGTCGGCGGTGCGCACCGTCGCCTCGATCTCGATGCCGTCGTCCTCGATCGCCAGGTCGACGGCGGCGCCGTGCACGCCGATGACGTGGGCGAGCGGCAGCAATTCGGGGGTGCGCTTGGCCGCCTGGATGCCGGCGATGCGCGCGACGGCGAGCACATCGCCCTTCGGCACCGACCCGTCGCGCAGCGCGGCGACGACGTGGGGCGCGCAGCGCACGAAGGCGCGGGCCGTCGCCGAACGCACCGTCGGCTGCTTGAGCGTGACGTCGACCATGCGGGCATTGCCGGCATCGTCGAGGTGCGTGAAGGTCGGCGGTTCGGGCGTGCTCATGAGATCAGCATGACATCGACGACATCGCCTGCCGCCACCGCGTCGACCTCGGCGGGCACGACGGCATACGCCTCGGCCCGGCCGAGTCCGCCGGCGAGGTGGGATCCGCCGCTCGTCGCGGGGATGGCGCGCCAGGTGGCCGGATCGGAGCGGTCGATCGTGACGGGCAGGTACTGGCGCCGGCCCGGCGGTGTGCGCCAGCCGGCTCCGGCCTGCAGTGCGACGACGGGACGGTCGAGCGCCCGGCGACCCTGAAGGCGCAGCAGTGCCGGACGCACGAAAACTTCGAACGAGACCGCCGCGCTGACCGGGTTGCCCGGCAGCCCGAACAGCAGCGTGCCGGCGCCGAGGCGGCCGAACCCTTGCGGTTTGCCGGGCTGCATCGCGACCTTCGAGAAGGCCATGGTCTCGGCGAGCGTGGTCTTGACCACCTCGTACGCTCCCGCGCTGACGCCGCCCGAGAAGATGACGACATCCGCGGCGCCCGGCGACCCGGGGGCCGTCACCTCGGCGAGCAGGGCGTCGAGCGCCCCGCCCTCGTCGGGAACGCTGGCGCGGCGCACGACCTCGGCGCCTGCCTCGGTGGCGAGGGCGGCGAGCAGGATGCTGTTGGATTCGGGGATCTGACCGCGACGTAGCGGTGATCCGGGCTCGACGAGCTCGCTGCCCGTGGAGATCACGGCGACGCGCGGTCGGCGTGCCACCACGACGTCGGCGACGCCGGCCGCGGCCGCGGCCGCGGCCTGCAGGGGGCCGAGCAGCTCGCCGGCAGGCAGCACCTCGTCGCCGGCGCGCGCGTCCTCACCGGCCCGACGGATGTGGGCGCCCACGGCGTGCGGAGCCCGCTGCACCGAGATCGCGCCGAGGGAGTCGGCGAGCCCGCCCGCCGTGTCTTCGAACGGAACTATCGCGTCGGCAGCCGTCGGGACCGCCGACCCGGTCATGATGCGTGCAGCCTCGCCGGGCCCGAGGGTCGGGTCGGCGTCGGTGCCGGCGGGCAGGTCGGCGACGACGCGGAGCGTCGCCGGGGCGACCGCCACGTCCTCGAAGCGGACGGCGAACCCGTCCATCGCCGAGTTGTCGAACACCGGGATGTCGACCGCTGCCCGCACCGGTTCGCGCAGCGTGCGGCCGTGGGCGGCGGCGAGCGGGACGCGCTCGCTCTCCAGCGGCTCGGCCGCCGCGAGCACGTCGGCGAGGTGCTCCTCGACGGTGCGCAACCCGCTCACGCGCGCACCGCCGCGCGGTCCGCGTCGGCGGCGTCGCGGTTCCACGCGTCCATGCCGCCGGCGAGGACCGAGGCATCGACCCCCGCGGCACGCAGAGCCGCCGCCGCGCGCTGCGCCCGCATGCCGACCTGGCACACCACGACGACGCGCGAAGCCTCCACTCGCCGAGGCTCGGCGAGCACGTCGCCGAGCGGCAGCAGCACCGCGCCGGGGATGACGCCGCGCGCCGTCTCGAACGGCTCGCGCACGTCCAGCAGCACGGCCCCAGCGCGCTGGGCGGCGAGCGCCTCGCCCGGAGTGAGCTGCGGGACGCGCTCCGGGCGGGTGTTCTCCGCAGCCCTTGGGGAACCCACGCTGACTCCGGGGGTACCGCTGGCGACCGCCGGCGCCGGGGCAGGCGCGCCCGCGGAGGCGTCGGGGGAACGGACTGCCGCCGGGCGGAGCGGCACCTCGTCCGTCCGGCCGCGGAGGGCGTCGATCACCAGCACGCGTCCGAGCAGCGGCTCGCCGACGCCCGTGATGAGCTTGATGGCCTCGGTGGCCAGGAGCGCACCGACCTGCAGGCAGAGGGCGCCGAGCACACCGACCTGTGCGCACGAGGGCGCCTCGCGACCGGCATCCGGCGGGTAGAGATCGGCGAGGCGGACGGGCACCGTGCCGGCGGGCGGGGCCGACCAGAAGACCGTCGCCTGCGCGTGGAACTCCTGCACGACGCCCCACACGAGCGGAACGCCGAGGTCCTCGCACGCGGCGGCCACGGCCTCACGGGTCTCGAACGTGTCGGTGCCGTCGATGACGACGTGCGCGCCCGACAGCAGCTCGCGGGCGTTGACGGGCGTGAGCACGGCCTGCACCGGCCGTACCACCGTGGTGGGGGAGAGGTCGGCGGCGATGCGGACGGCGGACCCGACCTTGGCGGCACCGACATCGCCGACACGGTGCATCACCTGCCGCTGCAGATTGGATGCCTCGACCAGGTCGTCGTCGATCACCGTGAGGGTGCCGACCCCGGCGGCCGCCAGCGCCAGCACGGCGGGGGAGCCGAGGCCGCCCGCACCGACGACCGCGACGTGGGCGGCGGCGAGGCGGCGCTGTGCGAGATCGCCGAAGCCGGCGAGGACGCGGTGTCGCGCGGTCCGCGTGCGCTCCGGATCGCTCAGCTCGGCGAGGGGTTCGACGAGTGGGGGAAAGGCCATATCGACAGGCTACGCCGCGCGCATCGGGGGTCGGGCGCCGCCCGCCCGATCACGCCTGACGCAGCGACGGCGGTCGGGGCCGGCAGGGTCAGACGCGTCCGGTCAGGATGAGATTCCAGTAGACCCAGGGCAGGACGTGCCGGTCGAAGATCCACGACAGCCGGCTCTCCCGGTACATCCGCCGGAAGAACGGGATGGTCGGCTTCTGCGCGCCGGTGTCGTCGAACTCGGCCCACACGACCGTGGATCGCGAGACCGTGAACGGGCACACCGCGTAGCCGTCGTAGCGTGCTCTGGGCGCCTTGCCGCGGAGCACCCGCGAGAGGTTCTTGGCCAGCACCCAGGTCTGCTTGCGCAGCGCGCCGCCGCACTTCGAGTTGGTGGTCGCGGCGGCGTCGCCGAGAGCCCAGACGTGGGGGAACCGCGGATGGCGCAACGTCCGCGGATCGACCTCCACGAAGCCGCCCGACGAGCTCGGCGCCGGGAGCACCGACGCCTTGAGCCAGTCCGGCGCGGACTGCGGCGGTTCGACGTTGAGCACGTCGTAGTGCAGGTGCTCGGGCCCCTCAGGGCCGCCGATCACCACCTCCTGGGCGGCGGAGTCCACGCGCAGGAGCACCGAACGGGTACGCAGTTCGATGCCGTACTCCTCGATCTTGCGCTCGAGCTCGCGATCGAACGGCGGCAGGAACGCGGTCTCGGTCGGCACCACCATCACGACCCGGATCCTGTCCAGCACCCCCGTGGCACGCCAGTAGTCGCAGGCCTGATACATCGGCTTCTGTGCGGCACCAGCGCAGGAGGCAGGCCCGTCGGGCTGGGTGAAGACGACGGTGCCCTCCTTGAGGTCGCGCAGAAGCAGTGACGCCTTCTGCGCCAGCTCGAATTCGTAGTGGGATGCCGCGGCCGGCGTCTGCATCGCCTCGGCCAGCCCCGGTATGCGCTCCCAGTCGAGCTGGATGCCGGGGCACACGATGAGCTGGTCGAAGGTCACCCTGTCACCGCTCTCGAGCACGACCGCGTTGACCTCCGGCTGAACCGCGGTGACGGCATCCCGAATCCACTCCACGCCCTTCGGCATCACCTCTCGCTGCGGGCGAACGGTGATCCCGGCGCGCGCCGTGCCGCCGGCGACGTGCGAGAACAACGGCTTGTACAGGTGCTGCTCACGCGGCTCGATGATCGCGATGTCGTCGACGCCGGAGCGCCGCAGTCGCGCGGCGACCGATATGCCGCCGTTGCCTCCGCCGATGACCACCACCCGGTGGTGCGCCTGCTGCTCGGACATGTTCCCTCCCCTCGGATGGCGACGCCCGTCGACCACGATCGACGAATGTCGCGTCTGAGATCTCCCTCAGGCGAGGTTAGGCAGGCGCGGGGAAGATGCGAGGGGGCTTGCGCAGGGGGCTGCGGTCGCACGAAGATGCCGGCGCGGAGCCCTCCCACCAACCCGAACCGGCCCCGACGCCCGCTCAGTCGGAGGATCGCCGGGCGAGACGCCGGCCGGCGACGAAAGCGAGCGTGATGAGGCCGAGGCTCAACGCCGCGAACCCGATGATCGTGGTGCGGGAGACGAAGACGACGTCGCCGGGCGCGAACGCGACGTCTGCGAGCGGCTGGTACGCGAACCATCCGAGGGACCCGAACGGCTGCGAGGTCATTCCGATGACGATCGCGACGACTCCCACGAGGAGGAGAACCCCTGCGACCACCCACGCCACGATGTCCTTGCCGCTCCGCTGCACCATGTCCCGACCCTATCGATCGGCTTCCGACACCGGTGGTCACCGCGTCGCACGCAAGAGGATGATGGACCCATGCCCGCTGCCCACCGTCCCGGCCTCCGGGTGGGCTCGGGGCTCACCATCCCCGAGTCGGAATTGACCTGGCGGTTCTCGCGATCGTCCGGCCCCGGCGGGCAGGGGGTGAACACCGCCGACTCCCGTGCCGAGCTGGTGTGGGATGTGTCGCGCTCGGCCGTGCTCTCGCCCCACCAGCGCGAGAGGCTGCTCGCCCGGCTGAGCGGCCGCCTCGTCGACGGGGTGCTCACGATCGCGGCATCCGAGCATCGCGCGCAACTGCGCAACCGGGAAGCTGCGCGTGCGCGCCTCGTCAGCCTCGTCGCCGACGCGCTCCGCCCGCCGTCGCCATCGCGACGATCGACGAAGCCGACGCGCGGCGCCCAGGAGCGGCGCCTGAGTGCGAAGAAGCAGCGCACCGACGTCAAGCGGCTGCGCCGCCCACCCGCTGACTGACAGGTCCGACGGCCCGGGTCCGGCGCGAGGATCCTCGGCGGCCTACGAGCGGCGTCGCGTGAGGTGGACGTCCACCGGGTCGCCGTCGGTCTTGCCGATCGCCTTTCGGACCTCGGCGTTGATCGGGAGCTTGTGCGTCCCATCGCCCAGCGCCATGAAGGCGCCTTCGAAGGGGTGCCCGTCGACCGTGCCGGCCACCTTGACGAGTCCGCGCGTGCCGAAGATCTCTGCGGAGTCCGGCAGCTTCACGCAGGTCCACGTGTCGCCCGGCTGAGCCTTTCCCAGGATGGCGGTGAAGCTGATGTCCAGCGGTCCGGTGTTGTCCGACATGATGTCTCCTCATCTGGCCGTCCCAGCTGTGACGAGTATGGCCTCGGCGACGGCCCTTCATCGGGATGACGATCGATCGTCGTCCCGATCGACAGCCGCTGCCCTGTCTCAATCGGGAACGATGACCACGCTCTGGATCAGGCCGTCGCGCAGGGTGAAGCGGAACGGGCTGGTGCCGTTGAACCCGTTGCCACTCACCGCGAGGTGCACGAGGTACGTCTCGGACGCCGCCTCCTCGGCGATGTCGACGAGCTCGAAACGCGACTGCTTGCCGATGTTGTCGGTGCGATCCCACTCTCGGATTCCGGAATGCCCATGCGCCACGCGACCCCAGTCGTCGAGCGATCCGTCCTCGCTGAATGCGGCGACGAAGGCATCGGAGTCGCCGGCATTCGTGGCGTCGATGAATGCCGAGATTGGAGCGGGGAGGAGTGCCATTCTCCGATCCTGCACCCCATTCGCGCGGAGGGAAATGCCGGTCGGCTCAACGGCTCGACAACCCCGCGCACCCGCGCGTGCGGCGAAAAGAGCACCGATTAACCGCATGTGCGGTGATAACGTGACGCTGTGGTGAGCTACAAGATCTCCGAGGCGGCGCGGCTGCTCGCGGTGAGCGACGACACCGTGCGCCGGTGGATCGAGGCGGGTACGCTGCCGACGACCGGGGCATCGCCCGTCGAGATCCCGGGTGATGCGCTCGCCGCCCGCGCGGTCGAGCTGGCCGCGGCTCCCGGGGACCCGGCCGATCTGCTCTCGAGCGCGCGCAATCGCTTCGTCGGGCTCGTCACGCGGGTGCAGCTCGACGGCGTCATGGCCCAGGTGGACATCCAGTCGGGCCCGCATCGGGTTGTCTCGCTCATGTCGTCCGAGGCGGTGCGCGAGCTGGGTCTCGAACCCGGATCGCTCGCTGTCGCCGTCGTCAAGGCGACGACGGTGATCGTCGAGACGCCGAAGGCCTGACGTGCGCCACGGTGCCACCATTCGCGCCGCAGCGGTCATCGCCGCTCTCGTGCTCGCGCTCGCCGGCTGCGCCACGGGCGTCGACCGGGATCCGGGCGCGACGTCTTCGGAGACGACCACGTCCGAGCCCGAGCTGTCCGGCGAGCTCACCGTGTACGCCGCGGCGTCGCTGCAGGGGGCATTCGACGAGCTGGCGACGGAGTTCGAGCAGCGGCATCCGTCCCTCCGTGTGCAGCCCGTCACCTACGACGGCTCGTCCACGCTGGCGACGCAGATCATCGAGGGCGCGCCGGCCGATGTCTTCGCGGCGGCCGACGAGCGGAACATGGCGAAGGTCGTCGACGCGGGCCTCGCGAGCGATCCCACGCTGTTCGCGACGAACACCCTGACGCTCGTGGTTCCCGCGGGGAATCCGGGCGGCATCGAAGGCCTCGATGACCTCGCCGACCCCGACCGGACTGTCGTGCTGTGCGCCGCCGAGGTGCCGTGCGGGGCCGCATCGGCGACGCTCCTCTCGAACGCCGGTGTGGAGGCGAGCGTCGACAGCTACGAGCAGAACGTCACCGCCGTCCTCACGAAGGTCGCTGCGGGTGAGGCCGATGCCGGGCTGGTGTACGTGACGGATGCCGCGAGCACGCGTGCCGTCGAGGCGATCGCGGTGCCGGGGGCTGAGGACGTCGTCAACCGGTACCCGATCGCCGCTGTGAGCGACAGCGAGAACCCGGAAGCGGCCGACGCCTTCGTCGCGTTCGTGCTCAGCGACGACGGTCGACGCGTGCTCGAGACCTTCGGGTTCGGGGCGCCGTGACCGTCGCCGCGGCACGCGACACGCGCACGCACGAGGAACGCGCCGGTTTCGTCCCCCGCGTCGTCGCGGTGCCGGCCGTGATCGGCCTCGCGCTGCTCGTCCTGCCGCTGGGCGCGCTCGTGCTGCGCGTGCAGTGGTCGACGCTCTGGGGCGACGTCACCTCACCGCAAGCGCTGTCGGCACTCGGGCTCTCGCTCGCGACCGGCGCGGTCGCCACCCTCGTGTGCGTCATCCTCGGGGTGCCGCTCGCGCTCCTCATCGCCCGCAGCAGCGTGCGGACGGCGGCCGTGCTGCGCGCCCTGGTGACGGTGCCGCTCGTGCTGCCCCCCATGGTCGGCGGCGTCGCGATGCTGTTCCTTTTCGGCCGCACCAGCTGGCTGGGCGGCGTGCTCGGCGAGTGGGGCATCCGCATCCCGTTCACCACCACCGCCGTCGTCCTCGCGCAGACCTTCGTCGCGCTGCCGTTCCTCGTGCTCGCCCTCGAAGGAGCACTGCGCTCCACCGGTACCGGCTTCGAGCAGGCGGCGGCGGGTCTCGGCGCGGGGCGCTGGACGATCCTCGCCCGCGTGACCCTCCCGCTCGCGGCGCCCGGCCTCGTCGCGGGCATCGTGCTGTGCTTCGCCCGCGCCATCGGCGAGTTCGGCGCCACGGCGCTCTTCGCCGGGAACGCCCCCGGCGTGACGCAGACCATGCCCCTCGCGATCTACACGGCGTTCAACGGCGCAGGCGTCTCGCAGGGCACGGCGGTGGCGCTCTCGCTGCTGCTGCTCGTCACCGCCGTCGGCGTGCTGCTGCTCGTGCGCGCCTGGCGCGCGGAGGCCCCGCGATGAGCGGTGCGGGAGGACCGGATGCTGCCGCCGGCGTCGCGGACACCTCTCCCGCACCGGGACTCGAGGCCCGCGTCCGGGCGGATCGCGGCGAGTTCTCGCTGGACATGACCCTCAGCGTGCCGGCCGGCGAGACCGTGGCGCTCATGGGTCCGAGCGGCGCCGGAAAGTCGACGCTGCTCGGCGTGCTGGCGGGGCTGACCGGGTTCGACGAAGGGGAGGTGCGACTGCGGGGCCGCGTCCTCGACCGGCGCACGTCCGACGGCTCCGCCACTCGCCGCACGCCGCCGGCGCACCGGGGGGTCGTTCTGCTCGGCCAGGACCCGCGGCTCTTCCCGCACCTCTCCGCGCACGACAACGTGGCGTTCGGCCTGCGCGTGCACGGCGCCACGAAGACGGCGGCGGCGGCCGGAGCCGCGGACTGGCTTCGGCGGGTGGGGCTGGCGGGTCTCGGCGCACGCCGGCCCGCGCAGCTGTCGGGCGGGCAGCAGCAGCGCGTCGCGCTCGCCCGGGCGCTCGCGACGACGCCCGCCGCGCTCCTGCTCGACGAGCCGCTCACGTCGCTCGACACCGAGACCGCCGGCGACGTGCGCGCCCTGCTGCACCAGCAGCTCGCGGCGACACGCACGACGGCCGTCGTCGCGACCCACGATGCGGTCGACGCCGTCGCGCTCGCGAGTCGCCTCGTCGTGCTCGAAGGCGGCCGCGTCACGCAGACCGGCCCGGTGCGCGAGGTGCTCGCCTCTCCCGCGACCCGGTTCGCCGCGGCGGTCGCGGGGCTGAACCGCGTCGTCGGGACTTTCGAACCCGCAGACTCGACCTGGCGTGCGGGAGACCTCGTGCTGCCGCACGGGGGCGCGCGGCAGCATCCGTCTCTCGTTGCGGTATTCCGGCCGAGCGCCGTGCGAGTGATCGACGGGTCGCCGCGCGCCGCGGGGGAGTGGACAGCACGCATCGTGCGTCTCGAGCAGACGCCGGCCGGGGTGCGGATCCGCACCGCGGATCCCGACGTGGCGGTGGACGTCGCCGCCGACCGCGCCGCGGGACTCACGCCCGGCGACACGATCACGCTGCGGGTGGATCCGGCCGACGTGCGACTCGTCGGGCCGTGAGCTTCCCGGAAGCCTGCTCGTTCGCTCGACGGGCGGAGGGATCCGGTCGTTGAGCGAGGGAGCGCCAGCGACCGAGACGAAACGCCTCGAGCCGACGGACCCCGCCGGGTGCCGGGCATTTCGCAGACGACTCGGGCCAGGACAGCCCCGTCGGAAGCCCATAGACTCGCCCGGTGACGCGCATCCGCCCCTTCCGCCCCGGTGACGAAGCCGCTCTCGTCGACATCTGCCTGAAGACGGCGGATGCCGGAGCCGACGCGACCGGCATCCTCGACGACGACGATCTGTGGGCCGAGATCTTCGTCCTGCCGTACGCGGCGCGTCACCCCGAGTTCGCCTTCGTGGTCGAGACGGACGACGGCCGCGTCGTCGGCTACATCGTGGGCGCGCCCGACTCCGCGGCGTTCGAGGAGTGGTTCGCGAGCGACTGGTGGCCGCGGCACGCCGAGCGCTGGCCGCGACCGCAGGGCGAGGATCCGTCCGCCGACTCCCGGCAGGACGGCATCCTCCGCTACGCGTACGCCCGCGCGGGCGGCGAGCAGCCGTTCGGCGACGAGTACCCGGCGCACCTGCACATCGACCTGCTGGCCGAGACCCAGGGCCAGGGCCTGGGCCGCCGGCTCATCGAGACGCTCGAAGCCGCCCTGCGCGAGGCGGGTGCGCCCGGCCTCCACCTAGTGGCGTCGGCCGACAACACCGGGGCCATCGCCTTCTACCCCCGCGTGGGGTTCGAGCCGATCGCGTCGCCCGAGGGCACGCAGGTCTTCGCGAAGCGCCTCTGACCTACGCGACTGCCGGCTCGGCGTCAACCCGTCCGGGTGCGACACCCGCCGGCGTAGTCTGCCCCCCGTGGACGATGTCTCGGCGCCGACCGGCCGTGAGCCGGCACTGCTGGCGCTGCCGCGCCCTGACGGCACGGCGCCGCGCGCGCTGGTGCTCGGCGCGACGGGGTATATCGGCGGGCGGCTGGTGCCACGACTGCTGAATGCCGGCTACGAGGTGCGCGTCCTCGCGCGCGATCCCGCACGGGCGGCGGCGTTCCCGTGGGGCGGCCGCGTCGAGATCGTCCGTGGCGATGCCGCCGACGAGGCGACGGTCGGTGAAGCCATGCGCGACGTCGATGTGGTCTTCTACCTCGTGCACTCGATGTCGGGCGGCAAGCGGTTCGCCGACACCGACCGGCGTGCCGCCGAGACGGTCGCGCAGGCGGCGGCCGCGGCATCCGTGGGTCGCATCGTGTATCTCGGCGGCCTGCACCCGACCGGGGTGACGCTCTCGCCCCACCTGCAGTCACGCGTCGAGGTGGGACGGACGTTCCTCGAGAGCGGCGTCCCGACGATCGTGCTGCAGGCGGGCGTCGTGATCGGGTCCGGGTCGGCCTCGTTCGAGATGGTGCGCCACCTCACCGAGGTGCTGCCGTACATGCCGGCGCCGAAGTGGGTGCGCAACCGCATCCAGCCCATCGCCGTGCGCGATGTGCTGCACTACCTGCTCGGCGCCGCGCGGCTGCCCGCCGATGTGAACCGCGCCGTCGACATCGGAGGCCCCGACGTGCTGCGGTACGGGCAGATGATGAACGGCTACGCCGTCGAGGCCGGGCTGCGCCAGCGCGCGATCGCAGCCCTCCCGGTGCTGACGCCGCGACTGGCCTCGCACTGGGTCAACCTGGTGACGCCGATTCCCCGGTCGATCGCGCGGCCGCTGGTCGAGTCGCTCCAGAACGAATGCGTCGTGAAGGACCACGGCATCGACGGGCTCATCCCGCCCCCGGAAGGCGGTCTCACGCCCTACCGCACCGCCGTGCGCCTGGCGCTCGGCAAGCTCGAGACCGACGCGATCGAGACCAGCTGGCAGGATGCCGGCGTGCTCGACGCCCCGAGCGACCCGTTGCCGAACGACCCCGACTGGGCGGGCCGCGTGGTGTTCAGCGACGTCCGCACCGCACACTCCCCGGCGTCGCCGGAGGCGCTGTGGCGCGTCATCGTCGGCATCGGCGGCGAGAACGGCTGGTACTCGTCGCCGTTGCTGTGGGCCGTGCGCGGCTGGATGGATCGTCTCGTCGGGGGCATCGGCCTCGCCCGCGGGCGGCGCAGCCGTGGCCGGCTCGCCGTCGGGGATGCGCTCGACTTCTGGCGGGTCGAGGCGCTGGAACCGGGACGGATGCTGCGCCTCCGCGCCGAGATGAAGGTTCCGGGTCTCGCGTGGCTCGAGCTGCGCGCGTCGCCGGATGAGGCGCGCGGGGGCTCCCGCTACGACCAGCGCGCGGTGTTCTTCCCACGCGGGCTGGCGGGGCGGCTGTACTGGCTCTCCGTCCTGCCGTTCCACGGGTTCATCTTCGCGGGCATGGCGCGGCGCATCACGGCCACCGCCGCGGCGGGCGGCGTCGCCGGCGAGCCCTGAGGTGGTGCGGTCGGCGTGAGGCCCTCGCCCGGGCGCGTCAGGCCGTGAGGATCGGGCGCTGCGACACCAGGCGGTCGAGCACGGAGCCCGGCGGCACGGCGTCGTACTTGTAGCTGAGCTTCTGCACGATCGAAGCCCCCGCCACGAAGCGCAGCGCCTCGGGGTCCCACGGCTGCATCATGCCGAGCTGCAGCAGGTGGCTGGCGGCGCTCGACAGCGGGGGCGCGGCATCCCACTGTCCGTGGAACTCCGGCACGAGATCGAAGAGAACCTCGAAGATGCGGTGGTAGAGGAAGTAGTCCGGGATGCCGCCGTCAGCCTCCCACCAGGCCTCGAGCGCGAGCCGCTGCAGGCGGATGAGCGGGGTCGCCGGCACGGCGGCGATGAACCAGTTGCCGATCTGGCGGCGGGTCCAGCGGGGGTAGAGGGCCCCGGCCGTCAGAAGCGGGGCGACGGCGGGCGGGAGCGGTGCCGGCGCCCAGCAGGTGGCGTCGACCCAGATGCCGCCGAGGCGGTCGAGCACGCTGACCCGCACGAAGTCCGAGAAGTGCGCGGGGTGATCCTTCTCGAGGGCGTCGGCGACGGCATCCGGGATCTCCACGAGCTCGCGCGCCGAGGCGCCGTCGAGCACGGTCAGCGGTGTCGTCGAGTCGGCGTGGAGGCGCGTCATCTCACCCACGCACGCCTGCACGAGCGGGGGCGCGGTGTCGAGCGGCGAGTTCCAGAACGTGTAGAGCCTCAGCGCCGCTGGATCGACGCGTCCGCCGTCGCGGCGCGCGAGGATCTGACCGTCCGTGCGGGTGCCGGTCTGCTCCGGCAGGCCGGCGGCGATCCGCAGCTCGGGAAGGCGCGGCCGGAGGAACTCGGAGAACGTGCGGTACGCGGCGATCGCGGCCACCGGGTCGACCGTGTCGCGGAACCGGTCGGCACGTCGCAGCTGCGCCTCGAGACCCTCGAACGGGTTCGGGATGCCGTCGCTCACGGTCCGAGCCTAGGCTGTCGTGGGCTCGACGACCCGGATCGAGTGCCCGACCGGTTCAGCCGGTGACGCGGCCGTCCTCGAGGCGCACCACGCGGTCGACGAGCCCGTCGGGCACGGCGACGTGCGAGATCAGCACCACCGCCTTGTCGTCACGCACCGCGCTGAGCAGGTCGATGAGCAGGCGATCGGATGCCTCGGGGTCGACGCCGGCGGTCGGCTCGTCGAGCACCAGCACCGGGAACCCGCGCAGCAGTGCCCGGGCCAGCGCGATCCGCTGCGCCTGACCGCCGGAGACGAGGGCGCCCCGTTCGCCGACTCGGGCGCCGAGTCCGCCGCGCTCGTGCAGCCAGGCGTCGAGGCCGACGCGAGTGAGCGCCGCCTCGAGTTCGGCGTCCGTCGCCGAGTCGCGCGCGAACAGCAGGTTCTGCCGGATGTCCTCATCGAAGAGCATCGGATGCTGCTCGCACAGCCCGACGGTCAGCCGCACGTCGTCGGGCGAGAGGTGGTGCACGGATCGACTGCCGATGTCGTAGCCGCCGTCGGTCTCGAGGAACCGCACCAGCGCGTGCGCGAGCGTGCTCTTGCCCGCACCGCTCGCCCCCATGACGAGCACCCGCTCGCCGGGCCGGATCGCCAGGTCGATGTCGTGCAGCGACGGGTTCTCGGCACCGGGCCAGCGCACGTCCGCCGCGCGCAGCCGGATGCCGTCGCCGAGCGGGGGAGCCTCACCGGTGGATGCGAGGGCCTCGGGTGCGAGCTCCGCCGGCGGCGTCTCCGGCAGGGCGCCTGCGACGCGCTCGGCCGAGGCCCGTACCTGCCGCCACGCGGAGGCGGCCATGGGCACGGCCGCGAAGACCTCGAAGACGGCCATCGGCACGAGCACGACGACGGCGAGCGATGGGCCGGGAAGGGCCCCGGATGCCGCAGCCGGCGCCGCGGTCAGCACCGCCGCGATCGAAGCCGCTCCGGCCAGGAGCGAGACGAGGGCGGCCGTTCCCGCCTGGGCGCCGGAGCGACGGACCACCGCCCGGCGGAGGTCGGCGTCGGCGCGGGCGATGCGCTCCCGGCTCTGCGCCTCGGCGCCGAACGCGGCGAGCACGTCCAGGCTGCCGATGTGATCGAGCACGGCGTCCGCGAGGCAGGCCCGCAAGGGCGCGATGTCGCGCTCGGCGCGGGCTCCCGACATCCATCCCCACAGGGTCGCCACGGCCGCCGCGACGATGAGGCACGCGAGCAGGGTCAGCGCGGCCGGCCACCACACGAACGCCACGAGCACGACGGCACCGAGCGCCACGAGCGCCGAAGACACGAGCGGCTGCACCACCCGCAGCGGGAGGTTCTGCAGCTCGTCGACGTCGTCGACGAGCGCCCCGAGTACCGAGCCGCGGCGGGTGCGCGTCAGCCCGTCGGGGGCCAGCGGCACCAGCCGGCGCACGAGGTCGGCGCGCGTGGAGGCGAGCTGCCGCAGCGCGGAGTCGTGGCCGGTGAGGCGTTCGAGGTAGCGGAACGCGGCGCGGGAGATCGCGAAGAACCGCACGCCGACCACGGCTGCCGACAGGTACAGCACCGGCGGCTGCTCGCTCGCGCGCACGATCAGCCACGCGCTCACCGCGAGCAGCGCGACGGCGGACGCCTCGGAGGCGAAGCCGGCGGCCAGCGCCCACCAGAGCCGCCGCGCGGGCGGCATCGCCCCGCGCAGCACCGCCCCCGGCGTGCCCGCCCCGCCGCGGAAGCGCGAGAGGGGAGATCTCCGCACCACCGCGCGTGTGGCGACATTCCCTTTCGCGCTTCCCGGCGGCGAGGTCATGCGAGGACCTCGATCGGCCCCTGAGGCTGTCGAAGGGCGAGGCGGACGACGGCATCAGCGATCCGGCGGGCGCTGGTGCGGTGCGAGACGAGGAGCACGGTCGCTCCGGCATCCGCGAGCGACCGGACGCTGCTCCAGAGCCGCGCCTCCGTCTCGGGATCGAGCGCCGAGCTCGGCTCGTCGAGCGCGATCACCGGCGCGGCCCCGCGCAGGTGCCGGTACAGCGCGCGGGCGACGGCCACGCGCTGGGCCTGCCCACCCGAGAGGCCGGCGCCCTGGACGCCGAGTTCGAGGGTGGGGTCGAGAGCCCCGGCGCCGGCGAGGTCGAGTGCCCGCCGCACGATCGCGCGGTCCGGCGCGGGGTCGCCGAGTGCGACGTTGTCGGCGATCGTGCCGGCGAGCAGACCCGGACGCTGACCGGCCCACGCGAGCCATTCGGTCGGCGCGAGGTGGCGCACATCCACGCCGTTCCAGGTCGCCGTGCCCTCGAACGTCGCGGCGCCGCGCAGGGCCGCGAACACGCTGGACTTGCCCGCCCCGCTCGGGCCCTCGATGAGGGTGACGGTGCGCGGACCGGCTGTCAGGTCGACGGGCGGCAGCCATTGCTCGCCACGTCGCACGCGGACGGCTGCGAGCTCGAGACGTGGCCGGGTCGAGGTCGGGGGAGTGGCAAGAGGTTGCTCGGAGGGCCGGAGTGTTTCGTCTCGCTCGTTCCTCGCTCGCTCACCGACCGGAGCGTGGGCCGCGGCCACCGGCGCTGCGGTCTCGAGGACCGGAGCCGGGACCCCGCCTGCCCGCGGCTGACTCGGGGATGCCGTGCGTCCGCGTGCGGCATCCAGCACGTCGAAGACGTCCTCGGTCGCGGCGATGCCCTCGGCCGCCGCATGGAACTGCACGCCGACCTGTCGCAGCGGCAGATACGCCTCGGGCGCCAGCAGCAGCACGAACAGGCCGACGGCCAGGGTGAGCGACCCGTCGATGAGCCGGAAACCGATCGAGACGGCGACGATCGCGACCGAGATCGACGCGAGGAACTCCAGCGCGAAGCCCGACAGGAACGACACGCGCAGCACACGCATCGTCTCGCGCCGGTAGTCGTCGGTGACCTTCTCGATGGATGCCGCGGCCCGGTGCTGACGGCCGAACACCTTGAGCGTCGACAGCCCCTGCACCGTGTCGGCGAAGCGCGACGCGAGGCGCTGCAGCGTCTGCCACTGCCGCTGCTGCACCGTGCGCGTCGCGAGGCCGATGAGCACCATGAAGATCGGGATGAGCGGGAGCGTGAGCAGCACCGTGAGGCCCGAGATCCAGTCCTGCCACCACATCACCGCGATGATCAGCGGCGTCGCGACGACGGTCTGCACCAGCTGCGGCAGGTAGCGGCCGAAGTACGCCTCGAGAGCATCGAGCCCTCGTCCGGCGGTGATCGCCAGGGCGGCGGAGTTGCGCGCTCCGAGCCATTCCGGCCCGAGAACGCCGATCCCCTCGATGAGCGCCGTGCGCAGCTGCATCTGCACCCGGGCGGCGGCGTGTGCGGCGACCGCTTCGCGAGCCCACAGCAGCACGGCGCGCAGCGCGACCACGGCAGCCAGCGCGCCGAGGGTCCGCACGAGCTCGGCCGACGGCATCCCCTCGATCGCGCCGGTGACGGCACGGGTCAGCAGCCACGCGAAGGCGACGATCACTGCCGTCTGGGCGAGCGCGATGGCACCGATCACGAGGAAGAACCACCGGGACGCGCGGGCGTATCTCAGCAGTCGCGGGTCGACGGGCTTGCCCGACGTCGTGGCCGGCCCCCCGCCGTTGTTCTCGTCCATCGCTCCTTCGACCCTACCCATCGCTCCGCCGCATCTCCTCTCCTCCTCCCGCCCTCCCGCCCTCCGCTCCTCCGTGACTTGCCGTATATGTACGCGACACGCTGGCGTGTCGCGTACATATACGGCAAGTCAACCGAGGGGATGTGGGGCGGGAGACGTAAGGGGGACGGATGCCGGGGGCCGCGGCATCCGCTTGGCTCAGTGCGCGACCGCCGCCGCCTTCTCGATGTGCGAGCGGGTGACGCGCTTGCGGAAGATCCAGTACGTCCAGCCCTGGTACGCGAGCACGAGGGGCAGGAAGATGAGCGCCGCCCACGACATGATCGTGAGGGTGTAGTCGGTGCTGGAGGCGTTCTCGATCGTGAGCGAGCCGGCAGGGTCGCCGGTCGAGGGCATCACGTACGGGAAGAGTGCGAACCAGATGGCGAGCACCGCCGACACGATGGTGCCGGCACCGAACCCGAACGCCCAGCCCTCCCGACCCCGCGCGTTGGAGATCCACGACGCGATGAGCAGCACGGCAGCGACGGCCGACAGCACCGCAGTCGCCACGGCGAACTCGCGGCCCTCGCCGAACGCCATGCCCACCGTCCACACCAGGAAGATCGCGGCGACGACGATGGTGAGCAGCCCTGCGCGGCCCGCGAGCCGGCGCGCGTCGGCGGCGACCTGGCCATCCGTCTTCAGCGCGACGAAGTACACGCCGTGCGTGAAGAACAGCAGCAGCGTCGTGAGACCGCCGAGCAGCCCGTAGGGGTTGAGAAGGGTGAGGAACGACCCGACGAACTCGTGGTCGGCGTCGAGCGGCACGCCCTGCACGATGTTGGCGACCGCGACGCCCCACAGCAGCGCCGGCACGGCCGAGCCGACGACGATCATCGTGTCGAAGCCCTTCTTCCACCCCAGCGAGTCGCGCTGGTGCCGGTACTCGAACGAGACGCCGCGCAGGATGAGCGCGAGCAGGATCAGCAGCAGTGCCAGGTAGAACCCGCTGAACAGCGTCGCGTACCACTCCGGGAACGCGGCGAACAGGCAGGCGCCCGCGACGATGACCCAGGTCTCGTTGAGGTCCCACACCGGGCCGATGGTGTTGATGACCTGGCGTCGGCTGACATCGTTCTTGCCGAGGAACGGCAGCGACATGCCGACGCCGAAGTCGAACCCGTCGAGGACGAAGTAGCCCACGAAGAGAAAGCCGACGATCCAGAACCAGAGGTAGGCGAGATCCATGACGTGCTCCTGAAGCTCCTAGTAGACCGTCGTCGGGGTGTCTTCGACCGCGAGGGCTCGCGCATCGGGATCGTCGGGCCCGGGCAGCGGGTCAGGCCCCTTCTTGGCCGTCTTCACGATGAGTCCGAACTCGACGACCGCCAGTGCCGCATAGATCCCGGTGAAGGCGAGCAGCGAGACGAGCACCGTCCAGCCCGGCACCGAGGGCGAGACCCCGTCCTCGGTCAGCATGAGACTGAACACGATCCAGGGCTGGCGGCCCATCTCGGTGAAGATCCAGCCGACGAGGATCGCGAACAGGGATGCCGGCCACGCCCAGACCGCGAGCCGCCAGGCCCACGACGGCACGTCGCGCTTGGCGTTCTTGCGCGTGAGCCAGAGGCCCACCACCGCCACGAGCGCCGCGACGCCGCCCAGGCCGATCATCCAGCGGAACGCCCAGTAGGTGACCCAGAGGACCGGGGCGAAGTTGCCGTCCACCTGCTCGGCGAACTGCGGGAACATCTCGGTCGTGTACTGCGCGTTCAGGTCGTTGATGCCCTCGACGCAGCCATCGAGCGAATGCGTCGAGAGCAGCGAGAGCAGATAGGGCACGCGGATCGAGAAGAGCTCGCTCGTGCCGTCGGGGGTGCCGAGCGTGAAGATCGAGAACGAGGCGTCCGCCCCGCACACCGTGTTGAAGGTCGCCTCGGCGGCGGCCATCTTCATCGGCTGCGTCGCCACCATGACGAGGCTCAGCTGGTCGCCCGAGAGCGCGACCCCCGCGAACGCGGCGATCAGGCCCCACAGTCCGAACTTGAGCGACGACCGCATCATGTCGACGTTCTGCTTGCGAAGCAGGTGCCAGGCCGAGATCGAGACGATGACGCCCGCGGTCATCATGAAGGCCGCGAACAGGGTGTGCGGCAGGGCCGCCAGCGCGACGGGGTTCGTCAGAACGGCGAAGAAGTCGGTCATCTCGGCGCGGGAGCCGTCTTCGGCCATCTTGAAGCCGACGGGGTTCTGCATGAACGCGTTCGCCGCGAGGATGAAGTAGGCCGAGAACCACGCGCCGATCGTGGCGATCCAGATGCTCGCCAGGTGCAGCGCCTTGGGCAGCTTGTCCCAGCCGAAGATCCACAGGCCGATGAACGTGGCCTCGAAAAAGAAGGCCATGAGCCCCTCGAAGGCGAGCGGCGCTCCGAAGACGTCGCCGACGAACCGCGAATAGGACGACCAGTTCATGCCGAACTGGAACTCCTGCACGATGCCCGTGACGACGCCCATCGCGAAATTGATGAGGAAGATCTTGCCGAAGAAGCGGGTGAGGTGAAGCCACTTCACGTTGCCGGTGCGGAACCACGCCGTCTGGAAGATCGCGACCGTCAGCGCCATGCCGAGCGTGAGCGGCACGAAGAGGAAGTGGTACAGCGTCGTGAGGCCGAACTGCCAGCGCGCCAGCAGCAGGGGGTCCAGCAGATCCATGTTGTGCTTCCGATCGTCGGACTGACTGTATGGTCTGACCACACAGTAGCATGTGGTCAGACCACAGTGGCAGATGACCTTCATGATCGTCTCGCGGTCTCACGTTCCTCGCAATCTGCGTGTGCCGCGACTGCGGCGGCCGTGAATAATCCGCCGCACCGGAGCCGTGTGCGGCACCGCGCGACTACCCTCGAATCATGGCGATCCGGGCAGAGCGATCGGAACCGGGCGCGTGAGTGCGATCCCGGTCACGATCGGGCGACGGATGCCGCTGCCGGCGGCATCCGAGAAGCCCGATGCCTCGGCGCAGGGCGCCGCGGCGACCGCCGGCCGTATGACGGTCGGCGATGCCCTGGTCGACACGCACGGGCGCGTGCACCGGGATCTGCGAATCTCGCTCACAGACCGCTGCTCGCTGCGGTGCACGTACTGCATGCCCGAGCAGGGCAACGAGTGGCTCGCGAAGACGAGCATCCTGACGCTGGACGAGATCGAGAGCATCGCGCGGGTCGCCGCGGCTGACGGGATCACCACCTTCCGGCTCACCGGAGGCGAGCCGCTGCTGCGCACGGACATCGTCGACGTGGTGCGACGGCTCGCGGCGATCACGGGGCCGACCGGGGCTCCGGTCGAGATCGCGATGACGACGAACGGCATCCGCCTGCCCGAACTGCTGCCCGCCCTGATCGAGGCGGGCCTCGACCGCCTGAACATCTCGATCGACACGCTGCGTCGCGATCGCTTCCACGAGCTGACCCGCCGTGACCGTCTCGACGATGTGCTCGAGGGGATCGCGGCGGCTGCGGCATCCGCTCTGCGTCCGTTGAAACTCAATGCGGTGGCGATGCGCGATGTGAACGACGACGAGCTGGTGGAGCTGGTCGAGTTCGCGATCGCCCATGACGCCCAGATGCGGTTCATCGAGCAGATGCCGTTGGATGCCGGTCACACCTGGGACCGCTCGCGCATGGTCACGCAGGACGAGATCCTCGCCGCGCTCGCCCAGCGGTGGACCCTCACGCCGGTGCCCGGCCGCGGCGGCGCGCCCGCCGCGCGGTGGACGCTCGATGGCGGTCCTCATTCGGTGGGGGTCATCGCCTCCGTCACCGCCCCGTTCTGCGGGGACTGCGACCGGCTGCGGCTGACCGCCGACGGCCAGCTGCGCAACTGCCTCTTCTCGACCACCGAGTACGACGTGCTGCCCATCCTCCGACAAGCTCAGGAACCGGTCGCTGAGCCTGTCGAAGCGTCGATCGATGCCGGCATCGATGGGATGCTGCGCTCCTGCGTGCACGGCAAGCTTCCCGGCCACGCGATCAACGATCCGGCGTTCCTGCAGCCTGCGCGCGGGATGAACGCGATCGGCGGCTGAGATGGGCCGCCTGACGACGCGCGCCCCGGTCACCCGGATCTCGTTCAACGACGGCGAGGCCGCAGTCCGCCGCCGCGCCGATACCCTCGTCGTCGAGGAGCCGCTCGAGATCCGCATCGTCGGCGAGCCGCTGACGGTCACCATGCGCACGCCGGGGCACGATCTCGAGCTCGCCGCCGGCTTCCTGGTGTCGGAGGGCGTGATCGCCGCCGCCGGAGACCTCCGCTCCGCGATCCACTGTGGCGGCCCCGGCACGGGCCCTGCCGCGGCGACCCCGCTGCTGACCATCGGCCCCGCGGCGCTCGGCACGCCCGCGTCGACCGAGAACACCTACAACGTGCTCGACATCGCGCTCGCTCCCGGCCTGGAGCCGCTGGTCACCGACATCGCCCGGAACTTCTACACGACGAGCTCGTGCGGCGTCTGCGGCACGGCGTCGATCGAGGCCATCGAGAAGCAGTCCCGCTACGACGTGGCGACGGATGCCGCGACTCTCGACGCCGCGATGATCACGGGCCTTCCCGACACGCTACGAGCCGGGCAGGCCGTGTTCGAGAAGACCGGAGGCCTGCACGCCGCGGCGCTGTTCGACGCAGCCTCGGGGGAGCTTCTGGTGCTCCGTGAGGACGTCGGCCGCCACAACGCGGTCGACAAGGTCGTGGGCTGGGCGCTGCTCGAAGACCGGCTCCCGCTGACCGGGACGGTGCTGCAGGTGTCGGGTCGGGCGAGCTTCGAGCTGGTGCAGAAGGCCGTGATGGCCGGCATCCCGATCCTGTCCGCCGTCTCGGCGCCCTCGTCGCTCGCGGTGGAGCTCGCCACCGCCTCTGGCCTCACACTCATCGGCTTCGTGCGCGGATCGTCGATGAACGTCTACTCGCGACCCGACCGGGTCCTCGTGCCGGCCTCGGCGGCGTCGAAGGTCTGATCCGGCTCAGCCGCGGCGGGACGCGCGCCGCATCCGGTGCTGCGCGGGTCGGCGAGTTCCGTGCCGGACCCCGAGGACGCCTCCGCGTCGGGTCAGAAGAGCTGCCCGAAGATGAGGATCGCGATGAAGAAGACGGCAAGGATGCCGACGATGATCCCCAGCGTCCTGCCCGAGAGCTTGGCGACGCCCCAGCCGATCAGGACGGGCACCGCGAAGAGGAAGATCGCGACGATCCACCAGAACGTCGAGTAGCCGGCGTTGCTTGCCTCTTCGAGGCGGCCGCCGAAGAGCTCCTGCGTCGCGGGGTGCGTGGCGAAGCGCACGGCGATCGAGATGGGGACCGCCACGAACACGAACACGACGAGACCGATGAGCCAGCCCCAGAGGACGGGGCTGCCGTTACCCGAGAGGACCCCGCCGTGCAGTTCGGGTTCCGGCTGGTGCTGCTGCTGCTTGCCTGATGCCATGCGCATGACTCTAGTGGCGCGCGTCGCGCCCGCATCACGCATGTCGCGTGACATGGCGCTGCCCGCCGGTCCTTGGGGGAGGAGGCGGGCAGCGTCGGGGCGCCTGGGATCATCGCCTGGGGGTGCGATTCTCCGCGCTCACCATCCACGAGAGCTGCTCGACACGCTCAAGAATGGCGTGGAGGATGTCTGCGCTCGTGGGGTCTTCTTCGTCGACGGCGTCATGCACGTCGCGGCACGTCGCGGCCACGTCGTCCAGTCGCTCCGTCATGAGATCGACGACCTCGTTCGTCGCGATCTCACCCTGCGGGAACTCCGGCAGGGTGGTGTTCTCCGCGACCACATCGCTGCGCCCGTCGGGCAGGGCGTGCAGCGACCGCATGCGCTCGGCCACGGTGTCGGCGAAGTCCCTCGCCGCTTCGATGATCTCGTCGAGCTGAAGGTGGGTGTCGCGGAAGTTGCGGCCCACGACGTTCCAGTGGGCCTGCTTGCCCTGCAGCGAGAGCTCGATGAGGTCGACGAGCACCTTCTGGAGGTTGTCGCTCAGCGTCTCCGACGCCGTGAAGCCGCGCTCGGCGTTCTGCTCAGGCGTGAGCGAGGCGCCGACTCCGCCGCGTGCCGTGCGGCGCTTGCCCTTGGCGGCGCTGCTCGTGCTCGTCTGAGAGGTGCTCTTCTTCGCGGTCGTCGTCGCCACTGTCGCTCCATTCATCTGATGCCACTCATCTGGTGCCACGCCGCGGCAGGTCCATCGGGGCCAGCCGCGGGGCGCCATCGTGAGGTTTGGGGGCCCGCTCCCTCTGCGGGATGCTTCGACGGTAGCCAGGAGTGTGCCCACGCGCGTGGGGGTTGCCGTCCGTGCAACCTCGTGCTAGCCGGGACGGAAGGGCCCGACGCGTGGTGAGATGGATCGCCATGACTCCGCCGATTCCCGTGCCTGCGTCCGCGGCGTCGATCGCCGCCGCCGTCCGTGCCGGCGACGTCTCCGCACTCGAGGTCGTCGAGGCGCACCTGGACCGCATCGCCCGCCGCAACCCGGATGTGAACGCGCTCACCGTCGTCTTCGCCGACCGGGCGCGCGCAGCCGCGGCCGAGATCGACGCGACAGTCGCCGCCGGGAGCGATCCCGGCCCGCTGGCGGGTGTGCCGTTCTCGGTGAAGGAGAACATCGACCTCACGTGGTCGGCGACCACCAACGGCTGGGGCGGGAACGCCGGTGCCGTGCCGGCGCAGGACGCCACGATCGTGCGACGGATGCGGCGGGCAGGGGCCGTGCCGGTGGGTCGGGGCAACATGCCCGACTTCGGCATGCGGTGGGATACCGACAACGACCTGTTCGGCCGCACGCTCAACCCGTGGCACTCCGACCGCAGCGCCGGAGGATCCAGCGGCGGCGACGCGGTCGCGGTGGCGACCGGCATGAGCAGCCTCGGGCTCGGCAATGACTTCGGCGGCTCGCTGCGCCTTCCCGCCTACGCCGCGGGGGTCGTCGGACTCCGACCGTCCCAGGGGCGGGTGCCGCGCGCGGCCGTCCGCGGTCAGTCTGTCGCCCTCACGCTCCAGCAGTTCTCGGTGAACGGACCCTTGGCGCGCACCGTCGACGATGCCGCCCTCGCGCTGGGCGTGATGGAGGGCTGGGATGCCGATGACCCGGTGTCCGCGTCGGCGCCGGCGCCGGTGCCGAGCGGCGCGGGAGCGCCGCGGCGGGTGGGCGTGGTGAGAGACGCCCCGGGCGCCGGTGCCGATCCCGACGTTGCTGCCGGAATCGCGCGGGCCGCGGCATCCCTCGTCCGCGACGGCTGGGATGTCGTCCCCGTGGACGCGCCGCGACTCGAGGAGGCGGCCGTGCTGTGGCGCCGCCTGTCGTGCACCGACATGCTCATCTCCCTCGACCCCGCCGCGCTGGGCCAGCCCCTCGGGCGCTCGGCCACCGCTTTCCTGCGCGACAGCACCGCGGCCGCGCGCCCCTACGAGACGGCACGCGAGTATGCCGAGGCGTGGGCGCAGCGTGCTGCGATCGCCGCCGACTGGCGCCGGCTGCAGGTGGAGGTTCCGCTGCTTCTGGGCCCGGTGTCCGCGTCGCGCCTGCGCGGACCGGACTACGACCTCGGCGGAAGCGAGCCCGCCGATCGAGCATGGCGGGACCTCTGGCTCACCGTCGCGGCGAACTTCCTCGGGCTGCCCGCACTCGCGCTGCCGACGGGGCTCGGCGAGGACGGCATGCCGACCGGGGTGCAGCTCATCGGCCCGCTCTGGGGCGAGGACATCCTGCTCGACGCGGGCCGCGCGGTCGAGGCCGGCGTTCCGCGGCTGCCGGCACTCTTCTAGCGCGAGGCCGCCCACCGCGTCACGATGGGGCGGGGCAGGTCGGCGTGGCGTGCGTATCAGCGCCACCCACTCCTCCTCCTCCTCCCAGACGGAAGACGATCGGAGAGCCCATGTCTCGCACACGCGCGTCGCAGGTGGCACTGCCGGATCTGCGCGGGCGGACGGCACTCGTGACCGGCGCGAGCGACGGCGTGGGCGTCGAGATCGCGCGCGGACTCGCCGGTGCCGGCGCGGATCTGGTGCTTCCCGTGCGCAATCGCGATAAGGGAGCGCGGGTGATCGACATGATCCGCGCCGGCGCGCCCGACGTCCGGGTGAGTCTTCGCGATCTCGACCTTGCGCGCCTGGCGTCGGTCGATGCGCTCGCCGCAGCCCTGAGCGCCGAGCGGGCACCGCTGGACATCGTCGTTCTCAATGCGGGGATCGTGCTTCTCGGCGACGCCGAACGCCACGTGAGCCCCGACGGTTTCGAGCTGCACTTCCAGACGAACTTCCTCGGGCACTTCGCACTGACCACGGCGCTGCTGCCCCTGCTGCAGGAGCACGGCACACGTGTCGTCGTGCAGCTGAGCCTCGCGGCAGCCGTCGCCCGGCCGGACTGGAACGACCTGCAGAGCGAGCGCCGCTACTCGCCGCTGCGGGCCTACGGTGCGTCGAAGGCGGCGCTGGGGCTGTTCGCCTACGAGCTCGCCCGTCGATCGGCCGCCGCGGGATGGGGTATCTCGGTGCAGCTCAGTCATCCCGGCGTGGTGCCCGACACGGGGATCGCACCGGCGATGCGTGCACGTCAGCGCAGCGATGCCGGGCGGCGACTCGCGCTGCGCCTGGGCAACACCCCTACACAGGCGGCGCAGCCGGCCCTGCGCGCCGCAGTGACGGACGCGGAACCCCGCACAGCGCCGCCAGGCTTCTTCGGACCGTCGGGCGTGATGCACTTCGGTGGCGCAGCGGAGGCCGTGCGACCGTACCGACGCCTCGCCGACCCCGCGGCCGGTGCGCGGATGTGGGCGATCGCCGAGAAGATGCTGCGGGACCGCGCGGACGCCGTGCGGGCGTGAGTGCCGCCTCGCCGCGACGCCGGAAGGGTCGGAGCGCCGCCTCGCCGCGCCGCCGGCGCGGGTCGGCGCGCCAGCACGCCGTGGTGGACTGCGGACGCCGGCCTACGGGATCGGCGACTCCGGTGCTTCCGGCGTCTGCGGGAACGGCGGCTCCTCGGGATGCGGCGCGAGCGGCTCTTCGGGCCACGGAGCCGGAGGCTCGCTCGGCTGCGGCGCGGGGGAGTCCGGGCCGGGCGCGCTGGGCCCGGCGGGAGCCTCACCCGGCGGGGTCTGATCGGGCAGGGGCTCCGGGATCGTGGGGTCGGTCATAGCTCCTCCAATGAGGGTCGTGGCGTGGTCCGCCTCTCCACCCCCACACTCCTGCGGCCGGGCTCGCGCTGCGAGCCCCTTGACGTCGAACCGGCTCGGAAGTAACCGCGCGTGCGGAGGACCTCTGCGGCGTCCGTAGGGTGGAGGGGTGGCATCCGTTCTCAACATCTCGGCGTATCTGTTCACGCACATCGCCGACGCTCCCGCGCTGCGGCCGAGGCTGAGCGATCAGGCGGTCGCCGCGGGGCTGAAGGGCACCATCCTCCTGGCCGAAGAGGGGATCAATCTGTTCCTGGCGGGGGATGCCGTCTCCCTGCGCGGCTTCGTCGCCGAACTTCGGGCCGACTCGCGCTTCGCCGCGCTGACGACGAAGGAGAGCTGGTCCGCTGCGCAGCCGTTCGGCAGGATGCTGGTCAAGGTGAAGCGCGAGATCATCCGCATGGATCACCCCACGATCCGTCCCGAGGCGGATCGCGCGCCCGCGGTCGCACCCGAGACGCTGCGGCGCTGGCTCGAGCGGGGACGAGACGACGAGGGACGCGAGGTCGTGCTGCTCGACACGCGCAACGCGTTCGAGGTCGACTACGGCTCGTTCGACGGCGCCCTGGACTGGCGCCTCGAGCGGTTCACCCAGTTCCCGGATGCCGTGGCCGCCGCTGCAGCGGACCTCGACGGCAAGACCGTGGTGAGCTACTGCACCGGCGGCATCCGCTGCGAGAAGGCGGCGATCTACCTGCGCGGGGCCGGCGTGCAGGCGTACCAGCTGGACGGCGGCATCCTCGGATACTTCGAGCAGGTCGGCGGTGACCACTGGAGCGGGGACTGCTTCGTGTTCGACGAGCGCGAAGCGCTCACGCCGGCGCTGACCCCCCGCCGCGAGGTGCTCGTATGACCTCCGGGTCGAGAGCCGCCGCAGGCGCGCGCCCGAGCGGACGAACGGTGGCACTCGCGCTCGCGATCGACGTGGTGCTCGTGGTCGCGTTCGCCGCTGTCGGACGTGCCAGCCATGACTCCGACGTGTGGGGCGGCCTCTGGCAGACGGCGTGGCCCTTCCTCGCGGGCCTCGCGGCCGGCTGGCTCGTCACGCTCGCGTGGCGGGCACCCGCCGCACCCGTGCGAACCGGTCTCGGCGTGTGGGCGATCACCGTGGGCGGAGGGATGCTGCTGCGCGCGGCGACCGGTCAGGGCACGGCACTCCCGTTCATCATCGTCGCCTCCGTGACGCTGCTCGTCGGCCTGGTCGGGTGGCGCGTGATCGCTGCCGTCGTGCGCCGCGCGCGTCAGCGCTGAGGGCGGACGTCACCGGGGGAGGAGATGTGACGAGGGGAGGAGGTTTCAACCCTCAACGGTCCTCCGCTCCTCCCATCTCCTCCGCTCACGACGCCAGCGGGAGGACGCAAGCGGGGTGATGCCGCAATGCGGGTCCCGTGCCCGGGGAGTGAACGGATGCTGGGCGCCCCGCTCCGACGGGAGCGCGGGGCCCCGGCGGTCACGTGGTCTTGCGGAGGCCCGTCTCGATCACGATCCGGTTGCCGTCGATCACGCCGGGGCCGTCGCCGGGGGTCGGTGCGGGAGCGGGAGTGATCTGTTCCGCCTCCCACACGGCGCGAGCGTTCTCGGCCGTCGGGTGGAAGAACTCGTCGATGCCGAGCAGTCCTCCCGACGAGTGCGAGGGCGCTTCGCCCCGGCTCCGCCGGCGACGTGTGTCGATCGCGAACCACAGGAAGTACACCGGCAGGGCGACCGCGGCCGTGAGGAACCCCCACACCGTGACGCCGCCCATGTCCATGACGACAGCGTACGTCGCCGTCAGCGATGGGCGAAGGCCTCCAGGGCGGCGTCGGGCGGGAGCTCGTCGAACCAGGCATCGAACGACACCGGCGTGCCGTCGCCGGGAACCGCGTCGACGTAGGTGGTCGTCGCCGCGGCGATGGTGCCGTCGGCCGCGCGGGCGAGCACCGCGACGGCGACATACTCCTGGTCGTCGGCGAAGTGCGCGCTGACCGTTCCGGACACCTCGGCGGGCCCCCCGGAACCGACCGGCCCGGTCACCTGCTCGACGGCGAAGGACCCGGTTTCGTCGGCGGGCGACAGCGTCGCCTCCGACGCGGCGGGCAGGTCGACGTCGACGCTGGCGATCTGCGCGTCGCCCATGTCGAAGAAGTAGCCGACCACGGCGGTGCGGCCGGACAGCAGCATGGCGTAGCCGGGAGCTGACCCGAGCGTCGACCCGTCTTCGGCATAGGCGATGACCTCGACATACGAGTCGAAGACGTAGTCCGGGTTGGGGTTGTCGATCACCACGGCGTACCACCAGACGTCGTCGTAGTCCTTACCGAAGGCGGTCTCGGCGACCGTCGGCTGCACGGGAGCCGCGAATTGCGCTCCGGAATCGGGCTGCCCGTCGGTTCCGGGGGCGGTGATGCCGGGAACGACGTACTCCTCGTAGTCGTCCTCGTACGGTCCCGCCCCGACGTCGGAGGAACCGGCGAATGATCCCACGATCGCCGCCACCGCGAGCACGACGGCCAGGACGCCGCCGACGATCGAGATCCCGAGCGCCGCGAACCCGAAGCCCTTCCCACCCTGTCTCCTGCTGATCAGTGCGATCAACGAGAGGACGAATGCGACGGACAGCAGCAGGGGCGACAGCGCACCGCTTGTCCATGAGCCGGCGGCCGCAGCGACGATCGCAGTGAGGACTCCGGCGCCCGCCACGACGAGCGCGATGATCGCGAGCGCCTTCGGTCGGGTGTCGATGCCTCCCGGCCCGGCGCCGCCGGGCAAGGCGCCGCCGGGCACGGCACCGACGGGCGGGACGCCGCCGGGCGGCGTGGCGAAGGAGGGCGATCCCGGGTAGGCCGGGGGCGCGGCCACGGGGTGGCGAGCGTACGGCGGCAGGGCGTACGCGGTGGGGGTGACGTACGCGTGGCCGGGCGGCGGGGTGGCTGGGCGCGAGGATGCCGCGCCGGCGGTCGGCGCAGTCGCCGAGGCGGGGATGGCGTAGGTGGGGATGGCGTAGGCAGGGAGCGCGTACTGGGGGGCGTCGGGTGCGACCGCGGTATACGGCCGCGCCGGCGGCGGTGCATCGGCCGTGCGCTCGTCACCTGCGGGTTGCGGCGGGAGGGGGTCGGACATGAGGCTCCTGTTCTCCTGCGTCTGCCCCAACCTAGCGAAAAGACCGGGTGGTTCCGCGTTCGCACGCACCGGCGGAAAGAAGACGGCGCCTCCCGTCGTGCCGCAGAGGCAGAGCGGGAGGCGCCGTCCGTCGGTCGGCGCGACGGTCAGTTCAGGCCGTTGTCGGCGAGCCAGTCCGCAGCGATGTCCTCGGGGGAGCGCTCGTCCTCCGTCGATTCGACGTTGAGCGCCACGAGACCCTCGGGCGTCAAGGCGGCGCTCACCGCGTTGATGACGTCGGCGATCTCATCGGCGATGTCGGCGTTCACGACCGGCACGACGTTCGACGCGAGGAAGAGCCCCTTCGGGTCTTCCAGCGTCACCAGGTCCTCCGTCTTGATGCGCGGGTCGGCGCTGTACACGTTGGCGATCTGGATGTTCCCGGCGACCAGCTCGTCGACGGTGGTGTCGGCGGTGGCCTGGAACGACACGGTGACGCCGTAGACCTCCTCGAGCCCGCTCGGGCCGTAGGGACGCTCTTCGAGTTCGGGCGCGCCTCCCAGCACCAGACCGTCGATGCCGGCGAGATCGGCGATGGAGGTGAGCCCGTTCTCCTCGGCGAAGGCGGCGGTGACGTTGTACGAGTCCTGGTCGGTCGCCGACGACTGGTCGAGGACCGTCAGCCCGTCGGGCAGCGCCTCCTGGAGCGCCGCGTAGACATCGTCCGACGTGGTCGCGGTGGTGTCGGGCTCGAAGTACTGCAGCAGGTTGCCGGTGTACTCGGGGAACAGGTCGATCTCGCCGTCCTCGAGAGCCGGCATGTAGGCATCCCGCTGGCCGATGTTGAAGTTGCGCTCAACCGTGAAGCCGCCGGCTTCGAGCGCCTGCGCGTAGATCTCGGCGATGATCTCGTTGGAGTAGTAGGCCTGCGAGCCGATGACGATCGTCGACGAGTCGCCGGTGTCGCCGCCATCGGTGCTGTCGCCGCTGAGCGGGTCGCTGGAAGCGCAGCCGGCGAGAGCGAGCGCCGCGATCGCGGTCCCCGCGAGCGCCGCGGTCAGGCGCATGCGTGCTGTGGACATTTCGTTACCTCCGGTGTGGTGGGTGGGGATATCAGCGGGAGAACTGCGGCGCGCGGGCGAGAGCGGGTGCGCTCGCCGCCGGACGGATGCGGGGGCCCTCCGTCCGCGGGACGGCGAAGCGGGCGAGGAGGGCGAAGAGCCCGTCGAGCACGAGAGCGAGTGCGACCACGACGATGGAGGCTCCGAGGATCTCGGGGAAGTCGCGCAGCGCGATGCCTTGCACGATGTAGTAGCCGAGCCCGCCCACACCGATGTAGGCGCCGATGGTCACCGTGGCGACCACCTGCAGCGTGGCGGACCGAAGTCCGCCGATGAGGAGCGAGAGTCCGAGTGGCATCTCGATCCGGAACAGGATCTGCCACTGGGTCATTCCCATCGCGCGGCCGGCGTCGATCACCGTCCGCTCGATCGCCTCGATGCCGGCGTACGCACCGGCGAGCACCGAGGGGATGGCGAGGACGACGAACGTGGCCACCGCCGCCTCTGTCTTGAACGCCACGCCGAGCAGCAGACTCAACAGCACGACGAGGCCGAGAGCGGGAAGGGCTCGAGCCGCCCCTGAGAGGAACACGGCGAGTTCGCGACCTCTGCCGGTGTGTCCGATCAGCCAGCCGATCGGGATCGCGATGACCGCGGCGATGGCCACGGAGCCGAAGGTGAACGCGAGGTGCTGGGCGATCGCCGTCGGCAAGGGCAGCGCGCCCGTCAGCCGGGCAGGCGAGAAGATCCAGGCGAATGCTTCGGCGAGGACGTTCATGCCGCCACCGCCCGGAGCCGGGCCGCGCGCGGCAGAGTGGCACGCCGCGTCCACGGCATGAGCGCGCGCCCGGCCAGCATGAGCAGCCCGTCGATCACCACGGCGATCACCACGACGGCCACGACGCCCGCGAAGACTTCGGCGACGATGCGACGCTGCGAACCGTTCGTGAAGAGGTAGCCGAGGTTCTCGACGCCGATGAGGGCGCCGACGGTCGCGAGGGAGATCGTGGACATCGCCGTCACCCGCAGTCCCGCGAGCACGACGGGGCCCGCGAGGGGGAAGTCCACGGTCCAGAACCTTCGCCAGGCACCGAAGCCGACGGCGACCGCGGCGGACCGCGTCACCGGGTCGACGGACGCGAGCCCGTCGGTCACCGAGCGCGTCATGATAGCTACCGCGTAGATCGTCAATGCGATGACGAGGTTCAGCTCCGACAGGTACGGCACGCCGAACAGCGACAGCAGAGCGAACAGGGCGAAGGAAGGGATCGTGTACAGCAGACCGATCACCGTCAGCACCGTCCCGCGGAGCTTCGTGTAGCGGAACGCCAGCCACCCGAGCGGGATCGACAGCACGAACCCCGCGGCGATCGCCACCGCACTCTGACGCAGGTGGTCGACCGTGAGCGCGCCGATCAGGTCCAGATTGTCGAGAACCCAGTTCACGGCTCATCCTCCACGAGGACTCCCTGCGTGCGCCCGGCCGTGTCGACGAGCACCGTGCCGTGCGCCGTCTGCTTGGCGCGCAGCGCCCGCGCGCCGCGCTCCACCCCGATGAAGTCGGCGACGAAGTCGCTCGCCGGGTTCTCGATGATCTCGCTCGGGGTGCCGATCTGGGCGACGCGCGCACCCTTCTCGAGGATCACCACCTGGTCGCCGAGCAGGAAGGCCTCGTCGATGTCGTGGGTGACGAAGACGATCGTCTTGTCGAGCTCGCCCTGCAGCCGCAGCGTCTCGGTCTGCAGCTCTCGGCGCACGATGGGGTCGACGGCACCGAACGGCTCGTCCATCAGCAGGATGTTCGGGTCGACTGCCAGCGCCCGCGCGACCCCCACGCGCTGCTGCTGACCGCCCGAGAGCTGGCTCGGGTAGCGCTTCGCCAGCCCGCGCTCGAGCCCGACGACGTCCATCAGCTCGAGCGCGTCGGCGCGGGCCTTGGCGCGAGAGACGCCGCTCAGCACCGGGACTGTCGCGATGTTGTCGACGACCGAGAAGTGGGGGAGGAGTCCCGCGTTCTGCAGGACGTAGCCGATGCCCCGGCGCAGAGCCACCGGGTCGCGGCCCGAGATCGGCTCGTCATCGATCGTGATGACGCCGCTCGTGGGCTCGACCAGTCGATTGATCATGCGCAGCAGTGTGGTCTTGCCGCTCCCTGATGAGCCGACGAGCACGGTGGTCTTGTGCGCGGGAATGAGCACGCTGAAGTCGTCGACGGCGACGGTGCCATCGGGATAACGCTTCGAGACCCCGCGGAATTCGATCGCCATGCTGCCCTTTCGGCCGGGGTTCCCACATAACCACACGCCGCCGACATGATGACGGAGGCGACGGATGCCGCGAACTCCGCTATGCTCGTCGCCCGCCGCGCGCGGGGCCACCGTGTCGCCTGTGTCGCGGGACGAGGCTACGTTGGGGCGCATGACTTCTCGGGAGTACGACCTCATCGTCATCGGAGCCGGCCCCGTCGGCGAGAACGTCGCCGACCGGGCGACGCAGGGCGGCCTGTCGGTCGTCGTGGTGGAGAGCGAGCTCGTGGGCGGCGAATGCTCGTACTGGGCCTGCATCCCCTCGAAGGCGATGCTGCGGGCGGGTGCGGCTCTGAGCGCAGCCCGCCGCGTGAGGGGGGCCGCCGCGGCGGTGACGGGCACCGTCGATGTCGCCGCCACCCTGGTGCGCCGCGACGAGCTCGTGCACCACTGGGACGACACCTCTCAGGTCGACTGGCTGCACGGCGCGGGCATCGATCTGGTGCGCGGGCACGGGCGGCTCACCGGTGAGCGGGAGGTCACCGTCACCGACGCCGACGGCGGGGAGACCGTCTTGACCGCCCGTCATGCGGTCGCCATCTCGACGGGATCGGCGGCGCTGCTCCCCGACATCCCGGGTCTGCGGGAGGCGCAGCCGTGGACCAGTCGGGAAGCCACCGGGGTCCGCGACGTTCCCTCGTCGCTGGCGGTGCTCGGCGGAGGCGTCGTCGGCAGCGAGATGGCGACGCTCTTCACCTCCTTCGGCACGACGGTCACCGTGGTCGCGCGGTCGGGCTTGCTGCGCGGCGTCGAGCGGTTCGCCGGAGAGGCGGTCGCGAAGGCGCTGGCCGACGCGGGGGCTGAGGTGCGCACCGGTGTCGAGGTGGAGAAAGTCTCACGCGACAGTGACACCGACGGCGGCGGGAACGGCGAGGTCGTGCTGTCGCTGTCGGACGGCTCGGAGGTGCGAGCGGCGGAGGTGCTCGTCGCCACAGGTCGCGTGCCGCGCACCTCCGACATCGGCCTCGAGGTCGTGGGACTCCAGCCGGGTTCCTGGCTCGACGTCGACGACACGCTGCGCGTCCGCGGGGTGGACTGGCTCTACGCGGTCGGCGACGTCAATCACCGCGCACTGCTCACCCACCAGGGCAAGTACCAGGGGCGCGCGGCGGGAGATGTCATCGCTGCACGTGCACGTGCGCGGGACATCGACGACGCACCCTGGGGTGCGCACGTCGCGACCGCCGACCATGCCGCCGTGCCGCAGGTGGTCTTCACGGATCCGGAGGTGGCCGCGATCGGCCACACCGAGGAGTCGGCACGGGCGGCAGGCCTCGACATCCGTGTCATCGACTACGACCTCTCGTGGCTCGCCGGCTCCAGCGAGCTGGCCGACGACTACCGGGGGCGCGCGCGGGCGATCGTCGACGAGAAGCGGCGCGTGCTCGTGGGCGCGACGTTCGTCGGGCAGGACGTGGGCGAGATGCTCCACGCGGCGACGATCGCCATCGTCGGCGAGGTGCCGATCGAGCGCCTCTGGCACGCGGTGCCGTCGTACCCGACGATCAGCGAGGTGTGGCTCCGCTGGCTGGAGGAGTACGGGCGCTGAGCGCAGCGCGCCGTACGTCGTCAGGGTGCCGTCACTGCCGCATCACTGCGGCGGCGCCGGGTACGGGCGCTCCTTGAGGAGCTTCGCGAGATGCGCGGCGTTGCGGGCGAGGGTCGCCGTGGTCGACGCGACCTTCTCGGGCGTCTGAGGCAGGTCCTTGTAGTCGGTCGTCTGCATCGCCTCGCCGTTCCAGTACACCCCGCCCTGCGAGGGGATCGTGAAACCGACGTCGCCGAGAGCCTGGTAGAGGTCAGCGGTGATCGCGTGCGCGCCGTCCTCGTTGCCCACCACGACGGTCACAGCGACCTTGCCCGCGAGGATCGCACGGCCCTCGTCGTCGGTCTCCGACAGCTCGGCGTCGAGGCGCTCGAGCACCCGCTGCGCGACGCTCGACAGGTGCCCCATCCACGTCGGTGTGGCGAAGACGAGGATGTCGCTGGCGAGCACCTTCTCGCGGATCCGAGGCCACTGGTCGCCGTTGCCCATGTCCGCCTGCACGCCCGGCCGCACGTCGAAGTCGACGACGCGGACCTGTTCGCCGGTGACGTCGTGCTCGGCCAGCGCGTCGAGAACCTGCTGTGCGAGCAGTTCGCCGCTGGAGGCATCGGGGGAGGGCTTGAGGGTGCAGTTCAGTGCGAGTGCGCGGAGCATGTCGATTCCTTTCGCGTCGCTCGGCACGCTACGGAACCCGCGAGGTTCCCCGCGAGCCCTTGACAGGGTCGCTCGCAGGTGGGTGGCCGTCGCGAGAGGTACCCTTGCCGCCCAACCCTTGCTCCTCAGGAGGTGGCGTATGCGGCCCGAGCCATCACCGGTCGGTCCCGGTCAAGAATCCGTCTGGGACTATCCGCGTCCGCCCCGGGTCGAGAGGGTCGCGCGGCGCGTGCTGATCCGGCTCGGCGACGAGGCGATCGTCGACACCGACGACGTCGTGCGCGTCCTCGAGACGAGCCACCCGCCGGTCTACTACCTGCCGATCTCCGCGTTCGCCGACGGCGCGCTGACGTCGGGCGAGGGATCGTCGTACTGCGAGTTCAAGGGGAGCGCCCGATACTTCGACGTCAGCGGCGGGGGACAGCTGCGTCCGCGGGCCGCGTGGACCTACCCCCGTCCCGCCGCGGGGTTCGAGTCACTCGACGGTCGGGTGGCGGTCTACGCGCGCGACATGGACCTGTGCACGGTCGACAGCGTCGAGGTGATGCCCCAGCCGGGGCGGTTCTACGGCGGATGGATCACGCCCGAGATCGTGGGGCCGTTCAAGGGCGAACGCGGCTCGCTGGGGTGGTGACGGCTCGGGCGGCGCCTCGTGCGATCGCGGCATCCGCCACCGATCTGACAGCGAACGCCCAGCCTGCTCCCTTGCTCAGCGATATATCGCTAGGTATCGTCGGCATATCGGCACACACTCGTTCAGGAGGTCGTCATGAGCGGTTCGTTCCCCGGATTCGGTTCACGTCCAGGAGGTCAGGGCGCGGGCGCGGGTCTGCCCGGCAGTCTGTGGGATGCCATGGACCAGTTGAAGGATGCCTTCGAGCGCGGGTTCTCCCCGCGCGTCGGCCGCGGCGACGTGCGGGCCGCGGTCCTCGCGATCCTCGCCGAGAAGCCCATGCACGGGTACCAGATCATCCAGGAGATCGAGGCGCGCAGCGACGGCGCGTGGAAGCCCAGCCCGGGATCGGTCTATCCGACGCTCCAGCTCCTCGCGGACGAGGGCCTGGTGGCGGCGGAGGAGTCGAACGGCAAGAAGACCTACTCGCTCACCGAGGCCGGCCGCACCGAGGCCGCGGCCGCCGACGGCCAGTCCGCTCCCTGGGAGGCCTTCGGATCCCGCGACACGGGGCGCACCAGCGCCCTGCCGAAGGCGGGTGCGAAGCTCGCGCAGGCCGCCGCTCAGGTCGGCCGTGGCGGCACGCCCGAACAGGTGGCGCAGGCCGTCGAGGTGCTCGACGAGGCGCGGCGTAAGCTCTACTCGATCCTCGCCCAGGACTGACGGGCCGGCCGGGCGCCGGCGCACGACGTCTACCGGCGCGCACGGTGTCGGCGGGGTCGGCGATCCCGGGCGACCGGGAGCGCAGGCATCCCTGATCACCCGATCCGCACCGCCGAGGAGCTTCGATGGCCGACGTCGCGAACCCGCGCGCCCGCTATCGCCGGATCCTGCGGTTCGCCGGGCGCTACATGGTCCAGGCGTGGTGGTTCGAGCTGGTCCTGCCGCGGTTCGGGCTGGGCGCGCTCGCCGCCCGCGGACGCACGCGCCGACTGCGCACCATCGCGCGACGTTTCCACGTCCTCGCGGTCCAGTACGGCGGGCTCATGATCAAGGTCGGCCAGTTCCTGTCGTCCCGGCTCGACGTGCTGCCGCCCGAGATCACGAAGGAGCTGGAGGGCCTGCAGGACGAGGTGCCTCCTGTCGCGTTCCCGGCCATCCGCGAGCTCGCCGAGACGGAGCTGGGCGTGCCGCTGAGCCGTGCGTTCGAGTGGGTGGATGAGACACCCGTCGCCGCGGCATCCCTCGGTCAGGCGCATCGTGCCCGGCTGACGCCCACCGACGCTCTCGAGACAGGGTTCGCCGACGTCGTCATCAAGGTGCAGCGGCCGGGCATCGAGGCGATCGTGGACGTCGACCTCGCGGCGCTCCGGCGGGTGGCCGGCTGGCTCAGCCGCGTGAAGATCGTGCGCGACCACGTGGATCTGCCGCAGCTCGTCGAGGAGTTCGCGCACACCAGTCGCGAGGAGATCGACTACCTCCACGAGGCGCAGAACGCCGAACGGTTCGCGGTAGACGTCGCCGGCGACGCCCGCGTCGCCGCCCCCGAGATCGCATGGGAGCGCACCACGCGCCGCGTCCTGACACTCCAGGACGTCACCGCGATCAAGATCAACGACATCGAGGGGCTGCGGGCCGCAGGAATCGATCCCGCTGCGGTGGCGGTGGAGTTCGCCGACGTCATGTTCGACCAGCTGTTCCTGCGGGGCTTCTTCCACGCCGACCCGCATCCGGGCAACATCTTCGTCACCCCGGTCGCGCGTCCCGTCGGCGACACCCGTCATCCGTGGACGCTCACGTTCATCGACTTCGGGATGATGGGCGAGGTGCCCGACACGCTGCGGCACAGTCTGCAGCAGCTGGTGATCGCGGTCGCGTCACGCAACACCGGGCAGATGATCGACAGCATCCGTGCGGTGGGCGTGCTGCTGCCCTCCGCAGACACCATCGAGCTCGAGCGGGCCATGACCGCGCTGTTCGCCCGGTTCGGGGGAATGGGCTTCGCCGAGCTGCAGAAGGTCGACCCGCGCGAGTTCCGGGACTTCGCCAAGGAGTTCGGCGATGTCGTCCGGTCGCTGCCGTTCCAGCTGCCGGAGAACTTCCTGCTGATCATCCGTGCGGTCTCGCTGACGAGCGGGATGTGCAGTTCGCTCGACCCGTCCTTCAACGTGTGGGATGCCGTCGAGCCGTATGCCGATCGCCTGCTGCGAGACGAGCGCGGCAACGTGGGAAGAGCCGTCGTGCGGGAGGCGACGTCGATGGCCGGTGTGGTCGCACGCCTGCCGCGACGGCTCGACGACATGGTCACGCGCATCGAGGACGGGCGGCTCGTCGCCGACGTGCCGAAGCTCGACAGGTGGCTGAAGCGGCTCGAGCGGATGGGCCGCCGCGTCGTCTCGGCCGTGCTGTTCGCCGGACTGCTGATCAGCGGTTCGGTGCTGCGTGCGGAGGACCTCACGATCGGCACCGTCCTGATGATCGCCTCCCTGCTGCCACTGCTGCATGCGCTGTTCGCGGGCTTCTCCGGGGGTCGCGGCCCGCGCGACTGAGTCCGGTCGACATGCGGCCTGGTCGGATGCCCGACCCCGCCTAACGAATCTTCCGTGTACGCGCAACCCCGCGACGTGCGCCGCGCGCTCTGCCTAGCGTGACGGCATGGCTACCGACAAGCGCGACCAGTACACGTTCACCAATCCCGCTGAGATGTATGCCGGCTTCGATCCGAAGAAGCAGCATCAGCCGGAGCCCGGCCTCGATGCCGAGCTCGAACCCGCAGCCGATCTGGGCGAGGAGACCTATCGCGGGTCCGGCCGCCTCGCCGGTCGCAAGGCGCTCATCACCGGCGCCGACTCCGGCATCGGCGCGGCGACCGCCATCGCGTTCGCCCGGGAGGGCGCAGACGTGGCGATGTCGTATCTGCCCGAGGAGGAGAAGGACGCGCAGCGCATCGCCGGTCTCATCCAGGATGCCGGCGTCACGGCGCTGACGCTGCCCGGCGATCTGCGCGATCCGGAGTACTGCCGCGAGCTCGTCGAGCGCGCCGTCGACGGGCTCGGGGGTCTCGACATCGTCGTGAACAACGGCGGGAAGCAGATCTTCAACGAAGATCTGACGACTCTCGACGACGAGCAGTTCGACGACACTTTCAAGACGAACGTGTACGCGATGTTCTGGATCACCAAGGCCGCGCTCCCGCACCTGACGCCCGGCTCCACCATCATCAACACCACCTCGATTCAGGCCTACCAGCCCTCCGAGATCCTCGTCGATTACGCCGCGACGAAGGCGACCATCAACGCTTTCACCAAGGCGCTGGCGCAGCAGCTCGCTCCGAAGGGGATCCGCGTGAACGCCGTCGCGCCCGGACCCATCTGGACCCCGCTGCAGGTCACGGACGGACAGCCCCCGGAGAAGATCGAGAGCTTCGGCGAGCAGACGCCACTGGGCCGCGCGGGCCAGCCGGCCGAGCTCGCTCCGGCCTACGTGTTCCTCGCGTCCGCGGAGTCCAGCTACGTCGCCGGTGAGACGCTCGCCGTGACCGGCGGTTCGCCGACGCCCTGACCGGCTCCACCGGCGCCGCACGCGAGCGGCGCCACACGCGAGAGGCGCGGCTGTCGCGGCATCCGTTCCTCGCGGAGCCGGCAGCATGCGGCGGCCGGTCCGGCGCCGCTCCTGCCTAGACTGCCGGGAGGGCGGTCGAGCGCCGACCCGACAGACGAGCGGAGGAGCGGAGATGCAGCTGGGAATGGTGGGCCTCGGCCGGATGGGCGGCAACATCGTCCGGCGGCTGATGCGGGACGACCACGAGTGCGTCGTCTACGACGTGAGCACGGATGCCGTCGCCGGCCTCGTGACGGAGGGCGCCGTCGGCGCCGGCGACCTGGGCGAACTCGTCTCGCAGCTCGAGGCGCCGCGAGCGATCTGGCTGATGATCCCCGCGGGACTGACCGGCAGAGTCGTCGACGAGGTGGCCGCACTGCTCGAGCCGGGCGACATCATCATCGACGGCGGCAACTCCAACTATCGCGACGACGTCCGTCGCGCGGCGGCGTTGAAGGACAGCGGCATCCACTACGTCGACGTGGGAACGAGCGGCGGCGTCTTCGGCCTCGAGCGCGGCTACTGCCTGATGGTGGGCGGGCCTGACGAGGCGTTCCAGCGGATCGAGCCGATCCTGCGGACGATCGCTCCCGGCAGCGGTGAGGTCGGACGCACGCCCGGGCGCGCCGGCGACTTCGCGCCCGAAGAGCTCGGCTACCTGCACTGCGGGCCCTCCGGTGCGGGACACTTCGTGAAGATGGTCCACAACGGTATCGAGTACGGGGTCATGGCGGCGCTCGCGGAGGGCCTGAACATCCTCGAGCACGCGGATGCCGGGATCCAGGAGGCGGAGCACTCGGCCGAGGTCGCCCCGCTCGAGGAGCCGGAGTTCTATCAGTTCACGATCGACACCCCGAAGGTCGCCGAGCTGTGGCGGCGCGGATCCGTGATCTCGTCGTGGCTGCTCGACCTGACCGCTGCCGCGCTCCAGGGCAACCCGACGCTCGAAGGGCTGGCGGGCCGTGTGTCGGACTCGGGCGAGGGGCGCTGGACCGTCAAGGCCGCCGTCGACACGGGGGTTCCGGCGCCGGTGCTCGCAGCATCCCTCTTCGAACGCTTCGCATCGCGCGGCGAGGACCAGTTCGCCAACCAGGTGCTCTCGGCCATGCGACTGCAGTTCGGCGGCCACCAGGAGCTGCCCGCGGGCGACGTGCTCGAGGCGGGCGGACGCAAGTCGGAGTCGTCGAGCGGTGGGCAGGCGACGTCGGCCGACGGCGCGTCGTGAGCAAGGTCGATCTCAAGAAGTCGATCCCCGCGTACAAGGCTCCGCGGGGGTCGTTCGAGATCGTCGACGTGCCGGCGATGCGGTACCTCACGGTCGACGGTCACGGAGATCCGAACACGGCGGAGGCGTACGCGGAGGCGGTTGCCGCGGTGTTCTCCGTCGCCTACACGCTGAAGTTCCTGAGCAAGACGGAGCTGGATCGGGACTACGTCGTGATGCCGCTCGAAGGACTGTGGTGGTCCGATGACATGGCGACCTTCACGACTCAACGGGACAAGTCGCGCTGGAGCTGGACGATGATGAGCCTCGTCCCGGAATGGATCGGCACCGCCCATTTCGAGCGAGCGCGGGACGCGGCGGCCGCGAAGAGCGGTTCAGTGGCCATCGATCGGCTGCGGATGACGGAGCTGGCGGAGGGCACGTGCGTGCAGACGCTCCACGTGGGCTCGTACGACGACGAGGCGCCGGTGCTCGACGAGATGCACAGCCGGTTCATCCCGGGGGCGGGCCTGCGCATGCGCGGGCTGCATCACGAGATCTATCTCACCGATCCGCGGCGCTCGGCTCCCGAGCGGCAGCGGACGATCCTGCGTCAGCCGGTCGAGCAGGCTCAGCCTGCCGATCCGGCCGGGTGAGGGCAGGAAGACTGTCGGCGGTCAGCCGGGGCCGAAGTGATCGGCCCCGGCTGACGACAGATCAAAGCGGCCGGATGTTGGCGGCCTGCATGCCCTTCGGGCCACGCTCGGCGTCGAATTCGACCTTCTGGTCCTCGCGGAGCTCCTTGAAGCCCTCGCCGGTGATCGCGCTGAAGTGCGCGAAGAGGTCGGCCGAACCGTCGTCGGGGGCGATGAAGCCGTAGCCCTTCTCGGAGTTGAACCATTTCACGGTGCCAGTGGCCATCGTGTCTTTCCTTCTTTTTCGTGGGCCGTGTGAACGGCCGCGGGTGCCACTCGCGCGAGCGCGCAGTGGACGTGTGAGCCGCGCGTGAGGCGCGGGGGAGACGGTGTGCGAGGCGAACGACGCGGCGACCGCCGCGGATGCCTGCGGGTGCGTGGAGTGCACGCCGAGGGGGGATCCGAGGGCGCTCTGCGCCTCGAAGCCGTGGGAGCCGACAGCGACGAATCCCGCGTACTCGCCGGCGGCGGTCGCGACGAAGACGTCGGCGTCGGCCTGGTGCCAGTCGAGCAGGAGTTGTGCCGGTGCTGCGGTGGAAGTGACGGAGGTCAAAAGTTCTTTCAGAAGGTGCGCGTCCGCGAGGCGGAAGAGGCACGGAAATCGATGGGAGTGAAACCGCACTCGGCGGTGGACGTCGGAAGCTCTGCATTCCTCGTTGATGGCAGAGGATGTCGACAAAACAGCCCGATCGGGCGTTCCAGGGTAGCACGGCCGTCTGTGCGGCGGCGACGCGTGGGTGACCGAGCTGTGGAGTGGAGCGTGATGGGGTGCGGCCTAGGTCTCGTGGCCGTCCGCAGATCCGCCCGCCGGAGACGTCGCCGCACCCGAGGCCTTTCCGGTGGCCGGAGGCGTCTCGGCGCCGTCGCGGGGACTGCGCGAGATGAGATTGGTCGCCCAGCGCTCGTTGAACCCCGCCAGGAAGCCCACCGAGCCCCAGAAGAACCAGCTCTCGACGCGGCCGTCGGGGATGACGAACACCGTGGCCGCAAGGATCCCGCTCTTGAGCAGGAACACGACGGCGGCGGCGAAGAACCACCCGAGGAAGATGCGGTAGCGCGCGGCCCCACCGGCCGCGACTTCGATCGGCAGATCGTTCAGCTTGTGCATGCGCAGCAGGACGCTGACGCACGCTCCGGCGGCGCCTGCGCCGACGGCGACCAGGACGTCGCGCAAGGCGTCGGCCTGTTCCGGCGGGATGGGACCTCCCCGCCAGAGCGTGATCACTGCCGCACCGCCGCCGGCGATCACTCCCAGGGCGACGAAGGTCAGGATCACTCCGCTGAGCAGGCCGCGCGCATATCTGCGCCGGGCGATCTCGCCTTCGCGGCGCTTCAGGAAGTCTTCCGCGTAGACGAGCCGGGCATCGAGCGCCGCGATGTCGGACGCCGACGATCCGGGGCGGGCGAAACCATGGGCGGCGATCCGCACCGCCTCGTGGACCAGTTCGTCGAGTGTCGCGATGTCGTCGCCGCGCAGCACGAACCGACCGCGCAGAATCACTTCGTCGAGCCGCCCGAACTGGCGCGGCGCCGATGCGGCGACCTTCCGCGCTGCGGCACGGAAGTCGGCGTCGTCGCTGCGCAGCAGGCCGGTCGCCGGTTCCTTGACGCCGGCGCGCTCGCGTTCGGCGGCGCGCGACCTCGCGGTGTTGGGAATGCGGGCCACCTGGATGGTCAGCCACGTCGCCCACGACGTGTCGCCGATCCATCGAGTGCCCGAGGGGGCTTGCGCTGCGTCAGCCACCACGACTCCTCTGCTCGCGCCGCGCACGCGCGTGGCGATGCTGAGAAGAGAGGACGCAGTGAGCCTCAGATACACCGCCTGCGTCGGCAAGCTGCGGCGGTCGTGAGCGGGGAGAGGGGCAGACAGAGGGATGCCGCGACCCGTCGGGTCGCGGCATCCGTTCTCGTCTCGCGGTGAGCTGCTCGCTCAACCTCGAGACGTCACCATCACGCCGTGGCGTCGGCGCGCTTGGGAAGCACCCAGCCGGCACGCGGGAAATGGCACGTGTAGCCGTTGGGGATGCGCAGCAGGTAGTCCTGGTGCTCGGGCTCGGCCTCCCAGAACGGGCCGGAGGGCTCGATGGTGGTCACGGCCTTACCCGGCCAGAGTCCCGACGCGTCGACGTCGGCGATGGTCTCGCGCGCGACCTCCTCCTGCTCGGGGGAGAGCGGGAAGATCGCCGAACGGTAGCTCGAGCCGATGTCGTTGCCCTGGCGGTTCAGGGTCGACGGGTCGTGGATCTGGAAGAAGAACGCCAGGATGTCGCGGTACGTCGTCTTGGTGGGGTCGAAGACGATCTCGACGGCCTCCGCGTGCCCCGGGTGCTTGCGATAGGTCGCGTGCGCGTTCTCGCCGCCGGTGTAGCCGACGCGGGTGCCGAGCACGCCGGGCTGGCGCCGGATGAGGTCCTCCATGCCCCAGAAACAGCCGCCGGCGAGTACTGCCGTCTCGGTGCCGGGGGTGCGGGTGATCTCGCCGGTGTCGAAGGGACCGCTGGTCATGATGCGTGCTCCTGGTTCTGGGTGGTGAAGAGGTGTCGGTAGGCGCCGTAGCCCTCGTCCTCGAGCGAGGAGGCGGGCACGAAGCGCAGTGAGGCCGAGTTCATGCAGTATCTCAGGCCGCCCGCCTGACGGGGGCCGTCGGGGAAGACATGGCCGAGGTGGCTGCCCGCGCCCGACGAGCGCACCTCGGTGCGCGGTAGGATCAACTTCCAGTCCTTCTTGGTCTCGACGGCGTCGGGCTCGATGGGCTTGGTGAAGCTGGGCCACCCGGTTCCGCTGTCGTACTTGTCGGTCGATGAGAACAGCGGCTGGCCCGAGACGACGTCGACGTAGATGCCGGGCTCGTGGTTGTTCCAGTACTCGTTGCGGAAGGGCGGCTCGGTGCCGTCCTCCTGCGTGACGCTGTACTGGGTCGGGGTGAGGCGGCTGAGCGCCTCGGGGGTCTTGCGGTAGTCGTTGCTCACGATTCCTCCTGGGTCGACGTCGCTGGCTGCGGCGTCATAGGAGGAGAACGGATGCCGCGCCGCTTTTGGTCCCGCGAACCTGGGAGCGGGCCGTGAGTTCCGAGGGCCGGCGGGGCAGAATCGGGTCATGGCGACACGGCTGCTGCTGATCTCCGACACCCACATCCCGGGGCGCGCACGCCGGCTCCCCGATGCGGTGCTGCGCGCGGCCGATGCGGCCGATCTCGTGATCCACGCGGGCGACTGGGTCGCGGCATCCGTCCTCGACGAGCTGGTGCAGCACGCCGACGTGCTCGGCGTGTGGGGCAACAACGACGGCGCTGACCTGCGTGCCCGCCTGCCGGAGGTGGCGCGGCGCACGATCGAAGGCATGCGGTTCGCCGTGGTGCACGAGACGGGGCCGTCGCAGCGGCGCGAGGCGCGCATGGAGGCCGCCTTCCCCGATACCGAGGTGCTGGTGTTCGGCCACAGCCACATCCCGTGGGACACGGAGACGCCCGGGGGCCTGCGGCTGCTGAACCCGGGATCGCCGACGGATCGCCGCCGTCAGCCCGTGCATACGATGATGACCGCCGAGGTCGACGCCGGCGAGCTGCGTGACGTGCGGCTCGTCGAGGTCACTCCCGCTCGAGCAGCCTGACGCGGGCGACGACGAGCCCGGCGACCAACCCGCCCAGCCCGCCCGCGGCCATGTCGCCGATCGTGTCCTGGTAGCTCACGAAGATGCTGGGGTCGACGAAGGTCCTGCCGATCCACTCCGCCATCTCCCACACCGCACTCAGGGCGAGGCCCAGGCTCGTGACGAGGACGATCGGGGTCGCCCGCCGGGTGCCGGCGGCGAGAGGAAGGGGTACGACCGCGAGCCTCGCCAGCAGGAGGTAGGCCATCGCAGCAAGGGCGCCGGTGCACGCGAAGTGCACGACGAGGTCCCAGGACGGCACCGTCTCGTAGAGGTGCAGCACATTGCTCCACGCTGCGACGAGCACGGTGAGGCAGAAGACGACGTCGTACGCCGGGCGCGCCCCGACGAACCGGGGGACCACCAGCGCGAGCAGTGACAGCGCCAGGATGCCCGCATCCGACGGCGCCCACCAGATGAATGCCGCGACGACGCTGAGCGGACCGAGCAGTCGCACGGCGTCGGCCGTCCACTCCGCGACGCCGTGCGGCGGCCGGAGGAACCGCGCCTTCACGCGGCGGCCCGGCCGGCAGCGACGGTCACGACCGCCTGGACCGGCAGGTGGTCGGACGGCCACACCCCGCCGTGACGGAAGTCGTTGATCCCCGCGCTCGCCACCCGCACGTCCGGCGTGACGACGATCCAGTCGATGCGGGGCCGTGAAGGCTGCGGCGCCCGGTAGCCGGCGAACGTGCCGACGGATGCCGTCAGCCGGCGCGCCGCGGCGGTCCAGGCATCCTGCAGCCCGCCGTCATCGAGGAGCGCCCGCAGAGTCCGTGATCCCTCACCCGCGTTCAGATCGCCGGTGAGGATGCTCGGGCCGTGGCCGACCATCGCCCGGAGCGCATCGACCGAGCGCACGCGCGAGCGCGGCGAGAACGGGTCCAAGTGGGTGTTGACCACGGTGAATGCCGTCCCGGTGCGGCGGTCGCGGAAGCGGGCCGTCACCACGATGCGGGGGATGAGGTTGCCCCACGAGCGGGAGCCGGCTTCGCGCGGATGATCCGACAGCGCGGCCTGATCCCAGTCCACGAGTTCGAGCCGCTCGGCGTCGAAGAAGATCGGACAGCCCTCACCGCTGCCGCGCCGACCGTGCCCGCGCCCCACGAACCGGTAGGCAGCGCCGAGCGCGGCGCGCACGGCGTCGGCTTGGTCCGGCATCGCCTCCTGTAGGCCGACCACGGTCGGCTGCTCCTGCCGCAGCAGCGCTCGGACAGCGGGAGCACGGTGCCGCCAGGGATCCGCCCGCCTCCAGGTCACGCCGTTCAAGCGGCGCCGGATGTTGAGCGTCATGATGTGCAGCGCAGGCGGCTCCACCGGGCCGACGAGCGGAACGCTCGACCGCTCTCCGAGCATCTCGTCCGGTCGCCGCAGCATCCCTCACGGTACCCAGAGGATGGTGTGCCGCGGCAAGGGCTTGCGCTGAGGCGGTGTCTGCGTGAAGCGGGCGCTCAGGCCGAGCCCAGCCCACCGCTCAGCCGCCCGTGGAACGACGCCGACGCATCGGTCATGCCCTCGAGCACCACGGTGGTGCCGCGCTGCTCGTATTTCGTGACGATCGCGTCCAGCGCGGCGACCGTCGAGGCATCCCACACGTGCGTGCGGGACAGGTCGATGACGACGTGGGCAGGATCAGCGGCGTACTCGAACTGCGTGGTCAGGTCGTTGCTCGAGGCGAAGAACAGCTGGCCGTCCACCCGGTACCGGGCGGTGTCGCCCTCGACGGTGCGGCTCACGGTGGTGAAGTGGGCGACCCTGCGCGCGAACAGCACCATCGCGGTGAGCACGCCGAGCACCACGCCGATGGCGAGGTTGTGGGTCCAGACGGTTGCCACGACGGTGACGAGCATCACGACGGTCTCACTGAGCGGCATCCGTCTCAATGTGGACGGCCGGACGCTGTGCCAGTCGAAGGTCGAGACCGACACCAGGATCATCACGGCCACGAGCGCCGCCATCGGGATCAGCCCCACGATGTCGCCGAGCGCGACGACCAGGATCAGCACCCAGACGCCCGCCAGGAACGTCGAGATGCGGGTGCGGCCGCCCGAGGTCTTGACGTTGATCATCGTCTGGCCGATCATCGCGCAGCCGCCCGTGCCGCCGAAGAAGGCGGAGGCGATGTTGGCCACGCCGAGCCCCCACGCCTCGCGGGTCTTGCGCGAGCGGGTGTCGGTGATGTCGTCGACGAGCTTGGCTGTCATCAGCGATTCGAGCAGGCCGACCAGCGCTGCGGCGAACGCGTAGGGCGCGACGATCTGCAGCGTCTCCCACGTCAGCGGCACGTTCGGGATGAGGAGCTCCGGAAGGCTGCGGGGCAGCTCTCCCTGGTCGGCGACGTTCGGCACCGCCGAGAGCCCGAACACGACGACCGCGGCGGTCAGCAGCACGATCGCGATGAGCGGCGCGGGGATCGCGCGCGTGATGCGCGGCCAGACGAACAGGATGCCGAGTCCCACCGCCACCAGCACATACACCGCCCACGGCACATCGATCAGCTGCGGTACCTGGGACAGGAAGATCAGGATGGCCAGGGCGTTCACGAATCCGACCATGACGCTGCGCGGGATGAACCGCATGAGCCGTGCGACTCCCAGCACGGCGAAGAGCACTTGGATCACGCCGGCGAGAACGATCGTGACGATCAGGTAGTCCCCGCCGTATTCACGCGCGACCGGGGCGATGACGAGCGCGACCGCGCCCGCAGCGGCGGTGATCATCGCGGGGCGGCCGCCGGTGAACGCGATGACGACCGAGAGCACGAACGACGAGAAGAGCCCGACGCGGGGATCCACGCCGGCGACGACCGAGAACGCGATCGCCTCGGGGATGAGGGCGAGCGCCACGACCAGTCCGGCGAGCACCTCGCGCGTCAGCAGCCGCGGGCGCCGCAGCGCCTGCAGCGCCGTCGGCTCGATGCGGTAGCGATCAGCGGATTCCGCGACGGTGGACACGGGTGACGACTCTAGCCGCTGCCGGACGTGACTCCACGGCCGCCCGCCCTGCCCTGCAGCTCGTACCCCACAGCTCGTACCCAACAGTGGGGCGGATCTCAAGGGCCTGCCGGGGAGGCGAGGCGCCCGGCAGACTCGCGACATGGATTCCCTTCGCCTTCCTGCCCACCCGGATGCCGCGGCATGCGGCATCCTTCCCCACCCGAAGGGGGAGCGATGAAGATCACCGATACCAGCGACCTGTGGTGGAAGAGCGCGATCATCTACTGCCTGGACGTCGAGACCTACCTCGACTCGGATGGCGACGGGGTCGGCGACATGCAGGGCCTCGCACAGCGGATCGACTACCTCGCGCAGCTCGGCGTGACGTGCCTGTGGCTCATGCCGTTCTACCCGACGCCCGATCGCGATGACGGATACGACATCACGGACTTCTATGGGGTCGATCCGCGGCTCGGCAACCACGGAGAGTTCGTGGAGATGATCCGCACCGCCCACGACCGCGGGATGCGGGTGATCGTGGATCTGGTCGTCAACCACACGTCCGACCGGCATCCGTGGTTCCAGAAGGCGAGACGGAGCGTCAACTCGCCGTACCGGGACTACTACATCTGGCGCGACGAGGCCCCGCCGAAGGGCCAGAAGAACCCGGTCTTCCCGGGTGAGGCCGACGGCGTGTGGTCCAAGGACGAGGCCTCCGGCCAGTGGTACCAGCACAGCTTCTACGAGCATCAGCCCGACCTGAACATCGCCAATCCCGCGGTGCGCGACGAGCTCGCCCGCGTGATCGGCTACTGGCTGCAGCTCGGCGTGTCGGGGTTCCGTGTCGACGCGGTGCCCTTCCTCCTCGAGATGCCTCCGGGGGCCCACATCGCGGATCCGCACGAACTGCTGCGCGACTTCCGCCGCTTCCTGCAGCGCCGCTCGAGCGAGGCCATCATGCTCGGCGAGGTGAATCTGCCGTACGAGCAGCAGGTCGCGTACTTCGGCGGCGGTGACGTGAGCGAGCTCTCGATGCAGTTCGACTTCGTGGGGATGCAGGCGTTCTACCTGTCGCTCGCACGCCAGGATCCCGCTCCGCTCGTCGCCGCGCTCACCTCTCGACCGGCACTTCCCGACGACGTGCAGTGGGCGAACTTCCTGCGCAACCACGACGAGCTGACCCTCGACAAGCTGACCGATGCCGAGCGCGAGGAGGTCTTCGAGGCGTTCGCGCCCGATGAGCGGCAGCGCGTGTTCGGCCGCGGCATCACGCGCCGGCTGCCCCCGATGCTCGGGGATCCGCGGCGCATCCGCATGGCCTACAGCCTCTTGTTCACGCTCCCCGGCACGCCGGTGCTGTTCTACGGCGAAGAGATCGGGATGGGGGAGAACATCGAGATCCCCGGGCGCAGCGCCGTGCGGACCCCCATGCAGTGGACCGCGGAGAAGAACGGCGGGTTCTCGCAGGCGACGCCGTCCCGGCTGATCGCACAGCCGCCGGGGGACGGCTACGCACCGCAGCACGTCAACGCGGCCGATCAGATCGAAGACCGCGGATCGCTGCTGCACTTCTTCCGTGATCTCATCTCCCGGTACCGCATCTCGCCGGAGCTCGGGTGGGGCACGTTGGAGGTCCTCGAACAGCCCGTGGACCACCTCCTGGTGCATTCGCTCCGGGCGGATGTCGGCCGCATGGTCGCGATCCACAACTTCGCCGATGTGCCGGCCACCACGAGCTTCTCGCTGAAGGACGAGCCCGACGGCACCCGCCTCGTCGACCTGCTGGGCGCGGAGCGCATCCCTCTCGACGAGCGGGGACGGGTGGAGCTCGAGGTGCCCGCCTACGGCTACCGCTGGCTGCGGGTGTCGCGTCCCGATGACGGTCGCGTGTCGTAGCCACGGCTCCTCTCGGCGAGGGGCGTCGCGCTCACGAGGCCCCGCATCGGGCGCGCCGCCAGCACCCGACGCAGCGCACGGCGCGTCCAGCGGACCGGCGGGAAGTCGCGAGGAAGGTGCACGAGCACCGTGCGAAGACCGCGAGCGGCGCGACGGCCGAACGCCTGGCCGGGCGCGAACGGTCGCATCGACATCCCCATCCGCGCGGCCGGCAGCCAGCGGATGCTGCCGCGTTCGCCGAGGTGGAACGAGAGGTCCATATCATCGTGCAGTTCGGCATCGCGATGAACGGACGAGCGGATGCCGAGCCAGGCCTCGCGCCGCAGGCCCAGGTTGGACCCGAACAGCGGGAGGTGCCCGAGCGTCGCGATCATGACGACGGCGTACGCGCCCAGATAGAGCGTCGCAAGCGGCGCACGCCACGCCGGCGGGCCGTCGATGAACCGGGCACCTCCGGTGAACGCCGCGACGTCGGGGCGGGCGGCGAACGCCTCCGCCATGGCGCGGGACCACGACGGCTCGGGCACGCAGTCCGCGTCGAGCCGCAGGATGATGTCCCCTTCCGCAGCGTCGTACCCGGCGGCGCTCGCCGCCGGGATGCCCGGGGTCTCACAGCGGACCAGGCGGGCGCCGAACGCGCGCGCGACGCGGGCCGAGGCATCCGTCGATCCGTTGTCGACGACGACGATCTCGTCCGCGGCCCGCGTCTGCTGGGCGAGGGCGTGCAGGCAGCGCGCGAGTTCGGTGTCGTCGTCCTTCACGGGGATCACCACCGAGATCCGCAGGGTGTCGGGCATGCTCAGATTCCACCGGTGCCGGCGCCGGGGGAGAAGGGTCTTGACTCCCGCGGCGCCGATCAGCTGTGATGTGCGCCTGGCCGACGGAGCGCGACCTGCACGGTTAACAGGTCGGTACCCGCCGTGTCAATGGCCACCCTCCGATCCATCCTCATGCCTAGGCTGGCAGAGCAATACAAAGCAGTGCCGTGCGAAGCGGTCGAGTATCGGCGTTCGGGTCGCCGTGCTGACTCCCGTGAACGTGCTGATGGTCCCGGTGGGAGGGCTACCCACCGGGACCATCGCTGCGTCCAGAGGTCGTCGCCGGCCGTGCCGCGGCATCCGCACCGCATTATCCTGGCGAGGTGCACCGGATCTTCACGACGAGCTTCGCCTCGGTCTATCCGCTCTACGTGACCAAGGTCGAGCGGAAGGGCCGCACGCAGCAGGAGCTCGATGAGGTCATCGAGTGGCTCACCGGCTTCGACGACGCCCAGCTGCAGCAGCACATCGACGAGCACACGACGTTCGAGGACTTCTTCGCCGACGCCGACCTGAATCCGAACGCCTCGCTGATCACCGGCGTGGTGTGCGGCATGCGCGTCGAGCAGATCGAGGATCCGCTGATGCAGAAGGTCCGCTACCTCGACAAGCTCGTCGACGAGCTGGCTCGCGGCAAGGCGATGACGAAGATCCTCCGCAGCGCCTGATCGCGCCGGTTGCCCCGCCCCGCCCTGCTACGTTCGGATCGGGTCGACCGAGGAGAGCAGCATGGAGCGCAGCAGCTGGGTGCTGGTGGATGGCGAGAACATCGACGCCACCCTCGGCGGATCGATTCTGGGCAGGAGGCCGCTTCCCGAGGAGCGACCTCGCTGGGACCGCCTGCTGACGTTCATCTCCGAGCGGTGGGGGCGTCCGGCCAAGGGCCTGTTCTTCCTGAACGCGAGCACGCACCTGCCCATGCCGTTCGTCCAGGCGCTGCTCGCACTGGGATATCAGCCGGTTCCGCTCTCAGGGCCGGCGGACGAGAAGATCGTCGACATCGCCATCCAGCGCACGCTCCAGGCGCTCGCCGAGCGCGACGACGATGTCGCACTCGTCAGTCACGACCGCGACTTCGCCGAGGATCTCGCGCGGCTCGCCACCGATGGGCGCCGGGTGGGGGTCGTCGCGTTCCACGAGTTCCGCAGCACGGAGTTCACCGGCATCCCCGGCGTCGAGTTCTTCGACATCGAGTACGACGCCGCGGCGTTCGACGCCCCGCTGCCGCGGGTGCGCGTCATCCCGATCGAGCAGTTCGATCCGACCGACTTCCTGCGCTGACCCGCTGACGATTCGACAGCAGGCCGACCCGGTCGGCCGCCGGCCGGCTCAGTACCAGCCGGTCGACTGCGAGTGGCCCCACGCGCCGCACGGGGTGCCGTAGCGACCCGCGATGTAGCCCAGGCCCCACGCGATCTGCGTGGCGGGGTTGGTCTGCCAGTCGGCGCCGGCGCTGCTCATCTTGCTGCCGGGGAGCGCCTGCGGGATGCCGTAGGCACCGCTCGAGCGGTTGGAGGCCTGGTAGTTCCAGCCCGATTCCTTCTGCCACAGCGGCACGAGGCACGCGAACTGGTCGTCGCCCCAGCCGTAGCCGCCGAGCATGGCGCGCGCGGTGGCCTGCGCGTCCGCGGGGCTGGTGCCGCCCACAGCGCCGCCGGTGGCGTACACCGGGCGGGGAGCCGACGAACCCGAAGACGACGACGACGATGACTTCTTCGCGGCGGCGGCTTCTTCCGCGGCCTTCGCGGCGGCGGCGGCCTCGGCCTCCTTGCGGGCCTTCTCCTCCGCCTCCTGCTGCGCCTTGAGCGCGACGGCGGCGTCGAGGCGGCCACGCAGGCCCTGCGTCTGCTCGCTGACCGACGCGGTGAGGGTCGTCACGGTGTCCGCGAAGTCCGTCGTGTACATCGCCGGCAGCGCCTGCGCGCGCTGGAGCTGCACGACGGCGGCCTCGAGGGCCGACGTGTCGACGGTGGTGTCGGGCGTGCCCACGTCGAGGCCGGACGCGGCGATGTCGGAGGCCACGGTGGCCGCGGCGGTGACGGCGGTACTCGCGTCGGTCACGGCCTGTTCGGCCGGGGAGGCCGCCGGCACTTCTTCGGCGGCGGTGGAAGACGACGTGACGTACGACGCCAGCGCGAAATCGGTGAGGGAAGCGGATGCCTCGGCCTGCGACGCGGGAGCCGCCGCGGTGAATCCGGCGGTGGCCAGCACGCCGATCGCGAGTGTCGCGGCCAGCAGCACCGGGCGGCGGCGGAGGCGACGTTCGGCGCGGCGGAGAGTGCGGCGGGCGGGCAGGAGAGACGTGTGGTTGCGCATGAAAGACCGGGTTCCGTATCAGCGAAATGCGCCATCGGGCGGCGCTTCGTACCCGTTCGGGCGGGCACAAGTCCCCGAGTCTCCCCGGCGTTTCTGGACGGTTCCGGTGCGTTACCTGAACGTTACATGTGAGCGGATTGTTCGAAAAGGCCAGATCAAGAGCCTGCATCGTGCGCGGAAGTCCGCCCTGCGCCGAGCTCCTGACTACGATCGGAAGACCCCTGCACCGCTTTCGAGGAGGCTCGCCCGTGCCCTCAACCACCGCTTCGGTCACCCCCGGCGCTCTGGCCCACGCCGACGACCTCGCCGCCTTCGTGGCGTCGTCGCCGTCGAGCTTCCACGCCGCGGCGGAGGTCGCCGGTCGGCTCGAGCGCGCCGGATTCACCCGCCTCGACGAAGCGGCCGGCTGGCCCGCGCCGGCGGGCGGAAAGTTCGTCGTGGTGCGCGACGGCGCCGCGATCGCGTGGGTCGTGCCGGCGACCGCGGACGCCACGACGGGCGTGCGGATCTTCGGTGCGCACAGCGACTCCCCGGGGTTCAAGCTCAAGCCGAAGCCGACGACGGGAAGGCTCGGCTGGCTGCAGGCGGGTGTCGAGATCTACGGCGGCCCGCTGCTCAACTCGTGGCTCGACCGTGAACTCCGTCTCGCGGGCCGCCTCGTGCTCGACGACGGCACCAGCGTGCTGGCGTCGACCGGCGCGCTCCTGCGTCTGCCGCAGCTCGCCATCCACCTCGACCGAGAGGCGAACGACCATCTCGCGCTCGACAAGCAGTCGCAGACGCAGCCGGTGTGGGGGCTCGGGTCGGCCGAGTCCGCCGATATCCTCGGCGAGCTGGCGGCACGCGCCGGAGTGGATGCCGCGCGCATCCGCGGCTACGACATCGTCACCGCGGACTCGGCGCCCGGCGCAACGTTCGGCCGCGACGACGTGTTCTTCGCTTCCGGGCGCCTGGACGACCTCGCCTCGGTGCATGCGGGCGTCGTGGCGCTGGAGCGTGCGGCCGAAGGCCACGAGGCCGACCACATCGCGATGCTCGCGGTCTTCGACCACGAGGAGGTCGGTTCGGGCACGCGCTCCGGCGCCGCGGGGCCCTTCCTCGCCGACGTCCTCGAGCGGCTCTGGCTGACTCTCGGCGCCGACCGCGAGCAGCAGCTGCGCGCGCTGGCGGCCTCGTGGTGCGTCTCCAGCGACGTCGGTCATTCCGTGCACCCCAATTACGCCGAGAAGCACGACCCCGTCGTGCAGCCGGTGCTGGGGTCGGGCCCCATCCTCAAGATCAACGCGAACCAGCGCTACGCCACGGATGCCGCCGGCGCGGCGGCGTGGAACGGGTGGTGCGCGGCAGCGGGCGTGACGAGCCAGGAGTTCGTCTCGAACAACGCCGTCCCCTGCGGCTCGACGATCGGCCCCATCACGGCGACGCGTCTGGGCATCCGGACCGTGGATGTCGGCATCCCGATCCTCTCGATGCACTCCGCCCGGGAACTCGCCGGCGTCAGCGACCTCTGGGACCTCACCCGCGTCGCCGAGACCTACTTCCGCGGCTGAGCCTCCCCGCCGCGAGTCCCCCATCGCCACGTTTCGCCGGCCCGGGCAGGACGTTGACTTGCCGTATATGTACGCGACACGCCCGGCGTGTCGTACATATACGGCAAGTCAACCGGGTGACGAGGGGCGACGGGGTCGGCCCTGGCGTGGCGGCCAGGGCTGGGCGCCGGCTGACACGTCTGAGCGCTGAGCGCAACCCCCTCCGCTGATCGCCGACCACGCGGGGAGGGTGTCGTGAGACACCCAGGAGGAGCGCATGAAGGCGATGACGTACCGCGGACCGTACAAGCTCCGCGTCGAGAGCAAGCCCGAGCCGAGGATCGAGCACCCCAACGACGCCATCGTGCGCGTCGAGCTGGCAGCCATCTGCGGATCGGATCTGCATCTGTACCACGGCATGATGCCCGACACCCGCATCGGCCACACGTTCGGCCACGAGTTCATCGGCACCGTCGTGCAGGTGGGCGGGTCGGTCGAGCGGCTGCAGGTCGGCGATCGGGTGATGGTGCCGTTCAACATCTACTGCGGCTCGTGCTTCTTCTGCGCGCGGGGTCTGTTCTCGAACTGCCACAACGTGAACCCCAATGCCACGGCGATCGGCGGCATCTACGGCTACTCCCATTCGACCGGCGGCTACGACGGCGGTCAGGCCGAGATGGTGCGCGTGCCGTTCGCGGATGTCGGACCCTCGGTGATCCCGGACGACATCGCCGACGAGGACGCGCTGCTGCTGACCGACGCGTTCTCGACCGGCTACTTCGGCGCCCAGCTGGCCGACATCGCCGAGGGCGACACGGCCGTGGTGTTCGGCGCCGGTCCCGTGGGACTCGCCGCGGCGCGCTCCTGCTGGCTGATGGGCGCGGGACGCGTGATCGTCGTCGACCATCTGGGCTACCGACTCCAGAAGGCACGCGACTTCGCCTACGCCGAGACGGTGGCGTTCGGACAGGTCGGGGACATCGTGCGCGAGCTGAAGCGGATGACGGACGGGCTGGGAGCGGATGTCGCCATCGACGCCGTCGGCGCGGAGGCCGACGGTCACGTGATCCAGCACGTGACGTCGGCCAAGCTCAAGATGCAGGGCGGTTCGCCGGTGGCTCTGAACTGGGCCATCGACTCCGTCCGCAAGGGCGGCACGGTATCGGTCATGGGGGCGTATGGGCCGATGTTCAGCGCGGTGCGGTTCGGCGACGCGATGAACAAGGGCCTGACCCTGCGGATGAACCAGGCGCCGGTGAAGCGCCAGTGGCCCCGCCTGTTCGAGCACATCCGGGCCGGCTACGTGCGGCCGAGCGAGCTCATCACGCATCGCATCCCGCTCGACCACATCGCCGAGGGGTACCACCTCTTCTCGACGAAGCTCGACGACATCATCAAGCCGGTCGTCGTCCCGGCGTCCTGACACTCGAATCGGAGGAAGACATGCCGTACACCGCCAAGAAGCCCGGTTCCACGCCGACCCCCGACGAGCTGCGCGCCCGCATCCCCGGCTGGGGAGCCGACGCCGACCCCGCCGATCGTCCGGCGGTGCCCCGTGAGCAGCCCGGGATCCAGACAGGCGCGCACTGGGACATGCCCGAAGACCAGGGCGGCCGCGGCGGCCGCGAGAAGTCCGTCGAGCACACGCGGCTGACCCCGGTGTTCGGCACGGCGCAGCCGTTGCACGGGCTGGCCGGCCGCGTCCGCCGCTACGCGTACGAGAGGTACAGCGAGGGCCAGACCGCGCACTGGCTCCTCCTGATCCTCGGCGACCGCATCGACTCGGCGACCGCACACCTGACGTCGCTGTTCACACGACGGCCCGACGACCCGATCACGCAGAGCGGCATCCTCGGCGAGCGAGGGCACCGGCCGATCTCGTCGCGCTTCGGCCGGGGCCGTGCCGACCTGAAGCACGCATGGCTCGATCCCCTCCTCGTGCTCGGCCCCTGGCTGATCGCGGGCACGATGATCGTCATGCTGGGTCGCGCGATCGTGCGTCCGGGCGGCGGCCGGCGCAGCGCTCAGGGATGACGGCCGCCGGCGCCCGCGCCTAGCGGCCCAGCGCGAGGTACTGGTGAGTGAAGGCGATGGCCATGCCGCCCTCGCCGACGCCGGCGACCACCCGCTTCACGGAGCCGGACCGCACGTCGCCGACCGCGAAGACACCGGGAGCTGTCGTCTCGAGGGCGAACGGCCGGCGCGTCCCGGCCCATCTGCCCGACTCGAGGGCATCCGCGCCCGTGAGCACGAAGCCGCGCCCGTCGAGGGCGATCTCCGGCGGCAGCCAGGCGGTCTCGGCATCCGCTCCGATCATCACGAAGAGCACGTCGACGTCGCGGCGCCGAACGTCGCCGGTGCGTCGATCGGCGATGTCGGCGGCCCGCAGACTGTCGGCCCCGTGGAGCCCGACCACTTCGCTGCGGGTCTCCACCCGGATCGCCGGGATGGCCGAGATCTGATCGATCAGATACTTCGACATTCCGGCCTCGAGCGACTCGCCTCGCACGAGCAGCGTGACCGACCGCGCGTGGCGGCTGAAGAACAGCGCGGCCTGGCCGGCGGAGTTGCCGGCGCCGATGATGCAGACGTCGGCGCCCTGCGCGACGGCGGAGTCGCTGCGGGCGGCGCCGTAGTAGACGCCGCTGCCGAGGAACCTGCCGACGTCGTCGAGGGGGAGCGTGCGCCACACGACTCCGGTGGCGAGGATCACCACGTCGGCGCGGACGACATCGCCGCCGTCGAGCGTCAGCTGGTGCGTCGCCGGATCCAGTGCCTCGACGGTGCGCGTGACCACCAGCTCCGCGCCCAGGCGCTTGGCCTGCTTGAACGCCCGGCTCGCCAGATCATCGCCGGAGATGCCGAACGGGAACCCGGTGTAGTTCTCGATCCGCGTCGATGTGCCGGCCTGCCCGCCGGGCGCGAACGTCTCGACGACGAGCGTGCGGAGTCCTTCCGCCGCGGCGTTCACAGCGGCCGTGAGACCCGCCGGCCCGGCGCCGAGGATGACGACGTCGTAGTCGCGCGCAGCCGGCGCCACGTCGAGCCCCACGGCGTGGGCGACCTCCCGCATCGTCGGGTTCTCGAGCCGTCGGCCGTCCGCGAGCTCGAGGACGGTGTCGGCGGCATCAGGGTCTGCATCCGCCGTCACGCTCTCGAACTCGACGTGGTTGCGGGTCAGGAAGCCGCTCACGCGATGCGCTCGAGCGCTTCGCCCGTGGTGGATCAGTCGCACCCCCGGCTCGCGCTGCTCCGCGGCCATCGTCTGCAGCGAGTCGAGGTAGCGGCGTGCGAGGGTGGCCACCCGGTCCGGCACCGACGGGGCGAGCGCGGCGAGCGTGTAGTACACCGCGGGCTCCAGCTTCAGCACGCGCGTCGGGCCGGCGGCGCGGCCGCTGGCCGGGAACGGCGTGCTGAGCGTCATCGGCACCTCGCCGAAGAACCTGCCGGGCTGACGCGTGCCGATGACGCGCTCGTCGCCGTTCACGAGCTTGGTGATCTCGGCGAGTCCCTCGACCACGACGAAGAGTGACCGCTCGTCGCCCTCGTGCGCGAAGTACTCGCCGGGGACGAGCCGGATGTCCTCGACGGCGCCGGCGAGGTAGACGAGGCCCTCCTCGGGCACCCCTTCGAACACGCGCATCGCGCGCAGACCGTCGACGGTGATCATGCGGCTCCCCAGCGGCAGGCGGGGGCGGCGTGCGCACCCGGCGACGCAACGCGCCACGGGGCCGAAGCTACCGGGGTCGCCGAGCGCCGGTCAACCGGCGCGGCTCGCCTCGTCCGCCCGCGACGTCGGAGGATCGGCGTAGCCTGAACGGATGCCGCAGCCCACGACACCGCACGACGGCGAGGTGCTGCCCGGCACGACGCTCGGCGCACGCGCGCAGCTTGCGGCACTGGCAGCCGACCCCGGCGTCGTGCCGTTGCTCGAGCTCCCCGAGCGTGCGAACTCGCGCCCGGCCGCGGTGCTCATGCTGTTCGGCGTGCTGGACGGTCTCCCGAGCGACCACGACGCGCAGGCCAGAGCCGTGTCGCGCGATCTGGACGTGCTGCTGCTCGCTCGCGCGACGACGCTGCGCGCCCACCCCGGTCAGGTCGCCTTCCCCGGCGGACGCCTCGACCCGGGCGACGATGGACCGGTCGGCGCCGCGCTGCGTGAAGCGCGGGAAGAGACCGGGCTCGACACCGCCGGCGTCGAGGTGCTCGGCGTGCTCGGCGACATCTCCCTCGCGTTCTCGCAGCACCTGGTGACACCGGTGCTCGGGTGGTGGCGGCATCCGTCACCCGTCCGCGTGGTCGACGAGGCCGAGTCCGCCGCGGTGTTCCGCGCTCCCGTGGCCGACCTGCTGAACCCCGCCAACCGGGGCGTCACGGTGGTCCGCCGTGACGGACAGGAATGGCGGGGTCCGGGATTCCTCGTGCGGCATATGACGGGGGAGCACCTCGTCTGGGGGTTCACCGGGATGGTGCTCGACGGCCTGTTCGACCGCTTGGGATGGACCGAGCCATGGGACGACACCCGTGAACTGCCCCTCGCGCTGCCGGATTGACCGCGGGACTCAGCGGTACCGGTAGTGCTCGGCGCTCGTGTTGACCCAGCTGACGAATCGGCGTGCCTCGGGGTCGTGGGCGGCGGGATAGGGGGTGACCCAGACCTGCGCTCCGGCGACCACCAGGTGCGGCGCCATCCGGTTGATCGCCCGGTTGATGGTGCGGGGCGTGACGGGACCGCCGGGGCCGAACATGCGCCGCTCGACAGCCGCTGTCGTGAAAGCCGGACGCCGCAGCAATGCATCGCCTGAGTCGACGGATGCCTCGACCTCGGCGACCGGCTGACTCAGGTCGCCGAAGTGGATCCATCGCCCGTCGATGACGATGCCCGCGAAGTCCTGCTCCTGGCCGCTGTAGCGGACGTCGGCGGTCCACCGGCGTCCGTCCCACCAGCGTGTGCGTCCGCGCTGGTCGTCGTACCAGCCGGCCAGCGCGGGACCGGCGGCAGGGGGTCCGGCATCCGTCCGCAGTTCGATGTCGGGCGCGCGCAGGTCGATGTACTGCTCGGTCCAGTGGGTGCCGTCCCACCAGCGCTGTTTGCCCGAGCCGTCGTCGTACCACCCGGCTGCCGGTTGCGTGGCCATGCACCGAGGGTAGTTCGTGACACTCGAGGTCGGCGAGCGGCCTCCGGGGTCGGAGACCACGGCAGACTGGACCAATGCCTTCCGTCGACGACATCCTCCCCGCTGACCGCCGCCACCTCCTCGAGCTCCCGGTGTATGCCCACCTGGGAACGATCCGGCCTGACGACACCGTGCAGGTGAACCCGATGTGGTTCGAGTTCGACGGCGAGCACGTGCGGTTCACGCACACCAACTACCGGCAGAAGTACCGCAACCTGCAGCACAACCCCTCGATGTCGCTGTCGATCATCGACCCCGACCACCCCTTCCACTATCTCGAGGTCGCCGGTCGACTGGTCGAGGTGGTGCCCGATCCCGAGGGCGCGTTCTACGTGCGACTGCAGAACCGCTACGGCAACCCGAGCAGCACGCCGCCGCGCGACAAGGCCGACCGCGTGATCCTGGTCATGTCGGTCGAGCGCGCGACGAAGCAATAGCCGCGGGCCGCGCCGGCGCGGTCAGCTGAGGGCGCGCAGCCGCTCGAGCAGCGGGCCGGCGGCTTCGGCGAGGAAGCGCTCCTGCTGCTCGTCGCCGATCTGCACGAGTGCGACGTCGGTGAAGCCGCCGTCGAGGTAGGGACGCACGCTCTCCGCGAGCTCGTCGAGATCCGGTCCGCACGGGATCGACGACGCGATGTCGTCCGGGCGCACGAAGCTGCTCGCGGCTTCGAAGCCCGCGGGGGTCGGCAGCTCGGCATTCACGGGCCACCCGCCGCCGAACCAACGGAACTGCTCGTGGGCGCGCTGGACGGCGGTGTCCTTGTCGGGATCCCAGGAGATCGGGATCTGGCCGATCTTGCGGGATCCGCCATCCGTGCCGGGCCCCGCGTCGGTGCGCCGCGCGTCGTCCCAGAGCTGCACCAGCTCGGATTTCGGCTCGACGGCGATCATGTGGTCGGCCATCGGAGCGAACGAGCCGATCGACTCCTCGCCCGACACGGCGACGCCGATCTCCACCCGGGTGTCGGGCACGTCCCAGATGCGCGCGGAGTCCACGCGGAAGTGCTCGCCCTGGTAGGTCAGCAGCTCACCCGAGTGCAGCTCGCGGATGATCTCGATGGCCTCGATCAACCGATCCTGGCGGACGTCGACGTTCGGCCAGCCCTGTCCGACGACGTGCTCGTTCAGGTTCTCGCCCGAACCCAGCCCGAGGATGAACCGGCCTTCGCTGAGGATCTGCAGCGTCGCGGCCTTCTGGGCGACGACAGCGGGGTGGTAGCGCATCGTGGGGCAGGTGACATACGTCATCAGCTCGACGCGCGAGGTCGCATGGGCGACGGCGCCCAGCACCGTCCAGGCGTACGGCGAGTGCCCCTGGCTCACGAGCCACGGCGAGTAGTGGTCGCTCGAGACCTCGAAGTCGAAGCCGACGTCCTCCGCCGCCTCCGCGTAGCGCACCAGCTCTCGCGGGCCGCTCTGCTCGCCCATCAGCGTGTATCCGAATCGCACCATCGTCGCTCCTCCGCATCTGCGCGCCGGCCACCCCGGATGGCGGCCGCCTTCGGCACGATACGAACGAACGGACGGCGTCGCGCGGGGATTGCAAGCCCGCGATGCGGGTGCTAGCGGGTCATCGTCCGCCCGTCGCACACTGCCTCCCTCGCCCGCCCTCCACGTCAGCGAAGGGCGGGGGAGAGCGCAGGAGGAGGGGAAGCCGCGACGCCGCGTCAGCGCAGCGTCAGCTGGTGCGAGTGCGTGCCTCGACGGCCGGATCCGGATAGCATTGTCCGGTGTCGACGAAGACCCCGCCCGAACCTTTCCACCCCGATCTCGCCGCCGCGAAGTGGATCCCGCTCTTCAGCGCCGGACCCCGCACGCTCTGGATGTTCCGCGCCACCCCTCGTGGCATCGGCCCGGATTCCGAGGTCGACGTCGCGACGGTGCGGGTAGACACTCCGGCGGGGGAGCGGCCCTACCGTGTGTTCCGGCCGCGGCGGAGGTCGGCGGCGGCACCGGTTCCGGCACTGTTCTGGATCCACGGCGGAGGACTGATCCTCGGCACGCCGCAGCAGGACGACGGCACGAACCTCGCGCTCGCACGCGACCTCGGCATCGTCGTCTTCGGGGCGTCGTACCGCCTCGCCCCGGAGCATCCGGCGCCCGCCGCACTCGACGACCTGGTCGCCGGGTTCCGCGAGGTCGTCGCACGTGCCGCCGAATTCGGCGTCGATCCCGACCGCATCGCGATCGGGGGTGCCAGCGCCGGTGGCGGGCTGGCCGCCGCGCTCGCGCAGCGCCTCCACGACGAGGGCGGACCGCAGCCCGTCTTCCAGCTCCTGGTCTATCCCATGCTCGACGACCGCACGGTGCTGCGCGACGACGTCGACCCGCGGCATGCGCGCATGTGGTCGCCGTCGAGCAACCGGTTCGCGTGGTCGGCCTATCTCGGCGCGGACGCCGATGGATCAGACGACGCCTCGGGCACCGGCATCCGCTCGGCCGTGGTTCCCGCGCGGCGTGAAGACCTGAGCGGACTGCCGCCGGCGTGGATCGGCGTCGGCACTCTCGACCTCTTCCACGACGAAGGAGTCGGATACGCGGGTCGCCTGACGGCGGCCGGAGTGCCGTGCGAGCTCACTGAGGTGCCCGGCGCGTTCCACGGTTTCGACGCGGTGTTCCGCAAGGCCGGCGTGACGCGCGCGTTCCACGAGGAGTGGGCCCGCGTGCTGCGCTCCGCTCTCGGACTCGAGACCGGCCCGGCCGCGGGCTGACGGGCACGCGTCGCCCGTTGCGCCCGCCGCCACCCTCGCCGAGCGGCCCCTCCGCATCTGAAACGGCGTCGGCTACGGTCGGGGGATGACCCCGCATCACCTCACACGTGATCAGGCGCGCCGCCTCGTGGTGCGGGCGCAGCTGCTCGACGCCGACCGGCCGGGCGACGTCGTCGAGGTCGCCGAGCAGCTCGCGTACATCAAGATCGATCCCACGGCGACGATCGCACCCTGCGAGCACACGGTGCTGTGGTCGCGGATCGGGTGGTCGTACGAGTCGGGCCAGTTGCGCAAGGCGGTCGAGGGCGACCGTCTGCTCTTCGAATTCGACGGCGCCTTCCGGCCGATGAGCCTCCTGCCGCTGATGCTGCCGGGCATGCGGCGCTGGCCGCAGCGCGAGAGCAGCAAGCAGTGGCTGTCGGCGAACGCCGGTTTCCGCGCCGATGTGCTGGCGCGGCTGCGCGCGGAGGGTCCGCTCCTCGCGAGCGACATCCCCGACACGGCGCAGGTCAGTCGCGCGCCCGACGGATGGTCGGGATCGAACCAGGTTCCTCACATGCTCGACTTCCTGTTGCGTCAGGGCGAAGTGGCCGTCACCGGCCGCGAGGGCCGCCATCGCCGCTGGGATCTCGCCGAGCGCGTCTACCCGCAGGACCTGCCGGAGTACGACGACGAGGAGGCCGCCGCACTGCTGGCCGCGCGGCGCCTGCAATCGGCCGGCATCGCCAAGCCGCACTGGTACTGGACCGGCGTCGCGAAAGACAGCGGAGAGCCTGCCGTGGTCGAGGGCAGCTCCGTGAAGTACCGCGTCGATCCCGAGGCGCTCGCCGCGCTCGATGACGAGGACTCCGGCGGTCGCGTGGCCTTCCTCAACCCGTACGACAGCCTGCTGTACGACCGCAGACGCCTCGCAGAGCTGTTCGAGTTCACCTATGTGCTCGAGCAGTTCAAGCCGAAGGCCGAGCGCCGCTACGGCTACTTCGCGCACCCGATCCTGATGGGCGATCGCTTCGTCGGCATGCTCGACGCCGAAGTCGACCGCGAACACGAGGCACTGAAAGTGACCGCCGTTCACGAGTTCCTGCCGTTCGAGCCCGAGGAGTCCGAGATGGTGCGCGCCGAGATCGCCGACCTCGCCGAATGGCTCGGCGTCTCGGTGACCGGACTGCCCTGAGCGAGCGGATGCCGCGGCCCGCGGGTCGACGTGTCCCACCGGCATGGCTGCACAAGGCGTAGGGAGCATGGCGCGTCTCGGTACGCTCGACGACGTGACTCCTCGTACTCTCGCCGGTGGCGCGATCCTTCGTGAGGCCGCCCGCGGCGACGAGCCCGGCATCCTCGCGTGCATCCAGGGACTGGCGGTGTACGAACGTGAGCCCGATGCCGTCGAGAACACCGTCGACGCGCTCGAGGCTGCCCTGTTCGGCGACGACCCCCGCGTGTTCGCCCATGTCGTCGAGCGCGGAGGCGTGATCGTCGGCGTCGCGATCTGGTTCGTCACGTACTCCACCTGGACCGGGCGGCACGGCATCTGGCTCGAGGACCTCTTCGTCGACCCGGGCCAGCGCGCCTTCGGCTACGGCAAGGCGCTGCTCGCGTCGCTGGCGAGGGTGTGCGTCGACCGGGGCTATTCGCGCTTCGAATGGACGGTGCTCGACTGGAACGACCCCGCGATCGGGTTCTACCGCTCGATCGGCGCCGAGCCGATGGGCGAATGGACGACGCAGCGCCTCACCGGCGAAGCTCTTGCCGCGCTCGCGGCCACGCTCGACGACTGACCGGCACGCGGCGACGCTCGCGCTGACCGGCGCGACGGGCGTCCGGCGGTCAGGGCACGCGGTTCGACACGGTCAGCAGCACGACCGAGTCTTCGAGCGCCGCGAGACTGTGACGCTGCGGCGGCACGGTGAGGTGGTCTCCCGCCATCCCTTCCCAGGATTCGTCCGCCGCGATCAGGCGGACGCGGCCGTGGAGCACCTGCAGCGTCGCCTCGTGCGGGCTGTCGTGCTCCGACAGCTCGTGGCCTGCGAGCAGTGCGATGACGGTCTCGCGCAGGGCGTTCTCGTGACCGCCACGGATGGTGCGCGCGGCGCGGCCGCTGGATGCCGCCCGCGCCTTCGCCATGAGGTCGTCGATCACATCGGCCAGGTCCCTGCTGTCCATAGCATCGCCTCCATCGCCTCGGCTGGCCGGAGTCTACCGGTGCCAATCCCACGGCTGACAGGGGTGCTGCGGTGCCGCTCAGCCCAGCAATTCGGATCCGCCGTCGTCGGTCGGCTCGGCCACGATCCGCAGGCCTCCCGGCGAGTTGGCCGTGTGCATCAGCGCCTCGAGCCAGGTCCGGTTGATCTTCGCCGGTCGGCCGCCGTAGTACGTGAACACCAGGTTCGCTGCCGCGTGCATCCAGACTGTGGTCCGTCCGCCGCCCGTGCTGACGTCCCCGTGCCACGTGAAGTAGAACGGCTCGTTGCGGCGCAACTTGGTGCCGATGGTGACCTGCAGGTGGGAGAGCACGCGATCGTCGAACTCCGCGCGGATGCCGCTCTCGTAGATGAACTTGCCCACGTGCCTCCCTCGGCGAGCCGCCTGCCCGCACGAAGAGACTCTGCGACAGCGCGCGCGGACCCGTCGCATCGCAGACCTTCTCGCGAAAGCACGGCCCGCGAAACGAAACGCCGGGTCACTCCCCGCGCAGCGTCTGCCGCGGCGATCTTCCGTACGCCTCGCGGTAGTGCTTGGCGAAACGCGATGCGCTCGCGAAGCCCCAGCGTCGTGCGACCTCGGACACGCTCACGGGCATTGCCTGCTGCAACTCGGCGTGCGCCCCGGCCAGCCGTTCCCGCCGGAGATACTCCGTCGGGGTCTGGTCCAGAGCGCGACGGAAGGCGTACTGAAGTCCCCGTGACGAGATGCCGGACGCCACGGCGACGTCGTCGACGGTGATGGGCTCGTGGGCGTGCTGCTCCATGTAGGCGATCGCGCGGCGGACGCTCCGCGGGGCCGCGCGCCGCTGGGACGAGCGTTCGAGGGCGGCGCCGAAGGCGGGGGAGAAGGCCGCCAGGGTGGCGTGGAGGGCGTGGCGCCGAAGCTCGACCTCGATCAGGGGAGTGGCCGCTCCCGGCACGAAGGACGATCCGGCGACATGCTGGAACACGCGTTCCCAGTGCGCCGCGAGATCCCGGTCGACCGGCGCAGGTCGTGTCGTGGCGGCGCGCAGTGCGAAGCGGTCGTCGCCGGCGAGGCGTCGCGCCTCCTCCTCGGCCAGGGCGCGGTCGAATACGAACGCGCGCACATCGGCCCGGGTATGCCAGCGCGCACTCGTGGGATCGTCCAGGGAGAGCCACGGCAGCCCCGCGTTCAGGTCGCCACGCGGGGTGCCCACCCATCCGCCGCGCGAGGCGACACGACACGCCATGAGCTGACCGTCCGGCTCGATCGCCGACTGCACCGAGGCATTCAGACGGTACTTGACGACGGAGAAGCCCGGCATCGCCGCGGACGTCCAGGAGAACGCGAACGTGCGGGGGTCGACGCGCTGCAGGGCCGCGGACGGCACGAAACGGCGCCACGTCGACTCGACATCGCCGACCTCTCGCGACGCGAGCGTCAACAGTTCGCCCAACCCTGCCCTCCCGGCATCCCGCGACACGTGCCTCAGTGCCCGGGATGGACAATATAACTCCGACGCGGGAGGCGGTCCGAATGCTCGCGCATGCTCGCGACCGCCGTCGCCTCGTCAGGCAGAAGGGAATCCCGTCGCCCCCGGTGCGGTTGGATGGTCAATGCACCGAAGGGAGCCCGCATGAATGGACTCGAGGTCACCGTCCTGCTCGGAATCACCGTGCTCACCGGTGCGATCCTCGCCCCGAAGCTCCGAGTGGCCGTGCCGCTGCTGCTCGTCGTCGCGGGGCTCGCGCTCGGGTTCATCCCCGAGGTGCGCGAGATCGCGCTGCCGCCGGAGACCGTGCTGCTGCTGTTCCTGCCGGTGCTCCTCTTCTGGGAGAGCATGACGACGTCGCTGCGTTCGATCATCCGCGACTTCCGCGGCATCGTCCTCATGAGCACACTGCTCGTCGTGGCCAGCGCGTTCGCCGTCGCCGGCGTCGCCTACGCACTCGGCCTGCCGTGGAATGCCGCGCTCATCCTCGGTGCGGCGGTGGCACCGACCGACGCGACCGCCGTCGCCGCGCTCGGACGCATGCTGCCGCGCCGCAACTTCATGAACCTCAAGGCCGAGAGCCTCACCAACGACGGCACCGCGCTCGTGCTGTACGGGGTCGCCGTCGGCGTTGCCGTGGGCGGCCAGTACACCCCCCTCGATGTGACGGGGTTGGTGCTGCTGTCGTATGCGGGCGGCGCTGCTGCCGGTGTCGCCGTCGCGGGCATCGCATTCCTCGTGATGCGGCGCATCCGCAACACGCTGAACCTCAACATCGCACTCCTCCTGGTGCCGTTCACCGCGTTCCTGCTCGCGGAGCTGATCCACGCGTCGGGCGTGCTGGCGGTGGTCGTGGCGGGACTGATCGTGGCCTACATCACGCCGAGGATCAGCACGGCGGCGTCCCGTCGTCAGGCCGCCTGGACCTGGCCGCTCGGGTCCTTCCTTCTCAACGGCTCGCTCTTCGTGCTCATCGGCTTCGAGGTGCAGGCCGTGGCCCACGAGATTCCAGGCCGCGAGATCGGGTGGCTGGTGGTCATGACACTGGCATCGTGGCTGGTGCTGCTCGTGGCGAGGTTCGTGTTCCAGACGACCTCGGTCATGATCATCCGCCTCCTGGATCGCCGGCCGTCGCAGCGACTGCGACGCACCACCTACCGGGCGCGCATCGTGAGCGCCGTGGCCGGATTCCGGGGAGCGGTGTCGCTCGCGATCGCGCTCTCGGTGCCGCTGACGACCACCTCAGGCGACCCGATGCCCGGGCGCGACGAGATCATCTTCGTCACGGCGGGGATCATCCTGCTGACTCTGCTCGTGCAAGGCCCGATCCTGCCGGCCGTGGTGCGCTGGGCGCGGCTTCCCGACGACAGGGCGATGCAGGAGGAGCTCGAGCTTGCGGAGCGCGCGATCACCGGCGCGGCCCTCACGGCGATGAAGGAGCTCGCGCACGATCACGGCGTCAGTGAGGAGACCCGCGACCGCCTGACCCGCGACTACTACGACTACCTCGAGCGCGAGAACGAGCGCGTGCTGGCGCGGGAGCAGGCGGAGTTCGACCGCAAGATCGCCCACCTCGACACGATGATCGAGGGCGAGGCGATCGAGGCCGGGGCGATCGGGGCCGGGGCGGTCGACGGCACGGCGGCCACACCGACCGCAGGCCCGACCGGCGGTTCGCTGGGAGCCACGGACGGCATGGGAGCGGCGGGTGCGGAGGATGCTGCCACCGCGACGACCGTCCTCGAGGCGCCCGCGCGGCTGCCCTCACCGCGCGAGCGTGACGAGGAGTACTCGCGGCTGCGGATAGCCCTGCTGGACCGCAAGCGCGAGGTACTGTACCGGCTGCGCCGAGAGGGCGCGGTCGACGACACCGTGGTGACCCGGATCCAGACCCGACTCGACGTGGAGGAGCTGCGCATCACCGGCGTCGAAGTGCTGGACTGAGTCGGCGACCGGCGGGTCGGCGCCCGCTCGTCGGCCCGGGCGAACGCGACGTCTTATACCCCGGGTGCGTGCAGGCCGGCCGAGATGAGGTCGGCGAGCGCCGGCAGGTCGGCGGCATCGGTCGGACCGGCCCAACCCTCATCCGCGGCCGGCGCGGGCCCCTCATCCCCGGAGGGAGACGCGAGCGACGGGGTCGTGATGATCGCCACCCATGCTTCCGCGGCGACCCGCACACGACGCGCGGCGATCGGATGGAGGATGCTCGCCCCGAGCACCCGCTCGACGATCGCCTGCAGCTGGCTGCGGTAGTCACGCAGTCTCGCGCGGACCTCCGGGTGCGTCCGGTGCTCACGCCACACGATGACGCCCCGCACCGCTGACTCGCGCTGCAGTTCGCGCAGCCTGCCCGTGACGTTGAGCAGCGACTGGGCGGGATCTCCTTCCGCGATCAGCGCGGAGGTGTCGACGGGATCGAGGTCGAGCCGTTCGCCCATCAGCGCACGCAGCAGGTCCGTCTTGCTCGGGAAGTAATAGAAGAGCAGCCCCTTCGGCACCCCGGCCCTCTCGGCGATCGCACCGGTCGGAGTGGCGTCGAAGCCGCGTTCGGCGAAGAGGCTCTCCGCGGCGTCGAGGATGAGGCCGCGGCTCTGTCGGTCTCTCGTCATACCAGGTCCCTGCACGAGCGGCGGGGGCGTCGGCTGTGTCCGGCGCCCCCGTCTGGGCCGTGCACATGTGTGCGCAGGGGCACGTCAGTGCGGGAGCGAACGGTCGTGCATGTGCATGGCCGGGCGGACGGCGAGTGCGGCGACGATGACCGCGACTGCTCCGCCGATCCAGCAGATCCAGGCGGCCGTCGAACCCATGTCGGCGTATCCACCCAGCCACGGAGCGACGAACAGCACCGCACCGAGCGCGAGTTGCACGTACTCCATCGCGACCATTCCCGGCATCGCGAGGTTCATGACGCCGGCGACGATCAGCAGGATGCCGACGATCAGCATCCACGGCATGGAGGCGCCCATCGGCGGTATGAGCAGTGCCGCCACCGCGGCGACGAGGCCCACGACCACGGCGACCCAGTCCTCCCAACGAGTCCACTTGTTCATCGGAATCTCCTCCTTCGGAGACGGTGATGGCTCCCGATCGGGGGTCGATACCAAAGTATTCCTGACTGACCGACCGGTCAAGATCCCGCAGACGCCGCCAGAGCGTCCTCCGGCTCGCCGGGAGCGGGGGAGGAGGATGGATCCTCAGACGCGGGCGGGCTGCCAGCCGAGCGCGGGGGCGACGTGCTTCGCGAACGACTCGATCATGCGCAGGTTGAACTCCACGCCGAGCTGGCTCGGGATGGTGAGCATGAGGGTGTCGGCGGAGGTGATCGCCGCGTCCTGCTGCAGCTGCTCCACGAGCTCGTCGGGCTCACCGGCGTAGGTCTTGCCGAAGGTGGAGCGGATGCCGTCGATGACGCCGATCTGGTCGCCGTCCTGTCGCCCGCCGAAGTACATGCGTTCCTCGGCGGTGGTGATCGGGAAGATCGACCGACTCACCGAGACCCGCGGTTCGCCCCCATGGCCGGCTTCTCGCCACGCGCCGCGGAAGGCGTCGATCTGCTCCGCCTGAAGGATGTCGAACGGCCGTCCGTCCGCGGAGGTGAGCAGCGTCGACGACATGAGGTTCACGCCCCGGCGGCCGGCCCACTCGGCGGAGTCGCGGTTGCCGGCGCCCCACCACACGCGGGATCGCAGCCCGGGGGAGTGCGGCTCGATGCGCTGCAGCCCGGTGCCCCCGCCGAAGGGCGACGACGGGTCGCGCTCGGCAAGGCCTTCGCCCTCGATCGCGCGCAGGAACAGTTCGAAGTGGTCGCGGGCGATATCGGCGCCCCGGGGGTCGTCCGATCCGGTGTACCCGAACGCCTCGTAGCCCCGGACGACGCTCTCGGGTGACCCCCGGCTCACGCCGAGCGCGAGTCGGCCGTCGGAGATCAGGTCGAGCGCAGCAGCCTCTTCGGCCAAGTACAGCGGATTCTCGTAGCGCATGTCGATCACGGCGGTGCCGACCTCGATGCTCCGGGTGCGCGCCGCGATCGCGGCGAGCAACGGCATCGGCGACGCCTGCTGGCGGGCGAAATGGTGCACCCGGAAATAGGCGCCGTTCACGCCGAGGTCGTCCATTCCCTGGGCGAGGTCGATCGCCTGGTGCAGGGAGTCGGCCGCGGTGAGCTGCCGCCCGCCGCCGAGCGGGCCGTAGTGTCCGAACGAGAGGGTTCCGAAGCGCTGCATGTCGACTGCAACGGTACGCCCGCGGCATCCATTCCGGTGAATGCAGTGCAGGTCCGTCCTGCCGACCGCGTCACGAGCCGTCACGAGGGAAGCGTTGTCGGCGCTTCGTGGTTGCCTGGAACTCAGAGACAGGACGACGGAAGGACGAAGCATGGCACATCTTCTCGTGTTCGAGTTCCCCTCGCCGGGGCCGTTCGGCGCTGAGGCGGTCACCGCGTTCAGCGACCTCGCCCGCGACATCGCAGGGGAGAAGGGCCTCGTGTTCAAGGTGTGGACAGAGGATGCCGAGACCGGAATCGCGGGCGGCGCCTACCTCTTCGAGACCAAGGAGGACGCCGATCGCTACCTCGCGTTCCACAGCGAACGGCTGCGCAGTGTCGGCGTGACCGACATCGACGCCCGCAGCTACGGCGTCAACGACGGACTGTCGGCGATCACCGGCATTCCGTCGCGCTGAGCGGCTGAGGCCGGCAGCGGTCGCACGCGCGTGACCCACTGTCCGTCTGCGGCCGGCCGTGTCTACGATGGCCGGACAGAAGATCGCAGTGGGATGCCCCGGTGAGAGGAGGCGCGTCATGGTTCAGGTCCGCGTAGCCGGCGTCGCCCTCGACGCGTCAGGACAGCACGTGCTGCTGCTGAAGCCGGTGGATCAGATCCCCGGCGACGGCATGGTGCTGCCGATCTGGATCGGGCAGCTCGAGGCCACCTCGATCCTCGTGGCGGTGGAGAACGCCGATGTGCCCCGCCCGCTCGCGCACGACCTGATGGGTCTGATGCTCGCGGCGCTGGATGCCTCGGCGACACGGGTGGAGGTCACCCGCATCGAAGACGGCACCTTCTACGCCGAGATCACGATCTCGACCGCGCTCGGCGATCGCATCGTCGATGCGCGGCCGTCGGACGCCATCGCGCTCGCGTCGCGCGTGGGGGCGCCGATGTGGGTGGCGGACCACGTCCTGGCGGAGGCGGGCGTGCCCGATGTGCTGACCGAGACCGACGCGTCCGAGCGTCTGGACGAGTTCAAGCGCTTTCTCGACGAGGTGGAGCCCGAAGACTTCGAGAGCTGAAAGTCCGCCGCGGCGACATGTATCTGGAGCGTCGCGGCCTGCTCTTTCGTGGGGTGGCCCGCGCCCGAAGTGCGGGCCATGCCGACGGCAGTCCGGTGGGCGTGCCGTCGTGACCGCTTCCTCGAAAGGCAATGCATGTCCCTCAACGATCTCGCCATCGACGTTCCCCAGGCCGCGGCGGGCGCGGCCGCAGCAGAACTGCGCGCGGCGCTCGGCACCCGCGTGCTGCTGCGCGGTGACCGGGGCTTCGACGCCGCCCGGACGCCGTGGAACGTCGCGGTGTCGCAGCATCCGTTCGCCGTGGCCCTTCCCGAATCGGCCGACGACGTCGTCGACGTCGTGCGCGCCGCGACGCTCTCCGGGCTCCGAGTCGCGCCGCAGTCGACCGGCCACGCCGCCGGCGCCTTGGCCGACACCGACCTGACACACACCGTGCTCGTCTCGCTCAAGGCCCTCCGCGGCGTGGCCGTCGACCCCGAGGCGCGCACTGCCCGGGTGCTCGGCGGCTCGCTCTGGAACGATGTGCTCGAGGCGGCCGGGCCGCACGGCCTCACGGCGCTGCACGGCAGCGCCGGCGACGTGTCGGTCGTCGGCTACACGCTCAGCGGCGGGCTCTCGTTCTACGCGCGTGCGCACGGGCTCGCCGTCAACGCGGTGCGGGCGATCGAGGTCGTGACCGCCGAGGGCACGCTCGTGCGTGCCAGCGAGACCGAGCACCCCGACCTCTTCTGGGCGCTGCGGGGCGGCTCCGGCGCCTTCGGCGTCGTCGTCGCGATCGAGATCGACCTGCTGCCGATCGCCGAGGTCTACGCCGGCATGCTGCTCTGGGACGCCTCGCGGGCTGCCGACGTCGCCCACGCGTGGGCGCAGTGGACGGGTACCGCGCCCGAGACGGCGACCACGACGCTGCGGATCATGAACTTCCCGCCGCTGCCGCAGCTTCCGCCCTTCCTCTCCGGCCGCTCAGTGGTCGTGATCGACGGTGCGATCGATGAGACGGATGCCGCGGCATCCGCTCTGCTCGCCCCACTTCGTGCGCTGGAGCCCGAGATCGACACGTTCGCCCGCATCCCCGCGCCCGCTCTCGTCGGCGTCCACATGGACCCGCCCGAGCCCACCCCCTCCGTCACCTGGCATGCGACGCTCGGCGCCCTCCCGTCGGAGGCCGTGGACGCGTTCGTCGATGCCGGGCAGATTCCGGGGGTCTTCGTGCAGGAGGTGCGGCACGTCGGCGGCGCGGCGAACCACAGGCCCGTCGGAGGCGGCGCGATCGCGTCACTCGACGGCCAGTACCTGGTGCACACCATCGGCATGGTGCCGGTGCCCGAGGCGCTTCCCGCCGCCACGGCTGCCGTGCGCGCCGGTGTGGCGGCGCTCGAGCCGTGGCGGATCGACGCCCTGGCGCTGACCTTCATTGACGCGCCGGGCGCCGACCGCGCGGCGGCCTTCGGATCGGCGTGGACGCGTCTGCGGCAGCTCAAGCTCGCCTACGACCCGGCGAACCTCTTCGCGGCGGCACGCCCGGTCTGACACGGAGTGGCCGGCACGGAGCGGACGGGTTCAGCCCGCTCCACTCCGTGTCGGCGTGACTCAGGCTGCTCCGCTCCGCACCGCGGCTGCGACGTCAGCGGGTGCGCCCTGCCAGGGCGCACCGTGTCCGGGAAGCACCCAGGAGGCGGACAGGCCGGCGAGGCGGTCGAGCGATGTGGATGCCTCGTCCGGGTCGTCGGTGAACGGGGCCGGCTGCATGCCCTGGTGGCCGGTGAGCACGTGACGCGTCGTGAGCGCGTCGCCGACGAACACGGCCTCGACGAGGGGCACGTGCACCGCGATGCTGCCGGGGGAGTGTCCGGGCATCCCGACGATGACCGGCGAGCCGGGCAGGTCCAGGACGTCGCCGTCGTGCACCTCGACGACCTCCGACACGTACGTCGTGGGCATCGCCCGCTTGCGCAGCGCGTAGGCGAAGAAGCCGAGAGTCGGTCCCAGCTTCATCGGGCCGCTCGCGACCTTGGGCTTCTCCCCGGTGCGTGCGCGCTCGGCATCCGCCTCGTGCACGTAGACGGGCACGCCGTGGTCGCGGCGCAGGCGCTCGGCGAAGCCGATGTGGTCGCTGTCGCCATGGGTGAGGACGACGCCCTTGACGTCGGCGGGCGTGAGGCCGAGGCCGTCGAGCTCACGCACGAGGTCCTTCCAGTGACCGGGAAGACCCGCGTCGATGACGGTGACGCCATCGTCCGTGACGACGAGATATGCGGCGACGATGTCGTTGCCGATGCGGTGCAGGTGCGGTGCGAGCTTCATGACGCATCCTTCAGGGTGAGTGTCCGGGGTTGGCATGGCTACGATACGTAGCTATGATGGCTCATGTCAATAGCCATCGAGAGGATGCCGCATGCCGACGCCGGAACGCACGTCATACGCCGAGATCGTCGCGGCCGCGTCCGACCTTCTCGAGGAGTCCGGGCTCGCCGGGCTCACCATGCAGCGGGTCGCCGACCGGGTGGGAGTGCGCGCGCCGTCGCTCTACAAGCGCGTCCGCGACCGTGATGCGCTCGTCGAGGCGGTCGCCACTGCCACGGTGGAGGAGCTGACACGCAGGCTCGAGGCATCCGATCGCTCCCTGGAGAGGCTGGCGCGCGCCTACCGGGATCTCGCGCACGAACGCCCCGAGGGCTTCCGGCTGATGTTCGCCGCTGCCGCGCCGCAGCAGCTGCTCGATCATGCCGGTCTCACCATCGTCGAGAGTGCCGCCGCCGTCGTCGGTGACGCGCACGCGCTGGACGCGGCGCGGCTCGTCACCGCGTGGGCGACCGGCTTCATCCACATGGAGCTCGGCGGCGCGTTCCGGCTCGGCGGCGACGTCGACGCCGCCTTCGAGTACGGGCTCGCCGCGCTGCGGAGGGGACTCGGCGCCTGAGGGACTGCCGGGTCCCGCGTGATGTACTGCACGACGGTGTCTCCAGCGATTCAGCTGGCAGGCGTAGCCTCGGCGTGATCGAGCCAGGAGGTGGCATGATTCCCGCATACGCCGTCACCCAGCGACGAGCATGAAGGTCGGCATGCTCGGACCGATCGCGTGGCGCACGCCGCCGCGCCACTACGGGCCGTGGGAGCGCGTCACCAGCCTGCTGACCGAGGGGCTGGTGCGCCGGGGCGTGGAGGTCACGCTGTTCGCGACGGCCGACTCCGAGACATCGGCGACGCTCGCGTCCGTGGCAGCGCACGGCTACGCCGAGGATGCACAGATGGATGGGCGGGTGTGGGAGGCACTGCACGTCGCACGTGCGATGGAGCGGTCCGCCGAGTTCGACATCGTGCACAACCAGCTCGACTGGCTGCCGCTCGCGTTCGATGCCCAGTGGGCTGCGCCGATGGTGACGACGATCCACGGTTTCTCGGGTGAGGCGATCCTGCCGGCCTACGAACGGTCGACATCCGCCTTCGTCTCGATCTCGGACGCCGACCGCTCGCCCGCCCTGGACTACGTGGCGACGGTCCATCACGGCATCGACATGGCCGAACTCGACAGCGCCGCGTCGGCCGGGGACGACCTCGTCGTCTTCGGGCGCATTCACCCCGACAAGGGCATCGCCGACGCGATCGAGATCGCCGCCCGCGCAGGACGTCGGCTCGTCATCTGCGGGATCGTGCAGGACGCCGCCTACTTCGCGGAGCGGATCGAGCCCCACATCGACGGCGACAGAGTCGTGTACCGCGGATCGGTGGGCCCCGCCGAGCGGGCCGACGTGTTGACATCGGCTGCCCTGCTGCTGCACCCCATTCACTTCGACGAGCCGTTCGGGCTGTCGGTCGTGGAGGCCATGGCGTGCGGCACCCCCGTCGTGGCGTACCGGCGCGGATCGATGCCCGAGCTCATCGACGAAGGCGTCACGGGTTTCGTCGTCGACGATGTCGCTGCGGCCGTCGACCGCGTCGCGGCCGCGGTGGCGCTCGACCGACGCGCCGTCCGCGCCCGGGCCCGCGAGCGGTTCGACGTCGAGCGCATGGTGGATGGCTACCTCGAGGTCTACGACCTGGTCCTCGCCTCCCTGTGAAGTCGCACATGGGGGAGGTGTAGGGTGCGTAGCAAAGCGCGGCCATGCTCACCGGTCGTGTAAACCGAACCGCGGCGACGCCGGCGTAGTTCCACGAGGGATGCCGTCGGCAGACGTCTCGAGTCCTCGGGGTCGATCGACACCGGGCCGACAGAGATGGTCATCATGACCCGTTTCGGTTTTCTCTCCACCTATCCGCCCACCCGCTGCGGTCTCGCAACGTTCACGGCTGCGCTGGCCGGTGCGCTCGCTGACGGAGAGCCGCACGCACCCACGATCATCCGGGTACTCGACGTGAAGGAGAGCCCTCGAGGTGCCGCAGGGATCGGCCGGATCCCGAGCACGGTCGATCTGGTCGGAGGCAACCGGGTGACCATGCGTGCGGCCGTCCGCGCGCTCGAGGAGTGCGACGTCGCGGTCGTTCAACACGAGTACGGCATCTATGCGGGCCCGGACGGCGACGAGATCATCCCGTTGCTCCGCTCACTGAACACCCCGGCGATCGTCGTGCTGCATACGGTGCTCACCGCGCCGACCGCTCACCAGCGGGTCGTCCTCGACACGGTGTGCAAGCTGGCCGCGATCGTCGTCGTGATGACCGACAACGCCAGGGAGATCCTGATGCGCACCTACAGCGTCCAGCGATCCAAGGTCCGCGTCATCCCTCACGGCGTTTCGGTGCCACGTGAAGCTCACGTGTCGAATGACGGCGGGCCGAAGCGCGTCCTCACGTGGGGGCTCCTCTCGCCCGGCAAGGGAATCGAGTGGGGCATCCGCGCCCTGGCGCAGTTGCAGGATGCCGGCGCCTCGGTGGAGTACGTCATCGCCGGCCAGACCCATCCCAAGGTGCTCGCCCGTGAGGGCGAGCGCTATCGCGAAACTCTGCAGCGCCTGATCGACGACCTCGACCTGACCGGCGTCGTCACATTGGACGACCGCTACCTCGATGACGCGCAGCTCGCAGAGAAGGTGGCGCGGGCCGACGTCGTCCTGCTGCCCTACGACTCCCGTGATCAAGCGACGTCGGGCGTGCTGATCGAGGCTGTCGCCGCGGGAGTGCCTGTCGTGGCGACAGGCTTCCCGCACGCCGTCGAGCTGCTGGGAAAGGGAGCGGGGATCATCGCGCGGCATCAGGACCCGCAGTCGATGGCAGCGGCCATCCGGACGATCCTCGGCGAGGCAGCGACGGCGCAGCAGATGCACGACGCTGCGCTGCAGCACACACAGGACGCGTCGTGGCCCGCGGTCGCCGAGCAGTACCGCGCACTGGCCGACCGCATGGTGGCGATCGCGGCATGACCGGTCATCACGGCGACCGGGACGCGTCCGGCTCACCGAGCTTCCGTCACCTCCTGGCCATGTCGGACGGTCACGGCGTCTTCGAGCACGCGCTGCTGGATGAGCCCCGCCGGGATCACGGCTACTGCGTCGACGATGTCGCTCGTGCTCTCGTCGTGCTGTTGCGTGAGCCCGAGCGCACTCCGGAACTCGATCGGCTCGCCGGCACCTGTCTGCGATTCCTCGAGGCCGCTGTCGACGTCGACGGTCAAGTGCACAACCGCATGGCTGCCGGCGGCACATGGACGGATGACGCCGGACTCGGCGATTGGTGGGGTCGTGCAGTACGCGCCCTCGGCGCGGCATCCGTCGCCCTTCCGACGGCATCCGATCGCTCACACGCTCGGACCGCGTTCCACCGGGCCGCTTCTTCGAGATCACCGCACGGGCGTGCGATGGCGTTCGCGACGCTGGGAGCGGTCGACGTGCTCAGCGCCGATCGCGACGATCTCTCCGCTCGCGCCTTGCTGCTCGACGGGGTCGCTTCCATCGGGGCCCCGTCCGACGCTCGCTGGCCCTGGCCGGAGTCGCGCCTGCGCTACGCCAATGCAGCGCTTCCCGAAGCCCTCCTCGCCGCGGGCGCAGTCATGGACGACCCGTGGCTCGTGGCTCGTGGACTCGCGATGCTGCGATTCCTGCTCGAAGTCGAGACGCGGGACGGCCACCTGTCAGTGACGGGTGTCGGAGGCCGCGGCCCCGCGCAGAGGTCAGTGCAGTTCGATCAGCAGCCCATCGAGGTGGCTGCTATCGCGGACGCGTGCGCCCGTGCCTTCGACATCAGCGCGGACCCTTCGTGGCGCGACGGCGTCGCGACGGCGTGGGCGTGGTTCACGGGCGACAACGACGCCCTCACGCCCATGATCGATCGCGAGTCGGGAGCCGGTTTCGACGGACTGGAAGCAGGCGGGCGCAACGAGAATCGAGGCGCGGAGTCCACTCTCGCAGCACTCGGCACGTACCAGCAGGCGGCCCGCCTCGGAGTGCTGGAACGAGTGGCGCCGTGACGATCCGCGAGCATCCTGCGGGCCTCGATCACGATCCGGGCCGTGTCGTGGCCAGATTCTTCCTCCCCGGTGAGGGACTCCGCTCGTCGCACTCGCGTGTCGCACAGATCATCGCTCGGGTGCTCGCTGTGCCGGCTGCCCTGACCGAGCGGATGGCGGCCGAGGTCGTGCGGGAACTCTCAGCCAGACACGCGGGTGTCGCGGAGCTGCTGGCGGCGAATGCCCGAGCCGTCGCCAGCCGCATCGTGGCCCCCGCCGCTCTCACGGATGCTCAGGGAGCGGTGCTGGGGGCTGCCTTCACGGCGGAGTATGCCGTCGAAGGGGCGGCCCTCTGCAACCCGAGCGCCGTCGAGCATCCCTCGCAGGACGGGCTCGCGCCGAACGAACTGCGGGTCGCCATCGCCCTGCGCTGCATCGGAGAAGGGCACGTCTCGTCGATCGGGTTCGCCGAAGCAGTGATCGACGCCGATGGCGGCTGGACGTTCGAGAAACGGTCGACGCCCCTGACGCTTCCTCTCGTGCGGGGCGCCGAGTGGTCGCGACTGCACTTCGGCCGCGCGCTCGAACATGAGGGCCACCTCACCGACCTGGCCAGCGCGGTGCTCAGCAATCTTCCCGAACGGTTCAGCGTGGCCGAGCTGGAGTACGCCCTCCTCGCGCTCCCGGATCAGCTCTCGACCCGTCCCGACAGCCGCTGGCCGACGCAGGCGATGCGCGACATGGCGGCATCCGCGTACCGGGCCGAATTCCCGCCCGCCACGCCGCTGAGTGGACGGATGCTTCTGCCCGTCGATGCCGAGGAGAACCACGGTATGGAAGACGCGAGGTTCGTTCGCTTCACCGGTGCCGACGGCGTCACCGGCTATCGCGCGACCTACACCGCGTACGACGGACGCGACATCGCGCCGCGCCTGATCACATCGCCGGATCTCCGTGAGTTCACGATTCACCGCCTGACCGGCAGTGGCGCACACAACAAGGGGATGGCGCTGTTCCCCCGGCTCGTCGGTGGTCTCCACCTCGCCCTCAGCCGCACCGACGGTGAGAACATCTCGCTCGCGACGTCGGTCGACGGCGTCATCTGGGACGATGCGGGCATCGTCCATCGACCGACCGAGCTCTGGGAGCTCGTTCAGCTCGGAAACTGCGGCGCGCCGATCGAGACCGAGAGCGGATGGCTGGTCCTCACACACGGCGTAGGGCCTTTGCGCACGTATTCGCTCGGGGCGATCCTGCTCGATCTCGATGACCCGTCTCGCGTGGTGGCACGGTCGCGCGAGCCGCTTCTGCAGCCGGCGAGCATGCTGCGAGACGGGTACGTGCCCCGGGTGGTGTATTCCTGCGGCGCGATCGCACATCGGGGGACGCTGTGGATTCCCGTGGGCGTCGGCGATGACCGCATCCGCGTCTTCTCGATCGGGATCGATGAAGTGATCGCGTCGCTCCGTTCGTGAGCGCGTCGACGATCTCGGGCAATCTTCCGCCCGCACACCGGGGAGGCGGGAGTAGCCTGAGATCATGCTGACGGCGATCGTGATCCTCCTGGTGGTGTGGGCGATCCTGGCTGTCGTGGGGTTCGCTCTCGAGGGACTGCTCTGGCTTGGGATCATCGGCGTCATCCTCTTTATCGGTACCCTGATCTTCGGTTTCGTGCGGCGGGCGGCCGGCCGCCGCAACAGCCGCCCTTGACCGAGCGTCGAAGGACCAGCGTCCCTGCGAGGGAAGGCGAGACTGTCGTGAGCGAGAAGCCGACTGTCCTGTTCGTCTGCGTGCACAACGCGGGTCGCTCCCAGATGGCGGCGGGCTACCTCCGCGCTCTCGCCGGCGACGATGTCGAGGTGCTGTCCGCGGGATCCGCGCCGAAGGACGCGATCAACCCGGTCGCCATCGCAGCGATGGCGGAGGAGGGGATCGACATCGCCGGCAACACCCCCAAGGTGCTCACCGTCGACGCCGTCAGGGAGTCCGATGTCGTGATCACGATGGGCTGCGGTGACGCCTGCCCGATCTTCCCCGGCAAACGCTACGAGGACTGGAAACTGGATGACCCGGCGGGACAGGGGATCGAGGCTGTACGTCCGATCCGCGACGCGATCCGCGCCCGCGTTGTCACGCTGTTGTCGGAGCTGGTTCCCGTCTGAGCCTGCGAGAAGATGTTCCACGACAGAGGCCCGGCGCTGTTCCGCCGGGCCACTGCCATGTCAGCTACGAGTTGATCTGCTCGACGACGTCGTCGGCCGACTCCTCGATCGCCTTGCGCAGCTTGTCGTAGTCGTCGGAGTCGATCGCCTTGCTGATGCGCTTGTCTGCCCGCGTCAGGGCCTTCTCGACGTTGTCGGCCCACTTGTCGTCGACGACCGCGACGACGGCGGAAGTGCCGGGCGCGAGGTACTCGTCGACGTCGACGCCGAACTGCTTCTCTTCGCGGTTCTTCTTGATCTTTCCGAGGATCGCGCCGATGCCGGCGCCGACGGCGGTGGCCGCCAACAGTGGCGGCGCGAACAGGCCGACCACCACTCCAGCGCCGGCACCCCACGCTGCACCGTGGCCGACCGACTTGTCGCCGTGCTCCTTCACCTGCACCTTGCCATCCTTGTCGCGGACGAGCACCACGGCGCCGACGATCTCATAACCGCCGGTGTCCTGGCCGCTTCGGAGCGCTTCGTAGTCGTCCGAGGCTGACGCCGTGTCGTCGTACGAGCCGACTACGAGTGCGAGGTTCTGCGTACCCATCGATCTCTCCTCTTGTTGATCTCCGAAGCGGCCGGCCGGTCGTCTCGGGAGTCTGGGTCATCGGGGGTGCTGTGATCCTATTGCCCGGTCGACGCACGTGCGAGGGTCCAACGGGTGAATCTCTCCGCATCGTCGTGTCGTGGACAGCGTCGAACGCGTACTGGCATTCTGGTGCGCACGCGACCTGATTCCTCGCACCGGTCGCCCGAGCGGGCGGAGTCCCCATGACCGAGATCGCGACGAGCCCGCGGATGTCCATCTCGCGGATTCCACGGCAGCCGACCGCGCCTGCCGTATCGCCCGACATGCATGAGGTACGGGCATCGTGAGTGCGCATCGGCCGCCGGCGGACCGGGGCGACGCCGGAGCCCCTGCCGAGCAGCCGGAGCCGTCGACGGCCGACGATGTTCCCGTCGCCGAGACCGGAGACTTCTGGCTCCTGCTCGGCGCTGCTGCGCTGCTCGGCGTCTTCGGCGGCCTGTTCGGCCTGTTCTTCATGTGGCTGCTCCACCTCGGTCAGAGCTGGTACGCCTACTCGAGCCCCGGCTGGATGGGGGGCCACTGGTGGTGGGTCGCGCTGACGGCTGCTGCCGGGCTCGTCATCGGGCTGCTCCGCTGGGCCACCCGCCTGCCGTTCAAGACACCGGGATTGATCGCCGACCTGCAGGACCAGTATGTGAACCCGCGCCTCGTGCCCGGCATCCTGCTCGTCTCGACCGCATCGCTCATCGGCGGGGCGAGTCTCGGCCCCGAGAAGGCGCTGGGCTCGGTGGGCGGCGGCCTCGGCCAGTGGATGGCAGCCAGACGTCGACTCGACGACGACGGGCGCGGCGCCACGACGCTCAGCGGAATGGCCGGCGCCTATGGGGGGCTCTTCTCGAGCCCGGTCATCGTCGTGATGATGATCGTCGAGATCGCGCGCCCCGGGGGAGCGAAGCTCACCAGGGTGCTCGTCACCTCGATCATCTCGGCCAGCATCAGCTTCGGCGTCTACTTCGCGATCGCGGGCACGGTCTTCCTCGACCTCTACGAAGTTCCGTCGTTCTCCTACGAGAACTGGTACCTCTTGGCAGGCGTGGGCATCGGCCTTCTCGCCGCGATCGTGAGCGCTCTGCTCGGCCTGATCGTCACTGTCTCGGGCAAGCTGTTCGACAGGCTGCGGTTGCCCGACATCGTCAAGTCGATCATCGGCGGCGTGCTGTTCGGCGTCATCGGCGTGGTCCTGCCCCTGACGATGATGACGGGCACCGATCAACTCGGCGTCGTGCTGAAGGAGGGATCGACGCTCGGTCTCGGACTGGTCGCCGTGCTGGTCATCGCGAAGATGATCACGATGGGAGTCAGCCTCGGCAGCGGCTTCATCGGTGGCCCGATCTTCCCGTCTCTCTTCATCGGCGGCACCGCCGGCGTCGCGCTGCACCTCGCGGTGCCAGGTCTTCCGCTCGGCCTCACCTTCACGTGCATGCTGGCGGCGGTCGTCGGGGGGTTCGTCTCGGCGCCGTTCGCGATGGTGCTCTTCGCCGCATTCACCACGCAGATCGGCGCCCTGAACACCACCCCCGTTCTGCTTGCGGTCATCACCTCGTTCGTCACGGTTCAGGCGGTCCAGTTCCTTCTCGCAAGGCGCGCGCGCGCTGCGGATGCCCCGACTCATTGACGAGCAGGTGCGACGCCGGACGCGCCACAGCAGGTAGCGCTGCAGCCTCCGACAAGCGGCGCGTGACCAGTGTCCCCGGGTTCCCGGCGACCCGGTGAGCACTGCCCCGCGGTCGCTCGTCAACCCCCTCCTTGTCTCCGCTTCGCGTAGACGATTGTGGCGGCATTCCCTCGCGACATCCTTAGGACGAGGAGGTGCGCTCATGTACACCACCGCATGGACGGGACGGTCTTCCGCCGCGACGACGGAACGGCGTCGACCCGAGCTGGTCTGGGTCGGCGACGGGGGATGGGTCGCCTGTGACCCGGCGGTTGACGCCCACGATCCCGGGCGCGTGCTCGCCTATCTCGAATGCAAGGACGGCGTCGTCTACGTCATGTGCGTGACGGTCCGTCCCGAAGTGATCGAGTTTCCCACCCTCCGGACGGCACTCGATGCCCTCGACGCGATACTGGTGGGCGGCGTTCGCCAGAGCGGTTGACGCCCGCACATCGAGGTCGCGTCGATCTGACGGGGGTCGGGTGCGTGAAACGACCAGACCGGCAGCGAGCGGGATCCTTCACCCGGACCCCGCCGCGGACTAGCGTGGGGTCGTGTCCGCACCCGCGACCGACGCCCGCACCGCGCACGCCGCCGGCGTGCGACGGCTGCTCGAGAGCTACTGGGCGCTGCCGCCGGACGCGCAGGTCCGGCTCGCCAAGCGCACCTCCAACCTGTTCCGTTCGCGTTCGGTGACTGCCGCTCCCGGCCTGGACACGTCGGGGTTGACGGGAGTCATCCGCGTCGATCCTGAGGGTCGCACGGCGGACGTCGCGGGCATGTGCACCTACGAGGATCTCGTCGCCGCGACACTGCCGCACGGGCTGGCACCCCTCGTCGTACCGCAACTGAAGACGATCACACTCGGCGGCGCGGTCACGGGCCTGGGCATCGAGTCGACGTCATTCCGAAGCGGGCTGCCGCATGAATCAGTGCTCGAGATGGACATCCTCACCGGCGCAGGGGAGGTCATCACGGCATCCCCGAGCGAGCACGCCGACCTGTACCGGGCGTTTCCCAATTCCTACGGCACTCTCGGCTACGCGGTGCGTCTGCGCATCGAACTCGAGACGGTTCAGGCGTTCGTGACCCTCCGGCAGCTGCGCTTTCACACGATCGCCGATCTGATGGCGGCGATGGACCGCATCGTCGCAACGCGTCGGCTGGACGACGTTCCGGTGGACTATCTCGACGGTGTGGTGTTCAGCGCCGACGAGAGCTACCTGTGCGTCGGGACCCAGAGCTCCGCGCCCGGCCCGGTCAGCGACTACACGGGGCGACACATCTACTACCGGTCCATCCAGCACGACGACGCCGAGAAAGTCGACCGGCTCACCATCCACGACTACCTCTGGCGGTGGGACACCGACTGGTTCTGGTGCTCGGCGGCGTTCGGGGCGCAGTATCCCTTCGTCCGCCGCGTGTGGCCCCGGCGCTACCTCAGCAGCGCCACGTACAGCAGGCTCATGCGGCTGGAACGCCGATTCGACATCGGCGATCGCCTCGAGAAGCTGCACGGCCGCCCCGCGCGCGAGCGCGTGATCCAGGACGTCGAAGTGCCGATCGCCCGGTGCGCCGAATTCGTCGACTGGTTCCTCGGGAACGTGCCGATCACCCCCATCTGGCTCTGTCCGCTGCGATTGCGCGACCATGACGCGTGGCCGCTCTACCCGCTGCATCCAGCCGAGACCTACGTCAACGTCGGCTTCTGGTCGACCGTTCCGGTCGGGGCGACGGAAGGCGAGACGAATCGGCTGATCGAGCGGAAGGTGCGCGACCTCGACGGGCATAAATCGCTGTACTCCGACGCGTTCTATTCGCGGGAGGACTTCGACTCGCTCTACGGCGGGGCGGACTATCGAGCGGCGAGAAGGCGGTACGACCCCGACGGGCGACTGCTCGACCTCTATCAGAAGGTTGTGCAACGACGATGACCACATCCAAGGAACAGGCGGATGCCTCGGCCGATGGCGACGCGGCCGGCACGGCCGACGCGGAGTCCCGAAAACTCACGCTCGCCGAGGTGCTTGAGATATTCACGGCGGGCCGGTTGCCGCTGCGCTTCACCGCGTATGACGGCAGCACCGCCGGTCCTCCCGACGCGGCCTTCACCCTTGACCTGAAGACACCCCGCGGCACGACGTATCTTGTCACCGGGTTCGGTGATCTCGGGCTCGCGCGCGCCTACATCGCCGGCGATCTCGACATCCGAGGTGTACACCCCGGCGACCCATACGAGCTGCTCAAGACGCTCGAGACCCTCGAGTTCCCGCGAGCATCGCCGCGGCTCATGGCCCGGATCGTCCGCTCGATCGGCGTCGAGCATCTGCGCCCGGTCTCGCCGCCGCCTCAGGAGGTGCCCCCGCGCTGGAGGCGCATCGCCGGTGGCCTGCGGCACAGCAAGTCGCGCGATGCCGAGGCGATCCACCACCACTACGACGTCTCGAACATCTTCTACGAGTGGGTGCTGGGCCCGTCGATGACCTACACGTGCGCGTGCTACCCGCACCTCGACGCTTCGCTCGAGGAGGCACAGGAGAACAAGTACCGGCTCGTGTTCGAGAAGCTGCGGCTGAAGCCGGGCGACCGGCTGCTCGACGTCGGCTGCGGCTGGGGCGGTATGGTGCGCTACGCCGCTCGTCGGGGCGTCCACGCCCTCGGAGTGACGCTGTCGCAGGAGCAGGCCGGGTGGGCGCAGCGCGCCATCGCCGACGAAGGGCTGGAGCACGCTGAGGTGCGGTACGGCGACTATCGCGACATCGCCGAGACCGGTTTCGACGCGGTGTCGTCGATCGGGCTGCTCGAGCACATCGGCGTGCGCAACTACCCGGCGTACTTCCGCTTCCTGTGCTCGCGGATACGCCCGGGAGGCCTGCTGCTCAACCACTGCATCACCCGCAGTGACAACAAGACCGAGCCCGCGGCGCGGGGGTTCATCGACCGCTACGTCTTCCCGGACGGCGAGCTGACCGGTTCCGGTCGTATCGTCACCGAGGCACAGGATGCCGGGCTCGAAGTGCTGCACGAGGAGAACCTGCGCCCCCACTACGCACTGACGCTCCGTGACTGGTGCGCGAACCTCGTCGAGCACTGGGACGAAGCGGTCACCGAGATCGGACTACCCGCTGCGAAGGTGTGGGGCCTCTACATGGCCGGATCACGGCTCGCCTTCGAATCGGGCGGGATCGAGCTGCACCACGTTCTGGCCGTCAACTCCCGGGGGAACAGCGACGATGCCGACCTCCCGCTGCGGCCGTGGTGGACGCCATAGCGGCGCGCGGCCGGAGCCGCTGCGTTTTCATCACCCTCCGAACGTCCGGTGCTCCACGATCACGGCCCGGAGCCCGACGGCCGCGCCCGTGAGCGCGGGGCGCCGTGGCCGGGTCGTGCACGGGTGCACCTGCGTGCCTTGAGGATCACCATCCGGGCGACGAGCGGAAGTCCTTCCCGCAGCCGGCATACCGCCCGTGGCCAGTCGGCCAGCGGGCGGATGCCGGTGGCTCGCCGCACGACCGCCGGTCCGCGCTCGAGTTGAGCGTCGCAGTCCTTCTGCATCGGCTGCTAGGCGGCCGGCACCTCCTGCAGCGCTCGCACCTCGATTCGTCCCTGCAACGCTGTTGCAGCCCTGATCGTCCACTCCACCGCTGCGGCCTCGTCAGCCACCTCGATCTCCGATTCGTGCGTGCAGGCTAGCGCTCGTCAGCGATGCCGCGGTCGGGCTTGTTTGGAGTCCAGCAGTTGAGGCTCCGCAACCCGGCCCCCCACGGTAGAGGTACCGACCTCGGGAATGAGGGAGATCGAGATCCAACGCACCGCACGGTAGTGCGGAGGGAAGCGGATTTCCGCGCGCAAGGAGATCGTGAACCAGCTATTCACCGATCGTTTGCATGGACGTCTCACGCTTTCCTTATCGTGGCGGCGTCGCGGATCGGCCGTTGCGCGACATCCTGCCGATGCATTGGAGCAGTCGTGAAGATCGTTCAGCTGTCAGACACGCACATCAGTCACCTCGGTGGGTCTCCCACCGACAACGCTGTGCGCATCGTCGAGTTCATCAATTCACTGGAGCCCGACTTTGTCGTCCACAGCGGAGACGTGACAATCCTCGACCCCGACGAGGACCGAGATCGTGTCGCGGCGCGTGAAGTACTCGCCGGGATCGCGGCACCGCTGCGCGTGCTTCCCGGCAATCACGATGTGGGTGAGCCCGGCGAGAAGCCGTTCGGAGATCGCCCGGTCACGAGTGAGCGCGTCGCCGCGTTCCGTGCGCACTTCGGGGAGGATCGATTTCTCGAGGAAGTCGGCGACTGGGTCGTCATCGGAGTCAACAGCGAGCTCTTCGACTCAGGGCTGCCCGAAGAAGATGAGCAGTGGGACTGGATCGATGCTCTCCCCACGCTCGCCGGGGCCCGGCCCGCCCTTTTCTTTACGCACAAGCCGGTGTGGGCGCTCACCCCAGAGCTGCAGGATCCACGCCTGTCGGTCGGACCGGCGTCGCTGCCCCGGCTCGAGGCAGCGCTGGCGGCACTCGACGTCCGTGGCTACGGCAGCGGGCACCTGCACCACTTTGCCCTTACGCACCGCGGCGGTGTCCCCGTCGTCTCGGCGCCCTCGACCGCGTTCGTGCATCGCAGCGCTGCGAGCGCCGACGTCGTCGGTCCGGGGCTCATCCAGCTCGGCGTGGTCGAGTACGTGATCGACGAGAGAGGGGCGCTTCCGTTCTTCCGCGCGCCGCACGACCTCGTCGAGTTGGAATTCCTGCAGGTCGAGCAGGCTCGCCTCGCCCTGGATGCGATGGGTGTCGTCCTCCCCGCGTGATCGCGGCGTGATAGACCCGACAGCATGCAATCGCACGTTGCCGAACCGCCGCTCGGCGGAACCATCGACCACATCCTCTCCGTGCTGCCTTCGCTGATCCCGAGCGCCCAGCGGGTCGCCCGCATCTGCGCGGAGCGGCCTCAGGAAGTCGTCGACATGTCGGGCGCGGACCTCGCTGAGGCCGCCGGCACGTCGCCTGCGACGGTCAGCCGCACGAGTCAGGCGCTGGGCTTCCGCGGCTTCCAGCACATGCGGATGCTGCTTATTCGCGATCTCGGTGCGGCCGCGCAGGACGAGGAAGCGCGCCCCCAGGGCACCGAGGGCTGGCTGCTTACGCTCGCGGACGGTGCGGCCGGCCTCCTCCGCAGCTCGCTGGCCTCGGTCGATCCCGGGGCCTTCGACGCGGCTGCGGACGCCGTCGCGCGTGCGCCACGTGTGCTCGTGGTCGGCACCGGCGGATCGCATCCGGCAGCGCAGGCCGTGGCCGTGAACTTCATCATGAATGGGCGTTCGTGCGAGGCGCCCAGCGACGGAGTCGTGCAGCAGCTGACCGCGAGCGTGCTCGGGCCAGGCGACGTATGCCTCGTGGTGAGCTCGAGTGGCGCGAACTCGGTCACCCTCGCGTCGGCCGCGGCGGCAGCGGATGCGGGCGCCACCGTGATCGGTGTGACGGGCTTCGCTCGCGCACCGATCGCCGAGCATGCAGATCTGCTGCTCGTCGGCGGCGCCCGGTTCCAGGCCTGGGACCGGGGCACACTCGGCAGCGGCCTCGTCCAGCTTCTCCTGCTCACGGCGCTTCAGATCGCAGTTGCGGAGCGGATGACGGATGCCGCGGAGAAGGCGAGGGCGGCCGTACGCGAAGAGGTGCTCGGCATCGTCGCCGAGGACATGCCCGCGGAGTCGGCGGAACCCGGGGGTGAGCCGGACGCCGCCATCGATGTTCGCGACGGCACCGCCGAACGTTGACGCCGGGTTTGCCTGCAATTCACTTTCGCATCTTTGAATCGCTAAGCAAGCGAATTTCGCGGGAGGGACCCGCGCGGTAAGTCGCTTGCAGAAAGCGACTCATGGGCACGATCCAGCTTTCAGGCATCGGGCGCAGCTTCAAGAGCACCGCTGCCGTCCGCGACATCGACCTGACGATCGCGGACGGCGAGTTCGTCGTCCTGCTCGGACCGTCCGGTTGCGGCAAGACCACACTGCTGCGGATGATCGCCGGCCTGCTCGAACCGACGACGGGCCGCATCCTGCTCGACGGCGCCGACATCACCGAGCTGCCGTCGAAGAAGCGCGACCTCGCGATGGTCTTCCAGAGCTATGCGCTCTACCCGCACCTGAGTGTGCGGAAGAACCTGGCCTTTCCGCTGAAGGTCCAGCGGCTGGGCAAAGAGGAGATCCAGCGCCGGGTGCAGGACGTCGCCGATTCCCTCGAGATCGGTCACCTGCTCGACCGCAAGCCGAAAGAGCTGTCCGGCGGCCAGCGCCAGCGCGTCGCCGTCGGGCGCGCGCTGGTGCGCAACCCCAAGGCGTTCCTCATGGACGAGCCGCTGTCGAACCTCGATGCCAAGTTGCGCACGCAGACGCGCCACGAGCTGACCGCGCTGCACCGGAGCCTGAACGCCACCTTCGTCTACGTCACCCACGATCAGGTCGAGGCGATGACGATGGCGACCAAGATCGTCGTGCTGAATGCCGGCGCCATCGAGCAGTACGGCACACCGGAAGAGGTCTACGACCGCCCCGAGTCCGTGTTCGTTGCCGGCTTCCTCGGCAGCCCCGCGATGAACCTCCTCGACGCGCAGGTCATCGGCCGCGAAGGAATCGTGTCGCTGTCGGGCAAGGGACTGGCCGGCGACCTCTGGCCCGGCGACACCGGCGACCTCGACGTCGTCGTCGGCGTCCGCCCCGAGCACCTCGAGATCGCCGCTCTGTCGGACAAGCGCGATGGGATCCTTCTCGACGGCACCGTCGAGATCGTCGAGAACCTCGGCGGGGAGCAGATCCTCACCTTCGCCACCGGCCCCTCCCGCATCCATATGCGGACATCCCGCGACGTTCACCTGTCGGTCGGCGAACAGCTCACTCTGCGCGCTGCCGCGGAGCACGTGCACCTCTTCGAGCGCGCCTCCGGTCGACGACTCGAATGGGTCGTCGACACCGCCGCCGAGGGCGACGACGGCTCCGTCGCGCGCGGGGGCGCCGAGCTCCCGGCCGAACACCCGTCTGCGGCATCCGTCGCCCGCCAGTCTGCACCGCTTGTCACCGCCTGACCCATACATCCAGCCCACCCGAAATAGGAGAACCACGACATGAACACCCGCACCCGCCGCGTCGGGCTCGCGTCGCTCGCCGCGCTCAGCATCGCCGCCCTCAGCGGCTGCGCCGGAGCCGCTGCGACCGGCGCCGCCCCGGCTGCCGGCCTCGCCCAGCTCGACGACGACCAGAAGGTCGAGATCACGTTCGAGTCCTACAACCTCAGCAACGCCGGCATCTGGTCCGACACGATCAACAGCCTGCTCGACGAGTTCATGACGGAGCACCCGAACATCACGGTCGTCGGCCAGCCCAGCGACTCGGCGAGCGGCACCGCCGCGAGCGTGCAGAAGCAGGTGCTCGCCGGCGACCCACCCGACGTCGCACAGTTGACGTTCAACGAGCTCGACTTCGCGGCCACCACGCTCGGGGCTCAGAACCTCACGGCCCTCGTGGGCGAGGACGGCCTCGACGAGGAGTTCGGGGGAGAGTATCCGTATCACGAACGCGCCCGCACGCTTGCGGACTGGGACGGCCAGACGTACGGCTTGCCCTACGTCTTCTCGACGCCCATCCTGTGGATCGACGAGGCGAAGTTCGAAGCGGCCGGCCTCGATCCGGCGACGGTCGACCTTTCGACATGGGATGCCGTGGCCTCGGCGGCCGAGCAGATCACGGCCTCGACCGGCGCGCCGTCGATGAGCGTCACGTGTGTGGTGACCGGCGGCAGCTGGTGCATGCAGGGTCTGTTCCGGTCCAACGACGCCCAGGTGCTGAGCGACGACCGCTCCACGATCGAGTTCGGCTCCGATTCGGCGATCGACACGGTGCAGGTGTTCCGTGACATGTACGACGACGGCATCCTCACCAACGAGGACTCCACGTCGCAGTATGAGGCGTTCGCGCAGGGCAAGACAGCTATCCACGTCAACACGTCGGCGCTGCAGGGCGCCTTCATGCAGGGCTCGCAGGCCGGCGGCTGGACGCTCGACGCCCGCCCGCTGCCCGCATTCGACGACCAGCCGGTCGTGCCGACCAATTCCGGTTCGTTCCTCGCGATGTTCGCGAGCGACCCAGCCAAGCAGGCGGCCGCCTGGGAGTTGATGCAGTGGATGACCAGCCCGCGGGCCTACGAGCTCATCTCGACCGAGATCGGCTATCTCCCGCTGCGGACGACCCTGACCGAGGAGGGTGGCCCGCTATACGACTGGGTGGAGAAGAACCCGCTGGTCAAGCCGAACCTCGCTCAGCTCGACGACCTCGAACCGTGGGTCTCGTATCCCGGTGACAGCTACGCACAGGTCGATCAGGTGCTGGCGACCGCCATCGAGGAGTCGATCTTCTACGGTGCCGACGCGAAGGACGCGATGACGGATGCCGCTGACCGCGCCCAGGAGCTGATCAAATGACCACCGCCGACGAGACCCTCGCCGAAGCGCCGGTGCGATTGCACACCGTGCCGGGCGTTTACAACCTGCGCGACACCGGCGGCTACCACGCCGCCGCCGGCACGACCCGCTGGGGCAAGCTCTTCCGCTCGGACGCACTGCACCGGATTGACGCTGCTGGGCGGGCCCGGCTCACCGAGCTCGGCATCGCGCACATCGTCGACCTGCGCGGCACCGACGAGCGGCGCACGGCGCCGAGCCTGCTCGACGGGCTCGACGCACGGGTGCATCATCTGCCGGTCTTCGACGACGCGGCTCCGGCGGTGCAGGCGGGTGTCCCGATCGGGCTCGCGCCGATATACGACCACATGGTCGACGAGCGCGGCGCACACCTCGTCGCCGCCATCCGGGTGATCGCAGACGCCGCCGACGACGAGGCGGTGCTCGTCCACTGCACGGCGGGCAAGGACCGCACGGGACTCGTGGTCGCGTTCGCCCTGCGCGCCGTCGGCGTCGATCGCGACGAGGTCGTGGCCGATTACGCGCAGACGTCGGACAACCTGCGCGGGGAGTGGGCCGACGCCATGCTGCGCACCTTCCAGGACCGAGGTCACCACCTCACCCCCGAGATCGTCGAACTCGTTACCGCGAGCCCAGCCCCGATCATGACCGCACTGCTGGATCGCATCGAGCGCGAGCACGGTTCAGTCGCTGCCTACCTGCGGGCGCAGGGACTCACCGCCGCCGAACTCGAGCGTCTCACCGGCGCACTCATCGACTGACACACCATCCCGAACGGAGAATCCCATGACCGAAATCCGGCCGCAGCACCCCACGCCCGAGCACTTCATCCTCCACGTGTCCGACACCCACTTCGTCGGCGACGGCGACCTGCTGCACGAGCGCATCGATTCCGACAAGAACCTCGCGGAGCTGTTCGACGGCTTCGCGAAGTCCAACGCGCGCCCCGAGGCGATCGTCTTCACCGGCGACCTCGCCGACAAAGGTCGCGCCGACGCGTACGAGCGGCTCCGCGCGCTCGTGGAGCCCGCGGCGGAGAAGCTCGGCGCCGAGGTGATCTGGGTGATGGGCAACCACGACGAGCGGGTGGCGTTCCGGCGCGGGCTGCTGGACGAGGATGGCGAGCAGTCCGAGCCCGTCGACCGGGTGTTCGACATCAACGGGCTGCGCATCATCGCGCTGGACTCGACGGTGCCGGGCCAGCACTACGGCGAGATCTCAGACGAGCAGCTGGAGTGGCTGCGTCGCGAGCTCGAGGTGCCCGCACCCGACGGCACGCTCATCGCCCTCCACCACCCGCCCGTCCCGAGCCCGCTGGGACTCCTGGCGCTCGTCGAGCTGAAGGATCAGGACAAGTTCGCCGAGGTCATCGCAGGAACCGACGTCCGCGGCATCCTCGGCGGTCACCTCCACTACTCGACCCACAGCACCTTCGCCGGCGTGCCGGTGTCGGTCGCGTCCGCCACCTGCTACACGCAGGACCTCAACGTCGTGTACCCCGGCGCCCGAGGGCAGGACGGCGCTCAGTCGTACAACCTCGTGCACGTATATGGCGACCGGGTGCTGCACTCGGTGGTGCCGATCGGGCAGTTCCCGACCGTCTACGAGATGACGCCCGAGATGCTGGAGTCGTACATGAAGCTCAGCGCGGAACAGCAGCTCGCGGTCGTCAACGCGTCTGTGCAGGAGTAGGGCACTTCCGCCATGTTCGTCACCGTCGCTGCTCCCTCGGGAGCCGTCGCCGGCACCGCGGATCCGACGCCTCACCGGCGTCGGATCCGCCCCGCGCGGCTCGTCCCCTACCTTTACGTCCTGCCCGGGATCGCGTTCCTGCTGCTGTGGACCTACAGCCCGCTGGTCCAGACCTTCGGGCTGTCGTTCTACGACTGGAACCTCCTGCCGACCAGCCCGAAGACCTTCGTCGGCCTGGATAACTACGTGGAGGTCGCGCAGCTGCCCGAGCTGCACACGGCGATCGTCAACACCGTGATCTACGTCGCAGCGTTCCTGGTCTTCTCGCTGGTGCTGCCGATCGCCATAGCGATGCTCGCGCGGCAGGTGCGCGGCCGCATGCGCACCTTCTACCAGGCGCTGATCTTCGTGCCCTTCCTCGTCACACCGGTTGCGACGAGCGCCGTGTGGCGCTGGCTGTTCGCGGAACAGGGTGCTATCGCCACGATCCTCGCCGGCGCCGGCATCGACATGCCGAACGTCTTCCGCGACGCAGATCTCGCCATCTGGGCGGTCGTCGTGATCGTCGGTTGGCAGATGCTCGGCTTCGGCGTCCTCGTCGTCGCGGCGGGCTTCGCGGGCATCAGCCCCGAGTACGGTCAGGCCGCCTCGCTCGACGGCGCCGGAACGGGCACCATCACGCGCCGCATCACGCTGCCACTGCTGTCGCCGACCATTGTCTTCCTCGCCCTCATGACGATCCTGCTGGCGGCGCAGTGGACCTATCCGATCATCGACCTGCTCACCCAGGGCGGGCCGACCAACTCGACGACCAACATCTACTACCTGCTCTACCAGTTCGGCTTCCAGAACTTCGACACCGGCATCTCGTCGGCGGCGGGGGTCATCTTCTTCCTCGGCTTCGGCGTCATCGCGCTCGTCTTCCTCGAGCTGCAGGACCGTCTGAGCTTCTACGACAACTGAGAGAACCACGACATGGCATTCGTCGCCGTCGCCGCACCGGTCGCCGTCACCGGTCGCGCCAACACCCTGCAATCCAAGGTCGAAGACCTCGCGGTCGGCTCGCGCAGCCACGCCGGGGTCATCGTGGGCCACGTGATCCTCGTCGCCCTCGCACTGTTCAGCGTGTTCCCCGTCTACTGGATGTTCGCCACCGCGCTGCGCGCGCCGGGCGACGCGCTCGACCAGACGCTCCTGCCATGGCCCCTGAGCTTCGAGAACTTCGCATACGTGTGGAACACCGTCCCGATCGGCAGCATGCTGGTCAACACCTTCGTGATGTCGCTCATCCTCGCGGCGGTGCAGCTGTTCATCGCGATCCTCGCTGCCTACGGCTTCGCAGTCTGGGACTTCGTCGGCAGCAAGTTCCTCATGTTCCTGTTCATCGGCTCATGGCTGGTGCCGTTCCAGGTGACGATGATCCCGAACTACCTCCTCGTCTCTCAGATGGGACTGCTCGGAACCGTCGGCGGCGTCATCGTGCCGCAGCTCGCCGGCGCCTTCGCCGTGCTGCTCATGGTCCAGCACATGCGCGCCTTCCCGCGCGAACTGCTCGAGGCCGCCCAGCTCGACGGCCGCTCGAGCTGGTCCACGCTGTGGACCGTCGTCGTGCCGAACATGAAGCCGGCGCTCGCGGCGCTCGGCATCATGGGGTTCATCTCGGCGTGGAACGAGTACCTGTGGCCGGCGCTCATCATGCGACAGGGCGACGCCCTCATCCAGGTCGGCGTGCGGAGCTTCCTCTCCGCCGAGGGCAACAACTGGGGTGCAACGATGGCCGCCGCCGGACTCGCGTGCGTACCCGTGCTCCTGATCTACGTCTTCCTGCAGCGCTACGTCGTCGACGCGTTCGTGCGCTCCGGCCTGAAGTAGCCCCATCAGGCAGCGGACGCCTCGGCCGCGGGACAAGTGCGCATCGCCCGCAGCATTCACGTGTCCTCGTGAGAGGGCGCCACGGCGTCCGTTAACCCGCCCACGCTAAGGTGCGCCCATGGCTAAGACGACGAAGGCACAGCGCCAGGCGCTGGACGCGATGGAGGATGCCGCCATCGCGGCGAAGCAGGCGAAGAAGGCGGCCAAGGAGTTGCCGGGCAAGACAGCCAAGAAGCTGCGCGAGCTCTCCGAGGACGCCAGAGACGCCGCTGATGTCTCGAGGAAGGCGCTTCGAAAGTCGCCCGGCAAGGTTGCCAAGCGCGCCACGCGAGCGGCGGACAAGCTCGTCAAGGCGACGGCCCAAGCCGTTGCCAAGGCCGAGAAGAAGGCACGTCTGCGGGCGGAAGCCGAGCGCGCCGCGGTCGAAGCCGAGCGGGTGACCGCCGAGGCCGAGGAGCGCGCCGCGCAAGCGAAGGCAGCCAAGAAGGAAGCCGCGAAGGCGGCGAAGGCGGCCGAGCGCGCGGACCGCGAAGCAGCGGCGGCGCAGCTGGCGCTCGAGAACGAGCTGGCTGGTCCCGCCCAGACGGACGCCGCGGAGTCGAGCCCGGCATCCGGCGCGACAGCGCCCCCGGCGACCGAGTCGGCACCGCCCGTCGACGCCACGGCGACCAAGGCGCCCGCGCGCAAGACGCCCGTACGACCTGCGTCCGGCCGGAAGACCGCCACCGCGTCATCGACCGCCCCGACCGCCCCCGCCTCACCGCGGGCGAAGTCGTCGCGCGCCGCTTCGCCCGCCGGCGAAGGGGGCGCATCCGAGCTCTCATCGCTCACGGTCGCCACGCTGAGGGACCGCGCGAGGGCGGCCGGCAAGACGGGATACTCGCGCCTCAGCAAAGCGCAGCTCGTCGCGCTCCTGTCCTGAGGTGCCGCCGGTGGGGGAGCGGCCAGAGCAGCTCGAACTCGACAGGTCCGGGGTAGCGACCCCGAGCCGGACCCTTCTCGACATCCTGCGCGAGACGACGGCTCGGCATCCCGAAGCATCCGCCCTCGACGACGGGTCCGGGTCGCTCAGCTACCAAGATCTGATGGCCCGTGTCGGGCGCACCGCCGCGCAACTCCACGACGCAGGCGTTCGTCGTGGTGACCGGGTGGGTGTTCGCGTCCCGTCCGGCTCGAAGGAGCTGTATATCGCCATCCTCGCCGTGCTCGCCGCGGGTGCTGCGTACGTTCCGGTGGACGTGGACGATCCCGACGAGCGCGCGCGCCTCGTCTTCGGCGAGGCCGGGGTCCGCGGAGTCATCACTGACGACGGCTACACCTCCGCTGAGGCGCAGGCCGACGACGCTGCCGAGGTGTCGGCATCCGCTCCACTGTTCTCGGGTGATGCACCACATCCCAGCACTCATGCGGTCGTCACCGTTCCACCGCCGGAGGTGACGGACGACGCGTGGATCATCTTCACGTCCGGTTCCACTGGTGTGCCGAAGGGAGTGGCCGTCACCCACCGCTCGGCGGCCGCGTTCGTCGACGCCGAGGCACGCCTGTTCCTGCAGAACGCGCCGCTCGGCCCGCGCGACCGGGTTCTTGCCGGACTCTCGGTCGCATTCGACGCGTCCTGCGAAGAGATGTGGCTGGCATGGCGGCACGGCGCGTGCCTCGTACCCGCACCTCGCGCACTCGTCCGCTCCGGTGAGGATCTCGCCCCGTGGCTCATCCGGCAGGGCATCACGGTGGTCTCGACCGTTCCGACCCTGGCCGCGATGTGGCCCGAGGACTCCATCGAGAACGTGAGGCTGCTGATCTTCGGCGGTGAGGCCTGCCCTCCGGAACTCGCCGCCCGCCTCGCCGCCGACGGTCGGGAGGTGTGGAACACGTATGGTCCCACCGAGGCGACCGTCGTCGCCTGCGCGGCGCCGCTCGACGCCGGCCCCGTGCGCATCGGGCTTCCGCTCGACGGCTGGGCGCTCGCCGTGGTGGACGCCGATGGTGCGCGTGTCGCCGAGGGCGACATCGGCGAGCTCATCATCGGCGGTGTCGGGTTGGCGCGTTACCTCGATCCTTCGAAGGATGCCGAGAAGTACGCGCCGATGCCGACCCTCGGCTGGGAACGTGCCTACCGCTCCGGCGACCTCGTGCGCTACGAGCCCGAGGGCCTCGTCTTCGTGGGCCGCGCCGACGATCAGGTGAAGGTCGGCGGGCGCCGCATCGAACTGGGCGAGGTCGAAGCCGCGCTGCAGGACCTCCCCGGGATCACAGCGGCAGCGGCGGCGGTGCGATCGACCGATGCCGGCGTTCCCGTGCTCGTCGGCTATCTCGTCGCGAACGAAGGCGAGAACTTCGACCGGGCGCACGCCCGGGCGTTGCTGGCCGAGCGCCTGCCGGCGGCTATCGTGCCGCTGCTGGCCGTCGTCGACGAGCTTCCGGTGCGGACATCCGGCAAGGTCGATCGGGCGGCGCTGCCGTGGCCGTTGCCCGGCGTCGAGGCGCCGCTGGCGGGACTGTCTCCCGCCGAGGCCTGGCTCGCGGAGCAATGGCAGAGCGTGCTCGGCATGCCGGTGCCGAGTAGGTCGGCCGACTTCTTCGACCTCGGGGGAGGGTCACTGGCGGCAGCGCAGCTGGTCTCCCGGATACGCGTGCGCGTGCCCGAATTCTCCGTCGCCGACATCTACGACGTGCCGCGACTGAGTTCCATGGCCAGGGCCCTCGGGCCGCTGGACGACGACGGACCGGCGACGTTCCACCGACCCGTGCCCACACCCCGCGCCACACAGTGGGTGCAGACGCTCGTCGGCGTGCCGCTGTTCATCATCACCGGCATCCGCTGGCTGCTCTACCTGCTCACGGCCAGTGCGCTGCTTCAGCTCGCGCCCGGCTTCGAAGCACTGCCCAGCACTCCCTGGTGGGTGCTCCTGATCGGGTTGGCCGTGTTCGCGACGCCCTTCGGGCGCATGGCCATCGCCGTGGTCGCGGCTCGACTGCTCTTGGCGGGACTGCGCCCGGGCGACTATCCCCGTGGCGGCAGCGTGCACCTGCGGCTCTGGCTGGCCGAGCAGATCGCCGACCAGATCGACGCCGTCGGCCTCGCCGGCGCACCGTGGGTCACCTACTACGCGCGGGCGCTGGGCGCGAAGATCGGGCGCGGTGTCGACATGCACACGCTGCCTCCCATCACGGGGATGCTGGAACTGGGCGACGGCGCCGCCGTCGAACCCGAGGTGGATCTCACCGGCACCTGGATCGACGGCGACGTCCTTCGCGTCGGGGAAGTGCGCATCGGCGCCGACGCGACGATCGGTGCCCGTAGCACACTGGCTCCGGGCACCAGGGTCGGGCAGCGCGCCGACATCGCGCCAGGCTCGGCCGTGTTCGGCCGTGTGCGGGCAGACCAGTCATGGGCCGGATCTCCGGCCGAGCGCGTCGGCGGCGTCGAGTCCGGCTGGCCCGCCGAACGGGCTCCGGCGCCGACACGCTGGCTCTGGGCATACGCGGTCTCCTCCGTCGCGCTGGCCCTGCTCCCGATCGCGTCGTTCGCCGTCGGCGCGCTGGTGATCGCGCTAGGGATCCGGGATGCCGAGACCCTCGCCGCCGCATTCCTCGGCGCCCTGGCGTGGCTTGTGCCCGCCGTCCTCGTGGTGGGTATCGTCTTCGCGGCATCCGTCGTGGTCGCGGTGCGCCTGCTGTCGATCGGGCTGCACGAGGGCACCCACCCCGTGCGCAGCCGGATCGGATGGCAGGCCTGGAGCATCGAACGACTGCTCGACTCGTCGCGCACGGTCCTCTTCCCGCTGTACTCGAGCCTCTTCACCCCGGTGTGGCTGCGCCTTCTCGGTGCGCGTGTCGGACGCGAGGTCGAGGCATCCACTGTCCTGCTCATCCCGTCGATGACGCGCATCGATGACGGCGCGTTCCTCGCCGATGACACCATGGTGGGTTCGTACGAGCTGCGCGGGGGCTGGATGCGGCTCGGACCGGTCCGGATCGGCAAACGCGCCTTCCTCGGAAACTCCGGGATGGCGGCGCCCGGCCACCGCGTGCCCCGTGACGGGCTCGTCGCCGTCCTGTCGTCCGCGCCGCTGAAGGCGAAGCCCGGGTCGTCCTGGCTTGGGTCGCCGGCCGTACGGCTGCGCCGGCTGTCGGCCGAGGGCGACGAGAGTCGCACGTACCGGCCGACGCTCGGTCTCCGGATCGCGCGCACGCTGTGGGAACTCGGCCGGTTCGTGCCTGTCGTCGTCACGTGTGCGATCGGTCTCTGCGTCCTCTTCGGCCTGGCGGCTCTGTGGGAGACCGTGGGACCCGTCTGGACCCTCCTCGTCTCCGGCATCGTGATGCTCGCAGCCGGTGCGGTGGCCGCAGGGCTGTCGACTGCGGCGAAATGGCTCATCGTCGGCGCGATCCGCGCAGGCGAGCAGCCGCTGTGGTCGAGCTTCGTCTGGCGCACCGAGGTCTCGGACACATTCACGGAGATGGTCGCGGCGCCCTGGTTCGCGCGCGCCGCTTCGGGAACGCCGGCTCTGGCGGTCTGGCTGCGGTCACTCGGCTCTCGGATCGGACGTGGCGTGTGGTGTGAGAGCTACTGGCTTCCCGAGCCCGACCTCGTCACGCTGGGTGACGGCGCGGCGGTCAATCGCGGCTGCGTTGTGCAGACCCACCTGTTCCATGATCGAATCATGAGCATGGACACGGTCGAACTGGAGGCTGGTGCGACGCTCGGCCCGCACAGTGTCATCCTGCCGGGGGCGACGCTCGGTGCGCATGCGACGGTCGGCCCCGCGTCGCTCGTGATGCGCGGCGAGACCGTGCCCGTCGGCTCGCGCTGGAGCGGCAATCCGATCGGGCCGTGGCGTGCGGTGAAGGTGCGCGCGTACCAGTCGACATCGTGAGCATCCACGATCCGTACGCACCGCAGAGCGGCGATCCGACCTTCGACGTCGAGTCCTACGAGCTCGACCTCTCGTACCGCGTGCGCACCAACCGCCTCGAGGGGCGGGCTGTCGTCAATGCGGTCGCGGCTGTTGCGACGTCGTCGATCGCGTTGGATCTGATCGGGCTGCGCGCGTCGCGGGTGCGCGTGGATGGCGACCGCCGGACGGCCTACGCCCAGGGACCGCGCAAGCTCCGGGTCGTGCTTCCGCGGCGGATGGAGCCGGGGGAGCGGTTCTCCATCGAGGTGACGTACGCGGGTGCGCCCGCGCCACGGCGCACACGCTGGGGCACCATCGGCTTCGAAGAACTCGAGGACGGCGCCCTCGTGGCTTCCCAGCCCATCGGCGCACCTACGTGGTTCCCCTGCAACGACCGTCCTGACGATCGCGCCCTCTATTCGATCACGGTCGCCACGGATGCCGGCTACACCGCGGTCGCCACCGGGGCTCTCATCGGCTCGGCGCGACGCGGGCAGTTCGAAGCCCGCACGTTCCGTTCCGCGGTGCCGACCGCCACGTACCTCACGGCATTGCACATCGGACGCTACGTCTCCACCACGCTGGCGGACTCCGAAGGCTCGGACGGCTTCCCCATCACGGTCGTCCACCCGCCCGCACTGCGAAACGAGGTTGCGACGGCGTTCGCGCCGGTCACGCGGATGCTGCAGCTGTTCGAGTCCGCCTTCGGCCCGTATCCTCAGGACGCCTGCACCCTCGTGGTGACTCCCGACGAACTCGAGATTCCGCTCGAGGCCCAGGGGATGGCGGTCTTCGGCGCCAACCATCTCGATCCGGCATCGGAGCGCCTCGTGGCGCACGAACTGGCGCATCAGTGGTTCGGCAACAGTGTCGGCGTCGCACGGTGGCAGGACATCTGGCTCAACGAGGGTTTCGCCTGCTACGCCGAGTGGATGTGGTCCGAGGCATCGGGCCGCCAGACCGTTCATGAGAAGGCGGCACGACACCATGCCCGGCTCGCCGGGCTCGATCAGGATCTGGTGCTGGCCGCTCCCGGTCCCGCGCTGATGTTCGACGACCGCGTCTACAAGCGTGGCGCACTGACCCTGTATGCGCTGCGACGTCACATGGGGGACGGCGCCTTCGCCGCGCTCCTGCGCGAGTGGGCGACCGCGGGCTCCGGCGATTCGGTGACGACCGCGGACTTCCGCGCTCTGGCCGTACGGCTCGCGGGCGCAGACATCGACGTGCTGCTCACGGCGTGGCTGGATCGAGCGGAACTGCCCCCGATGCCTCGCTGAATGCAGCACTGATGACGAGGCCCCGTGGGCCGTGGATGTCCCATCCCGCGATGATCGGCCCGCCCGGGACGACGGCCCGCCAGCCCAGGTCGCCGGCCAGTTCGACCGTCACGGTGCCCGGGTCGACGCGGAGGCCGCGCCCATCCGCCTTGAGGGCAGCCTCCACCCGCACCCAGTCTTGCAATCGAACGCTTTCTCGACCACCGAGGATTCCGTTCAACCCCGCGGCGTCCCTCACCGCGTCCGTCTCGACTTCGGCGTCGATCGCGAATGTGCCAGGACCGTGAGAGGCGACCGCCGCGACGGCGATGCCGCTCGCGTAGGCGACGGCAGGACGGGCCGAGGCATCCGTCGTCCGAACCGGACCATGCGGTCCGCCGCAGCGCACACAGGGATTCGACAGTTCGGCGCCGGGCTCCAGCATCTCGCGCAGAAGATGCCACGCCACGTCGCGGCGTGCGACGCCATTCGGCACCACCTTCCACGCGAGCCGTAGCCGCGTAGGAGGTGTGCTCGCGAGTTCTCGCTCGAAACGCCCGCAGTCCGGCACGGCGAGAGGATAGGTGCCGCTCACGAAGGGCCCTCCGTCCACTGCCTGTTCTCCTGATCCCATTCTGACGGCACCACGAGACACGGAAGCTCCGCACGAGACACGGGAGCTCAGCGCTCGCGAGCCCGGTCCTCTTCGACATCCAGCTCATCGAAGCTGCTGTCGGCGTCGTGCTCTTCCTCGTCGAGGGACGTCGGAGCCTCCCACGCGTCGGCATCGAAGGCAGTCTCCGCGAGATCAGGATCGGGGATCAGATCGCTCATGCGAAGACGCTAGGCGCTCCGCTGTCCACTCTGAGTGAGCAGCTTCCGAACATGCTGTGACCACTTGGGTGACAGGATCGCCCGCTGTGCCACTCGGCGGGTCTCTGACAGGACACCGAGGCCCGGTACGATGCACCGACCCGCAACCGAGGAGGACGTGTGGCCGAAAAGCGAACCGACGAAAACAGCGCATTCCGCGAAATCCTGGAAAGGATGACGCAGAAGTACGCCGACTTCCCGGCGGAGCGGACCACCGAGATCGTCGATGCCGTCCGCGCGGAGTTGACCGATGCAAAGGTCCGCGACTTCGTCCCCGTACTCGCCGAGCGCGAGGTCAAGAAGCGCATCAAGCAGGAGCAACGGTCGGAAGTCTGAATCCCCGGCCGGCGCCACCGGAGCTGCCCCCAACAGTCGCGAGGCGGGGTGCGGTCGGCGCTGCCCGCAACTATCCTGAGCGGGCATTCTGGTGAGAACTCGACTCGGGCGTGTCGGAGAATCGCGTACGCGCCATTCGATGTGCGACACCGCTAGCGCCGGTTGCGACATGAGGCAGTCATGTCGCATCCGGCGAATCAGCATGGTCGAGATCCGCGGAATTGCGGGCCTCTCGGAGACAAAATGCGGGGTCAGCGTGGGGTGATGGCGGGGAGGCGGTATGTGCCTTCGGCGATCGCGGTGTCGCCGCCGTAGGCGCGGATGATGACGGTGAAAGGGCCTTCGGGGGCGGGCAGCCAGTTCGCGGCCTCGAGCGGGTCGGCCGGCCGGCCGTGCTGCACGTGGAGGGTGAGCGATCCGTCCTCGCCATAGTGGACGCCGGGGGTGCGGTCGCCGATGGAGTACCGGTCGATCTCGTTGGCGCTGAGCAGCCGCTGCGGGATCGTGTAGAGGGTCGCCGACCAGAAGAACCGGGCTTTGGGGAGCTGATCGGCGGTGAACGTGATCGTGTAGTCGGTGGCGCCGGTGATGTGGTTGCCGGCGGAGTCGACGAGCCAGCCGCCGTACCAGGCGATCGCCGGAGGAAGCCCGTAGAGTCCCTTCTTCGCACCGACGTTGCGGTTGTCGTACGCGCCCGCCATCTCCTCCCGGGTGCCGAACAGTCCGGTCGAGTTCGAAGCATGGGAGGCGACGTCGTCGAGGTGGGCGATGCCGTCGGCCAGGCCCTGTTCGAACGCCGCCCGTTGGTTGTCATCGAGGTCGCTGGTGCGGAACGCGCCACGACCATCGAGGCCGACCGATGCCATGCGATCCCTGATGTCGCGGTCTTCCTCCAGCGCGGGCGCGAACTGCAGGAGATAGTCGAGATAGTCGTAGAAGCGGATGTCGGTGGCCGCGGCCTCGTCCCAGGTCGGCCACGACAGCGGCTCGGCGGCGGGTGTCGGCGCGCCCAGGTGCTGCGACAGCGGGACGGCCGAATAGGAATGCTGAATGCGCCGCAGTTCATCGACGTCGCCATCGGTGAACGCGGTGCGCCCGAGGCAGCCGACGAAATCCGTGGAGGCGGTGATCACCCCGTCGAACTCCTCGGGCGTGCCGCCCGTCCATGACGGGCCGGCAAGGAGATAGCGGCCGGGACCGGTGCCGGTGGTGGCCGCGCTGACGTACCCCGCGTACACCGTGTAGAGGTCATGGAACGGGAGGATGTAGAACCGGTCGATCGCCGGCACCGTGATCACCCACGGCTCGGCCCGCAGATCGAACCAACCCCACGAGTACGGGGTGTCGTTGTTCGGCGTCACGATGTCGGTGTTCGCCGGGGTGAACGGCTCCGAATAGTGCCGGTAGCTCCCGAACCCCCCGGTGAAACGGGGATCCTGAGCATCGACGGCCTGCTCGTACAGCGTGCGATAGTTCTCGATCATCGCGTACCCGAAGGTGTACGCATCGCGGGCGATCAACCGGAGAGCTGCCGCATCAGTCATAACTCCGACGCTATCCGAGCACCATCGCGCACGTCAGCCTCCTCGCCCGATCGGGATCGAGTTGCGGGCGATTGATCTGACGGACGGTGGCGACCTCGCGCGCCACTCTCTGGCACGCAATTGACGATCCTGATAGGCATGACCCGGGAGGGGCTTCTCAGAATCCGATCGAATGAAACGGGAGAAAGCCGTATGTGCACCGGACTGAGCTACACGACGAAGGACCACTATTTTGGTCGGAATCTCGACCTGGAGTTCTCCTACAACGAGACCGTGACCGTCACGCCGCGGAACTTCCCGTTCGAGTTCCGAAGGGCGGCGACGCTCACGACGCACCACGCGATCGTAGGCATCGCGACGATCGCCGAGGGGTATCCGCTGTACTACGACGGGGCGAACGAAAAAGGACTGGGCATGGCGGGCCTGAACTTTCCGGACAACGCGGACTACAAGCCCGAAGCTTCCGACAAGACGAACATCACTCCCTTCGAGTTCATCCCATGGATCCTCGGGCAGTTCGAGACGGTCGAGGAAGTGAAGACGGCTCTCGCAGGCATCAGTCTGTTGAAGCTCTCATTCAGCAAGACTTTCCCCCTGTCTCCGCTGCACTGGATCATTGCGGACAAATCCCAGTCGATCATCGTCGAAAGCGTGAAAGAAGGACTACGCGTCTACGACAATCCGTTCGGAGTGCTCACGAACAACCCGACGTTCGATATCCAGCGCTTCAATCTCAACAACTACATGCACCTGTCCACGTATCCTCCTGAGAACCATTTCGCCAAGGGGGTACAGTTCGACACGTATAGCCGAGGAATGGGCGCCATCGGGCTTCCGGGCGACCTGTCGTCGGCGTCCCGCTTTGCAAAAGCGGTGTTCACGAGGATGAATTCCGTGGCGGGAGAGTCCGAATCAGAGTCGATCAGCCAGTTCTTCCAGATCCTCGGGTCCGTTGCGCAGCAACGCGGGTGCGTGCACGTCGGCGGCGAAGACGAATTCGAGATCACGATCTACTCGTCTTGTTGCAACACCGACCAGGGGATCTACTACTACACGACCTACGAGAATAGTCAGATCACCGCCGTCGACATGCACAGGGAAGATCTCGACGGAACCACCCTGGTCGACTACCCGTTGATCAAAGGCCAACAGATCCACAGGCAGAACTGAGCGGCCGCATTACCGACAGGCCCGCGACACCCCACCGCTGAGGCCTTGTCACGGCGGCTGCGCGGCGGGTATCTCCGCTGTGCAGCTGCGCGCAAGCGGGTCCCTATGCGGGCACCGCGCAGATGAGGGAGGTGCGCGCGCGTCCGATGGGGATCACTACCCGGGCAGTCAATTCGGGCGTCGTGCGCACTCTGGAGCTTGACCCCCTGGACCGAGTGGAGAGAGGTCGGCAGAGCTCGACGAACGGGACCTGGGATGCCCCGTTGGCGGGGCAATTTGGCGATGTCCTTTTTGCCCCGCGGTCCGCGGAATTCCGGGCCTCTCGGAGACAGAATGTGACGATAACTGTGCCAGGGGATCTGAATCGAGTCTCGATCCCTTGAAAACACTGGGGTCACAGGTGGCGGAGGATGGGGGATTCGAACCCCCGAGGGCTTGCACCCAACACGCTTTCCAAGCGTGCGCCATAGGCCACTAGGCGAATCCTCCAGGAGGCCCCGGAGGGCCGCCGACCATCCTACCCTGCTCGGCTACCGCGCCCGAACCGGCGCCGTCCCCGCGTACACGCTGCCGGGGCGGATGATGAGCGATCGCGGCGCGAGCAGCGCGAGGATCCGGCGCGACGGCGGCACCGACGCCAGCAGCGCGAGCCTCACGGAACCGGCGGCGTCGGCTGCGGCATCCCCCATCCACTGCGAGCGCGCGCCGGCACGCGAGTAACTCGCGCGCTCGATCGCGAGCACGACGGTGCTCATGTCGGATGCCGGTGCCCCGTGCTGCTCGACGAGCCGGCGTGCGAACGCGCGCGGCGTCTCGCTGGCCGGCACCGAGATGCCCACATCGATCGCCGCCTCCTGCACGGACTGCCACGCGGCCGCTGCGTCGCCGCTCCGGGCGGCAGCGTCCTGCTGGCGGCGGCGCAGCTCGCGGATGAGGAAGGGGAGGGCGAGGAGCACCAGCAGCGCCGCCACGACCCCGAAGATCGGGAGAGGATCGAGGCCGGTCTGTGAAGCCGCGCCGGCCGCGTTCTGCCGCTCTTCCTCGAGATCGATGCGGGCGCGGTCCCCGGGAGCCGTCGGGGTGGCGCTGGACTGGGGGGTGGCGGCATCCGGGTCCGTCGGCTGACCGGGCAGCGCCGCGTCGGACGAGAACGTCGTCGGCACACCGAGGCCCGATGTCGGCTCGAACGCGATCCAGCCGATGCCGTCGAAGTACACCTCCGGCCAGGCATGCAGCTGGGAGCTGTACACAGTGAACACCGGCTGGCCGTCGACGCTCTCCGTCGTCGGCGTTCCCGGCAGGTAGCCGACCACGATGCGCGACGGCATGTGCAGGGTGCGCGCCATCAGGGCGAAGGCCGATGCGAAGTGGATGCAGTAGCCCTCGCGCACCTCCAGGAACCGGGCGACCGCTTCGGCGCCGCTGCCGTCGAAGCCCTCCTCGACGGGCGCGTCCAGGGAGTACTTGAAGTCCCCGCCTCGGAACCAGCGCTGGAGGGCCGTGAGCCGGTCGTAGTCCGTCGCGGCATCCGCCGTCACCTGCAGCGCGAGCTCGCCGATGAGTGGAGGGATGTCGGTGGGCAGCTCGGTGGTCTCGTCGCGCACCTGCGACCCCACCGCCGTGGTGGAGCGCACCTGCTCGAGCGAGGGACGTGCCGGAGCGTACGCGACCTCGTAGGACTGCCCCTGGGTCGAGCCGGTCGTCGAGGCGACCGTGTGGTTGTAGGGGACAGCACCCCACAGCCCTGCATTGAGACCATTGAGGCGGACCGCCGGGTACGGCACCGGCGCCCAGGGCGAGTCGAGGTTGACCACCTGGACGTTGGCCGTGTAGTCCACGACCCGGATGTCCTCCTCGGTGTCGATCGCGCCGAAAGGGGTCTCGGCGGCGAGGGAGATCGTCTGGGCCCGGTCGGGCTCCCACACGCCGCCCTCGAAGCGCGACAGCGTCGTCGCGCGCAGATACGGCACGGAGGGGGCGTTCGTCCGCACCCGGAGCACCTCGGCGTCCTGCGGGCGGCGCAGATCGTCACCGAGCTGCAGCGTCGCGTCGATCCCGGGCCCCGGTCCGATGCCCGATCCGGCCCGGGCGCCCGGCTGCGGCAGCACCGGCGTGGCCACGACGGCCACGACGATCGCGATCGCGCCGATGCCGAGGGCGGTCGCCGGGACGCCGGCGGTGCGCTCCGCCTCGCGCTCCATCGGCTTCTCGCGCGAGCGCGTCTCGGACCGGATGAGGAAGAGGATCGTCATCGCGAGGAACACGAACCCGACCACGTCGACGTCGCTCGGTGCGGCGATCGCCGGGATCAGTGAGACCGCGACGATGCCGACGGAGGCGAGGAGCGGCATCCGTGCCGTCACCGCCACGTGGTCGACGATGATCGTGAGCAGTCCCATCGCGCCGACCACGACGAACGCCAACGACAGCGTCGGCTCGAGCGGCGCCGCCCCTACAGCGATCTGCTCCATCGCCGACCCGACCAGGAGCGGCACGGCGCGCAGCGTGTCGAGCGTCGGGATCACCCAGAGCAGGGCGGTGTCGCGCAGGAACACCAGGGTCATGAACACGACCCACACCGCCGCCTCGATCAAGGTGACGGCGACGGCGGGGAGCCGGTAGCGGCGGGCGCTGTAGCCGGCCGCGAGCACCATCGTCGCGAGCAGCAGCGCGCCGATGAGCCACCAGCCGGGATCGATGACGCGCACCACCGGCAGGAGTGCCGCCAGCAGCGCCGCGAGGATCGAGATCGTCAGCAGGCGCTCGCCGCCGCGGCCGCGGGCGATGCGGGCAGCGGCCTCAGCCGAAGACATGGTGCACCCCGCGACCGATGGCATTCCCCCATGCGACGCCGAGGTCGCGATCGGGCCCGATGGAGGCGACATGCCAGCCGTGGTCGGCCGCGATGTCGAGCGCCTCGCCGATGGGGGCCGCGGCGAGCAGCAGAGGAAGCGTGCTGTGATGCGAGACGGGTCCGACCGCCACGGCATCGGCGGGGTCGAGCCGGCCGACGATCACCACGACCGGCCCGGTCGACACGCCGGCGAACAGCCGCGGAAGGCGGGGGAGCGCGTCGTCGCGGTGCGCGGTCACGGTGGCGAACTGCACCAGCATCGCGTCGACGGCGGTCATGTCGCCGCCGTCGATGCGGTCGGCGAGCACCGTGCCCTCGGAGTCGAGCACCTCGACGGCATAGCCGTCATGGACGAGCCGGGCGACCGCCGAGACGCACGCCGAGACGCCGGCTTCGAAACCGGCGTCCGCGCCGGGCGCGCGCAGGGCATCGGCCGACCAGCGCAGAGCCGCCCGATCGAGCACGACCGTCGCCTCGGGGGTGGACTCCTGCTCCTCCTGGCGCACCATCAGCTCGTCGCGGTGCGCAGTCGCGCGCCAGTGGATGCGGCGCATCGAGTCGCCCGAGGCGTACGGGCGCGCGACGAGGTTGTCGGCGCCTTGACCGAGCTGGTCGGTCGTGGTGTGCAGCAAGCCGCCGGTGGCGCCCGCATAGTCGATGAGCGGCGGCAGGTCCACGACGGCCGGTGCGACGGTGACCGGCGTCCTCTGGCCGAACACGACGGTGCGGCCGGCGAGCCCGAACGGGTCCGACGTGCGCACCGTGAGCGGGCCGATCGAGTGGACGCCGCGTCGTGCGCCGGTGAGGGTGTACGCGAGCAGGATGCTGCGCACGCCGCCGCGCTCGCCGCCGCGCAGTCCCGAGCCGAGCGCCGGGAAGGGGCCTTCGGCCTTGCCGCGGAGCCCCTGCGGCAGGGCGTCCCGCCACGTGCCAGGTGCGGTCGGCAGCGCGGTGCGGACCTCCACGCGCACCGAGACCTTCGACTCGCTGCCGACGGACGCGACGTCGGGTACGAGCGAGCGCGTGACGACGTCGGTGCGGCGGCCCACGTACAGCGAGGCGACGCTCGCCGCGACGACGGCGAGCAGCAGGATGCCGTAGTACATGAGCTCGACCAGTCCGGCCTCGTTCGCGACGATGAACCCGGCGATCGCGAGGACCACCGCGCCGGTTCCCCGGGCGGTCAGCGGCCACACGCGTCTCATGATCAGCTCACTGACGGGCGGCGATCGGCACCCGCACGTTGGCGGCGATGCGCTCGAGGATGGTCGCGATGGCGTCGGCCGCACTGCCGCCGCGTGCGCCACCCGCGGCGCGCGTGGGGATGAGGCGGTGCGCGAAGACGGCGGCCAGGAGCGCGGTGATGTCATCGGGGATGACGAAGCCGCGACCGTCGAGGGCGGCCCAGACCTTCGCCGCGCGCACGAGCTGCAGTGTGGCGCGTGGACTGGCGCCCAGCCGCAGATCGCTGTGCGTGCGGGTGGCCTGTGCGAGCGCCACGGCGTAGTCCTCGATCGCCGGTGCGACGTGCACCGCCCGGGCCCACGCGACGAGCCCCGAGACCTCGTCGGCCGAGACCACGGGTGCGAGAACGTCGAGCGGGTTGGCGGCGTCGCGCTGGCGCAGCATGAGCGCCTCGGAGCGGGCGTCCGGATAGCCCATCGAGATGCGCATCATGAAGCGGTCGCGCTGGGCCTCGGGAAGGGCGTAGGTGCCCTCCATCTCGAGGGGGTTCTGGGTCGCGACGACGAGGAACGGCTCGGGCACGTAGTGCGTCCGGCCGTCGACGGTCACCTGGCGCTCCTCCATGGCCTCCAGCAGTGCCGACTGGGTCTTGGGGGAGGAGCGGTTGATCTCGTCCGCGATGACGATGTTCGCGAAGATGGCGCCGGGCTTGAACTCGAACTCACGATCGACCGGGTTGAACACGCTGACCCCGGTCACATCTCCCGGCAGCAGATCCGGCGTGAACTGGATGCGGCGGACCGTCGCGTCCACGGAGGTCGCCAGGGCCCGCGCGAGCATGGTCTTGCCGACGCCGGGCACGTCCTCGATGAGCAGATGCCCCTCCGCGAGCAGGCATACCAGCGCACTGCGCACCGCGTCGGGCTTCCCGTCGATGACCGTGCCGACCGCGTGCAGGATCGCGTCCGTGATGCGGGCGAATCCCTCGGCCGTGAGCGCGCCGGCGCGTGCCTCCGGTCCCCTCCGGGCATCCGTCGCGGTGTCGACCATCAAGGCCTCCTCTTCCGCCCGTGAGCGGGCGGGTGGGCGGGTGTCTGCAGGCGTCCTCGCCCACGCCTCGATCCTATCCACGGGGCGCGTGCAGCGGCACTGGGAGAACGCTGGATGCCGCGGCCCGGCGAGCGTCGCCACGACGACCGTCCCGGCTCGCTCGAGCAGTGGTGTGTGACATCACCCCTGCGCGGAGCGGTTAGACTGTCGGAAGCTCTCCGCGAGGCGGCATCCAGGCCAACTCCCCCAGGACGGAAACGTAGCAAGGGTAACCAGGCTCTGCCGGGTTCGCGGAGAGTCTTAATTTTCCCCGGCGCTTCGACGAGCTCAGCGACCGGATCGGTCTCAGTGACCGGATCGGGCTCAGCGACCGGATCGGGCTCAGCGACCGGATCGGGCTCAGCGTCCGGATGGGCTCAGGGGCCGGCGGCGAAGGGGCCGTCGAGCACCGCCCACTGCAGCAGCATGATGGTCTTCGCGTCCTGGATCCGGCCATCGCGCACCATCGCCAGCGCCTCGTCGATCCCGATCTCGAGCAGCTCGATGTGCTCGCCCTCCTCCTGGAGGCCGCCCCGGTCGCCGGTGCGCGTCGAGCCGTCGTAGCGGGCGGCGAAGAAGTGCAGCCGCTCGGTGACCGAGCCGGGGCTCATGTAGACGTCCCAGACGTGCTCGAGCTCGCCCACCTCGACGCCCGTCTCCTCGGCCGCCTCCCTCCGGATCGCCGTCGCCGGATCGTCGTCGTCGAGAAGCCCCGCCGCCGTCTCGATGAGCATGCCGTCCGGATGGTCGTTGACGTAGACGGGATAGCGGAACTGGCGCGTCAGGAGCACCGTTCGCCGCTCGGGGTCGTACAGCAGCACCGTGGCGCCGTTGCCGCGGTCGTAGGTCTCCCGCTGCTGCGTCTCCCACCGGCCGGACGGGTCGCGATACTCCAGAGTGGTCCGCCGCAGCACGTGCCACGCGGCGGCCAGCACCTCGACATCCGTCACGCGGACGTCCGGGTTGCGCTGCAGGTCGCGTCCGGTCCGATCGAGGCCGGTGCGGCCGCGGTGGTCGGGGACGTCGATTCCGGGCCGCGGTTCAGGCATGCCTCGAGCGTAATCGGGCTGCGCCGTGGTCCGGCTCGAGGCCTGCCGCGGCATCCGACTCCGCCCGTAGGCTGGGGTCGTGGCCCAGAGCATCTACATCACGTCGGCCGAAGGCCACTCCGGAAAGTCGACCGTCGCGCTCGGCGTGCTGGATGCGCTGAGCCACGCGACGGCGCGCGTCGGGGTTTTCCGGGCGATCGCGCGGTCGACCGTCGAGCGGGACTACGTGCTCGAGATGCTGCTCGACCACGACGGCGTCGACCTGCCGTACGACGACTGCATCGGGGTCACGTATGACGACGTGCGGACGGATCCGGATGCCGCGCTCGCGACGATCGTCGAGCGCTACAAGGCCGTCGAGGCCCAGTGCGACGCCGTCGTCATCGTGGGCAGCGACTACACGGACGTCGGCAGCCCGGCGGAGCTCGCCTATAACGCGCGCATCGCGGCGAACCTCGGCGCGCCGGTGCTCCTCGTGCTGGGCGGCCGTTCGGCGCAGAACCAGACGCAGCCCGAGCAGCTCGGCTCGTCCCTCGCCCGCACCGCCGCGGAGATGGGCCAGATCGCCGATCTCGCGCTGGCGGAGCTGCGCCACGGCCGGGCCAAGCTGTTCGCCGTGGTCGCCAACCGCGCCGAAGCAGGCAGCGCCGCCGAGACCATCGCCGCGATCCGCCGGTCCGTCCAGGCGCACCTCGGTGAGCCCACCCTTCCGGCCTCGCCGGTGCCGGTGTGGGCCATCCCCGAGGATCGCCACCTGGTCGCGCCGTCGATCCGCGGGATCATGCGCTCGGTCGACGGCGAGCTGCTCGCGGGCGACCCCGACCTGCTCACCCGGGAAGCGCTGGCGGTCGTCGTCGCCGGCATGTCGATGGTGAACGTGCTGCCCCGACTTCTCGACGGCGCCGTCGTCGTCATCCCGGCCGACCGCTCCGAGGTGCTGCTGGCGACACTGCTCGCCCACGCGTCAGGCACCTTCCCCTCGATCTCGGGGGTCGTGCTCAACGGCGGCTTCGAGCTGCCCGAGCCGGTGACCCGGCTGATCGACGGGCTCGGATCCACGCTGCCCATCATCACCACCGACCTGGGGACCTACGAGACCGCCGCCCGCATCATGGGCACCCGCGGACGCCTTGCCGCCGACTCGCAGCGCCGCTACGACACCGCCCTGGCGCTCTTCGAGCAGAGCGTCGACACCGACGAGCTGCTCGTGTCCTTCGGCCTGGCCCGCGCGACCGTCGTGACACCGCTCATGTTCGAGTTCCAGCTCATCGAGCGGGCTCGGGCCCAGCGCAAGCGCATCGTGCTTCCCGAGGGCGACGACGACCGCGTGCTGCGGGCCGCCGCGACGGTGCTCAAGCGCGGCATCGCCGAGCTGGTGATCCTCGGCGAGCCGTTCGAGGTGAGGGCGCGGGCGATCGAGCTCGGCATCGACATCCAGGGCGCGGAGGTGCTGTCGCCCCTCGACGCGGTGCACGTGCACAGGTTCGCCGAGGAGTACGCGCGGCTGCGCGCGCACAAGGGCGTCACCGTCGGGCAGGCGGCCGACACGGTCACCGACGTCTCGTACTTCGGGACGATGATGGTGCACCTCGGCCTCGCCGACGGCATGGTGTCGGGTGCGGCTCACACCACCGCGCACACGATCCGCCCCGCGTTCGAGATCATCAAGACCAGTCCCGGCGTCTCGGTCGTCTCGAGTGTCTTCCTGATGGCGCTCGCCGACCGCGTGCTCGTCTACGGCGACTGCGCCGTCATCCCCGATCCCACCAGCGAGCAGCTGGCCGACATCGCCATCTCGTCGGCGGCGACCGCCGCGCAGTTCGGCATCGATCCTCGCGTGGCGATGCTCTCGTACTCGACGGGCGAGTCGGGGTCGGGTGCCGATGTCGAGAAGGTGCGGGATGCCACGGCCCTCGTCCGCTCGCGGGCACCGGGGCTGCTCGTGGAGGGGCCGATCCAGTACGACGCGGCGGCCGACGCCGCCGTGGCTGCCGCGAAGATGCCCGGGTCGGAGGTCGCCGGGCGGGCGACCGTGTTCGTCTTCCCCGACCTCAACACCGGCAACAACACCTACAAGGCCGTGCAGCGCTCCGCCGGCGCCGTGGCGATCGGGCCGGTGCTGCAGGGGCTCAACAAGCCGATCAACGACCTGTCGCGCGGCGCACTCGTGGACGACATCATCAACACCATCGCGATCACCGCGATCCAGGCGCAGGAGGCGTGATGCCACTCTCGGTCGTCGAGCGCGCGAAGCGAGGCGAAGCGCGGCAGCGTCTCGAGCACGTTTCGTCTCGCTCGTTCCTCGCTCGCTCGATGACCGGAATCGGGGCGTGACCCGCATGACCCCTGTGCTCGTCATCAACAGCGGTTCGTCGTCGTTCAAGTACCAGCTGCTCGACATGGACACCGAGCGCACCCTCGCCTCGGGACTCGTCGAGCGCATCGGCGAGCCGGTCGGTGTCGCCCGCCACACCGTGCACGCGGCGGCGCTCGCCGCGGCGGACGGACCGGCTCCCGCCGTGCTCGACGCCACGCGCACGCGCGAGCTTCCGATCCCCGACCACACCGCGGGCTTCGCCGTCATGCTCGACGCGTTCGCCGCGCACGGTCCGTCGCTGGCCGAGACGCCGCCCGTCGCGGTCGGCCACCGGGTGGTCCACGGCGGTGCCCGGTTCTTCGAGCCCACGCTCGTCACCCCGCTCGTCGAGATCAACATCGACGAGCTCTCGCTGCTCGCCCCGCTGCACAATCCGGCGAACCTCGCCGGGATCGTGGCCGCCCGCGCCGCGTTCCCCGAGGTGCCGCACGTCGCCGTCTTCGACACCGCCTTCCACCAGACCCTGTCTCCGGCGGCGTACACCTACGCGATCGACGCCGAGGTCGCGGCATCCCACCGCATCCGCCGGTACGGGTTCCACGGCACGTCGCACAAATTCGTCAGCGAGGCGGCCGCGGCCTTTCTCGGCCGCCCCCTCGGCGAACTGAAGCAGATCGTCTTCCATCTCGGCAACGGCGCATCGGTCACCGCGATCGACGGTGGCCGGTCTATCGACACGTCGATGGGCTTCACGCCGCTCGAGGGCCTGGTCATGGGCACGCGGTCGGGCGACATCGATCCGGCGGTGCTCTTCCAGCTCCAGCGACGCGCCGGCATGAGCGTCGACGATCTCGACGACCTTCTGAACAAGCGCAGCGGACTGCTCGGACTCGCCGGCTCGAACGACCTCCGCGACATCCGATCGGCGATCGAGCGGGGCGAGCCGCGAGCGATCCTCGCCTTCGAGGTGTACGTCCACCGGCTGCGCGCCTACGCCGGCGCCTACCTCGCTCAGCTCGGCGGCGCCGACGTCATCTCCTTCACCGCCGGCGTCGGCGAGAACGCTCCGGGTGTGCGTGCGGGGGCGCTCGAGACGCTCGGATTCGCGGGCGTCGAGATCGATCACGCGCGCAACGAGAGTGCCGAGCGAGGCATCCGGATCATCTCGACGGATGCCTCGGCCGTGACGGTGCTCGTCGTCCCGACCGATGAGGAGCTCGAGATCGCGCGCCAGACCCTGAGCGTCGCGCGCCCGTAACCTCAGCGGGGTGTCGAGCGGGCGCCGGACCGCATTACGCTTGCTGGACGGCACGCTCGCCCAAACGCCTCGCTGAGAAGGCACCGCCGAAAGGCGCCAGGGAGTGCCGAGCACACCCGCACCCGCTCCCGGAGGTTCTGTGGCCCACGACGCCCTGCCCGATCTGACCGCGTTCGACGCCGTGCTCTTCGATCTGGACGGCGTCCTGACGCCGACGGCCGAGGTGCACATGCATGCGTGGCAGAGCATGTTCGAGGAGCTCTTCGCCGCGTGGGACATCACGCCGCCGTACACCGAGCGCGACTACTTCGACCACCTCGACGGCAAGAAGCGCTACGACGGCGTGGCGAGCCTGCTCCGCTCGCGCGATGTGGAGGTGCCCTGGGGCGACCCGTCCGACCCCCCGTCGGCCGACACGGTCTGCGGCATCGGCAACCGCAAGAACGCCGTCTTCGAGAGGGTGCTGCGTGCCGAGGGCATCGCGGCGTACCCCGGATCGCTGCGCCTGCTGGACGTCCTCGCCGCCGCAGGCACACCCGTCGCGGTGGTGTCGAGCTCCAAGAACGCGGAGGAGGTGCTGGCGGCAGCCGGCATCCGGGACCGCTTCCCTGTCGTGATGGACGGCGTCATCGCCGAACGCGACCACCTCGCCTCGAAGCCGGCACCGGATGTCTTCGTCGAGGCGGCACGGATGCTGGAGGCCGATCCCGCGCGCTGCGCCGCGGTGGAGGACGCCATCAGCGGTGTGCGCTCGGCGGCCGCGGGCGGCTTCGGACTCGTCGTCGGCGTGGACCGCGGCGTCGGAGTGCAGGATCTCATCGACGCCGGCGCCCACATCGTGGTTCAGGACCTGGAGGAATTCGTACGATGATCGACCGCGACCGCTTCCCCGTCGACGAATGGCGGCTGATCGAGTCGTCGTACGACCTCGACGACGCCGGCGTCACCGAGACGCTCTTCGCCGTCGGAAACGGCTATCTCGGCCTGCGCGGCAACCACCCGGAAGGGCGGTTCGCTCACGAGCAGGGCACGTTCATCAACGGGTTCCATGAGACGTTCCCCATCCGCCACGCCGAGCAGGCGTACGGGTTCGCCGAGGTGGGGCAGGCGATCGTCAACGCGCCCGACGCGAAGGTGATGCGCGTCTACGTGGACGACGAGCCGCTGTCGCTCGACGTGGCCGACGTCCGCGAGTACGAGCGGGTGCTCGACATGCGCGACGGCGTCCTCCGCCGGCACGTGCGGTGGACCACGCCGTCGGGCAAGGACGTCAAGATCGACATGGAGCGGCTGGTGTCGTTCGAGGAGAAGCACCTCGCGCTGATCAGCATCGAGGTCACGGTGCTCAACGCCGATGCTCCCGTCACGGTCACCTGCCAGATCATCAACCGACAGGACGGCGAGGACGTCTACGGCGGAACCCCCACGGCACCGCGGAAGGCGGGATTCGACCCGCGCAAGACCGAGAAGCTGAACGAGCGCGTGCTGCAGCCGCAGGAGTACTGGCAGGACAAGCTGCGCTCGGCGCTGTCGTACCGCGCCACCGACTCGGGAATGACCGTCGCCGTCGTCGCCGACCACCTGGTCGACACCGAGAACGAGTACAGCTCCCGCACCCTCATCGAGCCCGACATCGCCAAGAACGTGTTCCGCGTGCAGGCCAAGGCGGGTGTGCCGGTGCGCATCACGAAGCTCGTGAGCTACCACACCTCGCGTGGCGTGCCCGCGCGCGAGCTCGTCGACCGGTGCCGTCGCACGCTCGATCGCGCGCTCGCGGTGGGCGTGGACGCGATCCGGGACGATCAGCGCACCTGGCTGGACGGCTTCTGGGAGCGCTCGGACGTGCGCATCGGCGGGCACCCGGACCTGCAGCAGGCCACGCGCTGGTGCCTGTTCCAGCTCGCACAGGCCACGGCCCGCGCCGACGGCCAGGGCGTGCCGGCGAAGGGCGTCACCGGCTCGGGGTACTCCGGGCACTACTTCTGGGACACCGAGATCTACGTCCTCCCGTTCCTGGCCTATACGACGCCGCTCTGGGCGCGCAACGCGCTGCGCATGCGCTACCTCATGCTGCCGGCCGCTCGCCGCCGCGCGTTCCAGCTGAACGAGGCCGGTGCGCTCTTCCCGTGGCGCACGATCAACGGCGAAGAGGCATCCGCCTACTACGCCGCCGGCACGGCGCAGTACCACATCAACGCCGACGTCAGCTATGCGATGGCGAAGTATGTGCGCGCGACCGGCGATGACGAGTTCCTCTACCGCGAGGGCGTCGACATCGCCGTGGAGACCGCACGACTATGGGCGACCCTCGGCTTCTGGCGCTCGAACGACGGGGTGGTCGACGGCGAGGGCGACACGTTCCACATCCACGGCGTCACCGGGCCGGACGAGTACACCACCGTCGTCAACGACAACCTCTTCACCAACGTGATGGCCCGCTTCAACCTGCGCTTCGCCGCGCGCACGGTGCGCGAGATGGCCGAGGTCGACGGCGAGGTCTATCGCCAGATGGTCGACCGTCTCGCGCTGGAGCCCGGTGAGCCCGAGGCCTGGGAGCGAGCCGCGGAGGCCATGCACATCCCGTTCAGCCCGGGTCTCGGCATCCATCCGCAGGATCACGTGTTCCTGGAGCGCGAGATCTGGGACCTGGAGAACACGCCGCCCGACAAGCGGCCGCTGCTGCTGCACTTCCACCCGTTGGTGATCTACCGCTACCAGGTGCTCAAGCAGGCAGATGTCGTGCTGGCCCTGTTCCTGCAGGGCAACCACTTCTCGGATGAGGACAAGCTCGCCGACTTCGAGTACTACGACCCGCTGACCACGGGCGACTCGACGCTGTCGGCGGTCGTGCAGGCGATCCTCGCGGCGGAGGTCGGCTACCAGGACCTGGCGCTCGAGTACTTCAGGGAGTCGATCTTCGTCGACCTCGGCGACCTGCACCACAACGCCGCCGACGGCGTGCACGTGGCATCCGCCGGCGGCGTGTGGACGGCACTCGTCTCGGGCTTCGGCGGCATGCGCGACCACTTCGGCGAGCTGTCGTTCGATCCGCGTCTGCCCGCTGCGTGGCCCTCGCTCGAATTCGTCCTCCACTGGCACGGCACCCGACTCGTGGTCACCGTGACCCGCGACGAGCTGCGGGTGAGCGCCACCGACGGCGACCCCGTCGGCTTCAGCGTGCGGGGCGTCGGCTACGTCGTCGGTCCCGGCGAGGAGGTCGTCGCGCGCCTGGATGGGCAGGGTCCCGTCATCGCGGGCCGACCGTCGCTGCGCGAGCTGGGCGACGCCCGCCGCGAGGACGGCTCGCTGCTGTCGGCCTCCGTGCCCACCGTCACCTCGACGATTCCCATCATCGTGGGCGCGGCCGATGTCGAGCACGGCGCCGACGCGTGACCGAGGGCGCCCGGCGACCCGGCGCGATGTCGGCGCCACGCCGTAGGCTGGGGGAGTGACCACCGCCCTCTATCGCCGCTATCGGCCTGAGTCGTTCGGCGAGATGATCGGGCAGTCGCAGGTCACCGAACCTCTGATGACGGCGCTGCGCAGCGATCGCGTCGGGCATGCCTATCTGTTCTCCGGTCCGCGCGGGTGCGGCAAGACGACGTCGGCGCGCATCCTGGCGCGATGCCTGAACTGCGCGCAGGGGCCGACCGACACACCCTGCGGCACCTGCGACAGCTGCATCGAGCTCGGGCGCGGTGGTGGTGGCTCGCTCGACGTCGTCGAGATCGATGCTGCGAGCCACAACGGCGTCGACGACGCGCGCGACCTGCGCGAGCGTGCCGTGTTCGCCCCCGCCCGCGACCGCTTCAAGATCTTCATCCTCGACGAGGCCCACATGGTCACGCCGCAGGGCTTCAACGCCCTGCTCAAGCTCGTCGAAGAGCCGCCCGACCACGTCAAGTTCATCTTCGCGACGACCGAGCCCGAGAAGGTCATCGGCACGATCCGCTCGCGCACGCACCACTACCCGTTCCGCCTCGTGCCGCCGGCCGCGATGCTCGAGTACGTCGAGCAGCTCTGCGGGCAGGAGGGCGTCGAGGTCGAGAAGGGCGTGCTGCCGCTTGTCGTGCGGGCGGGAGGCGGCTCGCCACGAGACACGCTGTCGCTGCTCGATCAGCTCATCGCCGGGTCCGAAGACGCCAAGGTCACCTACGCCCGCGCCGTCGCGCTGCTCGGGTACACCCACGCCGAACTGCTCGACGAGGTGGTCGACGCCTTCGCCGCCTCAGACGCAGCCGCCGCCTTCGCGGCGGTCGACCGCGTCGTGCAGACCGGGCAGGACCCGCGTCGCTTCGTCGACGATCTGCTCGAGCGCCTGCGCGACCTCATCGTCGTGTCGGCGACCGGTCAGGGCGCCGCAGCGGTACTGCGCGGCATCTCCGCCGAGGACCTCGCCCGCATGCAGGGTCAGGCCGATGCCTTCGGGCCGTCGCGACTGTCGCACATCGCGGATCTCGTCATCGCCACCCTCGACGACATGACCGGTGCCACCTCGCCCCGGCTCCAGCTCGAGCTCATGGTCGCACGCGTGCTGGCGCGAGGCGCGGGCGGCGCCGCTGTGCCGGCACCCGCCGCTGCTGCCGTGCCCGCCGCTGCCGCTTCGCCGGCGTCGCCCAGCACGGCGGCGCCGGGTGCACCGGCGCCCGCGGCTGCCTCCGGCGATCGCGCAGCTTCGGGGTCGGCGCCCGCTGCGGCAGGCGCACCCGCGGCTCCCGCGCCGGCCGCCGCCGTCGAGGCTCCTCCGGTTCCCACCGGACCGGTCACCCTCGAGCGGTTGCAGCAGGCCTGGCCGCAGGTGCTCGGTCGCCTGGAGGACGTCAGCCGCTCGTCGTGGATGCTCGCCTCAGGCGCGCGTACCGCGGCGCTCGACGGCGACGTGCTCACGCTCGCGTTCTCGAGCCAGAGCGACGTCGCGAAGTTCAAGCAGCTCGCCGCCGGCAAGGGCCCGAGCGAGGACCTGCGGCAGGCGATCCTGGCCGTGCTCGGCATCCGCGTGAAGTACATCGCCCGCCACGACGCGGGCGGTGGCTCGGGCGGCCCGGCGGCATCCGGTCCGGCGAGCCCCGCGCCCGCGGCTCCCGGACGCGAGGCCCCGCCCCGCGCCGCCGCACCGGAAAGCGCACCGGAGACGGCCTCAGCGGAGATGGCACCCGCTCCGCGCGTGCCGGCGTCCGCGCCCGCCGCCCCGGCCGCAGGGCGACCGTCCAGTTCGCCCGCACCCCGTGCCGCGGCATCCGCTCCCGCCCCCCGCGGATCGGCAGCGGCGCCCGCACCCCGCGCCTCGGCATCCGGCGGTCCATCGACCATGTCGGCTGCGGCCGCTCCGGTGACCGACTGGGCCGTCGCGACGATCCCGTCCGACGATGACGCTCCGCCGCCCGACCCGGGTCCGGCCGCGCTACCCACCGAGACACCCGGCCAGTTCGCGGTCGACGACGAGCCGGAAGACGCGGCGACGTCGGTCGCACGCGTCGCGACGCTCGCGCCCCCGCGGGAAGGAGACGTGCTTCCTCCCGCCGAGGTCGTGCCCTCCATCGAACCGGATGACGACGAGCTCGAGGACGAGCCGGATGCCGTCGCCGATGTCCCGGTGCCGCCGACAGTCGCCCCGCCGCTGGCTCCGGTGGTGACCACGCGCAACGGCGGAGTGCAGCGCTACGGCGAGGCGGTGGTGCGTCAGGTGCTCGGCGCCACCTTCGTGCGCGAGGAACCCTACGAGCCGCCGACGAGGTTCAACTAGCCCATGTACGACGGCATCGTCCAAGATCTCATCGACGAATTCGGCCGCCTCCCCGGGATCGGCCCCAAGTCGGCGCAGCGCATCGCATTCCACATCCTGCAGACGCCCAACTTCGACGTGTCGCACCTCGCCGAGCTCCTCAGCGTCGTGCGCGAACGGGTTCGTTTCTGCGAGGTCTGCGGCAACGTCTCCGAGCAGGAGCGCTGCTCGATCTGCCGCGACCCGCGCCGCAACCAGACGCTGGTGTGCGTCGTGGAGGACGCCAAGGACGTCGCTGCGATCGAGCGCACCCGCGAGTTCCGCGGCCTCTACCACGTGCTGGGCGGCGCGATCAGCCCGATCGCCGGCATCGGTCCGGACGATCTGCGCATCACCCAGCTCATGCAGCGGCTCGCCGACGGCACCGTGCAGGAGGTCATCCTGGCCACGAATCCCAACCTCGAGGGCGAGGCCACGGCGACGTACCTCAGCCGGCTGCTGCACACGCTCGAGATCTCGGTGACACGCCTGGCCTCCGGCCTCCCGGTCGGCGGTGACCTGGAATACGCCGACGAGGTGACTCTGGGCCGTGCCTTCGAGGGACGACGCTCGGTCTGACTCGGCGGATGTCGGAACTCCGCCGTAGATTGGCGGTCGGCCGCCTCGCGGCGAGGTGCCGATTCGCGGATGCTGAATCCTGAGGCTGCCTCGATCTGTGCCGCGGCTGTCATCCGTCGACGGAAAGAACCACATGAACTCCTCGCAGCGCTTCGACACGCGTGCGTGGCTGCTGTTCGCTGCGATGGCGGTGCTGTGGGGCATCCCGTACCTGTTCATCAGCATCGCGGTCGAGTCGTACTCTCCCGCCGCGGTGGTGGCAGGCCGGACGCTCCTCGGCGCGCTGATCCTCCTGCCGTTCGCCCTCAAGCAGAAGGCGCTGCGTCCGGCGTTCGCGAAGATCGGATGGGTGCTGCTGTTCGGCGCCATCGAGATGGCCGGGCCCTTCCTGCTGCTCGGTCATGCCGAGCAGACGCTGCCGTCGGGCCTCACCGGCCTCCTCGTCGCGACGGTCCCGCTGTTCGCCGCGATCATCGCGTTCGGCGGCGGCGACCGCTCGGTCCTGAGCCCGGCGCGCAGCATCGGACTCTTCGTCGGCTTCGTCGGCGTCTTCGTGATCGTGGCCGGCCCCGGCCTCGCCATCGAGGGCGGCGGCGGCCTCATCGCCGTCGGCGAGGTGCTCCTGGTCGCATTGCTCTACGCCATCGCACCGTTCGTCATCGCGACGAAGCTGCGCGATGTGCCGTCGCTCGGCTCGATCACCCTGGCTCTGCTCGCGGTGGGGATCTTCTACACGCCGATCGCGTTCCTGACCCAGCACGAGGTCCCGACGGTCGAGGGAACCGTGTCGCTGGTTGCGCTTGCGGTGCTGTGCACGGCGCTGGCGTTCATCACGTTCTTCGCGCTGATCGCGCGCGTCGGCCCGGTGAGGGCGCCGCTGTTCACATACGTCAACCCGGTCGTGGCGATCGTGCTGGGCACGCTGATCCTCGGCGAGCCGTTGACGGTCGGCCTGCTGATCGGTTTCCCCCTGGTCGTGCTGGGGTGCTGGCTCGCGGCGACAGGCGGCCGCCTGCGCGCGGACAAGTCTGGCGCCGACTTTCCGCCCGTGCCGTCTGGCTGAGCGAGCGACTCACGACCTGCTACGCGCGGCGGCGAACCCGGCGTGACCGCCTGGCGGTGGCATCCGTCGCGGCGTCAGCGGAGCACCTCGACGAGCGCGACCCACGACACGACGATGGCCGACACGATGGCCAGCAGTGTTGCTGCCGCGGCGATCGTCAGGCCTACCGGCTGCCCGAGGAGGAGGGTCACCGATGCGGCCGCGTAGGCGATGATCGGCGCGAATCCCAGCACCGTCTTGAGCAGGCGCCCGACATGCTCGGGATCGGGGTCTCTCACGATGACGAGGGTCGCGTGCACCTGGAAGATCGCAGCCACGAACGTGGACACGCCGATCACGACGCCGTACCAGAGCACGCTGACGTCGGGAACGAGACCGACGCCCGTGACGATGATGGCGAGAACCAGCGCCGCGATCGCCGCGGCGAGGCGCGCGGTCAGGGTGTTCGATTTGATGATCTCGGCGATGTTGACGCTCGAGGCGACGATGACGAGGCCGGCCAGGGCAGCCGTCGCGCCGACCATGGCGACGTTGAACTCCGACCACACCTCGATCTGCTCCATGCTCGGATGCTAGTGCCGGGACACATGGCGGGAGGCGCATGAGAGCGTCCGTAAGATGGAGCGTCGGGTGAAGTGCAGAAGCTCTGGTGCGGCATCCGTTCTCGCCCCCTGACATACGCGTGGAGTTCGATGTGGCGCTGATCGTCCAGAAGTACGGCGGATCGTCGGTCGCCGATGCCGAGAGCATCAAGCGCGTCGCCAAGCGCATCGTCGACACGCGCCGTGCCGGCCACGATGTCGTGGTGGCCGTGAGCGCGATGGGCGACACGACCGACGAGCTGCTCGACCTCGCCGGACAGGTGGCGCCGATCCCCGCCCCGCGGGAGCTCGACATGCTGCTCTCGAGCGGTGAGCGCATCTCGATGGCGCTGCTCGCCATGGCGATCCACTCGATGGGCTTCGAAGCGCGCTCGTTCACCGGCAGCCAGGCGGGCATGATCACGACCGCCGACCACGGCTCGGCGCGCATCGTCGACGTCACGCCGATCCGTCTGCGCGAAGCGCTCGATGAGGGCGCGATCGTCATCGTCGCCGGCTTCCAGGGTTTCAATCGCGACACCCGCGACATCACCACGCTCGGTCGCGGCGGCTCCGACACCACCGCGGTGGCCTTGGCCGCCGCGCTGGATGCTGACGTCTGCGAGATCTACAGCGACGTCGACGGCATCTTCACCGCCGACCCGCGCGTGGTGCCGAAGGCCCAGAAGCTGAACGTCGTCTCGGCGGAGGAGATGCTCGAGCTCGCCGCCAACGGCGCGAAGGTGCTGTACATCCGCGCCGTCGAGTATGCGCGCCGTCACCGCGTGCTGATCCACGCCCGCTCCACGTTCAGCTCGAGCGTGGGGACCTATGTGCTCGGCCCCGGAATGAGCGTCCCCGAGGGCGAAGAGGGAGAAGAGATGGAAGAGCCGATCGTCGCAGGGGTCGCCACCGACCTCGGACAGGCCAAGATCACCGTCATCGGCGTGCCGGATGTGCCGGGCAAGGCGGCCGAGATCTTCAAGGTCATCGCGAAGTCCGGTGCCAACGTCGACATGATCGTGCAGAACGTGTCGGCCGCCGCGACCGGCCGCACCGACATCTCGTTCACCCTCCCGAAGACCGACGCCGCGACAGCGCTCAAGGCGCTCGTCGGCGACCAGTCCGACATCGGCTTCGAGAACCTGGTCCACGACGACCAGATCGGGAAGCTGTCGGTCGTCGGTGCCGGCATGCGCACGCACTCGGGCGTCTCCGCCACCCTGTTCGAGGCGCTGAGCGTCGCGGGCATCAACATCGAGATGATCTCCACCTCCGAGATCCGCATCTCCGTGGTGGTGCGCGGCGACGACCTCGCCGAGGCCGCCCGCGTCGTGCACACGGCCTACGGCCTCGACGGCGACATCGAAGCCACCGTCCACGCCGGCACCGGCCGCTGACCCGCGTGGTGTCGGGCCTCGAGCTTCCCGTCGACCTCTCGACGCGGGCCGGCGTCGTCACCCTGCGTGTCGCGGGCACCGACGATCTGGACGCCCTCATGGCGCTCCTGTCGGACGACCCGATCAGCGCCGCGCGCGGCGACACCGGCCTCGAGCAGAATCGGCCGGCGTACGCACGGGCCCTCGAGCGGATCGCCGCCGACCCGGCCAACGCGCAACTCGTCGCGGTCTCGCGGGACCGGATCGTGGGCACGATGCAGCTGACCGTGATCCCGGGGCTCGCGCGTGCCGGCGCGGACCGTCTGCAGGTCGAGACCGTGCGTGTCGCGAGCGACTGCCGCTCCTCAGGGATCGGGGCGGCGATGATGCGCTGGGTCGCAGACGTCGCCGCACCCGCGCTGGGCGCCACCCTCATCCAGCTCACCTCCGACGCCGCGCGTGTCGACGCACACCGCTTCTATGAGCGCCTGGGCTACACGCCCTCGCACGTCGGCTTCAAGCTGCGCGCGCCCTCGGCCTGATCGCACGCACGCGAGCGAGCGGATGCCGCGGCCCGCGGCATCCGTCCACGACAGATGTAACGGCGGGCCGAGGCGCCGGCGCGCGGCGGTAGAATCGCCGAAACCCGCGCGTCCGACGGTGCCCGCGCGTCCGCTTCACGCTCGTACCCACGCTGAGGACTCACCCATGACCCGCATCTCCGATTCAGGACTCTCCGTCGCCGTCGTCGGCGCCACCGGCCAGGTCGGCGGCGCGATGATCGACATTCTCGAGGAGCGCGGGTTCCCGGTGCGCGAGATCCGCGCCTTCGCGACGGCCCGCTCGGCCGGATCCGACGTCATCTTCCAGGGCAAGGCCGTCACCGTGGAGGATGTCGCCACCGCCGAGCTCGACGGCATCGACATCGCCCTCTTCTCGGCCGGCGCCACCGGCAGCCGTGCGCACGCGCCGCGCTTCGCCGAGGCGGGCGCCGTCGTCATCGACAACTCCAGCGCGTGGCGCATGGACCCCGACGTGCCGCTCGTCGTGAGCGAGGTCAACCCGCACGCGATCGCCGAGGCGCGCAAGGGCATCATCGCGAACCCCAACTGCACCACGATGGCCGCGATGCCGATTCTGAAGGTCCTCGACGCCGAGGCCGGTCTCGAGCGACTCATCATCAGCACGTACCAGGCTGTCAGCGGCTCGGGGCTCGCGGGCGTCCAGGAGCTCCTGGGTCAGCTCGAGGGCGTCTTCGCACAGGGCGACGTCGAGCGTCTCGCCCGCGACGGCGCGGCCCTCGACTTCCCGCAGCCCGAGAAGTACATCGCCCCGATCGCGTTCGACGTCATCCCGTTCGCCGGGAACCTCGTCGACGACGGGCTCAACGAGACTGACGAGGAGAAGAAGCTCCGCAACGAGAGCCGCAAGATCCTCGAGCTGCCCGAGCTCCGCGTCGCCGGCACGTGTGTGCGCGTGCCCGTCCTCACCGGCCACTCGCTGTCGGTCAACGTGGAGTTCGCGCGCGACATCACGCCCGACCGGGCGCGCGAGGTGCTCGCCTCGGCGCCGGGTGTGAAGCTCGAGGAGGTTCCCACGCCGCTGCAGGCCGCCGGCACCGACCCGAGCTATGTCGGCCGCATCCGCGCGGACCAGTCCGCGCCCGAGGGCAAGGGCCTCGTGCTGTTCATCTCGAACGACAACCTGCGCAAGGGCGCCGCGCTCAACGCGGTGCAGATCGCGGAGCTCATCGCGGCCCGGTCCCTGAGCCTGTCGAACGACGGCGTCACCGCCTGACCTTCACCTCCACGACTCCAAGGGAGCGGATGCCGCGGCCGCGGCATCCGCTCCCTTGTCGTTTCGGCAAGAACCCCGAGACTTTCCGGGGAGGAGCCGTCGCCCGGTCAGGGGTGCTTTCGGGCGGAACTAGAATCATCTGGTGACCGAAACGCCCTCCGACGCCCTGCCCAGCCCTGACGACAGCGATCTCCCCACGGGGACGGTCGACGTTCTGCTGATCGGCGGCGGCATCATGAGCGCGACGCTGGGCACGCTGCTGCAGCAGCTGCAGCCCGACCTCAAGATCGCTGTGTTCGAACGGCTGAGCGATGTCGCTCAGGAGAGCTCGAACCCCTGGAACAACGCCGGCACCGGCCACGCGGCGCTCTGCGAGCTGAACTACATGCCCGAGGGCAAGGACGGCACGGTCGACCCCGCCAAGGCGATCTCGATCAACGAGCAGTTCCAGCAGAGCCGCCAGCTGTGGTCGTCGCTCGTCGAAGCCGGCGTGCTCGACGCCCCGTCGACGTTCATCAACTCCACCCCGCACATGACCTTCGTGCGCGGCGAGAAGGATGTCGCCTACCTCAAGAAGCGCTACGAGGCGCTGAAGGACGAGCCGCTCTTCGCGGGCATCGAGTACAGCGAGGATTCCCGGGTCATCAACCAGTGGGCACCGCTGCTGATGCAGAAGCGCCGCAAGGGCGAGCCGTTCGCCGCCACCCGGATGCCGGCGGGCACCGACGTCGACTTCGGCGCGCTGACCCACCAGCTCATCGACCGGCTCGCCGAGAACGGCGCCGACGTGCGTCTCAACACCGAGGTGCGCGGCCTGAAGCGCCTGCCCGATGGCACCTGGCGCGTCAAGTACCGTCGCACCGTCGGCCGCACGCCCGGCGAGATCCGCGCGAAGTTCGTCTTCGTCGGCGCCGGCGGCTGGGCGCTCAAGCTGCTGCAGCGGTCGGGCATCCCCGAGATCGCCGGCTATGGCGTCTTCCCGATCGGCGGGCAGTTCCTGAAGACCTCCAACCCGGCGGTCGTGGCCCAGCACAAGGCGAAGGTGTACTCGCAGGCATCGGTGGGCGCCCCGCCGATGTCGGTGCCGCATCTCGACACCCGTGTCGTCGACGGCGAGGCGTCCCTGCTCTTCGGCCCGTTCGCGACCTTCAGCCCGAAGTTCCTCAAGACCGGCTCGTGGTTCGACATCGTGGGCCAGGTGCGCCCCCACAACCTGGGCCCGATGCTCAAGGTCGCGTGGGACAACCCCAGCCTCATCACCTACCTCGTCGGCGAGCTGCTGAAGAACCACGCCAAGAAGGTCGACAGCCTGCGCGTCTTCATGCCGACGGCCAAGGACGAGGACTGGCACATCATCCAGGCCGGCCAGCGGGCCCAGGTGATGAAGAAAGACCCGGAGAAGGGCGGCGTGCTGCAGTTCGGGACCGAGGTCGTCACCGGAGCGGACGGTACGATCGCAGGTCTCCTGGGTGCCTCGCCGGGCGCATCGACCGCCGTGTCGATCATGCTGGGTCTCCTCAAGACGTGCTTCCCCGACCGCATCGACGCGTGGGAGCCGCGTTTGCGCGAGCTGATCCCGACGTACGGCGACACGCTCAACGCGCGTCCCGAGGTCGCGCAGGAGCTGCTCGGCGACACGGCGGAGGCGCTCGCGCTCACCGCGTAGTCCGCCATGAGGCTGTGGTCGCTGCATCCGTCGATCCTCGACCGAGCAGCTCTGGTGGCGTGCTGGCGTGAGGGCCTCCTCGCTCAGGCGGTGCTCGCGGGCAGCACGCGCGGCTACACCCGGCACCCTCAGCTCGAGCGGTTCCGGGCGGTCGACGAGCCGCTCGACGCGATCGGCCACTACCTCAGCGGCCTGCGAACGGAGGCGGCAGCGCGCGGCTACTCGTTCGACGGCTCGCGCGTGCTGCGACCGGATGCCGCGGCCCCCGGCATCCCCGTCACCTCCGGCCAGCTGGGCTTCGAGCTGTCCCACCTGCGCGCCAAGGCGTCCCTCCGCGACCCGGAGTGGCTGCCGCGGGTTCCCGAGGTCGCCAGGCCGGCGCCGAGCTTCGCCGAGCGCCCGGGCGCCATCGAGTCATGGGAGCGCGGAGTGGTCACCTCCTAGATTGGTCCCGCTGGTCGCGCGGGCGGCGACTGCGGCAGGTGGTGCCGCCGCCACCGACTACGCTCGATCCGTGGCCAAGCTCTACTTCCGCTATGGGGCGATGAACTCCGGCAAGTCGACGTCGCTCCTTCAGGCCGCGTACAACTACGAGGAACGCGGGCAGCACGTCCTGCTCGCCAAGCCCATGGTCGACACCAAGGGCGCCGACCAGATCGACAGTCGCCTCGGCGTCAAGCGCACGGTCGACTTCCTCGTCGGTCCGGACGACGATATCCGGGCCCTGTTCGCCGAGCATCGCGCGCGGGTGAGGGCGGATGCCGCGGCCACGCTGGTCCCGGAATCCGAGGAGCACGAGGTCGACGTCGCGTGCTTCCTCATCGACGAGGCGCAGTTCCTGACGCGCGAGCAGGTGGACGACCTGCTGCGCATCGTCGTGTTCGATGGCGTGCCGGTGCTGGCCTACGGCATCCGCACCGACTTCCAGACGCAGGCGTTCCCCGGCTCGGCGCGGTTGCTCGAGCTCGCTCACAGCCTCGAAGAACTCAAGACGATCTGCCGCTGCGGTCGCAAAGCTCTTTTCAACGCTCGTCTCGTCGGCGGCCGGTTCGTGTTCGACGGTGACCAGGTCGCCATCGACGAGCTCAGCGCGGACCGCGTCACCTACGAGTCGCTGTGCGCCGAGGACTACCTGCGTGCGTCGGGCGGGCGCCTGGAATGACGCCAGGGCGGCCGGCGCTCAGGCGGTCTCGGGGGCGCGTCCGCGACGGCGGGGGAGCGGCACCAGCATCGACGTCGCGCGCTGGTAGTCGCGGTAGGCCGGGTACTTCGCGGCCGAGATCGACTCGGTGAAGATCGTCGAGCCGATGAAGAGCACCGTGAGCAGCGCCGGCCCCGCGATCGTCCAGTTGAGCCAGCTCCCGCCGTCGGCGACGAGCGCCACCGCTCCGAGCGCGTAGAACGCCCACCACTGCGCCTGCTCGAAGAAGAAGTTCGGGTGGCGGCTGTAGGCGAACAGGCCCCTCGTCAGGAATCCCGGCTCGAGGGTGCCGCCGGCCGCTCTCTTGGCCTGGTGGAAGGCCCACTGCTGCTGATCGGCCACGGTCTCGCCCACCAGGAATGCCGCGAAGATCACCGAGAACGCGGCATCCCATCCGTTGAACGGCGTCGGGTGCTGCCATGCGATGTAGGCGGGCAGCGTGATGAGCACCAGCAGGGCGCTCTGGAACCCGACGATGAAGAGCAGATTGAACACCTGGAACTGCCACCGCTTCATACGGCCGCGCAGGACCGCCCAGCGGTAGTCCTCCATGCCGGTGTAGCCGCCCTTGCGCGCGAAGTTGAAGGTGAGCCGCACGCCCCACGCCGTCACCAGCACAGCCATCACGACGAGCCTCGTGGCGTCGACGCCGGCGGCGATGGCGGCCCCGGCGAAGATCCACACGTAGATCACCGGCACGACCGACCAGATCCGATCGATCCACGACGTCTCGTTGGTGATGAGGGAGGTGATCCAGCAGAACGCGGCGGCGACGCCCGCGACGATGAGGACGAGGGGGAGGGGTTCCATGGGGTCAGGGTATCGCCCCCCGGGGCGACATCGCGCGTCACCCGGCTTGTCTGTGGTAGGACCACACGTTATCGTGGTCTGACCACACCATGCACTTCATAGAGGAGGGGATGCGGATCCGACATCGACGAGGAGATCCGTGGCAGGGACCCCGACTTCGCCGGCGCTCGCGCCGGCCCGCGCCTGGCGCGTCGTGCTCGAGAAGATCGAGACCGACCTGCTCGACGGCACGCTGCGCCCCGGCGACCGGCTCGCGCCCGAACGCGAACTCGCAACGACCCTCGGGGTTGGCCGTTCCAGCGTGCGCGAAGCCCTGCGGGTGCTCGAGGTGATGGGTCTCATCCGCACCGGCACGGGCTCGGGACCGACCTCGGGTGCCATCATCATCGCCACGCCGGAAGGCGGCATGTCCGCCCTCCTGCGACTGCAGGTCGCCGCGCAGGGGTTTCCCTTCGACGACGTGGTCGCCACCCGCCTCGTGCTCGAATCCGCCGTCGTCGATGCTGTCGCGACCGATCCTGCCCTGTCGACGGCGCGCGCTCGCGAGGTGCTGGAGGCGATGGACGCCGCCGATCTCACGGCACCGGAGTTCCTCGCGCTCGATGCGCAGCTGCACCTGGCCCTCGCCGAGGCATCGGGCAACGTCGTGATCGCCGCCATGATGGCGGGACTCCGCACCGCGATCGAGTCGTACGTTCAGGCGGGCGCCGCCGGCATCGCCGAATGGGATGCCGCCGCCGACCGCCTGCGCCGCGAGCACCACGCGATCCTCGACGCCGTCGACGCGGGCGATGCCGCTCGCGCCCGCACCCTCGTCCATGACCACATCGTCGGCTACTACTCGTCGGCGGGCCTCGCCCGCTCTGCGCCCGCCGACTCCGTCCCCGGATCCGCCGCGACGGATCCGACCTCCTGAAAGGCACTCCCATGGTCCAGCGCCAGCTCCCCAAGCCTGCAGAGCTGCTCGAGCTCATGCAGTTCAAGAAGCCCGAACTCGACGGCCGCAAGCGCCGGCTCGAGGCGGCGCTCACGATCCACGACCTGCGCACGATCGCCAAGCGCCGCACGCCCAAGGCGGCCTTCGACTACACCGACGGCGCCGCCGAGGGCGAGTTCTCGCTCGCCCGCGCGCGCCAGGCATTCGAAGACGTGGAGTTCCACCCCGACATCCTGCGTCCGGCTGAGCACGTGGACATGTCGACCGAGATCCTCGGCGGTCCGTCGGCTCTGCCCTTCGGCATCGCGCCGACCGGCTTCACGCGCCTGATGCAGACCGAGGGCGAGACCGCCGGTGCGGGCGCGGCCGGTGCCGCCGGCATCCCGTTCACGCTGTCGACGCTCGGAACGACGTCGATCGAGGACGTGAAGAAGGCGAACCCGCACGGACGCAACTGGTTCCAGCTGTACGTCATGCGCGATCGCGAGATCTCGTACGCGCTGGCCCGTCGCGCCGCGGCCGCCGGGTTCGACACGCTCCAGTTCACCGTCGACACCCCCGTCGCCGGCGCCCGCCTGCGCGACAAGCGCAACGGCTTCTCGATCCCGCCGCAGCTGACGCTGGGCACGATCATCAACGCCATCCCGCGGCCCTGGTGGTGGTACGACTTCCTCACCACGCCGAAGCTCGAGTTCGCCTCGCTGTCGACCACGGGCGGCACCGTCGGCGAGCTGCTCGACGCCGCGATGGACCCGACGATCAGCTACGACGATCTCGCGATCATCCGCGACATCTGGCCGGGCAAGATCGTCGTCAAGGGCGTGCAGAACGTCGCCGATTCGAAGCGTCTCATCGACGCCGGCGTCGACGGCATCATCCTGTCGAACCACGGCGGACGCCAGCTCGACCGCGCGCCGATCCCGTTCCGGCTGCTGCCCGAGGTGGTGCGCGAGGTCGGCAAGGACGCCACCGTCATGGTCGATACCGGCATCATGAACGGTGCCGACATCGTGGCGTCGATCGCGCTGGGCGCGAAGTTCACCCTGATCGGCCGCGCATACCTCTACGGCCTCATGGCGGGTGGGCGGCAAGGCGTCGACCGCACGATCGCCATCCTCCGCAGCGAGATCGAGCGCACCATGAAGCTGCTGGGCGTCTCCACCCTCGCCGAGCTCGAGCCGCGCCACGTGACCCAGCTCACGCGGCTGCTGCCCCTCGCGGGCGCACCGGCCGAGGCCGTCGGCGGTGGCGCGCCGCGCGTGCGCGTGGCGTCCGGTGCCGCGGCGCGGGCTCCGAGGGCGACGGCGAACGGCAAGGCGGATGCCGCCGCATCCCGCCCTGCGAAGACCACCGCGTCGAAGAGCGCCGCCTCCCGCCCTCAAGCGTGAGCGCAGAGCGCCGGATGCGCGAAAGGGTAGATTTCCGTCTTGTTCAGAGCGGATATCTACCCTTTCGCGATCCCGGGCGTCAGACGCGGACGGCGAGCGTGGGGATCAGCTGCTCGAGGTGGGCGGCGGTGTCTTCCCAGCCCTCGACCGCGTGGCAGCGCACGCCCATCGCGAGGACGGGATAGTCGTTGCCTTCGGGGTCGAGCCGGTCGCCGACGAACAGCATGTCGTCGAGTGCGATGCCGGTCTGCTCGGCGAGCTGACGCATGCCGTAGGCCTTGTCGATGCCCTGCTCGGTGATGTCGATGGAGGTGGAGCCGCCGGAGCGCACCTCGAGATCAGGGATCAGCGCCGCGACAGCCGCGCGCAAGGCGTTCTTCTTCTCGCCGGTCGGGTCCCAGGCCATCTTCGTCGCGACCGGCGCCTGCTGACCCAGCGCGGAGAACGTGATCTGCGAACCGCGGTCCTCCAGGATGTCGCCCCAGGTCTCGGACTCCCAGAGCCCGAGACGCCGGGCCTCGGCCTCCACGGCGGCGAGTGCACGCGACTTCTCGTCCTCGGTCAGCGAACGCTTGTAGACGGTGTCCACACCGTCTTCTGTCAAGCGGTAGTACTGGGTGCCGCAGGTCGGCAGCAGGTGTATCCGCGAACGGACAGCGGCCGAGGCATCCGGCAGACGGTCCACGACCTGCGACGTGAACTGGGCCAGCTGTCCGCCGGAGATGATCGCGACCTCCACCCGCTCCGCCAGCGCGATGAGCAGCTCACCGATGCGCGGGTCGATCCGGCTCTTCGAGGGAGCGAGGGTGTCGTCGAGGTCGAACGCGACGAGAAGGGGCGGGTTGCTGTCAGCCATGGAGTCCGTCCTTTCATACGAGAGGCTCCGCCTTCCGGCGGAGCCTCTCTGCTGTCGGGGTGACAGGATTTGAACCTGCGGCCTCTTCGTCCCGAACGAAGCGCGCTACCAAGCTGCGCCACACCCCGTTGACAACCCCATGAGTCTACCTGATCGTGGGCCGTGCTCCGAACCGGGGACGCCGTGACGCGACGATCGCGATGCCGATACTGAGCAGGCCGATGGCGAGCGCTGCAGGGGCGCGGACGTCGCCGGCGTTCATTCCGGTCGCCGCCAGAGCGCGCTCCGGCGTGGCGGCGGGCGCGTCTTCGACGGGGGGAGCAGGGCTCTCCGTCGACGGTGCGGGCAGAGGAGTCGGCGTCGCAGGAGGAGGTGCGACGACGGCGACCTGCGACGGTTCGCCGAAGCGCTCCGTCCAGGCGAAGTCCGGCCCGGTGTGGGCGGCTACCGGACCGACCTGGTCTGCCGCAGTCACGCTCCAGACGGCCGTGTAGAAGCCGGGAGCAGTCATCTCCCACGGCGATGCGACGGTGTACGCCATGGTCGGACCGGCCAGAGCGTCGGTGGTCACCCGGAGGCTGCCCACGACGGATGCCTCGGTCGGCACCTCCGCGCCGGGCACAGGCTCCGCATCGGTGCGGTAGACCACGGCGACCGCGGTCACGGGCAGGTACGACCCGTCTTCGGCACGCGGCCAGGAACCGTCTTCAGCGGAGAATGTCACTTCGTCGATGTACGGACCACCGGCCGTCACTCGCACCGGAACCCGGGTCGAGATGCGGGGGGAGAACGGCGGAACGCGGGGGGCAGCGTCTGCGCCGACGATCTCGAACTCGAGGGGGGCGGCGGGACCGGCCGTCTGCTGGCCGCCGGGTGTGGTGTAGTGGCGCACCGCAGCCGGGAGGCCGGTGCGGAACCGGCCTGTGCCGCTGACCGTGTACGCCCGTCCTTCCGCGGGTGGGACGGCGCGGATCGCGTACTCGGTTCCCGCCGAGGCGTTGTCGAGTGTCGGCGAACCCGAGCCGGCGAAGACGGCGTTCACGAGAGTCACTGTTCCGGCCGCGGCGCCGGTCGCCTCGACGCGCACGGTGCCGCTGCGGTGGTCCGCGGCATCCGTCGAGAACACGAGGCGACCGGTCGGGGAGCTGGTGTTCGACGCGGCACGCGTGGCTTCGTCGTAGTAGGCGACGGCGCGCTCCTGCACGGCGCGGTCGTGCTGCGGTGCGAGCGCGGAGAGCGTCCAATGGATGGCCCCGGCGAGGGAGTCGCCCGGGTATCCGAAGGCGTGCAGGGTCTCGTCGCGATTCGCGATCGCCTTGACCGCCCAGGCCACGGCCGCCGCCTGAACCGGATCCTCAGTCTGCCCGTAGGTCGAGATCAGCAGGTTGATCCCCGCCAGCTGCTGCGGAGACAGTCCGGCGGCCGAACCGCTGATACCGTGATCGGTGCTCGGTCCGGTAGGGGCCGGGGCACCCGGTGTGATGCAGTACGTGTGGACGCCGCCGATGAGCATGGAACCGTGCCAGCCGTATGCCGAGATGGGTGCCCACGTGCCGAATCCGACGCCGCGCTCCGCCGCACCGGCATGAGGAGGCGCCATGACATCGATGATGAGCAGCACGATCAGCAACGGCAGGAGCAGCAGGTACGCGGAAGCTGGGAGCCGCGCGAACAGCAAGCGCAGGATCGGGGACGCGGGCTCCGACGAGAGCTCGAGCGGCTTTCGGTGATTCTTCGACACACGTCGAGACTGCGGGCTCGGCGACCCGTTCCAGCCCGGGTCGTACGCATCTGTGGATGACCCGCGGTCCTGCGCTTCTGGGGAGGAGCTGGCCCCTACGCCCGCGGAACGAGCGTCAAGAGCGATGCCTCAGGCCGGCACGCGAAGCGCACGGGCGCGTAGATCGAGTGACCGAGACCGGCGCTCACGTTCAGTGGCACAGTGCGCGCGTCGTGTGTCCAGGTGCTGAGGCCGCGCGCCTGCTTGAGCGGGATGTCGCAGTTGGCCACGAGTGCGCCGAACCCGGGCACCCGCACCTGACCCCCGTGGGTGTGGCCGGCGAAGACCGCGTCGGCGCCGAGATCGACGAAATCGTCGAGCACCCGCCGGTAGGGGGCATGGGTCACGCCGATGGTGAGGTCTGCCGGCTCATCGCGGCGCAACTCCGACAGCAGCCCCGGGAGCACCTCGAGCTCGTCCCACTCGCGATGGGCATCGCTGACGCCGAATGCGGCGATGCGCCGGCCGGCGGCATCCATCATTCCGACGCGGTTGTTCAGGTCGAGCCAGCCCAGCTCGTCCATGAGGTAGTCGTCGAGCGCCTGCGTGTCGAGGGGCTCGGACGTGTGCTTCACCTTGGACGGCCCGGTGAAGTACTTCAACGGGTTCCGCGGCGACGGAGCGGTGTGGTCGTTCGAACCATGCACGAAGACGCCAGGGATGCCGCGCAGCGGGTCGAATGCCGCGCGCAGGCCGCGGAGGCCTTCGGGGTGACCCATGTTGTCGCCGGTGTTCACCACGAGGTCGGGCTTGAGTTCGGCGAGGGCGGCGATCCACTGCTGCTTGCGGTGCTGCCACGGCGCCATGTGAGCGTCGGACAGGTGGAGGACCCGGATCGGCGCGGCGCCGGCCGGAAGCACCGCGACGTCGTGGAAGCGGACCGTGAAGAGGTAGCGCTCGATCCCGATGCCCCATATGGCGGCGCCGGCACCGATCGCCCCCACCGTGCCGAGCACGGTGAGGGCGGTGCGGGTTGCTGTCGGCGGCACTAGCCGTTGCCGCCGCCGTTGCCGGGGCCCCGGCCGCCACCGCCGCAGTCCGCGGCGCTGTAGTCGATGACGATCGACGTGTTGCGGTTCACGAGCGAGTTCGCAGCGGGGTTCGTCGCGGTCGCCTTCGTCTGGGCGCCCAGGGCGGCATCGGCGGTGCACGTGCCGTCGCCCACATTGCCGAAGCCGGCCGCGCGGAGCGCCTTCTTGGCGTCATCCAGCGAGCGCCCGGTCACATCGGGGACTGTGAGGCCCTGGCCGTTGCTCGGGCTGATCGTGACGGTGCTTCCTCCCGCGACGTTCCCGGGACCGGGGTTCTGCGCACCCACAACACCCTCGGGCTGATCCGAATCCACGGGCGCTCCTACCGCGACCTCGAAGCCCGCGTCGGTCAGAGTCTGCGTCGCCTGCTCGATCGTCTGCCCGACGACGTTCGGGAGCGGCGCGAGCTGGACCTTGATCAGTTCGTTGTCGGGATCGGCGAACGCTCCGCCCGGGTGCGTCTGGTCGACGGTGCGCTGAATGGCCTTCGAAATTGCGAAACGGATGTTGTTGAGACCCGCCTTGAAGACATCGCCGTTGCCGTCGGCATTGCCGGCCCACGTCGCCGTCGTGACGCTCGTGCTCGACTGCACGAGCCATGTCTGCTTCGCTTCGTGCGTACCGGTCTTGCCGATCGTGACGGTGCCGTCGCCCGGGTTGCCCTGGCTCCCGCTGCCACCGCCCTGCATGACACCCTTGAGGGCGTAGGCGGCGGTCGCGGCGACGTTCGGTGCGATGACCTGTGTGCACGTGCGCTGTGGCTTGGCGATCTCGTTCCCCTCGGCATCGGTGACCCGGTCGATCGCTTGCGGCTGGCAGTAGACTCCGTTGTTCGCCACGGTGGCGTATGCCGCAGCCATCGCCATCGGTGACATCGCGTTAGAGCCGATGATCGAGCCGAGGCCGTTCATCTTCACCTCTGAACCATCCGCGAGGGTGGCGCCCATGCGAGTTGCGACGTTCCTGATGTCGCAGAGGTCGAGCTTCTCGGCCATGGCGAAGAAGCCGGTGTTGAGTGAGTCCTTCGTGAATCGCATGGGATTGCCCATGTATCCCTTGTTGTTCCCGAAGTTCTTGATGAGTACGTTGCCCTGGTTGACCCAGTCGCCGTCGCACGACTTGAGCCGCTTGAACACATGGAGTGTTCCGTTCAGCGGCTCGTTGACGGAGTGACCCTTCTCAAGCCAGTCGATGAGCGTGAAGAGCTTGAACGTCGATCCGGCCTCGAACCCCCCGGACGTTCCGAACTTCCTGTCACCCGCGAAGACCAGGGAGGAGTAGGTCCGGTCGTCCTTCACCGCCGCGTCTTCGCTGAACTGGGTGTTCTGCGTGATCGACAGGATCCGTCCGGTGCTTGCTTCGAGGCTCACCGTGGCAGCTCCGAACCGACCGCCGTTCGGGTTCTCCTTCGTCGGCGGCAGTGTCGGGTTCGCGGGTGCGTTCTTCGACATGGCCTCTCTCGCGCTGTCCTGGATGCGCGGATCGAGGGTGGTGTACACGTTGAGACCACCGCGCTGCAGCAGCGCCCGACGGTCTTCGTCCGTCTCACCGAACGCGGGATCGTGCAGAATGACGTCCTTCACGTACTGACAGAAGTACTCCGCCCCGACGGCGTTGACGCACCCTGTCTTGGGAGGCGTCACAGCGGGAGTGATCGGCCACACCGCGGCCTCGACGTACTGCTCGCGGGTGATCTTCCCATCGTCGAGCAGACGGCTCAGCACGTAGAGCTGGCGCACCTTCGTGGACGTATAGCCGTCGGCGGCAGCGAGCTTCTGCTCTTCGGTGATGTCGCCGGATTTCACCAGGGCGTCGAGAACGCCGAGCTTGGCACCCTCATCGATCACACCGTCGGGCGCCTTGTTGAACCGGGTCCCGTCTGCCGTGACGATGGAGCCCTCGGGCTTGTCGATCCGATAGCTGTTGGGGTTCTGCACCATGCCGGCGAGCGTCGCGGCCTGGGCGACCGTCAGATTCGCCGCCGTGGTGCTGAAGTACTGGCGGGCAGCCGACTCGATGCCGTACGTGATCCCGCCGAAGTTCGCGATGTTGAGGTACCCGAGCAGGATGTCGTTCTTCGAGTACTTCTGCTCCAGCGAGATCGCGTAGCGCATCTCCTGCAGCTTGCGGGTGTACCCCTCCGACCCCTCGGCCGTCGTGGCGTCCGTCCAGCAGTTGAGCAGCGCCTGATCGCGGCTGACCTTGACCTTCGGTGTGCCGTCCTCATTGAGAACGGGCTCGCCGGCGTCGTCGGTCTCGTACTCCGTCGTGGCGTTCTGCTCGCACTTCTGGATGAGCACGTTCTTCACGTACTGCTGGCTGATCGAGGATCCACCCTGCGTCTCGCTGGCGCCACCAGCGTTCGAGAGGAGCGCTCGGGTGGTGCCGATGAGGTCGATTCCGCCGTGCTGGTAGTAGCGCGGGTCCTCGCTGGAGAGGAGCGCGTCGTACATCACCGGGTTGATCTGATCGAAGTTGACTGGTGTGCGGTCCTGCTCGAGGAACTTCGTCAGCAACACGGGCTGGCCGGTGGCCGGATCGGTGGCGTAGAAGTTGCTCGGCACCATGAGCTTGTCGATCTCGAGCGAGCTCGGCAGGTTGTCGAACATCGTGATCGCACGCTCGGCCGCAGTGCTCGTGATGGCGACCGCGGGGGTGACGGTCGCTGCGATGAGGACACCGGCTGCGGCGCTGAGGCCGACGAGCCCGGCGAGGCCGCCGAGCACACCTGTGGCCGTGCGTTTGGTATCAGGCATAGGCTTGATCGTAGGGGAGATACCTGGGCGATTCCCTCAGAGACGTGCGCCCGCCGAGGTGTTTCCCAGCCTTCACCCTCCGCCCTTTCCGCTTATCCGAGGAGTCGCGATGACGACGTGGGAGTACCTCACCACGCCCCTGCTGATCCACAACACCGCCGCGATCCTCAACAACTGGGGCAAGCAGGGCTGGGAGCTCGTCCAGGTCGTGCCTGGTCCCGAAGGCGGCCTTGTCGCCTACTTCAAGCGTCCCGTCGGCGGAGGCCAGCTGAACGCGGGACTGGATGCCGCGGCCCAGGCCGCCCAGCAGTTCGAGGGGGCGTGACCATGAGCGTCAGCCATCGTCTCGCCGAACTCGGCATCACCCTTCCCGGTGTCGTGCCGCCGGTCGCCGCCTACGTGCCCGCGAAAGCTCACGGCGACCTCGTGTACACCGCCGGCCAGCTGCCGATGATCTCCGGTTCGCTCCCCGCGGCCGGCAAGGTCGGAGAAGGCGAGGGTCTCGTGCCCGCGGCCGACGCCAAGGGCTATGCCCGTCAGAGCGCCCTCAACGCGCTCGCCGCGGCAGCAGCGGCCGTCGGCGGCGTCGACCGGCTCACCGGCGTGGTCAAGGTCACCGGATTCGTGGCATCCGTTCCCGACTTCACCGGCCAGCCGGGCGTGATCAACGGCGCGAGCGAGGTGCTCGGCGAGATCTTCGGCGACGCCGGCACCCACGCCCGCTCGGCCGTCGGCGTGCCCGTGCTGCCGTTGGACGCCCCTGTCGAGGTCGAGGTCGTCTTCAGCTTCGAGTGAACCCGGCGTTCACGAACGAACAGAGCGGATGCCGCAGCCCGGTGCTGCCGCATCCGCTCTGTTCTTCGGCTACTTGATCTGGGCCGAGATCACCGACATGACCGCGGTGTCAGCGAGGGTCGTGGTGTCGCCGACTTCGCGACCCTCGGCGACGTCGCGCAGCAGGCGGCGCATGATCTTGCCGGAGCGCGTCTTGGGCAGCTCGCCCACGATGTAGACGTCGCGGGGACGCGCGATCGGCCCGATCTGCTCGCCGACCCACTGCCGGAGGGTCTGGCCGAGGCCTTCCACGTCGTGCTCGTCGAGGTAGGACTGCTTGATGATGACGAACGCCACGACGGCCTGGCCGGTGGTCTCGTCGGACGCGCCCACCACCGCCGCCTCGGCGACGGCGTCGTTGCCCACCAGGGCCGATTCGATCTCGGTGGTCGACAGGCGGTGTCCCGACACGTTCATGACGTCGTCGACCCGGCCCAGCAGCCAGACGTCGCCGTCGTCGTCGAGACGGGCGCCGTCGCCCGCGAAGTAGTACCCCTGCTTCTGGAACTTCTCCCAATACGTCTCGACGAAGCGATCGGGGTCGCCCCAGATTCCCCGCAGCATCGACGGCCACGGCTCGGTCACGACCAGCAGTCCGCCGTTGCCGTTGCCGACGTGGGATCCGTCCTCGTCGACGACGTCGATCGAGATACCGGGCAACGGCACCTGCGCCGAGCCGGGCTTCGTCTCGGTGACGCCGGGGAGGGCAGACACCATGATGGCGCCGGTCTCGGTCTGCCACCAGGTGTCGACGATCGGCGCGGTCTTGCCGCCGATGATCTTGCGGTACCACATCCACGCCTCAGGGTTGATGGGCTCGCCCACTGAGCCGAGCAGCCGCAGCGACGACAGGTCGAACTGCTTCGGGATCGCGCGTCCGAGCTTCATGAAGGAGCGGATCGCGGTCGGCGCCGTGTAGAGCACCGTGACCCCGTACTTCTGCACGATCTCCCACCAGCGACCGGGGTGCGGGGCATCCGGAGTCCCCTCGTACAGCACCTGCGTAGCGCCGTTCGCGAGCGGACCGTAGGTGACGTAGGTGTGGCCGGTGACCCAGCCGATGTCAGCGGTGCACCAGTACACGTCGGTCTCGGGGTGGATGTCGTGGACGACCTTGTTCGTGAAGGCCGATTGCGTGAGGTAGCCGCCGGAGGTGTGGAGGATGCCCTTGGGCTTTCCGGTGGTGCCCGAGGTGTACAGGATGAAGAGGGGGTTCTCTGCGGGGAAGGCCTGCGCCTCGTGCTCGGCGGACGCGGCCGGAACCACATCGTGCCACCAGAGGTCGCGGCCGTCGGCCCAGTCGACATCGTTGTCGCCGCGCTTGACGACCAGCACGTGCTCGACCGTCTCCTGCTCGCCGGTTCCCCGATCGCCGAGGGCGAGGTCGACGGCGGGCTTGAGCGGTGAGACCTTGCCCTTGCGGTAGCCGCCGTCGGCCGTGATCACGAGCTTGGCGCCGGCATCGTCGATGCGGGCGCGCAGGCTGTCGGCCGAGAAGCCGCCGAAGACGACGGAGTGGATGGCGCCGATGCGCGCGACCGCCAGCATCGAGGCGACCGCCTCCGGGATCATCGGCAGGTAGATCGCGACGCGGTCGCCCTGACCGATGCCGAGTCCCTCGAGGACGTTGGCGAGTCGCTTGACCTCGTCGGTGAGCTCGGCGTACGTGACGCGGCGCTCGTCGCCGGGCTCGCCTTCCCACAGCAGCGCGACCCGGTCGCCGTTGCCGGCCTCGACGTGGCGGTCGAGGCAGTTGTAGGCGACATTGAGCTCACCGTCGGCGAACCACTGCGCGAACGGCGGGTTCGACCAGTCCAGCACCTCGGTGAACGGCGTGTGCCAGTGGAGGTCGCGGGCCTGGTCGGCCCAGAAGCCCAGCCGGTCGGCCTTCGCCTGCTCGTAGAGCTCGGCGGTGGCCACGGCGTTGCCGGCGAACTCGGCGGTCGGGGCGAACCGTCGATCTTCGGTCAGGAGGTGGTCGATCTGGCTGCTGCCGGGATGCGTGACCGGGGAATGTTCGCTCATGGGAGCGCGCTCCTTTGCGGGCTGGAGGGAGCCGACGATTGTCGGCGAGTCTGCCAGGAAATGTACTCAGGGCGGCCGGAACCGGCTACCCCCGATAGTGGGTAGCGGCGGCAATGTTGGACTCGACCGATATATCAGTGAGAATCCTCTCCTTTTCGTTTTGTCAGGACCCCTACCTGCCATATGCTGACCGTTGGCCGAACATCGATTCTGGCATTGCGGCGCCCGACGTCACCCCCCGAATTCGGGCCCGCGCTTGGCGGCATCCCATTCCCCCCATGGGATGCCGCCACTCTTTTCTGGGAGCGGTCCCGACGCGATCGTGACGTCGGTTCCTCCCCAACGCTCGTGTCGCGCCGCCTCTCCACGGATCATCCGGTTGGCCCGCCCGTCCGGAAGCGGCGCTTCTAGCGTCGGAGCATGTCCGCGCCCTTCATCGCTCGTCCTCGTTCCCGCGTCGCCGGTCCCGTTGCGACGAAGGACGCGTGGGATGCCGCGATCCGCGGGTCGTCGTCGCCGACGAACGTCGACGCGCCGTCGTCGGCGGGCTCCGCGGCCGGGCGGGTCGAGGTGGCGGGGGAGAGCCGCTGGGATGCCGCTGCCCGCTCGCTCCCGGATCGCCGGAGGGGCGCGACCGTTGCGGCATCCGCGGGGCGGGCGGTGGCCGGCCCGGCGGCCACAGCGCTCGCCGCCCCGGCGGGTCCCGGAGTGGCCGCGGGGCGGCGATCCACGGCCGCCTGGGTCCCGCCCCGGCGTCCAGAGACTTCGGACGTGCGGGCCCCCGGCACGTCGGAAGCGCGGTCCGCCGATTCATCCATGGCGTCGGCAGCCGGGCGGCAGGTGGCGGAGCCGGGTTCCGGTTCCGCCTTCGCCGAGCGATCGCCGGTGCGCCACGATCGACCGCGGCTGCCGCGACGGCCGCTGGAGGAACGGCATCCGGCCCTGGCGCCCTTCGTGACGTATCTCGCCGACCCCGACGTCACCGACCTGTTCGTGAACGGTTCCGCCGGGCTCTTCGTCGATCGCGGCGCCGGCGTCGTGGCGGCTCGCGAGTGGCGGGCCACAGAAGAAGAGGTACGCGACCTCGCCGTCGCTCTCATCGGTGCGGGCGGACGCCACATCGACGACGCATCGCCCTGCGTCGACGTGCGACTGGAGGGCGGCATCCGCGTCCACGCCGTGCTGCCGCCCATCGCACCGGAAGGAACACTGCTCTCGATTCGCATCCCGCGCCTCGACGTCGCGACGCTCGACGATCTGCAACGCACCGGCATGTTCGGCGAGCACGTGCGGCGCCGGCTCGACGAGGCGATCGCCGGACGCGTGAACCTTCTCGTCTCGGGCGCAGCCGGTGCGGGGAAGACGACCCTCCTCGCCGCGTTGCTCGCAGAAGCTCCCGCAGACGAGCGGATCGTCACGATCGAGGACGTGGCCGAGCTGCGCATCGCGCATCCGCACCACGTGCGGCTCGAGGCGCGGCAACCCAACATCGAGGGGAGTGGCGGCATCGGCCTGGCGCGACTCGTCCGCGAGGCCCTCCGGATGCGTCCCGACCGGCTCGTGGTCGGCGAGTGTCGGGGCGACGAGGTGCGGGAGCTGCTGTCAGCGCTCAACACCGGTCACGACGGCGGGGCCGGCACGGTCCATGCGAACGGACTGGGGGATGTGCCCGCCCGGCTCGAGGCGCTGGGTGCGCTCGCGGGGCTCGATGATCGCGCCCTCGCGCGTCAGGCGGCGAGCGCGATCGGACTCGTGCTGCACGTCGAGCGATGCGCCGACGGCACGCGTCGCATCGCGGCCGCCGGTCGGCCGGTGGTCGGCGGCGACGGCCGCCTCGCGATCGAGGAGGCGCGATGGGACACCGACTGACCGAGCGTCGCGGATCGGTCGCCGCACCGACGCCGGTGCGCGACGCCGGTGCGCGGGGCCGTCGCGCCCTGCCTGGTCCGATGGGGCGGTTCCGGCTTGCCCGGCGGGGCGACCCGTCCGCCGCCGATGCGGCCGAGACCGTGCTGCGTCTCGCCGTGCTGCTGCAAGCCGGGGTCGCGCCGGCACGCGCATGGCAGCACCTCGCCCGCACGGGCGATCCGGCAGCGGTGCGCGTCGCATCGTCGATCGACTGCGGGATGCCGCTGCCCCAGGCCATCGCGACCGCAGGGCCGGGCGCGTGGCGCGAGGTGGGTGCCGCGTGTCAGGTCGCACTCGTCGTCGGTGCACCGCTCGCCGAGTGCCTGCGAGGTCTGGCCGTCGCGCTGCGGGACGCGCACGAGGCCGCCGACGATGTGCGAGTCGCCCTTGCCGAACCCGCCGGTACCGCCCGCCTCATGAGCTGGCTGCCGCTGGTGGCGGTGGGGCTGGGTGCGGCGCTGGGCTTCGACACGTTCGGGACGCTCTTCACGAACCCGCTAGGGCTCGCGTGTCTTGCCGGCGGTGCTCTCCTCATGGTGGCAGCACAGCGCTGGACGACCCGATTGGTGCGCGGCGCTCGCGCCTCGGACGACGTGCCGGGCCTCGATGCCGAGCTGATCGCGATCGCACTCAGCGGCGGGGTCTCGATAGACCGCGCACGAGCCGTCGTGCGCGAGGCCCTGGCGCTGCGCGACACCGGCTCGACACCCCATCGGTCGACGGCGGGCGGGGGAGTGCGGGGGGAACCCGCCGCCCTCGAGAGCCAGAGCGAGCAGCTGGATGCCCTGCTCACTCTCTCCCGTACGGCCGGCGTGCCCGCAGTAGAGCTGCTTCGGGCCTCGGCGGCCCACGCGCGCCACCGGGCGCGGGTCGACGGACGTCTGCGGGTCGCCCGGCTCTCCACGCGTCTGCTCGTTCCGCTCGGCGTCTGCACCCTGCCCGCCTTCCTCCTCCTCGGAGTCGCGCCGATGATGCTGAGCGTCATGTCGACGATGTCGGTCTCCCTGTGACGAGCTCGACGCGCCCGTACTCGCGGGTCCCGACGTGCCGCTCCCTCGGGCGCCGGTGAGACCCGCGACCCAGACCGTGCCCGCACACCCTTCCATCGAACGGAGAACCCCATGTCCTTCCCTCGGACCACCACGACGGTGCCGCGTCACACGCGTCGCCGCGCCGAGCGCCTGTTCCGCCCGCAGGGCGCCGCTCGCGCCTTCGCCGACGACGCCGGTGCCGCGACTGCGGAATACGCCATCGCGACGATGGCGGCGGTGGCGTTCGCCGGCCTGCTGGTCGTGATCATGCGCAGCGACGAGGTGCGCGGCATCCTCACGGATCTCGTGCGTCGCGCGCTCACGGTGGCATGATCCGTCCGCGGCTCGGCGACGTGCGGCGCCTCCGGCCCGATGCGGAGCGGGGTGCGGTCGTCGCCGAGTTCGCGGTCGCGCTGCCGGCGCTGCTGATGGTGCTCGTCCTCGGGGTCGGGGCGCTCGCCGGAGCGGCACGACAGGTGCGGCTGCAGGATGCGGTGGCGGATGCCGCGCGCCTGAGCGCGCGCGGCGAGTCCGACGAGCGGGCGCGCGAGGCCGTGGCGGCGGCGGTGGCAGGCGCGTCCGTGGAGATCGGTCCGCGCGGCGACCTGGTCTGCGTGAGCGCCTCGGCAGCGGCCCTGTTCGGGTTGCGCATCGCAGCGACGGGGTGCGCTCTCGGAGGTGGTCTGTGAGCCCGCGTTCGACCGCAACGGAAGCCAGACCCCGGAGAAGTACCGGACAGCGGGTCGGCGTGCCGCGCCGGAGCCGCATCCGAGAGCTGGCCGCCGCCGGACACCGCGGGCGCCGCCTGCGACACGCCGGTGGTGGCTGATGCCGGCAACCATGGCCATGGCGGGCATCGTGACATCGGCGGCGCTCCTCACTTCAGGGCTCGCGATGGCGGGGAGCGCCGCTGTCGCGGGACAGCGTTTGGCCTCGGCCGCGGACGCCGGCGCGCTGGCGGCCGCAGACGCCGCATCCGGCGCGGTCACCGGCATCCCCTGCGACCGCGCGGCCGAGGTCGCCGGCACGTTCGGAGCCGTCGTCGCAGCCTGTGATCTCGACGAACTGGTCGCGACGATCACGGTCTCGCTGCGCGTGGGACCGGTCACCGCGCGGGCTTCGGCGCGTGCGGGGCCGCCGCCCTGATCCGCGCTCACAGCGCCCGCACCGATAAGCGGCGTGTATGGTTTGCGTCGAAGAAAGGACGCCCCCGTTGGCAGAAGGCAAGAAGCTCGTCATCGTCGAGTCACCGACGAAGATGAGGTCGATCCAGGGGTACCTCGGCGATGGCTACGAGGTGCTCAGCTCGGTCGGCCATATCCGCGATCTCGCGGACAAGAGGGACATCCCGGCCGATAAGAAGCAGGCGTACGGGAAGTACTCGATCGACATCGACAACGGCTTCGACCCCTATTACGTCGAGAGCGAGCGTGGCAAGAAGACCGTCGCCGAGCTCAAGCGTGCGCTGAAGGGGGCGGACGAGCTCCTGCTCGCCACCGATGAAGATCGCGAAGGCGAAGCCATCGCATGGCACCTGCTGCAGACGTTGAAGCCCAAGGTCCCCGTCAAGCGCATGGTGTTCCACGAGATCACCAAAGACGCCATCCAGGCCGCCGTCGGCAACACGCGCGAACTAGATCTCGCGCTCGTCGACGCGCAGGAGACCCGCCGCATCCTCGACCGCCTCTACGGCTGGGACGTCAGCCCTGTGCTCTGGTTCAAGGTGCAGCAGGGCACCTCCGCCGGGCGGGTCCAGTCGGCTGCCACACGGATGGTCGTCGACCGCGAGCGCGAACGCATGGCGTTCGTCTCGGCGTCGTACTGGGACATCGAGGCGCTCGCCGCGCCGAACCGCCCGCAGGGCCTCGACGAGTCCTTCTCGACGCGCCTGGCGCGCGTCGACGGTGCGGTGCTCGCTCGCGGTACCGACTTCGATGACAAGGGCCAGCTGAAGAAGGCCGTCGTCGTCCTCGACGAGGCGCAGGTGCGCGAGCTCGCCGCGGCCATCGAAGCGGCGGCCGAGGCATCCGTCACCGCCCTCGAGTCCCGGCCGGGAACACGCAGCCCCAAGCCGCCCTTCACGACGTCGACCCTCCAGCAGGAGGCCGGACGCAAGCTCTCGATGAGCGCCAAGCACGCGATGGGCGTGGCGCAGCGCCTCTACGAGAAGGGGTACATCACTTATATGCGCACCGACTCGACTGCGCTGTCGACGCAGGCCATCCAGGCCGCGCGCGAGCAGGCGGTCGCGATGTACGGTGCAGCATCGGTGCCGCTGAACCCGCGCACCTACCGCAACAACAGCAAGAACGCCCAGGAGGCGCACGAGGCGATCCGCCCCTCCGGCGAGACGTTCCGTACGCCCTCCGACGTGTCGAGCCAGCTCGACCGCGACGAGCTGCGCCTGTACGACCTCATCTGGAAGCGCACGATGGCCAGCCAGATGTCGGACGCGAAGTACGAGACCACCACGGTCACCCTCGAGGTCGCCGCCGGCGACCGGCGCGCCGAGTTCACGGCATCCGGAACCGTGTACACCTTCAAGGGCTTCCTGGAGGCCTACGAAGAGGGCCGCGACGAGAAGCGCAGCGACGCCGACAAGACGGACGACCAGGCGCTTCCCGCCATGGCCGTGGGCGATGTGTTGCGGCTGCGCGATGTGGAGCCCAAGGGGCACGCGACCAGCCCCAAGCCCCGCTACACCGAGGCGAGCCTCGTCAAGGCGCTCGAGGAGAAGGGCATCGGCCGCCCGTCGACCTTCGCGAGCATCATCGACGTGATCCTGAACCGCGGGTACGTCACCAAGCGCGGTCAGGCGCTGATCCCGAGCTGGCTCGCGTTCAGCGTCGTGCGGCTTCTCGAGCAGCACTTCGCCGACCTCGTCGACTACGACTTCACCGCGGCCCTGGAGGACGACCTCGACGCCATCGCCCGGGGCGAGCAGCGGCGCGAGGACTGGCTCAAGGACTTCTACTTCGGCTCCGGCGACCAGGTCGGTCTGCGCAACATCGTCGACAACCTCGGCGAGATCGACGCGCGCGCGCTCAACTCGACGCCCATCGGCGATGTGGCGACGCTGAGGTTCGGCAAGTACGGGCCGTACCTTGAGGTCCCGAACAAGGAGGACCCGGATGCCGAGCCCCGCCGGGTCAACATCCCCGAGGACCTCGCGCCCGACGAGCTGACTCCGGCCCGCGCGCAGGAGCTCATCGACGCTCCCGTCGCCGGCGACCGCGTGCTGGGGGAGAACCCGGCGAACGGCAAGCTCGTCGTCGTCAAGGACGGACGGTTCGGACCGTACGTGCAGGAGACCGACCCGCCCGCCGCGGAAGAGGTCGACGAGGAGACCGGGGAAGTGACTCCGGTCGCCGAGCCCGTCGAAGCTCCCGCCCCGAAGAAGCGCGGGGCGAAGAAGGAGGTCGCGCCGAAGCCGCGTACGGCGTCGCTGTTCAAGTCGATGTCGGTCGACACCATCGACCTCGACACGGCGCTGCAGCTGCTCGACCTCCCGCGCACGGTCGGCATCGATCCCGAGACCGAGGCGCCGATCACCGCGCAGAACGGCCGCTACGGGCCGTACCTCAAGAAGGGCACCGACTCGCGCACGCTGCAGAGCGAGCAGCAGATCTTCGACATCACGCTCGATGAGGCGCTGGCGATCTACGCGCAGCCCAAGTACGGCGCGCGTGGCGCGTCGTCGGCGCTGAAGGAGTTCGAGGCCGATCCCACCAGCGGCAAGCCGATCAAGCTCAAGGACGGCCGCTTCGGCCCGTACGTCACCGACGGCGAGACCAACGCCACGATCCCGCGCGGCGAGGAGGCGACCGAGGTCACGTTCGAGCGCGCGGTGCAGCTGCTCGCCGACAAGCGGGCGAAGGGTCCGGCCAAGCGACCGGCGCGACGCACGACGACGACGCGCAAGCCCGCGGCGAAGAAGTGACGGCGGACGCCGCGCCGAGCCCGGTTCCGGCAGCCGCAGCAGACCGGTCGCGAGCCACCGGACTGTTCATCACGTTCGAGGGCGGCGACGGGGTCGGCAAGACCACCCAGGCCGCGCTGTTGGAGGAATGGCTGACGGATGCCGGACGCACGGTCGTCCGCACCCGTGAGCCGGGCGGCACCGAGGTCGGCGTGCTCATCCGCGACATCGTCCTGCACCATCGCGGCGAGGTCGCGGCGCGCGCGGAGGCCCTGCTCTACGCCGCCGATCGCGCGCACCACGTCGAGACGCTCGTGCGGCCGGCCCTGCGCCGCGGTGAGGTCGTGATCCAGGACCGCTACCTGGACTCCTCGGTCGCCTACCAGGGCGCAGGGCGCGTTCTCGGCCGTGACGAGGTGCGCGACCTCTCGCTCTGGGCCACGGAGGGGCTGCTGCCCGACGTCACCGTGCTCCTGGACCTCGACCCCGCCGCGGCCCGCGCGCGGCTCGATGCCGACGACAAGCCCTTCGACCGCCTCGAGTCCGAGAAGGAGCACTTCCACGCGCGCGTGCGGGAGGAGTTCCTGGCGCTCGCCGCCGCCGAGCCGGCACGGTTCCTGGTCCTCGACGCGTCGCTGCCCGCCGACGAGCTCGCCGCCGCCGTGCGGGAGCGGGTGTCCGCCGTCCTCGCCTGAGGGTCGGCGCTGGTCGTCGGACGTCGCGGTTAGGCTGGGCGGGATGGATGCCTCGACACAGGCCGCACCGGCGGGCGAGCGTGAGACGGACGAAGCCGTGCCCGCTCCCGCGCTGCCGTGGGGCGATGTGTGGGGCCAGCCGGAGGCGGTCGCCGCACTGCGGGAGGCGGCATCCGATCCCGCGTCGATGACCCACGCGTGGCTCATCACCGGTCCTCCCGGATCGGGCCGTTCGACGCTGGCGCACGCGTTTGCGGCGGCGCTCATCGCCGAGCCGGGCGACGAGCGCGCGATGCAGCAGGTGCTCGCCGGCACCCACCCCGACCTCACCGCGCTGCGCACCGAGGGCGTGATCATCTCGATCAAGGACGCCCGCGCGCTCGTCGAGCGCTCCTACTTCTCGCCCTCGCTCGGCCGGTATCGCGTGATCGTGATGGAAGACGCCGACCGCATGGCCGAGCGCACCTCGAACGTGCTGCTGAAGGCCCTCGAAGAGCCGCCCGAGCGCACTGTATGGGTGCTGTGCGCGCCCAGCGACGCCGACCTGCTGCCCACGATCCGCTCGCGCGTGCGCACTCTGCGCCTGCGGGAGCCCGACATCGCCGACGTGGCGGATCTCATCGTGCGGCGCAGCGGCGTCGATCCCGTGGTCGCCGAGCAGTCCGCGCGACACGCACAGCGTCACATCGGCATGGCGCAGCGGCTGGCGACGGATGCCGCAGCCCGTGCACGCCGTGACGCCACGCTGCGGGGGGTGCTGGCTGTCCGCGGCGTGGGCGACGCGGTCGAGGTGGCGGGCGCGATCGTCGCCGCCGCGACCGACGATGCGAAGGCGCTCACAGCGGAACGCGACGAGGCCGAGCGGGCGTCGCTGCTGCGTACCCTGGGCATCGCCGAAGGGTCTGCGGTCCCGCCGGCGGTGCGCTCGCAGCTCTCGGCGCTCGAGGACGACCAGAAGCGCCGGGCCACCCGGAGCCTGCGCGACGGCATCGATCGCGTCCTCACCGACCTCGAGTCGATGTTCCGCGACGTGCTCATGCTGCAATTCGGCCGGGACGACGTCCTCATCAACCGCGAGCTCGCCCCCGAGCTGCGCGCGCTCGCCTCCGCATGGGCTCCCGAGCGCACACTCACGGTCGTCGACCGCATCGGCGTCACCCGTGAGAATCTCGAACTCAACGCCGCCCCCGCACTCGCCCTCGAGAGCATGCTCGTCACCGTGGCGAGCGGAAGGACCCCGTGAACACGACCAGCTCCCGCCGGCCCGGCTTCTCGCACGCCGGCCGGCCCGGCATCCGCATGAGGGCCGTTGCCGTCGTTGCGGGCCTCGTCGCGGCATCCGTCGCTCTGAGCGGCTGTCTCTACGGCATGATCCCCGACGCCGCACCCCGCCCCACCACGAGCAAGTCGGCCGACACGACGGGTGTGCCGGCCGAGCTGCTGCCGTACTACGAGCAGACGCTGGACTGGAGCTCCTGCAACGGCGATTTCGACTGCGCGACCGTCACAGCGCCGCTGGACTGGTCCGACCCGTCGAAGGGCGAGATCGAGCTGGCCATGATCCGCAGTCGCGCCGAGGGCGGCGGCGAGCCGATCGGCTCCCTGCTGACCAACCCCGGGGGACCGGGATCGAGCGGTGTGGCGCTGGTGCGAGACTCCGTGTCGTTCGCGGTGAGCGACCCGGTGCGCCAGCAGTACGACGTGATCGGCTTCGACCCCCGCGGCGTCGGCGAGTCCACCGCGGTGAGCTGCTACGACGCGAGCGACATGGACGCCTACCTGTTCGACATCCCTCAGAACGAACGGGGATCGGATGCCTGGACCGCCGAGCTGCAGGCCAAGAACCAGGCGTTCGGCGAGGCGTGCGAGGCGAACAGCGACGGCATCCTCCCGTACATCACGACGGAGAACGCCGCTCGCGACATGGACATGATGCGCGCCGTCCTGGGCGACGAGCAGCTGAACTACCTCGGCTACTCGTACGGCACGTTCCTCGGTGCGACGTACGCCAAGCTCTTCCCCGAGAGGGTCGGTCGTCTGGTCCTCGACGGCGCGATCGATCCGTCGATCCCCGGATTGGACGTCGGCATCACGCAGGGCGTCGGATTCGAGTCGGCGCTGCGCGCGTACATGGCCGACTGCCTGACCGATGACGAGTGCCCGTTCCGCGGCACCGTCGACGAGGCGATGGCGGACCTCGGCACGCTGCTGGCGAGCGTCGACCGGGATCCCATCCCCAACGCGGACGGACGCATGCTCGGCGCCGACTCGTTGATGACGACGATCGTCTCGGCCCTGTACTCGCAGGACAGCTGGAGCTATCTGACGATGGCCCTCACCGACGTCCTGCAGGGGAACGCCGACATCGCGTTCCAGCTCGCCGACTTCTACTACAACCGGCAGGACGGCACCTACCTCGACAACTCGACCGAGGCCTTCCGCGCGTACAACTGCATGGACTATCCGGTCGACGCGACCGAGCAGGAGCAGGCGGATGCCGAGGCGCTGCTCGCCGCCGAAGCGCCGACGGTCGCGCCGTACTGGAGCGGACCCGACCCCTGCGAGGTGTGGCCGTACCCGGCGACGGGCGTGCGCGAGCGCATCACGGCCGAGGGGGCTGCGCCGATCGTCGTCGTGGGCACGACGAACGATCCGGCCACCCCGTACGAGTGGTCGGTGTCGCTCGCCGACCAGCTCTCCTCCGGCGTGCTCGTGACCCGTGTCGGCGAGGGCCACACCGGCTACAACAAGGGCAACACGTGCGTCGACTCCGCCATCGAGACGTACCTGCTCGAGGGCACGCCGCCCGAGAACGGCCTGCGCTGCGAGTGAGTCCCGACGCATGAGAGAAGCGG
>NZ_JAMXMB010000041.1 GCF_024055635.1 Microbacterium yannicii
CCGCTTCTCTCATGGCGGCAGGCTGTCGTGGCGGTCAGCGCCGCAGCACTCGGCGGGCGAGCGCATTGCCGATGAACTGCACCGCCTGCACGATCACGATGATGACGAGCACCGCCGCCCACGTGACCCACGGGTTGAACTGCTTGAAGCCGTACACGATCGCGAACTCTCCCAGGCCGCCGGCTGCCACCGCGCCCGCGATGGCGGTCATGTCGACCAGAGCGACGACGATGAAGGTGTAGCCGAGGATCAGGGGGCCGAGCGCCTCGCGGGGCAGCAGGCGCAGGAGGATGCGCGAGCGGCTCGCGCCAGTTGCCCTCGCGGCCTCGATGACACCGGGGCGCACGGTGAGCAGGTTCTGCTCCACGATGCGACTGATCGCGAACAGTGAGGCGATCGTGATGGCGAAGATGCCGAACTCCGGCCCGATGCCCGGGATGCCGATGCTGCGGGCGATCGGCTGGACGGCGGCGAGCAGGATCACGAACGGGATCGGCCGGAAGAAGTTCACGACCACGTTGATCGTCCCGAACAGGAAGCGGTTCGGGAAGAGGCTTCCGGGTCGCGTCGCGTAGAGCGCCAACCCGACGAACAGGCCGGCGATCCCGCCGAACACGAGGCTCAGCGACACCACGTACAGGGTCTCGGCCGTCGCGGCCCAGAGCTCGGGCAGCAGGTCGACGAGCCTATCCACGGGCGTCCTCCTCGATGAGCGGCGCGAACGCCGACGCGGCGTCGATCGCGCGCTGCACGGCATCCGCCTGTCCGGTCAGTGCGAGCGTGAGATGGCCGAAGACGCGCCCGGCGATGTCGTTGATCCCGCCGTGGACGAGCTCGAACCGCACGCCGTGCGACGAGAGGGCGGAGAACACCTCGGCCTGCGAGACGTCGCCCTCGCGCACCGTGAACGTCACGATGCGTCCGGGATGGCGCTCCCGCAGCGTGCGCAGCTGGTCGCCGGCGGGGACGTCCTCGATGATGCTCGCAACGAACCGGCGCGTCGCCGCGTGCTGCGGCGCCGACAGCACGTCGAACACCGCACCGCTCTCGATGATGCGGCCGTTCTCCATCACGACGACGCGGTCGGCGAGCGTGCGGATGACGTCCATCTCGTGCGTGATGACGAGGATCGTGACCCCGAGCTCTGCGTTGATGCGCGCGAGGAGCGCGAGCACCTCCTGCGTCGTGTCGGGGTCGAGCGCGCTCGTGGCCTCGTCGGCGAGCAGGATCCGCGGGTTCGTCGCCAGCGCCCGCGCGATGCCGACGCGCTGCTTCTGCCCGCCCGAGAGCTGCTCCGGGTAGCTGCGGGCCTTGTCGGCCAGGCCGACGAAGCGCAGCAGGTCGTCGACACGCGCCGCGATCTCGGCGCGCGAGCGACCCGCGACCTCGAGGGGATACGCGACGTTCTTCGCCACGGTGCGGGAGTCGAACAGGTTGAACTGCTGGAAGATCATGCCGATGTCGCCGCGCAGCTCGCGCAGGTCACGCTCGCGCAGGCGGGTGATGTCGCGGCCGTCGATCTCGACGGTGCCCGATGTGGGTGTCTCGAGCGCGTTCACCAGACGCAGCACGGTGCTCTTGCCGGCACCGGAGTAGCCGATGATGCCGCACACCTCGCCGGCAGCGACGTCGAGCGAGACGTCGTCGACGGCCACGGTGGGTGGGGAGTCCTTGCCGGACGCCGCGAAGGTCTTGGTCACGCCGGTCAGGCGGATCAGGGTCATGGATGCTCCTCGGCGGAACGCACGTGTGCGGCCCGGGCGCGCGAGGCGTCGGCGGGCCGCACAGGCGAATGCCGCAGTGTGGCGGTCTTACGAATTGGCGCGGATGTCGTCCTCGACGTCGGTGAGCGACGTGAGGAGCTCGTCGACGGGCGTCTTGACGAGCACAGCGGTGCCGCCCGAGGCCTCCAGGACGCCGTCCTGCACGGCCTTGGTGTTCTGATAGATCTCGACGAGCTTGAGGTACGTCGGGTTGTCGGCGTCCTCCGCCTTCGCGGCGAAGATGTTGATGTACGGGAAGGCCGACGGGTCGCTGGGGTCGTCCTGGGCCAGCAGCTCATCCTCGGTGAGACCGGACTTGGTGACGAAGTCGTTGTTCACGATCGCGCCGGCGAAGTCGGGCAGCGACGACGCGGTGAAGTCCGCGGCGACAGCTTCGACGCGGACCTTCGACTCATCCTCGATGACCTCCGCCGGGGTCGAGAAGGGCGAGCCGCCGTCCTCGAGCTCGATGAGACCCGCGGACTGCAGCACCAGCAGGGCGCGGGCGCCGTTCGACTCGTCGTTGGGAATGGCGATCGTCGAGCCCTCGGGGATGTCTTCGACCGAGTCGTACTGGGTCGAGTAGAGGCCGAGCGGGTAGATCGCCGTGGCGCCGATCGGCTGCAGGTCGTCGCCGCTCTGCACGTTGTAGGTGGCGAGGTAGATGATGTGCTGGAACTGGTTGAGGTCCAGCTCGCCCGCCGACAGAGCAGGGTTGGGCTGCGAGTACTCGCTGAAATCGACGAGGTCCACCTCGATGCCCTCTTCGGCGGCAGCCTCCTTGTACGTCTCCCAGTACGGCTCGCCGGCGCCGACGACGCCGATGCGGACCACCTCGTTCTCGGCGGAGGCGCCGGTGTCGGCATCCGTCCCGCCGCCGGCGCAGCCGGCGAGGAGGAGGGCGAGCGGGAGGGCCAGTGTGGCAGTTGCGATGAGCTTCTTGCGCGTGGACATGTGAGTGCTCCTGTGGATCGAGGTCCGTGTCGGGCGGGTGACCGCGTGCACGAGCCTCGGGACCGCGCACGCTTCGTCGCGGACCGGCTTCGAACCTACGGCGATCGTCCGAGGCATCCGAATCGATTCGTAACACGTCGACACCGACCGCGCGTGTGGAGGGACGGGATGCCGCGGTCCCGTGTTCGCGAGCACTCCCGCGACCCTGTAAGATCGTTGCTTGTGCATCGCGCGAGCGAGGCGCGCCACCTTAGCTCAGTCGGCAGAGCGATTCACTCGTAATGAATAGGTCAAGGGTTCGATTCCCTTAGGTGGCTCAGAACCGGAACGGCCGCGGCAGCGGCCGTTTTCCGTATCCGAAGGACGGTGGTGCGGTGTCCCAGGCGATCGACGCCCTCGCCGAGATCTTCTCGTGGATCGGATTCGGCGTGGGGGCCCTGCTCGCGGGCGTCGCGCTGATCATGTACCTGTTCGACGGCACGTGGGTGCCGGTACGGGCGGTCGTCGAGGCGACGGCCCACGGCCGTCTGGTCCGCTGGTTCGACGAGGACGGCGGCGTGGGGGAGGCCCATCTCACCCACGAGCAGGAGCACCACGTCGGCGACGCGGACATGGCCGACATCTTCGTCCGTCGCGGTTCCCTCAACCGGATGCGGCTGACGCAGGGCTCGCCCGCGGTGCGGGCCGTTGCGCTCCTCGCCGGCGGGATGCTCGCACTGGGCGTGGTCGCCCTGGTGACCTCGCTCGTCATGCTGTTCGCGCGCGGCTGACCGAACCGCATGACCCCGGCGCCGTCACGCGACCGACGCCCGCACGCGTGTCGCCTACGCGACGGCGAGCATGCCGCCGGCAGCGAGAGCGAGCCCCAGCCCCACCCACTGGATCGCTGCGACGCGCTCGCGCAGCACGATCGCCGCGAGCAGGATCGTGCCGGCGGGGTAGAGCGCCGTCAGTGCTGACACCACCGCGAGATCGCCGCTGCGCAAGGCCAGGAGCATGAGCGCGTTGGCCGCGGCATCCGCGATCCCGCACAGGATGGCGAGGGTCCAGGCCCGCCGCAGGGTCGTGGTGATGCGTCCGGACTCCCCAGCGTGCTCGAGATCGGCGTGCTCGAGATCGGCGTGCCCGCTGGGCATCGCGCCGAGCGGTGGGCCCGCGACTGCGAGCACGGAGCGCGCCGGCGCGCCGCGACGCACGGCCATGAGGGCGAGGATGCCGACCACGACGACCGTGACGACACCACTGGTCGCGCGGCTGGTCACGAGAGGCACGAGGCCGCTGTCCGCGGAGGTCTGGTCGACGACGATCAGGAAGGCGCCGATCGCCAGTCCGGCGCCGACCGCCATGACGAGTCCGCGCGGGTTCGGCCGCACGATCTTCTCGCCGGGGATGAAGCCGACCAGCACGACGGCGACCAGGGCCACCGCCAGTCCGGCGTAGCCGATCGGCGCGAGCGCATCGCCCTTGACCAGCAGACCCCAGAGCATCGGGGCGATCGCCGAGACGACAGCCGTCAAGGGCGAGAGGATGCTCATCGGTCCGATCGCCAGGCACGCGTAGAGCAGGGCGACGGCGACCACGCCGATGATCCCGGCGAGGACGCCCCACGCGACGTCGGCGGCCCTCCACGCTCCGCCGACGAGTGGCTGCACGAGCGCGAGCGCGACGAGTCCTGACAGAGCCGCCACGGCGGTCACGACGATCGAGCGCAGCCGCCGCGCAGCCAGGCCGCCCAGGAAGTCCGCGGAGCCGTAGACGACGGCGCCGATGAGCGCGAGGGCGGCGGAGAGCATCGCGACCCAGCATAGGAGCGGTGACCGCACGGGAGGCGCGTCGGCACCGTCGGGCGGCATCCGAATTCCGTTTCACGAAACCAACTTCGCTAGATAAGCTAGCGATATGTCCTCGCCTCACCACGCGAATCGCCGCCCCTCCGGTTGGCTCCGCATCGGCATCCCCGCCCTGCTCGTGCTGATCTGGCTGGCCGTGGGATCCCTCGGCGGACCGTACTTCGGGAAGGTCGATGAGGTCTCGACCAACGACCGGTCCAGCTTCCTACCCGAGGGAGCCGACGCGACGCAGGTCAACGAGCGCCTGGCGGACTTCCTCGGCGCGGACAGCATCCCGGCCGTCGTCGTCGTCACCGGCGACGGCGACTTGTCGGATGAGGACGTCGCCGACATCCAGGCGCTCGCCGACGACATCGCCGGCATCGAGGGCGTCCAGGAGGACGTGTCGCCGCCGATCCTGTCGGAGGACGGCGAGGCGGTGCAGATCTTCGTCCCGATCGATGCCTCCGGCGAGGTGGGAGAGACCGTCGAGGCGATCCGGACCCTCGTGACGGACGAGCTCCCGGACGGGTTCGAGGCGTGGGTCACCGGGCCCGCCGGCTTCACGGCAGACCTCGTCGAGGGCTTCCTCGGCATCGACGGACTGCTCCTCGGCGTCGCGCTGATCGCCGTCTTCCTGATCCTGGTGATCGTCTACCGCTCGCCGCTGCTGCCGGTCCTCGTGCTCCTGACGTCGATGTTCGCCCTCTGTGCGGCGCTCCTCACCGTGTGGTGGCTCGCGTACGCCGGCATCGTCGTGCTCAACGGGCAGGTGCAGGGCATCCTGTTCATCCTCGTCATCGGCGCCGCGACCGACTACGCGCTGCTGTACGTCGCGCGCTTCCGAGAATCCATCGCGACCGGCGCGTCGAAATGGGAGGCGACGCTCGCGGCATGGCGGGGAGCGTTCGAGCCGATCCTCGCGTCCGGCGGCACGGTGATCGCGGGCCTGCTGTGCCTGCTGCTGTCGGACCTGGCCACCAACCGCGCCCTCGGGCCGATCGCATCCATCGGCATCGCGTTCTCGGTGCTGTCGGCGCTGACGTTCCTGCCGGCGCTCCTGGCCCTGTGCGGGCGCGCCGCCTTCTGGCCGTTCATCCCGAAGCAGCCGCTGGCCATGATCCCCGACGATCTGACGCAGCCGGTCAAGGGCCTCTGGCCGCGACAGGCGCGGTTCGTGGCGCGCAACGCGCGCGTCGTGTGGATCGCGTGCACCATCGTGCTGCTGGCTGGAGCCCTGGGGATCACGCAGCTCAAGGCGGACGGTGTGCCCACGAGCGACCTCGTACTCGGGGCATCAGAGGCCCGGGACGGTCAGGAGGTGCTCGCCGAGCACTTCCCGGCGGGGTCGGGTTCGCCGGCGTACGTCATCGTGCCCGAGGAGGACCTGGCCGGCACCGTCGAGGTGCTCGAGGCGTCGGACGGCATCGAATCCGTGGCCGTCGCCTCTGAGGACTCGCCGACCGGGCAAGCGGCCGTCGAGGTCGAAGACGGCGAGGCGGTGCTCACCGCGGTCGGCCCGCCGGGCACGCCTGCTCCGGAGGCGACTGTCTCCGACGGCGACGTCCTCGTCATCGGGACGCTGACGGATGCCGCGGACTCGGTGGCAGCCGAAGACACCGTGCGGCAGCTCCGCGTCGACCTCGACGATGCGCTGGGTGCCGGAACCGCGATCGTGGGCGGCGAGACGGCGACGGACATCGACACCAACGACACGTCGACCCGCGACCGCACCGTCATCATCCCGGTGATCCTGCTCGTGATCCTGTTGATCCTGATGCTGCTGCTGCGGTCGATCCTGGCGCCGGTGCTGCTCATCGTGACCGTCATCCTGTCGTTCGCCACGGCGCTCGGTGTCAGCGCGCTGGTGTTCAACCAGGTGTTCGGATTCCCCGGCGCCGACCCGGCCGTGCCGCTGTACGGGTTCGTCTTCCTCGTCGCGCTCGGTGTCGACTACAACATCTTCTTGATGTCGCGCGTCCGCGAGGAGTCTCTCGTGCACGGCACCAGACCGGGCATCCTGCGCGGCCTCGTCGCGACCGGCGGCGTCATCACCTCGGCGGGTCTCGTGCTTGCAGCGACCTTCGCGGCGCTGGGTGTCATCCCGATCCTGTTCCTGGCGCAGCTGGCGTTCATCGTCGCCTTCGGCGTGCTGCTCGACACCTTCATCGTGCGGTCGCTTCTCGTTCCCGCGTTGTCGTACGACATCGGCCGGGCGATCTGGTGGCCGTCGAAGCTCGCGCGCCGGGAGCCGGACGGCGGTCGTGCGACAGGCTCGGGCAACGGATCGGTGCTGACACCCGCACCGGCCGCTGAGCCCGTCCATCTGCCCCTGCCGGCCGCCACGGACGCCGAGGTCGTCGCAGACGACGGACACCCTCTCACCCGTGAGGAGTACAGGCGTACGCTCGAATCATGAGCAAGGCGCTGTTCATCGTCGATGTCCAGAACGACTTCACCGAGGGTGGTGCGCTCGGAGTCGAAGGCGGGGATGCCGTCGCCCAGCGCATCTCGCAGTACCTCGTCACGCACGCCGAGGAGTACGCCGTGATCGTCGCGTCGCGCGACTGGCATGACGGCGAGGGGGACAACGGCGGGCACTTCAGCTCGCAGCCCGACTTCGTCGACACGTGGCCGGCGCACTGCGTGAGCGACACCGAGGGTGCCGAGTACGACCCCGGTCTGGACACCTCCGCGGTGACGCATCACGTGAAGAAGGGGCAGGGACAGCCCGCCTACTCGCTGTTCGAAGGCACGACCGACGACGGCGTGACCGTGGCGCACCTGCTCGAGGAGCACGGTGTGGTGGATGTCGACGTGACCGGCATCGCGACGGACTACTGCGTGCGCGCATCGGCCCTCGATGCCATCGAGCACGGGCGGCACGTGCGGATCCTCACGGATCTCGTCGCCGGCGTCGCGCCGGAGTCGAGCGATGCCGCGCTGGCCGAACTCGCACACGCGGGGGCCGAACTGCGCCACTCGGGTCTCTCCGGCGGTGACTGAGCCCGTCGGCGGGGCACTCACGGCCGAGGGCGTCCGCGCGGCGCTCGAGGCCGCGGCATCCGCTGACGAACAGGCCAAGATCCGGCGGCGCATGACGGATGAGCGCACCGAGGTGATCGGCGTGCGCATGGGCACGGTCTTCGACATCGCCAAGACGAATGAACGGATGCCGCTGCCCGAGGTCGACCGCCTCCTCGACGCCGATGCGTACGAGATGCGCATGGTGGCGGTCTCCATCCTCGACTTCCAGGCCCGCGCCAAGAACCCGGATCGCGCCGCCCTGTACGACCTCTGGATGCGGCGCATGGACCGTATCGACACATGGGACTTCATCGATCGCGCCGCTCCTCGCGTGCTGGGCGGGTATCTCCTCGATCGGCCGCGAGACGTGCTGTTCGACCTCGCTCGGTCCGACGACTGGCTGCAGCGTCGTACGGCGATCACTGCGGCGTTCTGGATCATCCGCTCCGGCGATCTCGACGACCCGCTCGCGCTCTGTGAGTTGCTCGCCGCCGATCCCGAGCACCTGGTCCAGACGAACGTGGGTGTGGCGCTGCGCGAGATCGGTCGGGTCGATCGCGGGCGACTCGAAGCGTTTCTCGACCGTCGCGGAGCGGATCTCAGCGCCCACGCGCGCCGAACCGCGCTGATTGCGCTCGGATGAGGCCCGCTACCCGCTAGCCTCGGGTCTCGTGACCGCCATCCGTCCCCTCGCCCCTGACGACCACGACGTCTGGCTGCCGCTGTGGCAGGGGTACCTCACGTTCTACGATTCCGAGCTCTCCGACGAGCAGACCGAGCTCACCTGGCACCGACTCATCGACCCGCAGTTCCCTCTCCACGGCGCGCTCGCGACAGACGACTCGGGCACGGCGGTCGGCCTCGTGCACTGGCTCACCCACGCCGCGACGTGGTCGGCGACGCCGTACTGCTACCTCGAGGATCTGTTCGTCGCTCCCGATACCCGGGGGACGGGCGCGGGCCGTGCTCTCATCGCACATGTCACCGGCTGGGCACGGGAGCACGGTGCGGCGAAGGTGTACTGGCTGACGCACGAGACCAACACCACCGCGCGGACGCTCTACGACCGCGTGGCCACCGCCACGGGTTTCGTCCACTACGAGATCGGTCTCGGATCATGACGAGCGATGCTGCCCCCGCCGACCGTCGCATCGGCGATCTTGTCGCCACGCTGCTGCTGATCGGCTTTTCTGTCGGCGCGTCGGTGGTGCTCTTCTTCGTCTCACTGCTGTGGGCGATGGGCACCTACGACAACACGCTCGCCATCGTGCTCGGCGGCTATCTGCCGCTCGCCTTCGCGGTGCTCGGCGCCGTGGTGGGCATCGTCGCACTCTCGCGCCGGCGAAGGGCGTTCTGGTACCCGCTCACCGCGCTGGTGCTGAGCATCGTCGTCTGGCTGATCGCCGCAGCGATCGCCCGCTGAGAAGCGGCGGCGCGTCCTGGTGCGTCGACTGGAACGCAGTGGTGCCCCCACAGGGGCTCGAACCCTGGACCCACGGATTAACCTGCTGCACTGAGTTTCCCCAGCCACCGTCTCCGGCTTGCAGTCTGGACTATATCTTCACCTTCGGCCGGACCGGTCAGGTGCGCCGCGTGTAGTCTCTGAGGTTCCCTTGCGGTTACCTGCTGATTGCCCAATCCCTCGGATTTTCACTGCCTGGTGTCGGTCAGACACCTGGCGAGTACCTCGGGCTCTCAGGGTGTTCCAGCATATAGCGGCGGTCATCCGGCGCATTTCGGCGCCGGCGCTCCATTTTGTTGTGTTGAAGTCCGTTGCTCTAACCAACTGAGCTATAGGGGCGTGTCCACCCTAGCAAGGCGTCGCCGATGGTCGGAGCGTCGGAGCTCCCTTCTACGCTGGGTGCTGAACATCTCCGGGGCGATGGCGGAGGAGACGAGAGCGTGTCGAGCAAGCGCTGCGGTGCATGCGGGGTGACCAAGCCACTCAGCGAGTTCAACCGCAAGTCGTCCCGTCCTGACGGGCTCCAAGAGGTATGCCGCGAGTGCAACCGGCAGTCGTCGCGCGACTACTACGCCCGGAACCGTGAACGTCACGTGCGGGTGATCGTCGAGCGCACCGCGAAGCGTCGCACCGAGGCCAAGGTGTTCCTCGTGACCTACCTGCGCGACCATCCTTGTACGGATTGCGGCGTCACCGACCTGCGCGTCCTCGACTTCGACCACAGGCCGGATGCGCACAAACGCAAGGACGTGATGGCGATGGTCAAGGAGGGGTTCAGCATCGCCAAGCTGTCGGAAGAGATCGCGAAGTGCGACGTCAGGTGCCGCAACTGCCCTGCCATCGTGTCCCTTGAGCGTGGCGGCGACAACTGGCGATCGCGAGCGATGCGCGATCTCGCCTCAAGCTGAACGCGGTTCAGCCGTTCCCGTTGCCACGCCCGCTGTTGCCGTTGCCCTTGCCGTTGCCGTTGTTGTTCCCCGGGCCCTTGTTGTCGTTGACGTCGCCCCCGCCGCCGGTGTCTGCCGGTGGCGCCTGGTCCGCCGGAACCTGGTCGGCCGGTGGCTGCTCAGCGGGCACATTCGCCGGCGCTTGCTCGACCGGAGCCTCCTCGGTGGGCGTCGGCGGAGCCAGTTCCTCCGTGGGTGAGGCGGGTGCAGGGTCCGGTTCCGCGGACCAGCTGTTCGCCAGCAGCACCGTACCGAGTGCGAGTCCGACCGCGAGCAGAGCCGCGACGACCACACCGATCAACAGTGCGCGGCGTGAGGGGCGCCGATGATCGTCTGGAATCGTGGGGACGACCACTGCCGCGGTGCCTGTCTGTGCTGAAGCTCCGGGCGAAAGTGCGGCGGCCCGAGCATCGCGGCGGAGCATTCCACGCTCGACCGCGCCCTGAGGATCGGGCACGAGCGCCGGTCCGGGAAAGACCCGGGTGGGGCCGGTAGCGGGCGCCGCGATCGGCGCCGTGGAGGGGTCGGCTGCCGCGCGGGCCATGGTGTTCTCCATCGCCGCCAGGCGGGATGCCGCCGTCACCACCTCCAGCGCGGTGGGCCGGTCGTCCGGGCGGATCGCCGTCATCCCGCGCAGCAGGCCCTGCCACGACGGGTGCAGCGACGCCGGGATCTCGGGCGCCGATGACAGCCGGGCGACGACAGTGCCGATGCCTTCGGCGTCGCCGAACGGGCGTACGCCGGTCAGCGCCTCGATCAGCAGGAGACCGAACGCATAGATGTCGGCCGCCGGCGCCGGTGGCACGCCTCTCGCCTGCTCGGGAGCGACGTACGCCATCGTGCCGACGATGACGCCGGGAGTCGTCACGCGGGCCGTGTCCATCAAGTACGCGATGCCGAAGTCCGCGAGCTTCGCCCGCCACTCCCAGCCCGGCCGCGGGGATGCCCACAGGAGCACGTTCGAGGGCTTGATGTCGCGGTGCACGACGCCGTGCTCGTGCGCGACGTGCAAGCCTTCCGCGATGTCGATCGCGATGGATGCGACGACCTTCGGTTCGACCGGCCCGCGCGCGATGAGGTCGCGCAGCGTGATGCCGTCGACGTGCTCCATGACGAGGTAGCTGGTCTCGCCTGCGCCGACGCGGGCGTCGAACACGGTGACGAGGGAGTGGTGGCTCAGAGAAGCGAGCAGGGTCGTCTCTGACAGCGCACGCTGCACGGAGTCGATGCCGTCGGTGGGTTCGCGGAACACCTTCACCGCCACCGAGCGCTGGAGATGGGTGTCTTCGGCGCGATACACGCGCGCCATCCCGCCCTCGCCTATGCGCTCATGTAGGACGTAGCGATCGTCCAAGATCTCGCCGGTGGACAACTCCTCCGACGCGCGCAGGTATGTCACGTGTCCTCCCACCCGGGATCCGCACCCCTCCGGCGCAACCCCAGGCCGTCTCTCACGTTAGACAGCGCGCCTGATCGGCCCCACGCCCTTGACTCTTGCGCGAGCGCGTGCAAGGCGCGCGGCAAGGCCGCCGGCGTCACCTCGCAGACGCCGGCGGCCTCACCGCCCCCCAGCCGGCAGATGCCGGCCTCGGTCACTGTGCCGGAGGCATCAGGACCGCGTCGATGAGATACACGGTGGCGTTGGCCGTCTGAACGCCGCCGCAGATCACGTTCGCATCGTTGACCATCCAGGCGTCCCCGCTGCCCGTCACCTCGAGGTCGGCTCCCTGCACGGTGGTGTGCATGCCGGCGATGTCCGCAGGCTCGATCCGCCCGGGCACCACGTGGTAGGTGAGGATCGACGACAGCGTGGCGGTGTCGGTCTTGAGCGCCTCGATGGTGGCGGGATCGATCGCCGCGAAGGCGTCGTCGACCGGCGCGAACACCGTGAACTCGTCACCGTTCAGCGTGTCGACCAGGTTCACCTCGGGGTTCAGCTGGCCGCTCACCGCAGCGGTGAGGGTGGTCAGCATCGGATTGTTGGATGCCGCGACCGCCACGGGATCGGCGGACATGCCCTCGATCGAGCCGTCGCCATCCGGCACGGCCTCGGCGTAGGCTGCGCAGCCCGGGCCGACGAGGTCCGCGGCGGGGTCGGCCGCCATCGGCTCCTCGCTCGACTCCATCGCGGGTGTCGACGGTTCGGCCGACGGTTCGGCGGCCGAGCCGCCCATCGAACAGGCGGACAGCGCGAAGGTCGCGGCGACGGCGAGAGCGAGCCCGGCCGACAGGCGCTTCCTGGTGATGCGAGACATGTCTTCCTCCTTCATGCGGTCGTGGACCGCGGTCTGGTGGCCCCCGGTGCGGGGAGCGTGCCGCAGGAGCGGCTACACGGTGTCTTCGGAGGGGTCGTCGGAATGGATTGGAAGATTCGGATGCGGATCTCCAACACGCCCGTATCGCATGGTCCGACCAATCCGAACGGGGCTCCGGAGCGAACAACCCGTGACACCTAGGGGGACTCATGGAGCTCGTCATCATCGGTCTGCTCGGCGGGCTCATCACGGGGATCTCGCCGTGCATCCTGCCGGTGCTGCCGGTCATCTTCCTGACCGGAGGCGCGCAGTCCGCCCGATTCTCGTCGGATGCGCCCGACGGACCTGCTCCCGCATCGCGGTGGCGGCCGTACCTCGTGATCGCGGGGCTCGTCACCAGCTTCACGCTCGTGACGCTGCTGGGGTCGCTCCTGCTAGGTCTGCTCGGGCTGCCGCAGGACGTGCTGCGCTGGGCGGGCATCGCCGTGCTGGTGCTGATCGGCGTCGGACTCCTGGTGCCGCGATTCGAGCGGCTGCTCGAGAAGCCGTTCCAGCGGCTGGCTCGTCGCTCCGAGGTGCACAACGGCGGGAGCGGGTACGGCGTCGGGCTGGCGCTCGGCACGGTGTTCGTCCCGTGCGCGGGACCGGTCCTGGCTGCGATCATCGTCGCGGGGTCGACCGGCCGGGTCGACATCGGTACGGTCGTGCTGACTCTCTCGTTCGCGGTCGGCGTCTGCATCCCGCTGCTCTTCTTCGCGCTGGCGGGCCGGGGGCTCGTCGAGCGCATCCGCGCGTTCCGCACGCACGAGCGCGGCCTGCGGATCGCCGCCGGAGTCGCGATGCTCGCGCTCGCCGTCGGGCTCGTGTTCAACGTGCCGCAGCTGCTCCAGCGGCTCGTGCCCGACTACACGGCGGGCGTGCAGCGTCAGCTCACCGACAATCCTGACGCGCGTCGCGCGCTCGACCTGGGCGGTCTGGTCACCGACGAGAACCGGGATCTGGACAAGTGCACCAACGGCGCGGCGGAGCTCGAGTCGTGCGGTGCGGCGCCGAGCATCCGCGGCATCGACGGGTGGCTGAACACGCCAGACGGATCCGCGATCGATCTCACGGACCTGCGCGGCGAGGTGGTGCTGATCGACTTCTGGGCGTACTCCTGCATCAACTGCCAGCGCAGCATCCCGCACGTCGTCGCGTGGGACGACGCGTATCGGGATGCCGGACTGCAGGTGATCGGCATCCACTCACCCGAGTACGCCTTCGAGAAGGATGCCGCGAACGTCGCCGCAGGCGCGCAGAACTTCGGCATCACGTACCCGGTGGCACTCGACAACAGCCTGGCCACGTGGACGAACTACCGGAACCGCTATTGGCCGGCGCACTATCTGATCGACGCCGACGGCACGGTGCGGCACATCGCCTTCGGCGAGGGCAACTACGCCGCGACCGAGAAGCTCATCCGAGAGCTGCTGCAGGACGCCGACCCCGGTGTGGCGTTGCCAGCGGCGACCGAGGTCGCCGACGACACCCCGGATGCCGGCACGCGCACGCGCGAGACGTTCCTCGGATCGGCGAAGGACGTCAACTACGCCGGCGAGCCGGCGTATCGCGCGGGGGAGGCCGAGTACCGGCTGCCCGACGACCAGGCGGCCGACTCGTTCGCCCTCGACGGCGCGTGGCGGGTCGAGACGCAGTACGCCACGCCGTCGGGGAGCGCAGGTGGCGGCATCCGTCTGCAGTTCCATGCCGAGGAGGTCCGCCTGGTGCTCGCCGGCGAGGGCGAGGTGCGCGTCCGTCTGGACGACGGCCGGGAGGAGACGCTGGCGGTGTCGGGCACGCCCCGTTCGTACGCCGCCGCGGAGACCGAGGATGCGGCGGCCCATGTGCTGGATGTGCGGGTCTCGCCCGGAGTCGAGGTCTACTCGTTCACGTTCGGCTGATGCCGCGCGTGCGGTCAGGTCGCAGGGAGGTGACGTAGGGCATGCTGGTGGACATGGTGATCGACGGGATCGACGTGCCGGAGGACGGCACGGAACCGGTCGACCGCATCGGAGAGCTGGTGCTGCGGGTGGCCGCCGGTGACCAGGCGGCCTTCGCGCGTGTCTACGACCTGCTCTCGCCTCGCGTCTTCGGTCTGATCCTGCGGGTGCTGGTCGATCGGGCGCAGAGCGAGGAGGTGCTGCAGGAGGTCTTCCTCGAGGTGTGGCAATCCGCATCGCGGTTCGCTCCGAACAGAGGTCAGGCGAGATCATGGGTGCTCACGATTGCGCATCGCCGGGCGGTGGACCGTGTTCGGGCCTCGCAGTCGAGCACGGATCGCGACGTGCGGGCAGGATTCCGCGACCTCGGCACAGCCCATGACGAGGTCGCAGAGCAGGTCGAGCTGCGCATCGAGGGGGCGAGGGTGACGACCGCGCTGTCGGCACTGCCCGACGCCCAGAAGGAAGCGCTGACCCTGGCGTATTACGGGGGTTACAGTCAGAGCGAGATCGCGGCGCTGGTGGGAGCCCCGCTGGGCACGATCAAGACGAGGATGCGGGACGGACTGTCCCGCCTGAGAGCAGAGATGGGGGTGACCGCGTGATGGACGAGGAGGAGTTCGCCCAGCTCGCCGCAGGCGCTGCGCTCAACGCGCTGTCGCCCGCAGACCGCGAGACGTTCGAGGCCGCGCGCCGCCGGCACCCCGAGTGGGAGGGGCAGGTGGACGCGGATGCCGCTACCGCCGCAGCCCTGGCCGACACCGTCGCCGCGACCGCGCCGCCGCTGACCCTGCGATCGACGCTGCTGGCGCGGATCGCCACCACGCCTCAGCTTCCTGCGATGGACGCCTCCGCCGCGGCGGCCGCCGAACCGGTCGCGGCGTGGTCGGAGAGCAGCGATGAACCCGCGGCCGAGCCGCCGCCCGCGACCGCGGTGATCCAGGCGGTCTCGCGGCGCCGCTGGACCCGCGGCATCCTCGGACTCGCGGCATCCCTGGTTCTGCTCGTCGCGCTGGGGCTCGGCGCGGCCATGCTGAACGACTACGTGAACCGGCCCCCCGAGATCGTGGCGCTCCAGCAGATCGAGGATGCGCCCGACTCGCAGTCGGCCACGGTCGAGGTCACGGACGGCGGCACGGCGACGGCGCACTGGTCGGAATCGGTCGGCAAGGCGGTGCTCGTGTCCCAGGGACTCCCGCAGATCGCCGCCGACGAGAGCTTCGAGCTGTGGTTCGTGCGCGACGGCGCCGCGGTGTCGGCGGGGACGTTCGACTCGGCGGACGGCGAGGCCACCGCGGTGCTCGACGGCGCCATGGAACCCGGGGATGTCATCGCGGTGACGATCGAGCCGCAGGGCGGGTCGCCGACCGGAGAGCCGTCGACGGATCCGATCGTGAAGATCCCCACCGCGTGAGACCAGAAGGCCGGTGGCGGGGCCCGATCATCCCGGTAGCGTGAAGTCCGTGGCTTCCGCCCTGCAGACGACCCAGACACTCGCGCACCTGCGCCGCGCGCGCGATCTCATCGACCGCGCCTACGCCGAGCCGCTCGATGTGCCCACGATGGCGACCCAGGCGCTCATGTCGCCCGCGCACTTCTCCCGAGAGTTCAAGGCGGCTTACGGCGAGACCCCGTACGCGTACCTCATGACCCGGCGGATCGAACGGGCGATGGCGCTGCTGCGCGAGGGTGTCTCGGTGACGGATGCCTGCACCGCGGTGGGTGCGACATCGCTCGGCTCGTTCAGCTCGACGTTCACGGAGATCGCAGGGGAGACCCCGAGCTCGTACCGCTCGCGCTCCCACGACGCCGCCGAGGCGATGCCGCTGTGCGTCGCGAAGATCCTCACCCGGCCGACGCGGTACGTCTGACGCGAATCGGCTCCGGGCCGCGACCGAGTCGCTGCTCGTGAACCGAGCAGGATCGGAGAAGCGCGCGCTCGCCGAGCCTCGTAACGTGGCAGCCATGACGAACATCGCTCTGGCATACAGCCCCATCACCGTCGACGACGTCGACGCCGCCATCCCCTTCTATCGCGACGGTCTGGGCCTCGAGGTCGTCAACGACGTCTCGTACGACGGTCACCGTTGGGTGAGCTTCGGCTTCCCCGGCCAGCCCGGGCTGTCGCTCGTCGTCTCCGACCCGTCGGCGGGCCGCTCGCCCGACGATGGCGAGGCGCTCCAGCGCCTGGTCGTGAAGGGATCCGGGCCCGGACCGTACGTCTTCACGACGAGCGACCTCGACGGGACTTTTGAGCAGCTGCGCGCCTTCGGCGCGGAGGTGCTCCAGGAGCCCAAGGAGCAGGGCTGGGGACCGCGCGACTGCGCGTTCCGCGACCCGGCCGGCAACCACATCCGCATCAACCAGGTCTGAGCAGAGCGCCATGTGCCTGCCATGGGCCGCCGCGATGCAGCAGGAGCCGGTGCTCGCGGCGGCGGGTAGCCTGGACCGGATGAGCGATTCGTCCAGGGAGTTCCACAAGCCCGTCCGCCGGCCGGCGGAGGTCTTCGACCGGGCCTTCGCAGCCGAGGACCCGGCCGAGGTCTCGCGCGTCGCGCACACCACCGCGCACGCCCTGCTCGCGCGGGTGCGAGCCGACCCCGACGGCGGCGTCGTCGAGAGGCTCGTCTCGTTCACCGACGAGCACGGCATCGACGACCTCGCCGAGCTGTGGTCGCGATCGCCCGCGAAGACGCTGCCCGGCGCGCTGTGGCGGCTCTACCTCGTGCAGCTCATGATCCACGACGACCCGCGCACGGCCGCGCTCCTGTACGAGCGCGGCCGTGCCGAGCTCGCCTCCGCCGACGACGTGGTGGCCGGTGCCCCCTCGCCCGCCGGACCCGACGAGCTCGTCGCCCTGGTCGACACGATCCTGCGCGGCCTGTTCCAGGGCGACTTCGCCGTCGCTCTGGACCGCGCGGCCGCCTTCTGCCGTGTCCAGGCGTCGGGTGCCACGCACGTTGCCGACGACTACGAGACGACGGAGCCCGACCGTGCGTCGACCTTCACGACGCGCGCTCTGCGCCTGTCGGACTACGCCGCCGATCTCTCGGCCTGCGCGGCGCTGTGGCGCCGCGACGCCCTGAGCTGAGGCATCCGCTCGCTCCACCTTGCGAGAGGGCGGATCGCCGCGTGCCGTCGGGTCGTTCTTGGCGAGTCGCCAGGATGCGCGTGTGAGTGGTGCGTTCTTGGCGAGTCGCCAAATTGCGCGTGTGGGTGGTGCGTTCTGGCGAGTCGCCAAAATGCGTGTCTGAGTCGTGCATTCTTGGCGAGTCGCCAAACTGCGCGTGTGAGTGGTGCGTTCTGGCGAGTCGCCAAAATGCGTGTCTGAGTCGTGCATTCTTGGCGAGTCGCCAAAATGCTGGTCCGGGTCGGTCCGGCGAGTCGCCAAGAAGGTTGTCGGCGAGCGGAGGCCGGGTCGGCGACAGGTCGGAGAGCCGGCGGCGAAATCGCCGGGCGGCAGAACGCCGCTGTGCTCGCACCGCTTCGCGGGAGAGGCGTTCTGCTCCCGGGCAGAGCTCGCACGAAGCACCGGGGTACGAAGGTGCCGGGCCGCAGAACGCCTCTCGGCGCGAGGCCGCTCGGAGCGGCAGAAGATGGAGCCCGGGGTTACTGCGGCCCGGCCGTTCCAGTGTAACCGAGAGGCGCGGCGTGGCATTCCCGAGCGCTTAGGCTCTGGGCATGGCACTGCTCTTCGCGCTCGTCATCGACCCCGCGGCATCCGATGATCCTCGCTCCGACTTCGCCGACACCTTCCGGGTCATCGACCCGTCAGCGCCGGCGCTGAGCGTCGGCGAACTGAGCACGCAGCGCGGCGACGGCATCTTCGAATCGATCGGCGTCGTGGACGGCCATGCGCAGGAGACAGAGGCTCATCTCGAGCGGCTCGCGCACTCCGCGCGCATTTGCGACCTCACCGCGCCGAACCTCACGCAGTGGCGGGCCGCGGTGCAGGTGGCCGCGCAGCACGCCCCGCGCCACGGCGAGGGCGTCATCAAGCTCATCCTGAGCCGCGGCGTCGAGCACGGCCCTGCGCCCACGGCGTGGGTGACGGTGGCGGCTGCCCCCGACAACACCGCCGTGCGCGAGCACGGCATCCGCGTCGTCACGCTCGACCGCGGCTACGGCATCGACACCCCGGCGAAGGCGCCCTGGCTGCTGCTCGGGGCGAAGACCCTGTCCTACGCGGTCAACATGGCCGCGATCCGCGAGGCGAAGCGCCGCGGCGCCGACGACGCGGTCTTCGTCACCTCGGACGGTTTCGTGCTCGAGGCACCCACGGCCTCGCTCATCCTGCGCATCGACGGCCGCTTCGTCACCCCCGCGCCGAACGGCGGCATCCTTCACGGCACGACGCAGCTGAGCCTCTTCGCCCACCTCGAGGAGGAGGGGCACGACACCGGCTACGCCACGCTTCCCCTCAGCGCCCTTGCCGAGACGGATGCCGCGTGGCTGGTGTCGAGCGTGCGCCTGGCGGCGCCCATCACGGCGATCGACGGCGTCGAGGTCCCGGTCGACGCGGAGCTCACGGCATCCTTCAATCGCTACCTGCTCAGCCCGCGGGACTGAGATCGAGCGGGACCCACGACGAAGCCCCCGCCGAACGGCGAGGGCTTCGAGTCCGCCGTCTGCGGCTCACCCGAATCGGCCGGAGACGTAGTCCTCCGTGGCCTGCACGGTCGGCGTCGTGAAGATCGCCGTCGTGTCGTTGTACTCGATGAGCTTGCCCGGCTTGCCGGTGCCGGCGATGTTGAAGAAGGCGGTCTTGTCGCTGACGCGCGACGCCTGCTGCATGTTGTGCGTCACGATGACGACCGTGTAGTCGTTCTTGAGCTCGCCGATCAGCTCTTCGATCGCGTAGGTCGAGATCGGGTCCAGCGCCGAGCACGGCTCGTCCATCAGCAGCACGTCGGGCGCGACGGCGATGGCGCGGGCGATGCACAGACGCTGCTGCTGACCACCCGACAGACCCGAGCCGGGCTTGTCGAGCCGGTCCTTGACCTCGTTCCACAGGTTCGCGCCGCGCAGCGACTTCTCGACGAGGGCGTCGGCATCCGACTTCGCCATGCGCTTGTTGTTGAGCTTGACGCCGGCCAGCACGTTCTCCTTGATTGACATCGTGGGGAACGGGTTGGGGCGCTGGAAGACCATGCCGACCTGGCGGCGGACCAGCACCGGGTCGACCCCCGAGCCGTACAGGTTGTCGCCGTCGAGGAGCACTTCGCCCTCGACGCGGGCGCCCGGGATGACCTCGTGCATGCGGTTCAGCGTGCGAAGGAAGGTGGACTTGCCGCAGCCGGAAGGTCCGATGAACGCGGTGACGCTTCGCGGCTCGATCGAGAGGGTCACACCCTCGACGGCGCGGAAGTCGCCGTAGTAGACGTTGAGGTCGTTGACTTCGATGCTCTTGGACACGGTGGTGGTTCTTTCGGGTTGGTGGGTCAGCGACCGGTCTTGGGGGAGAACACCCGGGCGACGACGCGTGCGACGAGGTTGAGGACCATCACGATGAGGATGAGGGTCAGGGCGCCGGCCCAGGCGCGGTCGATGTACGCCTCGGGCGGGATGCCCTGGTTCATGTACTCCGTGTAGGTGAACACCGGGAGGGTCTGCATCCGACCGTCGAAGAGGTCGTAGTTCATGCTGTTCGTGAAGCCGGCCGTGATCAGCAGCGGTGCGGTCTCTCCGATGACGCGAGAGATCGAGAGCATGATCCCGGTGGTGATGCCGGCGATGGAGGTCGGAAGCACGACCTTGACGATCGTCAGCCACTTCGGAACGCCCAGCGCATACGACGCCTCACGCAGCTCGTTCGGCACGAGCCGCAGCATCTCCTCCGTCGAGCGGACCACGACGGGGATCATGAGCACCGAGAGGGCGACCGAGCCCATGAAGCCCATGCGCGCGCCGGGGCCGAGGAACAGCGAGAAGAGCGCGTAGGCGAACAGGCCGGCCACGATGGACGGGATGCCGGTCATCACGTCGACGAGGAAGGTGATGCCTCGCCCGATCCGCTTGCCCTCGCCGTATTCGACGAGGTAGATGGCGGCCATCAGGCCGATCGGGATCGAGATCAGCGCAGCCATCCCCGTGATGAGCACGGTGCCGACGATCGCGTGCAGGGCGCCGCCGCCCTCGCCGACGACGTTGCGCATCGAGCTCGAGAAGAAGTCGGCGTCGAAGCGGGCGATGCCGTTGGAGACGACCGTCCAGGCGACCGAGACGAGCGGCACCATGGCGACGATGAACGCGGAGGCGACGAGACCCGTGATGAAGCGGTCGACCGCCTTGCGCCGACTCTCGACGATCGCCGAGATCGTGAAGATGAGGACGAGGTAGACGATCCCCGACGTCACGAGCCAGCCGGCGACGTTGAGGCCCTCGCCGGAACCCAGGGCGATGATCCCGAACACCGCGAGCATCACCGCGAGCGAGCCGGCGACGAGCGCCCAGACCGCCCAGGTGGGCAGGTGACCGGTGGTGAGCTGCGACCGCGTCGGAGCGACGACGGGCGGCCGGGGAGGCGTGGCGGTGATGGTCATCAGTTGGCCCCCGAGAATTCCTTGCGGCGATTCACGATCCACCGCGCGATGAAGTTGACCGCGAACGTCACGATGAACAGGATCAGCCCCGTCGCGATCAGGACGTTGATGTTCGTCGCGAACGCTTCGGGGAAGGTCAGTGCGATGTTCGCGGCGATCGTCGACGGGTTCGTCGACGTGAAGAGCTTGAACGTGACGGTCCCCGTCGCCGAGAGCACCATGGCGACGGCCATCGTCTCGCCGAGCGCACGGCCGAGGCCCAGCATGGACGCCGACACGATGCCGCTGCGCCCGAACGGGAGCACCGCCATGCGGATCATCTCCCAGCGGGTGGCACCGAGTGCGAGAGCCGCCTCTTCGTGGAGGACGGGGGTCTGCAGGAAGATCTCACGGCAGATCGCCGTGATGATCGGCACCACCATGACGGCGAGGACGATGGCGGCGGTGAAGATGGTGCGGCCGGTCGCCGAGACGTCGCCGCCGAAGAGCGGGAACCAGCCCATGTTGGCGTTGAGCCAGGCGTAGACCGGCTGTACGGCGGGGGCGAGCACCAGGATGCCCCAGAGGCCGAAGACGACGGAAGGCACCGCCGCGAGGAGGTCGACGACGTAGCCCAGGCTCTGGGCGAGCCGGCGCGGCGCGTAGTGGGAGATGAAGAGCGCGACCCCGAGCGACAGCGGAACGGCCATGACGAGCGCCAGCAGCGCAGCCCACACGGTGCCGAACAGCAGCGGCCAGACGTAGTCCCAGAAGTTCGTGGTGAGCAGCGAGGCGTCCTCGGGGCTCGCGCCGATCGCCGGGACCGACTGCACGATGAGGAAGATCGCGACGGCCGCGAGGGTGACGAGGATCATCGAACCGGCGGCGAGAGCCGTGCCCGAGAACCACCGGTCGCCTGGGCGCTGTCTGGCCGGGATCTTCGTCGCGGCGGGGGCGGCTGTCATGTCGTCCGTCCTGGTCGGGGATGGTCTTCCTGATCCGCATCAGGCCCCGGACGCACCAGGAGGTGCGCCCGGGGCCGATGAGGATGTCAGCTGATCTGGTCGATCGCGGCCTGAGCCTTCTCGGCGAGCTCGGTCGAGATGGGGGCGCTGCCGGCGTTGTCGGCGGCGGTCTTCTGACCGGCCTCGCTGACGGCGGTCGTGAAGAAGCCCTTCACGAGAGCCGCGGCGTCGGCGTCTTCGTAGTCGACGCAGCCGATGAGGTAGCTCACGAGCATGACCGGGTAGGCGCCGGACTCCTCCGTGGTGCGGTCGATCGCGAACGCGAGGTCGGTCGACGCGCGACCCTCCTCGAGCGGCGAGGCGTCGAGGGCGATCGCGGCGCCCTCGGCGGACGGCTCCACCCACTCCGAGCCGACCTGGACGCTGACGGTCGTGAGGTCGGCGGTCTGCGAGTGGTCCGCGTAGCCGATGGTGCCGTTGCCGCCCTTGACGGCGTTGACGACGCCGGAGGTGCCCTGAGCGGCCTCGCCGCCCTGGATCGGCCATTCCTCGACCGAGTCGTACGTCCAGACGTCACCCGCGGTCTGCGCGAGGTAGTCGGTGAAGTTCGCCGTCGTGCCCGACTTGTCGGAGCGGTGAACCGGCGTGATCGCCAGGTCGGGGAGGGTGACGCCGTCGTTCGTGGCGGCGATCGCCGGGTCGTTCCAGTTCGTGATGGTGCCGGCGAAGATGCCCGCGATCGTGGCCGGGTCGAGGTTGAGCGCGTCGACGCCCTCGACGTTGAACGCGATGGCGATCGGCGACACGTACGCCGGGATCTCGACGATGTCGGAGCCCTCGGCGCAGGCGTCGAACGGTCCGGCCTCGAGTTCTTCGGTCTTGAACGCACGGTCCGACCCGGCGAACTCGACAGCGCCCGACTGGAACGACTCCCGGCCGGTGCCCGAGCCCTGCGGGTCGTAGTTGACGGTGACGTCCGCGTTCGCGGTCTGGAACTCGGCGGTCCATGCCTGGACGGCGACCTGCTGGGACGTGGCGCCCGAGCCGTTGAGCGTGCCGGTCAGCGCCGGACCCTCGCTGGAGGTCGGGGTGTCGCCGGAGGCGGTCTCGTTGGAGGCGCAGCCTGCGAGGGCGAGGGCCGCGATTGCGGCGACAGCGCCCACCTGGGCGATGCGAGAGATCTTCACTGTGTGAATCCTTCACGTGTCAGAGAAACAGGCCCGGGAAGGCCTTCGGGTTCGAACCCGGTGCGGGGTTCGTCTGAAACGTAGGCTCGGACTCTTAAGAGAGTGGGCTGCGCGGGTGAACGGGAGGTGAACAGGATGCCGACATCCATGCGTCGGCATCGACGTCCGGCGCCGTTCGGCCGCGGAATCGCGAGCGTCCCGAGGGGCGCTGGTCACCCGCGGCGCTAACGGCTCCCTCGCTCAATCCTTCGGGATGTGCGTCTCGATGGCGACGATCCCCGAGCCGGGGTTGTCCACCGACATGTGCACCACCGAGAAGGCCGCGGGGTCCAGCGCCGAGGCGCTGCCGAGGTACGACCCGCGCAGCGTGCCGGTCGCGAGCGCCAGTTCGTTGAGGATGTCGGGAAGCACCGGACCGTGGCTGCACAGCACGGAGGGCTTGCGCGCACGGACGCGTTCTCCCACGACGGTGCGGGCATCGGACTTGCCGACTTCCCAGGCCTCTTGGCCGATCAGCCGCGTGGTCTCGATCTTGCGGCCGAGCGCTGCGACCAGCGGCTCGACCGTCGTGACGCAGCGCACCGCAGGGCTCGACACAATCTTGCGGACGCCGAAGGCGAGCAGCGGGCCGACGATCGAAGCGGCCTGCCGGTGACCTCGCGGAGAGAGCGGGCGGCTCGCCTCCTTCCCCTTCCAATCCTCCCGCGGCACCGCCTTGGCGTGCCGCAGGGCGACGATCGGGAAGGTCCGCAGCACCCCCTCGTCGATCAGCCGGACGAAGTACTCCAGGATCTCGGCGTCGACGGGGTAGCTGAGGCGGCGGAGCGCCTTCTTCGGCGAGACCCATTCGATGGCGGCGATCTCCTTGTTGGGCACGAAGGCGGACGCGCGGATGGCCGCCTCCGTCGCCTCGGCGGCCCAGTAGTGCACGATCTTCGTGCGCTTGCTGGGCAGTCGATAGCGCGAGACGCCGACGGGCACGCCGAGGGCGACACGGATGCCGGTCTCTTCGTGGATCTCGCGGACCGCGGTCTCTGCGAGCATCTCGCCGGGGTCGACCTTCCCTTTGGGAAGGGTGACGTCGCGGTACTTCGTGCGGTGGATCAGGAGCACGCGCAGCTTGCCGTCGACGACACGCCAGACGACGCCCCCGGCCGCGTAGACGGCCGTCTCGGTCATCGCACCGCTCGTGCTCGCCGGCGGCGCTGCACGTTTGCCATGGTGCGGTCCTGGAGGTCCAGGAGCAGCTTGCCGTCCTCGCCGATGTTGTGGCGCACCCACTCGCCGTCGGCTTGCAGATGCCACGAGCTGGTGGTGTCGCTCATCGCCAGCGTGAAGAGGTCGTTGAGCTCCTTGATGTGGGCCGGCGTCGACACGCGCACGAGCGCCTCGACCCGGCGGTCGAGGTTGCGGTGCATCATGTCGGCGCTGCCGATGTAGACCACGGCCTCGCCGTCGTTGTGGAAGGCGAAGATGCGCGAGTGCTCCAGATAGCGCCCGAGGATGGACCGCACGATGATGTTCTCGCTCATGCCCGCGACGCCCGGCTTCAGCGCGCAGATGCCCCGCACCCACACCTCGACCTTCACGCCGGCCTGGCTGGCCCGGTAGAGCGCGTCGATGATCTGCTCGTCGACCATCGAGTTGACCTTGATGCGCACACCGGCGGGCTTGCCGGCGAGCGCATTGCGACGCTCCTTCTCGATGAGCCGCAGCAGGCCCTTGCGCAGGTGGAGAGGCGCGACGAGGAGGCGCTTGAACTTCTTCTCGATCGCATAGCCGCTCAGCTCGTTGAACAGGCGGGTGAGATCGCGGCCCACGACGTCGTCGGCCGTGAAGAGGCCGAAATCCTCGTACACGCGGCTGGTCTTCGGGTTGTAGTTGCCTGTGCCGATGTGGCTGTAGCTGCGGAGTACACCGTTCTCCTCGCGGATGACGAGCGCCAGCTTGCAGTGCGTCTTGAGGCCGACCAGGCCGTAGACGACGTGCACTCCGGCCTTCTCGAGCTTGCGCGCCCAGACGATGTTGTTCGCCTCGTCGAAGCGGGCCTTGATCTCCACGAGCGCGAGCACCTGCTTGCCGGCCTCGGCGGCGTCGATGAGTGCCTCGACGATCGGGCTGTCACCCGAGGTGCGGTACAGGGTCTGCTTGATGGCGAGGACGTGGGGATCCTTCGCCGCCTGCTCGAGGAACGCCTGCACGCTGGTCGCGAAGGACTCGTACGGGTGGTGCACGAGCACGTCGCCCTTGCGGATGGACGCGAAGATGTCGGGCCGCTCGTTGTTGTCGCCCGGCTGGAAGGCGACCGCGGTCGTCGGCAGATGCGGCGTGAAGCGCAGGTCGGGCCGGTCGATGCGCAGGTCGAACAGGCCGCGCAGATCGAGCGGGCCGGGCAAGCGGTAGACCTCCTGCTCGGTGACGTCGAGCTCTTTGACGAGCAGGTCGAGCGTCACGTCGTCCATGTCATCGGTGATCTCGAGCCGGATCGGCGGGCCGAACCGGCGCCGCAGCAGCTCGGCCTCCAGTGCCTGGATGAGGTTCTCGGTCTCGTCCTCCTCGATCGCGACGTCCTCGTTGCGCGTGAGGCGGAACGCGTGGTGGTCGAGCACCTCCATGCCCGGGAACAGGTCGTCGAGGTGGTTCGAGATGAGGTCCTCGAGAGGCAGGTAGCGCACCGTGCCTGCCGCGGCAGGCAGCTCGACGAAGCGGGGGAGCATCGGCGGCACCTTCAGGCGGGCGAACTCCTGACGGCCGGTGCGGGCGCTGCGGATGCGGATCGCGAGGTTGAGCGAGAGTCCCGAGATGTACGGGAACGGGTGGGCCGGGTCGACGGCGAGCGGCATCAGGACGGGGAAGACCTGTGCCTGGAAGTAGTCGTACAGCCGCGATCGCTCGGCCTCGTCGAGGGTGTCGTACGAGACGATCTGGATGCCCGCGTCGGCGAGCGCCGGCTTGACGAGCGACCGCCACGCCTCGGCGTGACGCAGCTGCAGGCGGCGCACCTCTCCCGAGATGTCGGCGAGCACGTCGGCGGGGGAGCGTCCGATGTTCGTGGGGAGCGCGAGTCCTGTGACGATGCGGCGCTTGAGACCCGCGACGCGCACCATGAAGAACTCATCGAGGTTGTTGGCGAAGATCGCCAGGAAGTTCGCCCGCTCCAGGGTGGGCAGGTTCGGGTCTTCGGCGAGTTCGAGCACGCGCTGGTTGAAGGCGAGCCAGCTGAGCTCGCGATCCAGGTAGCGGTGGTCGGGAAGCTGCGAGTCGAAGACCTCCGAGAGGTCGAAGTCGTCGTCGTCCGCATCGCCCAGGCCGGCGTCGAGCACCTCGGGTTCGATCATCCCCTCATCATTGCAGGGTCACGTGACGAGAGTGTGAACCCTTCGTCTAGCTTCTCCTGCTCAGGACGGCGCGGGACGGATGCCGGAGGTCGGGGCATCCGTCGCCCTACGCTCCGGTGCGCTCGCGGGGGGCGGGTTCGGGCTCGTCCTCGTACACGTTGAAGCGGTAGCCGACGTTGCGGACCGTGCCGATGAGCTGCTCCATGTCGCCGAGCTTGGCGCGCAGGCGCCGGACGTGCACGTCGACCGTGCGGGTGCCGCCGAAGTAGTCGTAGCCCCACACCTCGCTGAGCAGCTGCTCGCGCGTGAAGACGCGGGAGGGGTGGGTCGCGAAGAAATGAAGGAGCTGGAACTCCTTGTACGTGAGATCCAGCGGTCGTCCGTGCACTTTCGCCGAGTAGGAGGACTCGTCGATCGTGATACCCGAGGTCTGGATGCGGGTCGAGACCTGCTCGGCCGACTGCCGGCCGACGGCGAGACGGATGCGTGCGTCGACCTCGGCCGGGCCCGCGGTGAACAGGATGACGTCGTCGACGCCCCAGTCGGGCGAGACGGCGGTCAGACCGCCCTCGGTCACGATGAGCAGCAGCGGCGCATCCAGGCCCGTCGTGTTGAGGATCTTGCACAGCGACTTCGCGCCGACCAGGTCCACGCGCGCGTCGACGAAGATGATGTCGGCGCTCGGCGCGTTGACCAGCTGAGCGGGCTCGGCGGGGATCAGGCGCACGCGGTGGCTCAGCAGTTCGAGCGAGGGCAGCACGGGGCCGCCTCCGTGCGTGGAACTGAGAACCAGGAGCTGTGCCAATGGATCGCCTTCCCGGCGCGTGGGGGCGCGCCGCGAACCCCAGTGTAGAGCGTGGCCGCGCGCCGCTCCGTCCTGATGACCTTCGCGGGCTCCGGTGAGCGTGGGCCGGTGCATCGCCGTGGATGCGCCGCGCGGCGCGATGGGCGATGATGAGAAGCGTGGCCGTGCCTGAACTCGCACCTCGCCGCACCTTCGGCGGCATCGTCGCCGTCTGGGTGCTGGCGGCGCTCATCGCGATCGTGGTCGGCATCTTCGCGACTCCGGACTGGCGTGCGGCGTGGCTGGGTGTCGGATTGGGCGGATGCCTCATCGCGGCGTTCGCGACACAGCTCTGGTCAGGGCGCTCGCAGGGGTTCACCGAGCGGGTGGCGGCGGGGGTCCTCGGCGCGGCACTGGTGATGGGTGTGATCAGTCTCGGATTCGGGCTGGCCTCGCTCGTTCCCGGCTAGACTCGCTCGCATGGATCTCGTCGCGCTCGAACTGTTCTACGTGGGCCTGCTCGGTCTGGCGTCCCTCGCGATCGTCTTCGTCTCCGCGGTCGTCGTCAAGAACCTGTACCGCGGCCAGCGCTGACGGATCGCGTCGTGCTCGACATCCCGACCGACCTTCCTGCGGAACTCGTACCGCTGTCGTGGCTCATCGGTGTCTGGGAGGGCACCGGCGTCATCGACTACGGCGACCACGCCTACACCGGTGAGTTCACGCATCGGGTGAGCTTCAGCCATGACGGCGGCGACTATCTGAACTACTCGGCCGAGGCCTGGCTCCACAGCCCCGCCGACCCTGAGGAGCGCACGCGGCTGGTGGCGGAGCTCGGGTACTGGCGGCTCGTCCTCTCAGCCACCGACGCCGATGCCGGCCCCGGCCTGCTGCCGGCGCTCGCCCCCGCCGTCGCGCGCACCGCCGACGACATCGAGCAGCTGCGCAACGCAGACGGCGGCTTCGACATCGAGGCGGCGCTCGTGCACGCCGACGGCGTCAGCGAGCTCTACCTCGGCCAGATCAAGGGTCCCCGCATCGATATCGCCACCGATGCGGTGGTGCGTCCGGCGAGCGCCAAGAATTACGCCGCTGCCACACGCATGTACGGCCTCGTCGACGGTCACCTCCTCTGGGCCTGGGACATCGCAGCCCTCGGCTTCGAACTCGGCGCCCACGCGTCGGCCCGCCTCGCCAGGATCGAATGAGCCGAATGAGCGCTGTCGAATGATCCGAACGAGCGCTGCGTCATCATCACGCACGGAATGAGCCCGCATCCCATGAGCACCTCTCTCACCACGTCCCTCACGAGCGGAGCGATCGATGACTGACCCGTTCGCCGCCGTCCCGGGCGCCGTCGTGGACGATGCCGGCCTCCTGCACGTGGGCAGCCCGCTCGTCGAGCAGCGCCGGCTCGCCGCCGGCGCGGCGATCGCGCCGCGGCGCGATCGCGGGGTGATCGCCGTGCCGGGCGAGGACCGCCTCACCTGGCTGGACTCGCTGTCGTCGCAGGCCCTCGCCCGCCTCGCGCCGGGCGTGAGCACGGAGCTGCTCATCCTGGATCCGCAGGGACACGTCGAGCACGCGGCGTCCGTCTTCGACGACGGCGAGACCACCTGGCTCATCGCGGATCGCGCCGACCTCGCCGGCCTCTTCGACTGGCTGCGCAAGATGCGTTTCCGGCTGCGCGTCGATCCTCGCATCGCCGACGACGAGTACGCGGTCGTGGGCGGGACCGCCGCAGCGCTCGAGCGGATCTCGCCGGCCGCGCCGTCGGGCGTCGCCCTGGTGTGGCGCGACCCGTGGCCTTCGGTGGCGCCGGGCGGGCACGCCTATGCCGCGGTCGACCCGCATCCCGGCGCCGAGCGCGACTGGGCCGAGGCGATCGTGACGCGTGCCGAAGAGCAGCGGATCGCGGATGCCGCGACTCGAGGAGAGCTGGAGCTGGCCGGCATCGCGGCGGCCGAGGCGCTGCGCGTGGCAGCATGGCGTCCGCGCTGGAGCACGGACGTCGACGAGCGGGCGCTGCCGCACGAACTGGACTGGCTGCGCACCGCCGTCCACCTCGACAAGGGGTGTTACCGCGGCCAGGAGACGATCGCGAAGGTGCATAACCTCGGACACCCGCCGCGGCGCCTGGTGGCTCTGCAGCTCGACGGCTCGGGCAGCGTCCTGCCCGAGCACGGTGCCGCCGTGCGGATCGGCGACGATGCGGTCGGGATCGTGACGTCGGCCGCGCTGCACTATGAGGAAGGCCCGATCGCGCTGGCGGTCGTGCGCCGCACGACGCCGGTCGACGCGCCGCTCACGGTGGACACCGCAGACGGCCCGATCGCCGCGGCGCAGGAGATCGTCGTGCCCCCCGACGCGGGCGCGACGGCGAACGTCCCGCGGATCACCCGCCTGTCGCGCCGCGCGGCAGCGCAGTAGGAGCGCCGGCGGTGAGCGGCGACGGCGACACCGCCGCGATCACCCAGACCGTGCCCACCGGCTGGCGCGCCCGGCTCGACCTCCGGCCGCAGCTGGCGCGTGTCCGCGGATCCGCGATCGCGATCGTCCAGATCACCGTGGCGGCGACCGCTGCCTGGGCCTTCGCCCACTACGTCGTCGGGCACCCGGCACCGCTGCTGGCGGCGACCGTCACCATCTCGAGCCTCGGCCTCGTGCGCGACGCCCGACCCCGCCGCGTGCTCGAGACGGTCGTCGGCATGCTGGTCGGCATCCTCGTCGCGGAGGGGTTCGTCGTCGTGGTCGGCCCGGGGTGGTGGCAGCTGGCGCTGGCGCTCGGCGTCACCCTGCTCGTCGCCCGGTTCCTCTCGCCGTACCCGCCGTTTGCGATCATGGCCGGCATCCAGGCGTCGATCGTGATGTCGCTTCCCGCATCACAGCCCTTCTCGCGGCTGATCGACGGGATCGTGGGCGGTGTCGCAGCGCTCGTCGTGACCGCGCTCATCCCGCGCAATCCCCGCAGCGAGGAGGCGAGAGACGGCCACGCCGTGTTCGCGGCCGCCGATGCCGCCGCGCGCACCATCGTGCAGGCGCTGCGCCGCGGCGACGCGCTGCGGGCGACGCGCGGACTCGAGAAGGCGCGGGGGATCGGGCCGCGGATCGACGAATGGCGCACGTCGCTGGAGTCGGGGCTGGCCGTCGCGGGATTCTCACCGTGGCTGCGGCCGCAGCGCGCCGAGCTGCGCCGCCATCAGACGGTGCTGCAGGCCATGGATTTCGCCACGCGCAACCTCCGCGTGGTCGCGCGTCGGGCGGTGTACCTGTGTGACGACGGCCAGCGCCGCCCCGTGCCGGCGGAGCTCCTGGCCGAGCTGATGCGTGGTGCCTCGCTCGTCGGCGAGAGCCTCGACGACATCTCGTTCCAGCCCGCCGCCCAGGAGGCGGTGCGGGCGGTGGCGGTGCGCCTCGACCCGGCGCAGATCCTGCCCGACGGGTCGCCGGGCGAGCAGTACCTCATCACGGCGCTGCGCCCGCTGGCGGTCGACCTGCTGACCGCGACCGGCATGCCGTCGGCCGAGGCGCGCGCCGTGCTGCCGCGACTGTGAGCCTCGGCCTCAGCGCGGCGCGACGGCCTCCCACGGCACGCTGACCTCGCCGAGGCGCCACCGTGAGCGGTCGAGGATCGGCCAGCCGCCGGCGACGAGCGCTGACAGCGCCGTGCGCCAGCGATGTACCGGACCGAAGGGTGAGACGCTCGCCGCACGGTCCCACTCGGCGTCCAGGGCGGCGAGGAAGTCGTGCACCCGCTCGCCGGGCACGTTGCGGTGGATCAGAGCCTTCGGGAGCCGCTCCGCGGCGACGGACGGATGCTGCAGCCCGGCCAGCCGCAGCGACACGGTGAGGGTCCGGGGCATGGCGTCAGGCCCGATCGCCGCCCAGGTGGCGATCCGCCCGATCTCGTCGCAGGTTCCCTCGACGAGAAGCCCATCGGACGCGAGCCGCCCGGCCATCGTCGCCCAGGCGTGCGGAACCTCGGCCTCGTCGTACTGGCGCAGCACGTTGAACGCCCGCACGACGGCGGGACGGCGGCCGCCGGCCACCGGCACCTCGAACCCGCCGCGGGCGAACGAGACACGGGCGTCGGGTGCGAACGACGTGCCGCCCCCGCGCACCAGCTCGAGCTGCGCGCGGGCATGGGCGACACGGGCGGGATCGATCTCGAGGCCCAGGACCTCGACGTCGGGACGCACGTGCGCCAGCCGGGAGTGCAGCTCCAGCGCCGTGACTCCGCTGGCGCCGTAGCCGAGGTCGACCACGAGCGGGTCGGATGCCCGGCGGAGGGCGGGCTGCCGTGCGATCCACCGATCCACGCGCCGCAGCCGGTTGGTGCCGGTCGTGCCGCGCGTGATCTGCCCGACCGGTCCCCGCGCCATCCCCCCATGATGCCAGGCGCGACCGTCGAGCCGGCGGGTGCCGCCCGTCGTCACCGCGCCGGGGCACGCGCCGTCGCCCCGATATCATGGGGCGCATGACCGCGCCCTATACGCTGATCCTCCTCCGTCACGGCCAGAGCGAGTGGAACAAGACCAACCAGTTCACGGGCTGGGTCGACGTCCGCCTCACCGAGCAGGGCAAGGCCGAGGCCGCGCGGGGCGGCGAGCTGCTCGCCGAGTCCGGCATCCTTCCCGACGTCCTCCACACCTCGGTGCTGAGCCGCGCCATCCAGACCGCCGACATCGCCCTCGATGCGGCCGATCGGCTCTGGATCCCCGTCAAGCGCTCGTGGCGCCTGAACGAGCGCCACTACGGCGCCCTTCAGGGCAAGGACAAGGCGCAGACCCTCGAGGAGTTCGGCAACGAGCAGTTCATGCTGTGGCGCCGCTCCTTCGACGTTCCGCCGCCGCCCCTGGCGGCCGACGACCAGTACAGCCAGGTCGGCGACCCGCGCTACGTGGGCATCGACGGCGAGGTGCCCGACACGGAGTCGCTGAAGATCGTGATCGACCGCATGCTGCCGTACTGGCACAGCGACATCGTGCCCGACCTGAAGGACGGCAAGACCGTCCTCGTGACCGCGCACGGCAACTCGCTGCGCGGCCTCGTCAAGCACCTGGACGGCATCAGCGACGCCGACATCGCCGAGCTCAACATCCCCACGGGCATCCCGCTCGTGTACCGGCTCGACGAGAACCTCCGGCCGCTCAGCCCGGGGGAGTACCTCGACCCCGAGGCCGCCGCTGCCGGTGCCGCCGCAGTCGCGAACCAGGGCAAGGCCTGACGCGTCGCGTCTGACGCGCACAGAAGAGCGGATG
>NZ_JAMXMB010000042.1 GCF_024055635.1 Microbacterium yannicii
CTCTTCTCTGCTCTGCAGCGTGCGGTGCTACTGCGGCTTGACGATGTCGATGGCGTCGGTGCTGGTCGTCCAGTCGCCCGTCGACAGGTAGGCGACCTTCTTCGCCACGGACACCGCGTGGTCGCCGAAGCGCTCGTGGTAACGGCTGGCGAGCGTCGCGTCGACGGTGGCCGAGGGGTCGCCCTGCCAGCTCTCGCTCAGCACCTTCTCGAACACCGACACGTGCAGTTCGTCGAGCTTGTCGTCCGCGTTGCGGATCTCGTCGATGAGGTCGCCGTCCTGGGTGCGCAGCAGCTCGGTGAGCTGACGAGCGGCCTCGACGTCGAGCTCTCCCATCTTGAGGAAGGTCGACTTCAGCCCCTTCGGGATGGCGCGCTCCGGGAACCGCATGCGCGTGAGCTGCGCGATGTGCTCGGCGATGTCTCCCATCCGCTCGAGCGAGGCGCTCATGCGCAGCGCGCTGACGACGATGCGGAGGTCGCGCGCCACCGGCTGCTGACGGGCCAGGATCTCGATCGCGAGCTCGTCGAGCTCGACCGCCTTCTCGTCGATGATCGCGTCGGCCTCGATGACCTCCTCCGCGAGGGCGACGTCGCTGGTGCCGAACCCGCGCGTCGCCTTGTCGATGGCGACCGTGACGAGTTCGGCGATCTCGACCAGACGCCCTTGCACGTCCTCGAGGGACTGGTGGAAGACTTCGCGCATTCCGACGCACCTTTCGTGGTTTCGGGGAAGAGGCTCGCGCCCGCGCCCCGCCGATCATCGCCAGGGAAGGTTAACGGATGGTGCCCCCGCGGTGAACAGTACCGGGCTGATGCCGCCGCCTTCCCGTTCGCGTCGGATCGCCCCTCGCGCGTGCCTCTACGCTGGTCGCATGGACACGACGCAGCTCGCGCTGCTCGCCCTCCTCGCGGGGATCATCATCGGCGGTTCGATCTCCGCCGTCGTGGTCGCGGCGATGCGGGCGCGCGACCGCGCACATGCGGAGATGTCCGTCGAGATCCCCGACGGCGTTCGCGGCGTGCTCCACGGGATGGATGACGCCGCCCTCGTCGTCGACGCGTCGTTCACGATCCTCGCCGCCTCGGCCGCCGCCGCCGCATTCGACCTCATCGAAGGCGGCACGCTCCCGAGCGACGAACTGCGCGCCCTCGTGCGGCGCGTGCGCACGAGCGAGTCCGTCGTGACCGAGACCAGCGCGACCGAGACGATGCGCATCCGCCGGGGCGCGCCCCCGGCGGAGCCTCGCCTCGTGGTCGTCCGGGCGTCCCGGATCTCACCCCGGCTGACTCTCTTCGTGCTGCGTGACATCACCGAACGCGAACGGGTCGAAGAGATGCGCCGCGACTTCGTCGCGAACACGAGCCACGAGCTCAAGACGCCGGTGGGCGCGGTGAGCCTGCTCGCCGAAGCGATCGAGTCGGCCTCCGACGACCCTCCGCAGGTTCGCATCTTCGCGACGCGGCTGCAGGCCGAGGCGAACCGGCTCGCCCTGCTGACGTCGCGGATCATGAATCTCTCGCGTCTGCAGGCCTCCGATGAACTGCCCCAGCGCGATGTCTCCATCGACGAGGTCGTCGCCTCCGCCCTCGATGCGCATGCCATTCAGGCGGACTCGGCCGGCGTGGAGGTGGTGCGCGGAGGCGCCCGCGGCCTGTACGTCCACGGTGACGCGCAGATCCTGAGCGAGGCGGTGGGCAACCTCATCGCGAACGCCATCGCCTATTCGCCCCGCGGCTCGAGCGTGGGGGTGGGTATCAAGGCCGTCGACCGCGTCGTGGAGATCGCGGTGACCGATCGCGGCATCGGCATCGCGGAGGGCGAGCAGGACCGCGTCTTCGAGCGCTTCTACCGCGCCGATCCGGCACGCGCCCGCCGCACCGGCGGCAGCGGGCTCGGACTGTCGATCGTCAAGCACGCCGCGCAGCGACACGGCGGGGAGGTGCGCCTCTGGTCACGCCCCGGCCGCGGGTCGACGTTCACCATCCGGCTGCCGCAGATCGACGCACCGGAGATCGAGCCCGCCGCCAAGCGCGGACGCAAGAGGAAGCGGCCGACCGCGACCGCCGCCGGCGCTCCTACACCCGTCACTGCTGCTCCCGCCGCCGGCGGCGGGACGGCCACCCGAACCACCGTCGGCCCCGCTGCCGGCGAGAACCTCGCCTCCGGCAGGAATGGAGATCCCGCATGACCCGCGTCTTGATCGTCGAGGACGAGCCCGATCTCGCCGACCCGCTCGCCTACCTCCTGCGCCGCGAGGGGTACGACGTCGAGATCGCCGAGGACGGCCCGGCCGCCCTCACCGCGTTCCGCGAACGCGGCGCCGATATCGTGCTGCTCGACCTGATGCTGCCCGGGATGCCGGGGACCGAGGTCTGCCGGCAGATCCGCACCACCTCCGCGGTGCCCATCATCATGCTGACCGCGAAGGACTCGGAGGTCGACATCGTCGTGGGGCTCGAGCTCGGAGCGGACGACTACGTCACCAAGCCCTACTCCGCCCGCGAGCTTCTCGCGCGCATGCGCGCCGTGCTGCGCCGCTTCTCCCAGATCGACGCCGACCTCGAAGATCGCGTGCTCGAAGGCGGGCGGGTGGTACTCGACATCGACCGGCATACGGTCGCGGTCGAAGGCGGCGAGATCAGCATGCCTCTGAAGGAATTCGAACTGCTCGAGGTGCTGATGCGCAACGCCGGGCGCGTGCTCACGCGTGGTCAGCTCATCGACCGGGTGTGGGGCAGCGACTACTTCGGCGACACGAAGACGCTCGACGTGCATATCAAGCGCATCCGCTCGCGGATCGAGAGCAATCCCGGTGCGCCCGAGATGCTGGTCACCGTCCGCGGCCTGGGCTACCGCTTCGAGGGCTGAGCGCCGCCGACGCACGAAGAGGGCGCCCCGACCGGGGCGCCCTCTTCGTCGTGTCTGCGACGCGTGCGCTCAGGGCGCGAGCGCGGAGAGGTAGTCCAGCGATCCGTCGAGGACCGGCACGGAGACCAGTGTGCCTTCGGCGTCGCCCGACTGGAAGAAGGTCGTGATGTCGGTGCCGGGCAGCGCGTCGAGGTCTTCGACGAGCAGCGGCTCGTCCTCTTCGGAGCCGAGGCTCACCGTCGAGTTCGCGGGTACTCGCACCTCGAGGGCGGGGCCGCCCTCGCCGAACTCGACACTGAGGGTGTGCGAGTCGTCTGTGCGATTGATGATCGCGGCGACGAAGTTGCCCTCCGAGCCGTCCTCGTTCGCCACGATGAGGGCGTTGCGCACCTCGAGCGGACCCGAGCCGTGGACGTTGGTCCCCTCCGCGGCCGAGTAGGGGATGGTCGTCGCCTGAGGCGAGATCATGCTGCACCCGGTCGCGGTCAGGGCGAGAGCGCCGCCGACGGCCAGCGAGGCGATGAGCCGGCGGCTGCGGGTGCCGAGTGCCGCCGCGGATCGTCCGCGCGCAGAGCCGCTGTGGCGGTGTATCGAGATCACGGATCCTCCTAGACGGATGACGGTTCTCCAGCATTCTAGGGGCTCGCCGTCGGGCGCGCCGAGCGGCGCGGTGGCCGATGCCCGGCGGGGGATGCATCGCCGTTCGGCCGGTGGGGCGGAGAACCTTAGCGTATTTCTCCTGTGGTATCCTGGAGGTTGCCGAAAGGACATAACTCCATGCTTTTTGAGGTTGGCGAGACGGTCGTTTACCCGCATCACGGTGCGGCGACGATCATCGAGGTCAAAGACCGGATCATCAAGGGCGAGACGAAGAAGTACCTGAAGCTCAACGTCACGCAGGGTGATCTCATCATCGAAGTCCCCGCAGAGAACGTCGACCTTGTCGGCGTCCGAGATGTGATCGGCAAGGAGGGTCTCGACAAGGTCTTCGAGGTGCTGCGTGCTCCCTTCACGGAGGAGCCGACCAACTGGTCGCGCCGCTACAAGGCCAACCTCGAGAAGCTCGCCTCCGGCGACGTCATCAAGGTCAGCGAGGTCGTGCGCGACCTCTGGCGCCGCGACCAGGATCGCGGCCTGTCGGCCGGAGAGAAGCGCATGCTCGCGAAGGCGAAGCAGATCCTGATCTCGGAGCTGGCCCTCGCGGAGAAGACCGACGAGGAGAAGGCCAGCGTCCTCCTCGACGAGGTCCTCGCAAGCTGAGACTCCCAGAACGGCGCCCCACGGGGCGCCGTTCTGCTGTGTCCGCGGTGTTGCCGGGGATCGCCTGCGCAGCGCTCGACGCCGATCGCGCTAGCGTGAACGGGTGAGCATCACCCCTGTCCCGCGCATCGGCGTCGTCGTCGTCGCGGCTGGTTCGGGCACCCGGCTGGCGGCCGGCGCGCCGAAGGCGTTCGTCGGCATCGACGGCAGCAGCATCCTGCATCACGCCCTGGCCGGTGTGTTCGCCGCACCGCCCGCTCAGGTCGTCATCGTCGCCCCGGAGGGGCGTGAGGGCGACGCTCTGAGCGAAGCCCTCGCGACCGCGGGCGACCGCCGCGACCTCGTGTCGGTGGTGGTCGGCGGCGAGACCCGTCAGGCCTCCGTCGCCGCCGGACTGGACGCGCTCTGGGCCGACGTCGAGATCGTCCTCGTCCACGATGCGGCGCGGGCGCTGACCCCGCCCGAGGTGTTCGAGCGCGTGATCGCCGCCATCCACGCGGGGGCTGCCGGTGCGATCCCGGTGCTTCCGGTCATCGACACCATCAAGCGCGTCGTGGCCGATGAGATCGTCGCCGTGGTCGACCGCGCCGAACTGGCGGCCGCGCAGACCCCGCAGGGGTTCCGCCGTCACGTGCTGGATGAGGCATACGCCTCGGCCCGCGCCGAGTTCACCGATGACGCCGCCCTGGTCGCGGAGGCCGGTCATGCCGTCGCGGCCGTGCCGGGGAATCCGCTCGCCTTCAAGATCACGACCGCGGCCGACCTCGACCGTGCCCGCCATCTGCTCGCCGCACCTGCCCCGCATGGCGTCGCGCACCTCGACAACCCGCATCCGATCCCACGCGTGGGCGTGGGCACGGACGTGCATGCCTTCGGCGGCGACGGCACGCTGTGGCTCGCGGGTCTCGAATGGCCCGGCGAAACGCCGCTGTCGGGGCATTCCGACGGGGATGCGGTCGCCCACGCCATCGTCGACGCGCTGCTCTCCGCCGCGGGACTGGGCGACATCGGCACCCATTTCGGCACCGATCACCCCGAGTACGCGGGAGCGCACGCCGACGTGTTCCTCAGCCGTACGGTCGCCCTCCTCGGCGAGGCGGGATGGCGCGTGGGGAACGTGTCGGTGCAGGTGCAGGCGAACCGCCCGCGGTTCTCGGGCCGCCGTGCCGAGGCCGAGCGGGCGCTGTCGGCCGCACTCGGGGGAGGGCCTGTGGCGGTGTCGGCGACGACGACCGACGGCCTCGGGTTCACCGGACGGACGGAAGGGGTGTCGGTCTTCGCCATCGCCCTCGTGGTCCCCGCCTGACGGCAGGAGTGCCCGGCGTCGTCAGAGCGCGCGCGTCATGAAGATCGAGAACGGATCGAGCGCGTAGCCCTCGAACGGACCGCAGGTCGTGAAGCCCTCGCTCTCGTAGAGCCGCTGCGCCGGGGCGAAGTCGACGGTCGCTCCGGTCTCGAGCCACAGGCTCGACATTCCCCGGCGTCGTGCCTCGTCCATGATGTGACGGAGCATCGCGCGCCCCACGCCGCTGCCACGGAACCGGTCGTCGACGCGCATCGACTTGATCTCGCCGCGATCGGCATCGATCGCTCTGAGCGCACCGACACCCGCGAGCTCGCCGTCGATCCACGCCGACCACACCGAGAGCGAGGGATGCCGCAGCGCGTCGATGGCGAGCGCATGTACGCTCTCCGCCGGCGAGGTCTCGTGCATCCCCGCCAGGTGGAATGCGATGAGGCGCCGTGTGGCCTCGCCGGTCAGGTCGTCGGTGCGGATCTCGATGGTGCGCTGCATGTCGCGCCCAGTGTGCCACGCCGCTGTTGCCGGCGTGTTTCCAGCGTTCCGGGCTCTCACGCCTCGACCGCGAACGGTGCGGGATCGCGCGGCGTGCGCGAGCCCCAGGCCAGCAGAGCCAGCCCCGCGGCTAGCACGACCAGACCGAGGACGGCGAGCGCGGAGAGCCGCTCCCCGAGCACGACGATCCCCAGCACGCTCGCGGTGAGCGGTTCGCCCAGAGTGAGGGTCGCCGCGGTGGCGGCGGTCAGGCCGCTGAGGCCCCAGGTGAACAGCACGTAGGCGACGGCGATCGTGGCGAAGCCGAGCCACAGCGCCATCGCCACGCCCGTCGGCGCACCCAGCCAGGTGAGGTCGACGAAGGGCACCGCGCACGCGCAGATGATCGCCGAGCTCGCCCCCATGGCCCCCACGACCGTGAACGGGTCCCAACCGTCGTCGAGCAGCCGCCGCTGTGCGTTGGCGATCACTGCGAACGAGGCGCCGGCGCCGACGGAGCCGAGCAGTCCGACCGGGTCGGTCCCTCCCGCGGAGCCCGCTTCGCCGCCGAAACCCAGCAGCACGACGCCGACCGTCGCGAGCGCCGTCGCACCCATCCACGTCGGGGTCGGCATCCGTCGCGTGAGCGCCCACTCGAGCAGGCCCGCGAGGATCGGCGCCGACCCCAGAGCGACGACGGTGCCGACGGCGACCCCGTTGTGCGTGGTGCCGAGGAAGAAGAGCGGCTGGTACACCGAGATGCAGACGCCGGTGAGCACCATGAGGCCGAGCGGGCGGATGCCGCCGCTCGAGAGTCTCAGTGCCCCGAGGCTCTTGACGGCCGCGCCCGGGCGTCGGCGAGCGTGACGGGCGGCGAGTGCGAACGCGATGGCGGCGAGACCCGCGCCGCCGATGACCATGCGCACGACACCGACCGACAGCGGCGTCGTGCCATCGGGGCCGAGCGCCTGGGAGGTGCCGGTGGTTCCGAACAGCAGAGCGGCGGTGAGGACGGCGAGCACATGCACCCCTCCAGTTCTACCGGTCTCCCAGGAGTCGCCGCGGGACCCGCCGGTAGGCTGGTGCGGTGACGGTTCAGTTGTATGACACCAAGGCGCAGGCCCTGCGCGACTTCGTGCCCCTCGACCCCGGAAACGTCACGATCTACGTCTGCGGTCCGACCGTGCAGTCGGGCCCGCACATCGGTCACCTCCGCGGCGCGCTGAGCTTCGACATCCTGCGGCGCTGGCTCACCCACCGCTACGGCCGCGTCACGTTCGTCCGCAACGTCACCGACGTGGACGACAAGGTGCTCGCGAACGCGAGCGACGGCGAGCCGTGGTGGGCTCTCGCCTACCGCATGGAGCTCGAGTTCACGCGCGCGTACGCCGCCATCGGCATCCTTCCGCCCACGTACGAGCCGCGGGCGACCGCATCCATCCCACAGATGCAGGAGCTCATCGCGCGGTTGATCGAGGCGGGGCACGCCTACGCCGCTCCGTCCACCGGCCCCGACGCCGTCGATGCCGCGGGCGACGTCTACTTCGACGTGCGGTCGTGGGCGGCCTACGGCTCGCTCACCCGGCAGAGCCTCGATGCGATGGAGCCCGCGGTGGACGCGGACCCGCGCGGCAAGCGCGACCCCCGCGACTTCGCGCTGTGGAAGGGCGCGAAGGCCGACGAGCCGGCATCGGCGACGTGGGAGTCCCCATGGGGCGCGGGACGCCCGGGCTGGCACATCGAATGCTCCGCGATGGCGCGGCGCTACCTCGGCAGCGAGTTCGACATCCACGGCGGCGGGCTCGACCTGCGCTTCCCGCACCACGAGAACGAGCTGGCCCAGTCGACGGCCGCCGGCGACGGCTTCGCCCGTTACTGGGTGCACAACGGCCTCGTGACCGTCGGGGCGCAGAAGATGTCGAAGTCGCTGTTCAACTTCGTCCTCGCCGAGGACGTGCTGCGTGAGCGCGATCCGCTGGTCGTGCGGTACGCGCTCGCCGCTGCGCACTACCGCTCGAACCTCGACATCACCGGCTCGACGTTCGACGAGGCGGAGGCGGCGCTCGACCGCATCCGGACCTTCCTCGAGCGCGCGATCAGGACGCTTCGCGGCACCGAGGACGTGCGCGTGGATGCCGCGGTCCCGGCGGCGTTCGCGGCGGCCCTCGACGACGACCTCGGGGTGCCCCAGGCGCTCGCCGTTCTGCACGAGGCCGTGCGCGAAGGCAACTCCGCGCTGGACGCCGGCGACCGCGATGTCGCGCTGCGCGCGTTCGCCGACGTCGCCGTGATGACCGGAGTGCTCGGCATCGACCCCCTCGACCCCCACTGGCGCTCGGCGGATGCCTCGGCCGAGGCATCCGCGCTCGACGCGCTCGTGCAGACGATGATCGCGCAGCGCGCCGACGCGCGTGCGGCCAAGGACTGGGCGGCCGCCGACCGCATCCGCGACGCGATCGCGGCGGCCGGCATCGCCCTCGAAGACGGACCCGACGGGACGCATTGGAGTGTCGCCGACACACCTCGTCCTGCGGAGAGCAACTGACGGGGCGGCGCCCCGCATGAAGGAGAACTGATGGCCAAGGCAGGACGCCCCGGCGCGAGCAAGGGCAACAAGAAGGGTCCCACGAAGGGCACGGGAGGCAAGAACAAGCGGTCGCTGGCCGGTCGCGGACCGACCCCCAAAGCGGAGGACCGCGCCTGGCACCCGGCCGGCAAGCGCAAGGCGGCTGCCGAGCGCTATGCGGCCGCAGGAGGCAAGGCCCAGCCCGGTCAGTCCGCACCGCGTTCGCCGCGTCCCGGCAAGAAGGACGACGACACCGAGACCGTCACCGGTCGGAACTCGGTGCTGGAGGCGCTGCGCGCGAAGATCCCGGCGACCGCGTTCTACATCGCGCAGCGCGTCGAGATGGACGACCGCGTGAAGGAGATGCTCTCGATCGCCACCCATCGGGAGATCCCCGTGCTCGAGGTCACGCGACCGGAGCTGGACCGCATGGCCGGCTTCGACGGTGTGCATCAGGGCGTCGCCCTCAAGGTGCCCCCGTACGAGTACGCGCACCCGCAGGACCTGCTGGAGCAGGTGATCGAGAAGGGCCAGACGCCGCTGTTCGTCGCGCTCGACGGCATCACCGACCCGCGCAACCTCGGTGCGATCCTCCGGTCGACGGCGGCATTCGGGGGCCAGGCCGTCATCGTGCCGCAGCGCCGCTCGGCGAGCGTCAACTCGGCCGCCTGGAAGACCAGCGCCGGCGCGGCGGCGCGCATCCCGGTCGCGCTCGCCTCGAACCTCACCGCGATGCTCAAGGACTTCAAGAAGCAGGGCGTGTTCGTCCTGGGCCTCGACGGCGGGGGAGAGGTCTCCCTTCCGGCGCTCCAGCTCGCCGACAAGCCGGTCGTCATCGTCGTCGGCTCCGAGGGCAAGGGACTCTCACGCCTGGTCACCGAGACCTGCGACCAGATCGTCTCGATCCCGATCTCGTCGAGCACCGAGTCGCTCAACGCGGGCATCGCGGCATCCGTCGCCCTCTATCAGGTCGCGACTCTCCGGACGGCACCGCCCGCCTGAGTGTCGCATGACGCATTCACGGGAATGAACCGCCGCGTCAGGGGCTTGTCTCACGCAGAGCCGGCGAGCGTTCGCCGGGACGACAGATCGAAAGGCACACCATGGCACGTATCGCCGTCATCGGAGGCTCCGGCTATGCCGGTCGTCACATCGTCGCCGAGGCGGTGAATCGCGGCCACAGCGTTCTCGCGATCGCGCGCCGCGTTCCCAGCGAGCGCCAGCCCGGCGCCGTGTACATCGAGGGGTCGCTGACCGACGTGCCCGACCTGCTCGCGCAGCTCGAGGGCGTCGACGTCGTGGTCTCGGCGGTGGCACCGCGCGGCGACATGCTGGGCCTCGTTCGCCCGAACATCGCCGCGCTCGCTTCGCTTCTGCCGGATGGCGTGCGGCTGGGGGTCATCGGCGGCGCCGGCGGCAGCCTGGTCACCGAGGACGGGCAGCGGGTCGTCGACCTGCCGTCGTTCAGCGAGGACTACAAGCCCGAAGCCCTCGAGGCCATCGGCATCCTCGAAGACCTCCAGGCCGGGCCCGAGTCGCTCGACTGGTTCTACATCCACCCCGCCGGCGGATTCGGCGCGTTCAATCCGGGCGAGCGCACCGGGTCGTACCGCACCGGCGGCGACGTCATCGTGACCGATGCCGAGGGCGAGTCCTACATCTCGGGCGAGGACCTCGCGGTCGCCATCGTCGATGAGATCGAGAACCCTCAGCACCCCCGCAAGCGTTTCACCGTGGGCTACTGAGCCCGGAACCACGAAAGGGTCTGTTTCCGCACTCCTGGTGCGCGGAAACAGACCCTTTCGCGCTTCCTGCCGGGGCAGAGCCCGGGGTCGCTGGAGCGCGTGGCAGCTAGACCAGGTCTCGCCAGTCGATCTCGTCCTCTTCGTCGATCACGGCGTTCGGGGACGTGATGATCGACAGCGACACGGTCTCCGTCGGCGGACCCATCAGCGTCGCCTCGTCGCGGCGGTGCCGCAGCACGTTGTCGATGTAGCTCGTCAGCGACTCGGCGAGCGGCACCGATTTGCCCTTCGCCTGGGACAGGTACCAGCGGTGCTCGAGCAGCTGGTGGAAGACCTCCGCGGGCTCCAGCTTGGATCGCAGGTCCCACGGGATCGCCTTGACGACCGGCTCGAACACCCGCGTGAGCCACTCGTGCGCGACCATCTCCTCGTCGTCGCCCAGTCGCGAGATGCGCGCGCGGAACTCGTCGAGGTCGTTGAGCAGGCGCCGTGCCTGGTTCTCCTCGACATCGAGGCCCGTCAGACGCAGCAGCCGCCGTTGGTGGTGGCCGGCATCGACGACCTTCGGCTGGATGGAGACCCTGGTGCCGTCGGTGGTCGCCTGGATCGACATCTCGCCGATGTCGAACCCGAGGTCGTTGAGCCGCTGGACGCGCTCGGTGAGACGCCACGCCTCGTCCGAGCCGAAGCTCTCCTCGTCGGTGAGCGCCGCCCACAGCGCGTGGTATGCCGACACGATCCCGTCGGCGACGGCGACGGCGTCGACACCGCCCTCCAGGCGTCCGCCGGCCTCGAGGTCCATGATCTCGCCGGCGATGTTGGTGCGGGCGACGTCCAGATCGTGCGCGCGCTGACCGGGCGTCAGGCCGCTCTCGTGGAGCTCGCCGGTCTCGGCGTCGACGAGGTAGGCGGCGAAGGCGCCCGCGTCGCGGCGGAAGAGCGTGTTCGACAGCGACACATCGCCCCAGAAGAATCCGACGTTGTGCAGCCTGACCAGGAGCAGGGCGAGCGCATCCACCAGGCGGGTGGCGGTGTCGGGACGCAGCACCTGCGTGAACAGGGCGCGATAGGGGAGGGAGAACTTAAGGTGGGCGGTCACCAGCGCGGCCGGGAGCGGCTCGCCCGCGGCATCCGTCCGTCCGGCGATCACCGCGACGCGCTCGACGCAGGGGACATCCAGACGCGCGAGATTGCCCAGCATGTCATACTCGCGCTGCGCCATCGCCTGTGTCGTCTCCTTGATGGCGACGACACGACCGGAGAGGTTGGCGAAGCGCACCAGGTGGCGGGAGATGCCCTTCGGGAGGAAGACGATGTTCTGCGACGGCCAGTCGCCGAGCGGAGTCGACCAGGGCAGTGTCAGCAGACCCGGATCGACGCTGCTGGCGGTGATGCTCAGGGCGTCAGGCACGTCCCCTCCTGAGAAGACAGCGACGGCGCGGGGGAATCACTCCCACCCGCGCCGTCGCGATGCGAAACGGTTTACGCCGCAGCGATCGCCCTGTCGGTGAGGCGCTCGCCCGACTCGATGTCGAACACGTGCACGTGGCCGGGAACCGGAGCCAGCGCGACCTTGTCGCCCGCGATCGGGTGACGGCGGCCGTCGACGCGCGCGACGATGTCGGTGCGCTTGCCGTTGACATCGGTGTGGCCGTACAGGTAGCCGTCGGCGCCGAGCTCCTCGACGAGGTCGACCGTGACCGTGAGGCCCTTGCCGTCCGCGGGGGCGACCTGGATGTCCTCGGGGCGGACGCCGATCGTGACGTCGGTGCCGTGCGCCTTGCCGAGCGTGTCGGCCTCGATGCCCACGACGGTGTCGCCGAACTGGACGCCGCCCTCGGCGAGGTGCGCCGGGAACAGGTTCATGGCGGGCGAGCCGATGAAGCCGGCGACGAACACGTTGTTCGGCTTCTCATACAGGTCGCGCGGGGTGCCGACCTGCTGCAGGAGGCCGTCCTTGAGGACCGCGATGCGGTCGCCCATGGTGAGCGCCTCGGTCTGGTCGTGCGTCACGTAGACCGTGGTGACGCCGAGGCGACGCTGCAGCGACGCGATCTGGGTGCGCGTCTGCACGCGGAGCTTGGCGTCGAGGTTCGACAGCGGCTCGTCCATGAGGAACACCTGCGGCTGGCGCACGATGGCGCGGCCCATGGCGACGCGCTGACGCTGACCACCCGAGAGCGCCTTCGGCTTGCGCGTCAGGTACTCCTCGAGGTCGAGCAGCTTCGCGGCCTCGAGGACGCGAGCGGCGCGCTCCTCCTTGCCGACGCCGGCGATCTTGAGCGCGAAGCCCATGTTCTCGGCGACGGTCATGTGCGGGTACAGCGCGTAGTTCTGGAAGACCATCGCGATGTCGCGGTCCTTCGGCGGGACGTCGGTGACGTCGCGGTCGCCGATCAGGATGCGGCCCGAGTTGACCTCTTCGAGGCCGGCCAGCATGCGCAGCGACGTGGACTTTCCGCAGCCGGAGGGGCCGACGAGGACCAGGAACTCGCCATCGGCGACCTCGAGGTTGAGCTTGTCCACAGCGGGGCGCGTGCCCCCGGGGTACAGGCGAGTTGCGTTGTCAAACGTGACAGACGCCATGTTCTCTTCTCCTTCACCGGCAGGTACGTGCCGGACGATCCGTAGTGATGGAATGAGCGGGGGCTATCCCGCACGCCCGTCATCGGGCGCACGAACAGTATGACACGGCGCGCACGGAGGTTGCGTCTGGGCATTTCCCAGGGTGGCTGACTAGCATCGTGGACGGCCGCTTTCCCGTTCGGCCCCGCCGGAATCCGGCAGAATTTCCGCCCCGAGAGGTCCCATGTCGAGCGACGAGTCACAGAACGCCGCGTCGAGCGAGCGCCGCGACGCCGTGCGTGAGAAGGCGCTGCAGGTCAAGGCGCGCCAGTCGCGGGCACGCCTCATCCGGCGCACGTCCCTCGCGATCGTCGCCGTCGCGTTCGTGGCCGTCATCGCCGTGGTGGTGACGTGGACCGTGTCGTCGAGTGCGTCCAAGCCGATGATGAGCCCTGCGAACGTCGTCGACGACGGCTTCGTGGTGAGCGATGTGACCGGCGGGGGAGTCGGTGCAGAGGAGTCCGACGCGAACGGCTCGCTCGAGGGCGAGGCAGCCACGCCAACCCCGACGGCCGAACCGGAGCCGACACCGACCGCCAGCCCCACCGAGGCGCCGGCCGTCGACATCCGTGTCTACGTCGACTATCTCTCGACGGGATCGCGCGATTTCCAGCTCGCGAACATGAAGCAGCTGTCGGAGTGGGTGGGCGACGGCGCCGCGACGCTGACCTACTACCCGGTCGCCATGCTCACGGCCAAGTCGAACGGCACGAAGTACTCGCTCCGCGCCGCCGGCGCGGCGGCCTGCGTCGCCCAGAACGCGCCGGACTACTTCTTCGCATTCAACGACGCGCTGCTGCGCCAGCAGCCCGAGGTCGACTCCGACGGCTACAGCGACAGCGAGCTCGCCGCCATGGCGATCGCCACGGGACTCGATGGACCCAAGGTCGTACGCGCGTGCATCGAAGGGCAGTCGTACGCCTCTTGGGCCAAGACGGCGACCGAGCGCGCGCTGCAGGAGCTGCCCGGCACCGATGGCGCGGCACTCACGGGCACGCCGATGGTGCTCGTGAACGGCACGCAGTACGTGGGCAAGCTCGGCGACGCGAAGGAGTTCGCGCAGTTCGTCCTCACGGTCGCGAGCGACGCGTACTACAAGGCGACCCCGACGCCGACGCCGACGCCCGCACCCTGATCGGGTGCGTGCACGAGCGCCGCTAGACTGGGCGCTCTGCCGACTTGGCGCAATTGGTAGCGCACCTAACTTGTAATTAGGGGGTTACGGGTTCAAGTCCCGTAGTCGGCTCCACATCACCGCGGCGCTCGGCGCAGCGGCAGACCTGGCCGCGTCATCGACGGGACCGCCGGGCAGGCAAAATGGATCGGGTGACCGCATCCCGCCCGCCCGTCTGGATCGGCCTGGGCGGCGCCGCTCTCATCGGCGTGCTGACCGCGGTGCAGGCCCGCATCAACGGCCAGCTCGGCCTGCGCATCGGAGACGGGTTCGCGGCTGCCGTGATCTCGTTCGGCTCGGGCCTCATCGTGCTCATCGTGCTGTCGGCGGCTCTTCCCCAGGGCCGGCGGGGCGTGCGTGCGCTGGTCGCGGGCGTGCGCGGGGGCGGCATCCCGCTCTGGATGCTGTGCGGCGGCGTCGCCGGTGCGCTCTCGGTCGCCACCCAGTCGCTGGCGGTGGGCATCATCGGCGTCGCGCTGTTCACGGTGGGCGTGGTGGCCGGGCAGACCGTGAGCGGACTGCTTCTGGACCGCGCCGGCATCGGACCGGCCGGCATCGTCGCGGTGACGCCCACCCGGCTGGTCGGCGGAGTCCTGGCGGTGCTCGCCGCCGCGGTGTCGCTCGCCGGCGGTATTCACGCACCGCCCGTGCTCGTCGTGCTGCCGTTCCTCGTCGGCGCCGGCATCGCGTGGCAGTCGGCGGTCAACGGCCGGCTGCGGCAGCGCGTGGGCACGCCGCTGACGGCGACGCTCGTGAACTTCATCGGCGGCACTGCCGTGCTGGGCGTCGCCGAGCTCATCCACACCGCCGTCGCCGGTCCGCCCACGTCCTACCCGGCCGACCCGTGGCTGTACCTGGGCGGCGTGATCGGCGTTTCGTACATCTTCCTCGCGGCGGCGCTCGTGCCCTACACCGGGGTGCTGCTGCTGGGCCTCGGCACCGTCGTAGGGCAGGTGATCACGTCGGTGCTGATCGACGCGATCTGGCCGGCGGCGGCCGCTCCGACGCTCGCGGCGTCGCTGCTCATGTCGACGTTCGCGATCCTCTCCGTCGTCGTGGCGGTCGTTCCCTGGAGACGGATGCCGCGCCCTCGGCGCTGACGTCGCACCCTGCGTCCGCTCGGCCGCGACATGACGGTGGCTCTGGCTCGTCCCGGCGAGGTGCCCGGCGCACCCCGGCTCGTGCGCCCATTCCCACGAGAAGGTGATGGAATGGAAGGCGGCGCGACCATCGGCCCACCAGGCCGTCACGTCGCACGACAGCATCGCGGTCCGCGTGGACACTCGCCGGCGGGCACCGACAAGACGTCCCCGGCCGGAGACTCCCACCGTCAGCCGCCGCGCCCCCACGCGGCCAGGCGGCCCTGCGGTCAGGAGCCGCGTCAGACCTGAAGTTTGGAAGAAGTGAGATGTCGGCAGATCCCTATGGCAACGGCGCAGAGGTCCTCGATCCCGAAGAAGACCTGCGCACGCTGAGCTCGACCCGTCCGCTGCGCCATCGCGCTGTCGATCCTTCGATCGCACGTTCCTGGCTCCTCGTGCCGGGGACGCGCCCCGAGTCCTTCGGCGATATGGCTGCCTCTCGCGCCGACGCCGTCGTGCTCGACATCGAGGACGCCGTCGACCCGCGCAACAAGCCGCAGGCGCGGCAGGACGTCGTCGACTGGCTGTCCGCGGGCGGCCGGGCGTGGGTGCGGGTGAACGATGCGGCGAGCCCGTTCTGGGCCGAAGACCTGGCTGCGCTCGTCGGTGTGCCGGGCCTCCTGGGCATCATGCTGGCCAAGACGGAGTCGCCCGACCAGGTCACGAGCTCGTTCGACCGTCTGCGTGCGAGTGTGCCGGTGGTTGCCCTGATCGAGTCGGCGCTGGGCATGGAGGACGCCGCCCACATCGCGCGGGCGCGCGGCGCCTTCCGGCTCGCGTTCGGCAGCGGCGACTTCCGTCGCGACACCGGGATGAGCGCGGATGCCGAGGCGATGGCCTATCCGCGTGCGCGCCTGGTCGTCGCCAGCCGCGTGGGCGACCTTCCCGGCCCGATCGACGGACCGACGGTGGGCAACAGCATGCCGACCCTCCGGGAGCACTCGGCGATCACTGTCTCGATGGGCATGACGGGCAAGCTCTGCCTCGCGGCAGAGCAGGCGCCCGTGATCAACGAGGTGATCTGCCCCGCGCCCAGCGAGGTCGAGTGGGCGCTGGACTTCCTGACCGATTTCGAGAGCCGCGGTCGCGTCATCCGCGACGGCAGCGACTTGCCTCGGCTGGGCCGGGCGCAGAAGATCGAGAAGCTGGCGATCGCGTTCGGGGTGCACCCGACCTCGTGAGCGATGCCGCACCGCCGAACGTCGAAGGGACGCATGACATGGCTGAATCCATCCGCTTGCACGAAGGCGACGCGAACCCCGGTTTCGCGCTCCCGGATGCCACGGGCGCCGTGGTGCGGCCGGAGGACTTCGCCGGCCGCCGCCTGATCGTGTACTTCTACCCGGCCGCGTTCACGCCCGGCTGCACGACCGAGGCCTGCGACTTCCGCGACAACCTCGCGTCGCTCCAGGCGGCAGGCGTCGCCGTGGTCGGCATCTCGCCGGACTCGGTGGAGCGTCTCGCCGAGTGGGCCGACGCCGAGCAGCTGCAGTTCCCGCTGCTGTCGGACGTGGACCACTCCGTCGCGGAGGCGTGGGGTGCCTGGGGCACCAAGGTCGTCAACGGAGAGGAGCGGGTGGGCCTCATCCGGTCGACCTTCGTGCTGTCCGGCGACGGGACGCTCGAGTCGGCCGAGTACGGTGTGGACCCGAAGGGGCACGTCGACCGCCTCCGGGAGCAGCTCGCCGCCTGAGGTTCCCGGCCGGCCGCCGGTCGCTCGCGGCTCATCCCGTCGGTGGACAGGAGGAGCCGCGGCATCCGTTCGTGTCCCTCACTCCTGACGGCCGCACCGCATCGTCGGCGTGGCCGAGCGGTGCCGTCGGCTCAGGGCATGCGGGTGAGCAGCGCGCCGGCGTCGACGGCCTTGCGGCGCTCCGGCCGCGACCTCGCCGGCTTGCCGCCGACGTAGAGCCAGCCGAGGAGCTCCTCGTTCTTCTTGAGGCCGTGCGCCTTCGCGACGGCCTTCGCGCGGGTGTAGTGGCCGGTGCGCCAGATGACGCCCCAGCCGGCCTCGTCGAGCAACAGACTCAGCACATGCGCGACGCCGGAGGCGACGGCCTCCTGCTCCCACCGTGGCACCTTGTGGCTCTTGCGATAGCTGGCGACGACGGCGATCAGCACGGGCGCGCGCAGCGGCTTCGAGGAGACGCCCTTCTCGCCATCCGCCTTGTTGATCGCGCGACCCAGTCGATCACGATCGTCGCCGCGCAGCTCGATGAGCCGCCAGGGCCGCAGTGACGAGTGGTCGGCGACCCGGCCGGCGGCCGCCACCAACTGCAGCAGCTCGTCGTGCGTCGGCGCCTCGTCTGTCACCTTCGACCACGACCGACGCGCGAGCGCGGCCTCCCGTGCTGCGGGCATCAGGCGGTGGCGGCGTCGTCGCCGGGCGTGAAGTCCAGCGAGAGCGAGTTCATGCAGTAGCGGTCGCCCGTCGGGGTGCCGAAGCCGTCGGGGAACACGTGGCCGAGGTGCGAGCCGCAGTTCGCGCAGCGCACCTCGGTGCGGACCATCCCGTGACTGTTGTCTTCGATCAGCTCGACCGCCTCGGGGCGGATCGACTCGTAGAAGCTCGGCCACCCGCAGTGCGAGTCGAACTTCGTGCCGCTCTGGAAGAGCTCGGCACCGCATGCCGCACAGGTGTAGAGGCCGGCACGGCTCTCGTCGAGCAGCTCGCCGGTCCACGGCCGCTCGGTGCCTGCTTCTCGCAGCACCGCGTACTGCTCGGCGGTGAGTTCTTCCCGCCACTGGGCGTCGCTCTTGTCGACGGCGTAGGTCATGGTTCCTCCTCGACACGGCGTCCGGCCGTGCACTGCAGGTTCCATTCAACCTCAGCCGCTGGGGTGGCGGGTCGTGGCAGCCGGGGTTCGGGGCGCGCCATCGGCCTCCGGGGCGTGTCGCGTGCGCCCCGAACGTTCGCGGAGCGCCCCGAACCGAGCGCCGGACGCATGGGCGAGGATGGCGGGATGACGGACCCGGATGCCGCGACCGCCGCGGTGGCGGATCGGTACGCGCGGTTCGCGCGTGACGAGGCGCCCGGACGCTCGCCCCTCTACGCGGACTGGGCCGGCGGAGTCGCCGCCGATCCCGGGCTCGCCGCGATCCTCGCGCGCATTCCTGCGGCGCATCGCCAGCCGCCGCTCGTCTTCGCCGTGACACGCATGCTCGGGGCACCGGAAGAGGCCTTTCCCGTCTGGGCCGCATGGCTGCGCGCACACGCCGACGAGGTCGTGGCCGAGGCATCCGTCCGCCGCCTGCAGACCAACGAGCCGCAGCGGTGCGCGGTGCTGCTGCCGGCGCTGGCCACCGTGCCGGGGCCGATCGCCCTGCTCGAGGTGGGCGCGAGCGCGGGACTGTGCCTGTATCCCGACCGCTACTCGTACCGCTATCGCGCCGGCGACGGTCTCCACGCGCTGGATCCGCCCGATGGAGCGTCGAGGGTGGTGCTCGACTGCGATGTCACCGGAGACCCGCCTCTGCGCATGCCGCAGGTGGTGTGGCGGGCCGGGATCGACCTCCATCCGCTCGACGCCGCCGACGCGGACGACCGCCGCTTCCTCACGAGCCTGGTGTGGCCGGGGGAGTCGGGCCGCGCCGAGCGGATCGGCGCGGCCCTCGACATCGTCGCGGCAGAGCCGCCGCTGCTGATGGCCGGCGATGCCTCCGACCCCGCTGTGCTGCATGCGGCTGTCGCGGGAGCCCCTGCGGGCGCGACGCTCGTCGTGACGACCCCAGGGGTGCTCCCGCACATCCCGCGCGCGGAGCGCGAACGGCTGCTGGACGCCGTGGCGGCGCTCGGCTTCCGACGGCGAGCGGTGTGGATCACGATCGACCCGCCGGCGCTGCACCAGCGGTGGCGACCGCCTGTCGACCCCGGCACGTGGGGTGGCTTCGTGCTCGGTCGCGACGGGCAGCCGCTTGCGGCGGTGGATCCGCTCGGCGCGTTCGCGCACTGGCGCGCGTGGCGCACCGGCCGGACGGATGCCGCGGGCTAGCGTGGACGCGTGCCCCTGACCGACCGCGATCGCGCCCTCCTCGACTTCGAGGTCGAGTGGCGACGGCACGCGGGGGCCAAGGAGGAGGCGATCCGGGCGGAGCTCGGCATCTCGCCAGCGCGCTACTACCAGCTGCTCGGGCGGCTGATCGACACGACCGAGGCGCAGGAGCACGATCCGATGCTCGTGAAGCGGCTCCGGCGGCTGCGCGATGCACGCGTGCACGAGCGCGCCGCCCGCGCCGCCGATGCGCGCTGACGGCCTCCGGCGCCGGTTGGGGCGGGACGGGCTGTCGCGCGCGGGACGTCCAGCCTTCGCCGGGTAGCATCGACGGGTGCCGACCACCAGCTACCCTCGGGATCGCTTCGACGATGTGCCGGAGACGGACCGCGTCGGCGCTCACCGGGCGGAGAACCCGCGCATGCGCGGCTGGGTGGTGCTGCTGTGGGCAGCGCTGGCGACCGTCGTCCTCGTCGTGATCGGCATCTTCGGCACGCTGCTCGCCTCCGGTCGGATCGACCTGGTCCCGACCCCCACTCCCACCGTCGCGCCGGTGCCCGAGGTCACTCCCGTCATCGACGTGAACTACGACGTCATGATCCTCAACGCCACGCCCGAGCAGGGACTGGCCACGCAGATGAAGGACGTGGTCACCGGTGCGGGCTGGGCCGATGACAAGGTCACCGCGGGTGAGGCGGGTTCGCAGGACTTCCCGACGACCACGGTCTTCTACGTCGACCCGGCGGACGAGGCGGCGGCGGCGGGACTCGCCGGCGTCATCGGCGGCGCCGCGATCGAGCAGAGCGAGGCCTATCCGGCGACCTCGCCCGACGTGCCTCAGCTGACCGTCGTGATCGGTCTCGATCGCACCGCGGCCGGGCAGGCTCCGACTCCCACGCCCTGACCGCTCGACCGGGTGTGTTTCGCGCCGGTAAACACTTGTGTTCCTGCGTGTCAACAAGTGACGAATCGCGTCGAGGCCCTCTTTTTGCCTGCATACGATGAAGCCCTGCACCGCCGGCTACAGGAGATTCGCATGACCCAGGGCACCGTCAAATGGTTCAACGCCGAGAAGGGATTCGGCTTCATCACCGTCACGGACGGCCAGGACGTCTTCGTCCACTACTCCAACATCGACATGACGGGCTTCCGCGTGCTCGAAGAGGGGCAGACCGTGGAGTTCGAGGTCGGATCCGGCCAGAAGGGCCCCCAGGCGGAGGCCGTGCGCGTCGTCTGAACGACTGTCACAGCGCTCTGCGCTGAACCCGACGAGGAGACGGGATGCCGCGAGGCATCCCGTCTCCTCGTGTTTCGGCATCCGTCATCGCGGCTTGCACTCGATAGGGTCGAGTGCCAGAATGATTTAGCACTCGTGATTGTTGAGTGCTAATACCCAGAGCCAACGTTCCGGAGGGACGACACACACATGGCAAAGATCATCGCTTTCGACGAGGAGGCCCGCCGTGGCCTCGAGCGCGGCCTCAACATCCTGGCCGACGCCGTCAAGGTGACGCTCGGCCCGCGCGGTCGCAACGTCGTGCTTGAGAAGAAGTGGGGCGCCCCCACGATCACGAACGACGGTGTCTCCATCGCCAAGGAGATCGAACTCGACGACCCGTACGAGAAGATCGGCGCGGAGCTCGTCAAGGAGGTCGCCAAGAAGACCGACGACGTCGCCGGTGACGGCACGACCACCGCGACGGTGCTCGCTCAGGCGCTCGTGCGCGAGGGCCTGCGCAACGTCGCAGCCGGCGCCGACCCCATCTCGCTCAAGAAGGGCATCGAGAAGGCCGTCGCCGCCATCACCGCCGAGCTTCTCGCGTCCGCCAAGGAGGTCGAGTCCAAGGAGCAGATCGCTGCGACCGCCTCGATCTCGGCCGCTGACCCGGAGATCGGCGCGCTGATCGCCGAGGCCATCGACAAGGTGGGCAAGGAAGGCGTCGTCACCGTCGAGGAGTCGCAGACGTTCGGCACCGAGCTCGAGCTCACCGAGGGCATGCGGTTCGACAAGGGTTACATCAACCCCTACTTCGTCACCGACCCCGAGCGCCAGGAAGCCGTCTTCGAAGACGCCTACGTCCTCATCGCGAACCAGAAGATCTCCAACATCAAGGACCTTCTGCCCATCGTCGACAAGGTGATCCAGGACGGCAAGGAGCTCGTCATCATCGCCGAGGACGTGGACGGCGAGGCTCTCGCGACCCTCGTGCTCAACAAGATCCGCGGCATCTTCAAGTCGGTCGCCGTCAAGGCTCCCGGCTTCGGCGACCGTCGCAAGGCGCAGCTGCAGGACATCGCGATCCTCACGGGCGGCCAGGTCATCACCGAGGAGGTCGGTCTCAAGCTCGAGAACGCCACCCTCGACCTGCTCGGCCGTGCACGCAAGGTCATCGTCACCAAGGACGAGACCACGATCGTCGAGGGTGCGGGCGACGCAGCGCAGATCGAGGGTCGCGTGACCCAGATCCGCCGCGAGATCGACAACACCGACAGCGACTACGACCGCGAGAAGCTCCAGGAGCGCCTCGCCAAGCTCGCCGGCGGCGTCGCCGTCATCAAGGCGGGCGCGGCCACCGAGGTCGAGCTGAAGGAGCGCAAGCACCGCATCGAGGACGCCGTGCGCAACGCGAAGGCAGCCGTCGAGGAGGGCATCGTCGCCGGTGGTGGCGTCGCGCTCATCCAGTCGGGTCGCAAGGCTCTCGACGCGCTCGAGCTCACGGGTGACGAGGCGACCGGTGCCAACATCGTGCGCGTCGCGATCGAGGCTCCGCTGAAGCAGATCGCACTCAACGCCGGTCTCGAGCCGGGCGTCGTGGCGAACAAGGTCTCCGAGCTTCCGCTCGGACACGGCCTCAACGCCGCCACGGGCGAGTACGGCGACCTGTTCGCACAGGGCATCATCGACCCCGCCAAGGTGACCCGTTCGGCGCTGCAGAACGCCGCGTCGATCGCCGGCCTCTTCCTCACGACCGAGGCCGTCGTCGCCGACAAGCCGGAGAAGGTCTCGGCTCCGGCCGGCGACCCGACCGGTGGCATGGACTTCTGATCCAGCCCATCGCGTAACGCGTTCACAGAACGGCCCCTCTTCGCGGAGGGGCCGTTCTGCGTCTGTGCCGACCGGGTCAGCGGAAGAGGCTCGTCGTGGCCAGCTCGGTGTCGGCGTACTGCCGGCCCGCGGCGGCGAGCGACGCGTTGATGCTCGTGAGCGACTCCTCGACCTGACGCTGCGTGGCGCGCCACTGGTCGACGACGCCCGCGAACGCCACTGCAGCGGAGCCGGTCCACGACGACTGCAGCTGCGTCAGCTGTGCGAGCATCGCGTTCGACTCCGCCTGCAGACGGTCGATCGTGCCGCGCACCGTGGCGGTCGAGGTGAGGATGCTGTCGCTGTCGACGGTGAAGACGGCCATTCGGGGCTCCTGATCAACGTGCGGAGGCCGGATGCCGAACCGCGGTGACCGCAACGCTAGGCGTCCGCACGGGGCGGGGAGCGGCATCCGTCGTCATCTGGGGATGGTGGACACGCGGCGCCGGCTGGGGAGGAGACTCCAGCGACCCTCTACTCGAGCGGGCTTTCCACACGCCGCATCGGCTGGGTCGGAATGTCGACGTGCTCCACGGCTGCGCGGGCGTCGGCCAGTGGGAAGGCCACGCGGAACGTCGCACCTCCGCCCGGGGTGTCGACGACGTCGACAGACCCGTGGAGCGCCTCGACGATGGACGCCACGATCGAGAGGCCGAGGCCCGATCCGCCGGTCTCGCGCGTGCGTGAGGTGTCCGCGCGCCAGAAGCGCTGGAAGATCTTGTCCTTGATCTGATCGGGCACGCCCTCGCCGTGATCGGCGATCTCGATCCACCCCATGCGGGCGCGGGCATCGACACCGACGCGCAGTTCGATTGGCGAGTCCTCGGCGGTGAAGCGTCGCGCGTTGCCGAGCAGGTTGGCGACGACCTGCCGGATGCGGTTCTCGTCGCCGAGCACCACCGGCTCGAGCTCGTCTGCCGATGGGATGTCGGCGTCGGCCTCCGGAAGGAGCGGGGATGCGGCCGTCGGCACGGCACCCGTCGCCGGCAGGGGCTTGGGCCGCCTCCGCAGCAGCGAGAGGGTCGCTCCGGCCCGGGAGATGGCCGACGGGCTGCCCGCTCGCCGCTTGTCGTCGGAGGTGGCCGTCGACTCCGTGACGGCGGCTGCGGCGGCGTCTTCCAGCGTGGTGTCGATGACGGTCACAGGGCGTGCCGGCGCGGCCGCCCGCACGTCGAGGGCGGCGTCTCGTGCGACCGGCCGCAGATCGACCGGGCCGATGGCGACATCGCGACGCTCGTCGAGGCGTGCCAGGGCGAGCAGATCCTCGACGAGGAGGCCCATGCGGATGGCCTCCTTCTCGATGCGCTCCATCGACTGGGCGACGTCCTCGTCGCCGCGCACCGCGCCCATGCGGTACAGCTCGGCGTAGCCCCGCACGGTGACCAGCGGCGTTCGCAGTTCGTGGCTGGCGTCGCCGATGAACCGCCGCATCTGCCGCACGGTGGCGTCGCGCTGGGTGAGGGCGGCGTCGACGCGGTCGAGCATCGCGTTGATCGCGGTCTTCAGGCGACCGACCTCGGTCGTCGTCGGCTCGATGTCGGTCATGCGCAGGCTGAAGTCACCGGCCGCGATCGCGTCGGCGGTGGATTCGACCTGGCCGAGGCTGCGGAAGGTGAGCGTGACGAGGTAGCGCGTCGCGACGGCGCCGCCCACGAGGATCAGCAGGGCCAGGATGCTGTAGATCCCGATGTACGAGGCGATGGTGCGGTTCACGGTGGCGAGGGGGACGGCCACCATCTGCGTGTAGAGCAGTCCCGAGTTGGCCAGTTCCTGCACCGTGACAGTCGCGCGGAACTCGGTGTCGCCGTCCTCGGAGGAGAGCGTCTTGATCTGCAGCTCCTGCGACTGCGCGACGTCGAGAGGGAACTCGGACGGGAAAGCCGGCTCTGGACCCCCTCGACCACCTGCGGTCTCGAGCAGCGTCCCGTGCGTCGGTTCGTACACCGCGACGAAATAATCCGTCTGGGGCGCGTTCGTGATCGGCTGGGCCTTGAGGTCCCCCTCGTTCGCGCTCAGATCGAGCAGCGGGCCTGCAGCATCCGTCCGTGCGAGCGAGTCGACCTGGGTGTCGACGCCGTCGACGAGCGAGTTGCGCAGGAACGCCGCCGTGCCGACGCCGGCGGCGATGAGGCCGATCGCCAGGAGCGCGACAGTGACCCCGGTGACCTTGGCGCGCAGACTCGTGCCGCGCCACCACCGGGTGATCGCGTCGGGCTTCTGCGCCAGGTCGTCCCCCTCGCTCGAGCCGCGTTACGCGGTCTTGCCGGCCTTCAGCATGTAGCCGAAGCCGCGCTTGGTCTGGATGAGCGGCTCCGTCGAGTGCGGATCGATCTTGCGACGGAGGTACGAGATGTAGCTCTCCACGATGCCGGCGTCGCCGTTGAAGTCGTACTCCCAGACGTGGTCGAGGATCTGCGCCTTCGAGAGCACGCGGTTGGGATTCAGCATGAGGTAGCGCAGCAGCTTGAACTCGGTGGGGCTGAGGTCGATCGACGCCTCGCCGACCTGGACGTCGTGCGTGTCCTGGTCCATCGTGATCTCGCCGGCGCGGATGACGGACTCCTCGTCCGCCTGCATCGTCCGGCGGAGGATCGCCTGGATGCGCGCCACGATCTCGTCGAGACTGAAGGGCTTGGTGACGTAGTCGTCGCCGCCGGCGTTGAGGCCGGTGATCTTGTCCTCGGTCTCGTCCTTCGCGGTGAGGAAGAGGATCGGCGCGGTGTAGCCGGCGCCGCGGAGGCGCTTGGTGACGCTGAACCCGTTCATGTCGGGCAGCATCACATCGAGGATGATGAGGTCCGGCTCCTCTTCGAGGACGGCGGAGATCGTCTGTGCGCCGTTCGAGACGGCCCGTACCTGGAATCCGGCGAATCGCAGGCTCGTGATCAGCAGATCGCGAATGTTCGGTTCGTCGTCCACGACGAGGATGCGCGGTGCGGTCATGCCCTCATTATGTCGGCGGAACCGATGCGGCGTCTGGATATCGGCGCCGCGGCCCCGAAATCGTCATCCCGCGGTGGAACGGATCTCGACGCAGCATCGTCCGGCGGCGGGGGCGAGAACGGGGGTGCGCGGGTCGCCCGTCGCTGTCGCGAGGCCGCGGACGAGTTGGAGATTGGCGCCGCAGATGAGGTCGGTGTGGCGCGCAGCCAGGGCGTGGAAGGGGCAGTTCTCGAGAACGATGTCGCCCGGATCTTCCGCGGACATGTCGGGTTCGTCGCCGGATGCCGTGTCGTCGCGTTCATGCTGTCCGAGCGCGCGGGGCGCATAGCCGCACGCGGTGAGGGCCCCCTCGAGGCTCGGCCGGCCGGCTCCGATGGCGGCGCCCGCGGCGAAGGCCTCGGTGGCCAGTGCGGTGCGCACCGGGATCCCCTTCTCATCCGCGTGCTGCACGGCGGCGGCCAGCAGTTCGCCGGCCAGTTCGTAGTGGCGTTCGGGAATCGTGGCGGCGAGCTCGGCCGCACTCGCGCGGTAGAGCTTCGCGGGCCGCCCGGCACCTGGCCCGGTGCGCCCGGAGCGCCGGGCGTACTCGACCGTCAGGAGTCCGGCATCCGCGAGTCTGTCGAGATTCAGCGCCGCCGTGCTGCGCGGGATGCCCAGAGCCGAGGCGGCGTCGTCGCGACTGATGGGGCGTTGCGAGGCCAGGCGGTACAGCTCGCGTCTCTGCGCGTCGGCCAGGGCGGCGACCGCATCGACGCGCTGGGGAGTGAGGATGCCCACGGCCGGAGTCTACCTCTAAAAGCAGAAACCTTGACAAAAGAATCCGAGGCACCTAGCGTCAGGGCCAGGCGAGCCGTTCGTGCTCACCCGAAGGAGTCGGATGATGTCGATCGCTGCCTCCGCCGCACCGCTGCACGCGGTCACCGACGACGCCACGGTCGATCGCGAGGCTGCGATGGCGGCCGTCGCCGACCTGCTCGTCGCGCTGGGGCACGATCCCGACCACGGCGACCTCGCCGACACGCCGCGACGGGTGGCCGACGCCCTCATCGAGATGCTGTCGTCGGAGCCGTTCGAGATGACCACCTTCGCGAACGACGACGGGTACGACGAGCCCGTCGTGGTGCACGGCATCCCGTTCGTCTCGCTCTGCCGCCATCACCTGCTGCCGTTCCGCGGCACAGCCGCCGTCGGCTACCTGCCCGGTGAGCGGCTGGTCGGCCTGTCGAAGCTGGCGCGCGTCGTCGAGCACCATGCCCGTGGGCTGCAGGTGCAGGAGTCTCTGACCATGCAGATCGCGCGCACGCTCGAGACGGCCCTGACTCCTCGCGGCGTCGGCGTGGTGCTCGAAGCGGAGCATCTGTGCATGTCGGCGCGGGGCGTGCGCACGGCGACCGCGCTGACCGCGACCTCGGCGTTCCGCGGCGAGTTCGCACATGACCGCGCCGTTCAGGCGCGGTTCACGGGGGCCGCGCGCCCGGCCTGACACGACACCGACGAGAGGAATCGTCATGAGCCACATGCTGATCATCGGAGGAGGCCTCGCGGGCGGGACCGCTGCCGAGGCGCTGCGCGAAGAGGGCTTCGACGGCGACATCACGATCGTCGCCGCCGAGCCGCACCCGCCCTATCAGCGGCCGCCGCTGTCGAAGGGGTACCTGGCCGGAAGCGAGGGGATGGATGCCGTCATCCTGCACCCTGCGGACTGGTACGCCGAACGTGGCATCCGTCTCGTCAGCGGTGTGGCCGCGACCGCGCTCGACCCCGCGGCGCACACGGTGCAGCTCGCGGACGGGAGCGGTCTGCACTACGACACGGTGCTGCTGGCGACCGGCGCGACGCCGCGCATGATCCCCCTCCCGGGCCACGAGCTTCCCGGCGTCATGACGCTGCGTCGCCTCGACGACTCGCAGACGCTCGCAGCGGAGCTGCGCGGCGGCGGACGACGGCTCGTGGTGATCGGTGCGGGCTGGATCGGCATGGAGGTCGCCGCCACCGCGCGCGGCTTCGGCAACGAGGTGGCGATCCTCGAGCGCGATGACGTGCCGCTGGCCGCCGCTCTCGGCCCCGAGATGGGGGAGGTCTTCCGCACGCTGCACCTCGAGCACGGCGTCGACCTGCGCACGTCCGTCGCGGTGGAGCGGATCACCGGGTCGGACCGTGCCGACGGGGTGGTCGTCGACGGTGAGACCCTCCCCGCAGACCTCGTGCTGATCGGCGTCGGCGCGGCGCCCGACACCGCACTCGCCGAGGCCGCCGGCCTCGACATCCTCAACGGCGTCCTCACCGATGCGGCGCTGCGCACCAGCGCACCCGACGTGTACGCGGCAGGGGACGTCGCCAATCCGTTCCACCCGGTGCTGCAGCGCCATCTGCGCAGCGAGCACTGGGCCAACGCGCTGAACGCGGGCAAGGTCGCGGCTCGAGCGATGCTCGGCATGCCGGCATCCTTCGACGACATCCCGTACTTCTACACCGATCAGTACGACCTCGGCATGGAGCTGTCGGGCTACGCACCGCTCATGGCGGATGCCGAGCTCGTTATCCGCGGTGATCTCGCCGCCCGCGAGTTCGTCGCGTTCTGGGTCGACGCTGCCGATTCGTCCGGCCGGGGTCGCGTGGTCGCGGGGATGAACGTCAACGTCTGGGACGTCAACGAGACGGTGCAGTCGCTGATCCGCTCGGGGGAGCGGGTCGACGCGGAGCGCCTGCGGGACGGGGACGTGCCGCTGGATAGCCTGCTCCCGTGACGCTCGCTCCCGACACGACACCCGGACTGCTCGCGGGGACGCTCGACCTTCCCGGTGGGCCCCTCGATCTCTCGCAGCACATCGCCGTGATGGCGATCGTGAACCGCACGCCCGATTCCTTCTACGATCGCGGTGCCACCTTCGCACTCGATGCCGCGGTCGCCGCGGGCGTCGCCGCCGTCGAGGCGGGCGCCGAGATCGTCGATGTGGGCGGCGTCAAGTTCGCACCCGGCCCGCCGGTGCCGGTGGAGGAGGAGATCGCGCGGGTCGTGCCGGTCGTGCGCGAGCTCGCGCCGATCGCGCGGGTCAGCGTCGACACGTTCCATCCGGAGGTCGCACGCGCGGCGATCGAGGCGGGGGCGGCGATCATCAACGACACCACGGGGCTGCATGATCCCGCGATGGCGGACGTTATCGCGCGCGGCGGTGCCGGCGTGGTCATCGCCCACAGCCTCGCGGCGCCCCGCACGCCGCATCCGCTCCCGCGCTACGGCGACGTGGTCGGCGACGTGGCGGCTTTCCTCGCCGCGCGGCGCGACCTCGCGCTCTCGCACGGCGTGCCGGGCGATCGCATCGTGCTCGACCCGGGTCACGACCTCAACAAGAGCACACGCCAGACGCTGGAGCTCACACGCCGGCTCGGCGAGCTCTCCGTGCTCGGCGCCCCGCTGCTCGTCGCCCTGTCGAACAAGGACTTCGTGGGTGAGACGCTCGACCGCGCGCGAGGCGATCGCCTCTCGGGCTCGCTCGCCGCCGCGGTGTTCTGCGTGCTGCAGGGGGCTCGCATCGTGCGCGCTCACAACGTGGGCGAGACCGTCGACGCGATGCGCATGGTGGAGGCGATGCTCGGCTGGCGCGATCCCGCGTACGAGCTCCACAACGCGCGCGCCGAGGGGAACGAGTGATGCCGACCCGTCAGGAACTCTTCGCGGCGTACGAGCTGCCCGGCCGCGCGGGGTCGCACGTGCGCATGAACTTCGTCTCGAGCGCGGATGGCGCCGTGACGCTCGGCGGGCGCAGCGGCGCCCTCGGCGGCGGCACCGACCGCGCCGTCATGCAGGTGCTGCGCACCATGGCCGACGTCGTGCTCGTCGGTGCCGGCACGGTGCGCGCCGAGGGCTATGGGGGACTCCGGGTCGATGTCGACGACGTTCGGTGGCGACAGGCGAGAGACCTCGACGACCAGCCGGTGATCGCCGTGGTGAGCGGCCGATTGCAGCTGGACCCGGGCGATGCGGTCTTCGCCGACGCCGTGCGCCGCCCCGTGATCGTGACGACGGATGCCGCGGCCGCCGCCCGCGGCAGGCTCTTCGATTCCGTGGCCGATGTGATCGCGTGCGGCGACCAGGAGGTCGACCTCGCCGCGATGCTCGACGAGTTCACGCGCCGCGGCTGGACCCGGGTGCTATGCGAGGGCGGGCCGCACCTCTTCGGCGATCTGCTCGATGCCGGACTTGTCGCCGAGGTGTGTCTCACGCTGGCTCCCCGATTCGTGGGCGGGGACGCGGGACGCATCGCACAGGGCGCGGGGGAGTCCGACCGACGGTTCGCACTCGCGGGCGTCGTGACCGACGACGAGGGGTTCGTCTTCTTGCGCTACACGGCGCGCTAGGTGGCCGGCGTCTCGTCCACGCGCTCGAGAGGGGACGGCCCTACGACGCGGTCGAGCCGGCAGGGTCGTGCGACCACACGGCGAGCTCGTTGCCCGCCGGATCCACGAAGTGGAAGCGGCGTCCGCCCGGGAAGCCGTAGATGTCGTGGCGGATCGTGCCGCCCGACTCGGCGACACGGGCCCGCGCCGCCTCGAGATCGTCGACGAACAGGACCGGGAGCGCCGCTGCCTGCTGCGTCGAATCAGCCGACCCGTTGAGACCGAACGCCACACCGCTGTCGGATGTGTCGGCGTACCCGTCACCGTACGAGGTGAAGGTCCAGCCGAACGCGGATTCGTAGAATTCGCGCGCAGCCGTCAGCGCGGCCGGGTCGGCGGCGGGCAGTTCGACGAGATCGATGCGATTGTTCTCGGGCATGGGTCTGGTCTACCGGATGCCTCCGACAGCGTCCAGACGCGGCATCCGGACGCCGCTCGTCAGGCGGCCAACGAGTGGGCGTCGAGGATCGTGTAGGCGTATCCCTGCTCGGCGAGGAACCGCTGGCGATTCTGAGCGAAGTCCTGGTCGACCGTGTCGCGGGCGATCAGGGTGTAGAAGCTGGCCGTGTGGTTCGACTGCTTGGGGCGGAGCAGGCGTCCGAGGCGCTGCGCCTCCTCCTGGCGCGAGCCGAAGGAGCCCGAGACCTGGATGGCGACGGATGCCTCGGGCAGATCGATCGAGAAGTTCGCGACCTTCGACACGACGAGCACCGAGATCTCGCCCACGCGGAACGCCTGGTACAGCACCTCGCGCTCGTCCACCGGCGTCGCACCGGTGATCTTGGGGGCGTTCAGCGCCTCGGCGAGCACGTCGATCTGGTCGAGGTACTGGCCGATGATGAGGATGCGCTCGCCTTCGTGACGCGCCACCAGGTCGCGGACGACCCCGATCTTGGCGGGCGCCGTCGCCGCGAGGCGGTAGCGCTCGTCGTCGGCTGCGGCGGCGTATTCCAGGCGGTCGCCGGCGGGCAGGTCGACGCGCACCTCGTAGCAGACCGCGGGCGAGATGAAGCCCTGCGCCTCGATCTCCTTCCACGGCGCATCGAATCGCTTGGGACCGATGAGGCTGAAGACGTCGCCTTCGCGGCCGTCCTCGCGCACGAGCGTCGCGGTGAGCCCGAGCCGCCGCCGCGCCTGCAGGTCGGCCGTGAGCTTGAACACCGGCGCCGGAAGCAGGTGCACCTCGTCGTACACGATGAGGCCCCAGTCGAGGGCGTCCAGCAGCGCGAGGTGGGCGTACTCGCCCTTCCGCTTGGCGGTGAGGATCTGGTACGTGGCGATGGTGACCGGCCTGATCTCCTTGGCCTGACCGGAGTACTCGCCGATCTCCTCGGCGGTCAGCGACGTGCGCTTGAGGAGTTCGTCGCGCCACTGCCGCGCGCTCACCGTGTTCGTCACCAGGATGAGCGTCGTGGTCTTGGTGTCGGCCATCGCCGCCGCCCCGACCAGCGTCTTGCCGGCGCCACAGGGCAGCACGACGACGCCCGATCCGCCCTGCGTGAAGATGTCGACTGCCTGCCGCTGGTAGGGCCGCAGGTGCCAGCCGTTCTCGGCGAGGTCGATCGGGTGCGGGGTGCCGGGCGTGTAGCCTGCGAGATCCTCGGCAGGCCAGCCGATCTTCAGCAGCTCCTGCTTGATGTGGCCGCGTGCCCACGCGTCGATGATGAACGCGTCGGAGGAGAGGCGGCCGATCAGCAGCGGCTGGATGCGCTTGTTCCTCGACACTTCCGCGAGCACCGCGGCATCCGTCGACCGCAGGATCAGCTCGCCGTCGCCGCCTTTGTCGGCACCGTTGCGCTCGATCACGAGGCGGCCGTAGCGGCCGACGGTCTCGGAGATGTCGATCGACACCGACGGGGGAACCGGGAACCGCGACCACCGTTCGAGCGTCGCCAGCATGTCGTCGGCACCGTGGCCCGCGGCGCGGGCGTTCCACAGTCCCAGCCGCGTGATGCGGTACGTGTGGATGTGCTCGGGGGCGCGTTCGAGCTCGGCGAAGATCGCGAGTTCGTGCCGCGCGCTCTCCGCATCGGGGTGCGCGACCTCGAGGAGAACCGTGCGGTCGCTCTGGACGATGAGGGGGCCGTCAGCCATAACGTGCCAGTCTACCGGCGCTCGCTGGGACGAGGTTCGCCCGGCGTGTCCCGGCGGGCGTCACGGCGCCGCGGTTCGTCGAGACAAGGCATTCGCGCCGAAACGCGGGGCGACGTCCTGGGTCTCGGCGCGATTCCCCGGTCTCGCGGTACGGCGGGCGGGGCGGCGCGGGGAGCGGATGCCGGGAGCTCAGGCGGCGCCGACGCTCACGATGCTCGACACGGGGAGCGTCCGTTCGATGTCGGCGGCGCGGTCGCGGCCGCGCAGGCGTCCGCCGCCGAGGCCGGCGGCCTCCAGCGTGAACGAGCGCTCCGACCCGTCGGGCATGCGGACGACCACCACGATCTCGGCGCGCGCGCGCACCGCCTGCTCGAGCTCGCGTTCGAGCCAGCCCGCCTCGCCCTGCGTGCCGTGGCCGCCTCGCAGCGTGCGGATCAGGCGCGCGTAAGTGACCTCCGGAGTGGCCGCGGGCACGGAGGGCGCGACGGCGGCGCGGCGGTGGACGGACTCGGCAGCTCCCGTCGCGTCGAGGGCGACGACCGGGTACCGCGCGTCCGCGAGGCTCCAGTACACGGCGTCGCGCGCGACCCGCGAGGTGAGGATGCCGCCGTCGGCGATGAGTCCGAGCGGACGCAGCGCCTGGTCGATCGCGATCGCATCGAGCAGGCCGGCATCGGTGCTCTCGACGCGTGTGCGACCCGTGGCGTCGTCGGTGCTCACGCGCACCAGGCCGTAGCGTGCGGCGGTGCTCTCGATGAGGTAGTCGAGCGGCTGTGGGATGCCGGTGAGGGACAGCTCCGCGAGGAACGCGCGCATGGATGCCGCGGTCTCACCCTCCGTCATGCCGGCGCCGACAGACGCCGCGGTGAACCGGTACGTCGATGCCTGCGCGCGGGACTCCCGCACGGCGATGGACCGCAGTCGAAGGTCGAGGGCAGGTGCGAGGGGGCCGGGAGCGATCGCGGTCAGATCGGCCTGCAGGTACACGCGGTCGATCTCGGCGGGCAGGTAGTCGGCCATCGTGGCGGCGTCGGCCGGCTCCCCGGCGCGCAGCGCGGCGGTCCACGGGAACTCGCCGGCGGAACTGTCGGGTCCGAACAGTCCCCAGCGCACGCCGATGCTGCGCAGTCGTGCGGCGCGAACGGGCCACTCGGGATCGAGCGGGTAGATGTCGGGCCAGGCGTCAGGCACGACGAAGCCGTGTGCCGGCGTGCGCAGGCCATCCGGAAGCCCCGCGCGGAACCCCTCGGCGATCGTCTCCCAGCGCTGCGGCGTCGGGGCCTCCAGCCATCGCTCGCCCGCCAGGGTGGCGGTCCACTCGCGCTCGCGGGCGTCGGCGAGCCCCGCATCGGCCGCGGAGGCGAGCAGATCCTCGAGATCGTCGGCGACATCGATGGCCCCGGCATCCGTCAGGCGCCGTCGGTCCACCGCGCTGACCGGCCCCGCACCGGTGCGCGCGAGCGGGGTGTGCAGGCATGCCAGCAGGATGTCGGCGAGCGAGCCCGCGGTTGTGAATGCTCGCTCGGCGGCCGCGGCGGCCGCACGCGGCTCCGCAGGCGCGGGCTCGGCGGGTGGCGCCGGCGGGCGGAAGGCGTCGGGGGCCGCGGCAGCTGCGGCGGCGACCCGCTCGGCGACGGCCGTGTAGGGGACGCCGTCCGCATCGACCAGCGCCAGCTCCGAGGGCCGGCCGTCGAGCGAGCCTGCTGCGCGGTGGAGGGCGATGAGGTCGCGTCGGTCGAGGTGCGTCAGTGCGCGGTCGATCGAGGCGGGGTCGAGGAGCGCTTCGGCGGCGTCGAAGAAGTCGTGCCAGCCGCTCTGCGCAGAGACGCCGCGCGCCGCGAGCGTCCGTGCCAGCGCGGCGTCACCGAGCTCGGCGAGCCGCGTCGCGAGGGCGCGCGCGTCGGAGACCACGCGCGTCAGCCTCCCCGGTTGGCGCGGGCCCTTCGCACGAAGCTCATGATCAGGACCGCGAGCAGCAGTGCGAAAGCCACGAGGGGCGCGATGTACACGAGGACGCCCACGAGAGGCCACACCCCGGTGCTCATATCGGCCCCGGCGGCGGAGGCGATCATGATGGCGAAGAAGCTCACGATGGAGAGCACGAGCAGCCCCAGCGACATGAAGGCCAGGATGCGGTCGACGCGGCGCACGGGAACGTCGCCGGCAGGGTTCGTACTCATCCGCCCCAGCCTACCCGCTGGCGTCCACGAGCCGGTCCGGATGTGCGGCCGTCCATTAGGCTGGGTGGTGGGGTCGGAAGACCCCGCTTTTGTCATGCTCTGTTTCGTCGCGATGTTCGCGCGGCGACCGATCCAGCGAGGTTTCGATGCCCACCGGCAAGGTCAGGTTCTACGACGAGGAGAAGGGGTTCGGCTTCATCACCTCGGAAGACGGTCAGGACGTCTTCCTGCACGCCACGGCCCTGCCCCCCGGCACGCCCGCACCGAAGGCGGGCACGCGGCTGGAGTACGGCATCGCCGACGGCAAGCGCGGTCCGCAGGCGCTGTCGGTGCGCGTGCTGGAGGCTCCGGTGAGCCTCGCCAAGCGCTCCCGCAAGCCCGCCGACGACATGGCGATCATCATCGAAGACCTCGTGAAGCTGCTCGACGGCATCGGCGGCGACCTCCGCCACGGCCGGTACCCGAGCGGCGCCCACGCCAAGAAGGTCGCCGCCGTGCTGCGCAAGGTGGCTGATGAGCTCGACGCCTGATCCGGCCGATCCTGCCGACGTCGTCACCGAGGTGGACGGCGAGTCCGCTGCTTCCGTGAAGAACGAGACGGTGACGGATGCCGCCTCCGCCGCGTCGTCGGAAGAGTCCCACGTCCCCGCACCCGAGGACGGTGCCGTCGCCGAGACCGATGACGTTGCGCCGGGTGACACCGACGACGTCGATGGCGCGGAGCAGCCCGTCGACACAGGGGACGAGCCCGCCGACGCCGGTGGCGAGGCGCCTACGGTCTTTGCTGAGCCCGACCCGCAGCTGCTGGCCGCTCACGATCTGGCGCTCGCGGCGCTCCGCGAGATCACGGCGGCCGTGACGATCGGCGAACCCACCGACTACCGCGTGGAGGCGGGCGGTGTGGTCTCGCTGAGGTTCGCGAACCGGATGCCCGGCTACCCCGGGTGGTTCTGGACGGTGAGCCTCGCGCGCGTCGAGGACGCGGATCCCACCGTGCTCGAGGTCGAGCTGCTCCCCGGCGACGGCGCACTCCTGGCGCCCGAGTGGGTGCCGTGGGCCGTGCGGCTCGCGGACTACCACGCCGCGCAGGCGGCGCTGGCCGAGGTCGCGCACGCCGAGGACGACGAGGACCTCGACGAGGACGACGTCGACGACGAAGACCTCGACGACGTCGACGATCTCGACGCCTCGGACTTCGACGACGACGGCTCGTCCATCCTCCACGCCGGCGACGTCGACGGAGTCGACATCGACGAGCTCGCCGAAGACGACGACGACTCGGACGACGAGTCGGATGAGGACGACTCCGACGACGACGAAGACTCGGATGAGGACGACTCGGACGACGACGACTCTGATGACGACGACTCTGATGACGACGACTCGGATGAGGACGACGACGATTCCGACGAGGACGACACGGACGACGATGACGACTACTCCGTCGCGGAGGAAGATCGCGACTGAGCAGACGGCTCGCCGGTACTGACGCGCCTCCGCCTCAACGACGTCGCCGGAACCGCGAAAGGGCAGATTCCGCAGCTCAGCGCCGCGGAGGTCTGCCCTTTCGCGTTCCGATCAGCGGCGCTCGAGCGTGCCCTGAACCGCGGCCCGTGCTTGAACGTCGGCGGGGGCCGCCACGCGGAAGCGCGCGCTGAGCAGGACCTCGTCGCGAGACGACGGTCCCACCAGCAGCTCGAACTCGCCGGCTTCGACGAGGCGCCGGCCCGCGGCATCCACGATCGTGCAGTCCGCCACCGGCAGCGACAGCTCGACCGTCGCGGTCTCGCCCGGCTGCAGGTCGACGTGTCGATACGCCTTGAGCTCCTTGTCGGCCCAGCTCACCGAGGCCACGCTGTCGCGCACGTACACCTGCACCACCTCGTGCGCCGGTCGTTCACCGGTGTTGCGCAGCTCGACGAGCGCGCGCACGGTGCCGTCGTGCGCCGGCTCGGGATCGATCACCCGCAGATCCGCATACTCGACGGAGGCGTACGACAGGCCCTCGCCGAACGCGAACGCCGGGCTCTGCGTGAGATCGGCGTAACGATCGCCGTGCTGGCCGCGGATCTGGTTGTAGTAGATCGGCAACTGGCCCGCGTGACGTGCGAACGAGATCGGCAGGCGCCCGCTCGGCTCGATGAGCCCGAGGAGCAGCTCGGCGACGGCCTGGCCGCCGCGCATTCCCGGATTGGCCGCCCAGACGAGGGCTGCGGCATCCGTCACCGTCTGCGGCAGCACGTGCGGCTTCGATGCGAGGAGCACCACCACGAGAGGAGTGCCGGTGGCAGCGAGCGCCTCCAGCAGGGCGAGCTGCCCGCCGACGAGCTCGAGCGTCGCAGTCGAACGGCCCTCGCCGACCAGCTCGATGCGGTCTCCGACGACGGCGACGACATAGTCCGCGCCTTCGGCGGCGGCGACCGCCTCTGCGATGGCTTGCGGGTCGGGGGCGCTGGGCACCACGACCTGTGGCCGCGGCTGGCCGTCGGGGAAGAACGCGCCGGCCGGGTCCTCCTGGAGGGTGAGGATGTCGGCGCCCCGCGCGTGCGTGATCTCCCAGTCGGCGGGTGCATGCGCGCGCAGTCCGTCCAGCACCGTCGTGATCAGCTCGCGCGGGTGCCCGTCGGGGATCCAGTCCACCTGGCCCGACGATCCGGCCCAGTCGCCGAGCTGCGTCTGCGCGTCGTCGGCGAGGGGCCCGACGACGGCGATGCGACGGGGTCCCGATGCCGCGGCATCCGGCCGTCCGTCCGCACCGGCCGTGAGGCCGCCGCCGAGCGGAAGCGTGCCGTCGTTGCGCAGCAGCACCAGCGACCGGCGCGCCGCCTCGAGGTTGAGCGCCCTGTGGGCGGGGGAGCCGACCGCCGACGCGATGCGCTCGCGGTCGGGCAGCCGCGGATCCTCGAAGAGGCCGAACTCGAACTTGAGCAGCAGGATGCGGGTCACCGCCCGGTCGAGGGCCTCCTCGGTCACGAGCCCCTGCGCGAGTGCGTCGAGGGCGCCTTGGAAGAAGCCGGGCGTGGTCATGATCATGTCGTTGCCGGCGAGCACCGCGGCAGCGGCGGCATGCGCGTAGTCGGGCTGCACCTTCTGCTCCCACACCATGCGCCCGACGTTGTCCCAGTCGGTGATGAGGGTGCCGGTGTACCCCCACTCGCCGCGGAGCACGTCGTTCAGCAGCCAGTCGTTGACCGTGATCGGCACGCCGTCGATGCTCTGATAGCCGAGCATGAAGGTGCGGCATCCCTCCTTCGCCACCCGCTCGAACGGCGGCAGGAACCACGAGCGGAGCTTGCGCTGCGAGATGTCGGCCTCGCTCGCGTCGCGGCCGCCCTGGGTCTCGGAGTAGCCGGCGAAGTGCTTCGCTGTCGCGAGGATCGCCGTGGGGTCCTCGAGGCCACCGCCCTGATAGCCGCGCACCATCGCCGATGCGAGCTCGCCGATGAGGAACGGGTCCTCGCCGAACGTCTCGTCGACCCGGCCCCAGCGGAGATCCCGCGCGATGCAGAGCACCGGCGAGAACGTCCAATGGATGCCGGTGGCCGACACCTCGACGGCGGTCGCGCGGGCGACGCGCTCCGCGAGTCCCGCATCCCACGACGCCGCCATGCCCAGCTGGGTGGGGTAGATCGTCGCGCCCTCCCAGAAGGAGTGGCCGTGGATGCAGTCCTCGGCGACCAGCAGCGGGATCTGCAGCCGGGTGCTGAGCGTCAGCTCGCGGGCACGGAGCACCTTCTCGGGGGAGGCGTGCAGGATCGACCCGGCGTGCAGACGGACGACCTGATCCTCGAGATCGTCGCGCGCGTCGAGCTGGAGCATCTGGCCGATCTTCTCCTCGACCGTCATGCGGCCCAGCAGATCGGCGATGCGGTCGGCCACCGGCAGCGAGACGTCGAGGTAGGCCGGATGCGAGCCCCCGTCGGCGCCCCGCCGTTCCGGGCGGTGGTGAACGTCGTTCACGGGTTCTCCTGTCGAGCCGGTGCGGGGGAGGTGCGGACCGCGGTGACAGCGGCGGTCGCCTTGATGCCCTGCTTGCGCAGCGCGCGCGAGCGCTCACCCGCCGAGCGCAGGCGCGGGTTGACGTACTCGTCGATGCCGAAGTTGATCAGCGACAGCGCCATGCCGAGCAAGGCGATGCACAGCCCTGCGGGGAGGTACCACCACCAGTAGTCCGGGAACGCGCCGTTCTGCTGCGCCCAGAACAGGATCGTGCCCCAGTTGAGGTTGGTGATCGGGATGACGCCGATGAAGGCGAGGGTCGTGAGCCCGAGCACCGCCGCGGTCACCGTGCCGACGAAGCTCGACGCGATGATCGCCATGAGGTTGGGCAGCATCTCGACCGTGATGATGCGGCTCAGCGGCTCGCCGTTGGCACGCGCCGCCTGCACGAAGTCGCGGTTGCGCAGCGACATCGTCTGAGCCCGCAGCACGCGCGCACCCCAGGCCCACCCGGTGAGGGCGAGCACCGCCGCGATGAGCAGCAGGCTCGGGTCGTCGAACTGGGACGCGATGATGATCATCAGCGGCAGGCCCGGCAGCACCAGGAAGACGTTCGTGAGCGCCGACAGCGATTCGCTCTTCCAGCCGGTGACGATGCCGGCCGTGACGCCGATCGCCACGGCGATCGCGGTCGCGAGCACGCCCGACAGCAGCCCGACCACGAGCACGCCGCGCGTGCCGTAGACGATCTGGCTGAAGATGTCTTCGCCCAGGTGGCTCGTGCCGAGCAGATGCTGCCACGAGGGCGGCTGCTTCAGCGCCGAGTAGTCCTTGTCGAGCGGCCCGTAGGGGGCGATGAGGTCGCCGAACACGGCGAGGACGACGAAGAAGCCGAGGATCACCAGGCCGGTCAGCGACTTGCGGTTGCGGAACATCGCGAACGACGAGCCGATCCGCGCGAGCGCGGACGGCGATGCGGGCGATGCCGGCGGGGTGGGAGCGAGCGCAGGAGCGCCCTCGCCGCCGGGGTGCGGCGTCTCGGCGTCCAGCGCGGTGGTGGTGGGAACGGTCATGTCAGCCCTCCTGGCGGGCGCGCGGGTCGAGGATGACGTACGCGATGTCGGCGAGGATGTTGGTCACGAGCACGGCGAGCGTGATCACGAGGAACACCCCCTGCATGAGCGGGTAGTCCTTCGCGTTGGTGGCGTCCAGCAGCAGCTTGCCGATACCGGGATACGAGAACACCAGCTCCATCACGAGGGTGCCGCCGACGATGAAGCCGAGGGCGAGCGCGAAGCTCGACAGCTGCGGAAGCATCGCGTTGCGCGCGGCGTAGGTGGTGACCACCTTGCGGTCGGAGAGGCCCTTCGCCTGCGCGACGGTGATGTAGTCCTCGTCGAGCACCGTGATCATCATGTTGCGCATGCCGAGGATCCAGCCACCGAGCGACGCGATGACGATCGTGATCGCCGGAAGGGCGCCGTGGTACAGCACCTGGCCGATGAAATCGGCGCTGAAGCCGGGCCTCGTGCCCTTCCCGTACGCGTGGGATGCCGGGAACCAGCCCAGCGCCGACGAGAACACGGCGATCGCGATGAGGCCCATCCAGAAGTAGGGCACGGTCGAGAAGAAGGTCGCGACCGGGATGACGGCATCCGATCCGCGTCCTCGCCGCCAGCCGATCACGGCACCCACGGCCGTGCCGAGGATGAACGACAGGACGGTGGCGATGCCCACCAGACCGACCGTCCACGGCAGGGCCGTGCCGATGATGTCGGTCACCGGCGCCAGGCCGTGCGAGAACGAGCGGCCGAGGTCACCCGAGAAGAGCAGCTTCCAGTAGTCGATGTACTGCTCCCACAGGCTCTTGCCCGTGTCGAGGCCGAACAGGGTGCGCAGTGCGGCCGCCGCGTCGGGGCTGATCTTGCCCTGGTTCTTGGCCAGGTACGCCGAGACCGGATCGCCCTTCATCATGCGGGGGATGAGGAAGTTGATGGTGATGGCGGCCCACGCCGTGAAGAGGTAGAAGAGGGCCTTGCGCAGCGCGAACCTCATGCCGGGGCTCCTTCGGTGTCGGCGGCGCCTGCGGGGGATGCCGTCGTGCGCGCGAAGTGACGGTCGGGGTCGGGCGAAGCGTTGCGCAGCGCCCTCGTGTAGTCGTCCTGCGGGTTCAGGATGACGTCGTCAGCCGGCCCGCGCTCGACGACCCTGCCGCGGTTGAGCACCATGATCTCGTCGCTGAAGTGCCGGGCCGTCGCCAGGTCGTGTGTGATGTAAAGCACGCCCAGGTTCGACTCGCGCTGCAGATCGGCGAGGAGGTTCAGCACGCCGAGGCGGATCGACACATCGAGCATCGAGACCGGCTCGTCCGCGATGAGCAGGCTGGGACGCGAGGCCAGGGCGCGCGCGATGGCGACGCGCTGGCGCTGACCGCCGGACAGTTCGTGGGGGCGGCGGTCGATCGTGCTGTCGGCATCCAGGCGCACCCGCTCGAGCAGCCGGCGGACCTCGCCCTCGATCTCATCGGAGGGAACGACCTTGTCGAGGCGCAGGGGCCGCTCGATGTGGTGCCGGATGGTGTGGTACGGGTTGAGCGAGGCGAAGGGGTCCTGGAACACCATGCGCACCTGCTGGCGGTAGCGGCGCAGGCCGCGTCCGCTGCGGGGGATGGGGGAGCCGTCGAGGAGCACGTCACCCGCGCTCTGGCGCTCGAGCTGCGTGATGATCTTGGCGATCGTCGACTTGCCGCTGCCGCTCTGGCCGACGAGCGCGATGGTGCGCCCGCTCTCGAGGGTGAAGCTCACGTCGTCGAGCGCCAGCATCTTGCCGGCACCGCGGACGCGGTAGCGCTTGGTGACGTTGCGGAACTCCAGAGTGGTCATGCGGTCACCTCCAGGGCGGTGTCGGTTCCTTCGGCCGAGGTCGCCGCTTCGCGCTCGCTGCGCCCGATGTCGGTACCGCGGACGAAATCACCGCGGTCGCCGGTGAGACTCGGGAACGACGACAGCAGGCGCTTCGTGTACTCGTGCTGCGGGTGGCGGTAGATGTTCTCGGCTGTGTCGAGCTCGACGATGCGCCCCTGGCGCATCACCGCGATGCGGTCCGAGATCTCGAGCAGGAGCGGCAGGTCGTGGGTGATGAAGACGACCGAGAAGCCGAACTGGCGACGCAGGTCCGAGATCTGGGCCAGGATCTCGCGCTGCACGAGCACGTCGAGCGCGGTCGTGGGCTCGTCCATGATCATCAGCTGCGGATGCAGGGCGAGCGCCATCGCGATCATGACGCGCTGCCGCATGCCGCCCGACAGTTCGTGGGGGAACGACCTGAGTCGCTCCCGCCCCACGCCGACGAGGTCGAGCAGGTCGCCGCACGCGCGCGTGCGCTCCCTGCGCGAGAGTTCGGGACGGTGCGTGGTGAACACGTCGCCGAGCTGGCGGCCGATGTTGATGACGGGGTTGAGGGCGTTCATCGCGCCCTGGAACACCATCGACGCCTTGTCCCACCGGAAGCGGCGCATCTCGTCGTCGCTGAGTGCGCCGATGTCGATGATCTCGCCGGTCGCGTCGTGGAAGAGGGCGCTGCCGCCGGTGATGACGGCGGGGGGCTTGAGGAGTCTCTGGATGCCGTAGGCCAGTGTGGTCTTGCCCGAGCCGGATTCGCCGGCCAGGCCCAGGATCTCACCGCGCTTCAGTTCCAGCGATACGTCGCGCACCGCCTCGACGGGCGGGTCGACGTCGTAGGTGACGCTGAAGTCGGAGATCGTCAGCAGAACGTCTTCGGTCATGTCTCGACTGTTCGGGATTCAGGTGCGGGAAGGGGGATGGGCTGCTGCGCCCGGACGCATGCAGGGGCTGGGCCGGAAGGGCCCAGCCCCTGCATGCGGTCGCTCTCAGTCCGCGGGCTGGAGCTTGGTGAGGATGTACACCGAGGTCGGCTGCGTCGGGTCGGCGTTGACGTACGGGTCGTCATCGCTCGGCCAGCCGACGAAGCTGCGCGTGTTGAACTCGCTGATGAACGGGCGGGTGCCGATCGGCATCGTCGGAACGTCCTCGACGAAGATCTTCTGGATCTTCTCGAGCGCCGCCGTGCGAGCGGCGTCGTCCGTCGTCGTGGCGTACTCGTTCAGCGCGGCCGTGGCGTCGGCGTTGTCGTAGCGGCCGAAGTTGAAGTCGGCCGACTCGCCCATCGGCTTCAGGAACCGACCGTCCATCATGTCGCTGTACAGGTCGTAGGGCGTGGCGCCCGAGTCGGTCCAGTGCAGCACCGCCTGGAAGTCGCCCTCGCTCTTGGCGGCCCACCACGTGTCGGAGTCGGGGGTGTCGACGGCGGCCTCCACCCCGAGCTGCTTGACGGCGTCGGAGATCAGGCTGATTCCCGTGACGTAGTCGTTCCAGCCCTGCGGCACCGAGAGCGTGAAGGTCACCGGCTCGCCGTCGGGGTCGACGAGCGTCTCGCCGTCCCACGTGTAGCCGGCGCCCTCGAGCACGGCCTTGGCGCCGTCGACATCGACGGTGAACTCCTCGCCGGAGAACTCCGACGAGATGTAGTCGTCGCCGGCGGGGGTCGGCAGTCCGGTCACCGAGGTGAGCACCGGCACGCCGCCTTCGCGCGCGATCTCCGCATGCTTGGAGCGGTCGATGACCATGTTGACGGCCTGGCGGAAGGCCACGTCGTCGAACGGCTTCGTCGTCGTGTTGACGAACATCGTGTCGATGCCGAAGCCCGCGGGGGCCCAGTACACGTTGTTCTCGTCCTTGTCGAGGAAGGCGGACTGGACGTTCGGGATGAACGCCTGCGCCCAGTCGGCGTCGCCGTTGGCGAGCGCGGTCGTCAGCGCCGTGTTGTCGGCGTACGAGACGTAGTACAGGGTCGGCACGGCGAGCTCGCCGCCCCAGTAGTCGTCGCGGGCGGTCAGCTCGACGGCCTGCGAGTCGAAGTTGGTCAGCGTGTAGGGACCGGTGCCGACCGGCTCCTCGTTGACGAACGTGGTCGGGTCGTCGACGCTCTCCCAGATGTGCTTGGGGACGATGAGCTTGTGCAGGACCTTGTCCTGCTTGATGTACATGGGGTTCTCGAACGAGACGGTGGCGGTGTCGCCGTCCACCGCGACGTCGCTGATGTGCAGCGCTGTCGTGTCGAGGGCGGGGTTGTCCTTCGTGAGCTGGAACGTGAAGGCGATGTCTTCGGCCGTGAAGGGCTCGCCGTCGTTCCAGGTGACGTCCTCACGCGCGGTCAGCTGAACCGAGCGGTAGTCCTCCGACCACGTGATCTCGGACGCGAGCCACGGCACGACGTCGGCACTCGGGTCGACGAGGTTGACGATGCCCAGCGGCTCGAAGATCGCGTTGGCGTATCCGAGGCGCATGGCGGACGCGTCGGCGACGAACGGGTTGTTCGTCTCCGTCGTGATCGGGCCATCCGGCTTGGCGATCGTGAGCGACGCGCCGTCCTCGGACGGTGAGTCGCCACCGCCGCCGGCGGCACAGCCGGTCAGCGCGATCGCCGCGGCGAGGCCGATGGCGAGGAGGGGGGTCCTGAGCCTCATTGCTTCTCCTTCGTGATGTGTGCACGACGCCGTGTACCGCAACGTGACGACGGCGTCGAGAGGTGATTGCCGGATCAACTTACAATCAAGTAAGTAACTTTTGCAAGTAGGGTGTTCCGCAGTGCACGCGAAGGCCGTGCGTAGACTCACAGGCGCCGGCGAAGTCGCAGTCGACACCGGCGAAGAAGGGGGTGCCGACCCATGGCAGGACAGCGTCGGCAGCCGCGCTCGCGGCCCGAGACACTCGCCCGAAGACGCGACATCCTCGATGCCGCGGTCGAGATCTTCGGCAGCAAGGGATTCACCGGAGGAACGCTCCAGGAGATCGCCGACCAGGTCGGCATGACCCACGCGGGCATCCTCCACCACTTCGGCTCGAAGCACGAGCTGCTCCTCGAGGTGCTGCAGCACCGCGATGAGACCGACGTCGCCGACCTCGACGAGAAGCACATCCCTGACGGACTGGCGCTGTTCCGACACCTCGTGCGCACGGCTTTCGTCAACGCGCACCGTGCCGGCATCGTGCAGGCGTACGTCGTGCTCTCGGCGGAGTCGGTCACCGACGACCACCCGGGACGGGACTTCTTCGAGAAGCGCTACCAGACCCTGCGGGCGGAAGTGGCCCACGCGTTCGCCGTCGTCTGCGCCGAACGGGGCATCCCCGCGCCTGAGACCGTCGGCCTGGCGTCGGCGAGCATCCTCGCCGTGATGGACGGGCTGCAGGTGCAGTGGCTGCTCGACCCCGACGCCGTCGACCTCGCGCACGCGTCGGAGTTCGCCATCGAGGCGATCCTGTCGGCCGTGCTCTCGCCCGTCCCGTCACCGCTCGCCGGCAGCGGCGATGACGCGGACGTGCGCGCACGGGATGCCGCGGGTCGCGGCATCCCTTCTGATCCGGTGGATCAGCCCAGCCGCTCCACCGTGTAGTCGATGCAGCGGATCAGCTGACGCACGTCGTCGGGGTCGATCGACACGAACGTCGCGACGCGCAGCTGGTTGCGGCCGAGCTTGCGGTAGGGCTCGGTGTCGACGATGCCGTTCGCGCGGAGGCTCTTGGCGACGGCGGCGGCATCGACGGAGTCGTCGAAGTCGATGGTCACGACGACGGGGGAGCGGTTGGCCGCGTCGGCGACGAACGGCGTTGCGAAAGCGGATGCCTCGGCCCAGTCGTACAGCGCCTGCGACGACTCGCGGGTGCGGGCGTCGGCCCACTGCAGGCCGCCGCTGCCGTTGATCCAGCGGAGCTGCTCGTTGAGGAGGAACAGCGTCGTGAGCGCCGGCGTGTTCAGCGTCTGGTTGAGCCGCGAGTTGTCGACGGCCTGTTTGAGGCTGAGGAACTCGGGGATGTAGCGCCCCGACGCGGCGATGCGCTCGATGCGCTCGATCGCCGCCGGCGACACGATCGCGAACCACAGGCCCCCGTCCGAGCCGAGGTTCTTCTGCGGGGCGAAGTAGTACACGTCGGCCTCGTGGATCGAGAAGTCGATCCCGCCGGCGGCGCTCGTCGCGTCGATGACCGTGAGCGCGCCGTCGTCGCCGTGCACGCGGGTGACGGGCGCGGCGACCCCGGTCGAGGTCTCGTTGTGCGGCCACGCGTACACGTCGATGCCGTCGACCGCCTCGGCGGCGGTGCGGGTGCCGGCGGGCACCTCGCGGACGTCGGGCGCCTCGAGCCACGGCGCCCCCGCGGCCTTGGCGAACTTGCTGCCGAACTCGCCGAACACGAGGTGCTGGCTCCGCTTCTCGATGAGGCCGAAGGCCGCGGCATCCCAGAACGCCGTCGATCCGCCGTTGCCGAGGATCACCTCGTAGCCCGACGGGACGCGGAACAGGTCGCGCAGACCCGCGCGCACGTGACCGACCAGATCCTTCACCGGAGCCTGGCGGTGCGAGGTGCCGAGGAGGGCCGCGCCCTTGCCCGCGAGGGCTTCGAGGTGGGCGGGGATCACCTTGGAGGGGCCGCACCCGAAGCGTCCGTCGACGGGCAGGATCTCTCGGGGAAGCTCGATGTGCGCCATGCGTCGATTCTAGAGAGGCGCACCGCGCCGTCTCGTCCGCGTGACAGCCCGTGACGCCCTGCTGCCGGGGGACGCCGCGGGGCGGGCCGGCCCCGCCTCGGGGTCGGTGCCAGAAGATAGGCTGTCCTTACACTCCAGACATCGAGGACGCCGGGATATGACAGATCTGATCGACACCACTGAGATGTACCTGCGTACGATCCTCGAGCTCGAAGAGGAGAACATCGTGCCGCTGCGGGCGCGCATCTCGGAGCGTCTCGGGCACTCGGGTCCGACGGTGTCGCAGACCATCGGGCGCATGGAGCGCGACGGGCTCGTCGTGGTCTCCGAGGACCGCTCCCTCGAGCTCACCGGCGCCGGTCGGCAGAAGGCCGTCGACGTGATGCGCAAGCACCGGCTCGCCGAGCGCCTGCTGTCGGACGTCATCGGTCTGGATTGGGCATACGTCCACGAAGAGGCCTGCCGCTGGGAGCACGTCATGAGCGAGCAGGTCGAGCGTCGGCTCGTCGAGCTGCTCGGCCACCCCACCGAATCGCCGTACGGCAACCCCATCCCCGGGCTCGACCAGCTCGGCGACGTGCCGACGAACGGCTTCGAGCAGGGTGTCGTAGGCCTGGTGCGCCGTCTCAATGACGCCGGCGAGCCCATCACCGGCACGGTCCGCCGCCTCGCCGAGCCGGCGCAGGTCGACCCCGAGCTGCTGCAGCAGCTGAAGGCCGCGGGCGTCGTGCCCGGTGCCACCGGCGACTACCGCTACAACGAGGGCTACGTGCTCGTGCAGATGCAGGGCAGCGATGAGGGTCTTGAGCTTCCCGTCGAGATCGCATCGCACATCTTCCTGGTCGACGAGACCCGCTGAGGGAAAGCGGATGCCGCGCCTCGCGGCTCCGCTGATCGTCGCCCGTCGCGGGGGCCGAGGCATCCGTCCACGCACTGTGCGGAGATTGCCAGGCGTGGAGCGTGACATAAACGTGACCTTCGGGTAGCCTCAAGAAGTCCACCAGGCGAGAAGCCCGCCGACCGGACCCCGCGTGGATTGCCTCAACGGCTCGTCGTCCACATGTGGTGAAGCCCGCACATCGTGCCCCGACATCGAGTGCTGACGAGCCAGGCGCCACGGCGCAGAGGCGCCGGAGGACCAGTTTGGCTGAAGAGATAGATTCGCACGCGATCGTGCCCGATAACGCGGCGACGGACCCGAACCGTCGTGAGCGCAACCGGAAGACCCCTGTGCGACGCTCCCGAGCCGTGCCACTCGCGAAGTCGACGACGGCGCCCGCAGGTGCCCGATCCGCCGCGCCGTCCGGCCGAGGCCCCTCGGCCAAGGCCTCCTCCACCAAGGACCGCGTCGTGAAGCCGCTGCGCAGCCTGGTCGTGCTCGCCATGGTGGGTGGGCTCGTGGCCACTGTCGCGATCCCCGCGTTCGCGGCGACCGCGGGTGCCGGTGTCGAAGAGGCCCGCACCATCCAGCAGATGGCGGTCGACGACGCGCAGACGTTCGTGGCGGCATCCGATGCCAATGCCACCCAGCTCTCGCGCGGAAGCTACGCGGCCACCACCGCGGAGGAGATCGAGAAGAAGAAGGCCGAAGAGGCGGCGGCAGAACGCGCGCGTCAGGTCGCCAAGCTCGCCGCGGCGTCGGCGAAGTCGCTCCCGGTCAACATCGCCCTCACTTCGCCCGGAACCGGCGAGGTGCGCTGGCCCATCCTCAACTTCACCAAGGGCCGCGGCCTCTGGGACTCGGGCTACCACCAGGGCGTCGACCTCCTGTCGTCGTGCGGAACGCCCATCTACGCCGCGGCGGCCGGTGTCGTCAAGGTGTCGCAGGAGAGCTACGGCGGCTACGGTGTCGGCGTCTCCATCGACCACGTCATCGGCGGCCAGCAGGTGAACACGCTGTACGGCCACATGACGTACGGCAGCCGTCAGGTCTCGGTCGGCCAGTCCGTCTCGGCGGGTCAGCTGATCGGTCTGGTCGGCAGCACCGGCAGCTCGACCGCGTGCCACCTTCACTTCGAGGTCCACATCAACGGCTCGGTCGTCGACCCCTGGGCGTGGCTGCAGGCCAACGCCGGCTGAGCCGTCGAAGCCTGAACCGGATCCCTCCGATCGCATCACCACGGATGCCCACTGCCCGGCCAGGGCGTGGGCATCCGTTGTCCGACACGCCCGCCATCGTTCACCGGCTTCACGGCCCCGGTGTCGGCTGGGTGCGTTAGCCTGAATCCCGACGCTGAGAGAGCGGAGGGAGCCGATGGGCTGCACACCACGCATCCGAACCATGGATGCGCTTGGACGCCTCGTCCTTCGGCATTGCACGAGTGGATGCCGCGGCATTGCCGTGGCGCCAAGGCGCTGTCTATAAGACAGCGCCTTTTTTCATGCCCCTGCGCCCTTGATCGTCGCATGTCGAATAACCGAGAAGCCGTCCCGGCCATTCGAGAGGATGATCAATGCGCACTCTGGTGCTGAATGCGGGCTACGAACCGCTCGCCGTCGTGTCGTTCAAACGGGCGCTCGTGCTCGTGATGAACGAGAAGGCCACTGTGGTGGAGCACACCGAGATGGATCCGGTGTGGGGCACCAGACGCTCGTACGAGCGCCCGGCCGTGATCATCCTGACCCGCTATGTGCGGGTGCCGGGCGGTCGCCATGTGCCGGTGACGCGGCGCGGCGTGCTGCGTCGTGACAATCACCGCTGCGCCTACTGCGGCAAGGCTGCGTCGACGATCGACCACGTGCTGCCGCGCTCGCGCGGCGGCGCGGACTCGTGGGAGAACCTCGTCGCCTGCTGTCTGCGCTGCAACAACGTGAAGGGCGATCGCACGCCGCAGGAGATGAACTGGGAGCTGCGCATCCTCCCGCGCGCGCCGCGGGGCGGGCAGTGGACGGTACGCGGCACCGAGCGCACCGATCCGCGGTGGGAGCCGTATCTCGCGCTGGCAGCGTGATCCTCGGGGGGCACGCGCGGCGATGAGGGGCCCTCGTCGGGTCAGTCCTCGTCGAGCAGTCGCAGCCAGCGGGTGAGGATGGGTTCGAGGGCGGCGGTGTCCGTCGCTCCGAGCTCGTCCAGGATCCGGTGCTCGTTGTCCAGATGCGCGGCGATGGCGCGATCGATGAGCTCCGTGCCCTCCGGGGTCAGTCGCACCAGGCGCTTGCGGGCGTCGGATGCCTCGGCTCGGCGTTCGACGAGTCCTCGGGCCTCCAGGCGGTCGACGCGCTTGGTGAGGCCTCCGGTCGTGACGAGGGTGTGGTCGGCGAGCTCGCCCGCGGGTCGCTCGTACGGCGCACCGGCACGCCGCAGCGTCGCGAGGACGTCGAACTCGCCCTCGCTGAGGCCGAAATCGCGGTAGACGGCGACGAGCCGCTCGGTCAGCCGGAGGGCGACGAGATGCAGGCGCCCGATGACAGCCTGGGGCGAGGGGTCGAGGTCGGGTCGCTCGCGTCGCCATTCGGCCTGGATCTCGGCGACGCGGTCCGGCGGTGCGGCGTGTGCTTCGTTCGCCGGGGAGGAGGATTCGGCCATGGGAGCCATCTTATCTTCCCGGTAAGATAAAGTATCTTCCATGGAAGATAAACGATGGACCTGGATCCTCGTGACGGCGATCGCCCCGATCGCGTGGGGAAGCGGCTATGTCGTGACGCGCAACCTGCTCCCCGCCGAGGCGCCGCTGTGGGGCGGAGTGCTGCGCGCGCTGCCGGCCGGTCTCATCGTTCTGCTGCTGGCGCGGCGGCTTCCGCGGGGATCGTGGTGGTGGCGATCGCTCGTGCTCGGCACCCTCAACGTGGGCGGCTTCTTCGTGCTCGTCTATGTCGCCGGGCAGCGGCTGTCGTCGAGTCTCGCCGCGACGCTGATGTCGGCATCCGCTGCCTGCATGCTGCTGTTCGCGTGGCTGCTGCTGCACCGGCGACCGCGGGTGGCGGCGGTCGTGGGCGCCGCGGTCGGCCTCATGGGCGTCGCGGTGATGCTGGGATTCGACGCCGAGGGCGCCGATGCAGGGGGAGTCGCAGCTTCGCTCGGGGCGATGGTGGCCTCATCGATCGGATTCGTGCTCACCGTGCGGTGGGGCTCGGACGTTCCGGCGCTGCCGATGACGGCGTGGCAGCTCATCGGCGGCTCGCTCGTGCTGCTGCCGGTGGCCGTGCTGGTCGAGGGAGCTCCGCCCGCATTGACGGGGCCGTCGACGCTCGGCTTCGCCTATCTCACGCTGGTCGCGACGGCTCTCGCGTACGTGGCGTGGTTCTCGGGTCTGCGGCGGCTCTCACCCGGCGCGGTCGGCGTCATCGGACTCCTGAACCCGGTCACGGGGGTCGTGCTCGGTGTCGCTGTCATGGGGGAGACGTTCGGAGTTCCGCAGGGCATCGGCGTGGCGCTGGTCCTCGTCGGGATCGTTCTCGGTGCAGCATCTCCGCAGCGGCGCACCGAGGTCTCTGAGACCGTGCGGCTGGCTGTCCATTCTCGAACATAACTGTCGGAAGTCCGAGGTACTCTCGTTCCCAGCGGTTGAATCACTAGAACATCTGTTCTAGCATGTGGGAATGGGGGCGATCGTGCAGCTCACGGCACAGCACGTGCACGAGACCGTCGGGCAGCAGCTGACGGCCTCCGAATCTGCCGCCCTCCGTGCGGGGAGAACGGTTTCGGCAGATGCGGGCAGGGGCCAAGGGGCGCACACCGTCGCGCAGCTGCGCGCCCAGCTCGAGCGGGTGCAGGGGCGGCGGCTCGACGCGCCGGTGCTGCCGGTGCATCCCGCCCTCGCTTCGCTGCTTCCCGGGGGCGGTCTGCGTCCCGGATCGGCCTACTCCCTCCCGCGGTCGACGTCGGTGCTGCTGGCGCTGCTCGCCCAGCCGTCGCAGTCCGGCTCATGGTGCGGAGTGATCGGGATGCCGCGGCTCGGCGCCGAGGCGGCCGAAGGGCTGGGCGTCGACCTGTCGCGGCTCGTGCTCATCCCTGATCCCGGGGCACGCTGGCTCGCGGTGACCTCGACCGTCGCCGAGGTGCTGCCGGTGGTCGCGGTCCGCCCGTCCGGGAGAGCCGCCGACGGCGAGATCTCCCGCCTGGCGGCGCGGCTGCGCGATCGCGGTGCGGTGCTGCTCGTGCAGGGTCCGTGGCCGCAGGCCGAGGCCGTGATCGAGGTCGGCGAGCCGGCATGGGAGGGTGTCGGCCGCGGGCACGGCTACCTCTCCGGTCGCGAGGTGACGCTCACCTCGTCGAGCCGCCGCTGGCCGAGATCCCGGCGCGCTCGTGTGATGCTTCCGGATGCCGCGGGCCACGTCTCTGCCGCGCCCGAGCGGATGCGGCCCGTCGAGTCGCTGCACCCGGCCGCCGCCGCGGCATACGAGGTCTCGCTCGGTCATCGGGTCAGGGCGGTGGGGTGACATGACGCCGGGTACGCCCGTCAGGAGCCTCGTGCTGTGGTTTCCCGACTGGCCGGTCACGGCTCTCGAGCGGGAGGCGGGTGCGGCCGCGCAGCGGCAGGGCTCGGTGCAGCCGGGTTCGGTGCGGGAGGGCTCGGGGCGGAAGGGCTCGGTGCGGGACGCGGCCGGGAAGCGGCCGGGCTCCGAGCCGGACGAGGTCGCGGGGCAGCGCGACACGATGTCCGGGGGTCCTTCGCCTGGCGCCGCGACGTCTGGCGCCTCGCCACCGAGCACGGGGCGCGGCGAGCGGACCGATGCGGGGCGTGGGGAAGCGTCCCGACCGGGGCGTGGCGAACGGTCCAAGGCGGAGCGTGGGTCGCGGCATCCGATCGCCGTCGTCGAGCGCAATCTCGTGGTGGCGTGCTCGGCGTCCGCACGCGCCGAGGGGGTGCGTCGTGGGCAGCGCCGGCGCGATGCGCAGGCGCGGTGTCCGGGGCTGATCCTGGTGAATGCGGATGCCGCACGCGATCACCGCGCGTTCGCGCCCATCGTGTCGTTGCTCGAGGAGCGCGCGCCCGGCATCCAGCTGGTGCGGCCGGGGCTGTGCGCGCTGCGCGCCCGCGGCCCGGCGCGGTACTACGGCGGCGAGACCGAGGCCGCCCGCGTGCTGCTGAGCGCGCTGCGCGAGGCCGGGGTCGACGGGGTCAGGGCGGGAATCGCCGACGGCCCGTTCACGGCCGAGCAGGCGGCGCGCGCCGGCACGAGCGCCGACGATCCGATCTTCGTCGTGCCCGCCGGCGGGGCGGCGGGGTTCCTCGCACCGCTGTCGGTCGCCGTGCTCGACGCCTCGGCGATGATCGGCACGGGTGCGGCCGGCACGAAGGAGGCGGCGGATCTCGTGGGGCTCCTCGCTCGGCTGGGTGTGCAGACGCTCGGCGGGTTCGCCGAGATGGTGCCCGACCGCGTGCGCGAGCGGTTCGGCGAGCGGGGCGTCCGGCTGCACGCCCTCGCCGCGGGGCAGGACTCGCGGCCGGTGCAGCCGCGCACGCCGCCGCCCGAGCTGCAACGCGAGGTCGCGTTCGAGCCGCCGCTCGAGATCGCCGACCAGGTGGCGTTCGCGATGCGCGTGACCGCTGACGACTTCATCGCGGGGCTGGGCGCGGTCGACCTCGTCTGCACCGAGCTGCGGGTCGAGCTCGTCGGCGACCGGGGCGAGCGCAGCGAGCGGGTGTGGCTGCATCCCGGCTCGTTCGACGCGGCCGCGGTCGTCGACCGCGTGCGGTGGCAGCTCGCCGAAGACGTCGGCGCCGATGCCTCCGGTGGGGACGGCGCGGGGCGCGGGCTCCGCAGCGGGGTCACCCTGGTGCGGATCTCGCCCGAGGCGGTGGATGCGGCATCCCATCACGCCCCGGCGCTGTTCGGGGGAGGCCCCGAAGAGCGGGTGCACCATGCGCTCTCGCGCGTGCAGGCCATGCTCGGTCACCGCGGTGTGCTGACGCCGGCGATCGGCGGTGGGCGGTGGCTGGCCGAGCGCCAGGTGCTCGTGCCATGGGGTGACCGCGACGAGCGCGACCGTGACGAGCGCGACCGGAACCAGCGCGACCGGCAGGTGACCGGCTCCGGCGGTCTCGCGGCGCAGCGCGCGCGACCGTGGCCGGGGAGCCTGCCCGACCCGCTGCCGACGACGGTGTTCGCCGATCCGGTGCCGGTCGACGTGCGCGCGCTCGGGGGCGAGCTCGTCGATGTCGACGAGCGGGGCAACGTCGCGGCCGTGCCCGCGTTCTTCATCGAGAGCGGGCGCCGGCGGGCGATCGAGGCCTGGGCGGGACCGTGGCCGGTCGTCGAACGGGGATGGGATGCCGCGCGCTCGCGTCGCGCGTACCGGTTCCAGGTCGTCGACGCCGACGGGTCGGCGTGGCTGCTGGTGTGCGACGGCGACGCCTGGACTGCGGAGGCCACCTATGACTAGGGCGCCTTTCTCCCGGTCGTTGAGCGAGCGAGGAACGAGCGAGACGAAACGCCCCGGACCAGCGAACGACCAGGATCGGGGTGAGGGCTGATGGGCTTCAACAACCCGGGCGTTCCGTGGTCCGAGATGGAGCGCGTGCTGAGCGGTCGCCGCAGGCCCGAGGCGCCGCCGGTCGGCGCGGACGGCGGCGACAGCCCCGCGTGGTCGCGCAAGCGTGGGCCGTATGTCGCGCCCGAGATCGAGCGTCCGGCCGACGCCATCCCGTACGCCGAGCTGCACGCGCACTCGTCGTACTCGTTCCTCGACGGCGCCTCCTCACCCGAGGAGCTCGCCGAAGAGGCCGAGCGTCTGGGCCTGCACGCTCTTGCGGTCACCGACCACGACGGCTTCTACGGCATCGTCCGCTTCGCCGAGGCCGCCGAGGAGCTGCAGCTGAAGACCGTGTTCGGCGCCGAGCTGTCGCTCGAGCTGCCGAAGCCGCAGAACGGCGAGCCCGACCCGGCCGGCGCGCATCTGCTGGTGCTCGCCCGCGGCGAGGAGGGCTACCACCGGCTGGCTGGCGCGATCACGCACGCGCAGCTGCAGGGGGCCGAGAAGGGGCGTCCGGTCTACGACCTCGACGAGCTCGCCGCGCAAGCCGCCGGAGAGTGGGTGGTGCTCACCGGCTGCCGCAAGGGCGCTGTGCGCCGCGCGCTGGCCTCTGCACCGGGGAAGGCGGGGACGGATGCCGCAGCCCACGAACTCGACCGCCTGGTGACGCTGTTCGGGCGCGACGCCGTCCACGTCGAGCTCATCGACCACGGCAACCCGCTCGACACCCGCGACAACGACGTGCTCGCCGGGCTCGCACGGGAACGGGGGCTGCCGCTGCTGGCGACGAACAACGTGCACTACGCCGTTCCTCAGCGGCAGCTGCTCGCCGCGGCCGTCGCGGCGGTGCGCGCCAACCGCGGGCTCGACGAGCTCGACGGGTGGCTCCCGGCGCACGCCGGCGCGCACCTGCGGTCGGGCGCCGAGATGGCGGAGCGGTTCGTGAGGTTCCCGGATGCCGTGGCCCGCACCGTGACGCTCGCCGACGAGCTCGCCTTTCCGCTGCGCAAGGCCAAGCCCGCGCTGCCGAAGCAGAAGGTGCCGGAGGGGCACACGCCGATGTCGTGGCTGCGCAAGCTCGTATGGGACGCGGTGCCCCGCAAGTATCCCCACCTGACCGAGGAGAACCGGGCGCGCATCGAGAAGGAGCTCGGCGTCATCGAGCTGAAGGACTTCCCCGGCTACTTCCTGATCGTCCACGGCATCGTGCAGGAGGCGCGGCGCCGCGGCATCCTGTGTCAAGGTCGCGGGTCCGCCGCCAACAGCGCCATCTGCTACCTGCTCGACATCACGGCGGTGGACGCGATCGGCTACGACCTGCCCTTCGAGCGGTTCCTGTCGAGCCTGCGCGAAGAGGAGCCCGACATCGACGTCGACTTCGATTCCGATCGCCGGGAGGAGATCATCCAGTGGGTCTACCAGGAGTACGGGCGCGACCGCGCGGCGCAGGTCGCGAACGTCATCCAGTACCGGCCAAAGAACGCCGTGCGCGACATGGCGAAGGCGCTGGGGCATTCGCCGGGGCAGCAGGACGCCTGGTCGAAGCAGATCGAGGGGTGGGGCGCACTCCTGGAGACGGGCGCGGGCCCCGACATCCCCGATCAGGTGCTGGAGTTCGCATCCGAGCTGCTCAAGGCGCCGCGGCACCTCGGCATCCACTCCGGCGGCATGGTGCTCACCGAGCGGCCGGTGGGCGAGGTCGTGCCGATCGAGCACGCCCGCATGGAGAACCGCACGGTGATCCAGTGGGACAAAGACGATGCCGCCTGGATGGGGCTGGTCAAGTTCGACCTGCTGGGACTCGGGATGCTGGCGGCCCTGCAGTACTGCTTCGACATGATCCGCGCCTCGACGGGGGAGGACTGGGAGCTGTCCACCATCCCGAAGGAGGAGAAGGCGGTCTACGACATGCTGTGCCGCGCCGATTCGATCGGCGTGTTCCAGGTCGAGTCCCGTGCGCAGATGGGCCTGCTCCCGCGGCTGCAGCCGCGGCGGTTCTACGACCTCGTGATCGAGATCGCGCTCATCCGCCCCGGACCCATCCAGGGCGGTGCCGTGCACCCGTTCGTCAAACGCAAGCTCGGACAGGAGGAGGTGACCTATGCCCACCCCAAGCTCGTGCCGGTGCTCGAGCGCACGCTCGGCATCCCGGTGTTCCAGGAGCAGCTCATGCAGATGGGCATGGCCGTCGGCGGGCTCACCGGTGAGGACGCCGACCTGCTGCGACGCGCGATGGGGTCCAAGCGCGGGGTGGAGCGCATCGACTCGCTGAAGGCGAAGCTGTACGCGGGCATGGCCGAGAACGGACTCGTGGGGGAGGAGGCCGACGCGATCTACGCCAAGATCCAGGCGTTCGCGAACTTCGGGTTCGCCGAGTCGCACTCGCTGTCGTTCGCGCTGCTCGTCTATGCGAGCTCGTGGATCAAGCTGCACTATCCGGCGGCATTCCTCGCCGGGCTGCTGCGCGCACAGCCGATGGGCTTCTACTCGCCGGCGACCCTCGTCAGCGATGCACGCCACCACGGCGTCGAGGTGCGCCGCCCCGACCTGCACCTGTCGGGTGCCGAGGCCGTGCTCGAGCGGGTGGACGGCGCTTCGACAAGCTCAGCGACCGGTACAGGCTCAGCGACCGGTACAGGCTCAGCGACCGGTACAGGCTCAGCGACCGGTACAGGCTCAGTGACCGGTACAGGCTCAGCGACCGGTACAGGCTCAGCGACCGGTACAGGCTCAGCGGCTGCGGCAAGCCCGGTCCCTGAGCCTGTCGAAGGGCGCACCGGCCTGGACGCCTGCCTCGAACGCGACCAGCCGCCGGTGGGCGAGTTCGACCTCGACGCCCCTGATGAGTCGGCGGCGCATCGGCGCGACAGCGGTCACGCGGTGCGGCTCGGCCTCGCCGGCATCAAGGGGATCGGTGCGACCGTCGCGCAGCGCATCGTCGCCGCACGCGAGGCCGGCGGCCTGTTCCGCGATCAGCGCGACCTCGTGCGGCGTACCAGCATCACGGCGGCGCAGGTCGAGGCGCTCGCCACCGCGGGGGCGTTCGAGTGCCTCGGCCTCAGCCGCCGCGAGGCGATCTGGCTGGCGGGCTCGGCGGCGCAGGATCGCCCCGAGTTCCTGCCTGACTCCCTCATCGCGGTGCAGCCGCCGCTGTTCGCCGATCCCACCAGCTACGAGCGCCTGGCCGCCGACCTCTGGGCCACCGGCATCTCCACCGACGACCATCCGCTGACGCACTACCGCTCCGGGCTCGACTCTCGCGGCGTCCTGACGTCTCGTGAACTGCGCAGCCACGAGGTCGGCCGCCGCGTCGAGGTCGCCGGACTGGTGACCCACCGGCAACGGCCGGCCACGGCATCCGGAATCACGTTCCTCAATCTCGAGGACGAACACGGCCTCGTGAACGTCGTGTGCTCGCTCGGGGTCTGGAACAGATATCGCCGGGTCGTGCGCGACTCGCCGGCGCTCATCGCCCGCGGCATCCTGGAGCGTTCGGCCGAGGGGGTGACGAACCTCATCGCCGACCGGTTCGAAGATCTCCGGGTGGGCGTGCAGCACCGCGCGAGGGATTTCCGCTGAGACGTGTCCGGGCCAGGGTCTAGGGTGACGGATGTCGCGGCGCCGACGCCGCGGGAGAGAAGGTCGTCATGGCCGGCAAGCTCGGGAACATCACGTTCTACGCCGACGATCCTCCGGCGCTCGCCCGCTTCTGGGGCGCCGTGTTCGGCTATCCCGAAGCCACGTGGGACGAACCGCTGAAACGGGAACTGCTCGGCTCGGGACTGACCGAGGCCGATCTGGCCAAGCGCGGGATGGCCGAGGACCCGGAAGGTGTGGGGCCGAGGCTGTTCTTCCACCACGCCTCCGAGGCGAAGGAGGGACGCAACCGGCTCCATCTCGACATCAGCGCCACGCCCGGCCACCAGCCGACGCATGCAGAACTCGATGCCGAGAAGGATCGACTGGTCGCGCTGGGTGCCGAGGTCGTGCGTCTGGTCGACCAGGAGTGGGGACCGTGGCCCGAGACCTATTTCCAGATGAGGGACCCCGAGGGCAACGAATTCTGCCTGCAGTAGCGGGCACGAACGTGCGGGTTCGTGCTCGCCCGTCCGCAGCCTTACGTCACCTCGACCGCGTCACAGCTCGCCGTCCCACGCCTGGTTCCGCTGGTCGGCGGCCCAGCTCTCCTGGTCGCGGGTGTCGACGTCGATCGCGGCCACCGGCCTCAGGCGGCGTTCGACCGCGTGCAGCCGCGCGATGGCGGTGACATCGATCAGCTCCTCGGCGTCCACCCTGGCGTCTTGCACGACGATCTGGCTCGACGGGCCGATGAGCACCGTCACCCCGGTGATCGTGCCGTCCTGCTCCCACGATGGAACTGTCACGGCCTCGGCCTCGCCGGCCTCGGCCAGCGCCCGACCGCAGCTGAGCAGTGCCGACGCGATGTCATCCCCGGTCACGAATTCGCTTCCCGCGTACGTCACTCTCTTCACTCTGCCTTTCTACTCGCATCGCACCCAGACGCCTCTGGGGGTTGCAGCATGTCGGCGAACGGGCTACAGGTGACCGAAGGTGCCGTTGAGGCCGGGTGTATGACGAGCGAAGGCGGGCCGGTCGGTCGAGAGAGCTCCTTATTCGACGAGCTTGCCGGCGACCGACACCTCGCGCATGAGCGCGGCGATCTCCGCGGGGATCGGCGGGATCGACTCGCGCACGATGCCGGTGGCCGGCGACCAGACGAGGTTCACCTGCAGGTCGGGGTCGGTCTCGGGGTAGTCGCTGCGGTTGTGGCAGCCGCGGGTCTCACGGCGCTCCAGCGCTGCCTCGAGTGTCGCGCGTGCCGCGAGCGCCGCCGACTTCAGATCGAACGCGTGGGCGAGGTCGTGGTAGCCCGCGATGTCGGGATGCACGCCGATGTCGGCCATGCGCGCCTCGATCGCGTCGAGCTCTGCGAGGCCGGTCAGGAGACCCTGCTCGTCGCGCACGACGCCGGCGTGCTCGGTCATCGTGTCGCGGATCGCGCGCTGCAGCGCCCGCACGTTCTCGGTTCCGGATGCCGCGAGCAGGTCGTCGATGTCGGCTCGAGCCGCGGCGACGGCCGATGCCGAGCGCGTCTGCGCGCCCAGAGACGCGGAGTACTCGGCGGCCGCCTGGCCGACGATGCGCCCGAACACGAGCAGCTCGATGAGCGAGTTGCCTCCCAGGCGGTTGGCGCCGTGCAGGCCGGACGAGGCCTCGCCGATGGCATAGAGGCCGGGCACGTCCGTGGCGTGGTCGGACGAGCGCACCCAGACGCCTCCCATCGAGTAGTGCGCGGTGGGCGCGATCTCGATCGGCTCCTTCGTGATGTCGAGCATCTGCAGCTCGAGCATCGTCTGGTACACGCGGGGGAGGCGGGTCATGATCGTCTCGCGCGGCAGGTGCGAGACGTCCAACCACACGCCGCCGTTCGGTGTACCGCGGCCCTCCTTGATCTCGGTGTAGCAGGCGAGCGCGACCCGGTCGCGGGTGGAGAGCTCCAGTCGCTCCGGGTCGTAGCGGTGCATGAAGCGCTCGCCGAGACCGTTGCGGAGGATGCCGCCCTCGCCGCGTGCCGCCTCGGAGATGAGGGTGCCGGCGGCGTTCTCGGGTTCGATGATGCCGCTCGGGTGGAACTGCACCAGTTCCGGATCCCGCAGCCGGCCGCCGGCTTCGACGGCGAGGCGGAACGAGTCGCCGGTGTTCTCGTCGCGCCGCGACGACGTGCGCCGCCAGATGCGGTTGTGCCCGCCCGCGGCGAGGATCACGGCATCGGCGTGGATCAGGTAGCGGGTGCCGTCTTCGAGGTCGAAGCCGTATGCGCCGAAGACGGCGCCGTCGTCGTTGACGAGGATGCGGGTGACGTACACGGTGTCGAGGATCGGCACCTGCAGCTGCGCCGCGCGGTTGACGAGGGTGCGCTGGATCTCGAGTCCGGTGTAGTCGCCGGCGAAGGCGGTGCGGCGGTAGGTGTGCGCGCCGAAGAACCGCTGCGAGATGCGCCCGTCCTCTTCGCGGGCGAACGGCATGCCGTAGCGCTCCAGATCCTCGATGCCGCGAGCGGCGCCCGAGGTGACGATCTCGACCGTGTGCGGGTTGGCGAGCAGGTAGCTCTCCTTGAGGGTGTCGGCCGCGTGCTGCTGCCAGCTGTCGTCGGCGTCCATCGTCGCGAGGGCGGCGTTGATGCCGCCCGCGGCCAGTGACGTGTGCGCGTCCGACTTGGGACGCTTGCCGAGGGCGATCACGTCGACGCCGGATTCGGCGAGTTCGATGGCGGCGCGGAGTCCGGAACCCCCGGTACCGATCACGAGGACGGTGGTGGACAGCTGGCGTTCTGTAATACTCACGCCCTCCACGGTAGGCATCGCGCGTGTATTACTCCAATGCATCTTTCTACTCGCCGCGATAGCGATACGCTATACCCGTGAATCGGGAGCAGCAGTGAACCTCGAACAACTTCGTGCCTTCGTCACCGTCGCGCAGCTGGGAAACTTCACCCGCGCCGCCGAGCAGCTGCATCTGGCTCAGCCGTCGCTGAGCCGGCAGATCGGGGCGCTCGAACAGGACCTCGGCGGCGAGCTGTTCACTCGGGCGCGCACGGGCAGCACGCTCACCGCGGCCGGTGAGGCGCTGCTGCCGCTGGCTCGCCGCATGCTGGCGGACGCGGCATCCGTTCGACGCGAACTGGACGCGCTGGCGGGGCTCAGGCGCGGGCGGGTGCGCCTCGGCGCCACTCCCACGCTGTGCATCAGCCTCGTCGCCGAGGCGCTGACCGCGTTCCACGCGGCGCATCCGGCGATCGAGTTGCATCTCACCGAGCGCGGCTCCCGCGGGCTGCTCGACGCCCTCGCCAGTGGTGAGCTTGACCTCGCCGTCATCACGACGTCGGGTGCGCCATCCACCGAGAAGTTCACGGTGACCCCGCTCCTCGTCGAGGAGCTCGTCGTCGTCTCATCGAGCGACGCGCCGCCGCTCACGGCACACGAGAGCATCCCGCTGGCGGAGGTCGCGGAGCTGCCGCAGATCGTGTTCAGCTCGTCGTACGACCTGCGCACGACGACCGACGCGGCCTTCGCGGCCGCCGGGCTGACACCCCGCACCGTCATCGAGGGGGCGGAGATGGATGCCGTGCTCAGATTCGTGGAGCGAGCGGTCGGCGTCGCCATCGTGCCCGCGATGGTGCTGATCGAGCGCAAGGGTCTGCGAGCGGTGCGTCTGTCCCAGCCGACGCTCACGCGAACGATCAGCATCGCGCGGGTACCTGACATCGCGCCTTCGCCGGCGGCCGAGGTCATGCAGCGGGCGATCGCCGGCACCGCCGCGGCGTGGGCGGCGCGCCCCGAGGCCACCATGCGGCTCGCCTGAACGGCGACGCCGGACGATACCGCCACCAGATCCTGGGGAGGCATCGCCCGGCGTCGGCCGGCGCTGAGGGCTAGTGGTGGAAGCTGCCCGCCTCTTCCTCGGTCATGGAGTTGACGATGGGGTGCTTGTCGAAGTGCTCGATCGCCGCCCGGTAGTCGGCCATCAGGAGCGACGCCTCGTCCCGCCCGAAGCCCTGCCGTACCAGGATGCGCTGCACGGGGAGGTCCTGACGGTCAGCGGGCATCGTGTACGCGGGCACCTGCCAGCCGCGCGTGCGCAGCCGGTCGGCGAGGTCGAACAGCGTGAACGGGTGGTCGACTCCGTCCTTGAGCTTCCATGAGACGGCCGGGATGCCGGACTCGGCGCCGCCGTTGTTGATGATGTCGAAGTGGCCGAGCTTGGCGATCTCCTCGGCGAGGAACATCGACGTGTCGTGGCAGGACTGGTGCACCTTGCGGTACCCCTCGCGTCCGAGTCGCATGAAGTTGTAGTACTGCGCGACGATCTGGCCGCCGGGGCGCGAGAAGTTCAACGCGAATGTCGGCATGTTGCCGCCGAGGTAGTTCACATTGAAGATCAGGTCCTCGGGCAGCTCGGCGGCATCGCGCCACACCACCCAGCCGACGCCGAGTGGAGCCAGGCCGAACTTGTGCCCGGACGTGTTGATCGACTTCACCCGCGGCAGCCGGAAGTCCCACACCAGCTCGGGCAGGGTGAACGGGGCGATGAAGCCGCCGCTCGCGCCGTCGACGTGGATGGGGATGTCGAGCCCCTTCTCCTCCTGCAGCTTGTCGAGCGCGTCGCTGACCTCGTGCACCGGCTCGTACTGGCCCGTGAAGGTGACGCCCAGCGTCGGCACGACGCCGATGGTGTTCTCGTCGACCCGCTTGATCACCTCGTCGGCGTTCATGATGAAGCGGTCGCCCTCCATCGGGATCTCGCGCAGCTCGACGTCCCAGTACCGCGCGAACTTGTGCCAGCAGACCTGGACCGGACCGCAGATCATGTTCGGCTTGTCGGTCGGCTTGCCGGCCGCGCGCTGACGCGCCCGCCAGTTCCAGAGGAGTGCCATCCCGCCGAGCATGGCCGCCTCGCTGGAGCCCGTCGTCGAGGTGCCGAGGGTGTTCTCCGCATCGGGCGAGTTCCAGAGGTCGGCGAGGATGTGGACGCAGCGCGCCTCGATCTCGGCGGTCTGCGGGTACTCGTCCTTGTCGATCATGTTCTTGTCGAGCGTGTCGGCCATGATCGACCGGATCTCCGGCTCGAGCCACGTCTGGCAGAACGTCGCGAGGTTCTGGCGGGAATTGCCGTCGAGCATCAGCTCGTCGGTCACCACCTGGTACGCGTGGGCAGCCAGATGCTCTTTCTGCGGCATCCGATATTTCGGCAGCGATACCGACAGGTCTCCCGAGGCGAAGACCTCATCAAGCAGCTCGTCGCGGACGTCATCCTTCTTATGCAGCATTTTCGTGGTCTCCGGGTCAGTTCGCGGTGGTCGTGGGAGTGGATGCCGGTGCAGGGGCTGCGGCGTCGGTGACGCCCGCCTCCTCGGCCGAGTGTTCGTGGACCTCGTCGGGATAGACCTTCCAGCTCTCCTTTCGGAAGGCGTAGATGATGAACGGCCAGATGCCGAGCACGACGATGCCGCCGACCAGCAGCAGCGTGTAGCCGAGCTGGCCCATGGTGCTGCCTTCGGGCTCGACGAAGCCGATCAGGAGGGCCAGCAGGCTCGCGAGGAACCCGAGCCAGCCGATGAAGCCCATCGCCGGCGTGCGGAAGCCGCGCTTCACGTCGGGGTGCGAGCGGCGGAGTTTGAGCGCCGCGAGGAACATCATCATGTACATGATCAGGTAGAGCTGCACGGCCATCGCGGAGAAGATCCAGAACACGCTCTGCACCGACGGCACGATCGCGAACAGCACGGCGAGGATTGTCACGAGGATGCCCTGCACGACCATGATCGGCACCTGCATGCCGTTCTTGTTCGTCTTCTGCAGGCTCGGCGGCAGGTAACCCTGACGTCCCACCAGCAGGAGCCCCTTGCTCGGACCGGGGATCCACGTCACGACGGAGGCGAGGATGCCGAACACGATCAGCAGCGCCATCACCGTCGTCATCCACGGCACGCCGAGCTGGCCGAAGAACACGTCGAACGCCTGCAGCACGCCCTGCGTCAAGTTGATGCTCGACGAATCCACCCCGACCGAGATCGCGAGCGTCGGGAAGATGAACACGATCAGGATGATGATCGCCGACAGCAGGATGGCCTTCGGGAACTGCTTGCCCGGCTTGTCCATCTCGTTGACGTGCACCGCGTTCATCTCCATGCCCGCGTAAGAGAGGAAGTTGCTGACGATCAGGACGATGCTTGCGATGCCCGTCCACGTCGGCAGCCATTGCCCCTCGGACGCGGGCGGGAGCTCCGACTTGCCGCCCGAGCTCAGGAACAGGATGGCGAAGAGCACCAGACCCAGCGACGGCACGATCGTGCCCGCGATGAAACCCCACTTGCCCACGCCGGCGAAGGACTTCACCCCGCCGAAGGCGATCAACGTCGACAGCCAGTAGACGACCAGGATCACAAGACCGGTGAACAGACCGTTGTTGGCAAGCGCGGGGTTGAAGACATAGGCCAGCGCCGACGCGAAGAACGCCAGCTGAGCCGGATACCACACCACGTTCTGCATCCACTGCTGCCAGATGGCGCTGAAGCCGATCCGATCGCCGAACGCCTCCTTCACCCAGACGAACACGCCGCCCTTCCAGCCGCTCGCGAGCTCCGCGGCGACCAGCGCCACCGGGATCATGAACACGATCGCGGGGAGGACGTACAAGAAGATCGAGGCCCAGCCATAGCCGGCCATCGCCGGCAGTCCGCGAACACTCGCGACGGCCGTGGCGATGAGGATCGCCATCGTGATCCACGACATTCCTGTCGTCTTTGCGTGAACCGACGTCGTCGGGCGCTTCACATCAGCCATTGGAACCCCTTACACAGACGTGGCCCCCCAGGGCCTGGAATGGGGTCGTCGGCGGACTGTTGGCGAGGTTCGTCGGCGACGTTACGCACCATGCCTACTCCCGGCTTCGATGCGCTGTCAATCAAATTCACCGACAATTCGATGGCGGGGCGGAAAAGGCTGTTTGCCCTTGGCGACAATCACTTTCTCTGCGTGATGACATCTGCCGGGTGCCGTCGCACTTTCGCGATAAGTGATGCGAGGGACGCCGACGGCCCGGCGCAGGTGTGACGTCCCGGCGAGCTCGACACCTTTTTCCGGCGTTGTCAACGCCCACGAAAACCCCGGAAGAGGATGCCCATTGTCCACGCATGAAACATGTGAGCTACGCGGACAGGGCACTGCTGATGGGCGACGATGCGGCGGACACTCTGCTCGAGTATGCCTGGCTGATCGCCGACAGCAGCGCGCCGACACGGTCACGCTGAAGTCGATCAGCCCCGACGGCAACACAGTGGATGCCTCGTTCCTGTTGGATGCCAGCACGATTCTGATGGTCGAGACCACCACCTCCGAGATGGAGACACCCGATAACAGTGAAGTGGTGCAGGACATGCGGGATCGGATCGACGCCATCACGCGACCGGTCAGCGTGGACGCGCAAGAGCCGCCGGACGCCGACTACGACCTCCCCGACGCGTTCTGACGGCGGGCCGCGGCTCCGACGCGGAGACGGTCGGCGGTCTCCGCGCGCCACGCCCTCGGGAGTGCCCGCGAGCAGGGGACGATCTGTGCTTCACTTCCAGGTGGGGCCCGGCACGGACCGGGGGCTGGGAAGGGCGGTCGTGTCGACAATCGGTCACCTGCTGATCATCGCTGCCGCGGTGGCCATCAGCTCCGTCCCCATCGTGATGACGATCCTGATTCTGCTGTCTCCCAACCGCACCCGGTCGGCAGTCCCCTTCCTCATCGGCTGGGTCGCGGGCATCGTCCTGACCGTCTCCATTGCGGCCCTGTTCGCGACAGTCATCCCCACGTCCCGTTTCGAGCGGCAACCTGACACCGCTGTCGGGATCGTGGAGATCGTGCTGGGCGTGGCGGCGATGGTGCTGGGAGTGATCTCATGGTTCCGTCGGCGCGGGCGCAGCGTGGTGGCGACGACCCCCAAATGGATGCGCGCGGAGGCGAAGATGGGCCCGTGGTCCGCGCTGGGGCTGGGGTTCGTCCTGAACCTCCGACCCAAGGGCATCGTGCTCGCCCTGGCCGCGGGCCTGACCCTCTATGCAGACGCCGGCTCCGTGCGCGTGGCGATCGTGCCCGTGGTCATCTACACGGCGGTGGCGGCATCCACCGTCGCACTGCCCATCATCGTGACCGCCGCCTCGCCCCGGCGGATGCAGCCCCGCCTGGTCGCAGCGCATCAGTGGATAGAGACGAATGGGGGCCTGATCACCAGTGCCATCCTGGTCGTGATCGGTCTGCTCATCGTCGGAATGGGCATCTCGCGGCTCTGACGAGTCCCGCCGCTTCCGACGTGCCGGAAGCGGCGGGACGAAACAGCGCGCCCGGCCTCAGATACGGCGACGCGGGGTCGCGACAGCGCCGACGACCGCGGCCGTCGCGACGGGCGAGCGGCCGGGAGTGACCGCCGCGCCGACGACAGCGGCCTTGGCGACGGGTGAGCGGCCCGGTGTCACGGCCGCGGTCACGACGGCGGCCTTGGCGACGGGTGCTCCGATGACTCCCACGCGTCCTACTCTTCGTCCGAGCACGTCAGGCTCCTATCTGGATGGCGGTCTCATCGGCCTCGATCGAGGCGATGATGGACTGGATGGGGATGCGGCCGTTCGCGATGAGCTGGCCGCCCGCGCGGCGCGCGGCAGAGGCGAATCCGGCGGCCCACAGGTTCTCGTAGACGAGCACACCGGCCACCGTGCCCGGGTCCATCGCGGCGGCGAGATGTGCGACGTCGTCGGCGGCGAGCAGTTCGGCGAGCTCGGCCTCCAGGCGCACCAGCGGTCCGAGGTCGGCGAGCTCCGACAGCTCCAGTGCCTCCACCGACCCGTCGGCATCCTTCGTGAGCACGAGGATGTCGATCACGCGGATGGTTCCGGCGTCGACGAGTGCGAGCAGCGCCTCCGCCATCTCACCGGTGAAGCTGGCGTGGCCGGGTGGGAACTCGACGACGATGAAGTCGACGGGGCCGAGCTCATCGAGTGCGGGGTCAGTCATGGGACGTCCTTCCTCTGGAATCTCCACCGTGACGGGTCGACCCGGGTGCCGAGTCATCCGATGTGAGTGAACTTCGATGGACTGTCAGGCCCGCTGGCGGGTGATCTCGGGCAGACGCCACGTCATGTCGAACCACGACTCGAGGGGGCCGTAGAGGCGCAGCAGCGGCCACCAGGACTTGCCAGGGAGCGTCGGGATCCAGTTGGACTCCTTGCCCGCGGGGGCGGTCGGTCCGAACCAGAGAACGTGCGACCCGTCGTCCTCCGCCTGCACGCCCTCGGACAGGCTCGACACGGCGGGGTAGGCGGTGGATTGCAGCAGCGACCGGGTCTGCGTGTCGTAGGCGTCGATCGACCAGAAGTTCTTGGCCGGCGCGTTCGCAGGGATAGTCAGCGTGTACGTCTCGCCTCCGTCGAGCAGGGCGCCGTCGGCATCCTCTGCGGTATAGATGTAGGCGGAACCGGCGCCCACCCGCGCATGCGCCATGGCCGGCGTGATCACCGTCGCCGCGTAATGGAAGAGCGTGCGTGCGTCGAGGTTGCGGGCGCCATCGTCCAGGAACTCATAACTGCCGCCGACGAAACCCTCTTTCCACGACGACCCCTCCCAACGGAATGACTGGGGGTCGCGTGCCGCGTACAGGGTCGCGCGGGCCATTCCGGCGGCGATCTGAGCCGCATTGTCCAGGATGCCGCGCAGGCGGTCGTCGGGGGCGAAGGGCGTGTCGTGACGGATGCCGAGCGAGGCGAGCGTCCCTGCGCGTTCGGGGTCGAGAGCGGTGGTCGGCTCCTCAGCGACGAGCTGCGCGATCTCTTCGAAGAACGAGAAGTCGTTGGAGTGCACGGTGTTGAAGGCCTGCTCGCCGATGTTGACGAACGTGTTCTCAGGCGCGGTCGCGGCGTCGCTGAGCCGGTAGATGCGCGACTGCTTGATGGCCGGAACGCCGCCGAGCGCGCGGATCACGACGAAGTTCGTGAACGTCGGCGACTCGTAGGTGTAGTAGCCCTCGGGTCGCTCGCCCTCGTATCCCGGCGGGAGGAAGAGGTACTTGCCGCCCGCGCCCTTGTCGGGTCCGGCGATTCCCATATCGGTGACGTAACGGAACCAGAAGTCGTCGACGACGCACAGCGACTCGGGCGGCGCTTCGATGACCGTCGGTCCCCACGCCTTGAGGTCGAGGAACGTCACACCGTACGTGGTCTCGGTGTTCGGGGTGAGGAAGATCGGCGTGGAGGTGCACCGGGGATCGGTGTAGGCGATCTTGTCGGGGGAGTCGACCCCGACCGAGCGCAGGCCGCGCCTCATGGCGACGAGCGATGCGCCCGGAACGGTGTTCAGGAACGCGGTGATACCGCGGACCAGGTCGAGACCGTCGAAGATCGCCTGCACCGAATCGGGCTTCGGCACGCCGTCGAAGAACTCGAAGTCTCCGAACGGCGTCGACAATGTATCCGGCGTGGAGACATGCGCCAATTCCTCCGCGAGTTGTTCCGTCGTCAGACCCGCTGCCGTGTTCGCTTCGATCGTCATGCTCGTGCATCCCCCTTGTGACTCGTCATGGCGCGAGTCTCGCAGGGGGGCGGAAAGACGCCGTCATCCGTTTCGCGTGAGGATGGCACGGCGGTGGGCGCAGCATCCCTCTCCGCGTTCGCCCTGTTAGCTCAGGTGGCGGGCGAAGAAGCGCGCAGCGTCTTCACCCGCGAACGAGGGAACCCCGGTGTGGCCGCCCATGTTGGCCTGCAGCGTCTTCTCCTTCGAGCCGAGGGCGTCGAACAGGTCGAGCGCCATCTGCCGGTCGTTGCCGCGGTCGTCCCACTGCAGCAGCACGTGCAGGGGGATGGTGAGTCGCCGGGCTTCGTCGAACGTCGAGGCGGGCACGTAGCTGCCGGCGAAGAGTCCGGCAGCGATGACGCGGGGTTCGATCGCGGCCAGGCGGATGCCGATGGCGATCGGACCACCCGAATAGCCGACGGGGCCGGCGATCTCGGGCAGCGCGAGCGCGGCATCCAATGTCTGCTGCCATTCCGGCACAGCCCGCTCCACGAGGGGGAGGACGAGACGGTCGACGATGTCGCCCGTCACGGGTTCGCCCGTCTGCAGGGCCCGTCGCAGGTCATCGCGGGCCTCGTCGGCGCCGGCGAGTCGCGGCCGGTCGCCCGCGCCGGGCAGCTCGATGGTGACGGCGGCGAAGCCCTGGGCCGCGGAGCTCTTCGCCCGGGCCGCGAGGCGCGGGTACATCCCGCCGAGACCACCGGGGTGGCCGACGAGGATGAGCGCGACAGGTGAGGAAGCGGATGCCGATGCCGGCGTCCAGAGGATGCCCGGGATCTCCCCGAGGAGGAATTCGCGCTCGAGGACGCCGTCGTCGAGCCGCTGTTCAGAGGTGAAGTGCATGGTCGTGCCTTTCGGGAGTGCGCTGGTGCGGCGCTCCCGAGCGACCTATCGCCCGACCGTGACCCCAGAGAGGAGCACCCACGTCGATTCGTTCATGGGTATCACCTCCTCTCGTTCTGTCGCACGGCGGTCTGGAGCTTACCAGGGGGCATGCGCCGGCGTCGGGGGAGCGCACGACGAAGACCTCGCCCTCAAGAGGCGGGCGTCTCGAAGGTGGCTCGGTTCTTGCCGGCGCCTTTGGACTCATACATGGCGCGGTCTGCCCGGACGAGCAGCTGCTCAGGGGAGGGGCGGGATTGCGAGCGCGGATCGAACATCGAGATACCGACGCTGACGGATGCCGCGACCGTCCCGTCATCGATCATGATGGGCTCGTTGGTGAGACGCAGGATCCGCTCTGCGATGGTCGTCGCCGCAGCCCTATCGGTGTTCGCGCAGATGGCCACGAATTCGTCGCCGCCGATTCGCCCCACCACGTCGTCGGACCGCACGCCGGCGCTGAGCCTGACAGCCAGCTCCACCAGCACCGCGTCGCCGACGGCGTGGCCGAAGCGATCGTTGATCGACTTGAATTCGTCGACATCGAGGAAGAGGACGGCGAGTGGTGCATCGTGCGCGAACGCCGCATCGAGTGCGTCTTCGAGGCTCTGCTCGAGAAGCTGCCTGTTGGCGACTCCCGTGAGCTGGTCATGGAGAGCCAGGAACGCCAGCTGACGCTGCAGTCTGACGCGGACCAGGGTCTGCGAGGCCTGGCGCCCCAGCGCCTTCTGCAGATCGAAGAACTGGTCGTCGAACTGCCGGGATCGGCCGAAGAAGCAGACCAGGATCCCCAACCGTCGATGATTGTCGAGCAAGGGCATCACGCTGAGTGCCGCCAGCCGCGTCGTGCGCAGCGCGCCCGCGAGTTCGGGGAACTGCGCGGCAGCGGATTCTTCGTCGACGACGACCACGTCGGGGCTGTTGCGCAGGCTGACGATGGGGGAGACCAGTCCAGCGAGCGGGTTGGTGCCTCCGACGAGAAGGAGTTCACCGTCGTCATCGAGGAGCAGCACACCCGCCTCTCGTGCTGCGAACGCGGTGCGCGCGACCTCGGCGAAGGACTGCGCGACGTCCTCGTCGCTCGCGCTGACCCCGAACGCGCGTGACACCTCTTGCAGGACCCGCACTTGCGCCTCGGACGACTCCGCCGCCCGGCGGGCGTGCAAGAGGTCCCGCTCATACTGGATGCGACCGGACGCGTTGAACACCGCGATGCGGTCCACACCGGCCGTCGTGTCGCGGGTCGAGTTGATCAGTACGGGCAGCCGGGTGTCGTCCGCGCACACCATGGTCAGGGCGACCTCGTTGAGCGCACCTTGCAACGGCAGCGCCTGCGCGACCCTCGTCTCGTGGAACAACCGGCTTCCCGGGTCCAGCAGCGACGTGAACGGCCTGCCCTCGAGCTGCGCCCGGCGGAAGCCTGTCCATTCCAGCAGGGTCTCGTTGGCTTCGAGGATGACGCCCTCGGTCGAGGTGGCGACCAGGCCGCACGGCGCCCGCTGGAACCAGGCGTCTTCGCTAGGCCCGGTCACAGAGGTACTCGCGAATCCGGGCGACGACTTCATCCGGTGCCGAGAGGATCGGCACATGCCCGGTCGCCTCGAGCACGGACAGGGTGCTGCCCTCGATCGCCGCATGGACGTACTGGCCGACCTCGCCGGGAGCGATGGCGTCCGCCGTGCACTGCAGCACGAGAGTCGGGACGGTCACCAGCGGCAGGTCGGCGCGGTTGTCGGACAGGAACGTGACGTGCGCGAAGTGCCTCGCGATGTGCGGATCGATGTCGCAGAAGCTCGTCGTGAGCTGTTCACCCAGTTCCGGCCGCTGCGGGTTGCCCATGATGACGGGCGCCATCGTCCGCGACCAGCCGAGGTAGTTGCTGTCGAGGGAGTCCAACAGCGATGCGATGTCGTCGGTCTCGAAGCCTCCGCGATACGGACCGTCGTTGACATACCGCGGCGACGGACCCACCAGCACCAGAGCGCGGAACCGGGAAGTGTCACGGTTGGCCGCCAGGATGCCGATCATCGCGCTGACGGAATGACCGACGAACACGACATCCGTCACGTTCAGCGTCTCGAGGATCTCGAGGACGTCGTCCGCATAGCCGTGCAGTGAGTCGTACTTGCCCGGGTCGTACGCCGACACATCCGACCCACCGGCGCCTACGTGGTCGAACAGGATCACCCGATGGTCGGCTGCGAACTGCGGGGCGACGAGGTCCCACGTCACCTGACTGCATCCGAATCCGTGCGCGAACATCATGACGCGACCCGTAGCGGGGCCGGAGACGGTGACGTTGTTCCGTCGCAGAGCATCACGCGTGCCGAGCACCGACATGTCTGCTCCAGCCCCGTCTGCCTGTCGCGCCGGAACGACGCGCTCAGCAGAATCGTAATCGACGAAGCGACGCAGACCCGCGCCGGGGGCTCCTACTCGGAGGTTGCGCGGCTCGAGGCGGCGACGTATTTGTGGAGCAGCCGGGCGAACTCCAATCGTTCGTCCTCGTCCCAGTCCCTGGTGATGTACTCGAAGGCCCGGCGCTGCTGATGCCGGGAGCCGGCGAGTACGTCGCGGCCGCGCGGGGTGAGACGCAGGGTGATGCTGCGCCCGTCGGTCTGGGAGGCGACACGTTCGACGAGTCACCGCGCCGGAACACGTGTTCAGCTGCAGTGCCGTCGAGGAGCGACCTCGCGTGGTGGATTGCTCTAGATCGCGAACGGGCAGAGCGGGTATCGCGAAGAGCCGCGGCACGTCACCCATGACGGCGGGGCGCCGTGTGGACGTGGTCCGGGCGGCACTGGCAATACTGTGTGTGACTATGTAGTGTACGCGGCATGGTACATAGCGCGGCACAGCTCGGTCGGCTCGAGCAGGACCTCCGCAAGGGCGCCCTCGTGCTCGCCGTGCTCTCCCAGCTGCGAACCCCGCAGTACGGCTACTCCCTGCGGCAGGCACTCGCTCAGCGCGGGATGCCCATCGAGGAGGGAACGCTGTACCCGCTGCTGCGCCGCCTGGAGAGCCAGGGACTGCTCGCTTCGCAATGGCAGGCCGAGGACGGGCCTCCCCGCCGCTACTACGAGCTCAGCACCCTCGGCGCCGGCGTATACCAAGACCTGACCTCCGCATGGGGGTCGCTGGCGTCGGTGATGAACCGGCTTCTGACCGAGGAGGACTGACGTGGATCCCACCGCCATCATCGACAGCTACGTCGCGGACGTCGTGCGGCACCTGCCCAGACGTCAGCGCGCCGACGTCGCCCTGGAACTGCGGTCGCTGCTCGACGACGAGGTCGCCGGTCAGGCAGCAGACGCCGGCCGTCCCGCCGACTCCACGCTCGTCATGGAACTGCTCACAGCCTTCGGCATACCGCAGGACGTCGCCGACCGCTACCGACCCGCAGGCTTCACGATCATCCGTCCGTCCAACGCTCCCCGATTCACCTGGGTCGCACTCGGCGGCATCGCGCTGATCTGGGCCATCACGCTGCCCGCCATCATGCTGGGCGTCATCCCGGTCACCGGCTGGGACTATGGCGCCGACACCTGGTGGGGTCGGCTCACGGTGTGGTGGCTCGGCCCGGGCATCGGTGCCCTCTGGTGGCCCGGCGTCGTGATCACCTACACACTCATCGGAGCGCTGGTCGAGCACCGACGCGAATCCAGCCAGAAGGCATGGAGGCCCGCCCCGCCACGCACGATCGACCGCGACCTCATCAGTCGCCCCGGCACGATCGTCGCAATCGCGGCCGGGATGCTGGGCGCGACCATCGTCATCGCTCTTCCCTGGCTCGCCTCGTGGGCACCTTGGCTCCCAGAACCCGCGATCCAAGCCCTCGCACTCGACCCCGAATTCCTGCAATGGCGTGCGCCCTGGATACTTCCGCTGTGGGCGGCGGAACTCGTCCTGTACGTGCTCGTCCTCATCGCAGGACGCTGGACTGTGCCGACGCTGCGTGCCCGCAGCGTGCTGTCCTTGGCAGGCGCCGGCCTCCTGCTGTGGTGGTCGCTCGCGGGGCCGGTGTTCCTCTCGCCAGCGACGGACACCACGGCAAGACTCATCCTGGCCGCACTCGCGGCATGCGTAGCAGCCGACGCGGTCATCGCCTTTCGCCGCAGCAAGTCGACATCCCGCAGAACACCCAGCCTGGTGTGACCTCAACCGCTCCGGGCACGCGAGTGGCCCCGTTGGAGCATCGCCGACGAGCCGACCACTGTGGCCCGATGCCCGGCTAGCGTTGCGCTGCGAGATCGGCCGCTCCCACGCGACGTCGAGCATCCGCCAAGCCGACCAGTGGCGTAGGTGACGACGTCCGATGTGGATCCGCAGACGTCGCATTATGGCTTCTCGGGCCCACGCTGGCAAGGATGTTCGCTGCCCTGCAGCCTCGATCTAGAAAGGTCGCATGCAGGTGATCATGTACGCGGGGGGCGAGTTTCTGACAGGCGACGATATCGCTGACGCGCTGCTGGAGTACAGCCGGGCGCTCGGCGAGGAGGACCAGGCGCAGCTGGTGCAGATCCCGATTCGCGAGCCTGACGGCTCGCACACGACGGCGAGGTTCCTCATCGGACCGGCCAGCCAGATCGTGGCGAAGGCGGTGCCCGCCGATGCCTACGAACTGGTCGACGAGGAAGTCGTTGCGCGGCTGCGCGGGCTGACCCGTGGACTCAGTTTCCCCGAGGCATCTACTTCCGACGAGCAAGAGCCCCGGTGGGCGACGATCCGCGACCACGACGATGTGGCGTAGCCTCCCACCCACCTCGCGACGAGTCGTCGCGCAGCCCCATACCGCGCTGATCGACCGCTCGCGGAGATCCACCTCATGTATGGAGCCGCGGTCAGCGGTGATCGTCAGCGACAGCTCCGGTGATAGCGAGTGAGTGGCGGGAGTACTGGCTTACCCACAGCCCAGCGACGGGTTCGATATCACGATCGTGTGTGAAGCCGAGACCTTCGTAGAGCGCGCGGGCAGGCGCATTCTCACGTCCGGTTGCCACGATGGTTCGCGCCTGGAGTGACATGACTTCGGTCACCAGGGAGGATCCGAGACCCTTGCGGTTATAGCTCGGGTCGATCATGAGACGGTCGATGTCAACCGACCCTCCCTCCACCGAGTACCCCAAGGCTCCAGCGATCCGGTCGCCGTCGAACGTCACGACCCAGTGCAGCCGCGCGGATACGAGATCCTGCCTTGATTCATGCAGTGGCGGGATTCGGTCGTCACCGATGAGCGCGGCCTCGACGCTGTACGCGCGTCGCTGAAGTTCCAGCAGCTGTGGTGCCAAGCTGGCCACTTCTTCGGGTTGAAGCTCCCGGGTGATCATGTCGTCCCATCTTGCCAGCACCCGTCACGCCCCGCGCCGATCGTCTAGCTGTCGTCGATGAGAGCGGATCGCGCATGATCCGTGCTTGCGACGACGCGCCGTAACGGTATGGAGGTCGCGATCATCAGCACGGCGGATGCTGTTAGCGCTCGGCTGAGCGCACTGGTGGCATGTGAGGGATGCTGATCGGTCGCGTGGAGTCGCAGACCGATCCGCGTGCTGTGCATCGCTCCACGTCGTAGAGGGCGTCCTCCAGGCGGAGATATGTCGTGGGCAGCGGCAGCGGGCGCACCCATGCCACGTCGTAGAAGTCCTCTGCCGCCTCGATGCGCGCAACGACGTGGCGGGAGTCATTACCGGGATAGAGAGTGTCGTAGATGAGCCAGTTGGTGTCGCTCACCGGCGCCGTCGTAAACCGATTTCCCATACCTGAAGCTCCATTGCTCACGGCGAGGGATGAGACGATTCTAAGTTGGAAAGCACCCCGGCGACCAAGCGTTGGCTGCGTGTCGAACGAACCACGATCGGCTCCAGTGAATCCTCGATCAAGGCGTTGCCGTTCGGATAGTCACGAGGAGTCGGTGTCGCGGACGCCTTCGAGGGGAGTGCTGTCGGGGAAGTGGGCCGCGAGGAGGTCCACTCCGCGCTGAGGGTGAGCGGCGTCGGCGAGGCTGCGCCGTTGGGCGCGGGTCTTCGGCGTATCGAGGCCCATCGCGCGCTCGCGGTCCGCTTCGAGCTCAGCGTCACATTCGCCGTCGCGGTTGAACGACCACATCAGCATCGGGTCTCCGAGCGGGAGGTTGTGGCCCCCCCCGATGTCGTGTCGACCGGTGTGCCACGTGTGCCAGGTCTTGCCGTAGCTGTTCATCAGCCGCTTCATCAGCGCCTTTTCGGCGACAGCCGGGAGTCCGGGCGCGACGAGCGAGCCCGACAGCACCTCGTAGTTGTGCGGGTGCCAGTAGTCCTTCTCGTCCTCCGGAAGCGAGTGGAACAGTTGCTCCGACACGATGTACTCGATGCCGATGAGATTCGCGTGTGCCGTGTTTCCGTCGAAGAGAGCTGCCTGGATGAAGTCGTCGTTGACGACCTGACAGTAGTGGTGTGCCTCCATCTGCATCGATGGGACGTCGCGAGCGGGATGGAAGCCGCTGACGTAGACGTCGAATTGCTTCAGTGGGGCTGCTGTCTGCAGCACGTTTGCTCCCTGCTGCAGCAGGGAGACTCCCGGGCCCTTCTCGTCGCCGGCGGGTGTCACCGGGCTGGGCCGGTCTTTGCGGGTCATCGGGAATCCTTCGTTCGCTCGGGGTCGGCGGTTGCCGGGTGGAGCGAACAGTGTGCGCAACGGAGTCTGCGTCGTCAGGCGGCTTGCATCTTGCGACGTATGCGGTTATTGGCGGCGACATGCGCCCGGTTTGCCCGCGCGGGCCTGGTTCGGCGGCGCGGGCCCGGCTTGGCGGGGACGGGTGCTCGACGCGGAAAGGGTGGGCGTTAGCTCGAGGACCGTAACGGTCATCGCCAGAACGCCCCATGAGATAAAGCCCTGGTCAGGGTGGCGAAATGATCGATAGAACCCTGGAGGGACTCGAATGCGAATCGGCGCGTTTCGATAGCTGCATTTAGCAGCAACTTCCGCGGAATTACGCGGGTTTTTGAGAGTCCGAGCGCATTGCCGAGCATGCAAAAACAGCTAGCTTCAGATGGGATGCGGGCAAACCGCGGGCAAAAAACCCGCGGGTTTCCGGGGCTAGATCGGGCATTCTCGGAACCCGTTTTACCCGCAGACGTAGACGCCGCAATGTCTGAGCACATTGATCAACACTTGAGTACTTCTATTGTTAGAAGTGCGCAACTGCGTGAGAACGCGGTGGGGCAGCTCCGACGCCAGTAAGGCGCGGGCGGACTGTCGAGACGCGGCGATCAGCGGCCGACCGACGGACCGGATGACCCCGGGCCAACCACGGGTCCAGTGGCCTGCTCGCGAAGCTGCTGTTCGCGAGCCTGAATGTAGACCTCACGACCGGTCTCCTCGTCGACAAGACCGGCGACGCGGGCGCGATTCATCATTCGCGTCGCCGTGCTGATACTGACGCCGAGCTCATCTGAGACGAGTTTGAGCGGGCCGTCGTTGATCACTGACCCGAGTCGATACAGCTTGACCGCCTCACGCAGGGTCTGCTCCTCGGAGAGACCCTCATTCGTGCGCAGGCGCCCGATGTACTCGCCGTACGACTCAAGGTTCCCCCCATCGCGGTCGATGCGGACGACGCGAGCTGCGGCCGATTGCACGATCGCCTGCACACGTATGTCGCGCAGCAGCGTCGTAGTCACCTCATCCCCCAGTCCACTGCGGCCCACCCGCACCGACTCAGCCACCGCGCGCCGCAGTGTGGGGTCGTACACGATGCGCGCATGGACCGCGCCCGGAATGTCAGGAAGGCCCGTCACCACCGCGCCCCACGAGCGTGGAATGTAAACGCCGTCGCCCGCATCGATCATCTCCGCGTCGACCTGTTCGATGACGAGTTCGGGCATGCTGCGAGTGTGCCAGTTCGTCCAGCTCTGAGCAAGTGATGACATCGGGTGTTCACGGGTGTACAGTGCGTGAGCAAGTGATGTCATTGGTTGCCCACCGAAGGAGAATGTCATGAGCACGTCATCCACCTCACTCGCACTGACCATGAAGGACGCAGCGAAACTCGTCGGCGTCGACTACCGCACGATCAAGCTCGGCATCGAGAGCGGGACCATCCCCACGGTCCAACTCGGCCCACGCCGGATGATCCCCCGCGTCCCGCTGCTGCGCGCCTTCGGCGTCGACGCCTGATAGCGGCGCGACGGGCGGCGCTGCCCAACGTCCAAGCGCCGGCGGGCGCGGTGTGAGTCCCGATGTCGTCGACTGCTCAGGCGTCGTGAGGCGTCGTCGACTCAGTCTTACCCCAGTCCTCTTCGGGCTCCCAGCGGGGTGAGCCGTCCCCGTCGGCAGGGAACCGTGTCCGTCCCGCGATGGTCGACAGGATAGCCCCCGTCTTCCAGACCAAACCGATGTCCAGTGTCTCGGCTGGAACCGGGGGTGGTTGCTCGCAATCGCCCGCGGCCTCCTGCCTCTCTTCAGGAACGACCACGCGGCCTGAGTAGAGACCCGCGATCCAGGCGTCATCGATAGATGTCGTGTAGAGACTGCCGTCCCTCATGCTCACCGTACGACTGATGCCGGGCCGCAGGACCACCGCGGATCCTGAGTGACCCTTTCGCGTTCGCGCATCCACCAGCTACATCGGACGGTTGTCGTAGTCGAACGCCGGCTCCGAGGCAACTGAGGCTCGCGTCCAGATCGGAACCCCTGCATATGGAGTGAATCCACGGGGAAAGCCCACAACAAACAGGTCATCACCGGCGGAGAGCAACGGCTCGCGCTCTGGGGTTGGTTTGGCGATGTCAAACGCGTCCACAAACCACTCTTCGTCGTTCTCCAACGGCAATGCGGCGATGTCCGCACCTCGTCCGAGCTTCGGGTGCTCGAACCACAGGGGTTCACCGCTGTCGTCCACCACACGCACCTCTCGGTCTGACCACGCCAGAATGCCTGGAGCAGCGACCTGCATTTTCATGATCACGCGGTCGGGTTCGACGCACCATCTCGACTTCAGTTGATTACTCGGCCAGTCCCGCCCCGACAGATTGTGCCTGGCAGTGACCAAATAGCCTGCGCCGTCAAGCGTCGCAATGAATCCGCTACCGACGGCCAGCTGTTGGTGTGCCCACCACATCTCTAAGCGCACCGCACGTCCCGAAACTCCTCGCACGGCGCCAATCTAGCCGAGAGGCAGTCGCGCTGCTCGCAATGCGCGCAGCGGAGTTGGTGACGCTGCCCTGACTCGTATAGCACGCGGCGATCGTTCGTCGAATCTGATCAATTGACCTATGCGATGATCCGTATCCACGTAGGGAACGGGCAATCGACCCGGGGCGCGAATTGGCGCTCGCATGCTCCGAGGTTGAGGGCGCTGGCGTCGTCGCTTCGAGGCAGTGGCGCTAAATGGCGAGCGGCCATTCAAAGTTGTGGCGGCGCGCAACCGCAAGAAGCCTGAGGTACTCTGGACGATCCTCCCAGTCGTCGGGCAGCGGGTACGGGGGCAGCGAGATTGACGTGACTCGGACGGACGCCTCGGGTTCAAGAAGTCCGAGTTGACGGACTACCAGCGCTTGGTACGCCGTCATCAGGCTTCGAATGTTGTCTTTAACCTTGTCGGCCTCGTCTGCAGCGCGGCGATAGAGCCGCATGCCTTCGTCGATGTTTCCTGCTGCCAGGTGAGCGAGACCAAGAGTCGCCCTGAGCACAAAGCTCTGGTCGGCCACAGGAGTCAGCAGTTGAATCGCCCGGTCACTCATACCAGCCATGGCGAACACGTACGCTGCGTTATTCAGTTCTTCCGAACCGAACTTCCCATCCGGGCGGTATGTAATCGCTAGCTGGGCGGCATCCGTCCACCGCTCGCTGCCGATGCCGATCGTCACCAGGGCAGCGGCCAGCGCACGAGGGTTGTCCGGCTCGAGTTTCAGCCACTCGAGCGCGTGATCTGCAGCGGCATCTGTGTCTCCCTCAAGGTCGGCAAGCTGGAACATCAGGAAGGCCGCTTGCTCCTCGCTGCAGACGCTGAGAACGTCTTCCGTGGCTCGGCGAAGGTCCTGCGCGTGTGATTTCAGATCGACGACTTGAGCCAGGTTGACTACTACGATCGGGCTCTCGGGAATCTCTTCGTGCAAAGCAAGAAGCTCGTCGATTGCACGATCTCTGGTTGTCTTCCTGCGGAAGGCTCGGATACGGATCAGATTGCTCTGTACCTCCGCATAGGTCGCAAGGTCGTCTTCCTCTCGGGCCTTCGCGCTGGCTTGTTCGAGTAGTCGAAGCGCTGGATCGGAATCGCCGAGGGCCAACTTCGCCCTCGCTCGAACGATGAGAAGCCGCGCTGACGGCACAACACCTTGCGCCAGCAACTCCCGAACCTCGCGCTCGACTCGCGCGGCGTAGCCTTCGATCAACAGCAACTCGAATACGTGGAGGCCGATGTCTGCCCTTGCGGGTGCCGCGGCACGAGCTTGCATCGCGACAGCCATCGCCTTTCGCTTCGCTCCGAGGCTCCACAGCGCGATGGAGAGATTGAATGCGGTGTCTGCATCGTCTGGCTCTTCACGCAGGGCGGCGCGTAGCGCCGGGGCGGCTCGCCGATAGTCGCCATCTAGCGCAAACAGATAGCCGAAGACGGCATCCCTTCCGGAGACATCACCAATTCCGCGCACAATTCGCCAGGCGTCCTGGGTCCTCTCAAAACTTCCCAGAGCAGCAGCGATCTCCAACTTCAGACGATCATTGATCGGCAGGAGTTCCGCATATCTAACGGCTTCGTCCACCCGTCCAGCGCGCATCAGCACCTGGAGCGAAGTTCTGGCAGCCAGCGGGTCGTCGTGTGCAACGTTGGTCGTACCAGTGAGGAGCTCTAGTGCTTGCAGCGCGACTGTTACCGCTGAATCCCGGTCTCCGGCAAGCTCATACGCGTCGGCAAGCAGCGCCAGAGTCGTAGATCCAGGCGTCGAGGCGGCCTGGATACGAGCCTTTGCGAGGGTTACCCCAATGTTGTCGTTCGCCAAGTCGGACAGCGAATCGGCAACCCTGTCGGACGGCCTTCGTTCGCGACCGGCCTTGGCCGCCGCGCGACCTACGCCGGGCACTGCCGGCCGCGCCGATTCAGAGGAAAACGACGTGTCAGCTCCGATGACCTCAATCACCCCGAGGGCACTCACGCTGATCTCCTTTGCTTGTCGGCTCTTTGCCGAGCCTCGCGCTGATCAATCTCAAGGCGTCGGCTCATGATGTCTGCTCTTCGTAGGACCCAATCCAAAGGGTCTTTCGCGCGCCGATCACGGCTGAATGGTGGGCGATCAAGGCGTTCGCTCGGCACAGGTCGACACAAGTGCGTGAGCATGGTCAGCGCGTCGGGTTGGATCGTCTTGGGCATCTGGTCCACCACCTGAGCAACTGCGCTTCTGTAACTGGGCTTGTAGCCGCTGAGGTCAGTTCTGCGTCCGGCAGCGAAGTCTCTTCGCCCCTCGGCCAGTACTGCGCCGATGTCTCCCATGGCTAGGACCGACATGGGTTGTCCCGTCGTGAGCTCTACAAGGATTGAGCCGATGCCGTAGTAGTCTGCGGCGATGAAGTCGTCGGCGGTCGACCCACCTTGATGCAGCAAGAACTCCGGCGGCGAGTGCAAGAGCTGACCCCTGCCCGCCACGTAGTGTTCGATGGGTCGAGTCGCGGTGATTCTGAAGTTCTTACCCCGGCCAAGGTCCGTCAGCTTCACCGAGCTCAGATTTCGACTTACCAGTAGTAGGCAGTTGTCGCACTTGAGGTCTCTATGCGCGATCCCCCGCTGATGCATCTGCTTCACCGCTAGAACGACATCGCGCCAAAAACCAATCCTCTCGATCCAACTCAGCTTGGAGCGCGAGATCGGATCGAGTATGAGTTCGTTTACGGACCCGGAGGCGCGTGCCAGTACATGGAACTGCACTGCGAGAGGAACGCTCGCACCGTTGATCATGACGTCGTCACTCGACCCGCCGTCGACAATGTTGATGGTTCCGGAGCAGTCCGCCAGATGTCGCAGAAGGACACCTTCGTTCTCAAAATCGACGACCGCGTCAGCGTTCGCACCTGGCCTAAGGATCTTGATCGCGAACACACCGCCGGTTCGACTGTTCACGGCCTCGAATACGAGCCCAAAGTAGCCACCACCCAGGTGGTGGCCGACCTTATAGTCGCCGAACTGCTGTCCTTCGAGAATCGCGATCCACGGATCCGGAGCAACCGCCAGATCCGTCGTCACTGCCCGTACTTTTCCCGCAGGCGATCGATCTCCTCGGGGTGTCGCTGCAAAATCGCTACGACGTCCGCGGGCGCCTGTCCGCGAGCCAGATCGACGATCTCCGTCGGAACGCTGTAATACGTCGACATGCGACGAGCGGTCGAATCGGCGATCGACCTCTGGCCGCGTTCCATCCTCGACAGCTGTGAGGGTGCAATGCCCAGATCCGCGGCTGCCGAACGCAACGTGTGTCCTTGCCTTCTTCGCAGGTCGCGAAGTAGCGACGCGGCACTCTCCGACTTTGCCATCAACCCAGTATACGGTGATGTTGCCACGACTGGCAACGGGTCAAAGAACGATGGCATACCTCCCGAGCGAATGATCCGCCCCCGTCCACTGCCTCCCGCGAGCGCCAGCCCGACGCCTTACTCGGCGACCACGGCGTCGGGAGGTAGGAGTACTAGATGTAGTGCCCAGGCACGTTGTTTGACCAGCAGGCGAATCCCAGTCCTGCCAACGCAATGGCACGAAACTCGACCATCCCCAAACTGGCAATGCACGAACACGGAGCCTAAGGGATCGGGGCCAGCGGTCATTCGATCAAGTGTCCAGCGTAGTCACCACCAACGAGGATGGATGTCGATCCGATCGCTTTGGACATCGAAGTACCAATGGTTCGTCGTGGCACCCGTCGAATCGCGGTCCACGTGGATCGTTGCCCCGGCGGCGGTCGCACGTGGACGCCAATCCTTTGCCGCGCGAGCTAGAGATGCATGAAGATGGGCGCGCAAGCCCGGCTGATTCATCGCCTGATTCCCGCTGTGGTACGACTCGATGGTTCGCATTCCGGTGCCGAGGCGCGGCCGGGCAAATCGCCTCCAGGTGTCCTTCGCGTGGTCGCCGAGCGGAACCACGGTGTGCAGTTCAGGAAGCATCTGGACCAGCTCGCGCAGAATTCTCCCGCCGACCGCCTTCTCCGCTACGCGGGGCTTGTGTTGGGTCGGCCCCAGGTACCAGGGGACGGCGTTCCAGATGACGGCGCCCTCGACTAGGCCAGCCTCCTGTCGTGCGAGCCACAGGTTCTCGGCGGTGGCGTCGTCGTTGTCAGACGAGATGAACCCCGAGCCCGGCACCGTGTTGGACGCGTTCGTCATGGGGCCCGGCGCCTCAAGGACGATGAGTACGCGCGCTTCAGTTCCGGCGTCGAGTGGGTCAACGTAGGGCATCTCTGCTGAAAGACCCTGCGCGAGCCGCGCCTCGACGAGGTCGTCCACCCAAGCCGTCAGCGGCGAGGCGGTCGGCACCGATTTGAGCAGCAACTGCCGGCGGGAGATCTCGGCGGGGTCGCGCAGCGCACGCGGACCAGTGATGTTCATCGATCGAGCGTACCGACGGTCGACCGCACGGAAACGTGTGCTGAACCCAGTACCCGAGGATCACCGATCGGAGAGGCCAGCGCGTCGGGAGCAAGGACAAGCGATCCCTAACGGGCAGAACCCACCCCGCCGATCCAAGCCCCCCGCCGACGGTCACCCTTTGCCGATCGCATTCGTCGTGTCCGGACCCCGTGAATGCTCCCGCATGTGGACCGTTGCCCAAGGCCTTAGTTACTTCTCGCGAAGTTGCCGGTGCTCTAAAATTCCGGTGAGGTCCCATGGTTTCGGCACGAGCGGCTGGTCCGGTTCGCGGCGCCGCGGCCTCGACCACAGGTAAACCCCGGACACGCCATCCGCCGGGACAAGCTCGACCGTCCGGTTCGCCGCTGTGCCCGCTTTGAGCGCGGCGACGTGCGTCTCGGCGTCCTCTGCGACCGCGTCTGGTATGGCGAACCACACTCCGTCCACGGCAACTTCTTCACCCAGGATCTCCATGGTGAAGTCGTCGTACTCGCCGCCGAACCACCCCTGGCCTTGCAGTAGCCGGACCAAGTTCTCGTCGTACGTTCCATCGAGCGTGATCGACCCGCCCTTCGTCTTCGGCATGATCGACACCTCACCTTCAAACAGCCGCCGCGCAATGCGGATGTTCACGCGGTCAGTGGGCTCGGGAAGCTCTTCCGGGTAGGCAAACTCGACGCCGGTCTCGTTCTCAATGAACGCGAGGTCCTCCGCGAGCTCGACGAAGACCTCGTCGACGTGTGGCCGCTCCCCCTCGAGCACGATGGTGACTTCTAGCTCGCCATAGTGCAGCCGCAACTTCGCGGCACGCTCAAGCGCCGCGACAAACTTGAACGCGCGGACTGCTGCGGTTCCCGTTTGGCCCGCGAACTCAGCGGTGAGGGTCATGGCGCCGTGGGTGCTGCCGGTGGTCATAACCAAGGTCATCTCGAGGCCATCACCGAAATCAAGAAGAAACTGTCCGCCGCGGGTTCCGCGGCCAATCGTGGTCGACTGCGATTTCCGCTGCAGTATCTGCGCGCCACCGTCGCTGAGGAGTACGAGCTTTGTCGCCACGTCGACTTCCTGGCCGGCAGGGTGGAGTTCGACATTGACGGACGCGAAGACGTTCGCGAACCACTCCGGCCCGTTCAACTCCAGCCGCGTGACGACGCTCGCAGGCAGCCGCAGGGGCTTGGTAATGCCGTACTCCATTGCACGTCTATATGCCTCGCCGACGTCCACATGCGAGGCGAAGTTCGTGCTGAGCGTAAGCGACAGCGGCTCGCGGACGGCAGAGTCCGGGCGCAGCGCCACATACTCTTCGATGTAGTGCCCGAGGGTCGACGCGTTGATGTTGACACCCCAGTAGGGGCTCCTGGCCTGCACAGCTCCAAGAGTCTGGGATATTTCCGTGCGTAGATCGTCGGGCTCGGAAAGGGCCGCGCTCGGACGCCCGATACGGTCCAGCGCGGTCCGCATCGGACTGCGTTCGGCCCAGTCCTCGACATCGGGATAGCGCGCGAGCATCTTGTCCAACTGCAGCCCGCCGATGTAGCGGGTCTGAGGGCGGATCTGCTCACCCCGCAGTTCCCTGACATACTTCCGTTCGCCAGGAGTGAGGTTGCGGGGAACGACGAGGTACCAGACGGGCGGATCGTGCTCGAGCGCGGCGTTGAACGATCGCTGAATCTGTGGCTTGCGCACCTGACCGTGTGCGCCAGAGAAACCCTCCGGAAAGTACTTCAACTGGTAGATAGCGACAAGCTGACCAGTTCTTTTCACAGTGACATCGAGGTCGATGCCACCGTCGCCGCCGCGGCCGTCCACGGCCGTTACCACGAGGCCCGGGTTGTCCCCTTCGACCGTCCTCATGATGAGCTGCTCGGCGACGCGATTGAACTCATCCTCGCCGAGCTTGGTCCATTCGAGCATCAGCACCTCCCGCCAAGCACGCTATCCTGCTGGCTGCCCGCGCATCGACGCCGCACCGTGTCTTGTTAGCGGCGTTCAGGGTCGGAAGGCTTGGCGTTTGCTAACGCTTCGTTTGCGGGTTCTCTGAGTGCTTCCGGATGCGCGGAGTCGGACTTCCGTGCCAACAACCGAGGAGGTTCTGCGAGCGAGGCTGAGACCCGCGGTGATCGCGCCCGATAGTCCCGCTCCAGCAAGTTTTCGTTGAGCGCCTGGCAATCGAGCGCCTCTACATCCCGATCCCGCGCCCCGCACTCGGCACGCCAACCACCGGCCCCGTAGCCGTCGCCGCCTCCCGGTTCCTCGCCGCACGCCGCACCTCGGCCTGGGCCGCGCGAACGGCATCCTGGATCGTCAACTCTGGAGTGCCGCGCTGCATCGACTCGACGAGGCACTCGCGGGCCGCGGCATCCGTCCGCGCCACGACGATCGCGACGTTGTGCAGCCGCCCGCGCGTGAGCCCGACGTAGAGTCCTGCCGCATCAACATCCGGCCCGACCACCGACGCATCGGCGGTGTCGCCCTGGACGCCATGCACGGTGGACGTGTAGGCGAGCTGCAGGTGCTCGCGCGCGTACTCCGTGGATACACGTGCCACCTCGCCGCTGTCGCTCACAGAGACAAGAGACAGGTACTCGTCGCGGATGCCGCGCACGATCCACTGCGCGCGATTCTCGACTCCCGTGAGCCGGTCGTTGCGACGGGTCTGGACGGTGTCGCCGACGAGGATCCGCTGCTGCCCCATTCCCCACGCGACGACGCGGACGTCAAGCTCGCCATGATCGACTCGCCGCTGCTGGATGGCGTCGTTGATCGCATCCGCCTCAGCATTCGTGCCGGAGACCAGCGTCACCCGCTTGCCGCGCGCGTGCCACTCGAAGTACGCGTCGATCATCCGCTCACGCGCCGCGTCGTGATGTTCGACCCGGTCTACGTGACCGTGTTCGGCAAGCTCGCCCGCGACCACCACCGCACGCTCGCGATCACCCGCGTCCCTGAGCCGCAGCGTGAGCGCCGCGTAGTCGCGATCGCGGAACCGGTGCACCGTGTCGAGCTCGACCGCAGCGTTCGCGTGCCGGATCGCAGAACCCATCGCGCCCGCATGTCCGACCGGCAACGCCTGATGCGTGTCACCCACGAAAGCCAGCCCGACACCTCGCTCGATCGCGAGCTCGACGAGGACGCTCGCCGTCTGCAGGTCGACCATGCCGGCTTCGTCGACGACGATCCGATCGCGAGAACGCAACACGTATTTCGTCGGTCCGCCGTATTCGGCGCCCGTGCTGGGATCGACTTCTCCCACTCGAAGCCTGGTCCACACCTTCGCGCCGGCCTTGTCGCTACCCCATCGGTAGCCGTGATCCGAGAGCAGGGCATGAATGCTGGATGCCGCGGCCCCGACCTCGCGAGACGCCACCGATGCTGCCTTTCGCGTGGGAGCAACAACGACCATCCGCCGCCGTTGCGACGTGAGCGCCGCAAATGCAGCGCGCAGCATCGTCGTCTTGCCCGTGCCGGCGGGGCCGGTCACCGTCACGAGCCCGTCCGTGCCGGCGATGGCGCACGCGGCAACGCTTTGCGACGCGCCCAGTGCCGACAGATCCTCGTCCGGTGCGAACCGGTGCAACTCGCCCGGCAGCAGGGAGCGCCCCGGTTGGGCGAGCGCGTCCAAGCGGCCGGCGAGACGCACCTTGGCGCGTACGGTTTCGGTCGCCATGAACGCCTTCACGTGCGCCGGCGGATCATCCGCAACGAGCCGATAGACGGAACGCATGGCACGCTCCGTGATCTCCGCGATCGGGCCATCGAGCCGGTCGAGCTCCGCAACGACGCCCGTGCGCGAGAGCGCGCGTATTGCGCCCGCGCGGATGTCGAAGACGCTGAACCTTCCGCCGCAGGATGTGGACCGTTCGTCCGCGTCGACGACCGCCTGTGCAGCGAGCAGATCCAGGTCGACGACATGCAGGTCTGTCGCAGCAATTGGAATGGGTGCGCGTGGGGTCGTCAGACTCGGATCGATCGCTGCGAGCTCGTCGCGGACGCGCGCCTCCCACGACGCCTCATCAAGATCGGCCGGCTTGTTCGGACGGGACACCGCCCACGCGCGCCGATCGATCTGCTGCAGCACCTCCACGCTCGGCGCAGATCCTCCGTGCGCCGCTGACCACTCCGCGATCAGGCGCGCGCGGTTGCTATCGATTTGCGCCGACCGACGCGAGACGGGTCGGACAGCGCCGGCGAGTTCGGCGATCTCCCCAGTGTCGTCGAGCCTGTAGCCGTGGCAGGCGAGCGCGGCGATCCAGGCGGGATCGGTGCGAGCGGCGAGCTCGCCCTCGGCGTTGACGACGGTGTGCAGTTTCATCGCGACGCGCGAGTCGAGGTTCGACCACTTGTCGTCCGCGCCGAGCACCTTGATGTTCAGCCAGAGGTGACGGTGGATGTGCGGGTCGAGCGCGCGCGAGCGCCGATGCTGCAGCTCGACGACCTCGATGCGGGTGATCTCCTCGCGGATGAGCCCTCCGTGTCCGCGCCGCGCGTTGAGCTCCGTCTGCCACGTCAGCAGGATGCGTTCACGTAGCCGGTCCTGGAGCGCTTCGAACTCGGCGGCGAGCTCAGGATGCAGCAGCGCGGCGATGCTGTACGACTTCGGGTGGTTGAGAGTCCCGTCGAGCAGCAGGTCGGCGTCGGGGCTCAGCCGCTGATGGCCGCGCTCTTCCCCGGTGACCGGGTCGTGCCCGGTGAGCCAGACACGAAGGCCGCCGGCGGTGAGCTCGTCGGAGGTGATGACGCCGTTCGCCACGATGAATCGTGGGACGGTCGAATCGGGTGCGTCACTGTACGCTTCGAGCGCGTCAACACCGGGGGAGTGCTGCAGGTGAGCATCGCAGGTGCCCTCGAGCGCGTAGCCAATCGCCTGTCGAACCCCTCTGGATTCGACACCTCGCTTCCATCGCTCGAGGCCGCCGCGCATGCGGCTAGGATAGGCTGCGTTTTGCCGGTTATCCAGGGATTTTCCTGGTGTGCAGGTAGGTGTAGGGGAGTGCGGCTAAAGGGTGTTGCTCACCCTGGGTGCCTGCGTGCATTGCTGTTTCCTTTTGAGCCCTTCTTGGTTGAACTCGCTCCGCGCCGTGGGTGCTCCATCCGCCGTACTGTTTCGTCCTCGAGCCCTTGAGCCGCGAGATCCGAGAGGGGCTAACGTCGTGGCGATCTTGCCTGGACGTGGTCGCCGAGCTGCAGCACGTCGGCAAGTCGCGATATGGAAGTGTTGCTCACGTGAACCGCGACGAGCTGCAGCGACTGCGTAGCGTGAGTGCCGAGCTCTCCAGTTGGGCTACGCAAGCGCAAGCGATCCTCGATCATCGAGCCCGATCTGCCGAGGCCGCCGAGGCCGCAGTCGCGTCATTCCGTGCCGATCTACAGAGCATCGCGATTCGAGGCCGCGTCCACTGGCACGCACTTCCTCTGCGTCCCTCCGACGGGCGTCGGCTCGCGAGTATTGCCCAACATGCAGGGCTTGCTCCGATGACGAGCGTTGAGTCGGATTGGCTACGTCGCCTCACCGGAGACGTCGCCAAGGGGCTCGCGGAGGCGAAAGCAATCAGGGGACTGCGGCGCATGTTCAGCAATGCAGACACCAAGCAGGAAGCTGAGAAGGCCGGTCAATTTCTACTCCAGTTCCATACGTGGGGTTCCAGTACTTCCTTGGCGGCCTTCCTCTCCCGCGTGGACGACAGGGCTCGACGAACTCCTGATGTACCAGCGAATGCAGCTCTCGATCCGCGTGTCGGACTCGCCGGGCGACTCGCCGACCTCGGATCTCCTTGCCTCATGAGTCCGTCCGTGGTGGCGGCGCTGCCACGGTCCGTGCACACGATCCAGCGAGCCCTCGCTCAGGAGGCTGCGCACCGAAAGCGGGCGGTGGACGCTGGCGTGGAGGTCCGCCGTAGCGAAGCGCAGCGCCTCGTCGCGGAGATGGCGATCGACAGGCTGAAGGATGCGACTCGCGAGCGTATCCGTACCGCACCTCTGACGGAGGCTGGGTTCCGCACGGTGCAGGATGTGTTCGCGTACGGAGATCGTCTTCAGCACCTCCCGGGGATTGGAGCGACGACCGCGAGCCGCATCCGGGGAGCCGCTCAAACAATTTGGCAGGCTACCTATGAGGAGATGCCCGTCCGGGTCGACATCGCCAAGCCCACGCCACAGACGTCGGAGCTTCTGCACGCCCTCGGCAGCTGGGACGCGACTCGCAAGACGCGGAACGCCACTACCGATCTAGCCCGCGTCGAGGCACTCGCACCATTCGCGAACAGGATTGGTCGCGACGCGTCCGACATCCTCGTGATCGCGGCCGACGCGACGCACGACGACTTTGTCGAAGCCGTGAAAGCCGTCGATAGTCGTGCCGCGCTCGTGGGTGCTGCCGAGCGCAGCCCGGCGCCAGCCGACCCGTGGCAGGACTTCATGAGTCGCCCGGCGGACTACTTTGCGATGCTCCAGGAGCTCGGATTCCTCACGGAGGATGACGCGGCCGTCGAAGGTGGGCTTCCCGAGGAAGTCATAGAAGCCGTTCGTCGTTTCGAGCTCGACACTGAGCACCTCACCGCTTCATTGCGCGGATATCAGAGCTTCGGGGCGCGATTCGCCCTTGTGCAGCGCAAGGTCATCATCGGCGATGAGATGGGGCTCGGCAAGACCATCGAAGCCCTCGCTGTTCTCACACATCTCCGCGCGAAGGGCTCGCAGCACGCTCTCGTCGTGTGTCCCGCGGCGGTAGTGACGAACTGGACTCGCGAAATCCAATCAAAGTCAGCCCTGAGGGCACACAGACTCCATGGACCGGGTCGCGATGCCGCACTTCGCTCGTGGACGCGTCAGGGCGGCGTTGCGGTCACTACATACGAGACGCTTGGATGGCTGACGCCTGCCATCGGTGATCTTGACGAGCTCGCATGCGTTGTGCTCGATGAGGCTCATTACATAAAGAACCCGGCCGCTCAGCGTTCTCAGCGCTCGGCTCGCATCATCGACCGCGCCGACCGAGCAATTCTCCTGACCGGAACACCGCTCGAGAATCGTGTCGAAGAGTTCCGGAACCTGGTGGGTTATGTCCGGCCCGACCTCATCGTCGACGCGACGGACCTGCGCCCGCGGCTCTTCCGGCAGCAGGTGGCACCGGCGTACTTGAGGCGCAACCAAGAGGATGTGCTTTCCGAGCTCCCCGAGCTCGTCGAGGTCGATGAGTGGCTCCCGATGTCTCCTGCTGATCACGCGGCGTATCGGGATGCTGTCTACGCAGGCAACTTCCAGGCCATGCGTCAGGCCGCCATGCTGCAGGGGCCCCGGTCGGAGAAGATGGGGCGTCTCGTGGAAATCGTTCAAGAAGCCGAGGACAACGGGCGACGCGTGATCGTGTTCTCACACTTTCTCGAGGTGCTCCGAGAGGTGCATGCGGCACTTCCCGGACAAGTGTTCGGACCGTTGACGGGATCAGTCCCGGCAGCCCGGCGCCAGGAGCTGGTCGACGCCTTCTCTGCCGCAGGGCATGGAGCTGTGCTCGTCTCGCAGATCGTTGCCGGCGGCGTCGGCCTAAATATCCAGGCTGCGTCGGTGGTGGTGATCTGCGAGCCTCAGCTCAAGCCCACGACGGAATGGCAGGCGATCGCGCGTGCGCGCCGAATGGGGCAGCTTCAGTCCGTCCAGGTCCATCGCCTGCTCTCTGAGGAGGGCGCAGATGTGCGCGTCACACAGATTCTCGCCAAGAAGCGGGAGCTCTTTGCTGACTTTGCGGCGATCAGTGAGATTGCAGACACGGCCCCCGAGGCACTGGACGTGTCAGAGGCTGAGCTTGTTCGGGAGGTTGTCGATGAGGAGCGCCGACGCCTTTTCTCGGGCCCGAGCCGCACGAGCCAACCAGCCTGATTACGTGGCCGCGCGTCTACCTCAGACGCCGAGCGCCTGTAAGAGCTCGGCGACGTCTGCCCGCGCGCAGATTCCGATGGGCTTATGCTCCGGTTTCCCATCTTCGGTAAGGACAATGGCAGCCGGGATTGATCCCTTCAGCGCCCCCGCAAAGAGACGGACGGCTTCGACCACTCGAAGATTTCTTGGCTTGACGACCAGTTGGTCCTCGGCTTCGACGAATGTCAGAACATCCGCAATCTCCGCCTGATCAAGGGCTACCCCAACACCTTCGTCATACCCGCTGGCGATCCAGCGCGTGACCGCGTTGGTGGTGATGAGTCCAAGATCGCCGTTCGGCAGGCGGACCGGGCTCTGAGAGAAGTCATGATCTCGAACTTCATCGAGGAAGACGATGAGGTCGGCGTTAGAATCCAGCACTCGCGGGGGCTGGAGTTTGAGTGTCGTAAGCACGAGCGGGGGTCTTTCGATCAACTCGGCCTGTGTCTCGAGCCAACTCACAATGTCCTCGCGCGGATCGGCGATGGGATTCTGCCCCCAGCCTCCCGGCGCATGGACGATGGCGTTTCGGAGATCGCCGACGTCGCGCAGGCGATTCTTCTGCTGGTCCGTAAGGTCTTTCGACCTCCGCACGAGTTCGTAGAACGTCAGGCGCTGCGTCTCGTTGCTCATCCGGGCCGCGAGCAGACTCTCGACGCGATGGAACGAGTCAAGGAACCTTGCGGCCCGCGAATGGTCGTCCGCCAAGCCACCTACTCCGTTTCGAACTCGTTGGTCGTGAACTTCAGCGTCGATGCGTTCTCTCGAATTGTTCGCAGCTGCTGCTCGGTGAATCCGTCGGCCTTCATCGCGTCGATCGACAGTGAGATTCTTAGTTCCGCACCCGAGGCCGCGAGATTGGCGAGAACCTCTGCAGCAATCTTCGCGAAGTCGCCGGAGTAACGTTCTGCGTTGATGCGGACGCTTCCCACGTAGCGCGTCGCGGAAGCCTTCTTCGGCACCGGAGCTACCGGTGGGTTGACATCGTCCCCCGGCAGTGATGGCGGGCCGGGAACGTTGGTCGGGTCAACGACGATTGTCGGATCCGCAGGCACGACGACGTCCGCGCGCCGTTGCTTTTCCGCAACTTCCGGCTTCACGATCAGTGTGGCATCAGTGATCGCCCCACGGCCGGTCTCGCCAGGAAGCCACAGGCCCGCATATCGCCCAGTGGCCGCGTCAAACGAATCTGCCAGCGCGAAGCCTTCACTCTGCCACAGCAACGGTTGGTTGTCGATGGCGCCGATCAGCGCCTCACGGCCGCGGAGCCGGGGCATGTAGGGGTACTGGGCGTACAGATGCCACAGCGCGCCGACTGTGACGTGACCGCTCTCCCACGCCGCGGGCACCTTGGTTTCAAGGGCCAATCGGATCGCTCGCGCGGCATGCTGCGTGCTGTATGCGCCCGCACTACCGAGCTTCTTTGCCACGCGGTCGGCGAGGGATGCCGCCTGCCCCTCCGCTTTGATTTCCTCGAGTTCGAACGGTGAACTGGGATCTGGCGCCACGGGGTTCAACACCCATTGGTAGGTCAGGGCCAGCCGGTCATCAACCGTGCGGCCAAACTGGTCACGCTTTTCGGATGCCTGGGCCAGTTGCTGTGGGGTGAGGTTCAGGTCGTTCGCCTTGTCGACTATCTCCTTCCACGCGAGGAAAGAGCGAGTCGCTTGGTCGAGCTCGGCCAAACGATCCTCGTCGGGAGCGAGGAAGACGAGCATGTTGCGGTTGGAGCGGTTGGCCGTGCCGCGCCGCTCGGTTGCCTGGTGAGCGAACTCAAGCGCAGGCGAGTCCTGCTGCTTTCGCTTCTGCGCATAACGCGGGTGCAGCACGACGAGGCGAGTCTGGTCGGTGTCGGGGATGTCGCCGGAGTCTGACGGACCGACGTGCACACCAGCGAACTCCGATCGCCCCCGCTCCTCGGTCCGTAGGCGCCGCACGATCTCGGCCCATACGTCCTCTTGATGCAAGGACTCGGCGGCGTCCTTCGCCCGCCGGCTGATGTTCGCCTCGGTGTCGTACCAGTACTTGCCGCCAGACGAGTAGAAGTACGTCGCGCGATCACCCAGCTGCGTCAACGCGGAGTGGAAGTTGCCGACGATGTCACCCGGCACGGCCGTGCCGAGGAAGACGCGTTGAGTGTCGATGCCCTTGTGAGCTGTGCCGATCGTGGGCGCTGCCCCGAAGAAGACCGTGCGCGCGAGGCGCTTGGTGATAGACCGCTGCCCGAGCACGGGCTTCTCGCTGTCGATCCTCGCGGGCTCGGAGTTAGTTCCGTCGACATCGGCATCGATGACGGCCTTCCACGAGTCCGGCAGATACTGGGTCAGCTCGGAATTGACACGTGCAACGGCGAGAGGGATCGATGCGGGGAGGATCAACGGCGCCTGATCGTCACCTACCCACAGGGCGTGAATAACCTCGTTCATCAAGCGCAGGACGCCGCGGGTGCGCTGGAAGCGCTCTAAAGAGGACCAGTCCTCGTAAAGGCGGTCGAAAAGCTCCGGGTGCAGCGGATAGGTCTGCTGAAGCCGGTGCGCGTACTGCGGGTCTCGAGCCTCCTTGGGAAACTCGCCCGCGTGGGCCTGATAGAAGTCGCTGAAAGCCCTCGCTGTCGCGCCGATCTGCGCAAGTGACGGCGCATCCTCGGCCTCGAAGAGGCGCTGTTTGACGATGCGGTATGCCTCGTCCGGCGACGCCGGCCGCCACTGATCGGCGACTCGACGAACAACGTTCTGCAGGCGTTTGAGAGCTTCCTGTCCGTTTGAGCCGCCAACCTCTTCGTTGTGGCCGACGACGTAGCCTTTGGAGTCGTCACCGTCGTGCGATGCCGGGATCGAGATCGCGAGCAAAACACCGGGAGTCGACTTCACGGCCTCCGTGAGCGACTGCGCGAAGGTGAACTGGGTGTCGAACGTGCCGCCCGCGAGGTCGTCGCGACCGTAAAGCTGTCGGGCGTACGCCACCCACTCATCGACCAGGATGACCGCAGGCGAGTATTTCGCCAACAGGTCGTGGAGCACTCCACCCGGGTTCGTGCGCGCTTCATCGTGCTCACGCACCATGTCGTAGCCGTCAGCCCCACCGAGTTGCCAAGCCAGCTCGCCCCACATCGTGTTGATGCGGATACCTCCGCGGTCTTCGCCCTGCGGTGCGAAGTGGTTGCCGACGAGCGCGACGCGTGGCGCCGTGATTCCCTCCACGGGATAGCCGGCAGATGTCAGCAGTTCCTGCGCTTCTTGAGGAAACTGACCCAGGGGGAGGCCCCCTGCAAGATGCCAGAGCGCGAGCATCGAGTGGGTTTTGCCGCCGCCGAAGTTGGTCTGCAGGTTGACGACCGGTGACGCATTCTGATCGCCCGACAGCCGTCGCACCGCGCGGCCGATCAGATCGCGTAGACCCTCGGTGAGATAGGTCCGCGCGAAAAACTGAGCGGGATCCGCGTATTCGCCAGCGGTGCTGGTGTCGTTGCGGGCCACCTTGAAGAGATCTGCAGCGAACTCGGAAGCATGGAAGTTGCCGGTTGCGACCTCATCACGGGGTTTGAGTACCTGTCGCCACGGTGCGAGGCCAAATGCGCCGGGAGTCACGGTCGACGACTTGAGAGACTTCTGGTCTTGCTTGCCCGTCGCGATGCGGCGCAAGTCGAGGCGGATGGCATCGAGCTTGTCGGCGGCGTATCCCTGTCCAATTGCCGTCAGCAGTTGTTTGGCTTGATCGAGTGCGCGAAGGGCAGTGTCATCGTCAAACGACTTCATGTGCGCCCAGTCGTTCCGTACGTCCTTGAGCAGGGTGGCGTAGGCCTCGTCAGCGCGAGTGAAGACTCCGCGGAACGGCCGCCAGTTCGCCTTGTAACGAGCTGTGACGTTCTCAGTCAGCAGGCGAATCTGCACCTGCGGATCATCGCGGCTGTACTCTTTGCCCGTGATGCCCTTGTCGCCATCGACCGCGGCGATGAGGAACGTCCAATCCTTCTCGCCAATCTCGGGACGCAGCGTGTCGCTGATGAAGGAGTCGAGCGCTTCCGCGACGATCTCAAACATCCTGCCGATGCGGTCACGATTGGACGTCGCCATGGAAGCTCCTCCAGAGGCTAAAGGTTATCGTCGGGCTCGAGATGTTCGGGGCTTTTGATGCGCCGCGTACATGTTAATCGCTGAAATGGATCAGTCGTCGAGTGAACCGAAGTCGAGGGTGGTTGCTGGGCTCACGGACTCGACTACTCGCCCAGCCTCGACTAGTTCAAACCATGACGTAGCCACGCCGTTGAACGAAATAGCGTCCTTTGTCCACCCGTTCTTCTCGGCCACCTGGAACAGCAGATAGGCGAGCTCTTTCACGAGATCAAGGTCAACGGCTCCGTCCGACCGCTGGGAAGCATTATGCAGGAATACTCCCGCCGCCGGGATGCCCTCGGACTCTTGGATACGGATCGCATGATGCAGGGCCTCCCAGGCGCTCGTGTGCTGGTCGGCGAGGACGTCATACGCTGCTGGAAGTGCCGCCGGCCGGTGAAGCTGCACCTTACCGGCTCGGGCGGTGAGGATCCCATCACGCTCTAGTGTCGCCACAACGGTAGCGCGGGCGCGGGCGAGATTCTCAGCGTCGCCGAACGCACCGGCGTCGTATCCATGACCCCGATACCAGGCAATCGCAAAGCGACTAGTTGGGTCGAAGTCGCCTTCCTGTTCGGTAAGCAGTTCGTCCAAGACTTCATTGATACGGGCAAGTGCTGAGCGCACGGTCATTTCGGAACCGTCGGACTCGATGACCTTCGCGTACCGGGAGAACACGCCCATCCCCGGCCCAATTGCTGATTGCGGCAGATCGACCGGTGCAATGCCACCTTGCTGCAACTCGCGGAGCGCGCGCCCCAACTCGCGTCGCATGGCTGCTATGAAACCGCGTCGATCGGTGACAGGGGCGTCTTCAGGGCGCGGACGCAGCGCGAGTACGACGGAGGAGGCTAACGCGTTCGTACCGTTGCCGACCATCCGACCCGAGAATTCAGACCGAACGGGCCACGTCGCTGTCACCGTCCAGCCAGACCGGACCATCGAGCCGAGGATGGTCTCCCACCCCGTCGAGGCGGTCCCGCTCTCGTCCGATTCAGACTGCTTGAAGGCGTAGTAGACCGTGATCGGGTAGGCCGTCGATGCTGTGCGACGCGCTCCCGCGAACACCGCTTCGAAGCCGTCCTCAAAGAAATCCCGCGCACCGTCTTTGCCGCCATGACGGAAGGGGTTTGCAACGAGTTCCTCAGCTTTCGGAACCAGAATCGTGCTGAGGGTCGTGGGGTGGACGTCCCGGAGGGCTCGTCTGAGCCAGATATAGAAGTAGTCCGAGAGGTCTGAGTAGCCAATGTTGTCGTAGTAGGGCGGATCAGTCGAGATCAACGCCAAAGTACTCGACGCGCGCTGAGCATCGGCCTGCACCGCCGTGCCGGCGTTCGCCGCGGGGAGTCGCTCAAGCGACCGAGAGACCGCTTGCACCATGATCTCGAACGACCCGTTGCCCGCGGTGAGGGGGTTTGCCTCGGCGAAGTCCCACACCATCGGAATGGCTTGCCTGCCGAAGACGTGTACGACTACCTCATTCTTTGGATGATTTGACCACGTAGCAAATGAGGACTGATAGTCCGTCATCCTGCTTACCGCGAATCCCAGATATGTGGCGACCGCGTCCGCATAGGCAGCTGCGCCCTCGCCGCCATCCTCCAATCGCGATCCGCCGGCGTAGCCGGATTCGAGAGCATCTGCTAGCACACGCTCGCGAGCTTCGATGACAAGATCGCAAAACGTGGTCAGCACGTTGAGCTGTCGATCGGTAAATAGGTCTGCGTACGACTTCATGCCGTAAAGCTGCACTCGGAAGCCGAGTGCCTGGTCGGGGATTTCGCCAGGAGGCGCATCACTCGGCCGCTCAGTCTTGGCTGCACGAACTTGTTCGTCGTCGGGCGGGAGATAAACACGTGCCCGATTACCCTCGGTGACCACAGCAACAAGCCGCTCACCTATCCGCTTAGCTCGGCCCTCTAGTCGGATATAAGCGAGATCGACGGGCGAAGCGCACCCGATGCAGATCGCTCCAGTGCGACTCACTGTGCCCTGCTGTGCGCCCAGTGGCCCACCGACCGGGTCGTGACCGATCGAGTAGTCAACGCGCCCGTCGATTACGCGGGGCACGATGTAAGCCTCTTTCCCCTTCTTCTTGCCGAGCCACCACGACCGCACCAACGGCATCTCGATCCCACAAGCGGGATTGGGGCAAGAAACAGTCCGCGCCCATATCCAGGCGATTGCTGTCGACTTGGCACCATTCGTCAATGTCGCCTGCGGATAGACGTGTCCCACGCGTCTTTCGGCCTCTTCACGGATCCATCTGCCGTACTGGCGCACATCCTCCGCAAGCCCGGTCGCCTTGGGCCATGCGTTCCTCTGCCCAGCCGCACGAGGAAAAACTGGCTCGCGGCCGGCGAACTTGGGCGGGATCTCGATGAGCGCCTTGTTGATTAGAACAGCAACTGGGTTAAGGTCGCTCGCGTGGGCTTCAAGTCCAAGGCGTTGTGCTTCGAGCGGGATCGTTCCACCGCCAGCAAAAGGGTCGAGTATTGCGGGCGGATCATTGTTGGTTGACCGCATGATCTCGGCGCGGACCTCGTCGAACAGATCCTCATCATTGATGTTGTCCCAGTCGACCATCCGGATAATGAGCCCGAAGAGGCGTTGCCGCTCCTGCTGGACGCGGTGCTCGGCCCAGGCATCAGGATCTTCGAAGCCTCCCGAAGCTGCCTCAGCCCTGTAGTCCTCCACGAAGTTACTTGGGTCGTCGACGAGTTGCGCAAACAGAACCGCCCGCGCCGTTGCGAGCGGGCGGCGCGCCCACCACAGGTGCAGAGTGCTCGGGTGCCCGTGCCGGATGCTCTTCTCACGCGCCGACTGCGCGTTGATCTCCTCGAGTGGCAGAGAGACCTCGATCAGCTTGCGCCTTGGCGCCACGGGGACCTTCTTCCGTCCAGAGACATAGGACAGCGGCCTTCGTCGGCCGCTGATCTCTCAGCATATCGAGCTCGCCGACGTTGACCGGCGCCGGGCGTCAGTCCTCGCGCCCGGTGATGGTTCCTTGCCAGCGATACGTTCCCGCGACCGTTTCGGCCTTGATCCGATCCATGCGTTCACGACGTGTGGTCCACTGAATGTGGTGATCTGACACGACTCCGTGCCCGTCGTGCTCATCTAGCGCCTTCTGCGATAGGTCGACAGTCACTTCTGCCTTGAACGCGCACACCTGCGGGTTGTGTGCGATACGGGCGATCTTCTCGTCCGCGTCCCACTCGACGACACGGCCGGTCTTGCCCAGCCTGAGGTACGCGGCCATATCGGCCGCATCCGATCCATCGAAGAACTGGAGCAGCGCCTTGAGCGCGCCTTCAACCGTGTGTTTCGAGCTTCGGCTGGGAAGAAGCGCAATGACATCCCCCACAGCCGCCGTCGAGAGCCTGGCGTTCTGCGGGAGGTCGTGGTGAAGCGCAGTGACAACCCAGGCCTTGCGTTGACGTCCTTCTCTCGGCACGACCCGAGTCTTTCAGATTGGCGGTGAACCCGAACTAGAACGGGCTGTCGCCGCGCGCCCACCAGTCATTCCAGGCTAGGTTCTGCGATACGACGTCGAAGTCGGTAAGCCATGAAGGCTCCACGCCCTCGAAAGCGTTCCCGATGTACCTCACCTGATCGTGTACTGGGCCGAGCGGACTCACGCGGACGAGGGCGAGCCTGTGGTCCGGCGCTGCATTCAGCGCTGTCAGCACTTCCGTGCGCGTGATCGTGAACGTGTCGGCGCCCTCGACGCGAGCCTTGACTTCAATGCGGATACCAGGACCGCTCGGAGAGTGGGAGAGCACGTCGAAGCCGGGGTTGTTCTGTGCCTGCTCGATCGGCGTGCGACCAAGTCCGCGCTCGAGGGCGAGCACGGCATCGACGCCGCGGCGCTCGACGGCGCGTCGCGCATCGGGGTCGACGCTGGGATGGCCCGGTACAGCCGCACTGATGCCCGGCATGACAAGCGCGACCGCAGTTATGCGTGGGGAGACCGGTGACATTGCGAGTTGGCGGTCGATGAGCGCAAGCCGGGACGCGCGACGTTCTTCGAGATCTTCCGCGCGGCGACGGAGAGTCTCGCTGGAGTAGCGCACCTTCCGGCCGGCCGCGGCATCCGCATCCGTTTTCAGGGCTTCGGTGTAGAGGCGGTTGACCTCACGGGTGAGGCGAGTGCTGACTCGCTCCCGTATGCGCTCGTACTCTGCAGTGCGCCTGCTCGTGACGTCGGCTGCGAACCCGGGCAACTGCTCCGCGATCACCCACGAGACGGCGTCCTTCTCGCGTGCAGTGAGCCAAGGCAGTGCCGCACCGGATTCCCGTTGCGCATCGCCAGCCGGCGCGTAGTCGAGGTACGGCGCGGGACCAGCTTCGTGCGGGATGCCGTCGGCGCCGACAAACGAGTAACCGAAGCGCTTGCTCACCGAAGTGCCCGTCGAGTCTTTGACCTCGTTGAGCACGCCGACGAGCAGCGTCGGCTCGGTGACGTTCTCCGAAGAGAGCACGGTCCCACGATCCAGGGTCGGGCCATACTGTTCGACGATCAGCGACAACGTCGCGTCATGCAGGGGATGCCCGGGAGCAAGGAGCTCGGCCCGGGGAGTCCCGTGAACGTCGATCGTGGCAACGTCGAATGTCACCCGTTCGTACTTGCGGGCGATGGGTGCGCGACCGGCTCGCTCGCGGATGCTCGCCGGCACGTGAGTGATCTCGAAGCGCCCACGTTCCCGGCGATCGATCCGCCCACCAAGGCGCTCGAATGCCTCGATGAACGCATCGCGGATGAAGTGGGGCTGCAACCTTTTGGCCTTGGCATCCTCCATCTGCCTTCGCAGGGCATCGAGGTCCGTGGGCGCAAGTGCCTCGTTGGCGAGAGCCTCATCGTCGAGCAGTTCCTGGAGCCCCGCAGAGACACCCTCGTCGATCACCTCCCACATGCGAGCTTTCACGGCCGGCTGCTCCCCGTACCGGATAGCATCCCGAAGCACGCGAGAGAGCTGAAGGTCGCCCAGCGAGGTGCCGAGCACGTTGAAGATCTCGCCTTTGTACGCAGCGCGTTGCTCTTCGATCTTGTCGAGCAGACGGATGAATACTTCACCTTCGCGCGTATCTTCGGCGACGAGGTTCCAGAGCCGACAGACTTCAGTCTGGCCGATGCGGTGGATGCGACCGAAACGCTGCTCGATGCGGTTGGGGTTCCACGGGAGGTCGTAATTCACCATCAAGTGCGCTGCCTGGAGGTTGAGCCCCTCCCCGGCAGCGTCTGTGGCGAGCAGGATCTGGACGTCAGGGTTGGACGTGAACTCGGCGGTGATCCGTCGGCGCTCATACCGAGGCACTGCGCCGTGGATAGCAACTACCGCGTCGCTCTTCCCGATGAGCTGGACGATGCGACGCTCCAGGTAGCTCAGCGTGTCGCGGTGCTCGGTGAAGATGATGATCTTGCGCGGCTTGCCCAGGTGGTCGGCGAGCACCTCGCTGTCGAGAACTCCGCGAAGTTCGCGCCACTTGACGTCCTGTTGAGTGTTCAACAGGCCGCGCGCGATCTCCGTGAGACGCCGGACATCCAGGATCTCTGTCTGAAGCTCAGCAGCCGTCCGTGCTGCGGTAGCCGCATCAACGAGCTCCTCCTCGGCCTCCTCGAGCTCGGCGGCATCCAGCTCGTCGATGTCAGGATCGTCTTCGAGAAGAGAAACCGGCGCTTCCTTTGTCGCGTCCTGAACCCCGTTGAGCAGATCGGTGCGGACCCGGTCCAGGCGCTCTGCGCGTCGTCGCAGCGAATGGAAGATGGCTTCGGGACTAGACGCTAGGCGTCGCTGAAGAACAGTGAGCGCAAAGCCCACGGTGTTCTTGCGCTTGCCGTCGAGTCGGTCAGCGAGATTCATCCCATGGCGGACGTATTCAGTGACCTCCTCGTACAGGTATTGCTCGGCGGGCGATAAACGGTAGGAGGCTGTTTCCGCGATGCGCTCCGGGAACAGGGGCCTCCCCTCGAATGTCACGAGGCGCTCTTTCACCATCCGCCGCATAAGCCCGTCAGCTGTGCCCGATTGGGCGCGCTTCTCGCCAGGGCCGGCGAACCGATCCCGATCGAGCAACGACAGGAAAGTTTGGAAGTCCTCTTCCTTGCCGTTGTGTGGTGTTGCCGTCATGAGCAAGAAGTGCCGGGTGCGCTCACTGAGCAGCTCGCCGAGCTGGAACCGCTTGGAGGCCTTCAGCTCGCCGCCGAACCAGGTCGCGCTCATCCGGTGCGCCTCATCAACGACGATGAGATCAAACTCCGATTGCTGAAGCTGGTCGATGAGCACTTCGTTGCGCGCGAGCTGATCCATGCGCGCGATGAGAAGCGGTTTCTGCTCGAAGATCGTTCGCCCCGACGCACTGTCTTCGGAACCGGGGGCGAGGATGTCGAACTCGAGGCCAAACTTGAGGGCAAGCTCGTCCTGCCACTGCTCGACGAGACCGCCGGGCGCGACGATCAGACAGGATCGCACGTCGTCGCGAAGGATGAGCTCCTTGATGTAGAGGCCGGCCATGATCGTCTTGCCGGCACCAGGGTCGTCCGCGAGCAGGAACCGAAGCGGGGTGCGTGGGATGAGTTCGCCGTACACGGCCCGGATCTGATGCGGGAGTGGCTGCACGTCGCTCGTGGCAACGGCGAGCATTGGGTCATGGAGGCCAGCGAGCATGATGCGCTGAGCCTCAGCCGCCAGTCGAAAGTTGCGCGGGTCGGCGTCGAAGGGCCGACCAGCGTCAAGGTGTCGTTCGATGCGCTCTTCGTCGGCGCGGTAAAGCACCATCTGGCCGAGGGCACCGGTGTCGTCTCGGTAGGTGATCTCGACTGCGTTGGCGCCGTGCATCCACGCAGCGAGTACCTCAACTGCACGGCCAGGAACGATCCCTGCCAACCGATGCGGCGCGGCAATGTCTTCGAGGCGCACGTTTAGTCCCTTTCGCTGCTGAGCACGATCGTATCGATCGGGTTCGACGTCGAGGTGGACTCCGCGCGGCTGCTCAGCGGCAGGAGGAACTCGGCCGCGCGCGACTCGACTGACGAGCCAGGGTGCACCCGGCTCACGAGGCGATGCCATCGCGATGGATGCGTTGGTCTACCGCCGAAGGACCACACGCGGAGTCTTCGACGCTCCAGTTCCGCGGATACCCAGTCGACCTGCGCGCGGTACTCGCGCCTGATCGGTCCCGTCGGGAGTTGGACGCCATAGGCGAGGAGCACATCCGAAATCGCGCCAGAATCCAACTCGCGCTGAATGAGTTCTCGCCCTCGAGCGAGGGTGTCTGTGGTCACCTGTCCGTTGAGAGCATTCGAATCTGACAGTTCAGCGGGATACATGTTGACGATGGACGATGAGTCGCACTCCAAAGCGCGCTGCGCGATCTCCACTCGACGAGTTGTCCTCAGTCCCGACCCGACCGGGAGGCTGTGCAGAATTGCGAGCAAGTGGGAGACCATGGCAGGTCAGTCTCTCACCGCTCCGCGCTCTATTTCGCCCACCCGGACGATAGACCGCGCGACTCGATGGGGGCTATTCCGTTGACTGGAGCGGCGATAGAGGGTCAAACATCAGTCGCTGTCGGCTTCGGCAAAGCGCCGCTCCTTGGCATCCTCAATCTGGCGATCCACTTCCAAGTCCGCTTGAAGCGCGACTTCGCTGACCGCCCGCTCGAAAGGCTCGAACTGCTTCTCAAACTCTGCCAGTGACCGGAAGGCGGAGAGTGGATCCAACAGCTTCCTTGCCCCGACGGACCACTCATCCCATCGCCGAATGTCTGCTCGAGTCGGAGTCTTGCACCTTGGCCCGGCGGGTGTCGGCTCACAGACGAATCGAACAGTGTCCATCTCCGAGTACTCGGCTCGATAGACCGATCCCGCGACATCACCGATGAACTCGAGACTGTCGTGAATGCCCTTGACGCGATCGGCGATGTAGGCGGCAATGAGTTCCGGGGCGTCGGCCAGATCCAAATCTTTCCTCAGGGCGTTGGCCATCTGCGCCTGCAGCTCCAGGCCTCTCATAACCCCACGGCTCGAAGGCACCGCAACCCCTATGCGCGTGAACATCCTCGCTTCCTGGTTCGTGCTCTCAGTGCTCCAGGAGAAGGTCTGTGGCGAGAGATGTTCAAGGAACTCGCAAACGAGAAAGGCGTAAAGATGAACGATGATCCGAAGTGCCTCGGGTCTTGACTCCTCCCGGTGGTACATCTCGTTCCGATACTCGTGAAGCCTTGAGACGATCGACACATACTCTCGAGGGATGTCGCCGTTCCACGCGAGGAAACGTAGCTTGTCGTCGAAGTTGCGGTCGATACCGGCGACCTGCGTCCTCGAGAAGGACCAGTGGATGTAGTCCTTTGGAGCGCGGAGTGCCTGTTCGCGGTCGCGTTGATCGGGGTCGTCAAGGGTCGGACTTACCTGTTGATCCGGTCGGACGTGCCACGGCGAGTCAGATCGCAGGAGGTAGCTCGAGAGGTACTGCACCCGACGCACCATCAGCGTCTCGGTGGCGCTGTCGAAGAGCAAGAAAGCCACTCGCATGTCTTCAGCTGTATCGCGCAGCATCGCGTCCCGTGCCGTGAACACTTGGGCCGCGATCTCGGCTGCTCGCTTCATCGGGCCACCTCCAGAGTCGGTCCGATCCGCCTGGCGACGAAAGGCACCGCTACGCGTTTATCGCGGCGAACACGACGAGAGATCCGTGCCATGGACATCGCGCACGTCGCCGTACACAAGGCACGAAGCACTCGCCTACGCCGAAGATGCGGCCGTGTCATAGACCCTCGGCAGCGAGAGCCGTGATGAGGTCTGCCCCGATCTTGATGCGATCGGCCGAGTCCAACATATGGCGTTCGCCAGCACGCTGTGGAACCGGCATCAAGCCATCGCGAACTCCTAGCTTGGTCGCGACGCTTTCGAGAGCTCTCCGGTGCTCACTGCCGGACGGAGGCGCGATCTCATACCCGTTTGCGCGGCACCTCACTCGCGTGCCGGATCGACGAAGGGTTAGCCATCGCTCGCCCCACTCATAACCCGTGAACCACGGGTCGTCGGCCAGATCGCCGATCCCGCTCTCTTTCCACACTGCAAGTAGGTAGGGATCTCGGTAATGACTGTTGAGTTGAGACTTGTTGAGCATGCAGAGCGAATATCCGAGCTCGCCGTTGTGTCCGAAGTAGATGCCCGACTTGCCCTCACGCATACTGTCGTACTTGGTGAGGTAATACCGCCAATCGAACTCCCTCTCGAGTTCGGCTTCCCGCAGACTGCGACTCCGAAGAGCACTCAGTCCGGTTTCGACAGGCTCACCGGTCGCCACTTCGTCGAGCATTGCTCCTAGCGCCCTGCGAGTTTGCGAGAGTGCGTCACGGCTTCCGATGGCGAGCACGGCGCGCCAGGAGGCGAGATTGCCGTCCTGTCCGACGCCGAATTGGAACGATCTGCGCTCCCGATCCCGTGGGCGAGCGTAAGGAGCTACCGCGAGAAGCGCGGCGGTCAACTGTGTCCAGTTGGCTGTGTCGCCAAAGGCTCGGACGAACGCTTCCGCGCGCCTCGGTAAGGACTCAGGATCGAGTTCGAAGGCGACCAGAGAGCCCCGAAGAATTACGGTGTCCTCTAGGGCAAAAACTGCCGACTCGATTTCGGGATGGATGGCGCGGATGCGCGCCTTCAAGAGCTCATCGTCGAACTGGGCGCGATTGAAGGCCGTGACTTCGTCCGTGAGGCCATCCACCGCGATCCTCTCAACCTCCGCGAGCATGGCGGGCATCCTGTCGAGACGGATCTCGTTCTCGGATGCGTCAATCAGGTTGCGAATCACGCGGAGACGTTCTCGCAACTCACTGCCGGCCTCAATTGACACAGAGCGCCTATACGCGAGTGCTGCGGCGAGTAGCAGCTGCTGCCCGAAAGAGAACACGCGCGTAGCGCCTCGTGTGTCTCCATAGGTAGATACACAGTTGTCGAAGAGATCGGTACGGCCTTCGCTAGCGGAAAACAGTGGCATGGGCCCGGCTGAGGTGCGCGCTGCGCGCCCGCTAGTGAACAGCTGGCTAAAGTATGCCGACGGATCTACTCCTGTCCACGTGTCGAATGCATCGATGACGTAGGCAAGGTGGTCGCGAGCCCTCGGGTTGCGTTCATCGAAGAGCTTCTCGGCGCGCGCTTCGATCGGCCCCTGTTCGATGCGGCCGTCTTTCCATTCGCAGATCTCGATGAGGAAGCGGAGGTATCGCAGCAGCTCGTCATCGATGATGTCGTCGTTGCCGCGATAAGGCCAGAAGGTGTCGGCCCAGGCGCCGTCGATCCGGTGCGCGAACGTCTTCCGAGGGTCGATAGGTGCGATGTCGGCTTCGAGCCGCGCCTTGAAGTTCTCGAACGGCGTCAGCGGCTTGCCGCGAGAATTCATCTTGATGTAGAGATCTTCGGGCGCTCCCATCTCGTTGATGGGCAGTAGATGGAAGGAAACTGCTGGCCGATCTGCGTCTGCGATCCGGTACCAGAGTTGTGTCACATCCTCCTCATGGAATCGCTGGTGGATGGTCTCGATCATCGTGAGCATCGACTGAATCGTCGGATCGTGGCGCCAGACATACTGATACCAGGACTGGTCTCGGATCCAGTCCGTAGGGGCTTCGCAATCGGCTGGCGGGGGGAATCCGACAAGTCGCGCGCAGAACAACCGAGCACTTGCGCGCGTTGCGTAGGTGAACTCAGTCCAAGCTTCAGATGCGAGATCGACTCCCGCCCGATGCGCTAGATACCAGTGGAGTAAAAACAGGGTCGTCAGGCGTTGTTGGCCGTCGAGCGGTCGCAGGGTTCCGCTGCCGGTCTCAACGTCCCCATACACGAAATCCAGACCGATCCCTTGCGGTTCGTTCGCGCTGAGCGCAGCACGGAGAACCTCCAGGAACGCCGAGCGAATCTGCGTGGTGGCGGGATCCGTGCGTCCCTGCGCATAGTCACGCTGAATGAGCGGGATCTCCACACGCTTGATTGCCCCGTCGCCGCCGCCGATCAGCTGCGCGAACGTAGTGATTCGACTCTCATTCATCTGCGGCTCCTGCCTCAACGGTCAGATCTGAGAGTAGGTAGGGGCGAAGGGCATCCAGAATGGCCTCAAGATACGCCTGCCTGTCGGCCATTCCCCAAAAGTGGAGCTGCTGGTCAGCGTCCGACGTGTAGTACTTCAGGAACACGTTTCTCGTGCATGCCGGTATGTAGTTGCCGCGTTTGTCACGACGAAGAATCTCCCGGCGCTTGACCTCGAAGACAGCATTGCTCAATGCGCTGTTCGAGCCCGAGTCGAGGAGCGCGAGGTTGGTGATGGAGTGGATGTCCACGTCTGAGCTCTCGCCGAGTGCGGCTATGACCTTCGCCTCGATCCCCCGGAAGGTACTCTCTACCAGTTTCGGTGAGGCGAGGGCGACGTCGATTTCAGTTTCAAGGCTCTCCCGAGCAGCCGCCGGTATTGAAGGAACCGCCGAGATAGCGGCGCGATGGAGGCGGAGCCACTCTAGCCACTGGTCCTGCCGGGTCAGCAACTCGGCGCTCTGAGCATGGATATGTTCGAGGGACCATCGTTCCTCAGCATGAGCATGAAATGAGTAGCGCTCCGACGATGAACGCTGCCGGCGCACCGTTTCGACGTTCATCAGCAGAAGGGCACGTTCGGATCGAATCGCGCTTCTTCCTTCGTAGTTGAGCTCTCGAACGCCTTCCTCCGAGAGCGAGAGGTGTTCGCTGATCCGACCAATGAGGGCAGCATCGAACTCGCTCTTCGTCTTGCCCACCGACATGGCGACGATCTGGCCAAGGTGGTCGCCTGCAGTCACGAGGAAGCCGACTCTGTGGAAGACATCGCGGTCGTCGTACCAGCCCGTGATAAGGGAATGTAGATCGAGCACGCGCTCCCACACTCCAAGCGGGTCTAGTTCGATGTCGGGTCGAAGCGTCTCGAATGTGTGGAACAGCGGTCGGTCGCGCCCCGATGGACCACCGACAATAGCGTCGAGCAAGAGGCTGATGTGAGTCGAGTCCGCGCGCTTGCCCGCGGTGATAAAGGCCCATAGCTCGGGGTTACGAAGATCCCGTTCGATCGAATCCCATTGGGCGGCAACCTCGAAAGACCGCCCACGTGATGGCGCAGCGGACTCGACTTTGGAAAGTAGCAGCGCTTTCACGAGCTCCGCGTCTGTCAGCGGGATGCGGCCGACATTCAGCCTTCGGAAGACTGTCGCCGAGTCTGTCTCCTCTGGAGCTTCGTACCAGATGATGCGCACGCGCTCGAAGAAATAGCCGTAGAGCTTGTTCGCGACGAACTGACGGCGCACCCCATGCGCCTCGAACCACGCCGTGATCGTTTCGTAGGCACCGGCCAGATGGAAGGCATCGATGTTCGAGCCCGGTTCGATTGAGGCGGGATCGGAGAGATACTTGAGCATTTCCGGACGCGTCTCGTAGTCGAGGGAGTACGGCGGAGGCGTGCTTTGAAGCGACTCGTTTCGCATGTACGCGAGGATCAGGAACAGCGTCGTCAGTCTCTGCTGGCCGTCTATCAGCTCCCAGCGATCATCGTCTGGTATCGCCTTAACAACGACTGGCTGGAGGTAGTACGACGGCTCGTCGCTGTTCCAGACGTCATCGAGGAGCCGTTCGACCTCTTCGTGACCCCAGCGGTATCCGCGCTGGTACGCCGGGACCCAGAAGCGCTCCGCAATGTCGCCGACGTAACGCTCGCGCAGCGCAGAGCTTGCAGTTTCCTGTGGCAACCCAACCCCCGTCGAAATCGGCGGCGTGTGCAACTGCCGCTCGCTATGACCATATTCGGAAGTGTGGACGCCACGCCAAGATGGCCAGATGCCAATCGGGCGGTCATTGGGGTCTGGATGAACTCGCCAAGGCCAGCCCGGCCCTATCGTTCGACCATAAGCTGGCTCACGCGAGCTCGACGCGAAGAGCCGAGTGTCGACCGATACGGGTACCGAGGGGTACAGCAGTGCGAAAGCAGATCAGCGTGGTGGGTGCCGTGATCATGCGAAACGGCACCGTCCTGTGCGCAAGGCGCGGCCCGTCCGGGAGTCTCCCCGGACACTGGGAATTTCCGGGTGGCAAGATCGAGCGCGATGAGACCGCCAAGGCGGCCCTCGAGCGGGAGATCGCTGAGGAGCTGGAGTGCACGGTCGACGTGGGCAACGAGCTGACGACAACAGTCCACAAGTATGACTTCGGCGTGGTGACGCTGACGACGTTCTGGTGCGAGTTGCTCGAGGGCAGTCCGAGGCTGACGGAACACGCCGAAGTACGCTGGTGTTCGCCCAGCGAGCTCGAGGGCCTCGATTGGGCCCCGGCCGACATCCCCGCGATGCGAATGATCGTCGCCGCAGCTGATAGCGGCCAGCTAGGGCAGAACTAGCTCGAACCCGTCTCCGTCGCGCGACGCGACGGTGATTCCGAGGTTCGCCGTAAGCTCCCGCAGGTCTGCCTCGGGACGTCCGGGAAGGAGAATCATCGGCACTACCTGATCGTCAAATGTACGGGCGTTATGGGTGTAGTCCAGCACCTGACCTATCGCCATGCGGACGTACTCACGCCCCGTAGACTTCTTCGCCTCAACCACCCATCCTTCGTCCTGGACGTACATGTCTGGCTCGATGATCGCCCCCGCCACGGGGATCCGCAGCCTACTGGGCGGCGTACCACGGGCGGCGAGCCACATTCCGAAGTCTGCCTGAAGCTGGAACTCCTGACGCGAGACGATGCGATCGCCCGGCGGGAGCTCAGTCGCGTCCAGGATCACGTTGATGTCGGATGCATCTGGCGGATCCCACCGCGCAACCTGAGGCTTGAGCAGTCGAACCCGGCCGGGGTCGGGAGCGAGCAACGTGGGGTTTGCGTCCAAGGGCACGAGGTTGAAGACGATGGCGCGCCGACGATTGCCGTCAGCACCTGGTATCTCGTGGAACGAGCAGAGCGGATCGCCTGTCGTGAAGGCCCCGACGTATGTCGCATACGGAGGCTGAGCGTTGAAGACACGGATGGTGCGGCCCTCATCAGCGGCATTCAAGAGAGCCTTGTTCCCGCGCGTGAACGCCTGGTCCCCGGATTGACCCTCGCCCGTGTACGCGAAGCTTCCGTCCGGCTGCAACCCTTCGTGAAGGTCGTACCCATATCGCGAGCCCCGAGCCGGGTTCGTGAAGATGAAGATGTCGGAGGTGCGACTGGATCGCGAGATGCCGCCTTGTTGCCCTCCGCCGTATTGACGGTGGAGCTGACGGCGCCGCACCGTATCCCCGATCTCGAGCGCCCACTCGCCCGGTGCACCGTTGATGCCGGCAAGCCTCGTTCGCACTTCCTCGGCCTGAAGATCGTCGAGTGCCCACCGGGTCGTGTCCGCCGGCAATGTGCCGTACAAGTCGCGAAGGATGTCGCGCACCCGCTTTTGACTTACGCCGGCCTCCAGCGCGAGCAACGCCGGAGTCGTGGGATCCATAGCCGCAGCGTATCGGTCCCGAAGGACTCGCATGTAGCACTGCGGGAAGGTCGACCGAACTCTTGACTGTTCCTCCGACAATCAGCCGCCCAGCGATGGGGCGCGGCGCAGTGCTCGTCGTTGAACGGTTGCTAAGCGGAGCTCGGAGCGCAGTGGAGAGCGGAGTCTGCAAATAGCGAGCGGCGGGAACGGAGGCGCGACCGATCGCTACACTCTTGGCGTCGGAGGGAGGCGACTCTCCAACCCCAACACCAGATGACGACGTCTTCCGCCATCGATCCACATATGCCATCGGCGGCGTTGACGGCATCCGATCAGTGTCCGACACTGGCCGGATACTGACCGTCGAGCCGGCACGAGCGGAGGTCGAGATGGGCAGCATCACGCCGTACGAATCGGCGAAGGGTCGGCGCTACCGTGTGCGCTATCGCAAGCCGGATCGCACCGAGGCGGAGAAGCGCGGCTTCACGACGATGCGCGAGGCGAAGCTGTACCTCTCGATGGTCACGGTGTCGAAGTCGAAGGGCGAGTACATCGACCCGTCCTCGTCACGGGTTCCGGTTCGGATGTTCGCGGACAGCTGGCTGCGATCCAAGCAACCGCCGATGTCGAAGCCGTCGTACTACATGACGCTCGAGCGCGCGTGGAAGAACCACGTCGCTCCGGTCTGGGCCGACAGGGAGATCTCGTCGATCCGTCGCTCTGAAGTTCAGGATTGGGTGTCTGACCTCGCGACGCAGAAGTCACGGACCGTCGTCATTCGGGCCCTGGGAGTCCTCGCTGGAGTCCTCGACGTCGCGATCGACGATCGGCGACTCGCGAGCAATCCGGCCCGCCGGGTGCGTAATCTCCCTCGGCACGGACCGGGCAAGCGTCGCGTCTACCTCTCGCACGATCAGGTCGCGACGCTCGCGGCCTGCTCCGCGTATCCGACGCTCGTCCTGACGCTGGCCTACACGGGCCTGCGCTGGGGCGAGGCCACAGGGCTGCGGGTGCGCAGCGTGAACCGGCTGCGCCGGCGTTTCGTCGTCGAGGAGAACGCGGTGATGATCGCCTACGAGATCCACGTCGGCACGCCGAAGACGCACGAGAAGCGCTCGGTCCCGTACCCCGAGCGTCTCGCTCCAATGATCGAGCAGGCGTGCGCCGGCAAGGGTCCCGAGGGACTGCTGTTCGGCGACGGGGTCAATCACATGCGCAACTCGGGCACCAAGGGATGGTTCGCGAACGCGGTCCGGCGTGCGCAGGAATTCGATCCGTCGATCCCTCGACTCACTCCTCACGACCTTCGGCACACCGCCGCGTCGCTCGCTATTAGCTCGGGCGCTAACGTGAAGGCCGTGCAGCGCATGCTCGGGCACGCGTCCGCGGCGATGACGCTGGACACCTACGCGGACCTCTTCGACGACGATCTGGATGCCGTCGCAACGCGACTGAACGACCAGATGCCGCTCGTAGCACTCCCGTCGGGTCCGCAAACCCGCTACACCCGACCGAGGTAGCGGGCGCGGATCACACAATCCGTCGACTCCCTGTCTACCTCCGCGTATGCGCACTTTTCACCATCGGAGCCGCCGTTCGCTGACTCGACCACCTGCCATAATGTGCGGATGAGTGAGCAGGCGCCCGCGGGTTGGTATTCGGACGGGCAAGGCAACGAGCGCTATTGGGACGGTTCCGGCTGGACTGAGGAGGTTCGGGTCTTGGGGACATCCGAACCCGTCACTGTCGGTGCCGGGGAAAAGAAGGGTGCGTTCTCGAAGCTCGGATCGGCGGTCCGGAAGGCGGCAGCTGACAGGCAGTCGGCCAAGGATGAGATTGCGCGGGAGCAGGCCGAGTATGCGGCCGCTGCTGGCCGACTCATCACCAGCGGCGTATTCGGCACGTCCACGATCGAGATTTACGAGCACGGGTACGTGCGCGTCGCTGCCGGCACGGAAGACTTCGTCCAGCCAGCGGAAATCAAGAAGACGACTCCTTTCGAGAAGCTCGGTTCGATCAAGTTCACCGAATCTGACGAGGAGAAGGCGGCCGCAGCTCCGTCTGCACCGTCTGTACTGGCGGGTACGGTGGGGACCGCAGTTACCAGCATCATGTCGGGCGGTAAATCTCTGATGAAGGGGACCGTGCCAGGTCTTGCCGTTGCGGGTGTCACCCATCTTGCCGGGACTGGAGCGCGACGATCTATTCTCATGGTCGTCACCGACAAGGCGATTCATACGCTCTCTAATCAGTACAAGAACTCCATCGGGATCAAGACCAGCAACAAGGGACACAGCGACGTCGGTAGGGCACTCCAGTCCGCAGGCAACGCGGTGCTTGGAATGTCTGAGCCTGCAACCACCTCTTCCACGCAGGCCGTCGATCGGGTCGGCGCTAGCCAAGGTCCGACCGTTCCGTCGCTCTCGGATCGCCTCCGAGAGCTTTCCAGCCTGCACAGGGAGGGGATCCTCTCGGATGAGGAGTTCGCCGAAAGTAAAGCGAGAGTGCTGGCCGGGCTCTGACCGCTGCTGAACTTGAGTCCGGCCCAACCACGAAGGGCACTCCTCACGGACCAAGGCGACGCCCGTGGTGTCAGTCGGCGCGAACGTGAAGGCCGGTCAGCGGATGCTCGGTAACGCGTCGGCGGCCATGACCCTCGACACCTACGCCGATCTCTTCGACGACGACCTGAATGCCGTCGCAACGCGACTGAACGACCAGATGCCGCCGGTGGCACTGCCGTCGGGTCCGCAGACCCGCTACGCACGACCGTCGTAACCGCAGAGAGCACATTGCTCAGTTTTTCGACGAGGCACATGACGCCTGAAATGCTCGATTTCGGCGTTCCGCGACGTCCGACGAAGCGCCTCGAAGCAGCTTGTCGGCGCCCTCGGAGTTTCCAGAATGCGGGCAAAAAGCGGGCAAAAACGCCTTTTGTGTGGTCTGACCTCAGAAGAAACACCTGGTCAGAGGCAAAAAGAGACTGTGCCCCTGGAGGGACTCGAACCCCCAACCGTTTCCTTAGGACGGAACTGCTCTTCCATTGAGCTACAGAGGCTGGCCCACACAGTCTACGGGCTGTCTCGCGCAGCCCCTTCAGCGGCCGAAGTCGGGTCGCACCTCCGCGATGCCCTCCATCTCGGCCTGCAGGCGGCTGTGCAGCGCCCATCCCTCATCGCGCCAGTCGGCCGGAAGCGGGTCGTCGAGGCCGCGGTCCTGCCACCGATCGTTCCAGGCGGCGAGGCCGGCAGCCAATGAGTCCGAGAGGCCGAGGGCTGCGGCATCCATCGGATAGCTGTCGGTGAAGGACTCCCAGAGCGGCCAGGTCACGCCCCATTCGGGGAACATCCGCACCACACGCAGCCCGTTCGGCAGCACGACGGCCTCCCCGCGGCGGCTGCGGGCCGACAGGTAGCGGTTCTGCATCTCGGCGCGCAGGCGCCATTCGAACGCGGATGCCGGAGCCCGGTGATAGTCCATCCCCGACAGCCAGACGAGCCCACGGCCGCGCGGCTCGGCCTCATCCACCACGAGGGCCAGCGACCACAGGTCGCGGTCGTTCTCGGCGAGAGCGCGCGTGGAGTCCATCACGTCATGGAGAGAGGCGTCGACGATGTCGATCGTCTTCACCACCGCATCGGGGCCGGAATACACGAACACTCGGTAGCGCGCATCGAAGCTCTCCCACGCCGTGTCGCGCTCATCGACGATCTCGCCTCTCATGGCTCCGACAGTAGCGAGCGACATGCGAAGGCCCCGGCACCCATGAGCGGATGCCGGGGCCCAAGCGAGATCGTCAGCCCTTGTCGCCCAGGGCGAAGCGCACGGCGCCGTCGTTCGACAGCTCCGCGTCGAGAACGCGATTCTCGAGAACCGCGGCCGCCGCCTCGTCGAGGAAGACGCGGGCGCCGCCCTCTCGCACGACGGTGTCGCTCGCCTCGGGAGCCGGGACGACACTCAGTTCGAATCCTTCGGAGCTTCCCGTGTCGCGGATACGCACACCTCCGTCTTCGGCGAGCGGGACGCGAGCGATGAGTTCTTCGACGGCCTCGGCGGCGGTCTGGGTCAGCGTAAGCATGCTTTTCCTTTCCTCGTGCGGTTCCGAGTCGGCCACGATTCCGAGATCCCGCCGCCGATGCAACCCCTACGCGCCGAGTGCGCCGCATTCGGAGGGAGTTCCCACGTTCGGTCCGGCCGGATACCCGGCCCGAGCTGCGTGAGCGGTTCGAGCGCGAGATGAGGCGAGGAAGCCGGCGGTGCGACTGCGGTGGAAGAAGGATGGATGTGGTGCGCGGAGAGCAAGATCTGTGATTCTTGTCATCGTGTCGGGGCGCAACGCGCGGCTCATCCGTACCGAGGTCTGACATGGTGGAGGCGTCGTCGCGAGCGCCGAGGGAGGCGCCCGCGAGCCCCTGGTGAGGGCGACCACGCACCGCCCACCCGAACGTGAGGAACGCATGACCCGCATTGGCATCGTCGCCGAAGCGCCCGGAGAGAACCGGGTGTCGGCGACTCCCAACACCGTCCCCAAGCTCATCGCCCTGGGCTACGACGTCGTCGTCGAAGCCGGTGCCGGCGCCGGCTCGTCGTTCCCGGACTCCGCGTTCGCGCAGGCCGGCGCGACCGTGGTCGATGGCTCGACCGCCTGGGCGGCGCCGATCGTGCTCAAGGTCGTCGCGCCGACTCCGGCCGAGATCGACCGGCTCGCCGACGGCGCGACGATCATCGCGACCCTGAGCCCGGCGCTGCGGCCCGACCTCGTCGAGGCGCTCGCCACGCGAGGGATCACGGCCATCGCGCTCGACGCGGTGCCGCGGATCTCGCGCGCGCAGTCGATGGACGTGCTGAGCTCGATGGCGAACATCGCCGGTTATCGAGCCGTCGTCGAGGCCGCGCACGAGTTCGGCCGATTCTTCACCGGCCAGGTGACGGCGGCCGGAAAGGTGCCCCCGGCGAAGGTGCTGGTCGCGGGTGCGGGTGTGGCGGGACTCGCCGCGGTCGGCGCGGCGTCGAGCCTCGGTGCGATCGTGCGGGCGACCGACCCACGGCCGGAGGTGGCCGACCAGGTCGCCTCGATCGGCGGCCAGTTCCTCGAGGTGGTGGTGCCCGACGAGGCGAAGCAGGTCTCGGCCGACGGCTACGCCAAGGCCACGAGCGAGGCGTACGACCGGCGCGCCGCCGAGATCTACTCGGAGCAGGCGGCCGACGTCGACATCATCATCACGACGGCGCTGATCCCCGGCCGGCCCGCGCCGCGCCTCATCACCGCTGCTGACGTCGCCTCCATGCGGCCGGGCAGCGTGATCGTCGACATGGCGGCGGGGCAGGGCGGCAATGTCGCGGGGTCGGTCGCAGGGGAGAAGGTCGTGACCGAGAACGGCGTCGTGATCCTCGGCTACACGGATCTGCCCGGCCGCCTGCCGCAACAGGCGTCCCAGCTGTTCGCGACGAACCTCGTCAACCTGCTGAAACTGCTCACCCCCGGCAAGGACGGCGTGCTCTCCCTGGACTTCGATGATGTGGTGCAGCGCACGGTCACCGTCGTGCAGAACGGCGAGATCACGTGGCCGCCGCCGCCGGTGCAGGTGTCGGCGGCCCCGGCGCCGGCGCAGGCGGCAACCGCGCCGGTGGTCGCGGCGAAGAAGCCGATGTCGGCGGGCGCCCGCACCGGACTCATCCTCGCGGGGATCGCGGCGCTCTTCGCGATCTGCGCGTTCGCGCCGCCACCGCTGCCGCAGCACTTCCTCGTGCTGACGCTCGCGATCGTCGTCGGCTTCTACGTCATCGGCCACGTGGCGCACGCGCTGCATACGCCGCTCATGAGCGTCACCAACGCCATCTCGGGCATCATCGTGGTCGGTGCGATGGTGCAGATCACGCTGCCCGATCTGACGGTCCAGATCCTGGCTGCCGTCGCGGTGCTGCTCGCCAGCATCAACATCTTCGGCGGCTTCGCCGTCACGCGGCGCATGCTCGCGATGTTCCAGAAGGGTGAGACGCGATGACCGCCGTCGCCGGACAGGTGGCGGGCGCCGCCTACATCGTCGCCGCACTGCTGTTCATCCTCAGCCTCGCGGGACTCAGCAAGCACGAGACCAGCCGCCGCGGCGTGACGTTCGGCATCGTCGGCATGGCGATCGCCCTCGTCGCCACGGTGTGGGTCACCGCCGCGGGCGCGTGGGGCACTTCGACAGGCTCTGCAACCGAGGGAACTGACTCGTCGGCCGGCAGCGCAGCGACGACCGGTCTCGTGCTCCTCGTTGTCGCTGTGGTCGTCGGCGGGGCGATCGGCCTCTGGCGCGCGCGTGTGGTGGAGATGACCGGGATGCCGGAGCTCATCGCCCTGCTGCATTCTTTCGTCGGTCTCGCTGCCGTACTCGTCGGGTGGAACGGCGCGCTGTACGACACCGGCCTCGAGGGTGCGCTTGCCGACATCCACCACGCCGAGGTGTTCATCGGCGTCTTCATCGGCGGCGTGACCTTCACCGGATCCATCGTCGCGTTCCTGAAGCTGTCGGGTCGCATCTCGTCGAAGCCGCTCATGCTGCCGGGGAAGAACGCGCTCAACGTCGGCGCCCTCGTCGCGTTCCTCGTGCTCACGGTCTGGTACGTCATCACGCCCGAGCTCTGGCTGCTCGTGCTCGTCACGACGCTGGCGCTGGCGCTCGGCTGGCACCTCGTCGCCTCGATCGGCGGCGGCGATATGCCCGTCGTCGTCTCCATGCTCAACAGCTACTCGGGCTGGGCGGCCGCGGCGGCCGGCTTCCTGCTCAACAACGACCTGCTGATCGTGACGGGCGCGCTCGTCGGGTCGTCGGGTGCGTACCTGAGCTACATCATGTGCAAGGCGATGAACCGCTCGTTCCTCTCCGTCATCGCCGGCGGCTTCGGCATCGAGGCTCCTACCAGCGGCGATCAGGACTACGGCGAGCACCGCGAGATCGATGCCGAGGGCGCGGCCGACATGCTCGCCGGCGCGTCCACCGTCGTCATCACGCCGGGCTACGGCATGGCCGTCGCCCAGGCGCAGCACGGCGTCGCCGACCTCGTGCAGAAGCTGCGCGAGCGCGGGGTCGACGTGCGGTTCGGCATCCATCCGGTCGCCGGCCGCCTGCCCGGCCACATGAACGTGCTCCTGGCCGAGGCCAAGGTGCCGTACGACATCGTCCTCGAGATGGACGAGATCAACGACGACCTCTCGGCCGCCGACGTCGTGCTCGTCATCGGCGCGAACGACACCGTCAATCCGGCCGCCGCGGAAGATCCGGGCAGCCCGATTGCCGGAATGCCGGTGCTGCGAGTCTGGGAGGCCCAGAACGTCATCGTCTTCAAGCGCTCGATGGCATCCGGATATGCGGGCGTGCAGAATCCGCTCTTCTACCGCGACAACACTCAGATGCTGTTCGGAGATGCGAAAGAGAAAGTGGACGAGATTCTCTTCCAACTCTCACGCACGTCAGAACTGCGCTGAATCGTCGTGAAAAGCCGCGAGGCGGCGTGCGTCAGTGTGCCGCCTCGTAGGCTTCGAGAACGGATGCCGGAACCCGGCCCCGCTCCGATACCTGATAGCCGTTCTGCTTCGCCCATTCGCGGACGGCGCTGAAATCCTGCTGCCCGCTGCGGCGGCGCTTTCGCCCGGCCGATGCGGCGCCGGACGTGGCGCGGGCGGAAGAGACGGAGCGAGCGGCCTTGGTGTACCGCTCGAGACTGGTGCGCAGCGCTGCGGCATTCTCGTCGGTGAGGTCGATCTCGTATGCGACGCCGTCGAGCGAGAACAGCACTGTCTCGCCTTCGCCGGCTTCTAAGAGGGTTCCGTCGATGTCATCGACGAGCTGGTGAACGATTCTTCGGGCCATGCTGGAACAATATCCGCAATTGTCGCCGCCGACCAAGGGTAATTCCCACCCTCGAGAAATCCCTCATCCGGCGTTCATAATCCGCCGTCGAATTCGGAAGATCGGCGATCGCTCGCGCCGTTCCTTTTCAGTTCGCCCGCACCGTGGGCGGACACGGTCGGGCGGAAGGTCAGGGAAGAAGGCCGGCGCGACGCGCCGTCACGACTGCCGCATGCCGGGTCGAGGCATCCAGTTTCGCCATCGCGGACTGCAGGTACGACTTGACGGTGCCTTCTTTGAGATCGAGGGTCGCCGCGATCTCCGCGTTGGTCGCGCCGAGCGCGGCGCACGCGAGCACGTCGATCTCGCGCGGCGACAGCCGGACGTCGAGCTCGAGCGGCGGTTCGGTCGTGTCCTGGGAGAGGGCGGCTACGCGCCGCTCGAGGCGTGCGAGTCGCGCGCGCAGCGCCGGGTCGTCCACGACGGCAGCGATGCTGCGCAGTTCGGCGTACGTCTCGCGCAGCTCTTCCCGCGTGGTGGCGGGAATGGCGGCGGGTCCCGCAGGCGAGGGCGAGAGGGTGAGTCGACGTTGCACCTCGTCGCGGATGCGCAGCTCGCTCGAGAGCTCTTCGGCGACGGCGAACGCGGGCCGGGCGACGACGTCGCCGACCGGCGACTCGGCCCACGAGCCGCAGTAGATGACGCCGCGGGCACGGTTCCCCACCATCACGGGAACGGCGAACAGGGTGGCGATGCCTTCGCCGAGCACGGCACGGTCGTAGTCGTGCGTGATGCTGCGCGACGATCCGTAGTCCACCGCGAGACGCGGGCGCTTCTCGACGAGCGCGCGCCCGCCGAGGCCGCGCGAGGCCTCGACGACCAGGCCTTCGAGTGAGCGGGTGCGGGCACCGTGGATCGAGGTGACGTGGATCGCGTCGCCCCGCGCGAGCCCACCGAAACCGACCGGGAACCGGGTGCGGCGCACGAGCTCGGCGACCGCGAGGTCGAGGGCCTGCGCATAATCCTGAGCGGTGCCGAGGGCATCATCGGCTGGGCCGACGACGCCCGCGCGAGCGGGGTTCGGCGCACGATGTGGGAGGGACGCGCCCACGAGTACCTGCTTCCGGGGTGACGGCGTCCTCGCCGCCATTCGTAGGCCGACTTTACCACCGGGGGATGCGGGGCCCGGATGGCAGATCCATCCAGGCCCCGCGGCGCGCGGGCGGCCTACACGCCCGCCCGCCGGCTTGTGGCGCACGAGCGGGGCGTGCCGGCCGTGTTCGGGTTGCCCGAGCGTCCGAAGTCGTTCGTCTCCCTCGTTCCTCGCTCGCTCAACGACGGGCCTGATCCGGCGCCTGTGGAACGCTCGGCGCCTGCTCCAGGTCGATGAGGAACCGCTTCATCTCGGGCCGCCCGCCGTATTCGCCGAGCGAGCCGTCGGCACGCACGACGCGGTGCACCGGAACCACCACAGAGAAGGGAGTGTTCGCGCATGCGGTGCCCACCGCGCGCGCGGCGCGCGGGATGCCGGCTGAGATGGCCACTTCGCCGTAGCTCGCCGTCTCGCCGTACGGGATGTCGCACACCGCGTCGAGAGCCGCGCGGGTGAAGCCGCGCACCAGCCGCCAGTCCAGCGGCAGGTCGAACTCACGACGGTCGCCGTCGAAGTACTCGTCGAGCTGCGCGACCGCCCGCTCGAACACGCCTGCCTCGTCGACGTCGTCATCGGACCCAGGACCCGAGTCCGCACTCTCGTCGGGAACAGGCAGCGCGCGCAGCCGCAGCGCGAGGCGCTCGATCTCGGCGTGCAGCGGACCGTCGAAGGGGTGAAGTGTCACGATGCCGTCGGCTGTGGTGACGATGAGGATGTCGCCGATCGGCGACGGGTGGACGCGATAACGGGGGGAGTCCTCGGGTGTCATGCGACCATCCTGGCGCGCGGCGCCGGCCCGGAGGTCGGTGCGCGTGACGATCTGTGGGAAGCCTCGCACGGTCCTGCGTTGGGGAGGAACCGCCGATGCCGTACCCGATCCGGCAGGGTTCAATACCGCGAAACTCAGGTCCATTGCAAGTGCCCGGCGGTGACCGCCTTTAGGGTGGCACGTGTGTGGCGAGCAGAACGGAGCGCCGTGCTGGGCTCAGAAGACGCCGAGCGCGGACATGACGTGACCCCGGGCGATCTGGGTCTCGCCGAACCCGACGTCACCGTCGTGCACGTCGCGGAGTCCGAGCGCGACCGGCTCCGCGAGCAGTCCGCCGCCCTGGGTGGCAGGTCGACCCTTCTGCACTTCGCCGATGGCCAGGACGCCTCGATCGAGATCACCAAGGCGCATCCCGGCAGCCTGCCGCAGTTCATCACGGGTCGTTCGACGCTGCTCTCGAACCTCTTCCGCGACGAGGTCGCGCTGCGCAACGCCCGGCTGGCCGCCGAGCGCATCACCGCGAAGGATCAGGAGCTCCGCACCACGAGAGGCCTCGATACGGTGCGGCTGGCCGTGGGCCTGGCGACCTGGCGGGTCGGAGGGGTCAGCTGGAGCGCACCGGTGCTGCTGCGTCCCCTCGCCATCCGACGCCATCACGGTGACTTCGAGCTCAAGCTGCACGGCACGTTCTCGGTGAACCCCGAGCTGATCCGTGCGATGCGCACCCACTTCGGCATCATGATCGACGCCGGGGGCCTCGCCGCCCTCGCATACGACAACGGCGTGTTCAAGCCGCAGCCGGTGATCGACCACATCCGGGCGCTGACGGCGAGAAGCGAGACCTTCGCGGTGAAGCCGCGGCTGCTGGTGTCGAGCTTCGCCGACGTCGGCGGAGACATGGCCCTCGACGCCTCCGACCTCGACCATCGCGTGCTCAACGCTCTGGCCGGGCACGTCTCCGACCGCGAGTCGCTCACGCTCCACCGGCGCGGACCGGTGCCGACGAACCCGGACGAGCGTCCTCCCGCCGCCGACATGCTGCTGCTCGATGCAGACTCCGAGCAGGAGCGCGTGCTGGCCCGGGTGACCGACGGTCAGTCGCTCGTCGTCCACACGTTGCCCGGCACCGGCGGCACCCAGACCGTGATCAACGCGATCGGCGCGCTGGTGCAGGACGGCAAGCGGGTGCTCGTGGTGAGCGCTCGACGTTCGACGCTCGACGGCGTGCGCCACCGGCTCGCCGGCATCGGGCTTCCGGGCCTCGCGGTCTCGCCCGATCGGCTGCAGCGCGATCTCATCCGCGCGATCGGCCGCAACGAGAAGGCCCAGGCGCCGAAGGTCTCCGACATCGACGACGCGCTGGTGCGCCTGCGGGGAGTCCTCCGTGACTATCGCTCGGCCGTGACGGCGCGGCATCCGTCATTCGGGGTGTCCGTCCTCGACATCCTCCGTGAGCTCGCCCGGCTCGCCGAGGAGGGCGGCACGCCGGTGACCGAAGCCCGCTTCGACGCGGAGGCGCTCGCCCGCCTGGCCACGACGCGACAGGATGCCGCGGCCAAGCTGGCCGCGGCGGCCCGGCTCGGCGAGTTCCGGTTCGGCCCTGACGACTCGCCCTGGTACGGCGTCACGTTCACAACCGTCGAAGCGGCACACGGTGCCCACGCGCTCGCCCGCAAGCTGCACCGCAGCGACGTGCCGACGCTGCTCGAGCGCGGCTACGAGCTCATCGCGCAGACGCGCATGCGTCCGTTCCAGACGATCGCAGAGCTCGGTGTGTACCTGCGCCTGCTGCGCGGCATCCGGGACTCGCTCGATCGGTTCAGCCTCACCGTCTTCGAACGGCCGCTGGGAGAGCTGATCCAGGCGCACGCGCCGCGGCGCGACGCACCCGACATGACCGGGGCCAACCGTCGCCGGCTGCGTCGGCTGTCGCGCGAGTATCTGCGTCCGGGTGTGCACGTGCCCGACATGTACGAGGCGCTCGTGCGCATCCAGCAGCAGCGCACCGAATGGCAGCGGTACGTCGAAGCCGGGGTCACGCCCGAGGTGCCGCTGGGCCTCGCCGACGTGCAGGTCGCATGGCAGCGCGTCGACGCCGAGCTCGGCGAGCTCGACGCCGCCCTCGGCCGCAGCGACCCCGACCGGCTCGCCACGATGCCCGTGAAGCACCTCGTGCGCACGCTCGCCGGCCTCGCCGCCGACTCGGACGTGTTCGACAACCTCAAGGAGCGCGCGACGCTGCGCACCGAGCTCGCCGCGATGGGCCTCGAGCCCCTCCTGCTCGAGCTGTCGGTGCGGCACGTTCCCGAGGACGAAGTGGCGGCCGAGCTCGAGTACGCGTGGTGGCAGTCTGCGCTCGAGCTGCTGCTGCGCACCGACCGCGCCGTTCTCGGTGCCAACACCGCCGTCGTGGACCGCCTGGAGCGCGACTTCCGGCTGGTCGATGAAGCGCATGCCGCGGCATCCGGTCCCCTCCTCGCCGCGCAGCTCGCCACGCAATGGCGCATCGGCATCGTCGACCACAAGGACGAGGCCGACGGACTGAAGCAGGCGCTCAAGCGCGGCACCATCACCGCTGCCGAGCTCGCCGCCGTCGCACCGTCGCTCTCGCGGACGCTCGCGCCGGTGTGGCTGGCCTCGCCGTACGAGGTGCCCCGCATCCCCGACGCCGTCGCGTTCGACGTGGTGATTCTGGCGGATGCCGGAGCCCTGTGCCTCGCCGAGGCTGCGCCTGCGCTCCGCAGGGGCAGGCAGGTCGTCGCGTTCGGCGACCCGGTCACGCAGAGGCCGACGCCGTTCCGGGTGGCCGCAGGTTCGCCGGTGTCGGGCGCCGTGACGCCGGCGCAGACCACCAACGGGACCGCTGTCGCTGCCTCCGCCTCGGCCGACGGTTCCGCCGACGACGAGGTGCCCTTCGATTCGACGAGCGTGTTCGAGCGGCTCGCCGAGCTGCTGCCGGTCGAGACGCTGACCCGCAGTTATCGCGCCGGCGGCGAAGACCTCGCGGCACTCGTGAACGACGCCTTCTACGGCGGCGAACTCGTGTCGCTGCCGTGGGCCGGGTCGTACCTGGGCCGCGGCAGCCTGACGGTCGACTACGTCGAGGGCGGCCACGGCACTCCCGATCCCGTCACCGGAGCCGTCGAGAGCCCCGACTCCGAGGTCGCGCGCGTCGTGACGCTCGTGGTCGAGCACGCGGTCAACCGGGGGAGCGAATCGCTCATGGTCGTGACCGCGTCGGCGCGTCACGCCGAGCGGATCCGCGGAGCCGTCGAGGCCGCGTTCGCCGGGCGCTCCGACGTCGCCGACTTCGTCTCCCGCGACACCGCCGAGCCGTTCGCCGTGCTGACGCTCGAGGAGTCGGTCGCCGAGAGCCGCGACCGCGTCGTCTTCTCACTCGGCTTCGGCCTCACCAAGCACGGGCGCGTGCTGAGCGACTTCGGCGACCTCTCGTCGCCCGACGGGGAGCGGCTGCTGACGGTGGGCATGACCCGCGCCCGCCGCTCGATGGTCATCGTGTCGTCGATCCGGCCCTCGGCCTTCGACGACGGGCGCCTGGAGTACGGCGCCGCGACGCTCATGACGATCCTCGGCGGCATCGCCGCGCGCTCGCGGGAGGCGCGACTCGAAGATCTCGCCGATCCGCTGACCCGAGGCCTGGCCCGGGAGCTTCGCCGCGCCGGCCTCTCGGTCGACGTGCACTACCGCGGCCTGCTGCCGCTCGTGGCGCAGTACGACGGCAAGGCCGTCGTGGTCGAGAGCGATCCCGAGACGATCGGCGAATCGCTGCGCGAGTCGCTGCGCCTGCGTCCGCAGATCCTGCGCCGCCTGGGCTGGCACTACGTGCGCGTGCACTCGTTCGACCTCTACCGCGACCCCGCCGACGTCGCGCAGCGCATCGCCGCGATGCTCGGCGTGCCGCCCGACGCGCCCCGGGTCGACAACGAGACCCAGCCGATCGATGTCGTCGAGTGACCGCCAGCGCATCGAGCGGGTCAAGGGCTCACGCCGCGCGAAGCTGACGCCAGCGCCCGGGACGAGTGCCGAGCCCATCCCAGGCGATGAGGCGACGGATGCCGCGGCCGCGGCGCCCGACGCGACTCCGGGGTCGTCCGGGCCGAATGACGAGCGCCTGCGCCGCGACGTCCCGCCGCACTACTGACCCGGGCTGTGCGCCCGGTTAGGCGCGTTTCGTCTCGCTCGTTCCTCGCTCGCTCAACGACCGGGAGAGAGGTTTCGGTCGTTGAGCGAGGGAGCGCCAGCGACCGAGGCGAAACCCGCCGCATTACTGACCCGGGCTGTGCGCCGGGCCTGGCGCGTTTCGTCTCGCTCGTTCCTCGCTCGCTCAACGACCGGGAGAGAGGTTTCGGTCGTTGAGCGAGGGAGCGCCAGCGACCGAGACGA
>NZ_JAMXMB010000012.1 GCF_024055635.1 Microbacterium yannicii
CCGCGCTTCCCGGCTTCATGGCGTCTAGGGTGCAGCATGGCGGTGGGTCAGACCAGGCGAGGGCTTAGGGCTGCCACGGTGGACTCCGCCGGGAGCAACCCGATGCCGAGACCACGCGCGGCGGGGTCGACGTGCACGTCGCACACCCAGGCGATGGTCGCGTGAGCAGCGACCACACGGGCGCGCGGGCTCGCCTGATCAGACGATCGTCGTGACTCGGATCAGATCGGTTCTGGCCACGACCCGGCGGTGGGTGTCCGCGAGGGCAAGGCGCCGTGAGTCGTTCATGTATGCGGTCAACGCGCCCTCGTCGGGCAGGTGGATCACCTGCACTTCCAGGGGCCCGTCGCTGTCGTCGGCTCGACGGACCCTGCTTGATCGACGTGCCGACGGTCGTCCTCGAGAGCGGGTCGGATGGCGTTGCGGGCCCGAGTCCCGCTATGGATCGCGGCTTGTTCACCGGTCCCCATGAGCAGCGATTCCTGGAGGGGATCGGTCACAACGTCCCGCAGGAAGATCCTGCGTCATTTGGCGAGGCGGTCCTGACACTGCTGCACTAGCGATGGATCGGTGCACGTCGGAGCCATTGTGCCCGCGACGCCGTCACCTGGCTTGGGCACGTGCCCGGTCGAGTACGAGCTCGACGCGGCCGGGGAACCGATGCTTGACGCGACGGTGCTTCTTGCAGGCGCGCTCACGCTAGCGCCTTGGTTGCCCCTCTTGTCTGGCTCGTCTCTGAGCGCTGGTGTCGCACGAGGTATCGGTCAGCGCGCGGACCTCGCTCTCATCGCCACCCGCATCCCCGGGGAGCGGATGGCGGAATGCAACGCGGCGCTGAACATCGCTCGGTCTGTGAGTGCACTGCTTGATGCAGCTCGAGGATCGCACGGCTAGATCCAAGGGTCGAGAGCCAGCTTCCCGATGGTCTTCCCCTGCTCGAGCTGTTCGAGCAGCGCGGGACCGTGGGCGAGGGGATCCACGCTGGGAGCGCCGGGCGGGTAGATGCCTCTGGCGATCAGGTCGTACAACTCGGTGATCACCGAGTTGTACATGTCTGGGGCATCGGTGGCCAGCGCGCCGATGTGCAGCCCCTTCATCTGGGCGTGATGGGTGAAGATCAGGTCGTCGGTGGACACGGTCGCCGGGCCAGAGGCCTGACCGAAGACGATGACTCTTCCCGTGAACGGCTTCGCCAGGGCCAGGCTCGTGCGCAGCGTGGTTCGCCCGACGGACTCGAGCACGACGTCGACTCTTCCCACGCGCTGCAGGACCTCCTCAGCAAGGTCCGATCGTCGCCCATCGAGGACGTCGTCGGCTCCGAGCACGCGCACTGCGTCGTGTTTTTCCGGGGCGGCGGTGGCGATCACCCGCGCGCCGAAGTGCCGTGCGAGTCGAACGGCGGCCTGCCCGACGCCTCCCGCTGCGGCATGGATCAGCACGATCTCGCCCTTCTGTATTTCGCCCAACGGGCGAAGCGCCGCCAGGGCAGTGGCCCAGTTCAGCACGAGACCGAGCGCAGCGGCATCCGTCCAACCCTCCGGCACGGGGTGAACGCCGGCGGCCGGCATCAGCATGTACTGCGCGAACGCGCCGCCGCCGGACCCCACGACGTGCGATCCCAGCGGCAGCGGGTGGGCGATGCCGGCTCCGATTCCGACGACCTCTCCGGCCGCTTCGAACCCGGCGGTGTACGGAGCCACGGGCCCACCCTCGTACAGCCCGTGGCTCTGCGAGACGTCTGCAAAGTTCAGGCCCGCTGCACCGACACAGATCACGTAGTCGTTCGGGCCAGGGACGGGACGGGGCAGCTCGGTCAAGGTGAGGTCTGTGGGTCCACGGCGCGAGGACTGCACCAGCGCCCTCATCGAGGTCGCACGCTCGGAGCTGGTCAGGAGGCTGTTCATCTCGGCACGGTACGACGTTGACACTGGCGTCAACATCAAGCGTGTCGCTCGAGCACCCTTAACCCGCCAGGAGGTCGTCGAGTGCCGACAGCCGCGCCGTGAGCCGCTCGACCTGCACCGCGACCCGCTGGCGGTAGAGCTCGACCTCCGCTCGCAACGCATCCGGCACGGGAGCCGCGGGCTCTGTCGAAGCGGCGGGAGCGGACAGTACCCGCTGGATCAGAGCGGTCGGCAGCCCGGAGTCGAGCAACGAGCGCACCAGGAGGACACGGTCGACCGTGGCGGCGCAATAGTCGCGGTAACCATTCGCACACCGGCCGGGCTGAATCAGCCCCTCCTGCTCATAGAACCGCAACGACCTTGCGGTTGCGCCGGTGACCCGAGCCGCCTCGCTGATCTGCACACGACCGACAACAAGCTGCGTCATCGCCTTCTTCCCTCCGGCACCGCTGCGGCAACGCCGAACTGCCGACGAGACCGTGCCGGCGGATCTAGCTGATCGAACAGCCACATCCGCCGGATCGAATTCGCGTGAATTCGAGGTGCGAGATGGAGGTAGATGTCGCGCGTCTGGGTTCAATTCCCGCCGCCGCCGCCGCCGTCACCGTCAGCGTCGAAACCCTGCGAACCGTTGGAAACAGTGGGATCGTGGGGCTTGTGTCATGCTCGAAACGGCTTCCGAGCGAGAATGAGATAAGCCATCTGATCAGACGGGCGCGGGCCCGGTGGACTCGCGCCAGATGACGCGGTGGATCGGCCGGGCCTCGGACGGTACAGGGTCGCCGCGCAGCGCGGCGATGAGCCGTTTCATCGCGCGTGAGCCCAGACCCTCGAGGTCGACCGCCACGCTCGTCAGCGCGGGGCTCATCAGACGACCGAGCTGCTGGTCGTCCCATCCGGTGACGCTGAGGTCGTCGGGTACGCGCCACCCGCGGTCCATCGCCGCGCGGATGGCGCCGGCGGCCACGAGGTCGTTTGCCGCCATCACAGCGGTCGCTCGGTCGTGGTCGGGAAGGCTGCGGACGGCCGCCATTCCCGATTCCGCCGACCAGTCGCCCTCGATGACGCCGGTCGACTCCAGCCCGAGCGATGCGATCGTCCCGAGATAGGTGTCGCGCCGGGCGCGGGCCGAGGCGAACTGCAGGTCGCCGGTGATGTGGAGGAACCGGCGATGGCCACGTTCGGCCAGGCCGCGGATCAGGTCGACGAGTGCTGACGCATCCGCCAGCTCGCCGATGCCGCGCATCTCGTCGTCGAAGTCGGCCGATGCGACGATCGGCGTCCCGCTGGAGGCCTGCAGCTCGAGCGAGGCGAGCACCGGGGCGAACGAGACGATGCCATCGACCTGCCCGGAGTCGGCCAGCTCCGCCACGCGCTCCGTCCGTTCCTCGGCGCCCCCCTCGAGGGCCAGCACCTCGACCGCGTAGCCGGCCGCGTGCGCCGCTGTGCTGGCGCCGGCGAGCATGCGCGCGGGACTGTACGCGAGGGTCGGGACCACGACGGCGAGCCGGCCGGTCCGGCGCGTGCGCATCGAGCGAGCGACGAGGTTCGGGCGGTAGTTCAGCTGGTCGACCGCGGCCTGCACGCGCGCCTTGGTGGCGGGCTTGAGCCCGTCGGGTGCGCGGAAGTAGCGCGAGACGGTCTGATGCGACACCTCGGCGAGGCGGGCGACCTCCATGATCGTCGGCCGTCGGTGCGGTGCGGTGTCGGTCACGGGCGCCTCCTTCGACATCCATGTTGACACAGATTGTGAACCTTCACTATTCTCACTTCTCAATCGAGTGATCGATCACTAAGTGAAGGTTCACTCGACCGTTTTCTCCTCGCGACCAGCATTCCGAAAGGACAAAGATGTTCACACGCAGAAAGGCGGGCGCCGTCGGCGCCGTGGCGATCGTCGCCTTCGCCGCGACACTGGCGGGCTGCACCGGCTCCGCCCCCGCCGGCGAAGCGGCGCCCACCTACGATCCGGACGAGAAGGTGACCCTGGACTTCGCGTTCTGGGGAAACGACGTCCGCGCCGAGATGTACAACGAGGCGATCGCCGCGTTCAACGAGGAACACCCGAACATTACGGTGAACCCGACGTTCCTCTCCTGGGATGAGTACTGGGAGAAGCGTCAGACCGAGGCCGCGGGCAAGAACCTCCCGGATGTGTTCCAGATGGACATGACCTATGTCCGCCAGTACTCGGAGAACGGGCTGCTCCTGGACCTCACGCCCTACGTCGGCGACATCATCGCCACCGACGGCTACGACGAGAGCGTGCTCAACATCGCATCGGTCAACGACATGATCGCGGGCATGCCGGTCTCGACGAACGCCATCGGGATGTTCCAGAACGTGGTCCTCACCGACCAGGTCGGCGTCGAGCCCTTCGACGGTGGCGACTGGGAGGCGTACGACGAGTGGCTGCACCAGGCCGGGGATGCCGCCGAGGCCGCCGGACTCGAGGTATGGGGCGGTGCGGACCCCACCAGCTTCATTCAGCCGTTCGAGCTCGTTCTCCGCTCCGAGGGCAAGTCGGTCTTCACCGAAGAGGGTGAGCTCGGCTTCACCAAGGACGACCTCGCCGACTTCTGGAATCGCGGCGCCGAGTTGCGTGAGGACGGCGTCGTCACCCCGCAGCAGCGGATCCAGGAGGTCGCTCCCAAGGGCGCCTTCGACACCGCCCAAGCGCTCACCGAGATCGTGTGGGACAACTTCGGCGCTCCGTACCTCGCAAACCTCGGCGAGGCGTATCCCGAGCTGAACCTCGTCGCTCCTCCGGTCACAGAGGAAGGAGCCAAGGACCTGTACAAGAAGGCCGGCATGCTCATCTCCGTCGCGGCGAACACGGAGCATCCCGAGGCCGCCGCCCTGTTCACCGACTTCCTGGTGAACAGTCCCGAGGTCGGCGCCATCTTCGGGACGAACCGAGGGATGCCGGCGTCCCAGACGCAGCTCGAGGGCGTCGAACTCGACGACACCGCCCAGCAGATCATCGACTACGAGGCGTCGATCGCCGACCGCATCGGGGATCCCCCGCCGGTGCCGATCGTCGGCTACGGCTCGGTCGAGGCCAAGTTCAAGGCGCTCGGTCAGGAACTCGGATTCGGCACGATCACGGTGGACGAGGCGGTCGACCAGCTCTTCGCCGAGATCGACGTCATCGTCAATCAGTAGCCCAGTGGTCGACGGGCGTGGCCGGAATGTCCCGCGCCGCGCCCGCCGGCACGCTCCACCGTCCAGCATCAAGAAGGAAACACAGGACATGTCCTCACCCCGCCCGCCCTTCCGCGTCGGCATCATCGGCACGGGCGGCATCGCGCACGCCCACGCCGAGGCCCTGCAGAGCCTGGCCCCGCGCGTCGAGATCGCCGGCGTGGTCGACCTCGACCGCGCTCGCGCCGACGCGTTCGCCGAGCGCTTCGACGTCGACCGGGTCTACCTCGACGCCGCCGAGCTCTTCGCAAACGAGCAGCTGGACCTGGTGCACATCTGCACTCCGCCGCAGACGCACACGCCGCTCGCGATCCAAGCGATGCGCGCCGGCGTCCCGTCGCTGGTGGAGAAGCCCACCGCGCTGAGCCTGGGGGAGATCGACGAGCTCGCGGCCGTGCAGACCGAGACGGGCGTGCCGGTGCTCACGGTGTTCCAGCACCGGTTCGGTGCGGCAGCCCGCCACCTCAAGGCCCTCGCCGAGGCGGGTGAGCTGGGCCGGCCGCTCGTGGCCACGTGTGAAACGTTGTGGTTCCGTCCCGACGAGTACTTCGACGTACCGTGGCGCGGGCGCTGGGATGTCGAGGGCGGCGGTCCGACCATGGGCCACGGCATCCACCAGTTCGATCTGCTGTTCGCGATCTTCGGCGCGTGGTCGGAGGTGAGCGCGTTCGCGGCCCGTCAGCTGCGGCCCACCGACACCGAAGACGTCTCGATGGCGCTGGTGCGGTTCGAGAACGACGCGCTCGCAACGGTCGTGAACTCGCTCGTGTCGCCGCACGAGACGTCGCGCCTGCGCTTCGACTTCGAGTACGCCTCGGTGGAGGTGCAGCACCTCTACGGCTACACCAGCGAGGACTGGGCGTTCACCCCGGCAGTCGGGCATGAGCACCTGGCCACCCGCTGGGCCGAGCGCCTCGACTCCGGTGCGATCAGCGGCCACCGCGATCAGATCTCCGCGATCTTCGATGCGCTCGAGGCCGGCGCCGCCCCCGGCGTCGACCTCACCGAAGCGCGTCGCACCCTCGAGTTCGCCGCGGCGACGTACGCGTCGGCGTTCCGCCGGTCCGTCGTCGAGGCCGGCGAACTGACCGGCGACGACGCCTTCGTCCGATCCATGAGCGGCGGGATCGTGCCCTGGGCGCCCGTCAAGGAGGTTCTCGTATGAGCGCCCTGCGCATCACCCACGAGCTCGGTTCGTCCGTCACCGTCCGCGACGGTGAGGTGGAGCTGTTCACCTACGTCTATCAGCCGACCACTCGGGCGCTGGAGTCGCCGAAGCCGTACCTGCACCCGATCCGCACCCGCCGCGGTGACGTGGTGAGTCTGTTCCGTCCGCACGATCACGTGTGGCACAAGGGCATTGCATGGGCGCTGCCCGTCGTCGGCGATGAGAACTTCTGGGGCGGACCCACCTACGTGCACGGGCAGTTCTACGTGCAGCTTCCGAACAACGGCGTGCAGCAGCACGAGGGCAGGATCGAGCTGGAGGCCGGCGAGCGAGCCTCGGTCTCGCACGCGCTGCGCTGGATCACCGAGGATAGCCGCGTGCTCTTCACCGAGCAGCGCGGGCTCACCGCGGAGATCGTGTCGGACGACGCCTGGGCGCTCACGTTCGACACGCAGCTGACCAACGTGTCGGGGGCCTCGATCGCGATCGGGTCGCCCACGACCAGGGGGCGTGAGAACGCCGGCTACGGCGGGCTGTTCTGGCGCGGCCCGCGCTCCTTCACCGACGGCACCCTCGTCGCGCCGGGTGCCGGCGGGGCCGGCGACGACCTCCGCGGATCGCGCCACGAGTGGATGGGTTTCGTCGGACGCCACGACGACATCGACGCCACATCGCTCGTGCTGATGCTCGACGATGCCGCCAACCCGCATCACCCGCCGCAGTGGTTCGCGCGATCCGAGGAGTTCGCCGCCCTGAATCCCGCGCCGTTCTTCAGCGAAGAGGTCGTCGTCGACGCCGGCGAGACGGTGCGCTTCCGGCATGCGGTGGGCATCGCCACCGGGGGAGCGGATGCCGCGGAGCCGCTCGCCGACGCGCTGCGCGGCATCCTTCAGCCGGTCCTGGTCTGAGCGTGAGGAGAGGAGCGAACGTGGGCGACACCGCACCGAGCTTTCCCGGAGCGACCGGCGGCCCCGAAGGCGGGCCCGCTCGCGTTGTGGTTACCCGCCTTCCGGCACGTTGGAGGTGGCGCGTGCGCGCAACCCGAACGCGACGCCTGCCAGCGCCACCACGAAGACGCCGTACCCCACGACCACAGCGCCCAGGCCGACGACACCCACGAGAGCACCGGCGATCACCGCGGGCACACCGAACGACAGATACGCCAGCACGTAAAGCGCGGCGAACGTGTCCGCCCGCTCGGCCGCCGGAATCCGCGGGGCGAGGGAGGCGATCACACCCGAGAACCCCGTGCCGAAACCCATCCCGGTCACTGCGGTGGCGATCAGGTAGAACGGCAGCGACTCGACAGCGAGCGCGATCAGCGACAGGAGAGTCCCTATGCCGAGCGCGGCGGTGCCGAACAGCACCAGCGTCCGCGCGGTGCGCTTGCGCAGGAGGAACGCCGCCACGGCGCCGACGCCGGCGAGCAGCACGACTCCGAGTCCCTGCCAGAAGTGGGCCTCCCCGCCGGGCTCACCGCGGACGATGTTCGCACCGAGCGACAGGAAAAGCCCGCCCGTCGCCCAGCCGGCGACCACGGCGGGAGCTCCGCGCCAGAAATCCGCCCGGATCACCGACGGAACCGTCAACCGGAATCGCAGCGACCGCCATACTCCTGGCGTGCGCGGAGCGGTCTCCGGCACGATGAAGAACAGCACCGCGAGCACCACGTACGCAGCGCTCAGTGGAGCGAACACGTTCAGCAGCGCCTCGCCGCTCACGTCGAGCAGGACACCCGAGACCAATGCGCCGAGCGCAAGGCCGATGCCCGGACTCAGCGCGTTCCAGAGCCCCGCGACGCCCGCTCGTCCGTTCGGAGCGAAGTCGAGGGCCGTCGCCGACAAAGCTGAGATGAGCAGGCCGCTCGCCACCCCCTGCAGGATCCGGGCGAAGAACAGCAGTGCGACAGCATCCGCATGCCAGAACAGGAACATGCTTGCCGCCAGCAGTAAGAAGCCTGCGATCACCACCGGTCGGCGGCCGACATGGTCCGACAGCGAGCCGGCCGTCAGCAGAGTGAGCAGCAGCGCTCCCGCATACACCGCGAATACGGCGCTGATGACGATGGCATCGAACCCGATGCTCTGCGCGAGCACCGGATAGAACGGCGAGGGCGCACTGGCCCCGACCATCATCAGGACCTGCGCCACGATCGCCAGGACGAATCCGAAATAGGTGCGGTGCGACGGTGCTTCGTCTCGCTCGGCACGCTCGACGACGGGGCTGGAGACGGTGTCGGTCATGGCTGCTCCCTTGAGGGTTCGATTTTCCTCGAACTATCGGAGCGTACGTGCCTTTCCATGATTGTTCAACTATTCTCGAACCATGTCGGGAGATCTTCCGCACCCCGAGCGCTCCGAGATCCAGCTCACCGAGGTGCTCTTCGCGCTCAGCGACCCCGAGCGCCTCGCTATCGCGCGCCAGCTCGCCGATGGCCCCCTCGACATGGCCGCCTGCCATGCCACCGACCCGAGCCTGCCGAAGTCCACCAAGTCGCACTTCATGAAGGTCCTCCGCGAGGCCGGCGTCATCCGCAATGAACCGAACGGGCGCGGGCGGATGCTGACGCTGCGACGCGCGGAGCTCGACGAGCTGTTTCCGGGATTGCTGGACTCGGTGCTGCGGGGCTGAGCCTGCCGCATCCTGGTCTGGCGGGGCGTGGGCCGCGGAACTCGTCGCGGCCGGGAGTGACGACGTTACAGAGTGGCTGGGCCTGTGAGGCAGACGAGTTCAGCGGCCACCGGATCCGCCGCAGCTTGCGCCTCGAGGCGTTCGATGCTGCCATGGTGGCATCTGATCAAGCACTCGAGGGAGGCTGCATATGGGAACACTGGACAGCGACCCCACCGTTGCGGATCCGGCGCGGGCGTACATCTCCGCCGTCGGCGCACATGACATCGACAAGATCGAGACCCTGTTCGCCGAGGATGCGACGGCGAGTTTCGCCGGTCAGGTGCTGAGCAGGGCGGACTGGATCAACGGTCTCCGACGATTGTTTCCCGCGCTGCTGCGCAACGACATCCTCGAGGTCTTCACCGCCGCCACGCGCGCATGCATCGTCTACGACTTCGTCACCGACACGCCGGCCGGGGCGGTGCGGTGTGTGGAACTGGTGACGGTCAACGACGGTCGGATCACCCAGGTCGAGTTGATCTTCGACCGGGTGGCGTTCGCGCCGGTCAACGAGGCCCTGGAGCAGCGGGCGAAATCGGTGGATTGACCGTGCGCGCTCTCCCATCCTGCTCTCATCGCGTGAGACGACGGTGGCCCGCAACGGCAGCTCGAGCCAGTACGAAAACGTCCCGCACTCCCATCCCGCGAACACTGGAGGATCCATGCCCAAGGCCTACTGGGTCAGTGCCTACCGCACCATTTCGGACCCTGAGAAGCTCGTTGCATACAACAAGCTGGCCGGACCCGCGGTCCGGCTCGGCGGCGGGCGGATCCTCGCGCGTGACGGTCGTGTCGCGGCATACGACGCCGGAATCGGCGGGCGCACCATCCTGATCGAGTTCGACAGCTTCGAAGCGGCCGTCGCAGCGCGCGACAGCGAGGCCTACCAAGAGGCGCTGGCCGCGCTCTCCGACGGGGTTGAGCGCGACTTCCGCATCATCGAGGGGCTCGACTGACAGCTCGTCTAGGTCGCCGCGGCATCCCATCCGTCTGTCTGCAGCGGCAGCTGCATGATCAGGAGGTCGAGCCACCGCCCGAACTTGGTTCCGACCTGTCGGACCGTTCCCACCGCGGTGAACCCGGATCGTTCGTGAAGTCGGATGGATGCCGCGTTCCCGGCCTCGATGTTGGCGACCATGACCCGCATCCCGGCGTCCTGTGCGAGGCGCACGATCTCGGCGAGAAGCGTCGCGCCGATGCCCCGGCCCCGATGCCCCGCGGCCAGGTACACCGAATTCTCGACCGTGAAGCGATAGCCCGACTTCGGCCGCCACGGCCCGAAGCTGGCGTAACCGACGACCACGTCGTCCACAACAGCGACGACCACCGGAAAGCCGGCCGCCTCGCGCTCGGCGAACCAGGCCCTGCGTTCGACGAGATCCACCGGCTCATCGGTCCAGATGGATGTCGAGGTGCGGATCGCGTCGTTGTGGATCTCGAGAATGGCCTCGAGATCGGTCTCGTCGGCAGGCCGCAGTTGCACAGTCATGTGCATATAGTAGACGCATGTCGCAGATAGTAGACACCGCGTCCCGCGAAGTCGATGTTGCGGCGTGCGTGAAGGCGGCCAGACAGCAACGCGGATGGTCCGGAGCGCAGCTGGCGTCGGCGTCGGGTGTCTCGCGGGCGATGATCGACCGGATCGAACGGGGCGCCAGCAGCCCCACCGCGCTGGTCCTCGGCAAGCTCTCCGCCGCGCTCGGGCTCACGATCTCGTCTCTGCTCTCGCGACCGGTCGATGGGCCCGCGGCTGTCGTCCGCGATGGCGAGCGCGCGACCTGGACCGACCCCTCCACGGGATACCGGCGACGACAGGTGGTGGCAATGCCCGCGTTCCCCGTCGACGTGACCGAGGTGGTCTTGCCGCCCGGCGCCACGGTGAGCTATCCCGCAGGATCGTTCTCGTTCACGCGCCACCTGATCTGGGTTCTCGACGGCACTCTGACCTTCCGCGAGGGCGACGCCGTGCACGAGCTCGCGGCAGGGGACCGGCTCATCCTCGGCGCGGCGGCCGACTGCGACTACCGCAACGAGTCGGATCGCGACTGCCGCTACTGCGTCCTCGTCGCCCCGCTCTAGCGTGACTGCGTGCCGCTCAGCAGTGGCGGCGATCCCCGCTGAGCGCCGTCGAGTTCGGCGGGCCCGCCAGCCGTCCGCTCACTCACCGGCCTCCGAGAGCGCCACCTTGGGCTTCGCCCATGAGCGGCCGTGGGTGTCTTTGAGGATGTCGTACTCGACGTCGACGTGCGGCTCGATGGCGCTGTACTTGTCGTTCGGTGCGCCGATGATGAGCTGGAATCCGAGACCCCGCCATGCGCCGATGGCACGCTTGGTGAAATGCGCGTCGGCCTTGATGAGGGCTTCGTCGAGGAAGACGGGGGCGTACCGCGGGCGTTCGGCGCCGGCATCCCCCAGCTGATATCGGAGGGCGGCGCCGACGATGAACGCGATCAGCTCTTGGGACTCGCCGCCCGACTTCTCGCCGATGTGATCGTAGAGAGCGACATGCTGCGCGGTGGTCGCGTGGATGCGCTCCGCGCTGACCCGCACGTGATTGCGCACATCGACGAGTTCGGCGAAGTCCGGAGCGCTGCGGCGCAGGCGGTTGATCAACCGCGACATCCGGTGGTACGCGCGTTCGCGCTCCTCGTCGGTGGCGACGGCTTCGATCAGCGCGCGCACCTCGCGGAGCTCTCGGCGGAATCGCCGGCGCACCTCGGACTGGTTCTCGCGCGGCGTGATCTGCAGTCGGTGGTCATCGTCGTAGAACGGGAGGTCGCGCATGATCACGTTGATCGGCTCGATCCGGTCGCGGATCTCCCGCAGCGAACGGCTCAGCGTCGAGTCGAGGTTGGTGAGGTCGTTGCCCGAGAGCTTGAGCAGGCTGTCGCGCCACTCCGCCTCGAGCTCGTGCAGCCCGCTGGTCTCGAGATCGGTGAGGATGCGTTCGAAGTCGCCGAGCGAATGGTCGGGGTCGGCGAGAAGGTTCGGGTTGGGCCAGCGATCGAGGAACCCGCTCAGAGTGCGCCGCAGGCTCTCCCGCTGCTCCGCTACGGCCTCCTGGGCGGCGCGCTGATCGTCGCCGAACCGGCGCGCCGCGGAGTCGAGCGCCGCGTCGAACCGCGCCAGGTCCTGGGTGCGGGTCGAGGATCCGCTCCGGTCGGGAACGAGGAACTGCGTGTCGAGGTACGACGCCTGATCGTCGGTCAGTGCACGCCCTGCGGCTTCTGCCGCATCGATCACGGACTGGGCGGCGTCGACCTCGTCGGTCGTGGTAGCCCAGGCATCGGCGAGACGCCGGCCCTCCGCCTTGGCGCCGCCGATCGCCTCGCGCAGTTCCGCGGCTTCGCGGCGCTTCTGCTCGATCTGCGACTGGATGCCGGCGATCGCGGGGTTCGCGGTGGTGACGTCCGCGATGATCGCCTGCCAGCGCGCGCGCTCGCCTTCGAGGGAGGCGACGTCGACCTCCTCCCACGCCAGGCCCTGGATCTTCGCGTAGGCCGCGAGCCGTGCGTCGAAGGCGTCGAGCTCGGCGCCGGCCTCGACGGCCGCCGTGCGCGCGGCCTCGAGCTTGGCGCGGACGGCTCCGAGCTGCGCAGCGAGTTCGCCCAGACGCCGGTGGGTCGAGAAGCCGAGGACGTTGGCGCGGCCGTGCCCGCCGTGTGCCCCACGCGAGCCGTGCGAGGTCTGCCCGGAGATGGTCAGCGTCATGCGGTGGGCGCTCAGGTCGTCGGCCGCGTCGACGCAGACGTAGCCGAACCGGCGATCCAGCTCCTCCTGCAGCCATCCCGTGAAGGGCGTGCTCTTGAAGTCGAGCCGGCCGGGCAGGGTCTGCGGGTCGCGGGCACCCACGGCGGGGAGCCCGGTGTGAACGCCCTCGTACCGCAGGCGGTCGGCGGTGCGGACGGAGTCGATGGCGGCGCGGAACGCCGGCAGCAGTGCGACGTCGATGAGCAGCGTCGTGGCGAAACCGCCGAGGGCGAGGTTGAAGGCCTCCCGCCACGGCTCGAACTCCGTGCGCACCTCGATGAGCTCGCCGACGAACGGAAGGTCGCCGGTGGCCAGGCCGGCCGTGCGGGCCAGCAGATCGCGGGACCGGCGGAGCCGGTCGGGGATGTTGTCGTCATGGCCTTCGGCGTCGCGCCGCTCGACCTCGAGCTCGGTGACGCGGGTCGCGAGGGTGTTCCTCGCGCCGACCGCCGCCGCGTACGCCTCGCGAAAAGTCTCCTTCGCATCCGCATCGGCGGCGGCCTCACGGGCGCGCTGCGACAGCGTCTCGAACTCCGCCGCCGAGCCGACCTCGATCTGCAGCACCTCGAGCGCCGCGTCGAGCTTCTCGCGCTCCCGCGCCACGCTCGTGAGCCGGTGCTCCACGCCCCGGAGCTCGCGATGGGCGGTCTCGAGCCGGTCGCCGCCCGCGGCGCGCAGCACGTCTCCAAGACCTTCCCGAGAGAGGTCCGCTGCCTCTGCCAGCGCCTGCTTCTCGCGTACGGCGGCTTCGGCGGCGCGGGTCCCGGCCTGCAGCTCCGCTTCGACGTCGCGCAGCAGGTCGAGGCGGCGGGAGGCGCGCCACAGCGTCGCCAGCGAATCCGGCTCGGTGAAGCGGCCGATGTCGTCGAGCAGGCGCAGCCGTTCGGCGGACTCTTCGATGCGCGCCCGCGCCGACCTGATCGGCTCCAGCGCGCGCACCTGCTGCTGCGCCGTCAGCATGCGACTGCGCGTGCTCTCGAGACCGTCGAAATGCGCCACGACGGCGTCGGCGGTGGCCAGCGTCTCGGGTTCCTCGAGCACCATGCGCTTGTACAGGTCGTCGACGGTGGTGATCTGCTGGCCGGCCTGGATGCGGGCGAGGAGGCTCATCGCCTTGGCGCCCGCTCCCGCAGCCCCGATTCCGAGCACGGTGTGGAGCCGTGCGGAGAACTCCCGGTCGGTCGCGACGGTGTCGAGCCCGGCGCTCTTGACCGCGGCATCCGTCAGTCGCAGCGCAGCGGCCGCCTCGAGGGAGCTGAGATCGAAGGCGCCGGTGACGGTCGCGCGCACCCGCACGGTGTCTTCCACGACGCGTGCGGCCGCCGGGATGTACCAGGCACGCACCGCGGTGAAACGCGACCCGTCGTGGTCGAGCCACGTCATCGCGATCGCCGTCCAGGTGTCGGTGCCGTCTCCGCGGAGCACCGTCAGCTTCGTGCCGTCCTCCGTCCGGGTCTCGTCGGTCTTGCCCCGCCCGTACGAGAGGATGTTGCGCTGCTCCTGGCCCCGCGGCCGCCCGACGACCGCGCCGTTGGACGCGCCGTTGAACGGCGTCGTGTGCGGCATCATGAGGGCCACATACGCGTCCATCAGGGTCGACTTGCCGGAACCGGACCCGCCGCACAGCAGCGTGGCGGCCGGCGAGAACCGCACGCGGTGGGCTCCGTCGTAGCCACCCCAGTTGACGAGCTGCAGCTCATCGGCGACCCACTGCTGACCGCGAGAAGCCGCGGGGATGAGCCCGAAGAGGGTGTCCAGCATGGTCACAGTGCGACCTCCGTGTCGTCGGCATCGATGTCGGCGTCGGTGTCGACGTCGGCGTCGTCGTCGTCCAGGTCGATCGGGACGGACTGCGCCGACTGCGTGTCGAGCCAGTCGCGCAGCGCGCGCAGGCGGTCGGAGCTGAGCAGGATCTCGACGAGCGCGTTGATCCGAAAGCGGCCCTCCGACTCCTCCTCGATGACGCCGTCCTGGCGCAGCCGGCCGACCGCGGCACGGATCGCCTTCTGCCGTCGGGCCGTGCTGCCGTCGGCCTCGGCGAAGTAGGTCAGGACCGTCTGCTCGATCTCCTCGATGTCGACACGTGCCGAGGACTCGCCGGCGGTCGTCTCGCGCTGGTAGACCGTGCGCAGATGCACCAGCACGAGGGTCTCGGCACGCGAGTACGCCTCATCGCGCAGGAGGATCGGGATCTCGAGTTCGTCCGACCGGATCTGCTCCTTGTACGCGACGCCGCGATCGTGGTCGACGACGAGACGCACGAAGAGGTCGTTGAGGCGCGACTCGATCGTGTGCTGATGATCCATCAGCACCGTCCACTCGGCGCGGTTGCGCTCGGCCATCAGGAAGCGGCGCTGAAGAAGCCGCACGAGCACGCGGCGCACCTCGGGGTCGAGCACGCCCCGGTCGCCGGGGAAGAGCTCCTCGGGGTCGTGCTCCATCGCGACCGGATCGATGAACGGGACGTCGGGGATGGTGGCGGTGGCCGACCCGGTCTCCGTCTCGCTCGCGGCATCCGTGGCGATGCCGGTGTCGGGGTCGGCGGTGGCGAGCCCCGTAGTGGTGTCGGGAGCGGTCGCGAGGTCAGTCATTCTCGATCTCTTTCACAGTGCTGGCGGTCACGGCGCCGAACGCGAACCGGCGGCTCGAGCCGTCGGGCCGTCGCGCCTCGGCGACGGAGACCTCCTCGCTCTCGGTCATGCCGTTGCGGTGGGCGATCTCCAGCAGTCCCAGGAGATCGACGGGGCGGCGGGTGTCGTCCGCGGCGCCCTCGAAGGCGGTGGCGAGGTCGAAGCGGTCGCCGAGCGTCGCGACGTACTCCTCGAGCTCGGCGTACCGCGGGCCGCCCCAGGCGCGGGTGTCGGCATCCACGAATTCGATGTCGTCCGGCGCAGGCAGCGGCGCGGGCGCGCCGGGTGGGCGGAGGTCGCTGAGCGACTGCCGGAGGTGCCCGATGTCGGAGACCGGGAACGTGTGCAGCGGTTCGACGCGGTCGCCGGGCCGGGAGTCCTGCATCCACACCTGCAGCCCCGACATCACGCCGCGGAGCAGCTCGTCGACCTGACGATCGCGGATCGGGTCGTGGGTGCGCACCTGCGCCGTGATCACCTGCGACGCGCGGCGCTGGGCGGTGAGCACGTCCTGCACGCCCTTCTCGACCTGCCGGCCGATCGAGTCGAGATCGCTGCGCTGCCCCGGCCCCATGAGTCTCGAGAACGGCTGTGCGAGGAGGGTGCGCAGCTGCGTCGTCAGGCGGTCGATGTGCTCGGGGTCGCCGATGAGGCGCAGCGCCCCTTCGAACGCCCGCCCTTCGGGTGTCGACTGCATGACGTGCTGACCCCGCTGCAGGTACTCGCGGAGGATCTCACCCGTGGGACGGATGTCGCGGCGCAGGTCCGCGACGACATCCCGCTGCATCGCGTTGATCGACTCCGCGACGCGCGAGAAGTCGGCGGGCAGCTCGCGCGCGAGGTGGAGGACGTTCTCAGCCTCCTCGAACAGCTGCTCGTCGTCGATCGGCTCGGCCTCGTCGTTTCGCAGCCGGGCGATCTCCGCGTCCAGCGCGTCACGCTCCTCCAGCAGCAGGGCGATGCGTGCCTCCGGATCGGATTCCGCGTCGCGCGCCAGCCGCTCGACGGCGTCGAGCAGTGTCCGCACCCGCGATCGTGACACCCGCGCCCTCCCGCCGCCGGTGCGGCCCGCGATCTCGAGCGCCCCCACGGCGTGAGCGGTCAGCCGGTAGACCTCGACATCGTCCTCGAGCTGGGGTGCCAGCCATCCGACCCGCACCCAGTTGCGGCAGATCTCGCGGGCGGTGCCGACCGGGAGGCGGCGTTCGTCGTCGTCGTAGCCTGCGGCGCGCAGCTCTTCGATGGCCTCGCCGATCTCGACATGGGCGTCTGCGACGGCGACCGACCGGCGCTCGGCGGTGAACACGATCGACAGCACGGCCACCACGAACGGCGCGTAGCGGCCGTGGAGAAGATCGAGAGTCGGATCCTTGAACGCCAGCACCGAACGCTGGTAAGCCGCCTCGGCGCGCGTATTCGACATCCTTGCCAGATTAGCCGGGCTACCGAGACTCCCCCGGATCGTGCGCGACTTCGGCTCGGATGAGGGAACCGCCGCCGAGCGGCTCGTCGCCCTGGTGGAAGAGCGGCTGCGGGACGCCGGGGTGCGTATCCCGCGGCCCATTGCCGACTGACTGCCACTGTCGCAGACTGCCACGTCGTCACATCCGCGGTTCTCGCCTGGTCTTTTCTTGCAGGGGCTGCCGGCCGGCAACGGTCGGCGAACGCCCGCATCCAAGACCGAAAGGAACTGTCATGACTCAGCATGTTCTGGAGGCGGAGGCCCGCGCCTTCGCCGACGCCGCCTCCCAGCCGCCGTTCCTCGCCGACCTCGGCGTCGACGGTGCGCGCAAGGTCTTGGACGATGTCCAGGCCGCCCCGATCGCCGAACCGGATGTCGCGGATGAGTGGACCACCGTGCCGGCCGACGTCGGCGATGTGCGCGTGCGCATCGTGAAGCCGCAAGGCGCCACCACCGACCTCCCTGTGATCCTCTACGTGCACGGCGGCGGCTGGGTGCTGGGCAATGCGGGCACCCACGACCGCCTCGTCCGCGATCTTGCGACGGGCACCGACGCCGCGATCGTGTTCGTCGAGTACGACCGGTCGCCCGAAGCGCGTCACCCGGTCGCGGTCGAACAGGTGTACGCGACGGCGCGCTGGGTCATGAGCGAGGGGACGACCAAGGGCCTCGACGCCTCCCGTCTGGCCATCGCCGGCGACTCCGTCGGAGGGAACATCGCAGCGGTCGTCGCGATCCTCGCGAAGAAGCGCGGTGACGTCGCATTCATCCACCAGTCGCTGTACTACCCGGTCACCGACGCCGGCCAGAACACCGCCAGCTACCGCGAGTTCGCCGAGGGATTCCATCTGCGCGCCGATGCGATGGCCTGGTTCTGGGACTGCTACCTTCCCGACCACGATGCCCGCAAGAACGTCACGGCGTCCCCGCTGCAGGCCCCGGTCGACGAGTTGAAGGGCCTCCCCGAGACCTTCCTCATCGTCGACGAGAACGATGTGCTCCGCGACGAGGGCGAAGCCTACGGGCGGAAGCTCATCGAGGCCGGTGTCCGCACCACCCTCGTGCGCTACGACGGGACGATCCACGACTTCATGATGCTCAACCCGCTCCGCAGTTCCGCTGCCAGCACGGCCGCGATCGAACAGGCCATCCATGTCCTCCGCAAGGCCTTCGCCGCCGCATGAGCTCTCCAGACTCGAGCAGGAGCGATCGTGCGGAGCCGGTGATGGCGGATGCCGAACCCGACGCCTCTGCATTCAACAGCGCGGTGGGCACTGAGCTCTTCGTTCTGCAGTCGGTCGCGAGCTCGACGATCAGCGAAGCCGGGACGCGCAGCACGATCTATCTGTCGACGCTGTCCGGCGGGCTCGTGGCGATCGGGTTCGCGGGCGGATCACCGGGGTTGCTGGCCAGTCTCGCCTTCACCGTCCTGCCGACGATCTTCATGCTCGGGTGGTTCACCGTCGTGCGGCTGGTCGACACCAGCGTCGAGAACATCACGGTGCGCCGGCGCATGGAGCGGATCCGGGAGCACTTCGTCAGCCTCCACCCTTCCGGGCCGGATCTGATCTCGCTCGACAACCCGCGCACCGGCGAGTTGGGGGTGCGCTACTCCCACTCGTCGTTCCTCTTCACGATGGCGAGCATGGTCGCGGCCGTGAACTGCGTGCTCGGGGGAGCCGTCGTCACCCTCGCGCTGATCTTCGGAGGAGGGTGGGAGATAGTTCCTGCCCAGATCGCCGGGGTGGCCGTGGGTGTGCTGCTTCTCACCGCGACGCTCGCCTATGAGCGCCGACGCATTCGCGCGGCCTACCCGGAGTGACGTCGGGGGACACTTGCCTGACCACTCCCTCGAAAGGAAGCAGGATCCCATGGAAGATCCACGCGCTGATGCACCCGACGATCTCACGGGGACAGTCGATGACCGGCAGGAGCAACTCGCACTCCTCCCTGCCGACGCGCTGTCTGCGGACTGGCTTCGGCGACAGCTCGACAACGCGCTCGCCGCGTGGTCCGCGGCGGAGACGGAACTCGACATCTCGAAGGAGGCGCACACCGACTACTGACAGCAGGCGGGGTGCGGGATCCGGCCAGGACGCACGACGACCTGATCGAAGGCGGGGCGCTGCGCAGCGTCAGCCGAGCTCGTCCGCGAGCAGCGAGCGGTAGATCCGCCGTGCGTCGGTGTGGACCGCCGTGCCCCTGTCGGTGATCTCGACGACCATCGAGCGACGGTCGAACCCGCACTCCGCCCGCTGCACGAGACCGGCCTTCTGGAGCCGATCGACGATGCGTGACAGCGCGCTCTGGGTCATCGGCGTGCGCTGCACCAGGTCTCGCATGAGGCACTGCTCCTGACGAACCTCGGCGACCAGGTCGAGGATCTCGAACTCGCTGAGTCCGAGGTCGCACTGCTCGTCGAGCGCGCGCTCCAGAGCGGATGCGGTCGAGAGGTATGTGGACTGCAGGGAGCGCCATCGCTCCACCACGTCTTTCTCGGCCATGACCACATCCTAGCCGGAAACATATGTCGCGGCATTGCATGCTGGCGAATCCAATGTTGACGCAACCTATGACGTGACATGTATCTTGTGCATGTGACCTCAACAACCATCCGGGTCGTTCCCGGTTCCGACACCCCGACCCAGCGCTGGACGACGCGCACGTGGCTGCTGCTCCTCGTGGTGTGCATCGTCATCGCGCTCGACGGGCTGGACGTCTCCATGGTCGGCGTCGCGCTGCCGGCCATCGGCACCGAGCTGTCGCTCGAGACCGGCACCCTGCAGTGGATCGTGTCGGCCTACGTGCTCGGCTACGGCAGCCTGCTGCTGCTCGGCGGGCGCCTCGCCGACCTGCTCGGCCGCCGCCGCATCCTGCTCATCGCCCTCACCGTGTTCGCCCTCGCCTCGCTCGCCGGCGGGCTCGTGAGCGACCCCGCGATCGTGATCGCCTCGCGCTTCGTCAAGGGCATCGCTGCCGCGTTCACGGCACCGGCCGCCTTCTCGCTCATCACGACGAACTTCGCCGAAGGCCCTTCACGCAACCGCGCGATCTCGATCTTCACCACGTTCGCGGCCAGCGGGTTCTCGCTCGGCCTCATCGTCGGCGGGCTCATGACCTCGCTCAGCTGGCGCTGGACGTTCCTCTTCTCGGTGCCGTTCGCGGTGGCGGCGGTGGTGCTCGGCCTGTTCTTCATCCCACGCGACCACGTCGCGAAGACCGGCGGCCACGACATCTGGGGCGCCCTCACCCTGGCGGTGGGCATGCTCACGCTCGTCTACACGATCGTCTCGGCGCCGGAGGCGGGCTGGGGCTCGCTCCAGACGATCCTCGGCCTGGCGGTCGCGGCTGCCGTGCTGGCAGCGTTCGCGATGATCGAGCTGCGGGCGCGGCATCCGCTCATCCGCTTCGGCATCCTGCGCGAGGGGTTCGTCGCGCGAGCCAACATCAGCGCGATCGCCCTGTTCGGGTCGTACGTGAGCTTCCAGTTCATCCTCACGATCTACCTGCAGTCGGTGCTCGGCTGGCCGCCGCTCAGCATGGCGCTCGCCCTGCTGCCGGCGGGACTCGTGGTGGTGGCGACGGCCCCGTTCGCCGACCGGCTGATCGATCGGTTCGGATCGCGGCTGCTCATCACCGTGGCCCTGGGCGCCCTTTCGCTGGGCTACCTGCTCTTCCTGCGTGTGGGCACCACGCCGGTGTACACGGTCGACATCCTGCCGTCGGTGCTGCTCCTCGGTGCCGGGTTCGCGCTGGGGTTCCCGGCCATCCAGGAGCGCGCGACCGCGGGCATCTCGAACGACGAGCAGGGGCTCGCCGCGGGGCTCGTGCAGAGCAGCTCGCAGGTGGGCGCGGCGCTGGTCCTCGCGGTGACGTCGGCCCTCATCGCGGGCGGCGACCTGGCCGCCGACGCGAGCGCGGCGCAGATGCTGGACGGATTCCGCCCGGGGCTCATCTTGTCGACCGCCGTCGCACTCGCCGGGTTCGCCGTCGCGCTCGCGCCCCGGCGGCGGCCGCGCGCGGTCGACGCGGGCGTGAAATAGTCGCGAACGGTCCGCTCGGCACCACGTCGCCCTCGAACCGCCCGACACCTCGGGCGGTTCGAGGGCGCGCGGGCGCGACGGTGCTCCGACTCGGGTCTACGACACCTGAGTCCAATGGCGCACGACGTCGTCGCGCTCGACGAGGAACCGATCGTCCTCGGGGTAGTAGACGGCGGTGTCGATGTCGGCGCCCGCGAAGCCCGTGATCGCCTCGAAGCTCTCCCAGCGCGAGACCGTCACGATCTCGGTCGTGCCGTCGCCGAGGTCGCGCGTCAGCATCCACGCGTCGAGATTCCCGGGCGTCTCGCGGTACTCCGCCATGCCGGTGCGCTCGATGTAGGCCACGTACTCGTCCACGTCCTGGGTACGCACACTGCCGCGCCACATCCGGACGATGCTTCTCTGCTCTGTCATGCCGCCATTGTGAGCGGAACCCGGATGCCGCGCACCCGTGTGGGCCGACACATGTCACCCGATTGCCGCCAGCCAGCCGGTCCCACGAGAGGCGCCTCAGTCCTGGTGAAGGTGGTCGCGGTGCTTGTCGGCCTGATGACGCTTGGTCTGGAGGTCGATCGGACCGGTGACGCTGAGCTCGTCCTCCCAGCACTCGATGCCGCTCACATCGGGAAGGAGCGCGCGGGTGAAGACGGGATCCCGGCCCGCCCGGCGCTGCGCGGTGTAGTCCTTGAGCAATCGGAACGCGATGCCTGACAACAGGCCGATGGCGATGAGGTTGGTCAACGCCATGAGTCCCATCACGCCGTCCGCGAAGTTCCAGACCAGATCGGCACCGGCGACCGAGCCGGCGAGCACGGCGACGACGACGAGGATGCGATAGCCGGTGAGCACCGAGCGGCGCGTGGTGATGAACTCGATGTTCGATTCGCCGTAGTAGTAGTTGCCGAGGATCGACGAGAACGCCAGCAGGAAGATGATGACGCTCAGCGCGATGTTCGACCACTCCCCGAGAGTGCCGACGAGCGCACCCTGCGTGAGCCCTATCCCGCGCTCGGCACCGCCGAGGTCCGGAACTGAGACGAGGATGATGAAGGCGGTGATGGAGCAGACCAGGAAGGTGTCGAAGTAGACGCCGAGCGTCTGCACGAGTCCCTGCTTGACGGGGTGGGTGACGGCCGCGCTCGCCCCGGCGTTGGGTGCCGAGCCGAGGCCGGCCTCATTCGAGAACATGCCGCGCTTCACGCCGGTCAGCACGATGTAGCCGAACGCTGCGCCCACGACCTCGTTGTATCCCCACGCCTGCGAGAAGATCTCGGCGAACACGGGGCCGATGCGGTCGACGTGAAGACCGACGACGACCAGGCCCAGCAGCAGATAGGCGAGCGCCATGATAGGCACGAGCAGCTGTGTGACAGAGGCGATGCGGCGCACGCCGCCGAAGACGACGAGGCCGGTGAGGACCGCGATTCCGATGCCGATGCCCCACGGGAGCCATGCCGGGCCGCCCCCGACGCTGGAGGTCACGGTCGCCGAGATCGTGTTCGCCTGCAACGAGCTGAACGCGAAGGGGAAGCAGACGATGAGGATGATCGCGAACCACACCCCGAGCCAGCGGGCCTTGAGACCGCGCTGCATGTAGTACGCCGGTCCGCCGCGGAAGCTGTCGGTGTCACGTACCTTGAACAGCTGCGCCAGGGACGACTCGATGAAGCTGGACGCGCCGCCGATGAACGCCATGACCCACATCCAGAAGACAGCCCCCGGGCCGCCCACCGCGATCGCCGTTCCGACGCCGGCGATGTTGCCGACGCCCACGCGCGACGCCGCCGAGATGGTGAACGCCTGGAATGCCGAGACCGACTGCGGTTCGCCGGTCGCGGTGCGTGGGGTCTTGTCGGTGAGAGTCCGGAACATCTCCGGGATCAGGCGGAACTGCACGACGCCCGAGCGGATCGTGAAATACAACCCGAGGAAGACGACGACGGGCAGCACCACCCAGGTCCACAGATTGTCGCCCCAGGTCAGCAGCCACTCGTTCACGTCGTCCATGGTGGTCAGTATGGCGAACGGGCACCGAAGGGCAAAGCATCTGCTGCGGGTGGTCGGCAGACCGCCTCACACCCCCGTGAGGCTCCTGCGCGCAGTGCGACAGCGCTGCGCAGCCGCAGGGGTGCAGCTGGATCAGCCCCTCTGCTAGCTTCCGAGAGGTACGCCGATTCACTCGAGGAGACGCAGACAATGGCCGAGAAGCCGAACATCATCCTGTTCATGTCCGACGATGTCGGGTGGGGCGACCTCGGCTGTTACGGGGGCGGTGAGAACCGCGGTGCACCGACACCGAACCTTGATCGCCTTGCGGCCGAAGGCCTGCAGTTCATGTCCTTCTACGGGCAGCCGAGCTGCACTCCGGGACGGGCGGCCGCGCTGACCGGGCGCCTTCCGATCCGCAGCGGGATGACGACGGTGGCGTTCCCCGGCCAGGGCGGCGGGCTTCCCGCCGCGGAGTGGACGCTGGCGAGCGTGCTGAAGAAGGCGGAATACGACACGTGCCAGATCGGCAAATGGCACGTCGGTGAGGCCGACTATGCGATGCCGACCGCGCACGGGTTCGACGAGATGTACAACACGACGCTCTACCACCTGAATGCGTACACCTACACCGACAAGACCTACAACCCCGACTTCCCGTTCGACGATGAAGCCACCATGAAGATGTGGGGCAACGTGCTCGGCGCACTCGAGGGCAAGGCCGGCGAACCCGCCCACGAGGTCGAGAAGATCGATTCCTCCAACATCCCGTTCATCGACGAGAAGTCCACGGCCCACGCGCTGGACTACATCGAGAGCCACGCAGACGGTGAGAATCCGTTCTTCCTCTACCTGAACACCGCGAAGGTGCACCAGCCGAACCTGCCGCACCCCGATTTCGAGGGCGCGTCGCTGGCGAAGTCGAAGTACCTCGACTCCCTGGTCGAGCTCGACCATCGCGTGGGGCAGGTCGTCGACAAGATCCGCGAGCTCGGTATCGCCGAGAACACCCTCATCATCTGGACGACCGACAACGGCGCCTGGCAGGACGTCTACCCAGACTGCGGCTACACGCCATACCGGGGCACGAAGGGCACCGACTACGAAGGCGGCAGCCGTGTGCCCGCCATCGCATGGTGGCCCGGCACGATTGAAGCCGGCCGCCGCAACTCCGAGATCGTCGGGTCGCTGGATCTGATGGCCACCTTCGCGAGCATCGCGGGGGTCGACCTGCCGACCGAGGACCGCGAGGGTCAGCCGACGATCTTCGACAGCTACGACCAGACGGCGCTTCTCAAGGGCGAAGGTTCCTCCACGCGCGACCACTGGCTCTACATGACCGAGACGGAGATGATCCCCGGTGCCATCCGCGTCGGCAAGTGGAAGGCCGTCTGGAACATCCGCGACGGCTGGCGCGGCCCGGCCTCGTACACGGCGATCGTTCCGGAGCTGTTCGACCTGTGGCAGGACCCGCAGGAACGGTACGACATCTTCATGACGAGCTATGCGGAGAAGACCTGGCAGGCGCCGCAGATGGCCGCACGCCTGCTCGCTGTGCTGCCCACCTACAAGGAATACCCCAACCGTCCGATCCAGACCGCGGGCATCAGCTACGCCATCTTCGAATACGACGACGCGCAGGTGCAGGAGCGGGTCGCCAAGATGATGCACGGGCTGTCATCGGCCGGTTGACGCAGCCGCTTCCCCGGCCGGGCGGCGATAGCGCAGCGTGACGATCTCGAACGGTCGCAGTTCGAGCGTCGTCCGCGAAGCGTCCCACCGCTCCCCGGCCGGGCGCTCGAGCATGTCCGTGCGCTCGCAGCCCGTGGCGTCGAACAGCGCCGTCACGGTGACGGAACCGCGGCCGCCCGCGGATTCGTAGAGCCGCAGGACGACATCGCCGGAAGCGTCCTCGGCGAGCTTGACGGTCTCGGCGACGACGGTCGCGCTGCGGATGTCGAAGAGCGCAGCGGCCCCGTGGTCGCCGGTCACCCGCCGCACCGCCCGGTTGAGCCGGTAACCCTCGGCGACGGCATCCCGGATGCCGGCATTCGGCCGCAGCGCGACCCGCAGCCTGTGCGAGCCCTGGTCGGCCACCGGGTCGGGATAGCGGGGTGCCCGGATGAGCGACATGCCCAGTGTCGTGGAGCGCCCGCCTCCGGTCCGCGGCGTCCTCCGGGCGTCGTGACCATGGGTGGAGTCGTTGGCCACGGCGACGCCGTAGCCCGGCTCGCCGACATGCACCCAGCGATGTGCGCAGAACTCGAAGCGCGCGGCCTCCCACGAGGTGTTCTCGTGCGTGACGCGATGGACGTGGCCGAACTGGGTCTCGGCGGCGGTGACGTCGGCGTGCACATCGATGTCGACGTACAGCTTCAGCAGCTTCTGACTCTCGTGCCAGTCGATGACCAGCTCGAGGTCGAGCGCCGGCGCCGCGGGCGCCAGGGTGAGCCGCTGCGTGACGTGCGACGCTCCGAAGGAACGCGCGACGACGACCGTCACGGAGCCGTCGTCGCCGGTCTGCACCTCGAGGGACTCGGGGGCTTCGGCGTCGAGCGGGGTGGCGTTGCGGCGGTAGTGGTCGTCGATGTCCCAGGCGTCCCACTCGTTCGGGGTGTCGCGGTGCAGAACGAGCCGGTTCGCGGCGCCGCCCGGCGCCACCGCCTCGCGGCCTGAGGCGGCGTCGACGAGCGAGACCACACGGCCGCGCCCGTCGATGACGGCGCGCAGCACGCCGTTGTCGACCACCCACCCGTCGTCGGGCCGGCGCTCCCAGGTGGCGGAGGCTTCCGCCTCGGCGAGCGTGCCGATGGCGAACGCCTCGACGCCGCCTGCAGTCCCCGGAGTGGACGCGGGCAGCGGCATCGGGTTGGCGAGGAGTGCGGTGGATCCGGTTCCGACGAGGGCCGCCAGACTCCGGTCGACGAGGGTCGTCAGCTCATCGCGGATCCGTGCGTGATCGCGCTCTGCCTCGCGGTGGACCCACGCGATGGAGCTTCCGGGGAGGATGTCGTGGAACTGCAGCAGCAGCACGTTCTCCCAAGCCCGCCGCAGTTCGTCGTACGGGTAGGGCTCACCCGTGCGGACCGCGGCGGTCGCCGCCCACAGCTCGGCCTCGTGCAGCAGCTGCTCGCTGCGACGGTTGCCCTGCTTGGTGCGCAGCTGCGAGGTGTAGGTGCCACGGTGCAGTTCGAGGTACATCTCGCCCGCCCACACCGGCGCGTCCGGATACTCGGCCTCGGCATCCGTGAAGAAGCGGCGGGGCGCGGCGATCTCGACGCGGGGGAGCCCCTCCAGGTCGCGCGACCGCTCGGCCGCGGCCAGCATCTCGCGGGTCGGTCCACCTCCGCCGTCGCCGAACCCGAACGGCACCAGTGAGGTCGTCGCGGCGCCGGCGTCCTTGAAGTTGCGCTCCGTGTGCAGCAGCTCAGCGGGAGTCAGCTCGGAGTTGTACGTGTCGGCCGGGGGAAGGTGGGTGAACACGCGCGTGCCGTCGATCCCCTCCCACCAGAAGGTGTGGTGCGGCAGCTGGTTCACCTGACTCCACGACAGCTTCTGCGTGAGGAACCAACAGTTGCCGGTGCCGCGCACGATCTGGGGCAGAGCCGCCGAGTAGCCGAACGAGTCCGGCAGCCAGACCTCTTCCGTCTCGACGCCGAGGCGCTCGCGGAAGAACCGCTTGCCGTGGACGAACTGCCGGATCATCGACTCGCCGCCGGGCATGTTGGTGTCGGACTCGACCCACATGCCCCCGACCGGCACGAACCTGCCGGCCTGCACCTGCTCCCGCACGCGCGCGAACAGCTCGGGGTAGTGCTGCTCGAGCCAGGCGTACTGCTGTGCGGAGGAGGCCGCGAACACGAATTGCGGATGCCGCTCCATCAGCTCGAGCGCGTTGGAGAAGGTCCGCGCGACCTTGCGGATCGTCTCGCGGGTGGGCCACAGCCACGCAGAGTCGATGTGGGCGTGGCCGACGGCGACGATACGGTGGCTCGACGCATGCGCGGGGGAGGCGAGGAGCCGTGCGATGGTCTCGCGGGCGAGTGCGGCCGTGCCCGCGACGTCGTCGGGGTCGACGACGTCGAGCATCCGCTCGAGTCCGCGCACGATCGTGTGGTGCCGCGGGGAGTCCTGCGGAAGCTCGCCGAGCAGACCGCTCAGCACCTGGATGTCCTGCAGCAGCTCCCACGCCGTCTCGTCACGGCGCACGAGGCCGATGGCGCCGAGCCGGTATAGCGCGTCGTCGCCCGCCGTCTGCTTGTCGCCCAGCGGCGTCGCGGCGAACGTCCACTCGCCGGCGAGGTCGGGGTTGGCGGCGGCCTCGATGTAGAGGGTGAGCTCGTCGGCGTCGGCGCCGATAACTGCGGCGTCGAGCGGCAGGTGGTGGCTGCGCGGCGACACCGCCTTGACGATGCTGCCGTCCGGGCGATATGCGAGGCCTTCGACCTGGAAGCCGGGGCGGTCGGCAGTGAAGCCGAGATCGCAGACGATCTCGGTGTGCTGCGGGCTCCAACCCTCGGGAAGGCGCCCCGAGATCCGGAACCACGTCGAGCTCCACGCGCGGCCCCAGGTCCAGCCGGCCGGAGTCGCTTCGTACTCGTGATCGACGGCCTCGGCGAACGGGACCGGCTCGTCGGGGACGGACCAGTGCTCGACCCGCAGCGCCTGGAAGTCGGGGTACACCGCCGGCGCGAGCCGCTCTCGGGTGAACCTCTGCAGGCGTGCCTGCACATGCGACCGGTCGTCGTGCACCTTTGCTCCTCACTGCGAGGGCGTCCGTCTCCGCAGCGGAGTTGCCCGCCGACGAGCGTACATGCAACGCTGTCAGGCAACAACCGGTTTCAAAGGTGTGACATGACGATCAGAGCCCTCGTTCTCCCCGGTGGGAGCTATCGCAACCATGCGCCTCACGAGGCCGAGCCCGTCGCCGCTTGGCTGGCGGGACTCGGCATCGAAGCGGACATCCTGCGGTACCCCGTGGGGATGCCGCATCCCGCCGCGCACGAGGCGATCGGCGCCCGCATCGCCGAGTTGCGCCACACCGGCGCCGATCGCGTGCTGCTCGTCGGCTTCTCGGCCGGGGGGCATGCCGCCGGGCTGGCAGCGCTTCGGCCGGCCGACGCGTCCCGCCGCGTCGACGGGCTGGTGCTCGGCTATCCGGTCGTATCGCTGGAAACGCACTCTCATCAGGGATCGAGGGAAGTCCTCCTGGGCGACGACGACACGCCGGAACGGCGAGCCGCTCTCTCGTTGGAGCGCCTGGTGACCACGGAGGCGCCGGTGTCCTTCCTCTTCCACTCCTTCGACGACCAGAAGGTGCCCGTCGAGCACTCGCTCCTGCTGTCGTCGGCGCTGCAACGAGCAGGAACGCCCCACGAACTCCACCTCTACCCTCTCGGCGGGCACGGCTGTGGCCTCGGCGGCGACCTCGTGCCGTGGACCGGAGCGTGCGCCGCGTGGCTGTCTCGCGAGGGCTGGCTGCCCCAGCATCCCAGTCCAGCTTGACACCAGATCGGTTTCCGGCCAGAGTTATGAAACCGGTTGAGATTTGTATCGAGATCCGCGTGCCCGCCGAATTGTGCAGGTGCACACCCGAACTACGAAGGAGTAGAGGCAAATGACACAGCAGCGCTGGGTCCGCGTGGGCGGACTCATCACCGGCATCGCCGTCACGGGACTGCTCGTGAGCGGATGCGCGGGCGGCGGCACGCCCTCGTCGACACCGTCGGCCGAGGCGGTGACCTGCGACCCCGACGCTGATGTGACGATCACCGTGGGCGAGCGCCCGACGTCCGACCAGACGGCGAACCTCGAGGCGTGGGAGAACGCGGTCGCGCAGTTCGAGGAGGACCACCCGAACATCACGATCGACGACGAGGAGACCAAGTACGACGTCTCGACGTTCCCGGCCCTTCTCGTCGGGGGAACCCTGCCGACCACCCTGCAGGTGCCGTTCACCGACATCCAGTCGCTGATCGAGCGCGGCCAGGCGGCCGACATCACCGCGTACGTGGAGAACGACGACGTGCTGAGCCACCTGAACCCGCAGCTGAAGGCCGTCACGGAGGACGCTGACGGCCGCACCTACGGCGTCGTCCGCGCCGCGTACACGATGGGCCTGATCTACGACCGCGCGCTGTTCACCGAGGCCGGGCTCGATCCCGACGCGCCGCCCGCGACCTGGGACGAGGTGCTGGATGCCGCGGCGACGATCACGGAGGAGACGGGACAGACCGGCTTCATCATCCCGACCACCGGCAACACCGGCGGCTGGCTGCTGACCTCGATGTCGTACTCCAACGGCGACCTCGTGGAGGAGGTCGACGGCGACGACACGACCGTGACCCTCGCCACGCCGGGGATGGAGGCGAGCCTGCAGTTCCTGCACGACGTGCGCTGGGAGGAGGAGGCCGCGGGCGCCAACTACCTCTACGACAACAACGCCATCCGCGACGACATCGCCGCCGGTTCCATCGGCCAGAGCCTCAACGGGGCGAACCTGTACAACAGCCTCGTCATCGGCCGAGGCATGCCGAAGGAGGACTTCGGGCTCGCACCGTTCCCGACCGGCGACGACCCCGTGGGCGTGCTCGGCGGCGGCAACATCCAGTGGTACAACCCCAAGGCCACGCCCGACCAGCTGTGCGCCGCGCTCGAGTGGACGAAGTTCTACTTCCTGAACCGGTACGTCGACGAAGAGGCGGCCGTCACCTGGGCCGAGGCGCAGGTGGCGGATGACCTGCCGGTCGGCCTGCCCGAGGTGCCGGTCGTCTCGGACGACCAGTATCAGACGTACCTCGGCTGGATCGAGCCGTACATCAATGTTCCGCGAGAGAACTACACCGCGTACCTCGACAGCCTGGCGACGGCGACGATCCTGCCTGAGCCCGCCAAGAAGGCGCAGGAGCTCTACGCGGCGCTCGATCCGGTGGTGCAGGCCGTCCTCACCCGCGAGGACGCGGACTTCGACGAGCTGCTGACCTCGGCTGAGACACAGGTCCAGGACCTGGTCGACGCCGGATGATCCGTTCCGGTGGCCGCGGCAGCCGCGGCCACCGGACGCATCCGGCACGAGAACATCGACGGGAGACACAACGTGACCGCAACCGCCCCGCCCTTCGTCGGCCGTCCGGCCGACGCGGACGCCACCGGCAGCCCGCCGCCCGCTGCGCCCCGGCCGCGCAGAGGACCGCGCGCGCGGTTCCTGGTCTGGGTGCGCAACGGCGGCGTGCCGACGCTCGTCATGTTCCTCCCGCTGCTGCTCACGTTCGGCTACTTCGCGTGGTGGCCGATCCTGAAGAGCCTCATCCTGGCGTTCCAGCAGACCGACCTCATCAACGATCCCACCTGGGTGGGAGTGCGCAACTTCGAGCGCGTGCTGGCCGACCCGCTGCTCTGGACGGCCGCGGGCAACACCGTCTGGTTCGCCGTCCTGGCGCTCCTCATCGGCTTCCCGCTGCCGATCCTGATGGCGATGGTGATGGCGGAGCTGCGCCGCAGTCGCCAGATCTCGAGCGTGCTCGTCTACCTGCCGGTCATCATCCCGCCCGTGGTCAGCGTCCTGCTGTGGAAGCAGTTCTACGACCCCTCGTCGTCCGGCCTCTTCAACACCGTGCTCGGCTGGTTCGGACTCGGCCCGATCGGCTGGTTGCAGGACCCGGCGCTCGCGATGCCGAGCATCGTGATCCAGGCCACCTGGGCGACGGCGGGCACCGCCACGATCATCTACCTCGCCGCGCTCATGTCGATCCAGGCGGAGCTCTACGACGCCGCCGAGGTCGACGGGGCGTCGATCCTCCAGCGCACCTGGCATGTCACGCTGCCGCAGCTGCGCAGCGTCATCCTGCTCATGCTCCTGCTGCAGATCATCGGCACCATGCAGGTCTTCACCGATCCGTTCGTCATGACCGGGGGCGGACCCGAGAACCGGACCGTGACGCTGCTCATGCTCATCTACAACTACGCCTTCCTGTCAGGCGACTTCGGCAAGGCGACGGCCCTGAGCCTGATGCTCGCGGTGGCGCTGAGCCTGGTCTCGGCGATCTACCTCCGACTGACGCGGAAATGGAGCGAATCGTGAGCTTCGTCACGACCACGGTCCGCGCGATCGGCAAGAGCAAGGCGGCGGCGAAGGACGCCGACGACCGCACCAACGTCTCGGCCCTCGATCGGTCGCGCCGATCCGTGCGCCTCACGACCCGGATCCTCGCGGTGGTCCTCATCGCCTGCCTGATCGTCGTGTCGTTCGGGCCGCTGCTGTGGCTCTTCAAAGCGGCGCTTTCGACCAGCCAGGACATCCTGAAGTACCCCTTCGAGTGGTGGCCGAGCGGCATCCAATGGCAGAACCTGCCCGACGCGTGGTCGCAGATCCGCATCGGCCAGTACCTGCTGAACACGGTCTGGATGGCGGCAGGATGCTGGTTCTTCGGCTTGCTCGTCGCCCTCACCGGCGGCTACGGCATCTCGATCCTCAAGCCTCGCTACGCGAAGGTCGTCAACGCGGGCGTCCTGGCGACCCTGTTCATCCCAGGGGTCGTGTCGCTGATCTCGCTCTACGTCACCATCCTCGACGTGCCGCTGATCGGCGTGAACCTGGTCAACACGTACTGGGCCGTGTGGCTGCCGACCGCGGCCAGCGCCTTCAACGTGCTGCTCGTCGCACGCTTCTTCGACCGCCTGCCGAGGGACGTGTTCGAGGCGGCGAAGATCGACGGCGCCGGCGTCTTCCGGGTGTTCTGGTCGATCGTGCTGCCGATGTCGCGCCCGGTGATCGGCGTGGTGTCGCTCCTGACGATCGTCGGCTCGTGGAAGGAGTTCCTCTGGCCGCTGCTGGTCCTGCCCTCGCCCGATCTGCAGCCGCTCTCGGTCGGGCTGTACCGCGTCAGCGACACCGCTCCTACGAGCCTCCTCATGGCGGGCATGTTCATCTCGGTGATCATCCCCATCGCGCTGTTCCTGATGTTCCAACGTCAGTTCCTCCGCAGCGCCGGCCAGGCCGGCGCGATCAAGGGGTGACCACGGCGGTCACCCGGATCGGATCACTCCATGTCTCACACGCACCGGCGCATCGTCGCGCCCGCTGCGGCCATGCTGACGGCGTTCGCCATGGTCGTCGGCATCCTGTTCGCCACCCCCTCGCCCGCGCAGGCGAGTCTCACCGAGTCCGACTCGTTCGAAGGCTGGACCACGACCGTGTCGGGCACCCCCGACTTCGTGGTGTCGGCGGACACCGCGGTCGTCCACGACGGAGCCACCTCGGCGCGGATCGAGTACGCCACGGCCTACTCGAACAGCTACGTCGACCTCCGGCAGAGCATCCGGGCGACCGGCGGAACCAGCTACGCGATGAGCGCCTGGGTGAAGACGGAGAGCCTCTCTTCGACGGGCGCCGCCTACTTCGTCCTCAGCGGCGACCATTCGCAGCGCGTCGAGCTTCCCGCCGGCACGAGCGGTTGGACGAAGCTCGAGTGGACGTACACCCAGCCGCTGGGCAGCATGACGTTCGTCATGCGTCTGCTGGTGCGCGGGACGGGGACCGTGTGGGTGGACGACGTACGGATGGCCGCACCGGCGAGCCAGGCCAACCTCGTGATCAACCCGTCGTTCGAGGAGCATGACCCGCCGCCCGGCACGCTGGCCTTCACGGACGCCGCACTCGTCTACGGCGTCGGCGACGCGCACATCGGCGTGACCACGCTGGCGAGCAGCGTGACGTGGGACGTGCGGGCGTCCTCGGGGCAGCGCATCGACTCCGGCGTGGAAGCGGTCGCCGACGGCGCCGCATCCATCGACCTGGCCGCGCTGCCGGCCGGCTACTACTCGATCACGATGTCGGTGACCGCTCCGGTGGCGGCGACGCGCACGGCGACGCTGGCGATCGTCGAGGACGCCGAGGAAGCGGCATCCGCCGATCATCCGGTGGGGCTGGCCGTCCATGTGAACCGGTACTCGGTCGATCAGGTCGACAGCCTGATGGGTCCGCTCGCTGCGGGGACTCTCCGCGAGGGCCCGTCCTGGGACACCATCGAGACGTCGCCCGGGGTCTACCAGTTCCCCGCGCACTTCGATGCGCAGCTCGCCGCCGCCAAGGCCCGCGGCGAACGACCGCTGGTCATCCTCGCGTACTTCAGCCGCTGGTACGACGGCGGCAAGACGCCGAGCTCCCCCGAGGGGATCGCGGCTTTCGCGAACTACGCGGCCGCGGCGGCCGAACACTACGGCTCGGACGTGGACTACGAGATCTACAACGAGTTCAACCACACCTTCAACAATGGCGCGTGCGGCATGACAGCCGCCTGCTACATGGACCTCCTGGTGCCGGCCGCCGCGGCCATCCACGCGGCGGCGCCGGGGGCCCGCGTCGTGGGTCCGGTCAGCGCCGGCGCCAAGTGGGACTTCATGGAGGACCTCTTCGCCCTCGGGGCGCTCGAGCACCTCGACGTCGTCAGCTATCACACCTACGACTTCCCGGTGGCACCCGAAGGGCGCACCGAAGCCGGCGTCTCGACGCTGCGCGCCCTCATCGAGCAGTACGCGCCGGGCTCAGGCATCCCGATCTGGCTCAGCGAGCACGGCTGGACGACGACCACCGGTGGCACCACCGAGCAGCAGCAGGCCGCCTACATCGTGCGGTCGGCGGCGCTCCTCGAAGCCGCGGGCGTCGACCGCGTGGTCTATTACGAGCTGATCGACTCGGGCGCCAATCCTGCGGAGCAGGAGCACAACTTCGGCATCTCGCGGCTGCCCACCGACGGCGGCACGGCGCTCACACCGAAGCCCGCCTACCCCGCACTCGCGGTGTTCAACCGCCTGACCTCCGGTCGCGAGCTCTCGGGCCTGCAACGCCTCGACGGCGCCATCGTGGCGGAGTATACGGATGCCGCGGGCGACATGCTGCGGATGATGTGGGCGACCGGCGACCCGGTGACGCTGGCGGTGAGCACCGGGAGCGACGCGCGTCTCGTCAAAGGCGACGGCAGATCGTGGCGCGCCCAGCCGAACGGACGCGTCGAGGTCACCGTCGGCGCGAACCCCGTCTACCTGACGGGCACACGGGCGACGCCGACCCGCGTCGCCGACCCGGCCGTCTCCATCGACACGCCCGACCAGATCCCGCTCCATGGCACGGCGAGCGTGCCCGTCACGGTGGATCGCGCGGCCCTCGGCGTCACGGGCGACGTGTCGGTCTTCGGGCCGGTCGGCGGCGGCGCGACGCTCACCGGCACCGCCGGCGAAGCGGCCGGCTCGGTGACGCTGGCGCCGATGCGCGAGCTCGGCGCCCACCCCGTCGCGTACACCGTGCGCAGCGGCGACGCGGTCATCGCGTTCGTCGACGACAGCGCGACCGTGGTCGAGAACCCCGTGCTATCGCTCGGACCGGTCGCCGGCGCGGACGGCGTCGGTCTCGCGCTGACCGTCCAGAATCTCGCCGGAGCGCCGACGACAGGAGTCGACGACATCGCGTGGACCGTCGGGCCGGCATCGGGCACGCAGGCGGCGGTGCAGGTCGCGGGCGGCGAGACGGCCGCGTTGGATCTGGACCTCGGAGACATCGACACGTGGCAGCCCTACCCGTTCACGGTGCGCGCCACGGCCGGGTCCGAGGAGCGCCGGCTGGCGGGAACGACGGCGCTCGCGCCGATCGCGGCGGCGCCGTCGGACGGCACCGCCGTGGACTGGCGGGCACGCGGCACCTACGTGCCGCTCAGCGGATCCGTCGCGACGGCCGACGACCTCGGCGGAACCTTCGCGGTCTCGTGGAGCGCCGACGGACTGCGTGTGCGCGCCGATGTGCAGGACGAGGACCACACCGCCGCAGCGACGGTCGACAGGCTCTGGGCGGGGGACTCCCTGCAGTTCGCCGTGGCCAGGGGGCTGCCCGGCGCCGACCCCGCATCGCGTGTGGAGCTGGGTGCGTATCTCGGGGCGGATGGCCCGGGGGTCTACCGCTACACCGCGCCCGTCGGTGTCCTCGATGCTCCCGCCGCGATCACACGTGACGGCACGACGACCGCGTACGACGTCACGGTGCCGTGGGATGTGCTCGGGGTCGACCCCGCCGCCGGCGCCTTCTCTTTCTCGATCCTCGTCAACGACAACGATGGCGGCACCCGCGAAGGGTTCTACGAATGGGGCAGCGGCATCGGCTCCGGCAAGAATGCAGCGCTGTTCGTGCCGGTCATCCCCGTTGCGCCGACCCGCGCGGCCGAGGTGACCGCGATCGAGGTCGACGGCAAGCCGCTCGACGGGTTCGTGCCCGATCGCACCGAATACACCGTGCCCGCGCTCGCCGGAGGCCCGCTGCCCGTCGTCACCGCGACCGCAGAGGCCGGCACCCGTGTCGAGGTGACGCAGCCGGCGGACGCCCCCGGCACCGCGACCGTGGTCGCCTCGGCGGACGGCCGGCCGAGCACGACCTACACGATCGCCGTCGAGCGCGTCACGGGCGACGACGCCTCGGTCGAGGCATCCGTCCGCACCACGTGCCTCGGCGAGCGGGTGCAGTACCTCGTCTCGGTGCGCAACACCGCCGAGTTCACGTCGGATATCCGCGCAACCTCGCCGTTCGCCGACGAGAAGCGATCCGGTGTGCCCGCGGGCGGGACCAGGGTGATCGAACTGCGGTCCACGGAGGCGATGACGGATGCCGGACGCGTCCGGGTCGCGGCCTACGTGCCCTACCGCGCACCCGACCGTGCCGCGTCGTACACGACCGTGGAGGTGCCGGTTCCTGCGCGTGACTGCGCGCGCGCCGGCGCCCAGCCAGACCAAGGAGACCTTGAATGACCGCACCCACCCGCTACGCGATCATCGGCACCGGAGGCCGCGCACAGATGTACATCGATGCGCTGACAGGACCGTACGCCGACCGCGCCGCGCTCATCGCGTGGGCGGACCCGAACCCGGGCCGTCTCGACTGGAACGAGCAGCGAGTCCTGGCGGCGGGTCGCCCCGCACCGGCGCGCATCGATGCGGGGGAGCTGTCGGCCTCCGTCGAGCGGCTCGGCATCGAGCGGGTCATCGTCACCGCACCCGACTTCGCCCACGCCGACCTGGTCGTCGCCGCCCTCCGCGGCGGCGCCGACGTGGTGGTCGAGAAGCCGCTGACGACCGACGCGGACGGCGTCCGCCGCATCGCGGAGGCCGTCGAGACGACCGGCCGCGCGGTGACCGTGACCTTCAACTACCGGTACTCGCCGCGCAACGCTGCGCTCAAGCGCATCACCGCGAGCGGCGAGATCGGCGAGGTCACGTCGGTGCACTTCGAATGGCTGCTCGACACGTCGCACGGCGCCGACTACTTCCGCCGCTGGCATCGGCAGAAGCACAACTCGGGCGGTCTGCTCGTGCACAAGTCGTCGCACCATTTCGACCTGGTGAACTGGTGGCTCGCCGACCTGCCCGTTCGTGTCTTCGCCAGCGGCGGGCTCCGCTTCTACGGCGCCGAGAACGCGGCGCGACGAGGGCTGGGTGAGAGGCCCGAGCGCGGCTCCGTGGATGCCGGCCGGCGGGATCCGTTCGCGCTGGACCTGCGCGAGCACGAGGTGCTGCGCGGGCTGTACTACGAGCAGGAGCAGTACGACGGCTATCTGCGCGACCGCGACGTGTTCGACGAGGGCATCACGATCGAGGACAACCTCTCGCTGATCGTCGACTACGCGCGCGGCGCGAGCATGACCTACGCGCTCAACGCCCACTCCCCGTGGGAGGGGTACACCGTCGCCGTCAACGGCACCGAGGGACGCGCAGAGCTAGCGGTGGTCGAGCGCGGTGCCATCCTGCTCGATGGAACCGGGCGGCAGCACGTCGTCGATCCGAGCGCGCGCCCCGAGTCCGTCGCCGATGAGACCGGCCGTCCGGTCGGCGACCGGCTCACGGTGCAGCGGCACTTCGAGGCAGCGCGCGAGGTGGCCATCCCGCATGCTGCCGGCGGACACGGCGGAGCCGACGACGCGCTGCTGCGCGACCTGCTGATCGGGGCGGATGCCGATCCTCTGGGCCAGGCCGCGACCTGGCTCGACGGCGTCCGGGCGATGGCCGTCGGCGTGGCCGGCAACGACTCTCTCGCAGGCGGGGGACCGGTGCTGATCCACGACCTCCCGTTCGGTGCCGCCGCGACGGCTTTCGGCACTGCCGAAGCGCGCGACAGCGTCGGCGCCACGGCGGCATCCCGATGACGCGGTTCGACCGTCCACTCGAGGAGCTCCGGCGCTTCGCTCCGGAGGTCGCCGAACCCGACGACTTCGACCGTTTCTGGGCCGAGACCCTCGGAGAGTCGCGGGCGGCGGGCGGCCCCGTCACGCTCGCAGACGCGGACGTCCCGCTGCGCGCCGTCGAAGCGCGCGAGCTGGTCTTCCCCGGATTCGCGGGGGATCCTGTGCGGGCGTGGTACCTCCGCCCCGCGGGAGCGAGCGCCGACCTCCCCGCGGTGGTCGAGTTCCTCGGATACGGCGGCGGGCGAGGGATGCCGCAGCAGCGGCTCACCTGGGCCGCCGCCGGTTTCGCCCACATCGTCATGGACACGCGCGGACAGCCGGCGGCCGACACCGTCGACCCGCATGGTTCGGAGCCCAGTGTGCCGGGGTTCCTGACGCGCGGCATCCCCGACCCCGCGACGTACTACTACCGCCGAGTGTTCACCGACGGCGTCCGGTGCGTGGATGCGGTGCGCGGCCTCGCGGGCATCGACCCTTCCGCCGTCGCGGTCGCCGGCGGAAGTCAGGGCGGCGGCATCGCGCTCGCCGTCGCGGGACTGCGCGACGATCTCGTGGCCGCGATCGTGGACTACCCGTTCCTCTGCCACTTCCGTCGCGCCATCGGGATGACCGGACGCGAGCCCTACCAGGAAGTCGTCCGCTATCTCGCGATCCATCGCAACCGCGCCGACGCGGTGTTCCACACGCTGTCGTACTTCGACGGCGTCAACTTCGCCCAGCGCGCGACCGCGCCGGCGCTCTTCTCGGTCGGTCTGCCGGATCCGGTGTGCCCGCCCTCGACGGTGTTCGCGGCGTACAACCGGCACGCGGCATCCGTGAAAGAGATCGCGACGTTCGAGTTCAACGAGCACGAGGGCGGCGGGGCGGCGCACTGGCCGCGGCAGGTGGGCTTCCTGGAGGAACAGCTGGCAGTCGAGGGTCGCGCCGACCGGGCGTTCCGCGTCCCCGTGCTCGCGGGCTCCGGTCAGTAGGATCACGAGATGGTCACGCAACGCGCTGTGCGCTTGAGCGACGTCGCTGCGGTGGCGGGCGTGTCGAAGGCGACGGCGTCCAAGGCGCTCAACGACAGTCCTGTCGTGTCCGCGGCGACGAAGGCCCGCGTGAGGGAGGCGGCCGAGCGGCTCGACTTCCGGCCGAACGCGCTCGCCCTCTCGTTCGCATCGGGCCGCAGCCGTACGGTGGGCCTCCTGACGCATCGGGCGACGGCGACCTTCTCGCGCGCCGTCGTCATGGGCGCGATCCTCGAACTCGGTCGCCGGGAGCGCGCCGCGCTCGTCTTCGACGGCCGTATCAACGCGCACCACGAGATGACCGAGAGCATCCGCACCCTCCGCGACCGGCGCATCGACGGGCTCCTCGTCGTCGGCGCGGGGTTCGGGCGGGTCACGCCGTCCATCACGCATCAGTTCGAGGTTCCCGTGACCTACGCGTTCGCGGCATCCGACAACCCGGACGACTCCGTGTTCGCGCCCGACAACGAGCAGGCCGGGTACCTGGCCGCACAGCACCTGCTCTCTCTCGGGCGCACGCGCATCGCCCATGTCACGGCGGATGCCGACGACCTCGCCGTCCGCCGTCGTGAGACCGGCTTCCGTCGTGCGCTCACCGAGGCGGGCCTGCCGCTGCTTCCGACCCTCTACGGCAGTTGGCGCCGGGAGTGGGGCGAGCACGCCGTCGGTGCGCTGCGGGAGTCGGGCACGGACTTCGACGCCGTCTTCTGCGGCAACGACCACATCGGCTTCGGGGTGCTCGACGCGCTGGAGGCCGCCGGACTGGATGTGCCCGGCGACGTCGCCGTGGTCGGCGTCGACAACTGGGAGGAGGTCATCCTCGATCAGAACCTGCGGCGCCTGACGACGGTCGATCTCGACCTGACCGGTGTCGGCCGGGTGGCTGCCGACAACGTCATCGAGCCGGCATCGACGGGTGGCGAACGCTTCGTCGAGCCCCGACTCGTCCTCGGGCCATCGACCTAGGAGGGCAGAGGGGGATGTCGCTGACCAGGCCTGCGGATCAGCACTGGCGCTCTCCGACCAGCGGGTTCCGTCGCTGGGAGAAGTCGGCGGAGCTAGGCCGCGGCGACGAGGTCTGGCGTTGGGCGTGCCGCGAGGTGCTGCAGTGGGGGATCAAGACCCGCAGCGGGTTCACGGTGACGCCGGACGAGAGGGTCACCGAGGGAGACCGGCCGATCATCATGGCACACCCGTTCGGCCTGGCCGTCCGGGAGCCCGTCGAGGTCGTCGAGGTGGTGGAGACGAGCGACCGTGTCGGATTCGCGTACCGGACGCTGCCCGGCCACCCCGTGAGCGGCGAGGAGGCGTTCATCGTCCACCGCGACGGCGATGCGGTCATCCTGACGGTCCGCTCCCTCACCCGCGCCGGCAGGGAGTGGGGATGGCGGGCCGCCTACCCCGTGCTGCTGGTGGCGCAGCAAGTGGCGCGCCGGCGCTACTTCCGGGCGCTGCGCGTGCGCGCACCGCGCTGATCGACACCTGCGCTGCGCGTGCGCACCGGGTCGATGGTCACGCGTGGCGCGATCATCCGGCGTCACCCTTCCGTTGATGCACTGCTGCCGGTGAGACGCCCGAGCAGCGTGACGAGCTGCGAGAGATCCTCGGTGCTCCAGCGCTCGGTGCGATCGTGGAGCTCGGCACCTCTGTCGGCCAGCGCATCGGCCACGCGGACCCTTCCGGATTCGGTGAGGTCGACGATCACCCCGCGCCGGTCGTCCGGGTCGGGGGACGCCGAGACGAGGTCCAGCCTCCGCATCCGGCCGATCAGGGTGCTGGTCGAGCTCCGGTCCATGCCGACCGCCTCGGCGATGACGCTGGGCTTGGCGGGGCCGAATGCGTAAAGCCAGCGGGCGATATGGAAGGCGGCCGGCTGAAGACCCTCGTGGAATCGGGCGGCGCTGCGTTCTGTGAGGGCGCGCGTCGCGCTGAGCAGCGCGTTCACCTGCTCTCCGAGCGCGAGTTCGAGGCGTTCCCTCTCATCGGAAGGCGTTCGGGAACTAATTTGCATATCCAAACTATAGCCCCCTACAGTGATGGAGATCGGCAAACTATATCCGACTCTCGCCGATCGCAAGACAGGAAGAACCGCCCTCATGCCCCAGTTGCAGACCGTTGTCCTCACCGGCGCTACCAGCGGCCTCGGCCGCCTCGCCGCGATCTCGCTCGCACGGCGGGGCTTCCGACTGGCCCTGCCTGCGCGCGACGAGCAGAAGGCGGCCGAGACGCGAAGCGAGATCGAGGCCGCTGCGCCGGCCGCGCTGGTCGGTATCCACCTGGGCGATCTGTCGCGCATGGAGGACGTGAGGCGTGTCGGCACCGAGATCCGCGAGCGTTACGAACGGATCGACGTGCTGATTAACAACGCCGGGCTGCACGCGTTCGAGCAGCGGGCCACGTTGGACGGCTATCCGCAGATGGTCGCCGTCAACTACCTTGCACCGTTCCTGCTGACTGTGACTCTGCTGCCTGCACTCAGGGGCGCCACGCCGTCGCGGATCGTCAACGTCGCCTCCGAGGCATCCCGCCGGCATGGCACTCTCGCCCTCCCCGGCGACCTCACCGACACCACCCCGTTCACCGCCAGAGGATCATCGGCGGTCTACGGCAAGACGAAGCTCATGAACATCATGTTCACCATGGAGCTGGCGCGGCGGCTCGCCGGCACAGGTATCACGGTCAACGCCCTCGACCCGGGCTTCAACGTGACCGGCCTCGGGCGGGAGTTGCGTTTCGCGGCGCCGCTGGAGCGTGTCTTGAAGAGTCTTCGCATCGGCGACCCTCGTCGCGGTTCCGGCCTCATCGTCGACCTCGCCACGGCCCCGGAGTTCAGTCGGGAGACCGGCGCCTATGTCACCGCGCGCGGCCGCAAAAGGATCACGCCGAGTGCGCCGGGCGACGACCCGGCGATGCAGCGCGAGTTGTGGGACGCGACGACGGCGCTGCTGGAGCGTCCCGCCCGCGCGGAACCATCCGGCGCCGGCGCGGGTGCTGCGTAGGTTCAGGGACGGGGTCGACGCAGCAGCGAGATCCGGACCGTCCGAAGGTCGTCGCCGTAGAACATGAAGTGCCGCTCGTCGCCGTTGAGGGTGCGACGACGAACCCACAGGCCGTCGCGGAGCACCTCCTCCTGCAGCTCATCGATCTCGACGATCGCGTCCTGACGCGCGAACGAGAGGGACGCCGACGTCGCGGTGACGAGGAATTCGTCTTCGCCCGTCCGCAGGACCAGCCCGTAGCCGACCTTGTCCTCGGCGTTGGAACCGGTGCCGGTGCCGAAGATCCCGCGGGTGTCGAACGGGCCGTTGATCGTGACCTCGAACCCGCCGATGTCGACGCGCTGCTGCTCGCCGGTGCTGACCCGGAAGCCGTGGATGCGATCCTCGGCATGCGCCCGCACGATCTCCCCCGAGAGAGCGTTGAGAACCTCGTACGCTCGGAACACTTCGTGCCCCGCGGGCAGATCCTCGATCCCGAAGGGGTTGAAGCCGATCGCGCGGTAGGCGCCGACGGCGATGAACGCGAGTGCAGCCTCCGGCTTCGCCTCGGGCACATAGATCGGGTTGCCGTCGATCGCATACTGGGCGAGCGTGCCGTCGAAGTCGTCGACATAGATGTCGGGTGAGAGGAAGGCGAGCGTGGGTGCGCCGATCTGCCAGACGTCGAGCATCCGTGCGACCGGGCCACCGCTCGGATACCGGCCGGGCTCGAGGGCGTTGGGCTGCGGCCCGAGCCATGCGTTCGCGAACACCGGCAGGGCATGCCGTGCGATGCCGGCACGTGCCACGGCATCGACATAGCGGCTGAAGCCCCAGCTCATGAAGATCTCGCCGCCCTCGCCATCGGTGCCGAAGACCTCGGCCCAGGTTCCGGACGCGCGCGCGCCGTTGCGCTCCCAGACCGCCCGCACATGAGGGTGCAGGCGCTCGCCGCGGGCGGCCAGCCCGTCGAGCAGTTCGGCGGGCACCGCGGCACCCCACGCAGCCGCCGCGTGCGGCGAGCGGTCACGGCTGTCGCCGAGCAGTCCGACCTCGTTCTCGACCTGCACCGCGATGACGGTGCCGTGGACGTCGACCTCGGCGATATGGGCCATGAGCTCTGCGAAGGCGCGGGCATCGGCATCCCGAAGCCGCTCGTCGAACACGCTGAGGACCGGCGCGTCGAGCGTGAAGCGGCCCGTGAGCAGGTTGGCAGGGTCGCGCTCGGCGCGGGTGAAGCGGTCGTCGTCGCGGCGCACCCAGCTCGGGGCGTACGTCGACTCGGCATTCTTGTACGCGCCGAACCAGATGAGGACGAGACGGATGCCGCGCCGCTGCGCCTGTGCGATCTGATCGTCGACGGCGGTGAAGTCGAAGCGGCCCTCGTCGGGTTCGACGAGCTGCCAGCTGGCGGTGCCGATGACGGTGCCCACACCGTTCGCGGCAAGGTGATCCCAGACAGGGGCCATGTACTCGGGACTCGAGGCGCTGGAGTTGTGAAGCTCGCCGCCGAGGGCGAGATACGGCTCGCCGTCGACGAACAGGTGAGTGGCGGCCCCATTGCGCCGCACCGTCGGCAGCGGCCGCCGGCCCGTCGGCTTCGTCGTCGTGTCGGTCACAGCAGCATCACTCCTCATCGGGGGGATCGCCGCGGACCCCGTCGTCCCCTCGATGGTGACAGGCATGGCAATCGGTTGTCAAACCTTGCATTCGCGCCATCGCCGCGTTCTCAGTCCAGCGCGTTCGGCCCGAGCAGGATGCGGATGTGCGCCTCGATGAGTGAACGGATATCGAACGGCGGCCCCTGCATCCATTGGAGCTGGAGCCCTTCCCAGGCGGCCAGCAGCAGATGTGCGACCATGTCGGCGTCGACGCTCACGGGAACACGGCCGAGGTCTTGGAGGCGACGGATGTCGGTCGACACCACGCCGATCGAGCGCGCCCAGCGCTCCTGGAAGAAGGCATTGGCGGGATGCTCGGGATCGGCCGCCGCGCCGGCCAGCTCGTTGTAGAGGCGGGCGTAGTTGGTGCGCTGCACGCCGATCTCAGCACGGCTGCCCATCTCGGCGATGGCGCCCGCTTCGTGCCCGCGCGCGTGGATGTTCTCGTCGTCGTGCTGCCGCAGCGCGGCGATGAGCAGGCTCTCCTTGGTGGGGAAGTGGTAGTACACCGTCGGTTCGCTCGTGTGTGCGAACTCTGCGATCTCGGTGATCGCGACGTTGCGGTGCCCCTTCTGCCGGACCAGTTCCAGCGCGGCCGCGCTCAGAGACCGCCGACGAACGTCGGATTTCGCGTAGGGCCCGCGCTTCGTCGACATCCTGGCTCGCTCTCCGTGCTTTTCAGGGGTGGCGCCTGCAATGCTATGCTCATCGCCAAATTAATAGCTGACTCAGTATTGAGTCAATGAAGGCGAGGATGCCCCGTGACCATCGACCGACGCCGGCTGGTGCGCAGGCACAACCCCGTGTACACATCCGCTCATCCGGTCGCGGTGATGACGGTCGGCAACGGAGACATCGCGATGTCGGTCGACGTCACCGGCCTGCAGACGTTCGCCGCCTTCCACGAGATCGTCCCCGACCCGAAGCGTGTCGTGGCAGACGGCATCTCGGGGCTCCCCGAGCAGGTGCTGCGACCATTCGACAGCGATGATTTCCAGATCCCCTTGCGGACGCAGTCCAGCTGGTGCTGGTACCGCACGCGGACAACGCGCGACTTCCGCCTGGCGCAGGCTGAGACCGTCTACGAGACGAGCCGGGGGCCGGTTCCCTACCTCGACCGCATGGGTCTTCAGCGAGCCGGCGACCCCATCGCCGAAGAGTTCGAGGCAGGGGCGTGGTTCCACTACAACCCCCGGAGGGCTCACCTCGGGCGGCTCGCACTCGTGCGTCCCGACGGTCAGTCGTTGAGGCATCCGTCGCTCGTGTCGGATGTGCGGACGGAACTGGATCTGTGGTCGGCAGCCGTGCATGCCGAGTACACGCTCGAAGGGGAGCGCGTGGTGGTCACGACGCTCGCGGACCCCACGGCGCACGCCTTCGCCGTCCGCGTCGAGTCGGCGCTCCTTACCCGGGGCTGGGGGGTCGCATGGGTCTTCGACGAGCAGCCGGACGAGTTGGCGCCGTTCGAACTCCCGCTAGAGAGCGGGACGACCTGGACGGCCGACGGACCGCAGCGCGGCATCGCGGAGCGTGTCGTCGAGTCCAGCCGCTACGTCGTCCGCATGGAGGCGACGGGCTCGCTCGCGGAGGGCGCCGATCGTGTCGTCGCGACGGCGCGCGACCGCTCTCGGCTGGAGGTGGTCGTCGCGCTGGCACCCGACCGAGCGCGGTTGCCGGCGACCGCCTCGTTCGAAGAGGTGGGCGAGCGCGCGGAGCGCTGGTGGCGGCGCCACTGGTGCGAGGGGGGCGCCCTCAGCTTCGACGGCAGCTCGGATGAGCGAGCGCAGGAGCTCGAGCGCCGCATCGTCCTCTCGCAGTACCTCCTGGCGATCAACTGCGCGGGATCGACTCCGCCCGCGGAATCGGGTCTCACGTACAACACCTGGACCGGCAAGTTCCACCTCGAGATGCACTGGTGGCACGCGGCGCAGTTCGCGCTCTGGGGGCGCGGTCATCTGCTCGAACGCAGCCTCGGCTGGTATCACGGTGCCCTGGAACGAGCGCGCGAGACCGCGGCGCACCAGGGCTACCGCGGTGCGCGCTGGCCGAAGCAGACCGATCCCTCAGCCCGTGAGTCGCCGAGCAACATCGGCGTCTTCCTCGTCTGGCAGCAGCCGCACCTCATCTACCTCCTCGAACTGCTGCGAGCGGAAGGGCGCGATGACGAGTTCCTGCAGAGGCACTACCCGCTCATCGAGGCGACCGCCGACTTCATGGCCGACTTCGTGGAGGAGCGCGACGGCCGGTTCGTGCTGCCCGCCCCGCTCATCCCGGCACAGGAGAGCTACCTGGCCGACCGCGCACGCACCGAGAACCCCACTTTCGAGCTCGCCTACTGGTCGTGGGCGCTTCGCCGAGCCAACGAGTGGCGCGCGCGACTCGGACTGCTGCCGCGGTCCGACTGGCACCGGATCGCCGAGAACATGCATGCCCCGTATGTGCTCGCCGACGGCACCTACGCCGCCATCGCGACGACCCCCTATCTGATCCGCACAGACCACCCGTCGATGCTCATGGCGGCGGGGTGGCTGCCCGACACCGACCTCATCGACCTGGCGATCATGCGCAGAACGCTCGACGGGGTATGGAACGACTGGGACCTGCAATCGAGCTGGGGCTGGGACTACGCCGTGATGGCGATGACCGCTGCGCGACTCGGTGATCTCTCCGGCGCACTGGATGCGCTGCTGCACCCGTCGCCCAAGAACGTCTTCCTGAGCAACGGCCACAACCCGCAGATGCCGGGTTTTCTCACCATCTACCTTCCCGCGAACGGCGGCATCCTGGCGGCCGCCGCACATGTGGCGGCGGCGGTGCAGAGCGGGCAGCGGCTACCGGATGGCTGGAGCATCGAGGCCGAGGGTCTGGAGATCTGGCGACGATTCGCCAATTCGATAGTGACCTATTGATTTTAGCTCGGAGCTGATGGACAATGGCCGTGTGGCAACCGATTGACAGCTCACTCACCGACAGCTGAGTGGTCGGGCCACACCGCGTGATCGCAACGACACGCAACCGCACAGCGGAGACGCCTCCATGGCCACCGACCATGACTCGGAGGACCAGGCTCGCGCTCTCCATGGCTTTCAAAGATGAGGACCGATCCCATGAACACACTCAGGACCCGACGTCGCGGCGCACTCCTCGCCGGATCGCTGTCGATAGTGGCGGCGCTCGCGATCACCGGATGCGCTCCTGCCGCACCGGCGGACGACCCCACAGCGGGAGAGGAGGACATCGAACTGACCTTCCTCAACCAGTCGCGTGGTCAGGAAGCGGCGCTCACCCAGCTGGCCGAGCAGTACACCGACGAGACCGGGGTCAAGGTCACCATCGACTCTCCCGGCCCTGCGGACTACCTGCCGAAGCTGCAGGCGCGGGCGCAGTCAGGTGACATGCCCGACATCTACTCCTCGTTCGCCGCCACCGATATGGCCCCGTTCTACAAGGCGGGTTGGGCCATGGACCTGACCGATGAACTCGAGGCCGGCTGGAGCGAGGACTTCAGCCCCGAGGTGATCGAGATGTCGACGTTCCAGGACGGCAACAACCTCGGCGTTCCTGCGGGCATCTACAGCGTGCACTGGGAGACGCAGACCTACGGCATGATGGTCAACCCTGCGCTGACCGACATGACCGCCGACGACGCGCCGGCGACGATGGAGGAGTTCATCGACGCCAACGAGGACGACGGCAGTTTCTCGATCGCGGCGTCACTGACGCCGATGCTCGTCCAGGCGCTCGCCTCGAACTGGCTGACGGACGAGGAGATCGAGGCGACCTTCAACGGTGAGGAGAGCTGGGAGAGCGAGGGGTGGCACAACGCCTTCCAATTCCTGGTGGACCTGAAGGAGGCCGGCGTCATCGCCAACGGCGCTCTTCCTGGTGGTCAGGACGACAACCCCAGCGTCGAGACGGCCTTCTTCACGCAGACGCTGGGATCGATCTTCGACGCGTCGCCGGGTGTGTCGGTCGGCTTCCGGACCAACCCCGAGTTCACGGACTACTTCTCGATCGGCATCCTCGGAGCCGACGACGCACCGCTCGAGCCTCGCTCGCCCGGAGTCCCCGGAAAGGGCGCGGTCATCAACCCGAAGGGCGAGCACCCCGAGGCAGCGCTGGACTTCGTCAAGTGGCTCACCGAACCCGCGCAGCAGCAGGTGTTCGCAGAGGTCGGCCTGATCCTCCCGACCAACCCCGAGCTGCTCGCCAGCGGTGATGTGCCCGAGCAGCTCGGCGGCTTCGCCGAGGGCGTCGCGTCGCTGCAGGTCATGTCCACGACTTTCACCACCGATGTCCGGAGCGCCATCGTCGCCGAGGCCCAGCGCCTCGTGCTCGGTGAGACGACGGTGGATGACGCACTGGCCACCATCCAGGCGGCTCAGGATCGATCGTCGTGACCTCACAGTTCACGCTGTCCGTGCGGCGTCCCCTCCGGACGCCGCACGGGCGGCGCGGCATCCGCCGCAACCTCCTCGGCTGGACGTTCCTGGCACCGGCCATCGCCCTGATCGGCGTGTTCACGATCACGCCCTTCGCACAGGCGATCCTGCTCAGCTTCCAGTCGTGGGACGGCGTCAGCCCCGATACGCCGTGGGTCGGACTGGCGAACTACGAGTTCGTCATGAGCGACCCGATCTTCTGGACGTCGATGCGGAACGTCCTGCTGTTCGGTGTCATCGGCTTCTTCGTGGGCAACGGGCTGGCGCTGTGCCTCGCGCTCGCCGTCAATTCGACCACCCGCGGCACGACCTTCTTCCGCACGGTGTTCTACCTGCCGGGCGTGCTGTCCGTGGTCGTCGTCGGCCTCCTGTTCGGCTTCATCCTGGCGCCCGGCTCGGGCGTGCTGAACCGGCTGCTCGAACTCGTCGGTCTCGGTTCGTGGGCCCAGAACTGGCTGGGTGATCCGGCATTCGCCCTCATCTCCGTCGCCGCGGTGTTCGTCTGGTACCACTGGGGGTTCGCGTTCCTGCTGTTCCTCGCGGGGCTCCAGGACGTGCCGAAGGAGCTCTACGAGGCGGCGGAGCTGGACGGAGCGAACCGGTGGACGAAGTTCCGGTACGTGACCTGGCCGCAGCTGGCGCCGGTGACGTCGATCGTCAGTCTGCTCACACTGCTGGCGGCCCTGCAGATCTTCGGAACCGTGCAGGTGCTCACCAACGGCGGTCCGGGCTATCACACGATGGTGCCGACCCTCGCGATCTACAACGAAGCGTTCGTCAACTGGCGCTACGGCAGCGCCGCCGCGATGTCGGTCATCTTCGGCGGCGCGCTCGTGCTGCTGTCGCTGATCCAGCTCGCGATCACGGGACGGAGGTCCCGCGCATGACCCTCACCAACGACAATCCCGACACGCGCGCCGCGACGGCGGCATCGGGCCCCGAGAGCAAGAGCACCTCCGAGAAGGCGATCCGTCGTCGTCGCCGCCTCCCTCTCCACACCATCGGCCTGTACGGACTGCTCGCGATCGCCGCGCTGACGGCCTTGTTCCCGCTTCTGTGGATGCTGTCAGGGTCCCTCCAGTCGCTCACCGAGCTGCTGACGAACCAGAGCTTCCTGCCGAGCGACCCGCAGTGGGGCAATTACGTCACAGCCTGGGTGCAGGGCGACCTCGGCACGTACCTGCGCAACAGCGTGATCTACACCGCGGCGGCCGTGCTCGGCATCCTCCTGGTGTCGAGCCTTGCCGGTTACGCGCTGGCGCGGCTCGAGTTCGCCGGAAAGGGCGTCTTCACCTTCGTCATCCTCGCGGTCATGATCATCCCGGCACCCGCTATGTTCCTCGCGCAGTACAAGCTGCTCATCTCGCTCGGCCTGACAAACAGCCCGGTCGGCTATGTGCTGATCCTGATCACGTCGGGCGTCCCGATGTCGACCCTCATCATGCGGAGCTTCTTCGTCAGCCAGCCGCGCGACCTCGAAGAGGCTGCCGCGCTGGACGGCGCTGGGCCGCTCCGCATCTTCTGGAGCGTCATCCTTCCTCTGGCCCGGCCGGGTCTCGCCGCCGTCGCGGTGATCCAAGGGCTCGGTGCGTGGAACGAGTACCTCATGGCTCTCGTGCTGTTCGACGACAACGAGCTCATGCCGATCCAGCGCGGCCTGACCGCGTTCACGTCGGCTGAGACGCCCCAGCAGCAGGTGCTGCTCGCCGCCACCGCGATCTCGATCGTGCCGGTCGTCGTGTTCTACCTGATGGCCCAACGACACATCGTCAAGGGCATCGGTGCGGGCGCCATCAAGTAGACGGGGCCGGACGAGCAGCTGACCGCGATGTAGGATGCAATCGGTTGCCAACTTCGCTCGCGCCGACTCATCCCAGCTGTCGACGTCGTGCCACTCACTCGACAGAAGGATCCAGATGGACATCGACAAGAAGGTCTTCGTCGTCACCGGCGCGGGAAACGGCATCGCCCGCGAGGTGACGCTGCGCCTCCTCGCCGGGGGTGCTTCGGTCGCCGGCGTCGACCTCAGCGAGAAGGGGCTGGAGGAGACCGCGGCCATGGCGGCGGCCGGTCCGCGCTTCTCGGCGCACGTCGTGAACATCACCGACCGGGAGGCCGTCGAGGCGCTTCCTGCTGCCGTCCAGTCGGCGCACGGCGCCGTGGACGGCGTCGTCAACGTGGCCGGCGTCATCCAGAAGTTCGTCAAAGTCGTCGACCTGCCGTTCAGCGAGATCGAGAAGGTCATGAACGTGAACTTCTGGGGCGTCATGAACATGTGCAAGGCGTTCCTGCCGGTTCTCCTCTCGCGGCCCCAGGCGTCGCTCGTGAACATCGCCAGCATGGGCTCGTACGCCGCGGTGCCCGGTCAGGCCGTGTACGGCGCATCCAAGGCTGCGGTGAAGCTGCTCACCGAAGCCCTCTACGCCGAGCTGCTCGACTCGAACGTGGCTGTGACGGTCGTCTTCCCCGGGGCCATCGCGACGGGGATCGCGGCGAACTCGGGCGTCACGCTGGCGCCGGAAGGGGCATCCGCGCAGAACTCGGCGTACAAGACGTCAACACCGCAGAAGGCGGCGCAGGTGATCGTCGACGCGATCCGCACGGGGAAGTTCCGGGCGACGATCGGCTCCGACGCCGCCGGCATGGACAAGCTCGCTCGACTGAACCCGAAGCTGGCGACGACGGTCATCGCCAAGCAGATGGCGGGGCTGCTCGGGTGACACGCGTCTGGAGCAATCCGCTCGATCTCTCGTATCGATACCAGGACGTCCGCTTCTCCGGGTGGGTGGGCGGGGTCCATCTGGGCGATCCCCGCCGGAGTATTCACCGAGAGGCGGCTGATCCGTCGATCGTCAGATATCAGGGGCGCTATTTCCTATTCGCCTCGATGTCGCGCGGATACTGGCACTCCGATGACCTTGCCGAGTGGCACTATCGACCGACCGAGAAGCTCCCGCCGTTCGATTACGCCCCGGATGTCCGAGAGATCGACGGTGCGCTGATCATCAGCGCGTCCCGGAAGACGGGCAACTCGCCCTTCTTCCGGAGCGTGGACCCGCTCGCCGACGACTTCGCGGAGGTCGCGCCCGGCACGTTCTCGTTCTGGGATCCCAGCATCTTCCAGGACGACGACGGGCGCATCTATCTCTACTGGGGCTGCGACAACGTGCAGCCGTTGTACGGGCTGGAACTGGACAGTGGACTGGAGCCGATCGGCCAACCGGTGCCCCTCGCCGCGAGCGATGTCGAACGACGCGGGTGGGAGCGCACGGGGGAGGACTACGTCGTTCCCGAGCCGAAGACCGAGCGTGAACGCATGGTCGCCCAGTTCGCCGGACGTGCGCCGTACATCGAGGGCGCGTGGATGACGAAGGTGGGCGACACCTACTACCTCCAGTACGCGGCGCCCGGCACGCAGTGGAACACGTATGCGGACGGGTACCTCACCTCAGATTCGCCGTTGGGACCGTTCACGTACTCGAGCAGCAGCCCCTTCTCGTCCAAGCCGGGGGGTTTCATGACCGGGGCCGGCCACGGCAGCACCTTCCAGGATGAGTGGGGAAACTGGTGGCATGCGGCGACGATGCGCATCAGCGTGAACGACGTCTTCGAGCGACGGATGGGCATCTTCCCCGCTGGGTTCGACGAAGACGGAGTGCTCTTCTGCAACCAGAGCTTCGCCGACTACCCGCTCGTCGTGCCGGACGGCGCATTCGACCCCCGAGCACGGCTCGAGCCGGAGTGGATGCTGCTCTCGTATCGTGCCTCCGCAAAGGCGTCGTCGACGGCTCCGGGCCACGACGCGGCGCTGGCCACGGACGAGGACGCCCGCGACTGGTGGGCGTCGACAGCTCCGGGCGTCGGAGAATGGCTCGCGGTGGACCTCGGCCAAGCCCAGCATGTGCACGCCGTGCAGGTGAATCTGGCGGATCAGGCGCTGGCCGACACCGCGCCGCCGCTCGACGTCGGCGCCGACAGCGGGCACACCTGGCGCGGCATCTACGAGACGCACACCCCTGCCGCGTTCCTGCTCGAGGGCTCGCTCGATGGCGAGACGTGGGAGACGCTCCACGATGGAAGCGTCTCGGGCGAGGATCGGCCCCACGCCCTCGTGATTCTCGACCGACCCAAGATGCTGCGGCACGTTCGGGTGACGGCGCAGACTCTGCCGTTCGACGGGGCGTTCGCGGTGAGCGGTCTCCGCGTGTTCGGCCGTGGTGAAGGGGAGGCGCCGCCGCAGGTCTCGCCTCAGGCGGCGCGCATCGATGCACGGACGGCCCGCCTGAGCTGGACGCCCGCTCCGGCCGCGATGGGATACAACGTCCGGTACGGGTCGCACCCCGACAAGCTCTACCGGAGCTGGCTGCTCTACGAGCGGGATCACCTCGATGTGCCCTCGCTCAACGCCGATGAGCAGACGTGGTTCGCGGTGGATTCGTTCAACGAGAACGGGGTGACCCGCGGCGAGCCCGTGCTCGCCGTGGCAATCGACGCCCCGTGAACCTGATCCGCGCTACATGAGCTGTCCACCGTTGAGGCGCTCGGGACGATGCGTGCGCCGAGAACGTGGATGCCGGTGAGCAGGGCTCCGTACACGCCGGTCGCCTTGCGTCAGGCCACGGTCCAAGCTAGTGTGCAATCGGTTGCCATGTTCGCATTCGGACACGGGCCGGCCGGTGAATCCCAGGAAAGACGATGATGACTTCTGCTCCCTACGACCTCGCGATCGACAGTGGCGGGGACCGGTTCCCCGTGACCGGTGCGGCGCCGCGTCTCTCCTGGAAGCCGCCGCGTCTCGCCGACGGCGGCGACAGCTACGAGCTGGAAGCGACCGTCGACGGTATCGCGGCTCTCCGGGCCGTCGTGACCGGCCACCGCTACCTGGGCTGGCCTTGGCCGGCACCCACGAGCCGCCAGCGTGTCGCGTGGCGTGTGCGCGCGGTGTCCGCCGACGCCGGCTCGGAGTGGTCTGAGCGGCACGAGTTCGAGGTCGGCCTGCTCGACCAGGACTGGACGGCACGGTGGATCAGCCCCGTCCACACCGACGACCCGGGCCCCGGTCGCCGGGCCGCCCACACCCTCGCGGTCTCGTTCGAGCTGCCGGTGGGTGTCGCATCGGCTCGCCTCTATTCCACGGCGCTCGGCGTGTACGAGGCGTTCGTGAACGGCGAGCGAGCCGGCACGGCTCAGCTCTCACCCGGGACGACGTCGTACGACCGCACGCTGTACGCCCAGGCATCCGATGTGGGCGACAGCCTGAGGACGGGAGCCAACCGGCTCGAGATCGTCCTCTCCGACGGCTGGTACCGCGGACAGGTCGGCGCCTTCCGGACTCCTGCCGAGTGGGGGGACGCGCCCGGCGCCCGCGCCGAGCTGCACGTCGCTCTCGAAGACGGGTCGACACGGGTCGTCCGCACCGACGGCGACTGGACGAGTGCGCCCTCGGTCATCACCCAGGCCGACCTCATGGCGGGCCAGACGACCGACTTCCGCGCGGGGACGGCGCCCGCGGTGCCGGTGCTCGTCGACCAGGTCGCTGCTCCGCCGATCGCCTGGTCGCCCGCCCCGCCGGTGCGCGTGGTCGAGTCGCGTGCCGTGGTCTCGGTACGGGAGGTGCGCGACGGCGTGTGGGTCGCCGACTTCGGGCAGAACGCCTCCGGCTGGGTCACGCTGCGCGACCTGGGCGCGGCAGGCACGACGACCGTGCTCGAGTACGGCGAGTTCCGCGACGCCACCGGCGACCTGTCGACGTCGCACCTCGACTCCCACCGCCCTGACGCCACGATGGTGTTCGTCCAGCGGGACGAGGTCGTCTCGGCGGGCCATGACGCGGTGTTCGAGCCGCGACACACCATCCACGGCTTCCAGTACGTGCGGATCACGCGGGAGGGGGCGTTCGACCCGAAGACCCTCGAGATGCAGGTCGTCCACACCGACCTGGCCCGCACCGGTTCCTTCGCGTGCAGCGACCCGGACCTCACGCGGCTGCACGAGCTGGCGGACTGGAGCTTCCGCGGCAACGCCGTGGACATCCCGACCGACTGCCCCACGAGGGAGCGACTGGGCTGGACCGGCGACTACCAGATCTTCGCCCCGACGGCGACGCGGCTCTACGACGTCAGCGGCTTCACCCGGAAGTGGCTGCGCTCCGTCCGCGACGACCAGCTCGACGACGGCCGGATCGCCAACTTCTCGCCCGACGGCAGGCGGGTGAAGCTTCACACCGACGCGCAGTTCGCCATGATGACGGGCTCCGCCGGCTGGGGCGATGCGATCACCGCCGTCCCGTGGGAGATGTACACCGCCTACGGCGACCGGAGCGTGCTCGCCGACAACTGGGACGCCATGGTGCGATGGGTGCACTGGGCTCTCGCCACCGCCTCGGGCTCGCGGCATCCGTCCCGCGTCCAGCGATCGAGCGAGCCGCAGCCCCACGAGCAGTACATCTGGGACGGCTCCTTCCACTGGGGCGAGTGGATCGAGCCCAAGCGCAAGCGCGCCGACGGCACGCTCATCGACCCCGTGCAGGACAACCCGCAGGCCTGGTTCATGGCCGACAAGGGGGAAGTGGGCACTGCCTTCCTCCACCGCTCCCTCGACACTGTCGCGCGTGCGGCGGCGATCCTCGGACGCGACGACGACGCCGTCGAGTTCGGTGAGCTGGCCGCACGAGTCCGCGACGCGTGGCGCACCGAGTTCCTCGCCGCGGACGGGCGCACCGTCGCCGACACTCAGGCCGCGTACGTGCGGGCGCTGTCGTTCGGTCTCATTCCGGACGACCTCCGCGAAGCGTCCGCAGCGCGCCTGGTCGAGCTGATCCGCGAAGCGGGCGGCCACCTCGGCACAGGGTTCCTGTCGACGGGGGACCTGCTGCCGGTGCTGGCAGAGAACGGATACACGGATGTCGCGTACGACGTCCTCCTGCAGCGCACCTCGCCGTCGTGGCTCAACATGATCGACAAGGGCGCGACGACGATCTGGGAGGACTGGGACGGCATCGACGACCAGGGCGACGCCCACGAGTCCCTCAACCACTACAGCAAGGGCGCAGTGGTGCGGTTCCTCCACACCCATGTGGCAGGGCTTCGCCAGGCTCCCGGATCGATCGCCTGGGAGTCCGTGATCGTGCAGCCGACGCCGCACCCCACGCTCACGTGGGCCAAGACGACGCACGAGTCGCCGCAAGGCCCCATCAGCGTCCACTGGCACAGCGATGGCGACCGATTCGAGGTCGAGGTCGACCTCCCCGCCGGCACGCACGGCACGCTCGTGCTGCCGGACGGCGCGGAACGCGCGCTCTCACCCGGGCGCATCACCGCCTCGACCACGACGGAGGTCCTCGCATGAGCACCATCACCCCACCGACCACCTCGCCGCTGGGCGCGGCCGTCGCCGACGACCGGCTCGAGCCTCGCGACCCGCACCGCCTCTTCCCCGGCGACCGGCGCACGCGCGACATCGCGCGGGGGCTGTACGAGAGGGTCGCGACGGCGCCTATCGTCTCGCCGCACGGCCACGTGCCCGCGGAGTGGATCGCGCGCGACATCCCGTTCACCGACCCCACGGCGCTGCTGGTCAGCCACGACCACTACGTGACGCGGCTGCTGCACGCGTCGGGCCTCGACCTGGACGAGCTCGGCGTCGGCGGGCATCCGGTCGATCCGCGCGCGGCATGGCGGCTCTTCGCCGAACGCCAGGCGGTGTTCGCCGGCACCGCGACGGGCTACTGGATCGACGAGGAGCTGCGGAACGTCCTCGACATCGACGTGGCGCTCTCCGCCGAGACGGCCGACGCCGTGTACGACCGCATCCAGGCGAAGCTCGACACTCCCGCCTTCCGGCCGCGTGCGCTGTTCGAGCGGTTCGGCATCGAGGTCCTGGCGACGACCGATGACCCGCTGGACGACCTGCGCTTCCACGGCGAGATCGCCGCGAGCGGCCTCCCTGGACGCGTGCTGCCGACCTTCCGTCCTGATCGCTATCTCGATCCCGACTCGCCCGAGTTCGCGACCGACATCGCGCGGCTGCTGGCGAGCGAAGGACAGGAGACGAGCTTCCGCGGCTACCTCACCGCCCTCGAGGCGCGGCGCGCGCACTTCATCCGGCACGGCGCGACCTCGGCCGACCACGGCATCGAGGATCCGGCGACGGTCGACCTGACCGGCGACGAAGCCGCGAGGCTCTTCCAGCTCGCCGTGTCGGGGCGTGCCGACGCCGCCGAGCGCCAGGTCTTCCGCGGCCACATGCTGCTGCAGATGGCGCGCATGAGCGTCGACGACGGCCTGGTGATGACGGTGCACGCGGGAGTGGTGCGCAACCACAGCACCGCGACGTTCCGCCGCTTCGGCGCCGACACCGGGCACGACTTCCCCAGGCGCACCGACTTCGTGCGGGGCCTGCGACCGCTGCTCGAGCGCTTCGGACTCGAGAAGTCCTTCCACCTGGTGCTGTTCGCCGTCGACGAGACGGTGTACTCCCGTGAGATCGCTCCGATGGCCAGCTTCTACCCGAGCGTCTACATCGGGGCGCCGTGGTGGTTCCTCGACGCACCCGATGCGATGGCGCGCTTCCGCTCCGCGGTCACCGAGAGCGCCGGGTTCTCGCGGGGCTCGGGGTTCATCGACGACACCCGCGCCTTCCTGTCGATCCCCGCGCGTCACGACACGGCGCGCCGGGTGGATGCCTCGTTCCTCGCCCGTCTCGTGAGCGAGGGGCGCCTCACCGAGGCCGCAGCCGGCGCGGTCATCGACGACATCGCGGGGCCGCAGCCCCGGCGGGTGTTCAAGCTGTGACGGGTCGCTCCACCGGGCTCGCGACGCCGACGACCGGCCTCCACAGGTCACGGCCCGCGCCGCCCGTCCGCATCGTCCACCTCGGACTCGGCGCTTTCAGCCGATCGCACACCGCGTGGTACACCGACCGTGCCGTCGATGCGGAGGACTGGGGCATCGCCGCCTACACGGGGCGCAGCGCCGCGCTCGCCGCGGCGCTCAGCGCGCAGGACGGGGTGTACACGCTCATCGAGCGCTCGGCCGAGGGTGACCGACCCGAGGTCGTCGAGAGCATCGTGCGGGCGCGGCCCGGCGACGACGTCGCCGGACTGCTCGCCGACATCGCCGCCCCGGCGACCGCCATCGTGACGCTCTCGATCACCGAGGCCGGCTACCGCGCAGGCGCGGACGGGCTCCCCGACGACGGCGACCCGCTCGTGGTGGCCGACCGCGCCCGGCTCGCGCAGCTCGAAGCCGGCGACTCGGACGCGGCCCTCGGCCTCCAGACCGTGCTGGGGCGGCTCGTCGCGGGCCTCGATGCCCGGCGCCGCGGCGGTGCAGGTGCGCTGGCCGTGGTCTCGTGCGACAACATCCCCGACAACGGCGGACATGTGGCGCGGGCACTGCTCGGGCTCGCGGCATCCGTTCCGCTGACGGCGGAGTGGTGCGAACAGAACGTCTCGTTCGTCTCGAGCTCCGTCGACCGGATCACGCCCCGGATCGAGCCCGACGAGATGGCGTGTCTGACAGAGCGGTACCGGGATGCCGCGCCCGTCGTCGCGGAGCCGTTCAGCGACTGGGTGCTCTCGGGCGACTTCCCGGCTGGTCGTCCCGCCTGGGAGACGGCCGGAGCCCGATTCACCGACCAGCTGGAACCGTGGGAGGCGCGAAAGCTCTGGCTGCTCAACGGTGCGCACACGATCCTGGCGTGCCTCGGCGTCGTCCGCGGCCACACTCTGGTGTCGGAGGCGATCGCGGATCCGGTGTGCAGGAGCGCGGTCGAACGCTTCTGGGACGATGCCGAGCCGAATCTGCCGCGTCGGCTGGGCATCGCGGGCTATCGTCGCGCCCTCCTCGCACGCTTCGCCAACCCCCGCATCTCGCATCTGCTGTCGCAGATCGCACAGGACACGACGACGAAGGTCCGGCTGCGCATCGTTCCGGTTGCTGAACGCGAGCGCGCTGCCCGTCGAGGGGCCGCGGGGTGCGCCGGCGCACTGGCTGCCTGGCTCGTCGCGGAGGACGAGGCATCGGCGAGCGTCGCCGGTGTGCGTGACCGCATCGAGCGCGTGAGCACTTCCCTGGCCGAGGATGACGAATTCGTCGCGTCGGTCACCCGAGCGCTGACGCTCGCCCGGTGACATCCGGCTGAGGTGCGCGCCGAGAAGTAACGGCTCGATCACTTTCTGGCAATCGGTTGTCGAACGGGATGAATGCTGGTTTACTGGCGGTCAGCCCTCGCTTCGCACCTTCCCGGAGACGTGAGCGACAAGCGGTTGCATGAAGCATTCATTCAAAGGAGTCTGGATCATGTCGATACCCCGTACCGGCCGACGGCCGCTCAGGTTCGCAGCGTTGGGCGCTGCGGCGCTCGCCGCCGCCCTCGCCCTGTCCGCCTGCAGCGGCTCGCCGGAAGCGGCGCCCTCCGCGTCTGCCGGTTCCGTGGCTGAGAAGGATCTCGCCATCGCGGCGGTGTCGGGACCCAACTCGCTCGACCCGGCGCAACTCGTCGACGGACAGCAGCAGTTCGTGTGGTCGTCGATCCTCGACACGCTCCTCGCAAAGGAGAACAACACCGGCGAGCTCATCCCCAACGCCGCCGAGAGCTGGCAGTACAACGAGGACGGTACCGAGCTGACGCTCACGCTCCGCGAGGGTATGACCTTCAGCACCGGCGACCCGGTGAACGCCGACGCGGTCGTCGCCACGATGCTGCGTAACAAGAACACCCCCGGCGTCGTGCAGGTGAAGTACGGCGCCGTCACCGATGTCACAGCCGAGGACGACCTCACCGTGAAGGTGACGTTCAGCTCGTTCGACCCGCAGTTCCTCTCGAACCTGACCGGAGGCGCCGGCGCCATCGGCGACCCCGCGACTCTCGATGACGAGCGGACCGCGACCGACCCGGTCGGATCGGGCCCGTTCACGCTCGACGTCGCGAAGACAGTGCCCGGCAGCACCTACGTGCTCACCAAGCGTGACGACTACTGGAACGCCGACGCGATCCCGTTCAAGACGTTCACCGTCCGTGTTCTCCAGGACCCGACGGCGTCGTTCAACGCGCTGCAGGCCGGAGAGATCAACGCCGCCACCGTGCAGACCCAGCTGCTCGGCCAGCTGGGCGACGAGTATGCGATCCAGCAGATCGACGCGCAGGCAGTCGCATATCTCGACATCCTCGACCGCGGCGGGGAGAAATGGCCGGCCCTCGGCGACGAGCGTGTGCGCCAGGCGCTCAACTACGCGATCGACCGCGAGGGCGTCCTGAAGGGCATCTTCAGCGGCGTCGGCATGGTGACGGAGCAGATCTTCAGCCCGTACGGCCAGGTCTACGACGAGTCGCTCAACGAGACGTACGACTACGACCCCGAGAAGGGCAAGGAGCTCGTCGAGGAGGCGGGCTACGCCGGCGAGACCTTCCAGATCCCGAGCACGTTCCTCTCGACCTCCCTCGAGCCGACCCTCACGCAGGCGTTCGCCGATGTCGGGCTCACGCTGGAATGGGTGCCGGTGCCGCCGCAGCAGGCGCAGTCCGCGCACCTCTCGGGCGACTACCCGCTCAGCTTCCAGTTCACGGGCTTCAACTCCGACCCGGCGGACGCCGCCTCGCACTACGGCGCCAGCGGCTACGCCAATCCGCGGGGCTACACCGACGACACCATCGATGAGCTCTTCGGCACCATCAACTCGACCGTCGATACCGAGGCCGCCCTGCCGGCGTACCAGGAGCTCAACGCGTATGCCGTGGAGCAGGCGTTCGAAGTGCCGATCGTGTTCGTCGGCGCGACGTGGGCCGGCCGCGACGGGATCGTGATGGTCGATGACGGCCGCAGCTCGGTGCCGACCGTGCGACTGTTCGGCGTCAGCGAGTAAGACCATCCGGGGATGCGGGCACCGCCCGCATCCCCGGATCAACCCCAGGGAACGACGATGATCTCCTACACGCTGCGCCGGCTCGGCGCGGGGCTGATCCTGATCCTGCTGGTGACGTTCATCACCTTCCTACTGCTCAGCACCTCGTTCGAAGACGTCGCGAAGACGATCCTCGGCCAATCGGCCACGCCGGAGGCCACGGCGGCGCTGATGCAGGCGAAGGGCTGGGACCGGCCCGTACTCGTGCAGTACTTCGACTGGCTGGGGGCAGCGGTACGCGGTGACTTCGGGACCTCGGTGTACACATCGCTCCCCGTCGGCCCCACGGTGTTGCAGCGACTGGCGGTGACCCTCTCGGTCATCATCCCGGCGCTCATCCTGACCGTCATCATCTCGACAGTCCTCGGTGTCTGGGCTGCGGCCCGCGGAGGCGTCGCCGACCGACTCTCGCAGGGGATCTCGCTCATCGGCTACATCGTCCCCGGGCTCCTGCTGGCCATCGGCCTGGTGGTCATCTTCGCCGTCCAGCTCAAGTGGCTGCCGGCCACCGGCTACACGCCTCCCGGCGAGGACCCGGCCGCCTGGGCACGCAGCATCACCATCCCGGTCATCGTGCTCGTCATCGGAGGCGTCGCGAACATGGCCGCCCAGGTGCGTGGCCGCATGATCGACGAGCTCCGTCGCGACTACGTCCGCACACTCCGCACGCGGGGTACTTCGACGACCTCGATCGTGCTGCGGCATGCCCTGCGCAACGCCGCCAGCCCCGCGCTGACCGTGATGTCGCTCGAGTTCATCGCGATGTTCGGCGGCGCACTGATCATCGAGAACGTCTTCGCGCTGCCGGGCTACGGCAGCTTCGCGTTCAACGCCTCCCTGCAGGGCGACATCCCCGTGATCCTCGGCATCACCGCCTTCGGCGTGCTGCTCGTCACGGTGGTGAACCTCCTCACCGACCTGGCCAACGGCTGGCTCAACCCGAAAGCGAGAGTCCATTGAGCGACGACCGTGGACCCATGATGGAGGCGATGACGACGCCGAGCACCGAGCTCATCGTCGCCATCGAGGATGCGGCGACCGCTTCCCGGACGCCGATGTGGAAGCGCCTGCTGAAAGACCCGCAGTTCGTGATCACGGCGAGCATTCTGCTGCTCATCTTCCTCATGGGCGTCCTCACCCCGCTGCTGACGCAGCAGGGACCGAACGACGCCGACCTCTCGATGGTCAATGCACCGGTCGGCACCCCCGGCTACCCGCTGGGCGCTGACGAATCCGGCCGCGACATCTGGACGCGACTCCTGCACTCCATCAACACGGCCGCCATCTCCGCCCTCATCGGTGCCGGCGTTGCGCTGACGGTCGGTGTGATCGCGGGCCTCATCGGCGGGTACTTCGGCGCGGTGACCCGGGCGTCGACGGAGTGGCTGTTCAGCCTCATCATGACCTTCCCCGGCATCCTGCTGCTGATCATCCTCATGCCGGTGACCGGAGGCGATTATCGCTTCACGATGCTGATCTTCGGCGTGCTGCTCTCGCCGGGGATCTACCGCATCGTGCGCAACCTCGTCGTCGGCGTCAAGAACGAGCTCTACGTGGATGCCGCGCGGGTCTCGGGCCTGGGCAACATGCGCATCCTCAGCCGTCACGTGCTCTTCGTCGTCCGCGGCCCGATCATCATCGCCGCGGCGTTCATGGCGGGTTCCGCCATCGCCGTGCAGTCCGGGCTCGCGTTCCTCGGCGTCGGCTCGCTGCAGATCCCGAGCTTCGGCTCGATGATCTCCTCCGGCTTCCGCAACCTCTACATCGCTCCCACGCAGTTCCTGTGGCCCAGCCTGCTGCTCGGCGTCATCACCGCCTCGCTGGTGCTCCTCGGCAACGCGCTGCGCGACACCCTCGAAGGCTCCAAGCCCACACCGGTCAAAGTGGGCACCGGCCAGCGTGTGGCGACGGGTGCCGACGTCGCGCCCCGCGGGTCGGGCGCGCTGCTCGAAATCACCGACCTCGGAATCGCGTACCGGGGTCCCAGCGGTCAGCCGCGCGAGGTGGTCCGCGGGGTATCCCTGTCGGTCGCGCGCGGGCAGGTCGTCGGCGTCGTCGGAGAATCCGGTTCGGGCAAGACGCAGACGGCGTTCGCCACGCTCGGCGTGCTCCCGGCGGAGGCGGTCATCACGCGCGGGTCCATCCTCTTCGACGGCCAGGAGCTGGTGGGTCTGACCGACGCGCAGATGCGGCCGCTCCGCGGCAAGGCGATCGCGTACATCCCGCAGGAGCCGATGTCGAACCTCGACCCCTCGTATCGCGTGGGCTCCCAGCTGGTCGAAGGAGTGCGCTCCGCGCTCGGGGTGTCGAAGCGCGAGGCCAAGGCCCGCGTGCTCGCGCTGCTGGAACGGTGCGGCATCGCCGACCCTGCGCGCACCTTCGACTCCTATCCGCACCAGATCTCCGGCGGCATGGCGCAGCGCGTGCTCATCGCGGGCGCCGTCGCCAGCCGGCCGCAGCTCCTCATCGCGGACGAGCCCACCACCGCGCTGGACGTCACCGTGCAGGCAGAGATCCTCGATCTGCTCCGCGATCTGCAGTCCGAGCTCGACATGGCGATCCTCCTGGTGACCCACAACTTCGGTGTCGTGGCGGACCTGTGCGACCGCATCGTCGTGATGCAGAAGGGGACCGTCGTGGAGGCGGGATCGGCGCTCGAGATCTTCCGGCATCCGCAGGAGGACTATACGAAGATGCTGCTCGGCGCGATCCTCGACGATGGGTCGGTCCGTGCCGACGAGCCGGCGGCTGCGCCGGTGGAAGGGATCCTGCGATGAGCCTTCTCGAGATCGGTGACCTTCGCGTCGCCTTCCCCGGTCGCGGCTGGCGGGCGAAGCCCGTCGAGGTGCTGCACGGCGTCTCCCTCGACGTCGGCCAGGGGGAGACCCTGGGCCTGGTGGGGGAGTCGGGTTCCGGAAAGACGACCATCGGGCGCGCAGTGCTCGGGCTCGTCAAGCCCTCCGGCGGTCGCATCCTGTTCGACAGCGAGGACATCACCGCTGTCGGCACGCGGGAGCGGCGTCGCCTGGCGAGAGACATCCAAGTGGTGTTCCAGGACCCGTACACCTCCCTCAATCCCTCGCTCACAGTCGGCGACATCCTCGCGGAGCCGCTCGTCGTGCAGGGCGCGACTGCGAAGGACGCGCGGGCACGGGTGCGGACGCTGCTGGACCAGGTGGGACTGCCTGCGGATGCCGCGGAGCGACTCCCGCGCGAGTTCTCCGGCGGTCAGCGCCAACGTGTCGCCATCGCGCGCGCGCTCGCGCCGAAGCCGAAGCTCATCGTCTGCGACGAGCCGGTCAGCGCCTTGGATCTCTCGACGCAGGAGCGGGTCCTCGACCTCTTCATCGACATCCAGCGCTCCACCGGTGTCGCCTACCTCTTCATCTCGCACGACCTGACGGTCGTCCGTCACATCAGTCATCGCGTGGCGGTGCTGTACCGAGGAGACCTCGTCGAGACCGGGCCGGCGGCCCGAGTGACGTCGGACCCCGAGCACGATTACACGCGACGGCTGCTTCTGGCATCACCCGTCGCAGATCCGGTGGTTCAGCAGCAGCGGCGTGAGGAACGTCGCAAGCTGGTGGCGGCCGAGAGAGCAGTGACGGCCTGACATGACACAGCGCCCCATCCTTCCCGGATTCCACCCCGACCCCTCGATCTGCCGTGTCGGCGACGAGTATTACCTCGCCACTTCCTCTTTCGAGTACTTCCCCGGTGTGCCGATCTTCCGCTCGCGCGACCTCGTCGAGTGGACGCAGCTGGGGAACGTCCTCGATCGTCCGTCGCAGCTGAACGTGCGCGCCGGGCTCACCGGGGCGAGCGGCGGGATCTACGCGCCGACGTTGCGCCATCAGGGCGGCCGATTCTGGATGACGACGACGAACATCCATGACATCGCGCGAGGGCAGCTCATCGTCCACTCCGACGACCCGGCGGGCCCGTGGAGCGAGCCGGTCTACACCGAGGGACTCCTCGGGATCGATCCCGACCTCTCGTGGGACGACGACGGAGTATGCCGGCTCACCTGGAGCGACGTCATCCGCCCCGGCATCTCGCAGGCGGTCGTCGATCCCGCCACCGGCGCGGTGCTCTCGGAGCCCCAGACGGTGTGGGCCGGCACGGGCGGTGCCCACGCCGAAGGCCCCCATCTGGTGCGCCGGGGAGACTGGTGGTACCTGCTCGTGGCGGAAGGCGGCACAGGCCCTGGTCACATGGTGACCATCGCGCGCTCGCGACAGCCAGAGGGGCCGTTCGAGCCCTCGCCCACCAATCCGATCCTCACTCATCGCAGCACGAGCGCCGACGTCCAGTCGACCGGGCATGCGGACCTGGTGCAGCTCGCCGACGGCACCTGGGCGATGGTCTTCTTGGGGACCAGACCCCGCGGCACGTTCCCCCGTTGGCATACGAACGGCCGAGAGACCTTCCTCGCGGGAGTCGACTGGGTGGACGACTGGCCCGTCGTCGACGAGAGCCGCTTCGACGTCGCCGAGCTCGACACGGCCTTCGACGACCGCTTCGAAAGCGCCGCACTGGACGCGCGGTGGATCGCGCCCGGGGTCATGCCGGCGTCGTTCGCCGTGCCTGGTGAGGGCGGGGTGACGCTGAGCCGCGGTGCGTCGGGAGAAGCCCGCCCGCTGGTCACGCGCGTCCGCGATGAGACGTGGTCGGCTCGAGCCGATGCCCTCGGTGACTTCGCGCTGTCCGTCCGGATCGATGATGCGCATCGTGTGAGCATCGAGCGCATCGGCGACGAACTGGTCGTGCGCGGGGTGATCGGCCCGCTCGACGGAGTCCTCGCCCGCGCCGATGCGCCCCGCTCCGCCTACTCGCTCGAGATCCGCGCAGAGGAGTTCGAAGCCGAGCGCGGGGCGCGGCGGGGCCCGGATCTCGTCAGGCTCGGGTACGCGACCGACGAGTTCGTCGAACTCGCGCAGGTGGACGGCCGCTACCTCGCCACCGAGGTGGCGGGCGGTTTCACCGGTCGCGTCGTGGGCGTCGAGGCGACCCGCGATGACGTCGTCGTGACCAGATTCGCCTACCGGGGGCTCTCGTCACGAGCCTGATGGCGGCAGGTCCTTCGCGAGTTCCGGCGCCAGCGTCGCGAGAAAGGACTGCACGGTCTCTTCGACGTCGATCGCCTCGCGATCGAACAGCCACTGGGTGTGGAGGCCGTCCAGCACGGCGATGGTGACGGCGGCAAGGGAGGCCGGGGGCAGGGGCGAGGACAGCCGCCCTTCCTCGTGCAGCCTGTCGAACAGCCGGGTCATGAACCCGCGGACGTTGCGATAGCGCTGGGCGAAATACGCGTGCGCAGGGTGGCCGGGCGCCGAGGCCTCGCCGGTCAGCACGGCGCCGAGCTCGACGAGGCCGACGTGGCGGTCGCGATCGACCAGAGTCTCGGCCATCCCTCGTAGCATGTCGAGCGGATCAGCATCCGGTGACAGCGCGGAGTGGGTGCGCAGGTACTCCGCGCTGCGCTGGTCCTGCAGGTCGAGGACGGCCGTCAACAGGTCCTCCTTGCGGGGGAAGTGATGCAGCAGACCTGTGTGGCTGATGCCCGCCCGCCGGGCGATCTCGGCCATCGAGGCGCCATGGAATCCGGAGTCGCCGAACGCCGTCAGGCAGGCGGCGATGATTCCGCGGCGGACTTCGGCGGTCTTCGCGTACTGCGCCATCGGCGCCTCCTCAAATTAGTGAGACCTTTCGATTTCTATGCTAGCGTGATGTTTGGCAACCGGTTGACGGTCCATTCGAGCGAGACAAGGATGTGCGATGACGAACTTCCCCGACGGCTTCCTCTGGGGCGCGGCGACCGCCGGACACCAGATCGAGGGCAACAACGTCAACAGCGACTGGTGGGCGCGCGAGCAGCAGATGCCCGGCATGGAGCCCTCGGGCGATGCCTGCGACAGCTACCACCGCTATCGCGAAGACATCGAGCTGCTGGCCGACGCCGGGCTCACGTCGTACCGCTTCAGCCTCGAGTGGTCCCGCATCGAGCCGCTGCCGGGCCGGTTCTCGCGCGCGGAGCTGGCGCACTACCGCCGCGTGATCGAGGCGTGCCTCGACCGTGGCGTCACACCCGTCGTCACGCTGCAGCACTTCACCACGCCGCAGTGGTTCGCCGCCGCGGGCGGGTGGACCGCACCCGACGCCTCCGAGCGCTTCCAGAGCTTCACGACTGAGGCGACGACCATCCTCGACGGCGTCGAATGGGTCGCGACCATGAACGAGCCGAACATGCAGGCCGCGATCATGACGGCGATGCGTCGCATGCAGCAGGCCGGTGACGGCCAGTGGCAGAGTCCCACGGTCGAGAGCGACGGCACGGGCGACGCCGACCGCAAGAAGAACACCCACAGCGAGTTCCTGACCTATGCCGACCCGGAGATCGGGCGGAGCTTCGTCGAGATCCACCACGCCGCCCGCGAGATCGTCCGGGCACGGACCGGGGCGAAGGTGGGCTGGACCATCGCGGCCGGCGCGCTCACGGCGGCTCCGGGCGGCGAGAAGAAGCTGGAGGAGATCCGCTACGGCAAAGAAGACATCTACTGGGAGGGTGCTCGCGGCGACGACTTCGTCGGCGTGCAGGCGTACTCGAGCCAGGAGGTCGACGCGAACGGCCTCGTGCCGCACCCGCAGAACCCCGACAACACGCTGGTCGGCACGTCCTACCGCCCCGACGCGCTCGCCATGGCGGTCCGCCACGCATGGGATGTCTCGCACGGCGTTCCCATCGTCGTGACGGAGAACGGGATCGCGACCGCCGACGACGCCCAGCGCATCCGCTACACCGACGAGGCGCTCCGCGGCCTGCACGCCGCAATGGCCGACGGCATCGATGTGCGCGGCTACCTGCACTGGAGCCTTCTCGACAACTACGAGTGGGGCCACTGGGGTCCGACCTTCGGACTCATCGCCGTCGACCGCGAGACCTTCGTCCGCACGCCCAAGCCCAGCCTCGGGTGGCTCGGCGAGGTCGCGGGCCGCAACGGCCTGCCGGAGTAACGCCATGCCCGCCGTCCTCGATCCCAGTGGATTGACGCATCCTGGTCGACTCCCGATCAGCTCGCTCCGTCGTCCGTTCGCAGTCGATCTCGACGGCGAGTGGGACTTCGCCCTCGTCCGGTCGCCGGCCGACCTCGAGGCGGCGGCATGGGTCAGGGCGGAGGTGCCGGGGCTATGGACCATGTCCTCGGACATCGACCGACCGCACTACACGAACGTCGCGATGCCGTTCGCGGATGTGCCGCCGCACATCCCCGCGGACAACCCGCTTGGCGTGTACCGCCGCTCCTTCACGTTCCCGTCGTCGAGGGATCGGGTGATCCTGCACGTCGGCGCAGCAGAGGGGCACCTGCGCGCCTATGTCAACGGGACGGCTGTGGGCACCAGCGGCGATTCGCACCTCGCCGCGGAGTTCGACATCACCGATGCCGTGCGAGAGGGCGACAACGTCGTCGAACTGCACGTGGCGAAGTGGTCGTCGGCCAGCTACCTCGAGGATCAGGACCAGTGGTGGCAGTCGGGGCTGGCACGGTCGGTCGGCATCGTCACGCGCCCAAAGGTCGCGCTCGCCGATGTGACGGCGGTCGCCGACTTCGATCCGCAGTCCGGCCGCGGAGCGCTCGCACTGACGGTGGAGACCCATGGGCTGTCGCACCTGGCGGAGCCGGCCCACTCGGCCCGCGTGACGCTGCGCGGCTCGACCACCGAGCTGCCTGTCTCTGGCCGGGTGGCGGCGCCGACCCTGCCGAAGCCCGACCGTGATCGCTCGACGCGTCCCGCGCCGCGTCTGCCCGAGGACTTCATGGACCTCCTCAGCATCCGCGCGGCGAGCGCTCCGGTGCCGCCGGAGTTCCGCGCCATCCCCAACACGCTGGGCGCACCGCCGCTGCCGGCATCGCCGGCGGGCACGGCCCGGTTCCTCCTCGATGATCTCGACGTCGATCCGTGGTCGGCCGAGAGTCCGGCGCTCTACGACCTCGACATCGAACTCCTGGATGCCGGGGCGCACGTGGTCGACGCCACCAGTCTGCGCATCGGGTTCCGTCGCGTGGAGATCGTCGGGCGGGACCTGCTCGTCAACGGCGGACGCATCATGGTGCAGGGCGTCGCGCGGCATGACGTGGATCCGCGGACCGGGCGCGTGATCTCGTACGAGCGCATGCACGCCGAGCTGTCGCTGCTGAAGCGCATGAACGTCAACGCGATCCGCACCGCGCATTACCCCAACGACCCCCGGGTGCTCGACCTGTGCGATGAGCTCGGGCTGTACGTCGTGGACGAGGCAGACGTCGAGGGGCACGCGTTCGCGTCGATCCTCCCCGACGATCCGCGGTATCTGACCGAGATCGTCGACCGCGTCGCGCGCATGGTCGTGAGGGACCGCAACCACCCGTCCATCATCGCGTGGTCGCTCGGCAACGAGACCGGCTACGGCGCCGCCCACGACGCCGCGGCGGCCTGGGTCCGGCGGTTCGACCCCACACGTCCTGTCCACTACGAGGGCGCGATCTCGACAGACTGGCACGGAGGTCGTGGCGCGACAGACATCGTGTGCCCCATGTACGGATCGTTCTCGGCGCTCAAGGCCTATGCTGCCGACGACCGTGCCGACCGGCCGTTGATCCTCTGCGAGTACGCCTATTCGCAGGGCAACGCGACCGGCGAACTCGCCCACTACTGGGAGCTCTTCGAGACGCTGCCGGGCCTGCAGGGCGGCTTCATCTGGGGGTTCGTCGACCAGGCGCTCGATCCTGACGGCGACGGGCGCTACCGGTACGGCGGGGACTTCGGCGACGAGCCGAACAACGGCCCGACGCTGCTGTTCGGAATCGCCTTCCCCGATCTGACGCCGAAACCGGCGTTCTGGGAGGCGCGGGGGCTGTTCAGCCCCGTGCGCATCGTCTCCGACGGCGAGTCCGCGGGCCGTGGCCGGCTGCGGATCCGCAACCGCCAGACCTTCGCCGACCTGTCGCGCCTCGAGCTGAGCGCGCGGATCGACGGGCCCGGGGGAACGCTCGCCGAAGCCGTGATCGATGCCGGCGCGCTCGCGGCGGGGGCGGAGCTCACGATCGAGCTGCCCGCGACGCTTCAGACGTCGCTCGCCGAAGCGATCGGCGTCTCGGTCGTGGTGCGGACCCGCCACGACGAGCTCTGGGCACCGCGCGGCACCGAGCTGGCGGTGGAGCAGGTCGTGCTTCCGCGGGGTCCGGTCGCGATGCCCGCGACCGTCGCACCCGTCGAGCTCGGCGACGCCGGCGCCATCGAGCACCGGCTGCTCACGATGGCACCGCGGCTCAGCCTGTGGCGGGCGATGACCGACCACGACGTGTCGTTCGCCCTCGACAACCGATTCGTCCGCTCGGGGTTCTTCGCACTCGATGCGCAGTCCGTGGAGGTCGTCGACGGCGAGCGCGAGACCGTGGTCACGACCACCTACACCGCCGCCTTCGGCGACGAGGTGCGTCACGTCCGCACGCTGAGCCGCCTGGGTGACCACGACTTCCTCCTGCACGAGCAGGTCGTGCTGCCGGAGGGCACACGGGACGGGCTTCGCGTGGGCGTCGAGTTCCACCTGGTCGCGGGCTTCGACACCGCGCGCTGGACGGGCTTCGGGCCCTGGGAGAACTACCCCGACCGTTCGGCATCCGCTCTGCTCGGCGCGTGGGAGTCGCCGATCGACGAGATGTCGGTGCCCTACATCGTGGCGCAGGAGAACGGCACTCGCGGTGGAACGACCCGCTTGGAGCTGCGTGGTCCGTCGGGCGTCGTGGAGGTCGAGATGGCGGAACCGCTCCACATCAACGTGGCGCGCCACACGGTGGCGGAACTCGAGGCGGCGGACCACTGGTGGAAGCTCCCCGCCTCCGACCGCACGGTCGTCCACCTCGACATCGCGCACCGCGGCCTCGGCTCGGCGCTACTCGGTCCCGACACCCGGCCTATCCACCGGCTGTTCGGCGAGCGCTACGAGTGGACGTGGCGGCTGCGCCTGCGGGCCACGGCATGACCCGGGCGACCGACCCTGTCGCGCACGACGCGCGGGAGGCAGCGGAGGAGCGCGTCCCCACCGGGAACGTCGTCCTTCCGCAGCCTCCGGCGGGACCAGGCGGGCGGTCGGAGGCGGATGCGGCGGACCTGCCTCGCGTTCCCCGGTGGCAGCTCGTGCTGCTTGTCGCGGCCACGTTCGGGGGCGGCATGGCGATGGTCGTGCCCATGGCGTATTCGCTCGCGGTCCGGCTCGACCAGCTGGCGCCCGGCCGCACCGACATCCTCGGCTACATCCTCGGGATCGGGTCCGCGGCGACCCTGGTCGTCGCGCCGCTGACCGGCATCCTGAGCGACCGGACGCGCACGCGCTGGGGTCGCCGACGACCCTTCACCGTCCTCGGACTCGTGCTCGGCGTCGCCTCGATCCCGGTCATGGCCTTCGCGCCGGACCTCGTCTGGCTCGGCGCCGGCTGGGTGCTGTCGACCGTGGGCTGGGGAACGGCGGCGGGTTCCGTCGGCAACTGGCAGGCCGACCGGCTGCCGGCGAGCCAGCGCGGCAGCGTGTCGGGGCTGACCGGCCTCATGATGCAGATCTCACCGGTCGTCGGCATCGTGCTCGTCGGCCCGCTGCGCGGCGACATCCTGCTGGTCTTCGCCGTTCCCGCTGCGATCGCGACGGTCTTCATCGGCCTGTTCGTCACGTTCGCCCACGAACCCGACAGTCGACGGATGCCGCGGCAGACCCGCCTCACGATCGGCGGCGTCGTGCGCAGCTACGGGTTCCGCCCCCGCGAGGTGCCTGACTTCGCCTGGAACTGGCTGGGACGTTTCGTGTTCTTCCTCGGCCTCACGCTCACCACGAGCTTCTCCGTGTTCTTCGTCGCCCAGCGCCTCGCGTTGCCGGTGGCCGATGTCGCCGGGGTGCTGGCGCTGACCTCCAGCCTCAGCATCCTGTCGGCCACGCTCGGCGCGATCGGCGGCGGATGGCTGAGCGACCGCCTGGGACGTCGCAAGCCGCTGATCCTCATCGGGGCGATCCTGTTCGGGGCCGGATGCGCAGTGTCGGCCTTCGCCTACGGGCTGCCGCTGATCATCGCCGGCACGTTGCTGTCGTCGCTGGGAATCGCCTCGTTCTCGGCCGTCGGCCAGGCGCTGGTCCTCGACGTGCTGCCGGAGCGCGAGACGCAGGCCGGCCGCTACATGGCGATCACCATGTTCGCCCAGAAGATCCCCGGAGTCATCGCACCGCTCGCCGCCCCTGCGGTGCTGGCGATCGGTGCCGGCGGCCAGAACTTCACCGCGCTGTACCTGACCGCTGCCGCGCTCGCGGTCCTCGGCGGGTCCATCATCACCCTCAGGGTCCGCGGCATCCGCTGACCCTCCACACCGACAGGAAACCGCATGGCCTATCCCTTCGCCGACGTCTCGTCCACGCCGCTCTCCGAACTCGTCTCGCTCGCCGGACGCCGCGCCCTCGTGACGGGTGGTGCGCAGGGTCTGGGCAAGGCGATCGCCCTGCGCCTCGCCGAGGCCGGGGCCGCCGTGGCGATCGCCGACCTCGACGAGCAGCATGCGGCGATCGCCGCGGACGACGTCGCCGATCGCTTCGGCCGCGCAGCGGTCGGCGTCCGCATGGACGTCGCGGACGCGGCATCCGTCGCTTCCGGCGCTCAGTCGGCCATCGACGCGCTCGGCGGCATCGACGTGTGGATCAACAACGCCGGCATCTTCCCCAGCCAGCCCCTCGTCGAAATGCCGGACGAGACCTGGGAGAAGGTCTTCGCCGTAAACACCCGCGGTGTGCGCAACGGGGCGCGTGAGGCGGTGAACCGCATGCCGGAGGGCGGCGTCATCGTCAACGTCGTCTCGACGGCGGGCTTCCGCGGCATCGCCCCGGGGCTGTCGGCGTACGTCGCGTCGAAGCACGCCGCGCGCGGGCTCACCAAGCAGCTGGCGCTGGAGCTGGCGCCCCGCGGCATCCGCGTTCTGGGCGTCGCGCCGAGCTATGTGCCCACGGAGGGCAACATGGCGATGGCTGCCGCTGCGATGGAGCAGATGGCCGCAGCGGGCGTGGACCTCTCGAACATGCCGGCGGCGATGTCGCAGAGTCTCATCGGCCGCACCGGGGCGCCGGACGACATCGCCCGTGTGGTCCTCTTCTGCGCGAGCGACCTGTCCATGGTGATGACCGGCAGCACGCTGCTGGCGGACGCGGGCGAGACCATCTGATTGGCAACCGATTGCCCAATCTCGACAAACCTGATCTACTAGACCCGTACACCGCAGCGCAGCGCAGGAAGGCCCATCGATGCTGAAGCCCACGCCCACCCCCACCCGCGAACTCGTCAACCTCGACGGAGTCTGGCGGTTCGGGATCGACTCGCGGCTCGGCGAGCAGCCATGGGCGGGTCCGCTCGAGAGCCCGCTCGAGGCCGCCGTTCCGGCGAGCTACAACGACCTCTTCACGGACGCCGAGATCCGGGACCACGTCGGCTGGGTGTACTACCAGCGCGAGGTGCGCGTGCCTCGCGGCTGGAGCGACGAACGCATCCTGCTCCGCTTCGATGCCGCCACCCATGCGGCGCGCGTCTACGTGGACGACGAGCTCGTCGGCGAGCATATCGGCGGCTACACGCCGTTCGACATCGACCTCACCGAGCGCGTGCAGGCCGGTGGCGCGTTCCGCCTGACGGTCGCGGTCAGCGGCGAACTCACGAACGAGACCATCCCGCCAGGCAAGATCGAGGTGGGCATGACCGGCAAGCGGACGCAGACCTACTTCCACGACTTCTACAACTACGCCGGTCTCGCACGCTCCGTCTGGCTGTACTCGGTGCCGGCCACGCGCATCGACGACGTCACCGTGGTGACCGGCTTCGAGGGCACGACCGGCCAGGTGGAGTACCGCGTCGAGGTGATCGGCGACGCCGACGTGCGCGTGCGGCTGACGGATGCCGCGGGTGCGGTCGTCGCCGAGGGCTCCGGTGCGGAGGGCACGCTGTCGGTGGCCGACGTCGTGCTGTGGAAGCCGGGATCGGCGTACCTGTACCAGCTCACGGTGGAGGCCGTGCGCGGCGACGAGGTGCTCGACTCGTACCCGGTCGCCGTCGGCGTCCGCACCGTCGAGGTCCGAGGCCACGAGTTCCTCATCAACGGCGAGCCGTTCTACTTCACCGGCTTCGGCAAGCACGAGGACGCCGCCGTCCGCGGCAAGGGCCACGACGACGCCTACATGGTGCACGACTTCCAGCTGATGGAGTGGTCGGGCGCGAACTCGTTCCGCACGTCGCACTATCCCTACGCCGAAGAGGTGCTCGACTTCGCCGATCGCCACGGCGTGGTCGTCATCGACGAGACGGCCGCAGTGGGTCTCAACATGGGGGTCGTGGGTGGGATGTCGGGCACGCCGCCGTTCCCCACGTTCTCCGAGCAGTACGCGGGCGCCGCGACCCACGCCGCGCACGCCCAGCACCTGCGCGAGCTCATCGGGCGCGACAAGAACCATCCCTCGGTCGTCATGTGGTGCATTGCGAACGAGCCGGCCTCGAATGAGGACGGTGCGCGTGAGTACTTCGAGCCGCTGGTGGACCTCGCCCGTGAGCTCGACCCGACGCGGCCGCTCACCTACTCGCTGGTGATGTTCGCGACCTTCAAGAACGACCAGATCGTCGACCTCTTCGACGTCGTCAGCATGAACCGCTACTACGGCTGGTACATCGCGACGGGCGACCTGAAGACCGCCGAGATGTACCTGCAGGGCGACATCCAGGGCTGGGTCGAGCGCACCGGCAAGCCGATCATGATGACCGAGTACGGTGCCGACACGCAGCCCGGCCTGCACTCGGTGTGGGATCAGGCGTGGACCGAGGAGTACCAGGCGGACCTGCTCGAGATGTACCACCGCGTGTTCGATCGCTTCCCCCAGTTCGTGGGGGAGCAGGTCTGGAACTTCGCCGATTTCGCCACCTCGAACGGCATCCACCGCGTCGACGGCAACAAGAAGGGCGTCTTCACGCGCGACCGCAAGCCCAAGTCCGCCGCTTTCGCCCTGCGCCGCCGCTGGCGCGGGCTCGACGGCCGCAAGCCCGGCTCGGACGCCTGACCCACCCCCGGAGGAACACCATGATCATCGACAAAGCGGAAGTGATCGTCACCAGCCCCGACCGCAACTTCGTGACGCTCAAGCTCACGACGGACGACGGGCTCACCGGGCTCGGAGATGCCACGCTGAACGGTCGGGAACTCGCCGTCGTCGCCTACCTCACCGAGCACGTGGTGCCGCTGCTGATCGGCGCGGATGCCTCGCGCATCGAAGACACCTGGCAGTTCCTGTACCGGTCGGCGTACTGGCGGCGGGGTCCCGTGACGATGGCCGCGATCGCGTCGGTCGACATGGCGCTGTGGGACATCAAGGGCAAGGCGGCCGGGATGCCGGTGTACCAGCTGCTCGGCGGCGCATCCCGCAACGGGCTGATGGCCTATGGGCACGCGTCCGGCAAGGAGCTGCCCGAGCTGTTCGACTCCATCCGGGCGCACCAGGAGCAGGGGTACAAGGCGATCCGCGTGCAGACCGGCGTACCGACGCTCAAGGCGATCTACGGGATCGCCGCGCAGGGCGCCGATGTCGGCGATGCCACGGTCCGGTACGACCACGAGCCGGCCCGCCGCGGCGCGAAGCCGGTCGAGGAAGACTGGGACACCCGCGCGTACCTGAACCACCTGCCCGGCGTGTTCGAAGCGGTGCGGAACGAGTTCGGCCCCGATGTGCCCCTGCTGCACGACGGGCACCACCGGATGACGCCGATCCAGGCTGCTCGCCTGGGCAAGGACCTGGAGCCGTACGACCTGTTCTGGCTCGAGGACTGCACGCCGGCGGAGAACCAGGAGGCGCTGCGGCTGGTGCGTCAGCACACCACCACGCCGCTCGCGATCGGCGAGATCTTCAACACCGTCTGGGACTTCAAGGACATCATCCGCGACCAGCTCATCGACTACGTGCGGGGCGCGGTCACCCACATGGGCGGTATCACGGCCCTCAAGAAGACGCTGGACTACGCGGCGATGTACCAGATCAAGTCGGGCATGCACGGACCGACCGACATCTCGCCGGTCGGCATGGCCGCCGCGATGCACCTCGGGCTGGCGATCCACAACTTCGGCATCCAGGAGTACATGAGGCACGGCGCCAAGACCGATCAGGTCTTCGAGCAGTCGTTCACCTGGACCGACGGGTACTTGCACCCGGGTGACAACCCCGGGCTCGGCGTCGAGCTGAACGTCGACGAGGCGGGCAAGTACCCGTACGAGCAGGCCTATCTGCCGTACAACCGTCTGCTCGACGGCACGGTCCACGACTGGTGAGCGGGACGCCGTGACCGACGAGCGGGGGCCGGCCTCGCCCGGGGCTCGCGTGGTCGTCATGGGCGTGTCGGCGTCGGGGAAGACCTCGGTGGCGATGCGCCTCGCCTCGCTGACCGGAGCGCGGTTCATCGACGCCGACGCGCTGCATCCGGCATCCAACGTGGCCAAGATGGCTGCGGGCACGCCGCTCGACGACGGCGACAGGTGGCCGTGGCTCGACGCCGTCGCCGCGACGCTCGACGCCGCCGACGCTTCGGTGATCGCGTGCTCGGCGCTGAAGCGGTCCTACCGGGACCGGCTCCGGGCCTCGGCGCCCGGGGTCGTCTTCGTCCACCTCACCGGCCCGGCGGAGCTGCTCGCGGCGCGCGCCGACGGGCGCGACGGGCACTTCATGCCGCCGGCACTGCTGCGCTCGCAGCTCGACACCCTCGAGCCGCTCGAGGCGGATGAGGCCGGCATCGAGATCCTCATCGACGCGCCGGTCGCCGAGATTGCGCAGACTGCACTTGAATGGGTGAATGCGCGTGCGCGCTGAGCAATCGACGACAGGAGTCGCGGTGGAGGAACTGCCCCCCGAACTCGCTGCCCGGATCAAGCGCCGGGGCGGTGCCGCGACGATCTACGACATCGCGGAGCTGGCGGGAGTGAACCCGTCCACCGTCTCGCGCGCGCTCAGCAAGCCGGGCCGCATCAGTGAGAAGACCGAGGCGAAGATCCGCGCGGCGGCCGAACGGCTGGACTTCCAGTTCAACCCGATGGCTCGCGCGCTGCCCACCGGCCGCAGCCAGACGATCGGGCTGCTCGTCGCCGACATCACCAACCCCGTCGTGTTCGGCATCGTGCGCGGCGCCGAGCACGCGGCTGCGGCGGCAGGCTACACGCTGGTGATCGCCGAGTCGCAGGAGTCCGGCGAAGCCGAGGCGCAGGCGATCTCACGTCTGCTGCCGAGCGTCGACGGTCTCGTCCTCGCCACCACCCGGCTCGCCGACGAGAAGATCTCGGCCCTCGCTGAGCGCAAGCCGATGGTCCTCATCAACCGTCGCGTGGGCGACGTCGCGGGAGTGCTTCCGGACGTCGAGAGTGGCGTGAACGCGATGATGGACCATCTCGCTGGCCTCGGGCACACGTCCATCGTCTACCTCGCCGGTCCCGAGACCTCATGGATCAGCCGCCGCCGCTGGGAGTCGCTGCTGGACGCCGCAGAGCGCCTCGATGTGGGAGTGGTCGAGATCGGCCCCAACAGCCCCACCATCGAGGGCGGGCGCGAGGTGCTCCGCCGCGTGCAGGCCGCACGCGCGACCGCCGTCATCGCGTTCAACGACCTCATGGCGATCGGGCTCATGCAGGCTGCGGCCGCCGCAGGCATCGACGTGCCCGGAGCACTCAGCGTGGCCGGCTTCGACGACATCTTCGGCAGCGAGCTGATCGTCCCGCCGCTGACGACGGTGCAGGCTCAGCTGGAGCTCGCCGGGCAGCGTGCGGTCGAGAAGGTGCTGTCCCGGCTCGAGGACGGGCGCGACGCCATCGACGAGGGCCTCCTCGCTACCACGCTCGTGGTCCGCGGGAGCACCGGCCCTCGCCCACCCGTTCGCTGAGCGGTCGAGGCGCTTCCTCTCCGTCGCCGGCGCTCCCTGGCTCAGGCGACGGACTACTTTGCCCCGGTCGTTGAGCGAGAGAGGAACGAGCGAGTCGAAACGTCCTGCCCTTGCACGACTTCGCGGCCGCCGAGCGACTCGTCAGTCCGTCATTAGCACGTCTGCGCCGCGTGCTGCCCGCAGGTAGGCGAGCGACTCGCCGATGGCGGCGAAGACGTCGCCCTCGACGTGATCGAACTCGATGACGTCGTAGTCGACGCCGGGGGTGGCCCGAAGGATGCCCGCGATGTCGAGGATGCCGTGCCCCAGGGGCACCTGGTCCAGATGCTCGGCTGCGTAGCCCGTGGTGCCGAAGGGATCGCGGATGCTGCCGCCGTCCTTGAGGTGCAGTGCGACGACACGATGGCCCAGCCGCTGGAGCAGTTCCGGCACATTCTGTCCGGCCATCGCCGCCCAGTACACATCGACCTCGAGGACGACGGCGGGTTCCAGCTTCGACACGAAGTACTCGTACGCGGACGCGCCGTTGATGCGGTGATGAAACTCGAACGAGTGGTTGTGATAGCCGACGCGGACGCCTGCCTCCGCCGCCTCGGAAGCGGCCGCGTTCAGTCGCTCAGCGGTGCGATCGACGTCGTCGGCGCTCTGCCAGCGATCTGCGGGAACCATCGGATCGATCAGCGTCTGAACCCCCAGCGCTCGAGCCGCCTGCAGCGTCATGACGAGCGGCGGCAGCGGCACGCGGCGCCCCTCGTACTCGATGTCGTCGGAGAGGAACGGCGCGTGCGCGGTGGGTGCCGAGAGCCCGTGCCGGACGAGCGCCGTGGCTGTCTCGGGCACGCGGTCGTAGAGCGAGAAGGGCTCCACTGAGCGGATGCCGAGCCCGGCGAGGCGCTCGAAGGTGCCGTCGAGGTCGGCGAGCTGCTCCCGGACGGAGTAGAGCTGGACCGAGATCGCCGGGTGCGTCATCCGGTCAGGCCTTCTTCTTGGCCGCGGCGACGTGGGCGTCCGCCTCAGCGTCGAGGCGCTCGGCGGCGAGGAGCTCGAGCTCGGCGTGTGCGTCGACCCCGACCGACCCCCCGACGATGACCGGCGGGGTGGGGCTGAACTCGGTGGTGTGGTGCGCCTCCTCGCCGCGAGCCTCGAGCTCGGCCTGCGCCTGGGGAAGGATGAACCGGTCGAAGCGGCCGTAGACCATCATGACGACGAAGACGCCGGCGAAGAGTGCGAGCGGGAACCACGAGTACAGTGCGACGATGGCGGAGTTCGCGGCAGGGGCCTGCGTCTCGGCGCCGCCGTCGTAGCCGGCGATGGTGAGCACGAGCCCCACGAACGCTCCGGCGAGGCCCGCGCCGATCTTCGTGAAGATGCCCACGATCGCGCCGATGGTGCTCTCGAGGCGGCGGTTGCCCTTCCACTCGTTGTACGAGCACAGGTCGAGGATCAACACCGCGGCGAGATAGCTCACCGGGAGCAGCGCGAGTCCCGTGAACAGCCCGCCCACGATCAGCATCGGGATGCTGGCGCCCGCGAACGCGTTGATGGTCGAGCCGATCATTCCGGCCACCGCGCCCGCCATGATGATGCGGGAGATGGCGACCCGTTTCATGATCACGGGCAGGAAGATGATGCTGGGCAGGATCAGGATGCCTGCGCCCAGGACGATCGACTGCATGCCGAGATCGCCGACCACGTAACGGAAGTAGTACGCGCCGGCGCCGGCACCGTTGATGGCCGATGCGAAGAGCTGCAGCGCCGCGATGGCGAAGATCCAGGTGTTCCCCTTCAGGGCGACCAGGATGTCGCGGACCTTCACCGGGGGAGCGCCGGCGTCGGCGGTGAGATGCGTCTCTTTCACGAAGACGAACCTGGACATGCCGATGATGGCCAGCGGGATCGCGAACCACGCGATCGCGGTCGACCAGCCTTCGGGCGACTTGCCGGCGGCATTCAGCACCATCGGCAGGGTGACGGTCACCGCGATGGCCCCCAGGGAGGTCACGATGCCGGACCGGGTGGTCACCTTCGCGTAGACCCGGCGGCCGTAGAACGCGCGGGCGAGATAGAGGTTGTCGTTCGCGTCGAGGAGCGTGCGGAAGACGGCCTGGATCATGATGAACGTGACGAAGACCCAGATGATCCGGCCGGTCTCACCGAGCGCGGACGGCGTGGAGAACATCAGCCAGGTCGTCGCCCAGATGCCGATGATCGCGAATTCGTAGGGGCGTGCCTTGCCCCAGCGCGTCTCGGGGCTGCGGTCCACGATGTAGGCCGCCACGAGCGCCAGCGCGGCGTTGCACAGGTTGCTGACGAGAAGGAGCACGCCGACGATCGCGGGGGAGAGGCCCAGGGTGTCGGTGCAGTAGATCGCGACGTAGCCCAGGATGATGAAGTTCGCCGCCGCGGAGAGGCCGGCTCCGGCCCAGGCGACGAGCTTGCCGAAGGGCAGGCGTGCGGTCGGGACCGTCGCGGTCGCCGTTGGTGCTGCCATCGCAGAACTCCTTTGTCATGCTGAACGGCATCGGGACTGCCGCCCCCCAAGTAGAACACGTTTCCTTCCGTTTGACAATCGGTTGCCAAATCCCTCCATCGCCGTCCATGATGGGGGCACGGCGCGGAAGGGGCGACAATGCACGGCTGGGGAATCATCGGCACCGGCGACATCTCTGCGCGGATGGCTGCCGACCTTCGAGCAGTGGCACCGGAGCGGGTGCTCGCCGTCTGGGGGCGACGTCAGGACCGGGCCGACGCGTTCGCCCTCGAGCACGGGATCCCCTTCGCGACAGAGCGGCGGGAAGAGCTGTTCGCGCGCCCGGACATCGATGTCGTGTACATCGCGACGCCGGCCCATACCCACCTCGAGATCGCTTTCGAGGCGCTCGACGCCGGCAAGCACGTCCTCGTGGAGAAGCCCATGGCGACCTCCGCCGCAGACGTCGAGGCCATCTTCGCCAAGGCGCAGGCGACCGGGCGCTTCGCCATGGAGGCGATGTGGATGCGCTTCAATCCGCTCCACGTCGACGTGCTCGAGCGGGTGCGCTCCGGCACTGTGGGCGACGTGCGAGCGGTGCGGGCGAGCTTCGGGACGCCGTTCCGTGCCGCCGGGACGAAGCTCACTCCCGCCCACGCCGGCAGCGCGCTGCGCGACCGCGGCATCTACGCGGTCACCCTGGCGCACTGGTTCCTGGGTGACCCGACGGCTATCTCGGCGACCGGATCGCTCATGGACGGCGTGGACATCGCAGGTCACGCGACCCTGGAACACGGCGAGGGCAGGTTCGCCCAACTCGCGTGGTCGGGCATCGAGTTCCTCGACCTGTCGGCTGCTGTCAGCGGCGAGCGGGGCTGGATCACCCTCGATCCGATGTTCTGGGCCGGCCAGTCGGCACGTGTCCATGCGGGCAGCGTCGAGCGCATCTTCGGCAGCCCCGAACACGTGCAGCACCCGCGCCAGGGAAACGGCTACCGGCCGATGCTGGCGGCCGTCGAAGAGACCATCGCGGCCGGGCGCCTCCAGCATCCGTGGCACGACCGAGACGCGACGCTCGCCGTCGCGCGCAGCATGGACGGGATCGCGGCGCAGTTACCCGATTGACGACCTTCGACAATCGGTTGTTCGGTCAGGCTGAGAGCACGTCCTTCACCGTGGGGGTGAGCTCGGCCGCGAGCTCTCGCGCCAGGAAGCCAAGGCCGATGCGCTCGGTGAGCCGCATCCCCGCGGCGGCGTGGGTCCAGGCACCCCAGATCGCCGCCCTTTCGGGCTCCACGCCGCGGGCCGCGAAGCCGGCGATCGCGCCGGCGCGCACATCGCCGCTGCCCGACGTGCCGAGCCCAGGACCGCCCTCAGGGATCCGCCAGGAACGGCCGTCCGGATGTGCGGTGATCCCGTAGCAGCTGACGACGGCGTCGAATCGCCGCGCGATCTCGAGGAGGTCCGTCAGCTCATCGCCGTCGGCGAGGGGACGGCCGAGCAGGATCGCCGCCTCCTCCTTGTTGGCGCTGAGGACGATGGTGCCCGGCAGTGCGCTCCGGTCGAGGTCGGGCAGCACTCCCACCGCGAACGCGTCCAGCACGAGGCAGGCGGGTGCGGTGTCGGCGACGGCCAGCACCGTGGCACGCGTCTCGTCGGGGTCGTCGAAGCCCGGACCGATCAGCACCGCGTCCGCCGAGGCGAGGTGCTCTCCCAGCCGCCCCTCCAGCGGTGCGTCGGCGTCGTCGGGCAGCGCGTAGATGCCGGCCTCGGGAATCGCGATGCCCACGTGGGCGTCGATGGATGCCGGCACCGCGAGCGCAACACGGCCGGCCCCGACACGGAGCGCCGCCTCGCCCGCCAGGATGACGGCGCCCGGCGAGCTGCGTGCGCCACCGACGATGACGATCTCGCCGCGGCTCTTCTTCGAATCGCCGGGCTCGGGAAGGCCCCACTCCCGCAGCACGGCGCCGCTGACGAGCTCACTCGGGTTCGACATCGGGATTCCCCGGGTGGACGGTGACTTCGGCGCCCTCGCGCTGCAGGTGCGTCACGTCGGCGAAGGTCTCCAGACGCCAGCCGTCCGAGGTGCGCACGAGGTGCGTGACGGACGCGTTGAGCACCGTGTGCCCGGCCGCGAAGTCGAGCAGCTCCTCCTCGCGCATGGGCAGCAGGACATAGAGCAGCAGCATCACGACCGCGTCATGCGCGACGAGCAGCGCACACCGGCCCGGCTGCTCGAGGCCGTCGCGCAGGAACGACCGCAGTCGCAGCGCCACGTCGGCCCACGACTCGCCCCCCGGCGGACGGTGATAGAACTTGCCGAGATGTAGCCGGCGCTCCGTCTCCTCGGGATGGAAGCGCGCGACGCCGCTGCGCGTCAGCAGGTCGAGCACTCCGAGCTCACGGTCGCGCAGCCGCTCGTCGGCCGTCACCGGAACCGTCCGCTCGGCGTCGCCGAGCGCGATCGCGAGCGTCTGCCGGGCTCGGGCATACGGCGGGACCCAGAAGAGGTCGATGTCGTCGCGATGCCCGTCGAGCCATCGGCCGAGCGCCTGCGCCTGCTCCTCACCGGTGGGCGAGAGCGGCACGTCGGCGTCGCGGATGTCGAGCGGGATCCGTTCGGCGCCGTCGATCTCGGCCTGTGTCGCGGCGACATTGCCGACGCTCTCGCCGTGCCGCACCAGCCATAGTTCGTCCACCGCCATGACCCCAGGCTACGAAGCCGGACGAGCCAGAAGGGAGGGGCTTGCGGTCGCATGCGGTCCTGTGCGAACCGTCTACTCGCTCTCCGTCGCGGCGGCGTAGTGGGGCAGCCCGACCGGCTTGGACTCACTCGATCCGCGCTGCCGCAGGAAGATCGAAAGTGCGATCATCGCACCGACGGCCAGGAACTCGGACTGCCAGTTCTGCAGCGTCCGGTTCCAGAAATCGGGCGAGCCCAGGTATTCGACCCACGAGATAGGCGCCTGGCCGTGTTCCGCGTTCTCCGAGTTCATCACGACCGTGCCCGCAAGCGACTGGGCCAACCACGACAACAGGAACACGGTTCCCATGACGAGCAGCAGCGAGTTCGAGAAGATCGTCCGACGGATGCCGCGAGCCCGCGCCCACGATGGGGAGTCCGGCTTCGCGTGCTCGCCGACCATCTGATCCTTGTCCGTGCCAGGGCCCTCGTCGCCCGGCTTCTTCGACTCGGGCGACCCGCGCTGCACGAACCAGATCGTCGCCGCGATGAAGAGGAAGAACTGCAGGAACTCCGACTGCCAGTTCTCGGCGACATCCACCACGAACTCCGAGGACGTCAGGAAGGCACCGAACGCCTCGGGCGGCATCCCGTGCTGCGCCAGTCGCTCGTTGTTCTCGAACCAGCCGGCCACGGACTGCCCGGCGAGGGCGAGCACGAACAGCGCACCGAACACCAGGCTGAGGGCGTTGTCGCGAAGCTGTCGCATGGCTCACCGTCCGATCAGAGGAATCGTGATCATGTAGACGAGGCCGACCGCGAGGACTGCGATCCACGACCAGAACACCACGGCTTCGCCGCGGCGGGGGCCGGCCTCCTCCGGGGTGAAATCAGCCATTGCGCACTCCTTCCTCAGTACGAATCCTCCTGTCCGTATCGCCGGCCACGGGAGGGGATTGACACCGGTGTCATTCGCAACCCGGCAGCGGGGTGGGTTCGTTCATCCCACGTGCTTCACGCGCGCTCCCTGATCGCGGCCTCCCTGATCGCGTCCAGGAGCCCGTCTCTCGCGCGCCGCAGGAAGGGAGTCTGATCCTTGGCGACGGAGTGCAGGAACAGCTCGTCCGCACCGGCCCCGACCAGCGCGCCGAGGCGTTCGGCGACGTCCCGCTCATCGGCGGAGATGAGGATGCCGCGCTCTAGCGCTTTGGTGTCGTCAGGGTCGGCGAGCCGGTCGAAGTCCTCCGGCTGCATGAGATCCCACATCAGTGCCGGGTCCACGGTCGCCTGACGCCACTGGTCCGCCGCGATCCGCAGCGCTTCGGCGCGGGACTCCGCGAAGCTCACATGCACCTGCACCGCGCACGGACCCCTGCCTCCGGCATCCCGATATGCCGACAGGATCCGCCCCACCGTGTCGGCGTCGTGGCCGACGGTCACGACGCCGTCGGCCCAGGACGCCGCCCACGCTGCCGTCTCGGCCGAGGCGGCAGCAGCGCGCAGCGGTGCCGGGTTCTGCGGCCGCGACCAGACGCGCGCGTCGTGTACCGCGAACGCGCCCTCGTGCGTCACTCGTTCGCCGGCGATGAGCCGGCGCATGACGTCTGCAGCCTGCACCAGGCGGTCCTGCCGCTCGGGCTTCGCAGGCCAGGCATCGCCGGTGACGTGCTCGTTGAGCGCTTCGCCCGAGCCGAGGGCGCACCAGAAGCGCCCCTCGAACATCTCCGCCAGAGTGGCCAGCGCCTGCGCGGCGATGACCGGGTGGTATCGCTGCCCGGGAGCGGACACCATGCCCATCGGGAACGACGTCGTAGCGAGGGCCGCGCCGAGCCAGCTCCAGGCGAAGCCCGACTCACCCTGCGCGAGTCCCCACGGGGCGAGGTGGTCCGAGCACATCGCCCCGTCGAAGCCGGCGCGCTCCGCCTCCTGGACGGCGGCGAGCAGTGTCGACGGCGGCAGCTGCTCGTGGGACGCGTGATATCCGAGGAACACCATGCTCTCCAGCGTGGCGTGGCCGCCAGGACTCGCCCACGCCATTGCACGTCATGGGGGCTCGTGCTAACGCCGGGGTGGGCGGGACGGCGGCCAGCGGGACGGCGGCTCAGTGCTCGTGGATCCAGGCAGTGGCGTCGTCGCTGCGCTCGGGAGGCTCGGGCACGATGTGGAGGCCCGTGATCGAGTTCGCGGTGTAGATGAGAGCCTCGATCCACGCCCGGTTGATGGGCGGTTGCCTGCTGCCGTAGAACTTGTAGACGAGAGAGGCGTGCGAGTGGATCCAGACGGTGGTGCGGCCGTTGCCGATACTGGGGTCATCCTTGAAGCTGAACGAGAACGACTCGCCGCGGCGCAGCTTCGCGCTGATCACCACCATGAGGTGAGCCAGCACACGGTCGTCGAAGTCGACCTTGATCGCGCCCTCGTAGATGAACTTGCCCATGAGACCTCCGGATGCCGGGATCCGAGCGACGGACCGGACCGCGGGTACATTCCGGTCACCTGCACCTGAAGACAGGATGCACCCGATCGGGGCCTCTCCGCGCCCCCTTCGACGGCGCGCACTCGGCACCAGGTGCTGGGCAGGCTCGGTCCGCGCGGGTAGCGTGGGGCGAGGAGAGATGATGAGCAGCAACTTCGCCGCCGCGTTGGCGCACCTCGAGCAGTCCGGCGATCGGCCCGAAGAGTTCAGCACGCCGTTCGTCGAGTTCCTGCCGATCAGCGGGGCGGCGGTGTCGACTCTCGGGGACGTCTTCGGCAGCGAGACCCTGTCGGCGAGCGACGACCGGGCGGCGCGTCTGGACGAACTGCAGTTCGACCTCGGCGAGGGCCCGTGCTGGGATGCGCTGCGCAGTGCACGTCCCGTCTCCGCGGCATCCCTTCAGTCGGAGGGTCGCGAGCGATGGCCGGCATTCGTCGGTGCCCTCGACGGGGAGGAGGTCAGCTCGCTGTTCGCCTTCCCACTGCTGGTCGGCGCCCTGCGCATCGGCGCCGTAGACCTCTACTCCCGTCAGCCCATCGCGCTGAACCCCGACCATGAGCAGCGGGCATCCGCACTCGCGTACGTGATCAGCCGGCACGTCCTGCGGCTGGCGCTCGACGAGCACGCCCGCGAGGAGGACCTCCAGCAGCCGCTCTCGCGTCGCGTCGTACATCAGGCGACCGGCGTCGTCCTCGCCCAGCTCGACCTGACGCCGGAGGATGCGCGTCTCGTGATCCAGGGGCAGGCGTACGCCACGGGCAGGTCCATGGCGGATGTCGCGGAAGACGTCGTCGCCGGGCGCCTGCGCTTCACGCGGCGCGACGACAGGATCGAGGTCGAGTCATGACGAAGACCTCGCGCGACAGTCGGATGCTCCAGACCTTCGCCATGCTGGCCGACACCATGGTCGACGACTACGACGTGGTCGACCTGCTCCAGCTTCTGGTCGATGCCTGCCACGACGTCCTCGGGATCTCCGCCGCGGGCATCCTGCTGGCCGACGACGTGGGCGACCTGCAGGTCGTCGCCTCGACGAGCGAGGCGAGCCGCCTGGTGGAGCTCATGCAGCTGGGCGCCCAGGCCGGCCCGTGCATCGAGTGCTATCGCACCGGGGCGGCCGTCACAGTCGCCTCGATCGCGTCGGTCCCCGAGAAGTGGGGTGCGTTCCGCGACAGTGCGACCGCGCACGGCTTCGGCGCCATCGATGCCGTGCCGCTGCGCCTTCGCGACACCACCATCGGGGCACTCAACCTGCTTCGTGTGGAAGAGGGCCCTCCCGACGACTTCGATGTCGTCGCGGCGCGGGCCTTCGCCGACGTCGCCACGATCGGCATCCTCCACGAGCGCTCGCTGCGGGAGTCCGAGCTGCTTGCACATCAGCTGCAGCAGGCTCTCCAGTCGCGGATCGTGATCGAGCAGGCCAAGGGTGTCGTGTCATTCACGAACGGCGTCCCGATCGACGACGCCTTCCAGATCATCCGCTCGTACGCCCGCCGCAACCAGCTGCCACTGAGCGCCGTCGCGGCGCGGCTGGTCAATCGCGAGCTCCGCATCGGCGAACCGGACGCCGACGGACTACCCGGCTGACACGCCGAAAACCCGGGCGTATACTTGCCGCGCGCCCCGGACCCCGGCGTTCTCACGGAAGACCGGGTGCACACATGAAGTTCTTGACGAACGGGACAGGGACCTACCTGACCGGCGACCGGATCGCCGACGCCGTGGTGCGGCTCGGGATCGCACTCTCGAACGAGCAGCGTGTCGACGTCGTCGAGATCCCCTATCGCGCCGCCCATGGAGGAATCGAGCAGGCGATGCTCACGATCGGATGGCAGACGCGCGTGAACGCTGAGACGCATTCGACCGCGGGGGACGAACTCGTCGATCACCGTGCGGTCCAGGCCATCGTCGCCCAGGCGCATCGCCTCGTTCCCCACGGCGACACACCCATGTCACGCGATGAGGTGGGCCACACGCAGGGGTACGACGACTTCGCGTGATGCCGCAGGCGTCACTCCGAGATCTCGGCGACCGGCCCTCGATCGTGGCGGCTCAGCGGTGGGTCGGGGTCACAGCAGCATCACGACGTCGGTGATCACCCAGATGCCGTCCACCAGGACCACGGTGTAGACCCAGTACTCGTCGACCGGGATGGGGGCGTCCATCACCTGGCCGTCGGCATCCGTGAGCGAGTCGTAGGTCTCGTGCGACTTGATCTCGAACTTGGTCGCCGACGACCGCTCGATGTCCGTCGGCGTGAGGGCGAAGTTGGCGATGGACTCGCTGTACGAGCGCGATGCGGGGCCGAAAGCCGCGCAGCCGCTCGTGTTCAGCGCGGTGCGGAAGGATGCGGTGGTCGACGCCAGATACGCGTCGCAGTCGACCTCGAGCCACGCGTCGTTGTACGCGCGCATGGTCTCGATCGCCGCCCGTTCGTTCGCGTTCGACGGCTCGTCCTCCGCCGCGGCGCCGTTCTCTCCCTCGGCGATCTTCCACGTGCCGTCCTCGTCGACGAGGTGGTATCGGTAGGGCGCGCCGGCCTCGTACGGCGGGTCGATCGGAGCGCCGGACTCGTCGACGTCGAGAGTGCACACCTCGACCACGTCGACGATGATCTCGCCCATGTGCGGATCGACGTTGGTGCGGTAGCGCATGTCTTCGGGGTGGACGTCCATCGGGCAGTAGGCGTTCTGATCGCTGATGGACTGCTCGAAGGCGGGGCAGTCCGTCCACGCCATCAGTTCGCGATAGCCCGCCGTCGTCGACGCCTCGAGGGCAGCGCAGTCCCCGGATGAGTATGCCGCTCGCCAGTCGGACATCGTCCGGGCGACCGCCTGCTTCTCGGCGGAGGTCAGTTGGCCCTCGGTGCGACCGTCGGTGACGTCGTGGAGGGCATCGACCTTCCACGCCCCGTCGGCGCGGACGAGGTGGTATCGATGGTCGGCCTCGAGCGTCACCGGAGTGGCGACCGGCCGACCGTTCTCGTCGATGTAGCTCTGAGCCGCGGTGTGCAACAGCGCCGCCATCGTCCCGCGACCGAGTCCCACCGCGGAGATCGGTGTCAGCTCGAGTGATTCCAGAATCTCAGCGCGGTCGCCGGCGTACTGAGCGAAGACCTCGCAGTCTCCCAGGCCGATGCGCTCCCGGTACGCGGTGGTCGTCGCCGCGACGAACCCGTCGCAGTCCTCTTCGGCGAAGGCCCGTTCGTAGGCAGCGACAGCCCTCATGACGTCCGCCGCGTTCCCGTCGGAGTCGGAGGGCGACGGAGACGGCACGGCGGAGAGCCTCACGTCGGGCGTGGACGTGGAGGCTGCCGCCACGGCAGGGAGCGAGGTGATGGCGGCCGCGCCCACGATGACGGTCAGAACCGCCGCGCCGATCCGTCGATGTCGCCACCGTGGCCGTCGAGATGCCCGATGCCGTTCGTTGTCGCGGGCATATCCGCCGACAGTGTCGGCGGTGCGTCGGGTGCGGCCACGGCCGCTGCCGGACGAGCCCCCAGAGCTCCCCATGGCCGGAGCATAGCCCTTGGCGACGGCGACGGCATCAATCGATCCAGAACCGATGCCCGCCCCGCCGTCGCGCGGCTCCGCCGTCACGCGGGCGCCGGATCACTGCAGGTCGTCGATGACCCAATCGTCGCCGTCGGCGACGACGGTGTACACCCAGTCGATCGAGTCATCGGTGGGTTCGTCGAGCGGCTCGCCGTTGTCGTCGACCAGGGCGGTGAAGGTCTCAGTGGTGGTCACGACGATCGCGTCCTCCTCCTGCCGGACGTCGGTGACCTCGACCTCGTAGTCCTCGACCGCCGACCCGAACGCCTCGGCTTCGCTCTCGAATGCCGAGCAGTCCGTGAGCCCGGATTCCGTGCGGAAACCCTCCGTCGTCGACGCCACGTACGCGTCGCAATCGGCGTCCTGCCAGGCGTCGTCGTAAAGCTCGACCGCCGCGACCGCGGCCTGCTGATCGGCGTCGGCGGGCCCGCCCGAGCCGGACGAGCCGATCTGCCCGACACCGGCGACCAGCAGCCGGGACAGGAGCACGCCCGCGAGGATGAGGAACGCGAGCACGACGACGCCGACGATCACCCATACGATCCAGAGCTTGGACTTCGGCGGTGACGGAGGAGTCGCCGGTGCCGGGGACGCGGGCGCCCCGACGGAGGGCACGGCTCCAGCATCCTGGTACGCCCCGACAGGGGCGAGCGGGGCGGATGAGTCGGAGGGATATCCGGGATCGTGAGTGGCCGCAGCGTCGGTCGCGACCGCGTCCGGACCGGGCGCAGGTTCCGCCGGGACGGGGTCGGGTTCGGCGACGTGCTCCGTCCACCGCGAGCCGTCCCACCACCGCAGGGCACTGTGGCCGTCGTCGTACCACCCGGGCGGAGTCGTCGTCATGCGAGAACGATAGACCCGCGGCATCCGTCTCCGGCAGAGCAGTGGCTGCAGCGCGGCACCCTTCCCTCGGATGTGGCGGAGATCTCAGCACCGCGATGACCGTCGGCCCGTCTCACGGCGACTAGCGTGGGATCATGCGGGAACTGTCGGAGGCGGGGGTCGAGTTCGTCCGCGAGCGGCACATCGGCACGCTGTCGACCATGGCGCGGTGGGGCGGCATCCATTCGGTCCCGGTCGGCTTCACCTTCGACGGCGGCGTTCTGCGCATCATCACGTCACGCGACTCGCAGAAGGTGCGCAACATCCTGCGCGACGGCACCGCGACGGTCAGCCAGGTCGACGGGGCGCGGTGGCTCGCATTCCCGGCACGCGCGACGGTGCACGACGATCCCGAAGAAGTCGCGCGGGCGGTCGAGCTCTACGCGCGGCGGTATCGTCAGCCGCGCGTGAATCCGTCCCGGGTCGCGATCCAGCTGGTGCCGGAGCGACTGATGGGCAGCAGCGGGCTTCTCCGAGCGGCGTGATCCGTCTCAGCGCTGCCGGTCAGAGCCAGCGGCGGCGCTTGAAGAGCCCGTAGATCACGAGATCGAGGACGACGATCGTCAGTCCGATCACGATCCACCCGTACTGCCACTGCACGAGCGGGATGTTCTTGAAGTTCATGCCGTAGAGCCCGGCGATGAGGGTCGGCACGGCGAGGAGAGCCGCGAAGGCCGAGATCGTGCGCATGTCCTGGTTCTGCCGCGCCGCCACGTTGTTCTCGTAGCTGGAGAGGATCGCATCCAAACCCTTGCTCTGGTTGTTGATCAACGCCGCGGTCCCCGCGGCGTCGTCCAGCAGGTCGTGCAGGTACGGCACGATGCGCTCGCTGCCGACGGTGAGCGTCTCGAGATGGCGGGTGCTCTCGTGCAGCGCCGCGGCGATGCTCGAGACGGCACGGTCCACGCGGCCGATGTCCTTGCGGATCCGGTAGATGCGGTGGTGGTCCTCGCGCTCGCTCTCGCTGAAGACCTGCTCCTCGAGCTCTTCGAGGGCGGACTCGACGGCCGCCGCCGCTCGGGCGTAGCCGTCGACGATCTCGCCCATGATCGTGTAGGCCGCCGGCATCGTGTCGGTGCGCGCCTGGTCGGGCGCCTCTTCCAGCAACTTCGGCAGATCGGGCGGATTGCCGCCGTTGCCGCGCTGCACCGTGAGCAGCCAGCCCTCGCCGATGTAGAGGAACGTCTCGCCCAGCACGAGCGCCTCCTCGGGCGTGTGGAGCACGTTCCAGAGCATGACGAAGAGATGCTCGTCGAACTTCTGCACCTTCGGCTGCTGCCGGCGTGAGACGACGTCGGCGACGGCGGTGGGATGGATGCCGAGCACGTCGCGCGCGCGTCGCACGGTGTCTTCATCGGGCTCGAAGAGGTGCAGCCAGATGAACTCGTCCTTCCGGCGGATGCGGCGGACGATGGGCGGAACGTCCTCCAGTGCGGCATCTGTCAGCGGCTCGATCTCGCTGCCGACGATGAAGATCCGGAGCGAGTCGTCGTCGGTGTCGGCCGGGGCGAGATCGCGCGTGGCGGACTCGTTCTGCTCCTGCGACGGTTGCGGCATCAGCGGTACCTCCCACGGCGTGTCGTCGGGTCGCTCCGCGTGGCATTCGACCGCGCGAGCGTGAACGCCGCGGGCACGGGTAGCCCGGCGCTCAGCCGTCGCCGGGAATCTAGCCCCGCCGGGGCGCGAAGCCCGAGGGGGTTGCGGCGGCGGTCGGCCTGTGCAACCGCCGCCGGCGGCACCCGGCGGCGCCATGCGGAGGATGCCCGGCTTACTGGATGGAACGCGCGTTGCCGACGTCGTGGCGGCCCGCCTACATTCTCAGCAACCCGAGGGTCGATCCGGGTTCCCGCTCCCCAGGCGGGGCCGGAGGCCGTCATCGGCCGAGTGCGGCGATCGCGCTTCGACGCCCCGAGGACCACCTCGAATGATCGAAGGAGATCACATGAGATCGCTACTACGCTCCGGGGTCGCGCTCGTCGCGGCGGCGGCGCTCGGCGCGGGGATCGTCCTCGCCGGGACGGCAGCCGGCGCCGACAAGGACAAGGGCAACGGCAACGGCAAGCCCGCCACCGCCAGCCAGATCTACCTCGACGAGATCAAGGACTACGGCGTGTGCCGCGGCATCGATCCGTCGTGCTACCACGAATGGGGCAACGGCTGGACGGAAGGCGAGCCGAAGCGGATCCTGATCTGGAGCCGGACGGCGGGCCCGCGCCACGCCCACCTGGGCAGCCCGCTGGCGCCCGGCCTGAACCCGCCGCTGAACGCCGACAACGTCGCCCAGGCGGGGCTGATCGCATGGGCGGCCGAGCGGGGCATCGCCGCCGACTATACCGAGGACCTGTCGCAGTTCCGGCTGAACAACTACCAGGCCGTCGTCTTCCTCAGCTCCAACCGGGACACGCTCGATGACACCGCGCAGACGGCGCTGATGCAGTACATCCGCGGCGGCGGCGGCTTCGTCGGCATCCACAACGCGTTCGGCGCAGAGTACTCGTGGGAGTACTACGAGGGGCTCCTCGGCGGCGCCAACTTCTACAACCACGGGCCGAACCGCGACGGCACGGTCGAGACGATCAACAACCGGGACGTGTCGACCTCGTTCCTGCCCAAGACCTGGGCGTTCAAGGACGAGTGGTACAACCTGACGCCGTACCCGAGCTTCGTCAATGTGCTGCTCGAGGTCGACAAGGCCACGAGCGAGGCGACCCCGGCGGGCCACGGTGAATCGCACCCGGTCAGCTGGTGCCAGTACTACGACGGCGGCAGGTCCTGGCTGACGACCCTCGGTCACGACGTCGCGGCGTGGACCGACGCCCCGCTCGCGGGTGACGACTTCTTCAAGCAGCACGTGATGGAGGGTCTCGAGAGCGCGATGGGCATCAAGCCGTTCTGCACCGCCTGATCGACGCGGGAGCGCGCCATCATGGTGCGTGAAGCGGGGGCCAGGGCACGTCCTTCCGACGGGTCCTGGCCCCCGCTCGGTCGCGCCGGCGACCGCTCCGGTGCCCGTGTCCCACTGGGTGGAACCTTCGGCGCCGTCCCGACCTGCGTGCTTGCCGCGTCCTCCACGCCGACGGATACTGCACACATGCGATCCGCTGTCAGAGACGAGCCCGTGTCGGTGCTCGACCGGATCCTCGCCATCCTCGACACCGTCCGCGAGTCGCACGGCTCCACGACCATCACGCAGCTGGCCTCCGCCACCGGCATCCCGAAGTCGACAGTCTCGCGGCTGGTCGGCGACCTGGTCCGCCAGCGCTATCTCATGCGCGCCCAGGACGGCGTGACGATCGGCCTCCGCCTCTTCGAGCTCGGAGCGCGGGCGAGCACGCCGCGCCGGCTCACGGCCGCCGCTCTCCCGGTGCTGGCCGAGCTCTACAACGCGACGGGGGAGCACCTCAACGTCGCCGTGCAGGAGGGCCGCGACATGCTCTCGGTGATCTCGGTCCGCGGGCGGCTGCGGCCCGTGCCGTCCCGGGCGGGGGTCCGGGTCCCGTCGGTGACCACCGCGCTCGGCAAGGCGGTGCTGGCCTTCACCATCGACGAGGGCGTCCTCGGCAGCGTGATCACCGGCCTCGACTCGAGCAGGCGGCGCACCTTCGAGAAGGAGCTCGTCGCCGTGCGGACGGAGTCCGTCGCGATCGACCGCTGCGAGACCTTCCCCGGCGTCGTCGGCGTCGCGAGCCCCGTGCTCTCACCGGAGCGCCTGCCGGTGGCGGCGATCTCGGTCGCGGGTCCCGTCGCCGACATGGACCCGAAGCGGATCGCGCCTCTGGTACGCCACGCGGCTCTCGCGCTCACCCATCGGCTGGCGCTGCAGGTGGCCTGAGTCATGTCCGCGATCGCCGGCGACGCGGTCGGCGTCCTCGACCGGATGACCTGCATCCTCGAAGCGTTCGACGGCGACGACCGGGGCATGGGGATCTCCGAGCTGGCACTGCGCGCAGGCCTACCGAAATCGACGGTCTCGCGCCTGGTCGCGACGCTGGTGCGCCAGAGATATCTCGAGCGCGACGGCAAGCTGATCCACCTGGGACTTCGGCTGTTCGAGCTGGGACAGCTCGCCGAGCAGCCGCGCGAGCTCAGGATCGCCGCCCTGCCGGTCATGGCCGACGTTCGCAACCGCACCGGCGAGAACGTGCATCTGGCGATCCGGGATGGGCAGGAGGCGGTCTGCATCGCCGTCATGCGCGGCCGGGCGGCAGGGCCGTCGATCGTGCGCACCGGGGGAAGGCTGCCCCTGCACGCGACCGCGCTCGGCAAGGCGGTGCTCGCCCACACAGTGGGGGACGACGTGCTGCCGGCGCCCCTGGTGCCGTGGACGCCGCAGACGATCACCGATTCGTCGGTGCTGCGGCGTCAGCTCGCCGGCATCCGCCGGGGCGGGCTCGCCACCGAGGCGGGGGAGTTCGTCGGCGGGGTGTCCTGTACCGCGAACGCGATCTTCGCGCCCGGGGGGACCCTGGCGGGAGCCGTGTCGGTCTCGGGCAACGGTGAGGAGGTCGATGCCGACCGGGTCGCGCAGGTGCTGCGTGCGGCGGCGATGACGATCACGCGTCGTCTCTCCGCGCTGCGAGCCCCCTCGGACTGACGCCGGTCGGGCGGACCGGGGCCGTCAGCGCGCGGCGCGGTCCGTCATCGTGGCGACCACCATGTCGCCGATCAGGCGCCGGTGGGAGTCCTGGAGATCGGGGTCCAGCATGTCGCGCTCGAAGATGGCGGCGAAGGTGTGGCGATTGGCGACGTGGAAGCAGGCGTAGGCGCTGATCATCATGTGCACGTCGACGGCGTCCACATCGTCGCGGAAGGTGCCGGCGCGGACGCCGCGTTCGATGACCTCCTCGAGCAGCGTGATGGCGGTGGCGTTCTCGCGCAGGATGGTCTCGGACTGGCGCAGATGCTCGGCACGATGGATGTTCTCGATACTGACCAGCTGGATGAACGCCTCGTGAGTGGTGTGGTGGTCGTAGGTGGCCTCGGCGATCGTCCGCAGGGCGGCATCCGGCGACAGCTCTTCGACGTGGATGCCGCGCTCGACCTGGCGGATCTGGGCGTACACGCGCTCCAGCACGGCGAGGTACAGCCCCTCCTTGGAGCCGAAGTAGTAGTAGATCATCCGCTTGGTGGTGCGCGTGCGCGCGGCGATCTCGTCCACGCGCGCGCCGGCGTAGCCGTTGGCGGCGAACTCGGCGGTGGCGATCCGGAGGATGTCGTCCTGCGTGCGGACCGCACGCTCGGTCGTCGGCGTCTCTCGCACATCGCTCAGCTGATCGCTCATCGACCGCCCTTCCCCGTCCCTGACCGCTCCTCGGCGCTGATGAGCCCACGGAAATGCCGCTGCATTCTGTCGCGATCAGGCTGGATGCCCGTGATGATCTGGAGACTAGCGCATGCCTGTCCGACCGCCATCCGCCCTCCGTCGAGCACCGGGTGTCCTCGACGGGCGGCCTCCCGGATGAGGTCGGTCTCGAGGGGCCGGTAGACCACGTCCGACACCCACGCCTCCGGCGGGAGGAGGCCGAGGTCGAAGGCCACCCCGGGATGGTGGAGCATGCCCATCGGTGTGGCATGCACGATCCCGCTCGCACCCGCGATGGCGGACGCCAGCTGCTCTGGCGAGAGCGTCGTGACGACCTGCGTCGGGAACCGGCGCCGCATGCGGGCGGCGAGCTCGTCCGCGCGGCGCGGATCGGCGTCGAAGAGGTCGAGCCGTTCCGCGCCCTCCGACAGGAGGGCATAGGCGGTGGCGGCGCCTGCGCCTCCGCACCCGATCTGCACGACTCGCTGGAACGACGCGCCGGGCAGGCCGGCGAGGAGACCGTCGCGGTAGCCGAGCCAGTCGGTGTTGTAGCCGCGCAGGACGCCGGCGTCGAACACCACGAGGTTCACGGCGCGCAGGTGCGCGGCATCCGTATCGAGCTCGTCCACCAGGTCGAGGACCAGCTGTTTGCAGGGATGCGTGATGTTCATCGCGGTGAAGCCGGCGGCCTGTGCATCGGCGAGGAGGGCACCGACATCCTCCGCCGGGCGGCCCAGCTCCAGGAGGTCGAAGATGCGGTACTCGTAGTCGAGGCCGAGTGCACGTGCTTCGCCCTCATGCAGTGCGGGAGTCAGCGATGCGGTGATGCCTTCACCGATCAGCCCGACGAGGTAGCGGTCGCCGGGCGGGTGGGGAGTCGATGCGTCGGCACCTTGCCCCGTCACGCGAGGACCCCTTCGCCGGCGCGGCGGTGCTGATACTGCGCCGCCAGGCGGACCGGCGCGTTGAGCGCCCCGTACCCCGCGTACCCGCCGCGACGCTCGACGACCTCGAGGAACACCGTGCCGATCGGGTGCGTGTAGAAGTGCAGGAACTCCCCGGCCTCGTCGCGGTCGTACATGACGTTCAGCTCCCGCAGGTCGTCCAGGAGAGCGGGGTCGATCTGGTAGCGCGCTTCGATGTCGTCGTAGTAGTTCGACGGGATGTCGAGCGGCCGGAAGCCGCGCGCGCGAGCGGCGCGGGCGAGCTCGAGGACGTCGGAGGTCGCGAACGCGATGTGCTGCGGCAGGATCGCGTCTTCGCCGGCTCCCGAGGGCACCAGGTTCAGGGCGATCCGCAGGACCTCGTTCGGGCTGTGCAGCACCTGACTGCGCACCAGGCCGACGGGGGCGGCCACCTCGACCGATGCCTCGGTGCGAAGGTCGAGGACGGAGTGGAAGAAGAGCACTGCGGCATCGAAGTGCTGCCAGGGCTGAGCGAGGTTGAGATGGTCGACGCGCTCGATCATGCCCGCGTCGTCGCCGTCAGGCGCGCCGAATTCACCCACCCACCTCGGCTCCGCTCCTCGGCCGGCGCCGAAGAACACCTCGGAACCGTCGGGAGCGCTCACGCCGACCAGCGGCTCGTCGCCCTCGCCTTCGGCGCGGGGCACCTCGGGGGCGAACAGCTGTCTGGCCCTGCGCAGGGCGAGAGAGGGATCGCCCACCGAGAGGCCGATGCCCGCGACGGTCGGCTGCGCGCGTCCGGATTCCGGAGCGCCGAGGACGACCCGAGCGGCGCCGTGAGTCCAGAGCTCCACGGGCTTGGTGCGATGCTCCCCGTGCGGCCGGAAGCCGAGCTGAGCCAGAAGCCGCCGGAGCTCAGCCACCTCGCCGGTGCGCAGCTCCACGTAGTTGACGTCGGCGGGGGGCTCGACCGCTGGCAGGTTGTGCGTCGACATGCGCGCGGCGCGACCGCCGGCAGGGGCGCCCAGAGCCGCCGCCGTCTCGTGCTCCAGCCAGCGCAGCGACCGCCGTGCATCGATGGCGGTGGCCAGCGGATCGGCCTGGCGGAAGGTGTCGTTGAAGATCTCCAGCGAGACGGGGCCGTCGTACCCGGTGCGCACCAGGTGAGCCATGAACGTTCCGAGGTCGAACCCGCCCTCGCCCGGAAACAGGCGGTGGTGCCGGCTCCACGAGAGCACATCGAGAGAGAGCAGCGGGGCATCCGCCATCTGGACGAAGAAGATCTTCTCGGCCGGGATGGTCTCGATCGCCTCGGGATTGTGGCCGCGCGACAGGATGTGGAAGCTGTCCAGGCACAGGCCGATACGGGGATGGTCGGCGAGCCGCACGATGCGTGCGGCAGCTTCGTAGCTGTCCACGAACCGGCCCCAGGCGAGCGCCTCGTACGCCACGCGCACCCCGAAGCGGGCGGCGACATCACCCAGCTGGCGCAGCTGGGCGGCGGCGAGCTGCTCGTCGCCGCTGCGCGCGGTCGCGACGTTGCTGCACAGCAGCATGGTCTCGATGCCCAGGCGGTTCATGAGGGCGAACTTCGCGGCCGCGCGGCGGAGGTTCTGCTCGAGGAGCTCGGGACCCACTCCCTCGAAGTCCCGGAAGGGCTGGTAGAGGTCCAGTGTCAGTCCGAGCGCGCTGGCGCGGTCGCGGATGTCCTCCGGCGAGTGGGGGGAGGCGATGAGGTCGGGCTCGAAGATCTCGACTCCGTCGAACCCCGCCGTGCTCGCGGCGACGAGCTTCTCGTCGAGCGTTCCGCTCAGGCAGACCGTCGCGATCGACGTGCGCATGGCACCTCCCTGCGGACACCGGCGCTGGTGCCCGCGTGATTCTTGTCTTTAGCGTTGCATGGATCTGTACTAACTAGTACGTTCGACAACCGAAGGGCGATCGACGACGATTCAACCCGCTGGGAGAGGACACTCGATGATGAGTCTCGCCGAATGGAACACGACTCCCCCCGACACGCGCGCACCGGTCTCGGTGCTGGATCGCATCTTCGCGATCCTGGACGCCGTGAAAGAGTCGGACGGCTCGATCACGATCACCGACATCGCCGCCCGCACGGGGCTGCCCAAGTCGACAGTCTCGCGTCTCGTCACCGAGCTGACCGGCCAGCGTTACCTCGCACGCACCGAGGAGGGCGTCGCCCTCGGGCTGCGCCTGTTCGAGCTCGGGGCCCGAGCGAGCCTGCCCCGGCGGCTGGTCGCGGCGGCGGCACCCGTCCTGCGCAATCTGCGCGACATCACCGGCGAGCGCGTGGGGCTGTGGGTGCAGCAGGGGACCGACATGGTGTCGATCGCCGCGGTGGCCGGCCGGCTTCCGATGCTGCCGACCCGCGCCGGCATGCGGTCCCCGGCTCTGACGACCGCGAGCGGCAAGGCCTACCTCGCGTTCTGCGCGGATCCGGCCGTCGTCGACCGGATCAGCGCGCCACTCGTCGAGGACGACGCGGACCACTTCCGCGAAGAGCTCGCCCACGTCCGTGATGCCGTGGTGGCCATGGATGTCGAGGCGTCGTACCCCGGCATCCTGGCCGTCGCCAGCCCCGTCCTCTCGAGCGCCCGCGCGGTGCTCGGCGCGATCTCGATCGCGGGTCCGAGCGGCGCGATGGACCCCGAGCGCGCCGCGCCGCTCGTCCGTGCTGCGGGGAGCACGGTGAGCCGGCGGCTCGCCGCGGCGGCGTAGCGGCCCGATGCGCACCGCGAGCTGGACCGACTCGGTCAGCGTCCTCGACCGCGTGACCGCCGTCTTCGACGCCTTCGGCGAGGACGACGAAGGGCTGGGCGTCTCGGAGCTCGCCCGACGCGCCAATCTCCCGAAATCCACGGTGTCGCGGATCGCCGCAGACCTCGTCGCCCAGCGATTCCTCGACCGTGACGGTGAACTGCTGTACCTCGGGGTCCGGCTCTTCGAGTTGGGCCAGACCGTCCCGCAGCCGCGGATGCTGCGCCGGCTCGCGCTCCCCGTGATGAGGGAGCTGCGGGATGTCACCGGGCAGACCGTGCAGCTGGCGGTGCTCGACGGCGCGGACGTGGTGGTCGTCGCGGTGCTGCGCGTCCCGTGCGCGCTGGAGCTCTCCACGCGGGTCGGCGGGCGGGATCGCGCCCACGCGACCGCACTCGGCAAAGCCATCCTCGCGTTCTCGACGCCCGAGACGGTGACGCGCGTCGTATCCGGCGGGTTGACGAAGCAGACACCGCACACCGTCGACGAACCGGCTGTCCTTCTGCGCGAACTCGCCGACATCCGCCGGCGCGGGGTCGCGGCCGAGCACGAGGAGTGCACGATCGGTGTGGCGGCGGCGGCCGGTGCCCTCCTCATCCCCGGAGAGGCGCCGAGCGCTGCCATCTCGGTGATCGGCCCCGTCGACGCGCTGCTTCCTGATCGTGTCACCCCGGCAGTGCGGGCCGCGGCGGTGACGCTCAGCCGTCGGCTGGCCGCAGACCGCGCACGCTGATCTCTCGGGGTCACTCCACGAGAAGACGGGGTGGGTGCGCATG